>NZ_CP107841.1:0-1200000 GCF_036346855.1 Streptomyces europaeiscabiei
TACCACATCGCTGCGCGATGTGCAAGCGAACACCCGTGCTGCGCACGGTGTTGCGCTTCGCTCCGCGGAAGCGCTGGCGATGGGCTGCGCCCATCGCAGCAACTCAATTGCTGCGCAATCGAGTTGGGTCACATCGCTGCGCGATGTGCAAGGAGGGCGGTCGCTGCGCTCCCGCTGCCCACGCGATGCGTGGGCGGATCCCTTCGCTGTGCTCCGGGATCGGGTGGGGCCGGCCGCTGCGCGGTCGGCACGGCGTGCGGTGCGCGCCCCTGGCTGAGGGCATGTCAGGTGCGGCTAGTCGGGTGTGTGGTTGGGGAGTTGGGGAGTCCTGCGGACTCCCGGGGCGGGTCCGCTACGCTCCCCCGCCTGACGGTTCTTCCGGCTGCGCCTCCAGAACCCTGGGGCCCGCTGACGCGGGCCAGGCTGGCTACGAGGGGTGGGGGTCGCTCGTTCGCGTGGGTTCCAGTGTGGTGGCTGCATCAGGTTGATGCAGCATGTACCGTTGGCGGAAACACAGGACACCCGCCAACCATCACACGGGCGGAATCCGATACTCGGCAAAAAGGAAAGGGAAACCGTATGTGGTGCGCTCAGGATGCGGCACGGGAACAAGTTAGGCGCCAGGCAAACGGTCTCGACATGGCCGCCGTTGCGGAGAAGGTCACGGAGGCTGCTGCCCGCGAGCGCGAGACAGCGGAGCAGTTGAGGCGGGGCGATTCCTTCTCCGAGTTCGAGATGGATCCGGAGCGACTGGCTTCCGTGTGGGCTGCCAAGCATGTGGAGTGGCGGCGCGTCAGGGACTTGATGGCTCAGGCCGGTTGGGGAGCGTACAAGGCGGAGCGGGACACTCCAGGCTCCAAATGGGCTCAGGAGCGCGAGGAGCAGCGCGACGGCGCTCTCGCTGCCCAGGCCGCCTTCGAGGCGCGGCGGCGGGAGGAGGCGGATGACCTGCGGGCGGAGCTGTGGCTGTCTGCCGCACCCGGCCGGCTGATCCGCGCGGCGGCCGATCGGGCCGGGCTCATGCCTGCCCAGGTCCTGGCGCAGCTCGCCGAGCGAGTCGTGGTCACCGAGGACGGTACGGTTTCAGTCCCGCCCTTCACGCCGTCCCGGTGATTTCCCGAAACGGTCAGAAAACGAGTCAGGGGGAGGATTGCTAAATGCCGGGTATTCAGCTTCGGGAACACCAGGTTGACCAGAGGTCTGCTTTCCGTAGGTGGGTGGGATTCCCTTCAAGGTCATCTGTGCCCCCGCAGGGCGCCCGGGGCACGATCGTGTCAGCGACCGGCTCGGGCAAGACGATCACGGCCGCAGCGTGCGCGCTGGAGTCGTTCGCGGACGGCCGGATCCTCGTCACCGTGCCCACCCTGGACCTGCTCGCGCAGACCGCCCAGGCGTGGAGTCTGGTCGGTCACCGGGCCCCGATGGTCGCGGTGTGCTCGCTGGAGAACGACCCGGTGCTGAAGGAGCTGGGCGTGCGGACCACCACCAACCCGATCCAGCTGGCCCTGTGGGCCGGGTCCGGGCCGGTGGTCGTGTTCGCCACGTACGCCTCGCTCGTGGACCGCGAGGACATCGACGCACCCGAGGGCCAGCGCAAGGTTCGCGGGCCGCTGGAGGCCGCTCTGACAGGCGGAGACCGCCTGTACGGCCAGCGCATGACCGGCTTCGACCTCGCCATCGTGGATGAGGCCCACGGCACCGCCGGTGATCTCGGGCGGCCTTGGGCTGCCATCCACGACAACGCCCGCATCCCCGCCGCCTTCCGGCTCTACCTGACCGCCACGCCGCGCATCCTCGCCGCCGCCCGCCCACAGAAGGGCGCGGACGGCCAGGAGGCGGAGATCGCGACCATGGCCGACGACCCGGACGGCACCTACGGCACGTGGCTCGCAGAGCTCGGACTCTCGGAGGCGATCGATCGCGAGATTCTCGCCGGGTTCGAGATCGACGTCCTGGAGATCCGCGACCCCTCCCCCGTCGTCGGGGAGTCCGAGGAAGCCCGGCGCGGCCGGCGCCTGGCGCTCCTGCAAACCGCGCTCCTGGAGCACGCGGCGAAGTGGAACCTCAAGACCGTCATGACGTTCCACCAGAAGGTGGAGGAGGCCGCCGCGTTCGCGGAGAAGCTGCCCGAGACGGCGGCCGAGCTGTACATGAACGACACCTCTGACGACGACCTGGCCGCCGCCGACCGGCTGCCGAAGTCCTCGATCGACGCGGAGTTCTACGAACTCGAGGCCAGCCGCCACGTACCCCCGGACCGCGTCTGGTCGGCGTGGCTGTGCGGCGACCACCTCGTAGCCGAACGCCGCGAGGTGCTGCGGCAGTTCGCCAACGGCATCGACGCCACCGGGCGCCGGGTCCACCGCGCCTTCCTCGCCAGCGTTCGCGTGCTCGGAGAAGGCGTCGACATCACCGGCGAACGGGGAGTCGAGGCCATCTGCTTCGCCGACACCCGCGGCTCGCAGGTGGAGATCGTGCAGAACATCGGCCGCGCGCTGAGGTTGAACCGCGACGGCAGCACGAAGATTGCCAGGATCATCGTGCCGATCTTCCTGGAGCCGAACGAGGACCCCACCGACATGGTCGCCAGCGCCAGTTTTCGCCCCCTTGTAGCCGTTTTGCAAGGGCTCCGCAGTCATGATGAACGACTTGTCGAGCAGCTCGCCTCCCGCGCCCTCAGCCGGGGCAAGCACGCCCGCAAGATCCACGTGCAGCGCGATGAGGAGGGCCGGATCGTCGGCGCGGACGGCGAGGGCGACGGCGAGGACCAGGAGCACGACGACACCCAGGCCGCCGCCGAATCCGCCCTGCTCCACTTCTCCACTCCCCGCGACGCGGCCACGATCGCCACTTTCCTGCGCACCCGCGTCTACCGGCCGGACTCGCTGGTGTGGCTCGAGGGATACCAAGCCCTCATCCGCTGGCGGAAGGAGAACCACATCACCGGCCTCTACGCCGTCCCCTACGACACCGAGACGACGGTGGGCGTCACGAAGGACTTTCCCCTGGGCAGGTGGGTGCACCACCAGCGAAAGGCACTACGGGCCGGGGAACTGGAACCGCGGCGCAAGGAGCTCCTGGACGCTCCCGAGGCCGGGATGGTGTGGGAGCCGGGCGAGGAAGCCTGGGAGACCAAGCTCGCCGCGCTGCGGTCGTACCGGCGGTCCACCGGGCACCTTGCTCCGCGTCAGGACCAGATGTGGGGCGAGGGCGAAGCGATGGTGCCGGTCGGGCAGCATGTCGCCAATCTCAGGCGGAAGGGCGGTCTCGGGAAGGACGCTGAGCGGGCGGCGGAGCGCGCCAAGCAGCTGGCGGCGGTCGACCCGGACTGGAACTGCCCCTGGCCGCTCGACTGGCAACGCCACTACCGCATCCTCGCCGACCTCGTCGACGCCGACGGCCACCTGCCCGACATCGCACCCGGCGTACTCATGGACGGCGACGACCTCGGACGGTGGCTCCAGCGGCAGACCCAGCCGGGCACCTGGGCGCAGCTGTCCACCGAGCAGCAGGAGCGGCTGTCCCAGCTGGGCGTACAGCCACTTGAAGCGCCGTCTCCCGCCCCGGCGGCCACGCGTACGGCGAAGGGTCCGAGCAAGGCGGAACAGGCGTTCCAGCGAGGGCTGGCGGCCCTCGCGCAGTGGGTCGAACGGGAAGGCGCGGACAAGCCCACGCCGCGCGGGCACAGCGAGCAGATCATGGTCGACGGCGAGACGGAACCGGTGATCGTGAAACTGGGCGTATGGAACTCGAACACCCGTGCCAGGTGGGACAAGCTCACCTCCGAACAGCAGGCCGCCCTCGCCGCCTTGGGCGTGCCCTGGGCGAAGGCAGCGGTGCCGGCCCCGTCCAGCCCGGCATCGGTCGACGACGGTCCCGTCCAGCCCACGCCGTCGGACGCGCAGGCGCAGAAGGAGCACGACCAGGGCGACACCGTGACGGAGGAAGAGCGCCAGGCGGCGCGGGGCAGGGCGCGGATGTCGCGCAAGAACAAGCTGATGCGCAAGCACACCAAAGCCGAACTGCTGCGCATGGCCTACGCGGGCGGTCTGGTGAACCACAACTCCCCCGAGAAGTGACGCAAGGACGAAATCGCCTCCGCTGTCGTGGACATCGAGTTCCGCACTGCCGACCAGACTGCCCCGGCCCGGCCCGCCGCAGTCAGCTCGCGGCCCGTTCCGGCGAAGCCGCTGCTGGAGCGGGACCACCATGACGAGTGCGACAAGATGCTGTACGCGGGCGGCACCTGCACCTGCGACCTCATCGAGCAGTACGGACCGCCCTCCGAACGGGACGACTACTGAGAAGGCTCTGCCTGCTCCCGCCCCACCACGCCAGACCCCGGACCCTCTCTTCGAGAGGCCTGGGGTCTCGTGCTGTCGGCTGGCAGATAGCCGCCGCACCTACGCGTCCCAGCCCGTGAGCGATCGGCGGACAGCGGAAAACCCAAGCGCGGTCCTTCCCGGTTCGCGACCATAGATCCCGTGAACGTCAAAATCACCGGGCCCGGAAGCAGAGATCCGGAACGGATCGCCGAACTCACTCCCCAGGCGAACGAGAACGTGACGGGCCAGCACGTCGTTTCGAAGGTGCTGTTGCGTGAATGGGCCGCCGCCGTGAAGCACACCACCGTTGAGCACGTGCAACCCTACGATCTGCAACACCCGGAGCGCCGACTCAACACCCGGCCGCCTCGGGGCATCGGAAAGGTCGAGAACTTCGTGCCGTGGGCTTCCACGTCGCTGGAGACCAAGTGGAACCTGGTCGAGCAAGAGCTACGCGACGCCCTCGCCTCGGTCAAAGCGGGGACCGCACTTGGAGAGCCGCGTACCGCCGGGATTCTGCGTGACCTGATCGCATTGCACTACATCCGGTCCCACCACTACCGCGAGGCCTTCAACCGCGTTTTCACCGACTTCTTGCCGCGGCAACGGGAGTGGCTCCTCACCGAGCGTGCTGGCCAACTGGAAGCTGCCTACTTGCAGCACACAGGGCGGCCCGCGGCCGGACCGGAGGACTTGGCTGCCATCGCCGACGAGATATTCAGCCCGATGCTTGACCAGTTCCACGACGGATCACTGCTTCGCGTGCGCATTGAGGCCTCCTTCGACCAAGCCCGCCAGCTCATGGCTCAGTATGCCCTGGCGATCCTGGAGCCCGAAGAGGGTGAATTCCTGATCGGCGACAACCCTGCTCTGACCGTACGCAAGGAAGGCGACAGCCTCTCCCACGGCATGGCCCTTCTCGACTCGCACATCACCGTCCTCCCTATCGGCCCCCACCACATGCTGGCTCTGAGGCCGACTCCCCTTTACGGCCGCCTCGCCAAGTCCGCGGTCGACAAGATGAACGTGCTGCAGATCAAAGCCGCCCGCGAATACGTGTACACCCGCCCGAACAGCTCCCTCGCCGCGCTAGTCCGAGAAGAAGCCACCTCAAGATCACCGAGGCTATAGATCAGGCACCTGTTACTCGAGCGGCTGCCGGTCGATGTCTGCGTACGCAGTGGCCTCCTGTGCGCCCTGTCGGCACGGTCGGTTGAGCCTCTGTGCGGCCGTAGTCGGCTGGTCACGTGCTGGGCGGGGAGATGACGGGCTGCCACCCTCGCCCGGTTGAACTGATCACTGCACGGCCGTGGCGCCGTACGCAGAAGTCCAGGGGTCGGGGTCTCGCGCCTTCAGGGTGGAGGCGTGAGTCGGTGCCAGATGAAGATGCAGCTCTCCAGGCTGGCGAGTGACGGCCGGCGCAGCACGGACCGGATCCGCTCGGGTCCCACCAGGACGACAGGCATGCGGCGTTCACGGTCCTGGAACAGGCTCCACAGCCCGTAGATGTACTGAAGGGCCTCGGTCCGCAGCAGATGGGCATCGCGTACAACCACCACCGGCCAGGAGCGGCGGCCGAGTTCGTTCTCGACAGCCCGCTGTGCGTCGGCCAGCCGTCGCGGCCGGACACCGAGGTGCAGGGCGGCGTGGAACGCGTCCAGGAGCGCCGCGAGGTTGCCCGGCGCGGCGGTCGTGACCACGACGGAGTCGGCCCCGTCGCAGCGGCTGAGGGAAGCCTCCACCACGGCCGCACCCTGGACGTCCTTCGGCGCGATGACGCACAGCAGCGCGCGGGTCTCAAAGGATGTGGCCCAGGTTCTCGGCAAGTGCGGAGAACGCTTCGTCGGACACGGCCGTGGCGGCCTCGCCCATGGTCCCTCCCCGGGGAGTTGCGTACGGGACGCCACCAGTCCAACACGTTCGTCGGCGAAGGCGGAGGCGTGGACGTCATCACGGCGCAGATTGACCGGGCACGTTCGGGGCGTGAGCGGCTGTGCGCCTCCACGATGAGTCACATCTGCTCGCGCGGGCGATCCGACACAGATGGAGCTCCGTCCTGGCGCGTCAGCCCCCTGTCGGCAGTCCAGGCAGCACGACTCCGAGGTAGGCGGCGAGAACGCTGCCCAGCGCACCACTGGCAACGGGCGACAGGACGGCCAGCGTCTGGGCACCCCACCGCTGGAGACGGCTTGGATCGGGGCTAACGCTGGTGGCTTCCTCTTCCATGCGCGTCGCCAGTTGGGTGATCTCAGCGGCATCGTCTTCGGGCAGCCCCAGAATCGGCACGGCCTGGCGGAGTGCGCGGGCGGCCATGACGACCTGGGCGAGGTCGACGCCGCTGTTCGTGGTCGCGTTCAGCGTGAAGTCGCGGCTGTTCGCGGCGATGTTGCCCGTGTTCTGCCCGATGTGGAAAGTGGTGTTCCCACTGGTGTTGCGGCGTTCGTACGCGCCGATGTCACCCTGGTAGTTGTCCACGCAGTCTTCTCCTTCGGCGGTGATCTCGGCTTGCACGGGCCCGTCCGAGCTCCCGTTCCGGTCCCCCTTGATCAGGCCCTTGGCGCTCAGGTAGGCGGAGGCCCGGTCGATGTCCCTGTCGGTGAGGCGTTCGCCCTCGAAGAGGGACAGCGGATCGTTCAGCACGTCCGCGACGGCAGGCAGCAGGATGTCGTCGTGTTTGCGATGCCACAGCCAGACCAGCAGGCCCTTGCGTGCGGCGGCGGCCCGCGCGGCCGGGTCGGCGCGCCGGCGCCTGCGCTCCTCCATCCATTCAAGGCCGCGCGGGGTCAGGTTGGCTTCCGGGCCGTCGTGGGTGGTGTCACGGTCGCCCAGGAGCCGTTGGACCTTGCAGAACTGCAGGAGCCGGTAGGTCTGGTTCTCGGTGAGGCCATGCGACTGCCCGAACTCGGTGATCGGCACTCCGCCCAGCGGATCAGTTCTCGTGCGGTCGTAGACCCACTCCACGAGCGGTTCGTGCAGGGTGGAGAAGTCGGCGGACACAGGGTGCTCCCTTGCTCGGTACGACGGGCTTGCTGGTGCTCATGGCTTTTTGATGAAGGGCAGTCCGACGGCGGCGAGTTTCGTCTGAAGGTTGATGTCCCTGGTGGCCACGTAGACGGCGGAGCCGGGGTGCCGGGACTGCAGCAGCAGGGTGGAGGCCACGAAGCGGTCGTCGGGCACGTCGAGGTCGAGCCAGTTGGGCAGTCCGTCGCCCTTGGGTTCGATGTGCTCGAAGAGGGCGTGCACATCGCCGGCCACTCGTACGCCGCGCAGAACGTCGCCGTTGGTCCGAAGCCCTTTCAGTCGGCGGTCGGCCTTCTTCGCCGCGTCGCGGATGTCGGGGTTGCGGCCGGCGAGCTTGTGGTCGTCCAACTCCCGCAGGACAACGGGCAGCAGGTGGACCATGTACCGATTCCCGAGCAGCGGCGTGTAGACCGCCACGTCGGGGTCATCGAGCAGCACGTTCGTGTCGACCGCTACACGCACCGCCCAGGCGTCATCCGGCAGGAGCTCGCCCAGCTTCCGGAGCGTGGCTGCGGCCGCATTGACCTTGTCGACGGCCTTGTCGATGCTGGCCGGCACGGTGGTGTCCCGGGGGCGTACAAGCCAGCGCTGCAACAGGCCGAGGGTCCCGTCGAGGCGCTTGGTGACCTCCGGGGTCGGGTGCGGGAACAGCAGCCGGAACAACGGCTCCCACTCCCGTACGCGCCCCAGCAGTTCCATCCTTCGCGTCTCGAGCTCGGGGCCACTGGGTACCCAGCCCCACTTCGCGGCACCGACGTACAAGATGCCGCCGGATGGGCGGTTCGGGTCGATGTTCCGGATCTGCGAGTCCGCGAGAGCCTTGAGGAAATCCGCTTCGATCAGGTCCAGGTCGGAGCGGAGGCGTTCCAGGTACGTCGGCGGGGCTTGTGTGGCGGCCATCTGCCGATGATGCCGCACACCTCTGACAACCCATTCCCGTTCCGCCTGGGACCTCTTCTCCGTTACCACTTCCCCCACGAGCCCACCGCTGTGTCGCGGGCTACCACAGGGCTCGCCGATGCACACGGTCGGGATGCCCCGAACTCCCGGCTGCGTCTGCATCACGCCCACGGCCGGGAGTCGGTGTGCACCGAGCACCAGGTAAGACGCCCCACAGCATCACTGGGGGCGTCTTACCGCACACGCGTCAGGAGGTGAGTACGAACCAGTCGTCGGCAGGCGGCCACCTCCGCGGCCGCATCACATCCCGGATCCGCAGGAGGTCAGCGCACCGGCCCTCGATCGCGTCCACGGCCTCCGGCGGCGTGTGATCGGTGAGCCTCAGGACGCGGATCCGGGCGAAGACCCTGCGTTTCGCCGGATTGTTGTCGTGCCTGTCCAGCCGTCCGAGCAGGCCGTCCGCACGGTTGGCCTGCCCCAGCCAGCGGAGACGGTGCTCCGTGTCTGAGATCAGGTAGATCGCGGTGGTGATGTCCAGTTCCTCGTACCGCCACCGCTCGGCCCAGCGCACGGGCCGGAAGAGAACCTCGTCGAGGTACCGGCCGGCTGCTCGGGGCAGGGCACCCAGGCGGCCGTCGGTCAGGACCGGGCCGGTCGGCAGGGCTCCGCTCACAGGGCGTCACCCTCCTCCGTGAACTCCTCCTCGAACTCCGCCAGGTCGTCGTCCTCGTCGGAGTCGCTGGCCTCCGTGAGGAACTTCTCCGACGCGGACTCCTCGATGGTCGGGTTGCCGTACTGCATGTCGATGATGGCCGACTTCAGCATGCCCACGTCGGAGTGCACCACGGACAGAGCGCGGAGAAGAGCGGCGATTTCCTGCTCCACGGCTCCGTGCAGAGGCCGCTGACCGGCCCCCTGCGCGTCGGACAGAAGGGACCGCGCTGTCTTGAGCACCTCGACCAGGGCCGCGGGCAGATCGCCGGTGACTGCGTCGTAGAAGCGGCCACGGGTGTCGTTAAAGATCTCCAGGGGGGTGGGGTCCGGAGGCTGCGGGGTCGTCCCATCGGTGCTGCTGCCCCGGGGCGTGAACGTCGGCGGGCGCTTGGTCTGGGCCTTCGGGAAGACCGTATCGAACCAGGACTTGTCCGCCTTGGTGTCTTCGATAGGAAGGCCTTCGGGGTCCACCTGCCGGGGCGTGGTGTTCTTGGCCGTTGCCCTGGCGAGCTCGTTCATCAGCCCGACCGTCCGGCGGGGCTGGCTGAGCATGGCCTTGCGGGCGTTGATCGTGCTCCGGCGGATCTTCTTGTCAGCGACGGTTTCGCCGTCCTCGAGCTCCCCGCTGCCGCTCTGTGCACCGATCGACCCACGGTCCGCCTCGATGATCTTGCACTCGGCGAGCCAGTGGATGCCGCGGGTCGTCAGGAAGCGGTCGAGCGCATCGAGATCGAGCGGCTGACCGGCCGTACTGACGGCGCCGATCACCTTGTCCCACGCGGGTTCCTCGGCGAGGTGCCCCTGGGACTTGATGAAGGTGCTGCTCAGCAGGCCGTCCAGGACGCGAGGATTCCAGCGGAAGCTGTATCCCTCGCCGATCACCGAGGAGACCATGCGCAGGCGGTGCCAGACGTGGTCCTTGCTCGTGGCGTAGCGGGCCGGCTCGCCCAGCACCCGGCGCAGGGCCCTGGCCCGGGCGGGGTCCTTGGGGAAGACGACGGCGTACAGGGCGCGGTCGCGCCGGTCGCGGGCAGTGACGATGCCTTCGCCGGGACGGTGCTCGGGATCGGGACCCTCCCCGGCGAGCCAGGCACGCTCCTCCTCGCTGATCCATCCGCGCTGCTTCGCATCCCGCAGAACGGCACGCAGGTCGGAGGCCGCCTTCTCGACCAGGGTGTAGCCCAGGGGCGGGCGCCGGTGGTCGGCCCGATTCGGGTCGAAGACGACGTTGTGGAAGTCCTCCGGGGCGGAGGTCCCCACGATGATCTGCATCCTGACCGTGGCGACCATGGCGGCCTGCTTCGCCTGGCCATGGAGGGAGTGCCGCTCGTCGTCGAAGGCGACGCGCAGCCTCTCCGCGAACGCCGGCACCCACACCGCGGGGTCGGCCACCTTCGCGGGAACGCCGTCGACACCGTCGAGTCCGAGGAGACCGCGATCGATGCCGAAGATGATGTCCTTCGGCACCAGGCCGTGAAGCGCGAGGCGGGCCCGGCTCCGGTTCGCGCCCTTGACGGCGGTCGCGTCGAGAACCCGGCGCACCTGGGCAGTGATGCCACCGTCCAGTTCCTTGACCGGTTCCCGGACCTGACGCAGCAGCAGGGCGTGCAGGGTGGTCTCGTTCTGCCCGTAGACCTGCATGTCGTCGATCAGCTTGTAGCCGCGGTCCCCATCAGCCTGGTCGAGGGCATCGGTCATGGTGCCGATCAGCCCGCTCAGCGTCTGGCTGTCCACCGGGGCCGCGGTCGTCAGGAATGCCGCCGGCAGCGCGCCCTCGTGTCGGCCGGTGACCAGACGCGGAAGCATGCGGGCCGGGTCAGGGTTGTGGCGCGCGGGAGAGTGGAAGAAGCGGCGGATGCGCTCGTTGTACTCGCCGGGAGTGCCGGCGAACCCATGGACGGTGACCTCCATGATGTCGAGGCCGGTGCTCGGGTCGCGGTTGATCACTCCGGGCTTGATCCGGTACTCGGCACCGTCTTCGCCGCGCTGCCTGAGGAGGTAGTCCTTGGGGTGGACGATGTAGGGGGCGAGACCGTCGGTGATTTCCAGGGGGAGCCCGGTGGTCTCGTGCAGCGCGACGGAGAAGGTGCGCGTCCACGTGACCTTGTCGGCGCCCGGGAACGGATTGCTCTGGGGGTGGTCCTCGTCGGACTCGTAGTCCTCGATGATGTCAGGATTCATGGCTGCCTCCCGAGATGGGGGTACGCGGCTGCCTGGGCCGGCTGGTCCGGGCAGAGCACGAAGGCGCCCGGACACCCGCACTTTCTCGGGGGTCATCAGTCTCAGCTGCCGCACGCATACGCGATATGAGCGCTGAACCCGTCCGCTCGTCGGCCCTCTGCCGCGACGCGGTGGTCGTCACGATCCGAAGATCGTGTCGCGATCCGGGGATCGCGTGACCAGACGGTCATTGCGGACGCCCCCGACCCGGATGGGCCACTGGGGGTTCAGGAAGACTCACGGCATGGAGCCGAATGCTGTCGTCCAGAGTACCGGGGCCCACCGACAACGCCGCCCTCTTTCGGTGACGCCGCTTTGTGAAGGCGCCGTAACTACTGCAGCAAGTCGCCGCTGCGTGAGCGAGCTACAGGCCGACGGCCCGGGGCTCGCCTCGTCACGGCCGTTCTCTACAGGTCGAACTCGAGGTGTTCAATGCCGGTGAGGCGGACCTCCTCCAGCTGGCCTGCGCGGCGGCCGCTGTCCTGGAAGTACACCTCCTTGAGGGCTTCGGCGGCGATCTGCTGGAGCTGCTGGTCGGTGGCGCCCTGCTCCTGGGCGTCGAAGAGGCGGGCGGCGTACTGGGGAGGCAGCGCGACCGTCAGGTGCCGCAGCCGGTCTTCGTCCGTCGTCCCGATCGGCGCGGTGTAGCCGATCCGGGCGCGGGTGTCGATGACGATGCCGCCGGTGGTCGCCGCCTTCTGCCGCGCCTGGGCACGGATCTGCGGCTGCCACCGCTTCTTCACCTCCCGCTCCAGGCGGGCTGCGAGGTCCGGGCGGGGCTTCTTGATCTGGTCCTTCACGTACCGCTCGACCGTGCGCTGCGAGATCCGCAGCATCTGGGCGACCGCCTTGGTGCCCTTGAGCTGTTTGACCAGGTACCGCATCTGCGCGGGCGCGCTCTTGGGCACCGGGCGGGTGAACGCCTTCTGCACCGCGGCGTCCAGGCCGTCCCCGAACATGCTCATCGCGGTCTACTCCCCGGTGTCCTGAACGGTAACGGTGCCGTCCTTGATGTACCGGGCGAGGTTGAGCTCCGGAGCGTTGAACTGCTCGCGCACCCCCTCGCCCCACAGCACGCTCTGGGTGCCCTCGTGCTTCACCAGCCCGGGGTTCACGCCGAGCTTGAAGCCGCCCGGCAGCGGCTTGCCGTCCCGGTAGGGCAGGAAGTCCAGCGGGGAGGGCCCGTCGGAGGCGTAGACGGCGCAGTCCGAGAGGACCGCGACCGGGTACTGCCCGGTGAAGGCGGCGTGCTTGACGATCTTGCGGTGCATGTTGATCCGCGTGCGGGAGATGACGGCGGCGCGGATGTCCGGGCGCCAGGTGGGCCGGGCAAGGGCCCGCCACGGCTGCCCGGGCTTCCAGCCCTCCCCGCGCGGGCGCTCGCGCAGCTTGCCGATGCCGCCCTTCACGGTCGCCTTGATCGCGGACACCACGATCGCCAGCTGAGGGTCACGCTGCCGGTAGCCGTCCATCGCCGCGAGGAAGTCGGCTGGCGGCATGTCCGCGTGCACGCCGAGGTCGGCCATCGTGGCGAGGTAGGCGTCACGCAGCCGGTTGTACCAGCCGTCCAGGTAGCGGCCGTTGTCGTGACGGACGTACGCCTCGACCGGCGCGACGTCGTAGCCGAGCTCCACCGCGTACGCCACGGTCGGCGTGGCGTACCAGGCCGGTCCTGCCGGGCGCTCGCCTTTCGGTGTGAACGGACTGGGCAGCAGCTCGCCGTCCAGGTCCGTCCACTCCTTGCCGAGCTTCACGCGGGACAGGTCGACGTGGCTCAGGTCGACCAGCCAGGAACCGGGCAGTTTCGCGTCGAAGACGGGGTTCTTGACGTGCGTCGGCGCGCCTAGGCCGACCGTGAGGCCGTTGGCGCCGGCGGCGAAGGCCATGTTCACGTCGATGCCCACCAGATGGGGGCGAAGGCATTCGGCGTCGGTGAGCGGGCGCGCCCAGTCGTACGCCTCCTCCACCAGGACCTCCGCCGGGGTGCGGTGGTGGAAGCGCGGAAGGTCTTTCAGCAGCGGGTGCCCGTCGGGGGCCTCGCCCGGCGCGCAGTCCACCGGACCCTTCCCCAGTGAGCCGGGGTTGTGTTCGGAGTGCCGCTTGCCGTCGGCATCGGGCTCGGATGCGCGGGTCGGCGGGTGCAGCGCGGTCATCAGCTCCAGGCCGGTCACGGCGGTCGATCCGCGCGGCGTCATCACCCGGGCCGCATACGTGCCCAGCAGCCGGGCCAGATCCGCCGGCGGCAGCTGCCCCGCGTTGGCCCAGTGCCGGATGTCGAGCGCGTCCCACGACGGAATGCACAGCTGCACGCAGGATCGCTCCGAACCCTGCGCGGGGCGGTAGATCCTCGCCCACGGCCCGAAGCCGCGCTTGGTCAGCTGCCAGTTGGCACGCGTCAGCTGCTTGATGACCTTGTGGCCCTCCGGGATCCGGCCGGCCAGACGCTCCTGCTGTGTCAGCGTGACGGGCAGGCCGTAGTGCTCGCACGCGGCCTCGGTCAGCACGATCAGCGGGTCGGCGTCCTTGCCCGGCCCGGACAACTTCGGCTGTCCGAGCCGCCCTTCGCGGAGCGTCCACTCCACCAGGGCCGGGATCGACTTGGCCGGTACGTCCAGGACCAGGCCGCCGACGCAGTACGCCAGCACCTGACCGTCGACGTCAACGTCGACGACCGCGAGCGGACCGTTCTCGAACCGCCGATCGGCGCCGCACGTCGGTGTGCCTGCGGGGGCGGCCTTCTTCGCGGCCGGACGGCGCGGCGTCGGCCTGGTCGTGGCCGTCGGGCCCGGTACGGCGGCAGGGGCAGCGGGGCGGAGTGCGGTGTTCGCAGGCTCAGCAGCCGGGTCTGTAGGTGCGGTGCGGGCTTGGGCCGGCTCAACTTCCGATGGCGCAGGAGCGGCCGCGACGGCAGGCGTCTTGGGAATCGCCGTGTCCACAGGGGGCACCGGACCGTTGGCGGGGTAGAGCTGGGCGAGCTGCTTGAGCATGCGGGCGTATGCGTCACGCTCCGGCGGCCGTGGCTCGGTCTTGCCGGCCTCCCAGCCGCTGACCGTCGCGCGCCGCACCTGCAGTGCGGCGGCCACCTCATCCAGCGTCAGGCCGTGCGCCTGGCGCAGCCGCTTGCGTTCCGCCGGGGGCGGCAACGGGGAGCGGGACGCGATGAGCGCGTCGACCGCGTCGAACAGCTCGGACATGCAGCACCTCCTGCCCGACCCTAGCGTGAAGCGCACATTTCGCGTACCAAATGCGTACGGGCTGCGTAAGATACGGTTGCGTCGCCCGGGCTGTCGCAGGTGCCCCATCTCACCGAACTATGGGCGCACCCCAGTGAAGCTGTCAGGCGTCGCGGTATTGGTTCCGTGCAACGCGGACGACGCGGCCAGCCTTAAGCAGACCGTCTATGTAGACAGAGACGCCGTTGCGGTTGGCCTGCTTGCCGGCGGCGGTCAAAGCGTCCGCAATATCACCGAGAGACATGGGCTGAGGCGACACCCTGAGGATCTTGACGATGGCATCCGCCTTGGTGAGGTCTTGGATCGCCGACCCCGGCTCGGATACCGCTGCGCTCAGCTTCTTGAAGGCGTCCAGCTTGGCCTTGAGCCCCTCGATATGAGCGCCGAGTCGGTCACGCTCGAGTTCGGCTTCATGGAGTTCACGCTCGACGCTGGCGAGGTCCTCGCTGTAGGAGTTCACGAGGAGAAGACTATAGAAACCTAGTAGAAGTTAGCTAGGTTTTCTTAAAGATGGACGCTGCTCGACCGGCTGCGTGGGCGCGCGAGCTACGGAGCGGCGATCAGGTTCAGTGAGACGAGCTCAGGCTCAGTGCGATAGGAGCAGGTCCTCTAGTCGAGGACCCGCAGGGATGTCTCACGTACGCCGGAACTAGCCAGAGACAGCGCGCGGGTGTGAAAGACCTGAGGGCGCAGACGCCCGCTGTGCGGCGGGCAGAGCGGCTCGGGGGCAGGCATGGAGGAGATCGTCAAGGGGCTTGAGCGAGCGCTGCTGACCCGTCCCGTGCCCACTGGTGACGCCGCTGTGCGTTTCCTGCTCAGGGCGGAGAAGGGCTCCACGAAGAACGTGGCTGCCCTCCTGGGAATCTCCCAGCGCACGGTACAGCGATGGGTCACCGCCCGGCCGGCAGTGCGCCGCCGCCCCAGCGTTGTACACGTGGGGTTGATCGAAGAGGCCGTCAGGGCACGGTGGCAGCCCCGGGTGCGGGCCCGCCAGCGGGCCCGGGCCGAGGCCGACGGCTTTGTCCTCCACACCAGGGCGCGGTTCGGATTCGCCGCTCCGGCAGGATCGTCCGACGATCCGCGGGTACGGCTGATCACCCAGTACCTGTCGGGAGAAGTGGCCCGCGAGCTGTTCGCCGCCCGGGACGCCGGCGGGGGTGAGCAGCAGCAGATGGTGATCCTCGCCCGAGCTTTGGGGCATGCCTACTTCCGTGATGGAGGCCTGCGTGCCCACGGTCTGGGGATCGCCTTCACCGATGTGGAGTTCGCCGAGTTCTCCATCGACTGACCGTGTACCAAGGTTCGGGCTCAGGGCGAGGGCGGGGTCTGGTGCCGTGTCAGCATCGCGTCGTAGTACTGGGCTTCCTTTCGTTCGCGCCAGTCCCACTGGATGCGGCCGACAGGGCCGGTGCGCTGACCGACGGGCGGCTGGGGCGGGCGCATCCTGGCCGCCTCGGCCACGAGCAGCAGGTGGGTGCGGTCGTGGGGGCCGGCCAGCAGGTGCTGGTCCTGGCCGGGCGCGAGCCGGGCGAAGCACACTGCGGCTTTCAGGAAGACGCGCGCCCACGGCGGCACCCGGTGGGTGGCGCAGCCGTCGGTGTAGCGAGCGCGGTCGTGCAGGGCCAGGGTAGCCGCGGCGTCGTCGTAGTCGCCGGGGCGGGCGGTGGCAAGCTGCTGGAAGGAGGCGCCGGTGAAGAGCGCGGCGGCGAGGGCGGTGGCCAGGCGGGGGTGGGCGGTCACGGTGGAGAGGCGCCGGGTGACTTCCCGGGTTGTCTGCCCGGTGAGGGGTGCGGGTGGCGGGCGGTGCCGGAAGGTGATCGGCGGCGGTGTGCACGGGGCGGTACAGGGGATGGGGCTGTCGTAGGAGACGAGGCGGTCCAGCACGGACAGGGTGAGCCACCGGTCTGGCGACCGGGCGGGCTCCTCTGCAGGCGGGGGTACGGGAGCAGTCGCGCCGTAGTAGTGGCGGCGGGCTGCCTGGAAGTCTGTGGTGACGGCGTAGTCGGCCGTCCGCAGCGCCTGGTGCAGGGCGGCGGGCAGATGGGGGCGGTGGCAGACCAGCGTCAGGCGGATGCCGGTGAGGGCGCGCAACTGCAGGAGGCGCATCGTGCGGCGGGCGGTGAGGCGGTGGGCGCGCAGGACGGTCAGCCGGGTGACGGGCAGGGCCGTGATCCAGGCGGTGGCGGCTTCCCAGGCGGGCTGACGGCCGGCGGGGAAACGCCCCGGGAGCAGGGGCGGTTTGCCCAGGGCGGCGAGAAGGTCGTGGGCGAGGCCGGTCTCGCTGGTGGTGCCCGGGCCGGGGTGCAGGGTGATCCGGCCGGACGGCGGATGGTGGGCGGCCAGGGCGGTGTGCGTGTGGACCGCGTCGTCGCCCGGGTCGATGACCACGGCAACGGGTGTCGGCGACACGGCAGGCGGCGTGGTGGTCAGGCGAGGCGGCTGAAGGCCCAGCGCAGCAGCTCCTGATCGACACGGGAGCGGCCGGTGCGGGTCAGGGCGGTGCGGGTGTGGGCGGTCAACTGGGCCCAAGCGCGGAAATTGCCGTGTGCGGCGTGCTGGTCGGCGAAGGCGATGTCGTCGGGATCGGCGTCGGCCCACACCGGATGGAACAAGGGGATGGCCTCCAGGACCTCGCCGGGGGTGAGACGGGTGAAGTGCTGCCAGATGAAGATGCGGGAGGACAGCATCGGTTCGCGGCGCAGCACGGTGTGGCAGCCCTCCCCACCGACGAAGATGATCGCGAGCTGGGTTGAGGGTTCGTCCCACAGGTAGCGGAAGTACTCGAACGCCTCCCCGTTGAGCCACTGGGCCTCGTCCACCAGGAAGGTGCGGGGGCGTTCGGCCAGGGCGGTTTTCAGCAGGCGGTCGAACTCGCTGGGGTGGCGCGGCGGTTCGCCGGCCAAGTCGAGCGCGGTGAACAGTTCGTAGCGCACCGCGCGAGCGGTGGGCCGGGCCCGGAAGGTGATCTTGCGGACGTCCTCACCGGGCTCGAGTGCGCGCAGGCAGGTGTTGACAGCGAGGGTCTTGCCGAAGCCGGCGCCGCCGTGGATGCACATCATGGCGCGGGCGGCGACCGTGTCGGAGATGTTCTCCCGGGCGGTGAGCAGGGCGCGGGTGGTGACCACGGACGCATCGGGCAGGTCGACGTACTGGTAGGTGGCCGCGGTCACGAGGCGTCTCCGTCTTCGTCGGTGGTGGGACGTGCGGCCCGCCCGTTGCGGCCGTACGGGGCGGAAGCGCCATCACGGCCGGGCGGGTGCGGGACGCGCGGGCCCGGCGTGGTCAGCGCGGCCAGGGAAGCAGGGGTGCGCCAGTCGGCCGGGGGCGCGGCGGGCGGGATGAGGTCCGGCATTGCGAGCTGCGCGAGGTCGGTGTCGGCAGTCTGGGCGAGTTCGGCCTCGGCCTGCGCGGTGGTCAGCGCGCCGAGCCGCTGAGGTGCCTCGGGCTGGATGGCGGCGGCGTAGCGCTCGCGCTGGGAAGCCTCCAGGTCCTTCTTCAGACGGCGCGCACGGGCGGCCCGTGCTCGCCGTACGGCGCTGACCTGTTCCTCGGTGGCATGGTCGGCCAGGTCCGCGGGACCCAGATAGCGGCCAGTGGCCGCGTGGTACACCTCGATGCGGTGGTCGTGGTGGGGCATGAAGCGGATGCGGACCTGGATCCCGGTCTGGCCGGTCATCCACGGCCCCACGTAGTCGCGTTTCCTGAAGCGGATGCCGCGGGTGGTCAGCGTGCGGGTGCCGGCGTCCTCCAGGGTGAACGTCCACAGATCCGTCGCGGGCACGTCCCGCAGCGGGGTGGGATCCCCCTGCCACGCCTCGAGCGGAGTCTTGCCCCGCAACGGCGCCGGGCGGTGCTCGGTGTTCCACCAGAGCGTCCAGGCCAGCAGCCGGGCGGTGAAGTCCTCGAAGCCGAGCAGTACTTCGTCCTTCGGGCGGGAAGCCCGTTTGCCGGGGCGCGGCTGGCGGGCATAGCCGGGCAGCGCGGCCAGGAACATACTCTCCACCGCACGGTTCAGGCCCTCCACGGTGCCCTTGAGGTGGGGGGTGTAGGCGGGCAGGTCCTCCACCGTCACGTCCAGGAGATCAAACGCTGCGGTCACCGTCCGGGACAGGAAGTCCTTACCGCGGTCGACCCGTACTTTCTCGGGCAGGCCGCCGATCGGGCCGTAGGGGTCCTCGCGCAAGACCGCGGAGCGCAGCGCGGCCAGTACCGACTCCCGCGACGGATCCCCCGGCGTGACCGCGACACCGGTGATCGCGTTCGTCGCGCAGTCGGTGAACCAGGTGATCCACGGCCTGCGGGCCTTGCCCTCGACGTCGACCAGCACCGCCGCTTGGACGTGGTCGGTCTCCCACACCTGGTTGCGCCAGCCGCGCGGCCGGGCCAGGAACACATCGTGCTTGCGTGCCGCACGTTCCCCTCCCGCAAGCCCCGCCCGCTCCCCCGGCGTCAGATCCCGCTGGATCGCCCGGTGCAGCGTCGGGATCGACGGAGGAGGCTCCCCCTCGCCCTTGGCCGCGCGAGCGATCAGCTCACGATGGACCGCCGCGACGTTGCCCTTCCACAAAGCCAACAGGCGGCGCACCTCCGGAGTGACGGAGAAGCGGTCTTTGCTCTGGGCCCGCGCCCCGGGCTCCGCAGCCGCGGACTCGTCACGCTCGGCAGCGGCAAGCCACCGCCACACCGTGCGCTCGGTCACCTCCAACGACTCCGCCATCAGCCGTACATGGCGGGACGTCAGTTTCTGGTCCTGTCGCAGGGCGAGCAGCCGGCGCACAGCAGGGCCGCGCAGCGCCGACAGGGAGGAAGAAGGCAGACCTCCCCGCGCGTGCCCGTCCTCGTGGCTGCCAGCCTCTCCCGTCCCGGAGGCGCCGGTCACAGCGGCCCCATGAGCCGTGCGCAGGCCCGCTCCAGCATCCGGCGGTCCACTACCGCACGGCTCTTGCCGTAGACCTCGGCGGTCAGGTGCGAGGTGAGCTTCGCCCAGGTCCGGAAATTGCCGTGGCCCACATGCTCGTCCACCCACGCGACATCGTCCTCGCTCACGTCCTCCCACAGCGGGTGGAAGGCCGCCATCACGGTGGCCACCTCGTCCGGGCGAAGACGAGGCACCAACTCCCAGGTCAGCACCCGAGAGGCCAGCGCGGGCACCCGGCGCAGCGCCCGTTCGCTGCCCGCGCCCGCCAGCACGAGTGCCGTGTCCGTGTCCGGGTGGTCCCACAGCCCGCGCAGAAACTCCAGCGCCGGCCCCGGAAGACGCTGTGCCTCGTCCAGCACCAGCACGCGCGGCTGCCGTAGCGCGTTCACCAGCATCAGGTCGGCCTCCCCCGCCCCGCGCGGCAGACGCCTGCCCAGCTCAAGGGCATCCGCGAGCACCCGGCGCAGTTCCGGCACCGTCGGATGCACACCGACATGGACCCGACGGACCCTGGCCGGGTGCGGCAACTGGGACAGGGCGTACTGCAGCGCGACGGTCTTGCCCTGGCCGGCGTCGCCGTACAAACACACCACCGCCCCCACCGCGGCCGCGTGCGCGACCGTCCGCAGCACCGACCGCACAGCAGACGTGTGCACCACCTGCGCGCCCGGCACCAGGACCGGAACCTGCGCCAGATGCTTCTGCTCCCGCAGGATCACCTGCCCGCCTGTGCCTTGGCCTGCCACGACGTTCAGGCCGAGCTCGCTGAGCGGATCAGGCCTGCGTGGCCCGGCCACCACGGGCTCCCGCTCGACCATCAACGCCCGGCCCGCCCGGCGGTCCCTGCGGATCACCCGGTGCAGTGTCGACGCCGACGGAACCGACGCCCCGCCAGCCGCGGCCAGCCGGCGTCTCAGCTCAGCGACATTCCCTCCCACCTCGCCCAGCAGCGCCCACACCTCGTCCGACACCGCATACCCCTGCCGGACCGGCGCCTCCACCTGCCCGGTCGTCTTGGCCTGCTCCAGCCAGCGCCACACCGTACGCTCCGAGACACCCACCGTCTCCGCGACCGCACGCACATGCCGCGTGGCCAGTTCCCCCGCCTGCTGCCGCTCCAGCAGACGACGCACCACCAACCCCCGGGGCAGCACGGGCCCACGACCGGCCCTTACCTCTTGGTCCACCCCACGATCACACCGACCGGGCCAACCTCAGCGCATAAGAACTCTCGAATCTGAGACAACATCAGCTGCCATGCGATAAAGCCCCACGACAGCGATCCCACCCATTAATCTCTCACCTCATGACAGCGGCCTGCCCACCCGTAAACAGCCGCTGACCAGCCCCGTAACACCCACCCCTGGACCAGCACGACCGACTCTCACCACCACCGACACCAACCCGAGAGATCGCAGCTACACCCAGGTCCGCCGCACGGCCTCGCCCTCCCGAAACGGGCGCACGGTGCAGTTCCTCCTGGAGGACCGGTACGAGCTCGGCACGCTCGCAGTTCAGTTGGCGGCAAAGGCTGGCGGTTCGAACTCAAGCAGGCGGATGTCTTCCACGTCATGGCCATAGAAAGACCACTCGTGGACATTTCGCGCCCTCGCGTACGCGGGGATGACCCCGGGTGACCTACGACGCGGTCATCGGCCGGACCAGGCATCAGCAAGTGCTGTGGTCGTCGGGAAGCGCGCGAGGGAAAGCCAACGGCCGCCACCCGCTACGACGTCGGCCAGACCGGCAAACGCCCCAAGCCCCCAGAGGCCATCGGCAGGCCTGACAGATCATGGTCGACGATGAACAAGCTCAGGCGGTGCGGCCCGCCGTGGAGAGGACGGGGTCGGTCGGCTCGAGGGCCAGGTAACTCTCTGCCGTGGCGGCTTCGAGGAGCAGGGGCTTGTCGGGGTCGTCCACGCGTACGGGAAGAAGTGGGCCCGTGAGCCAGCTGTCCTCCGGGTGTTCCTCAGCCAGCCGGAAGGCCGTGCTCACCGCCTCACGAACGCGCGTCCGATACCGCTGCTCCTGCTCGTGGTGGGCTTGGCGAGCCCGACGCGCGTACTGCTCACGGGCCTCGTCGTCGTCCTGGTCCTGACCGAAGCCGGGGTCGTTCAGACGGGGGCCGTCGGCGAAGGCCACGGTGTCGGGCATGTCGGTCTGCTGGAGGTACAGGGCCTCACACGCCGCGTAGAGGCGGCGGGAGAGACCAAGGTGGATGCCGGTGCCGGGGATGCGGGCGGCGATGAACGCGGTGGCGTCCGTGTGTGACGCCAGGCTCCCCTTGGTGTCCACCTGCTGTGCGCGCAGCCGACGGCGCAGGCCGGTGGTGGATTCGTCGTGTTCCAGCAGTGTCAGGGAACCGGTGCGGTGACGCCCGCGCTCCGTACGGTCGCGGCGCATCGGGACGACGCGCAACTGCTCCACGGCCCCGAAGGCCAAGGCCTGGTACGTCAGGAGCTGCTGCCGGGTGACGGCCATCAGGGCCTCGGAGTCATCGGCGACGTAATCCTCCGCGTCGCCTTGCGGACTGCCGGCCGGGGAGGCGCCGGTCTGCGGCCCGCCGTGGGGGTGGGCCGTATGCAGGGCCAGGAACAGGTGGTCCTGCTCCCACTGGCCGGGCTTATTGCCGGGCAGCGACGTGCCGCAGAGGACCTGCCGGTGTGCCATGCCGGGCATGAGGGCGCTACCACCGTCCAGCTGGATTCTCCCGTTCTTCAGCACGCCTGCGCCGAGTGCACGGGCTGCCTTCGCCTCGATCAGCCAGGGCAGGCCGGCGGCGTGGTGGTTGCCCCACAGGTCGGGCAGCTTGGCAGCCGGGTCGGTGAAGCCGGGCAGGCCGCCCGGACCTCGGGCTTCGAGATGCCAGGTGCTTCCCAGGCCGGCCATCCCGGCGCAGAGCCAGTGCGCCATCGTCATGCCCAAGTGGTAGCCGAAGGCCGAGTGGGCGCTGCGCTCACTGCCGTACTGGTAGAGGGCGTTCACGAAGAGCCTGCGGCCGGCCGCGGGCGCGGGTGCGGGCACGTCCTTGAGCTGGAGGTAGGCCTGGAGGGGGGCGATACGGGAGATGAGCTCGTTGACGGCGAGCCAGGGGGTGCGGCGCAGCCACGGGGTCAGGTCGCGCCCGACGCCCTTGGCCGCGAGGAGGACCTGCCGCCAGGTCGTGGTCGCCAGGTAGGTCCCGTACGAAGGCATGTCGGCCACCCCCGGCCACGGCTGTGTGGCACCCCTCCACAGAGGTTCGGAGGGCCGCCGCAGCGAGCTGAAGTCGCGTACGACGACGGGTATGTCCAGGGCGTCGGTCGGGCTGAAGGCGAAGTCGGCCGCGTCGTGAGGGGGCTGCATGATCACGCCGACAGCCTGACATGGGGCACGGACATCAGTCGCAGCTTTGGCCGAACGGTCGGTGAGGAGAGCGGGCACCGGGAGAATTTGGCCAAGGAGTGACGCATGCGGTGATCGTTGACTGTCTGTACGCCCTGACGTTGGAGTCCGCGGAAGAGCGCTGTCACGTTGGCTGAGCGGGTAGCAAGGTGCTCCAGCAGCAGGGCGGTGACCGGCGCGGGAACGGGCGACGCCGGCTCGCCGAGTCGTAGCAGCACGGCGTCGCCGTCGTGGACGACGTCGTCCGCGGTTAGCCGGACGACGCGGCTCAGAGGTTGCGCGTAGAGAAGAACGATGACGCCGACGGCGCGGAGCCGCATCGGTATCTCCGTATCAGTCAGCAGGCACCCAAGGGCGGCGAGACGTTCGTCCTCGCTCAGCGCGGGCCGGCGGGAGATCTTCATCGCGGGGACGTCCAGGGAACGTGGGCAGTGGCGGCCCTGCATGGCCCAGTTGAGGAAGCCTCTCAGGCGGGTGCGGGCAGGGGGCGTTGACCGCCCCGGCGCCGGGCCGGGCTGTCGTTGAACTCGGCGACGTCCCGTCGGTCGGCGTGGACCGAGCGCCGAGGCCTTGGTGACGCCCGGTCAGGCCAGCAAGACGCGTTTTACGTGGGCGTTCGAATCCTCCGCGGCCGAACGCACCTCCCAGACCGACGGGGCAGCCTGCCCTGCGGTCGACTCCAGCGGTTCCTGCCGGTACGGCGTGCTTCTCGGAACACGCCCGTCCCGGCGACTGCGCAGCGGGACGGGGACGGACACGTCGTGGTGCGGGACCCGTTCAGCCAGGGGCGATACGGCTGAGGTGCTCCCAGGACCGGTACAGATCCGCTTGAGCCTGGTCCATCTCCAAGACGTGATCAAAGGACTGGCTGCCGACTATCAGCCGTCGGGGCGGGTCCGGCAGTGCGGCCAGCTTCATGATGACCGGGGCAGCGGTGTCCGGCTCCGGGGCGACGGAGTCGCCCCACATCGCCTCCATCTCGGTGCGCAGGGACTGATACTGCGCCAGGGGTTCGGTGGTCGTGGTGCCAGCGGTGAACAGGCCGGTGTTGTAGCCGCCCATCTGCACGATGGTGACCTTGACGCCGAACCCTTCGACCTCCATCGCCAGTGCCTCGCTGACCGAGTCCAGCGCGGCCTTGCCTGCGCCGTAGAAGCCGACGGTGGCCATGCCGCCGCCGCTACCCATCGAGGTGACCTGGAGGAGCCGTCCCCCGCCTTGGGCGCGCAAGTGAGGAAGGACCGCCTGAGCCACCCACACGGCGCCGAAGAAGTTCACATCCATATGCGCCCGGATCTGTTCCTCCGTGGCTTCCTCCACCATGCCGTAGAGCATTCCGCCTGCGTTGTTGACGACCACGTCCAGTCTGCCGAACGCAGCTGCCGCCCGCTCCACCCCGTCGAACACGCTCTGACGGTCGGCGACGTCCAACGAAAGCGGGACCAGGTGGCCGGGATACCTCTCGGTCAGTTCCTCCAGGGGCCCGACGTTGCGGGCGGCAGCCACTACCCGGTCGCCGCACGCCAAGGCGGCCGCGGCGAAAGCCCTGCCCAGGCCGCGGGATGCACCGGTGATGAGCCAGACTCTTGGATTCGTCACGGCGCCTCACTATCAGTAAAGAAAACGGTTCGTCTCGATTCGTTTTGAGTCTAGGGCATCACATGAGTCACCACAATACGGATCGTCTCGTTTTATTGCGGAGGTAGGCTGGACGCATGTCCAACAAGAAGGGGCCGGACCACTCCCGGCGCAAGGAACGGTCCCGGCAGGCGATCCTCGCGGCGGCCCGCGCGCTGGTCGCAGAGGAGTCGTACGAGAAGGTCACTGTCGAAGCCATCGCTGCCCGTGCCGGCGTCGGCAAGCAGACAATCTATCGGCGGTGGCCGTCGAAGAGCGCGGTCGTCTTTGCCGCCATTCTGGCTTTGAGTGAGGATACGGACGGGCAGTCGGTCGCGCTGCCGAACACAGGCGACCTTGAGGCAGACCTCAAGTTCGTTATGCGTGCCACGGCGGAGGAGTTCGCCGATCCGTCCTTCGACAGGCTGATCCGGGCCCTCAACACCGAGATCGCCAGCGATGCCGCGCTGGCGGCCGAGTACCGCGAGAAGCTGGCCCAACCGCTGGAAGAAGCGAAGAAAGCACGGTTGCGCAGCGCCCAGGAAGTCGGCCAGCTCGACGCCGACGCCGACCTCGACCTGGTCCTCGAAGTGCTCTACGCCCCTCTCTTCCAGCGGTGGCTGCACCGCAGCGGTCCGCTGAACGCCGCATACGCCGACTCACTTGTCGACGCGACCCTCAGAGCTTTCGGCCCCTGAGCAGGAGTGAATCCACACCCGCAGAGCTCGGCCCGGTCGGCTCCTGACCCCTGAGCACCCGTCATTAAGCGTTCCAGCCCGGAGACGTAGGTGGTGACTGCGGGACCGGACCGCTTTTGATCGCACACGCCTGCGGCTATCCGTCCTCGGCGTCGTCCGTCCCGTCATCCGTGTGCGGGTCGCGCAGTGGCCGCAGGCCCGGCGCCGGCGGGCGGGTGAAGACGTACCGGCCGAGGAAGTCGATGTGGTCGTACTGGAGTGGGGAGAGCCGGGCGAGGAGGTCGTCGGTGACGGGGAAGCCGTCGGCCGCGAGCTGCTTGACGGCGGCGTCGATGTAAAGGCTGTTGAAGAGCACTACGGCGTTCAGGGCCAGGCCGAGCGCGCCGAGCTGGTCCTCCATGCCCTGATCCTTTGCTCCGTCTGCCGCCGACGGCAAGGGTGCGGGCCGGTGAGCAGGCGTGGACCCGATCGGCGTGCCTTGCACATTCTTCCTCGCATGATCACAACACAAGGGGGGTCGGTGCCCGCGGTGCAATTCACAGCCCGCCCCCGTACGCCGGTGCCGGGTAGTACGGTGCCGCTCACTGTCCGTGCTGCGCAGGTGGGGAATGGCATACGGTTGCCCCGTTTCTCGGGACCCCAGGGCGCCGGGCCCGACGGGCTCGTCCCATCCGTCTCGAACACTATCTGGGGGTTCTCTCCCCATGTGCGGCCCTCCTTCCCCGTCGATGCTTGATCGCAGGCACCGTACTGACTGGAGGAACAGTGGGAACCTCGATGCGCAAGGGTTTACAGGCCGTGGTGATGGCAGGCGCGATGGGCGCGGCGCTGGCTTTGTCGGCCGGGCAGGCCCACGCCGCCACCGGTGTGACCGCGAACTCGGCCTTCATCAATATCAACGCCGCGGCCGACAAGGCGAACCAGATCATCATCAACCCGTCCGGCAGCAACATCACCGTCATCGACAACGGTGACACCGTCACCGCGGGGGCGGGTTGTACCCAGCTCAGCGCCAACTCGGTGTCCTGCCCGGCGGGCACACGGACGATCCTCCTCAGCGCGGGCGACCGCAATGACACGGTCATCCTGCGGGCGAGCCTGCGGGCCACGCTCAACGGCGACGCGGGCGGCGACACTCTCCAGACGATCGACAGCACGCAACGCGCTGTCCTGGTCGGGGGCGACGGCAACGACATCCTGATCGGCGGTGCGGGCGACGACGAGATCGTCGGTGGGGCTGGCCGGGACATCATGGACGGCAACGCCGGAAACGACCGGCTGGGCGCCATCGACGGTGTGGGAGGCAACGACTCCTCCAACGGCGACACTGGCACGGACATCTGCCCGGGGGACGTGGGCGACCAGGAGTTCGACTGCGAGAGCTGAGCCGCTCATCCGCAGGGCCGGGACCTGGTATCGGGTGCCGGCCCTCTGCCGGTTCGGTTCTGCACCGAGCGCCGCCTCTTGCACCGGGTCGGCCACAGGATGGCCGCCGCGTCCGTAAACGCATTATCGGGAGTGCTGCCCACCCGCGTGATCACGCAGGCCGTCGCGGCCGTAGCCAGGTACGGCTCCTCCAGCAAGGCCTTCTGGGGCGCTGTCACGTTGGCTGAGCAGGTGGGATGATCTTCTGGTTGATCGTGCTGGAGGGGGCTGTCCGTGGGGGCCGTGTCGCCGTCGTACAAGGGGTACCGGTACCCGGTCGCGGTCATCTCCCACTGCGTGTGGCTGTATCACCGCTTCCCGCTGTCGTTCCGAGAGGTCGAGGAGCTGATGCTCGAGGGCGGGATCGTCCTCTCCTACGAAACGGTGCGCCGCTGGTGCGCCAAGTTCGGGCAGCGGTACGCCGATTCGCTGCGCCGCTGCCGGCCCCGGCCTGGTGACAAGTGGCACTTGGACGAGGTCTTCATCAAGATCAATGGGGAACAGAAGTATCTGTGTCGGGCGGTCGACCAGGACGGCAACGTCCTGGACATCGTGGTACAGAGCCGCCGGGACAAGGCTGCGGCCAGGCGCTTCTTGCGCAGGCTGATGAAGAAGACCCGCACGGTGCCGCGGGTGATCGTCACCGACAGGCTCCGCTCCTACGGCGCGGCCCACCGCGAGGTCATGCCCTCCGTCGAGCACCGCTCCCACAAGGGCCTGAACAACCGGGCGGAGAACAGCCACCAGCCAACACGGCAGCGCGAACGGGCGATGAAAGGCTTCCGCGGCACCGGCGCAGCCCAGCGGTTCTTGTCCGCGTTCAGCGGCATCTCACCCCACTTCCGACCCCGACGTCATCTGATCCCCGCATCCGACTACCGCACCGAGATGACCATCCGCTTCGCGATCTGGGAGCAGATCACCGGAGTTGCCGGCCTGCCCACCGCGCCGTAAGTACACAGCCGGAACCCGACTCCACCACCGCCCCGGCACACCGTCAGACAACCCCACACCCAACAACGTGACAACGGCACTGTCGGACTTCGCAGCCTGCTGCGGGGCAGGCGCGGCATTCTCCAGCGGCAAGGAACTCGGCACCGAGGATCACGCCCACCGCAGCCCAGCGGTTCCTGTCCGCCTTCTGTTCGCCGATGATCGTTGAAGGAGACGTCGTGGCGGGGCACCGCACCCGTCTTCTTGAGAAGGCGACGAAAGAAGCGCCTGGCCGCGGCAGCGCGTCCAGGCTCTCGGCCAACTCCCACAGCCGCCCGAACCGGCCCGTTCCCCGCGACTCCGGCAAGATCAGCGGCGACCTCCGCCGCCCACGACGCTACAACCGCCGACTCCAACGAGTCTTCTACATCACTGCGTTGTTCAGCATCCGACACTGCGAGGACTCCCGCCGGTTCTACGACCGCAAACGCTCCGAGGGCAAGCGCGAGCGTCACCCCCACAAGCCTCCAGCTGTGATGATCAGCCGTGTGCCCACCGGACGGCGGTGCGCTCAGCCGCCCTCACTCCATTCCTCCCTTTCCCGCGCCCACGCGATCGGTGACACCGGGTTCGCAGTCGAGGCGCCCCGTGGTGCGCCGGGCGGGATCGAGGCCGCGCGCGACGATCACGGTTTCCCGTGGCCGGCGCTGCAGCCGCATCGCCTCGCCGGCCCGCGTGCCGGCCACGCGAGTTCGGGCAAGTGCCGTGCGGCAAGCCCGAGATCGGCGAACAGAGGGTCCGCATGCTCGTCTCCCGTGACGGCGTACCACGGCGGCCGTGCGAGAAGGCTCCCCCGCGTCTGGACGCGTCCGCTTGCCTGACCTAGGGTACGCAGCAAGCGCTTTCTGGCCTGGTCATGCCAACCTGTGACCCGGGCCGTGCCCCACTCCCCGCGCCGACAGCACCGCTCCCCGCCTCCCGCCAGCGAGTCATGCGTCAGCCCTGCGCGACGGCCCGGACGTGGCGTCGGGCAGGGCTGACGCGGAAAGGCAGCGCCCCGTGCCGCACGACGAACCACAGAGCCCGTCGACCGCGTGGACCCGTAAGTCGTTCCTCCGGGGAATGACGGCAGTCGGTGTGGCCCCGCTGCTACCCGGGGTGCTGCCCTCGCCGGCCCGGGCCGTCTCGTCGGACGATGCCGCCGGCTTCCCTCTGCTGCGGGACGGCGTGGTCGTCGACCTGTTCGTCGACCCGGCCGCCGATCCCGCCGTGTCCCGCGCGGCCGGGGATCTCCAGGCGGACATGGAGCGGGTCGGCGGGGTGCGTCCGCGGCTGCTGCGCGCCCTGCCCCAGGAGGCCTCACTCCTTGTCCTGGTGGGCACCATCGGCGCGAGCCCGGCCATCGACCGGCTCATCGCGGACCGGCGGCTGGACGTCTCCCGGGTGAAGGGCCGTTGGGAGGCGTCCGTGACCCAGGTCGTGGACCGCCCGCTGCCCGGCGTGGAACGCGCCCTGGTGATCGCCGGCAGCGACCGGCGCGGCACCGTCTACGGCGTCTACGACACCTCGGAGCGCATCGGGGTGTCGCCGTGGCACTGGTGGGCCGACGTTCCGGTCGAACGCCGCGACACGGTGACGGTCCCGTCGGGCACGCAGAAGCGGTACGAGCCGTCCGTCCGCTACCGGGGCATCTTCATCAACGACGAGCAGAACCTCACCACCTGGTCCCACCGGATGCAGGAACCGGACAAGCACATCGGCCCCGAAACCTACCGACGCGTCTTCGAGCTGCTGCTCCGCCTCAAGGCCAACTACCTGTGGCCCGCCATGCATCCGTACTCCGACTTCTTCAACAAACACCGCGCGAACCCCGAACTGGCCGACCACTACGGCATCGTCGTCGGATCCAGCCACCCCGAGGCCATGCTGCGCAACGGCGTCCACGAATGGGACCCCTGGGCCAAGGATCACCCGGCCGCCGACGGCAGCCTGCCGGTGTACGACTACACGGTGAACCCCGCTGTCATCTCGGACTACTGGCGGGCGAGGGCGCGGCAGAACGCCGGCTACGAGAGCAGCTGGACCCTGGGGATGCGCGGTCTGCACGACAGCGCGCTGGAGACGAAGCACGCCACCACCCTCGCGGAGAAGGTCGTGGTGATGAACGACATCATCGCGGACCAGCGCCGCCTTCTGGCCGAGGAGGTGGGCACCGCGGCCGAACCGCAGATCTTCATCCCGTACAAGGAGGTCCTGGACCTGTACAACGCGGGTGTCCAGGTGCCCGACGACGTCACGCTGATCTGGCCGGACGACAACCACGGCAACATGCGCCAACTGCCCGACGAGGCCGAGCGGCGGCGACCGGGCGGCAACGGCATCTACTACCACCTCTCCTACTGGGGCCGCCCCAAGAGCTATCTGTGGCTGGACACCACCCAACTCGCCAAAATCTGGCAGGAGTTGCGTCGGGTGCACGAGCACGGCGCCGACCGTATGTGGATCTTCAACGTGGGAGACATCAAGTCGATCGAGACCGGGCTGTCCTTCTCCATGGACATGGCCTGGGACGTGGACCGGTGGAACGCCGACGAGGTGGAGGGCTTCCTCGTCGAATGGGCCGGGCGGCAGTTCGGGCACCGCCACGGCGCGGAGATCGCCGCGATCCGCACCGAGTACTACCGCCTCGCGGCGGAGCTGCGGCCGGAGTTCGTCGCCCGCGGTCTGCTCTCCGTGGTCCACCACGGCGACGAGGCGGGCCGCCGGATGTCCGCGTACGACCGCCTCCTGCAGCGGGTCCGCGCGCTCGGCGCCAAGCTGCCGGAGGCCTACCGTGACGCCTTCTACGAACTGGTCGAATACCCGGTCCACGGCGCCTACTTGATGAACCTGAAGTTCTACTGGGCGGAGCGCAACGCACTCGCGGTCCGTCAGGGGCGCGGGGCCGGCACGAACCGTTTCGCGGACCTGTCCGACGCCGCCCACGCCGAGGAGGCGGCGATCACCAGGCGCTACAACACCGAGGTGGCCGGCGGAAAGTGGAACGGGATCGTCAACCCCTACCCCTCGCAGATCCCCAAGGCGCCGGGCCGTCCGAGCGTCACCAGGGTCGCCCGGAAGGAGACCTCGGGTCTGGGCGTGGCGGCCGAGGGCAACGAGACCGGCACCGGGCGGCCGCTGTCCTTCTCCTCCTACACCCGTGACCGGCGCTTCGTCGACGTGTTCAACACCGGCTTCCTCCCCCTGGACTGGGCCGCGGAGGCGAGCCACCCCTGGGTACGGCTGAGCACCTCCGGCGGCACGATGACCGAACAGACCCGGGTGTCGGTGGAGATCGACTGGGAGCGGGTGCCCGAGGGCGCACACGAAGCCACGGTGACCGTCACCGGTGCAGGCAACAGGTTCGACGTACCCCTACGGGTGCTCAACGACGGGAGGCGGGCGCGCCGGCGGGCGCGCGGCTTCGTCGAGGCCCACGGGTATGTCTCGATAGACGCCGCGCACCACGACCACCGGGTGGCGCGCGGCGGGGCCCGTTGGCGGACGGTACGCGGGCTCGGCCGCCGTACGGCCGCCATGGAGGCGGCGCCTTCGACGGCAGCCCCGATCACCGAGGAGTTCACCACTCGGGCACCGGAGTTGAGCTACCGAGTCCGTTTCGCCGGCACCGGGGACTTCCGGGTCACCGTCTTCAGGCTCCCCTCCCTCGACGAACGCGGCCGTCGCCGGGTCGCCCTGGCCCTCGACGACCAGCCGGTCGCCGTCCTGGCGGGACAGGCCGTCGCCACGGGCAACCGCGGCGACGCGTGGGCCCGCAACGTCGAGGACGGCATCGAGAAACTGACCACCACCGTGACAGTCACCGAACCCGGCGAACACGTCCTGCGGCTCTTCATGGTCGATCCCGCGATCGCCGTGGACCAGATCGTCATCGACACCGGCGGGCTGCCCGTCACCTACCTCGCGCCGCCGGAGAGCTACCACCACTCCTTCAACGCCGATCCCGTGCCGGAGGACGCGCCGGGGCTGCCGGGCACGCCGGGCCGGTAGGTAGGCGTCACCAAGCGCACCCACAGCTAGGCCTGCGGCCCGGCCGGCCTGCCGCGAGCGACGCCGACAGAGGCGGTGCCTCAGCCGTTCCGCTACAGCGGCGCCCACCCGGACCCGACGGGCCTGTACAGGATGGGCGCCCGTTACTACGGCCCCACATCGGCAGCGAGAACGTGCCGCCTCCCAACGCCGCCCGCGACCAGGATGGATGGCTCACTCCGGGCGTCAAGGGCATCGGCTCCGCCAGCTTCCTTGCTGATGTCGGCCATGAAAGTCCTCCCGCACTGCTGCCCTCTTTGCTTACATCCCTCGGCGCTCCGGCGGCGGCTTTGGGCGTGATCGAAGGGGTCTCCGACGCCCTGGCCTGCGCGGCCAGGTTCGGTGGCGGCGTCCTGGCGGATGATTCGTCCCGGCGCCGCAAGGTCGCCGTGGGTGGCTATGCGGCCACTGCCGTTCTCGGCGCCGTGACTGAGCTTCCCCCGGTGTGCGGGAGGTGCTGATCAGCTGTTCAGGGCGGGTTGACGGGGTTTCAGGTTCGTTCGTTCGGTCGTTGCCTGGTCGGCGTAGTGCTTCTCCTCGAACTCGACCGGGCTGAGGTAGCCGAGCCGTTTCTGGATGCGCCGGGAGTCATAGAAGCCGTCGATGTACTCGAAGAGCGCGAGGTTCGCCTCGGCCCTGGTCGCGAAGGCGCGGTCGCGGATGCACTCCGTCTTGATCAGCATCCACACATGCTCCGCGAGAGCGTTATCGTACGAGTCCCCGACCGAGCCCATGGACGCGTGAACTCCCGCACGCACCAGGCGAGTTGTCAGTTCACTCCGCACGAGCGGCGGGACAGATGAACAGCGCGGTCAACCGCTGCAGCAATCTGGTGGACGAATCCAGAGCGCGGATATAACCGGCTATACCATCAGCATGCGCCCCACCGCGGCAATCCGCATCTCAGCGAGCAGGATGCTCAGCGCCTAGGTATCCCCGCACACAGACGGGGAGTTGAAAGTCGGAATACCGGCACAGCCGGCTGGTCATATCGGCTGCGCAGGCAGCGGAAACGTCCCTTGGCCCAGCGCGCATGACCGCCTGTCTGACGCCCCCAGGGCGAATCCCCGCCGGACGGCACCCGTTACAGAGTCGCGGCGCACCAGACGTACAGGACTCGATCAGACCGTTGCAGAATCGTGGTACCCAACTCCCCTCAATGCAGTGGGGGTTGTATGCCGATTTCCTGCATGGCGCAAAAGGCCAGACCGCCTTCAGTGCCGACGCATGATCGCGTGCAGCGGTCAGGCTGTGGCCGGGGGCACCCATCTCATCGAGCAGGCTCCGCACTCGTGCCTCGATCGCGTCACGGATGGGGCGTACGGCATCGACACCGTGACCGGCCGGGTCGTCAGGCTGCCAGTCGAGGTACCGCTTGCCGGGGAAGACGGGGCAGGTGCCGCCGCACCCCATGGTGATGACCACGTCGGATGCCTGGCCGGCCTCCACCGTGAGGACCATGGACAGGGAGGTGGTTCACCATGGGCAAGGCAAACGCAGGCGATCGGGTGCCGATACCGATGACACCGAAGGTGGCCTCGCGAGTGCAGCCCGCAGCCGCGAGGAACTCCTTTATCCACAGGCCCGAACGCGATCGGCGGTTCCTTCGTACGCTGCTGCCCGAGTCGATCACACGGGGGTGTGCGGAATGCGGTACGGGCGTGGTGGTGGAGGAACCCTCGGTGGAGGTCATGGCGCAGCTGCCGGACGACCGGGCCCGGAAGGAGGTGATGGCGCTGGTGGAGGCCCGCGGATGGATCCGCGGGCCTGGCGCGACGTCCGGGACCCTGGCTCCGTGGAGGAGATCCGGGAGGCGTTCGGGCGACGATGCTGGATCCAGTACATGCCGCACGCCTCAGTAGGTGATTTTCTTCCTGCGCTTGGGACATCTGCGGCCCGGCCGTGGGGGCGGCAAGACCGATGCGGCGCTGGAGTTCCCGCTTGGGGCCTGCCGGACGTTGGTGCGCTTCCGCAGGAGTCACAACTCCCGTACAACCAGGCCTCTGTTTCGTGCATCTGAATCAGTGACCGCTTGAAGCGGCACCGGATTCCGGCGATCAGGAGGAGAGAGTGCGTAGAGCCGTACTCGGTTTGTTCGTGGCACTGGCGGCGGTGCTTGCGGTGGTGCCGCTCGCCGGCGCCGACCAGAGCGAGACCGTCGCCTGCTGCGGCCATGCCCCGAAGTAATGGGTACTCACCGCTGGCGCGACCGGCCCGACGATGTGACGGGCACGGCCATCGCCAGCGGAAGTACTGGACACGTTCCCCTTCGACAAGGAGATGTGATGCGTAGAGCCGTACTCGGTTTGTTCGTGGCACTGGCGGCTGTGCTCGCCGTAGTGCCGCTCGCCGGCGCCGACCAGACCGAGACCGTCGCCTGCTGCGGCCAGACCCCGAAGTGATGGGTACTCACCGCTAGCCTCGCCGTTTCGCCCGAGTACGGCGGCAGCTGAGGCAGAAACACGAAAGTGCCTTCCTGACCTGGGAACGATGAACCTTGCTGAGGGGTTCTGTCGGTCCAGGCGGAGGGCACTTTCTACGTGCAGGGTATCGGGTTGCGTCCCAAGGTCCATGTCAGTGCCGATGGTTCGGGGGTGATCGGGCATGCCGGGGCGCGGCTGCTGGCGGATCTCGCTGATGCCACCGGTCTGAGCGCCGCGTACTCCGCCGTCCTCAGGCCGCTTCGGCCGCGCGGGACCGGACATGATCCGGGCCGGATCGCCACCGACCTTGCGGTGATGCTCGCCGACGGTGGTGAGGCCATCGCGGATCTGGCCGTACTGCGGGACCAGCCAGCAGTCTTGGGCCCTGCCGCCTCGACACCGACGGCCTGGCGGCTGCTCGCCTATGTTGACGACAGTGCCCTCGCCTCGCTGGCTTCCGCCCGTGCCCGGGCCCGGGAAGTCGCCTGGCTGCAGGCCGCCGAGCACGGTGAGGGCATACCCGCGGTTCGGGCCGCGGGACGCATGCTGCCCGGTCTGGTCCTGGACCTCGACGCCACGCTGGTCACCTGCCATTCCGAGAAAGAGCAGGCCGCTCCACCCTATAAGGGCGGCTTCGGGTTCCACCCGCTGCTGTGCTTCCTGGCGAGGGGCGGCGGCGCAAAGACATCGTCGCCCGCCATGCTCGCCCGGCTCGCGGGGCACGCGACTGGCTGGCACGACGGCACATCGCGCGGCGGGCTGTCGCTGCCAGGAGCCGGCCGCCGGGGCCCGCTCCGGCCCTCCCGCACACGGATGTTGGCGTTTTCCAGCCACGGTCTGTTGCTGTGGCTGATTTGGGTGCATGGTGTGAGGGCGGGTACCGAGCCACCTCCGGGTGAGGTGTCCCCTCTGCCGGGTCCTGCCGTCGCCGACGGCAGAACCCGCCGCGCCTCCCGGCTCTCCACGCGAGGGTCTGCGGCTGCCCGCACTCCGGCGGGCCTCACCACGCCCACAGCGCCCATGATGGATCCATGGCGATGGTGACGGCGTTACGCCGGTACCCGGTGAAGTCCATGCTCGGCGAGGCTCTGACAAGCGTGGCCATCACCGAACGCGGGCTGTGCGGAGACCGGGTGTCCGCCGTCTGACGGCGCTCCGGGTGGCCGGGGTCGACCGGCAGCGCACCGCCCCAGCCGTTGACGGCCCCCTGGATGCCGTCGAGGTACTGCGTCATCCGCTGCGATCCGTGGGCATCGGTGACCGCGGCCGCCAAGCCGTCGAGGTGGTCGACCAGCTCCCGCAAGTGCTCGTTCTGCTCAGGAACGGCGTCTTCCGAATCATGCGCATCGAGTGGCCTCTGACCTGCCACCCCAGTCCTCGGCGGCCGTCAGCGGTACGGGGGCGGGCGGCTGCGCCGACGTCGTCAGCTCGATGCGCCGTCCCTCGGCCGACGAACGCAGCAGCGCGGTCATCGTCTCCATTACGTGCAGGGCGAGTTCGCCGTTCGCGCGCGATGCCCGCTGCCCGTCGGCGGCGATGAAGTCGAGCAGCCCCACTCCCCGTGCGCCGTCGACGTAGCCCGCGGACGGAGGGAGCGTGCGCCACTGCGTGTCGCCGAGTCCGAAGAGCCGTACGTCGCCGTCGAAGCGGTTCGGATCCGGGACGGCGAGGGTTCCCACCTCGCCGTGGACCTCGATCGGGGACGCCGTGGTGGCCACCCCGTCGAAGCTCGTCGTGATCGTCGTCAGCGTTCCGGCCACGTGCTCCAGCACACCGGAGACATGACTGTCCACCTCCACCGGTATCCGCTCTCCCCTGCGCGGGCCCGAACCGATGACCCGCTCGGCGCGCAGCCGGCTGGACGCCCCCGTCACGGCCCGCACCGGGCCCAGCAGATGGACAAGGGAGGCGAGGTAGTACGGCCCCATGTCCAGCAGGGGGCCGCCGCCCTCGGTGTAGTAGAAGTCGGGGTGCGGGTGCCAGCGTTCGTGGCCCGGGGTGACCATCACGGCCGAGGCGAACAGCGGGCGTCCGATGCTCCCGGCGGCCAGGGCCGCCCGCGCCGTCTGCACTCCGGTGCCCAGCACGGTGTCCGGCGCGCACCCCACTCCGACTCCCGCCCGCGCGGCGGCCGCCATGACGGTGTGGGCGTCGGCGAGCGTGGCGGCGAGCGGCTTCTCCCCGTAGACGTTCTTGCCGTGGCCGATGGCCCCGAGGGCGATTTCGGCGTGCGCCCCGGGGGTGGTGAGGTTCAGTACCGTGTCCACGTTCGGGCTGCTCAGCAGCTCCTCGACGGTCAGCGCCCGGACGCCGGGCAGTCCGGCGGCGACCGCTGCCGACCGGGAGGCGTCAAGGTCGGCGACCGCGGTCACGCGCACGGCGGGATGACCGGCCAGCGTGTCCAGGTACGCGCGGGAGATGACTCCGAGCCCTACGACGCCGACGCGGTGCGCGTCGCCCACAGCATGCCCCTCTCGATGATGGTGCGGACGTTGGGGTTCTCCAGCACGTCGAGGCTGTGCCCCGGCGTCGTCACCACGATCCGCCCGGCCCCCCACCGACGGGTCCAGACCGCCGGTGAGGTGACCGGCCGGTGCCAGGGCTCCCACGGCCGGGTGGGATGCGTGGTGGTGGCCAGGACGTCGATGAGGTCGTCGTGGAGCACCCAGTACTGCTCGGTGTGCAGCTCGAAGTCCCCGATGCCCGCGGTGACGGGGTGCTCGCGGCCGGCTTCGGTGACGGCGATGGTATGCGGCAGGAAGTTGTCCTCCGGCCCGCCCCGGCGCTCGCACGGTTTCCTGCCCGGGTGCGTGGCGAACTGCCCACCCACCAGGTGGAGATAGTCGGAGGAGGCGCGGAACGAGTCGGCGATGCCGCCGTGCCAGCCGGTGAACCCGGTGCCGGCCACGACCGCGGAGGTCAGCCCCGTGAGCTGCTCGCCCGTGATCTCCGACATCGTGACGCACTGCACGATCAGGTCGGTGCCGGCCATCTCGGCGGTGTCGGCGTAGACGTCGGTCGAATCCTCAACCCGGACGGCGTATCCGTTGCTCCGCAGGAAGGGCAGGAACAGTTCCGTCGCCTCGACCGGCTGGTGCCCTTCCCAACCGCCGCGGACCACCAGGGCTTTCTTCAGCGTCATCGTGATCTCACCATGCGCCGGGCGCCCGCGCTCACGCAAGAGGGCCGGGCCTCAGCAAAATTCCGCTGACGAGGCTAGGGCGCCGACCGTCCAACAGGCCGCGGTGAAGCGGACTTCCGTGCCGTGCACGAAGGGCTCGAAGGCGGCACGGACCGTCTCGACGACCCGTCCGCAGGTCTGCTCGTCCACCTCGGGCAGGTACATGCCCACCGGACCGAGCCGGGTGAAGTAACGAACCAGCTCCTGCTCGGGCAGGGTGCAGACCACGTCGACCGGCCGGATGTCGATCCCGGCCCAGCCGCTCTCCGCCAGGATGCGCCGGACGTTGTCCGCGTCCGCGAAGGCGAACTGTCCCGGCTCGTCCGGCCGGCGGACGGGCAGGTCCGGGAGCAGCGGTGACGCGGCGCGCTGGGCCGTCGTCATGAACGGGTTCTCGGCCGGATCACGCCAGACGACGCACTGCAGCGCGCCCTCGTCCCTGACAGCGCGCCGGAGGTTGGCGAAGGCCCGGACGGGATCGAGGAAGAACATGACACCGAACCGCGAGATGACGGCGTCGAAGGCGCCGGGTTCAAAGGCGTGGTCCTGTGCGTCGGCGCAGACGAACGACGCCGGTACGTCCTCCTGTTCGGCGTCCTCCCGGGCCGTGCTGATCATCGGTTCGGAGATGTCGACGCCGACACAGCGGCCCCCCGGACCCAGCCGTCGCGCCACGGCCAGCGTGAGGCCGCCCGTACCGCAGCCGACATCGAGCACATGCCGAGCCTGTTCGGCGGCGACGGCATCGACGAGAAGCTCCTCGATGGGCCTGAACATCTCGTCCAGTACTCCCTTCAGCTCGCCCCACGCCTGACCGGCGGGCCCTTTCCAGCGGGCTGTCTGCTCGTCGTCGGCACTGCGCGCAGAGTCCATGACTTTCTCTCCTTCTGGTTGCCTTCGTCGTGCCGGGATGACAGCGTTCTACTTCAAGTCGACTTGAGGTCAAGCAGAATGGCAGAAGTGGACATCGCCGATGTGTCGCACCGCGCCGGGGTCCCAGCATCGACCCTGCGCTATTACGAGGAGAAAGGTCTGATCTCCTCGACGGGCCGACGGGGCCTGCGCCGCCAGTACGACGCGGGCGTACTGGAGCGGCTGGCGCTGATCGCGCTGGGGCGGACGGCCGGGTTCTCGCTCGACGAGATCGCGCTCATGTTCGCGCCGGACGGGCAGCCGCGTATCGACCGGCAGATGCTGGCGGCCAAGGTGGAGGAACTGGACCACAGGATCCGTGAACTGGGCGTACTGCGCGACTCCCTGCGCCATGCCGCCGCGTGCCCCGCGCCGAGCCACATGGAGTGCCCCACCTTCCGCTGCCTCCTCGACGCCGCGGCGTCCGGCGGTGTCGCGGTTCCGGGCAGGCGGGCTCCCGGCAGATAAGGGACGTCAGCGCTCTTGGTCCAATCGTGGTTCGTGCTTTGCCCGATTCCCGGTCCCGTGGCTTCGAACGAGTCCATTGGCCCCAGGGGAACGCTTGAGTTCTAGCGATCGTCGCAACACCCCAGCGCAAGGGTGCGATGTTCGAGATCCGCAAGACCCGGACGGGGCCCGGACCGGCCGCCCTAACGGGGGTGCCTGCGACTGGCCCGGGGGCTCTTACGGTGGCACGAGCAGCTGCACGTGAGCGTCTCCAGCGGCACCTCCCACGCGGGTGCGCCCTCACGCCGTACCTCGAGCGGCCCGGCGCAGCGCCACCTGCCACGGGCGTCTCGGCCTCGGCGTAGAGGCCGTCTCTCTGTGGGGCCAAGTCCTCGACGTCGTCCCCGAGACGGCGCGCCGTGACCGCGGCGTGTACCTCGCCCGGCACGCCACCGCGGCGGCCGGCGTGGGCGAGCCGGACCGGGCGTTGGAGATCGCCCGTGCGGTGGCGGACATCGCCGTCGAGACCCGGTCGGCCCGGATGGCGCGGGAGTTGGTCACCCTTCAGCGGGCGATGCGGCCGTGGCAGGATGCCCCGGTCGGCCGGGACCTGGCGGAGGTTCTGGCGCCTGTGACCGAGGGGAGCTGACGTGGCAGAGGCACCGGTGCCGCTGACCGAGGACGAGATCACGGCCGCCCTGGCGACGGTGCCGGGGTGGCGGCGCGAGGGGGATGAGATCACCCGCTCGTACGGGATCCGGTATCACGGTGGCGTGGCGATGATCGTGCACGTCGCGGACGTCGAGCGGCTGATCGGCCATCACGCGGACATCGATCTGCGGTGGGGAAGCTGCGGTTCGGGATCACCACGCACGACGTCGGCCACAAGCTGACGGAAGCGGACTTCGACCTCGCCCGACGGATCGACGTGGTCGCGCAGGCGCACCTCGCCGAGCCGCTCGACAAGTAGAGGGTCCTCACTGGTGTGGTGAGTACCCGGCGGTGACCAGCGGCCGGACCATCACACGATCAGGGTCACAACCCGGACACACATGTTCCAGATGGCCTTCACGCGGCGCATGATGCGGACGACAGGTCGGCCTGCCTGCCGGTCCGGGAGCAAGCGCGTTCGGCCTTGGGGATCAGTGGACATCTCCGTCGGCCAGGGCCGTTGTCAGTGGCGGCGGCTAGCCTGCGGGCATGATCGAGACGACCGGCGACGACCGCCGCTTCCCGCCCGCCCTGGCCGCCGTCGCCCAGGTGGAGTTTGACTACGACGACGGCGAGGGCGTGGACTTCGAGCCCTACGACGCCTTCGACTCCGCTGAGGAGACCACCGACTGGATCCGCAACTGGACCGGCAACCACGAACTGGACAACGACGCCTACCGGGTCTTCGGACAGGACGGCACCGGCGGCCTCGTCGCCCTGTGGCGTGTGCGCCCGGGCCGGCCCCTCGCCGAACAGCCCGTGGTGTTCCTGGGCTCGGAGGGCGGACGCGGCGTCGTGGCCGGAAACCTGTCCGACTTCCTGTGGCTGCTGGCCGACGGCCTCGGCCCGATGGAGGTCGTCGAGTACGAGCAGCGCGAAGCGCGACCGAACCCGGCACTGACCGAACTCGCCGAGCGCCACGCCACCACGGCGCGCCGACCCGCCCGGGACATCATCACCGAGGCACAGGCCGAGTTCCCGTCCTTCTCGGAGGACCTGGACAAGCTCTGCCGCTGACGCGGTCCCTCCAATCGGGTTGCGTGACTTCCTATCGACGCAGCAGAACGAAACACACATGACACGCGCGTGTCGCCGCCTATGGCGGTCGGCAGGCCATCCCCTGGGGAGGCCCGAAGGCCCTGACTGAAGGTGTGTTCAGCCCTCGGGGACGGGAGTGCCCTGGTGGTAGTAGAGCCGCCATCCGGTGTCGCCCTGGCCCTTGCGCCACAGGGAGCTGCGGCGCGCCCGGCGTCCGGCGATGACGCTCTTGTATGTCAGGTGCACGAGGTCCGCGGTGAGGAGCACCCCGCGCATCCCGGAGGCCTCGATGTGCGGGCTGTCCACTCCGCCGTGCAGGGTGGGCAGGGCCGCGACCATCTCCTCGTACGTCCAGCGCCGCCCGGAGGCGCCGATCTCGACGAACTCGGGGTCGAACAGCCGGACGCCGACGGCGGAGGCCCGGACGGCGGGGTCATGCAGGCGGAGTTCACCGTCCTTCGCCGCGGCGATCGCGGCCTGTTTCTCGGGTTTCTCATTCGTGTCGATCATGGACGCATCCTCTCCCGCCCCGGAGTCCCCGACAAAGGGTCTTCGGGGCCTCGTCCGTTGACCAAAGTGGAGACCATGCCGTTCCGGGCCGCGGCGCGCCAGGCCGCCTCTACAGTTGCGTCATGGAGTTCAACTGGGGTGACTCGATCAGGGAACTGATGCTGGTAGAGCATCCTTCCGACACACACCTCTCGCAGTCGAGCACTCCGGGCGGAAAGAGCCCGCTGGCGCGGAATGACGACAACACGCTCAACACGCACGCCGTGCTGTTCGACGGAACCAAGGCGGCTCTGGTGATCCTCGGCACGGGCGTCGCGCTGGGGGCCGTTGCGGTGAAGGCCGCGCCGCAAGTCAAGAGCGGGCTGATCAGCCTTAGGTCGAAGCTGCGCCGCCGGGCGGAGGAGACCACCGACACCGAGGCCCCCGTTCCCCTCACGGTTGTTGCGGAGGCCGAGCCGGAGCAGCCTGACCCCCCTCGACTGCGCGCCGTCTGACCGTCAGGCCAGGCGTCGGCGCGGATTCGGGTAGATCCGCATCACGGACTGTCCAGCACACTTGTGGTACCCGCATCATTGCAACTGGCGCGGTGCGGGCGGTAGGTCTCCGTACTCCCACGCCAGGGCATCGGCCCCAGCCCGTACGTCTTTGGCACGGTGGCTCTGTCCGCGAGAACGGGCTCTGGTCCACTTCGTGTGGCGCGGTTACTGCTCGTGACCGATCGGTCCCAGGGCCTCCGCGATCCGTTGGACTTCGTGGCGCCACTGAGCGGCGTCGGCACTGTCCACCCAGCCGGTCAGCAGTTCCGATCCGTCTTGGAGTACGCACTGCAGAGCGAGCACGGCTGACGTGCGGAGAGCCAACGGGAGCTGCGGCAGAGGTTCTCTGGGTCCGTCATCAGGGGCGATCACAATCCCGCTGCCCGGGATTGTGCTGGCAACGAGAGCCGCGGCGGCCACCGCATCGGTGCCGTCGCCGCCATCCACGCGTCCTCCGGGAGTGACTCGCTGGAATGCTCGCTCGAGCACTTCGATGACCTTCTGAGGAGTCAGTCCCTCGAGTTCATCGACGAAGTCGGCAGCGAGATCGCTGTCGAATGGGCCTGTTCCCCACGTTCCCATGCACGGCTCCTGGTATCGCTCTCGCGGACGAAGCCAGCATTCCAGCAGACACTGACAAACGCTCACGTGGCCAGGAGGACTCGTTTGCGAAGCAAGGCGAATCCCGCACGGCCGAACATCTGGCGCTTGAGCATTTTGATCCGGTTGACATGACCCTCCACGACGCCGGGGGTCGGTCCCGGAGGCATCGACGGACCGCTGATGAGGGGCTTGAGCACCGGCTTCACCCGGGCCCGAAGAGCTCTCCGTAACGTGGATGTGGCAGCTCGGTGCCGTGGCAGGCCGGACGAAAGCGTGATGGAGGGGCCTGCACGTGATCGACACCGGCGACATCGACGTCTTCCTCGGCCTGGACGCCGGCAAGGGCGAACACCATGCCACCGCCGTCACACCGGCCGGGAAGAAGGCGTTCGACAAGCGCCTGCCCAACACTCTTTCGAAGGTCCTGACGTCGATGCCGGGAGTCGGTGTCAGGACCGGAGCCCGGATCCTGATCGAGGCCGGTGACGGCAGCGCCTTCCCGACCTCCGGCCACCTCGCCGCCTACGCAGGACTTGCCCCGGCGACCCGGAGCTCGGGCTCATCGATCCGCGGCGAACAGCCCTCCAGGAGAGGAAACAAGCAGCTCAAACGGGCCTTCTTCCTCTCCGCGTTCGCCGCCCTGGGCGACCCGGCCTCCCGGGCCTACTACGACAGGAAGACCGCGCAGGGCAAGCATCACACCCAGGCCCTGCTCTGCCTCGCCAGGCGTCGGGCCGACGTCCTGTTCGCGATGCTCCGCGACGGAACCTTCTACGAACCCCAGCCTGTCCGGGCCGCCGCTCAGCAGATCTAGACCATGGTCAGGAGGTGATCCGTGGGTCCGTAGTCGATCTTCCAGTCGGCATAGACGCCGGAGAATCCGTCCTTGATGCACTGCAGGCCAAGGGTCACCCAACGGACGGATCCGTCGTCGGCGAGTGAGAACGCGACCGCGGCCTCGAACTCCTCGCTGCCGCACGGGCAGCCGGCCGCACCGGGCTCGTCGTCCTCCCAGGACTCCTCGTTCCAGTACTCCTCACTGTCCGCGATGAACGCACGGCTGCCGCAGCCGGAACACTCGCGTTCCGCTCCGGACGTGTTGACCAGCACGAAGAACACACGACCGCCGCACCCCTCGCAGATGGAAGGAGCGATCTTCACCGGGCGGCCGTCGACCGCACCCCGCAGGAATGCCGCGAGCTCCGCGGGGACACCCTCGCCAACCTGATCATCAGCATGCACGGACACATCGTTCCAGACGTCCCGAACCCACACCCGACCAGCTTGACCAAAGACATAGGGGCACCCCCCGGCGCCGTCGCCGAAGCGATGACTTCCCGCTCCGAAGACCCCGTCGCGGTCACCGTCCCCACCCTGCTGCCCGAGCAGCCCCGCCCGTTTCCCCTTCGGCAAGACCACCCGCGCGAGGATCTCCGGCTGGGCGCAGAAAGCTGTGGGTGACCGGAAGATCCGCGAGAAAAAGGGCCACCGCGGCGGCACTCGCCTCCTGGCCCTGTACGCCGCCGCCCGCACTCGCCCCGACGGGCGCCTCGGGCACGCCCAGGATGGCGGACTCCACTTGGACCAGGCCGCCACGTTCTGTGCCCTGACACCCGGCCAAGCAGCCGGTGGTCGTTCATCTATGCGGGCATCAGCCAGAAGCCGGCGCAAACTCCTGGATCAGGTCGAACCCGTACACCACTTCCCTGGACGCAACCACACTTGCTGTAGGACCTTTCGCCAAGACGTCGATTGCTCCTGCAGCGGGCTGGAGGCAGTGCTTGTTCAGGCAGCCCGATGGGTCATACCCAGGTCTGACCCTGGGGTTCAGCTCCTGGTCCGACGCCCCGCAGGGAAGACGCGGGCATCGTCATCGGTATGACGAACCCGACGACATCCATGTCCACCCCGGTGACAACGATCGGCGCCCGACTGCGGGGCGCGCTGCCTGTGGAACGGTTGGAGGCCACCGGCTTCCCCGGACGTTGGGTGGGCGGCACTGCCATGGTGCTCGGCCCACTCCTGATGCTGACCGGCGCGTTATTGCGGGCCCGCTTCCACTTCTTCTACCCCGATCAACTCACCGCGTACGAGCGGCACCCCACCCTGATGGCCACCGCATACGGCCTCTTTGGCGCGGGTAGCCTGCTGCTCTGGCCCGCCGTGGCCGTGGTGGCCGCACGGATCGGGGTACGCAGCGCCGGCTGGGGACTGTGGGGCGGGGTGCTGGTCATGTTCGGGCTGTTCGCCCGCACCTTCCACGCGGGGGTGGACCATCTGGCTTTTCAGCTGGTGCGTTCCGAGGGGGTCGGGCCCGCCACCGAAGCGGTCTCCGCCGGCTACGGCGCCCTTCACGTCTTCGCCACGCTGAACGTCGCCATCCTCGCCGGGTGGTTGGTCCTTGCCCTCGGTGCCTGGCGTACCCGGGTGCTCGGCCCGGTCCGCGCTGCCGCACTCGGCCTCACCGCGGCACTGCCTCTCGGGGTGCTCAAGGGGACCACTCCTCTGTCGCTGGTGGCCCTGGCCGGACTGTGCGTCGCGCTGGTGCCGCTGGGCCTGGCGCTGCTGTGTGAGGCGCCCCGTCCCAGCCGGGCAGCGGTGCTGCGCTGGGTGCCGCTGACACTGGTGACGCTCGGGCTGATGGTGCTGCTGGGACAGGCCGGTTGAGTGCCCGCCTACAGGTACGGTCGGGCCATGAAGTCCAAGGGGCAACGCCATCTGTACGCCCTCGACCTCAGCGCGGCCCTGGCTCTGACCGCCGTGTACGTCGGCTTCGCCCGGCTGACCGCCGACGACGGCCAACCCGCCTTCACAGGGCCGCCCTGGCTCGGCTGTCTGATCGCCGCCGCGGTCGGCCTGCCGATCGCCGTACGCCGCCGTTGGCCGCTCCCGGTTCTGATGGCCGTGCTGGCCGCCCTGGCCACGGCGTCGCTCCTCGACATCCCCCGTGAGCCGTACGCGGCCGCCGGGCTCGCGGCCTACCTCGTCGGACTGGCCGAGCCCGCCCGCCAGTCCGTGCTCGCACTCGCGGTGACGCTGCCGGTGGCGGGCGGTGCCGTCTACCTGAGCGAGGCGGTGGTCACTCCCGCCGAAGACCAGCAAGGCGCCGTCGGGATGGCCGGGCTTGTGCTCCTGGTCATCGGTGGGGCCTGGGCCGTGGGGTTCACTGTGCGCGGTCGCCGAGCCGAGGCGGCCCGTGAACTGCGGCGCCGGTCGAAGCGCGCACTGGACGAGGAGCGTCTGAGGATCGCCCGTGAACTGCATGACATCGTCTCGCACAACCTCAGCCTGATCGCCGTCAAGGCGGGCGTCGCCGGGCATGTGGCGGAGGCCGACCCGCGGGAGGCACGGGCCGCCCTCAAGGTCATCGAGGAGACAAGCCGTTCCGCACTGACCGAGATGAGGCGCACGCTCGGCGTGCTGCGTACCGAGGGCGCGCCTCTGGGACCCGTACCGGATCTCGACCGCCTCGACTCGCTCGCCGCGGAGGCACACCGGGCAGGGGTGGACGTCGACCTGACGGTGCATGCCACGGAAGGTCTGGCCGAGGGCACACAGCTGACCATCTACCGGATCGTCCAGGAGGCCCTCACCAACGCGGTCCGCCACGCAGCACCGACCCGCTGTCAGGTCACGGTCGAGGCCGATGCGCGAGAGGTCCGCATCGATGTCGCGGACGAGGGACCGCCGTCCGCACGCGGGCGGTCCGGCGGTGAACTGCCGGGCGGGCATGGACTCCTGGGGATGCGGGAGCGGGCGATGATGTACGGCGGCAGCTTCGAGGCGGGGCCCCGGCCGGAGGGCGGCTTCGCGGTGTCCGTCCGCCTGCCCGTCGAAGGGAACCAATGACCATGACCGACGTGACCCCGGTCCGGGTACTGATCGTCGACGACCAGGCGATGGTGCGCGGCAGTTTCCGGGTCCTCGTCGACCACACGCCCGGCATGACGGCCGTAGGCGAGGCCGCGAACGGAGCGGAGGCCGTCGAACTCGCCCGCCGCGAACGGCCGGACGTCGTGCTGATGGACATACGCATGCCGGACCTTGACGGCATTGAGGCGACCCGGCAGATCTGCGCAGACCCGGCCCTGTCCGGCGTCCGCGTCCTCATCCTCACCACCTTCGACCTGGACGAGTACGTCTACGCCGCCCTGCGCGCCGGCGCCGCGGGCTTTCTGCTCAAGGACACCCCGCCGTCCGAGGTCCTCACCGCCGTCGGCGTCGTTGCCGCGGGCGAGGCACTGCTCGCTCCCTCGGTGACCCGCCGCCTGATCGCGGAGTTCGCCCGCCGTCCGGAGCCTGCGCGCCCGCCCAGCCGCTCGCTGGACGGGGTCACCGACCGGGAGCTGGAGGTGCTCGGTCTGATCGCGCGAGGGTTGTCCAACACAGAGATGGCAGAGCACCTCCATCTGAGCCTGGCCACGGTCAAGACCCACATCGGACGCTTGCTCAGCAAGCTGCGTGCGCGCGACCGTGCCCAGCTCGTGATCGTCGCCTACGAGACCGGGCTCGTGGGCGAGCGTCGGCGTGGAGTGTGAGGTTCACAGAACGGGCTGCCCTCATCATCGAGCTCGCCACCTATCCCGAGACCATTACCCTGTCCAGCCTGTTCGCCTCACCTCACTGGCGCGGGCATCACGTTGAGGGGTCCGAACTCGTCCATGCAGAAGACGACTTCGGGTTCGCCGTCCTCGGGTATGACCTCGCCGTCGGCGATGGCGTAGAGGTGCTCGACGCGGGCCTTCTTGGCCGCGTAGTCCGGATCGCGGGAGGTCTTCCACGTCTTCAGGCGTTGAAAGGAGACGCCTTCCTCGCGGAGTAGGATGTGCAGGCCCTCGTGGCTGATGTCGTCGACCACCCCCTCGGCGACCAGGAAGTCCGCCAGCTTGGCCAGGCTCCAGGTGGAAAAGGGCAGGTCGTGTTCCGTCGGCCTGGACTTGGCGATCTTCTTGATCTCACGGCGCTCGGGCAGCGTGAACGTCCTGGGCCGCCCGCCCTTGTACTTCGGATACAGCGAGTCGAAGCCGTCGGTGTTGAAGTTGTGGATCACATCGCGGACCCGGTCGTCACTGGTGAACGACACCTCGGCGATCCTCGCCACCGGCATGCCCTGCGCGGAGAGCAGCACCATCTGGGCCCGCCGCCACGTCACCACCGACCCGGTCCCCCTGCGGATGATCCGCAGAAGCCGCCGGCCCTCGTCATCGTCGATCTCTCGGACTCGTACTCGCTCTGCCACTCGGACAGGCTGTCGGACACGCGCCGCCCTGCGGGACGGCGCGTCACATCACAACAGGGCCAACGTTGCTTGATGCGGCACTAGCAGGGGCCTTTGTCCTGGCCCGTGCCGCACACCGGGCCGGGGTCGTCAGCGATGTAGATGAGGAAGCAGAACCAGGCTATGAGGGCGACCGCGAAGCCGATGCGCCAGAGCGTTTCCGCACGACGCCTGGAGTGTTGGTCGTGGTCGTCCCGCTTGTCGCTGTCGCTGTCGCTGCTCATGACTTCCCCCGGATCGTAAGCCTGTTCAACACGGTAGCGGCGGTCATTGCTCTGCGCGACGTCGTCGAGGAGAGCGCGCGTCTGCGTCATGTCCGCTTCGCCCAGAAGGATCGCGCGACGGCTCCCGTCACACCTGCGGTTTGTCCACGCTGCGCTCGGCCTGGCGCCGAGCCGTGCAGCTCCGTCATGGTCGCCTACGGGTGGGACTACCGTGATCCCGGCGCGCAACGCGCAGCCCGTGCTGGCATGCCCTGACTCTACGATTGCAGAGGCAGGGCTCTGCGGCTGGAGAGGGTGCTCGAACCGAACGGAAGTGGTGCTCCATGCCGAAACGTCACGCGGTGGTGGCCGGGGCCGGAATCGGCGGCCTCACCGCCGCCGTAGCACTGCACCGCCGCGGCTGGCACGTCACCGTCTGCGAACGCGCCCCCGAACCCCCGGCCACCGGCGCCGGCATCGGCCTCGCCCCCAACGCCCTGCGCGCACTCGACACCATCGGCGTCGACGCCGCCCGCGCCGCCGGCAGCGCCGTACCCACGACGATGGGCGTACGCCGCTCCGACGGCCAGTGGCTCACCCGGACCGACACCGCCGACATGGCAGCCCGCTACGGCATGCCCCCGATCGCCGTCCCGCGCCCGGCCTTCACCGCCGCCCTGGCCGCCTCCCTGCCGCCGGAGGCCCTGCGCTACGGCACCGCCGTGACCGCCGTCGACGACGCCGCGGGCCGCCCGACCATCCGTACGGCAGTCGGCCCGGACCTTCCCGCCGATCTGGTCGTCGCCGCCGACGGCATCCACAGCCCGCTGCGCCGCGCGTACTTCCCCGCCCACCCCGGCCTGCACTACATCGGCGAGACCGCCTGGCGGACCATCGTGGACGCCCCGGACCTCCGGATACCGGCCATGAGCGAGACCTGGGGGCGGGGCGAGCGGTTCGGCGTCACCCCGCTCTCCGACGGCCGGTTCTACCTCTACGCCACCGCGGTCCTCCCGGCCGGCACCCGGTCGGCCGACCCCCGCGCCGAACTCCGGCGCCGCTTCGGCTCGTGGCACGACCCGATTCCAGCCCTGCTGGACCGCATCCGCCGCCTCGACCCTGCCGACGTCCTCCAGAACGACCTCTACGACCTGGCCGCCCCGCTCCCCACCCTGCACCACGGCCGGATCGCCTGGCTGGGCGACGCCGCCCACGCCATGGCCCCCAACCTGGGCCAGGGCGGCTGCCAGGCCATCGAGGACGCGGTGCTCCTCGCGCACCTGCTTCCCGCCGGAGACAGCGCAGACGGCACAGACAGCACAGACTCCGTCCCGGCCGCCCTCGCCGCGTACACCGCCGCCCGCCGCGGGCGTACCGACGCCGTGCGCGTCCGCGCCCGCCGGGTCGGCCGCCTGGGCGCCCTGCGTAACCCGCTCGTAGTGGCGGCCCGCGACCTCGCTGTCCGTGCCACCCCTGCCCGCCTGGCCCTGCACGCCATGGACGACCTCTTCAACGGCTTCCGCCTCCCCGGGTAGCAGGGACCGCGAGTCTCTGTCGTCAAGGTCCCGCTGGGCCGCGCGGCCCAGCACCGCTGCTCGCTTCGACGTCGGACCGCCCAACTGCGTCCAGTACTCGAGCAGATGAAACTGCGCGCCTCTTCGAGCAGGCCCTGGTGGAGACCGGCGCGTCGCTCGTAGCGGATGTGGAGCCGCTCGAACCACCTCCGCCGCAGTACGTGATGACCTCGACGTGCACGGCGCCGACGGCAGCACCTGTTGGACCAGCTGGACCGTAGGATCGGGCACCCTCTGTGAGAAGTGCCCGTGCCTGCTCTGATCACCCAAGCCGGCGATCATGTGCCTCTGCGTGACGTCGTTGCCGTCAGAGTCGCCGTCAATGGCCCTGCATGCGCTACTGGAGGGCGCCGCTGCGCCTGCCCTCGTCGAGCAGAGCCTGCACCAGGGCGGACTTCACTCCCGGCGCCATGAACCAGAGGGGCGTGGCGGAACGGCTTCTGAAGATTTCGATGCGGTGGCAGCCCAGGACGAGACCCACCAATGCCGTCTGCTGCACCCCGGTCACCTCGTCCCACGCCACGGAGTCGCGTAGCCGGCCGAACCGGTTGGTGACGGCGACGCCGTCCGCGCACAGGTAACACCTGTTCACACCAAGCCGGGCGGTCAGCCGACGCCATCCGAACTTCAGGGCGTAGACCGCGGCCACGACCGCTGTCGTGACAACGGCATTGTCGTCGACTGCGGACGGGTTGACGACAGTGGCGACGAGCAGGGCGATCCAAAGGAGCAGTAAGAATCCCCGCAGCACCTGCGCCATGGCGCCTGTCGCCGGGTTGATGATGGCGTAATCGCCGCGGATTTCACCGAGCCCCAGGCCAGCTGTTCCGTTTCGCACTGACGCCCCTCGGCCGAAGCTGGATCCGCGCTCGTGGCATGCGCGCGGCAGAACATGGCATACCCGTGCCGCCGATGCCCCGAACTACGACTTCGACGAGCACCGCCGCCTGCGCACCTCTCCTGGTGGACCGGCTACAAGATCCACATCAGTGAGTCCAGAGACCGGTGCCTGGCCGGTAGCTGAGTCCTGATCATCGGCATCGTCGCAGGAAGTCCGTGGCGGGCGTCGGTGTCGTACGGAGAGGCCAGCCTCATTCTGCCCGGGCGGGAGGTCTTTGCTCTCCCGCCGCTTCACCTCCGCTCCGGCCTCGGTTGCGGTGCGGTGGTAGTTCTGCACCCGCATCGTGCGCAGGACCTGCACCGCCGGGAGTTCGCGCAGCCAGGCCGGGGCATCAGGGGCATGTACCGCCTCCAGCAGCGTGAATGCGTCCCGGCCGTAGACCAGGGCCATCTCCTCGCGCTGGCTCGCAGAAGCCGGCGGATGCCGGGAGTGGGTCCGCGGGCCGTAGCGTTCGGCCCATTCCCGGACGGGCACCGCCCCGGTCAGCCAGTCCGGGGCCGCGCAGGCCAGCGCCTCCAGCGTGGCCCGCGGTGTTTCCCCCTCACATGGCCGAAACCACGCCTCTCAATACGTCATGTGACGCCTTGACCCCACAGCGCCATCACGGTTGCATGCTTGTGGGCCTCCGGTGGGGAACTGGAGGAGAGGCCGTGTCCTGCATGGGGGGAAGATGAGGGGAAACACGAACTGGAGCACCACCAGACGTGTGCGGGCCGCCCTGACCGCGGCGGTCGCGGTTTGCGCGGTCACGGCGGTGCCGCACGGAGCGGCCTCAGCCGAGTCCACGGGCATCGCGGGCGACGGCGGTGCCGGTGTCGAGAGGATCAGTGTCGCGGCCGACGGCACCCAGGCCGACGACAACTCCGTAGGCGCCTCGATCACGACCGACGGCCGCCGTATCGTCTTCACGTCGTCGGCAAAGAACCTGATACCCGGCGACACGACGGTAGGCGACAGGGTGTTCCTCCGCGACCAGCGGACGAGGCAGACCAATCGGATGGGGACCCAGAGCCCACTCCAGCCCCCGGTGATCAGCGGGGACGGGGAATATCTCGCCTATCCGCACGTGTGGTTCAACAACAATCGGATTCGCCAGGTTCAGGTGAGGACGACATCCGAGATCTCCGCCAACTGCTGGTACAACTGCAACCAGCCGTCGCTGAGCGCGGACGGCCGCTACATCGCCCTCGTCGAACGCCGCTACAAGCCACAGTCGTCCAGTCAGAGCATCGAGATTCTGGACTATGACGACTACAACACCAAGAAGTCCATCGCCAACTTCGACCACACTCTCCCGTCCTGGCCGTCCATCAGCGGTGACGGCCGCCATCTCGCCTACCAGGACGGCAAGGCGGAGGACGTCTTCGTGTGGGACCGGACCGACGGCACCACATCCGACCCGATCGAGGGCCCGTCCAAGGCGGCGGCTCTCGTCCAGCTCAGCGAGGACGGCAGCAAGGTCGTCTACCTCTCGGGCTCCGACACCTACGTCCACGACGTGAGCTCGGGCACCGACCAACTGGTGCCGAACGTGCGGGGCGTGGCCATTGATCCCACCGGCCGCTATCTGCTGTACGCCCCTCACGACACGAACGGACCGTCGCTCACGCTGCGCGACCTGGAGACGGGCACCGACGAGATCGTCTCGAACCAGCCCGCCTCGGCCGGGACCGACGCGGTCAGCGCTGGTGGGCGCGACGTGGTGTTCCAGTCCACGGCCGACGACATCGTGCCCGGCGACACCAACGGCAAGTCGGACGTCTTCGTTCGCCGCTTCTACCTCTGATCTTGCGCAGTGCTCCGTCCTTCAGGGCGGAGGTGTAGCGCATCCTTGGCCCGGAGGCCCGGAGGCCCGGAGGCCCGGAGCGCCGGAGTTCACTGCGCCTTGGGTCACCGGCTCACACGGGCCGCTGCTGGTTCTCGATGTACTGGCGGACGACGGTCAGGGGTGCGCCGCCGCAGGAGCCTGCGAAGTAGGAGCCGGACCAGAAGTGTCCGCCCCATAGGTAGCGGCGGACGTGGGTATCGTACTCCTGGCGGAGGTCCTTCATGCACGCAGCCGCCCGTCAGCTGGCCTCCACCGGCGCCTGGCCGCCTGGTGCAGCCCCCGACCTGCTCGAATGCGCGCTGTTCAGCGCCGGATGGGAGTGATCCCCCTCTCCCCTGCTGGCTGGGGTGTTGCCCAGCCGCCGGTCATCCGCTTCAGGGGACGCGCGCAAGGACGAGTCCGCGGACGTCGGCGGCGCCGGATGCCCGGAGCCGGAGTGCGACCTGCTGAAGCTGCGACCCGCTGGTGAAGATGTCGTCGACGAGCAGGATCGTGGCTGCCTTGATGTCGCCCGTTTCGCCGGTCCATGTGAGGGCAGCAGCATGTGCGGCCGCGGCCGCCCGTTTGTCGTCCAGGCTCCGGTTTCGGATCGGGGCGTCTCGCTCCCTTTGACGAGGCGGGGCGCGCCCGGGGGGCTGAGCGGGAAGGAGCGGGTGATGTCCTCGGTGTAGGCGGCGTCCGTGATCGCCTCGATGTGCTGGTAGCCGCAGGCGGACCGTGCCGACGCGAGCTGTGAGGGCGGCCGGTGCGGGCGCGTTACGGTCGCCCAGGTGCGCGGCCGCGCGTTCGGCGGTGGTGCCCGGGGCGCGCGGTGGGGTGTGCTCGGCGCCGGCCGGGTCAGGGGCAGCCGGAGCGCGTCGTCGGGGGCGAGGTGGGCGGACCAGCCGGCGCTTGGGGATCGAGCCGGGCGATGAGGGTACGACTGACCTGCTGGAGTTCCTCGTCGTGGTCGATGCTCTGGAACCTGCCGCCGCGCCGGGGCTGGGCCAGTTGCTCGCGGAGCAGGGGCAGGGCCGGTGCCGCGAGGGGGCCCATGCGGTCCAGGCAGTTCACGACGTGGTTGGCCGTTGCGGGGTTCTTGGCCATGGCCTGCAGCAGGGTGTCCAGGACGGGCGGTGCCTCGGCCTCGCCGGCGATCTCCCAGAGCGCGGCCGCGCAGTGCACCCTGACCCATTCGTTGTCGTGTGTCAGGAGGCCTCGCAGGCGCGGAAGTGCGGTGGAGGCGGGCGGGCCTATCTGTCCGAGCAGATCAGCCGCGTCGCTGATCCGGAAGGTGATCGGGTCGTCGAGGAGGCCGAGCAGGAGCGGCATGACCTCGGCCAGGTCGCCGCCGGTGGCCCACAGCGCGGCGACAGCGGCGGGCCGTACGTGTGTGTCGGTGGCGGTGGTCAGCGACCGGATCGTGGCCCGTGCTCCGGTTGCCGCCGGGCCGAACGCCCTCAGTGCCTTCAGGGCTGATCGCGTGACGCCGTGCTGCTCATGGCGCGCCGCAGCGCCGAGCGTGTCCACCAGCACAGGAACCGAGGCCGGATCGTCGAGGGCGGCCAGGGCGGTCAGGATCGCGGCGGCGCTCATCTCGTTCCGCTGCTGGGAGAGGTCGAGCCGGTGCAGGTGGTCGCGGAGCCGGGGCGCCAACTGGTTCGCCGCCTGCGGCAGATGCCCTGCGCACTGGATCGCGCGCCAGGCGTCGACGTCGCTGTCCAGTGCGGCCAGCAGACTCGGAAGCGCGCGTGCGTCGCCGAGTCGCGCCAGGGCCCGGACGGCCTCCTGGTGGCTTCTGCGCAGCAGTACGTCGGGGGTCGCCCATACGTGGGGTCCGTACGCGGCGCGTTGGGCGTCGATGTGCGCGGCGAGTGCCTCCCGGGCCGGGGCTGCGATCGCGTGGCATGCCTCCAGGACGGCCGTAGCCTCGGCGGCGACCTCGTGGTCAGCCGTGGTGAGCTGGCCGGCGACCAGCAGGAGGAGCCTGGTGTGACCCCCGCGCCAGGTGCGCATCAGCTCGCCGCTCATCCGGACTGCGTCCAGGCGTGAGCCGGGGTCGGGGCTGCTCAGTTGCTCGGCCAGCACTGCGGTGCGCTCGGGGACCCGGGCTCCCAGGGCTTCGTGAAACGTACGCAGCAGGGCTGTGGTCGGTGCGTACACGCGCGTGTGCCGGTCGAGATCTTCGAAGGCGGCGATGATCTGGGGCGCGACTGTGTCCGTGGGTGCCGCCGGGCGGCTCGGGGCCGGTGCGATCGGCTGCACGGGTAGGGCGTGGGCGGTCTCGCGCAGCAGGCCGACGGCGACCGGCACGGCATCCTCACCGATCTCATCCGGGGCGCAGCGGGCTCGCTGGACCACGGCCGCGAGCCGGGTCACCGGGCCATGGGCCGGGTCGGCGGCGAGCCCGGAGAGCCAGCCCGTCACCTGTTGCGTGGCCGCCGGCAGGCGCAGTGCCAGGGTGGCCGCCGCCTGAACGATCCACAGCCGCGCCGCGATATCTTGCTCGGCGGCCAGCCGCTCGCGCAGCACGGCGGCGGCCCGGTCGGTGTCGTCGAGGAAGAGTCCGAGCCCGCCGATCGCGGCCAGGCGCACGTCCGGGTCGGGGTCGCGGGCGAGTTCGGCGAACTGCGCACCCCGCTCGCGCAGGAAGGCGACGGCCTGCCCGCAGCCCATCGGTGGGTAGTACTCGATCTCGGTGCCGTCGTCCTCGAAGCCCAGGTCGAGGGACTCCCGGCCGATGCTGACCAGCAGCGCGACGACGGCGGCCCGCTCAGACGTGGTGCCGTCGGCGGCCAGCTCGAACAGGAAGGGCAGGCTGGCCGCCGTCGACGGGTACACGCTGCCCTGATGATGGACCGCGCCGTAGAAGCGGTCGAGGGCCGTGCGGCGTTCCTCGGTGTGCGGGGAACGCAGCGCCCACAGCAGTGCCGGTACCTCCTCGGCGGTGCCGTACGCGTGCTCCATCGATGCCCAGTCGATGTCATCAAGTCCCTCGAACATGATCCGAACCATGCCATGCGGCACTGACAACGAGGGCCGTTCCAGGCGCAGGGCCGCAGGACGCCATCAGTGCGGCCAGGACCGAAGGGGTGAGACGTGCTGCGCCAGATCACGGCAAGCGGCCGGCCCCTCGCACCTTTACAAGACGGTGGAGGGAGCCGTCGGGCTTGGGGCGTTGCGCGGTGTGCTCAGGGAGGATGCGGGCGCCTGGCGCAGAACGCGGGCCAAGTCGTGTCGTATGCGTTCGGCCTCGCCCCGTACCTGGGCGGGGACGTCGCCGCGCTCGTCGACTAGGCGGCTGAAGATGGGGGTCTCCTGGAACACGGCGGGATCTGCTCTCTGTCGGGCTTTCCGGACAGCGGTGCGGGCCGGGGGTGGTGACAACTGCGGGTCGAGGCCGATGACGTGCCACGCCCGGCACCTTACGGCGGGGCACTGACAGCGCGCTGTCCTCGGCCGTCCAGTCGCCGTCGAAGAGCACGGCGGCCAGGCGGTTAGTGCTCATGTCCCTCGGGGAGCGGTCGGCTCTTCGATCTCCTCGTCGCCCGGCCCCTGGTGTTCCTGCACCAACTGCTCGATCTCCCCGGGCACCTCGTACAGCGCCGCGGTCGGAGCACCGTCATCGATCGGCGGAAGTTTCACCCTTTCCTTCTCGGCTTTCTCCTTGCCGAGCACGTACAGGGTCGCCCAGGTGTCTCCCAACTGCCCTGGGCACTCTTCGGGCGTTTCCTCCAGACCCGGACTCCAGTGCCTGGGGTGGGCGAGGACGGCCTTGGCCCACGCGTCAATGCATGCCTTGCGCCCGGCTGTTTCGCTCGGATCAGGCGCGGACGTGACGATGTCGGTGGGCTGCGCGGTCCCACCGTCCGTTGCCCTGCTGCATCCGGCTGTTGCGGCGGCAAGGGCAAGCAGTGCCGTACAGACGGCACTTCGGGCGTACCTGCCCCCTCCAATGATCATCCGGATACTTTATGCGTGCCTCGCCCCGGCGTCGCAGGCCGGGAAGCCCGGCTGGTCGAGCAGTGTGCTGAAGAGGTCTTCTGCGAAGGTCTCGTGTGAGCACAGCAGTTCTTCGATCCTGGCTGACTTCGGCGTGACGGGGATGCCGGCGGATGCAGCCCAGGCAACGGCACCCTCGGCGCCCTGGCACTCCTCGCCGATCCGGCTCACGTGATGCGTCGCAGGATGCGGTCCTTGCCGCGGGTGTAGGTACGCAGCCGGCCACGACTGACCCACCATCGCCCAACTTCCTTTCTGCAGAGCGGACTTGAACCCGGTGGAAGGTGTCCGGCCCCTGTTACGGTGCGGGTGGACGGCCAGCACCGCATTCAGCGATCCCGAGCACCTCACCCGCACCCTCCGCCGAGGCCTCGCCCACATCCAGTGCCATCCCGAACCCATCAACGGCTGCCTCACCGAAACCGGTCCGACCCTTGCCCCCGGCGCCCGAGGACAATCCGAAAGGAGGTCAGTAGTGGTTCTTCAGGTACAGGCGGGAGCGGGACCGACAGGGCACTGGACAGGACGTCCGACTGCGTACACGATCGTGCCCATGACACTCGAGGGGGCCATTGTCGCCACTGCCGACCGGATCGCGGTGCTGCTCGAGGCGGGAGCCGACCCGCGGACGCCGTTGCCCGGCGCGGAGTGGACGGTGGGGGAGGCGGCGGCGCACCTCGCGCTGGCAGGGAAGCTGATGGGGGACATCGGGGCGGGCGAGGACCGTCCCTACGGCGATGGGACGCCGAGCGGTCTCGCGGCGGCCAACCGTGCGGCTCTGGCCGTCTTCCCGCAGCGGGATCCGGCGGTCCTCGGCGCGGAGATCGCGGACAGGGCCCGGGCCTTCGTTGCGGCCGCGGCCGGTTGCAGTCCGCGGGAGGCGGTGCTGACGCCGATGGGGCCGATGGATAGGGCCACCCTGGGCTCGTACCTGCTCACGCACCTGCTCGGGCACGGATACGACATCGCGGTCGCGCTGCGCGGGCCGCACATGGTCGACCGAGAAGTGGTCGCGTTCACGCTGCCCTTCATACGACTGGCCATGCCGCGTGTAGTGAACCCCGGCGCGGCCGGCCACCATGCGTGCTATCTGTTGCGGATCGGCCGCGACCGCTTCGCCGTCACCTTCGCGGACGGCGTGCCCACGGTCACCGACACCCCGCCCAGGCGCCCCGATTGCACGATAGCCATCGACCCCGTGGCCTTCCTCCTCCTCGCCCTGGGCCGCTGGACCGTCCCCACCGTCATGGCCCGCGCCAAGGTTGTCGTCTGGGGCCGCAAACCGTGGCTGGGCCTGCGCTTCCCGCTGCTCTTCACAGCACCATAGCTATAACGGCTCCGCGTCACGAGTGCCTCGACCACGTCGAGCACCTTCTCCAAGCAGTCGACGACCTTCACGACGGGGGCAGGTGTGACGGCCGCCCGCATCTACTGCCACCTCGTCCCCGGAACGGGCGACGGCTACTGCGACGAGGTCACCCTGACCGAGCAGTGATCGACTGCGCCGACGGCAGGTGCCGCCGTCCAGGGCCAACCGGTGAGTGTGGGCGTGCCCGGCTGAACACGGACCGAGTCCGTGTCGGGGGCCCACGCTCTCCGCCTGCTCCCCCACGCCAGTCCTCGCACGCGACTCACTCCGGGGAGGGCTGTACTGATCCCCGGCGTGGAATCCTCAGGACGGCGGCGGTATCGGTGGGGGGGGGCCGCCTCGGCTGGGCCTCGTGGGTTCGGCAGGGGCCCACGCGGCCGACGCCGCCATGACCGCCACCTCACCGGACGGCGCACAACAGGATCACTCGAAGGGGCGATCTTCGCCGCCGCACTGGCGCGGAGCACGGAGCGCGGAAGACACGTGCCTGCTTCGAGAGGGCGGCCAACGGGATGGAGAGGGGAGCGCCGGCCCTTCGGGCAATGGCGAACGCTCACACGCGGGTGGTCTCGACACGCCCCGAAACGTTTCTGATGCACATGCAGATGCAGGGATGTGCCGCCGTGGCGGCCGCCGGGACACAGGCCGGCGGCCTGATCGGCGAGGTCGTCCGGGCGGGCCCGACGAGGATCCGGGAAACGCGGGAAGGACGAGGCGTCAGCGCACGCCTGCCGTGTCGAGCAGGGTGACCACGGTGGGGGCGATGAGTCCCGTGATGGTGTCGGCTCCGATCCCCGCGCGGGCGCTGGCGCCGTCGAAGACCAGGATGAGCTGCCGGGCCAGCAGGTCGGGGTCGCTCGCGCCGCCCTGTTCTGCCTCGGCACGGAAGAAGGCCGTCAGTTTCGCCTTGATCTGGTGTGCCACCCGGCTCGCGGGGTGGGTCTGATCCTTGAGCTCGATCTGCACAGCCAGGTACCGGCAGCCCTGGAAGTCGGGCGCGCCCGACTGCGACTCCAGTTGCTCGAAGACGTGCAGGATCCGTTCGCGGGGGGTGCGGCCGTCGTCCGCCGGGGGCAGGAGAGCGGCCACGAAGGAGGCAGTGTGCTCCTTCAGACTTGCCGCCAGCAGGTCGTCCTTGCTCTCGAACAGCTGGTACATGGAGCGCTTCGACACTCCCGCCGCCTTGCACAGGGCCTCGACGCCGACGTTGACACCGTCTCGGTAGGTGAGCGTGGCCGCTGCCTCCAGCAGCCGCTCTCTGGAACTTGGCTTCACTTCGGTGGTCATATCGCGAGGGTAACTCGAATCGGACGAAATAAAAACCGATCAGTTTCCATGGGTGCCGGGAGCCGCCCCGCGCCGTGCGGGCACCTCGCGTCCACCCAGAGGCTCGGCGACGGCCCCGGGAGAAAGACCCTCGCCGAGCCCTGACGGTGCGCCCGCCCTCCGTCCCCACGGGCCACGCACACGGGGCCACTCCGCACCACAGCCCCGCCCCAAGTGATGCGGGAGCGGATGCGCTACACCGGGGCGGCGCTCTTCCCGGGCTCCGTCTCGACCGGGATGCGGTGCAGTCCCTTGCGGTCGTACCAGCCCAGCACGCCGAAGCCGAACAGTACGGCCGCCAGGAGGCCGGCGGCCATCATCACCCAGCCCCGGGTCGGGCCCGCGTCGCCCTGCGCGTCGAAGCAGAGGATCGAGCGGATGCCGCCGGTGATCTGCCGCAGTGGCTCGAACTCCGCGAGGAAGCGGAAGAAGCCGGGCAGCGCCTCGATCGGGGTGGTGGCCCCGGCCGTCGGCACCGCCATCCCGATGAAGACCAGCGTGACCACCAGCATGCCGGGCGTGCCGAACACGGCGAGGAGGGTGAGCGCGCCGATCCCGCAGACCGCGATGGCGCACAGACCAGCCCGGGCTCGGGGCGCGCATGCCTCGCACACCACCCCACCGTCGCGGCAAGGCCGCATGGGCATGCTCGCGCAACCACCCCGGCCGACGACGGCCGACGACGACGGCCGACGACGACGGTTGCCGCCGGCCGGGAGGTGCACGGCCTGCCGCCGACCGGAGCCGGAGGAGACTGCCATCGTGGCTCGCAGCACGGCGCCTTCCTGTTGTTCCGGCCGAGGGGCCCTGAGCACCGGCCCCATGAGGGCGGACACCTTCATCGGTTGACGGCCGACGAACGCGGAGCCGGTCCTGGGAGGCGCCGGGACCCCGGCAGACGTCCGCAGCCATGCCTGGCCGGGCAGGGCGAGCTGCTCCTCGTCGGCGAACCTCGCGAGCGCGGTCTCCAGGAGCCGCCGATCATGCGTCGCCTCCGGCAGCAGACACAGAGTCAGGTCACCCGGCACCGGTCTCGGCAGCAGGCTTTCGTACGGTCGGTCCTCTCCTCGATGCGCCCCATGGGCCGGATCGCAAGCAGCCCCAGGTGGCGAACGCCACGGGGCCTGGTCACAACGCCACGGGGCCAGGCCACCACGGCGATCGTCTCGATCTCCGGCCAGGCGTACGCGGTCTCCCGTGCGCCCCGGGTCAGGGTCGGCCCGGCCGGTCAGCGCGGACACCGCCCTGCAGCTCCTCAGGGACGCGCACGGTGAGCCGGACACCGTCCCCAGGCCGTCCGCGGCCTTCCCGGGAACGGTGTCCGGCATGGTGGGGCCCCGACCGCGGCGTGCACCGCCGCCGAGGCCCCCATGCCCTCTGCCGCCCAGCAGTTCGCAGCTCTGGCCGAACAGACCGCAGCCCGCCTTGTCCGCGGCCGCGGGCGGGGAGCTGTCGCCGGCGCAGTGCGTGCTGTACGCGGGCGTTGCCGGGCCCTGCGCGCTAGAAGGTCAGGTTCCAGGCGTCGATCTTGCCCGTGTCGGAGGCGGCGTTGTCGTTGACGCGCAGCTTCCAGGTGCCGTTCGCGACCTCCGAGGAGGCGTTCACGGTGTAGGTCTGGGCGATGTTGTCGGCGCCGGCGCCGGCGCGGTTGTGCAGCGTGTAGACGGTGCCGTCCGGCGCCACCAGGTCGACCTTCAGGTCACCGATGTAGGTGTGCTTGATGTCGACACCCACCTTGAGGGTGGCCGGTGCGTTGCCGGTCACGCCGGTGACGGCGATCGGGCTCTCGACGGTCGCGTTGTCGTTGACGGCGAAGTCCGCGAGGTTCTCGAAGTACTTGCCGGGCGGCGGGGTGGCCCCGACGGCCTTGAGGGCGTCGGTCTGTCCCTCGCCGAAGAACGCGTTGTCGGCCGTCGTGCCCGTGCAGCGGCTGTCCGAGGGGCAGGCGATGTCGTTGGCCTGGGCGGCCAGCTTGGCGCGGATCTGCGCCGGGGTGATGCCCGGGTCGGCGCTGGCGATGAGTGCCGCCACGCCGGCCACGTGCGGGGCGGCCATCGAGGTGCCGCTCTTGCTGCCGTAGCCGCCGCCGGGGACGGTGGAGTACACGCTGCTGCCCGGCGCCGCGATGTCGATGACGCCCTGCCCGTAGTTGGAGAACGAGGCCTTGGTGACGCCCGTGCCGTTGGCCGCGACCGTGACCACGCCCGGCAGCTCGGTCGGGATGTCGAGGCAGGCGTTGGTGATGGTGCGGGTGACCGGCGTCGAGTCGTTCGGGCTCGCGGAGTCGGTCGTCTTGTGGGCGAGGTCGTAGTTCTCGTTGCCCGCGGCGGCGACCTGGAGGGAGCCCTTGCTTTCGGCGTACTCCTGGGCGCGCTTGACGCCCTCGATGATGGCGGCCTGGTCGATGTTGTCCGGGCAGTTGAACTGCCACGGGTCCGTGTAGTAGCTGTTGTTGGTGACCTTGAAGCCGTGGTCACCGGCCCAGACGAAGCCGCAGATGGTGTTCTCGGCGAAGAAGAAGGCGTTGCCCGGCTCGGCGACCCGGACCGCGGCGATCGTCACCCCGGGGGCCACGCCGACGACGCCCTTGCCGTTCTTGGCCGCGGCGACGGTGCCCGCCACGTGGGTGCCGTGCGTGTCGACGTCCCGCCAGGCGCCGGCACGGGTGTCGGGCTTGCCGTAGGCGCAGGAGACCGAGTCGGCCGCGTTGAAGTTGGGCGCCAGGTCCTGGTGCCGGTCGTCCACACCGGTGTCCAGGATGCCGACCTTGACCGAGGCGGAGCCCGGGTTCACGGCCCAGGCCTGGTCGGCCTTGATCTGGCTCATGTCGGCCCGGACCGGTTCTCCGGCCGGGGTCGAGGCCTGAGCCGGATTGGCCGGGAGCGCCGGGTTGTAGGCGTCGGCCGGGACGTCCGAGGTGCGCGTGGCGCCGACCTGCTGCACGCCGGCGACGGCGCGCATGGTGGCGGCGAATCCGCTGGACGCCGAGTGGGCGACGATCACGCCGATGGCGTCGAAGTTCGAGAAGACGGTGCCGCCGCCTGCCGCGATCGCGGAGCGGACCGCCGAACTGTCACCGGGGGCGGTGATCACGAGGTAGGCACGCGTGCCGGCCACCCAGGTCGCGCTCTGGGAAGCCGGCACGGCGGCCGGAGCGTGGGCCTTGGCGGCCGGCGCGGTGGAGGGGGCGACGGGGAGCGTGCCCGCGAGGGCGCCCGGGGCGCCGAACGCGAGGGCGGTGCCGAGCGTGGCCGCCAGCACCAGCGTGCGTCTGGATCGGCTGGATATGTGGGGTATCAAGGCGTCCTCCGGAGACGGCCCGGCCGTGCTGAGGGCACCGGCCGGGCCGTACGAAACGAGTGGTGGATGCAAGATGTCAGACGGGTCCTCCTGTACGGAAGTACCTTTCCGTGCCGCGACGTTACGACGGTGCAGCGCGGTGCTGCGGGGAACGGGTGCGGCCGACGGCGGACGAGACGTGCGGCCCTTGGCCGCTCACCTCCGCGCCACCTGGGATGTCTGCCGGGCAAGCCGCACCGTGCGGCGACGATGGCGCTCCGGCAGTCCGGACATATGGGTGGCAGCCGCTGCGACATCGACGACCTTGCAAGCCGCTTCTTCGAGCCCGCCGACGCGCTGCTCCACGCCGACACTGTGGAACTGCCGCAATGCCAGCGGGACTTGTTCACCCTCGGCTCGTGACGGTCAGTCAGTACGACGGGGCAGGGCCCGCCGCGTGCGTCGCGGCGGGCCCTGCCCGGTACCGGGGTCGGTGCGTGTCAGTAGCTCGACGTGCGCCCCGTGTAGGTCCGCGCGCCGCTGTCCCACTCGCCCTTGGCGTACGAGGTCACGTTGACGTCGTTGACCATCCGGGTGTAGCAGCCCGTGGCGCCGCGCTGCACGGCGCAGGTGTACTCGCGCCCGTCGGAGTTGCGGTGGACGGTCACGAACGGGGTGAACTGGCCGTTCCCGTAGCTCGCGTCAGAGATGCGCGCCCACGCCGCCCGGCAGCTCGGGCTGTAGCGCAGCTCCACGTACGCCTGGCCTATCCGCACCCCGCCCACGGGGGACCTCGCGTCGTCCGCGCAGTAGACGTCGGGGTCCTTGCCCTCGCAGGACGCGCCGTAGCAGCCCGCGGCCGGGGCCGCATGAGCGGGGGCGGCGACGGCGGTGCCCGCCCCGGCCATCATCAGGACGGACGCGGCCGCGGCCCAGCGCCGAAGGTTCATGTTCTGTCTCCTCTTGGGGTGTTTCTGGGTCCAGGCCGACCCGGGCCCCTGCCGAACCCCGCACGACAGGGGACCCGGCGGCGGTGATGCGACGCCCCGTCAGGATGCTTTCCTGTGGGGCTGGTTCGTGCGGTGGAACGCCCGACGACCTGCGCCGTGAGGATCTACGGTGGACCTTGCGAAAACCTTGTGACGTCCGGCGCTGTGCCGACCGGTCACGGAGGTGGCGGATCGATCGGAGGACCAGTGGAAGCGCGGCGTCAACGGTGAGACTGCACTTGCTCGGCCCCCTGGAGCTGCGGGTCGGGGGGCGGGTGCGCGAGGTGGGGCAGCCGCGCCGGCGGGCTGTCCTCGCGGCGCTGGCGACCGACGCCGGGCGTCCCGTCCCCGTGGACACCCTGATCGACCGCGTGTGGGACGCCGATCCGCCGGACGGGGCCAGGTCGGTCCTGTACGCGCACATCAGCCGACTGCGACGGCTCCTGGAGGACGCCGCGGCGGCCGAGTCGGAGGGTGCCCCGCGGGACGGGGAGGGCGGAGCGCTCCGTATCGTCAGGGCCTCCGGTGGCTACGTCCTGGAAGCGGACGAGAACGCCGTCGACCTGCTGCTTTTCCGTGCGCTCGTCGCCCGGGGCCGGGTGTGCCCCACCGAGGCCGAGCGGGTGCGTGTGCTGGAGGAGGCGCTGCGGCTGTGGCGGGGTGCGCCGCTGCCGGAGCAGGCCGGGGCCTGGATCGAGCGCATGCGGACCGTGTGGACCGGCGAGCGGATCGAGGCGGCGCTCGCCTGGGCCGGGGCCCTCCTGCGCGAGGGGAGGCCGCAGGAGGTGCCCGCCCTGCTCCGCCCCCTGGCGGCCGAGCACCCCCTGTCGGAACCCTTGGCCGTCATGCTCGTCCGCGCCCTGGGCGAGGCCGGGCGGACGGCGGAGGCGGTGCACGCCTACACCGGGATCCGGCGGCAGCTGGCCGACGAACTCGGTGTACCTCCGGGACGTGAACTGCGGGCCATGTACGCGGAGTTGCTGAGCGAGAGCGACACCGGGCAGCCGTCCGCCGAACCGCGCCCCGCGCCCGCCCCGGCCGTCGCCGCCCCCGCGCCGATCCCGACCCAACTCCCCATGGACGTGCGTCCCTTCACCGGCCGTGACGAGCAACTCGCCGAACTGACAGAGCATCTGCTCGCCGGGGAGGACGTCCGCCGAACGGCGGCGGTGGCCGTCTCCGCCGTCTCCGGCACCGCGGGCGTCGGCAAGACCGCGCTGGCCGTCCACTGGGCGCACCGGATGCGGGACGCCTTTCCCGACGGGCAGCTCTACGTCGATCTGCGGGGCTACGACCCGGAGGAGCCGGTGTCCGCGGCCCAGGCGCTCGCCGGGTTCCTCACCGCGCTCGGGGTTTCCGGGCCGGAGATCCCGCTGCGGCTCGACGACCGGGCGGCGCGCTACCGGACGGCCGTCGACGGACGGCGGCTGCTCGTCCTCCTCGACAACGCGGCCTCCGCCGCCCAGGTCAGACCGCTGCTGCCGGGCGGCCCGGACTGCCGGGTGCTGATCACGAGCCGGGATGCGCTGGCGTCGCTGGTGTCGTTGCACGGAGCGCACCGGGTGGCCCTCGACGCGCTGTCCCCCGACGACGCGACGGCGCTGCTGCGCGCGCTGATCGGACCGCGCGTGGACGCCGAGCCGGCCGAGGCCGAGGCCATGGCAGAGCAGTGCGGGCGGCTGCCGCTGGCCCTGCGGGTGGCGGCCGAGCTGGTGCTGTCGCGTCCCGCCGAGCCCCTGGCCGGCCTGGTCGCCGAACTGCGGGACCGCCGACGACGGCTCGACCTGCTGGACGGCGACGGAGATCCGCGGGCCGCGGTGCGCACCGTGTTCTCCTGGTCCTACGACCGTCTCCCCGAGCTGCCCGCCAGACTGTTCCGGTTGCTGGGCCTGCATCCCGGTGCCGAGGTCGACGTCCACTCCGCCGCCGCCCTGGTCGGCGAGTCCGCAGACCGCGCCCGGCGTGCGCTCGACGTGCTGGCCGGCGCGCACCTGGTGCAGCGGACCGGTCCCGGCCGGCACGGCATGCACGACCTGCTGCGGGCCTACGCCGGGGAGCTGGCCGCCCGGCACGACCCGGCGCGGGACCGGGACGCCGCCGTGGCCCGGCTGCTGGACCATTGCCTGGCGGCGTCCGCGACGGCCATGGACCTGCTCTACCCGGCCGAACGGCATCTGCGCCCCGCCGTCGAGCTGCCGGCCGCCGGACTGCCGCCGCTGCGGACGGCCGAGGAGTGCCGCGCCTGGCTGGCCGCCGCCCAGCCGGCCCTGGTGGCGCTGTGCTCGCGGACCGAGGAGCCCGGCCCGTCCGGGCACACCGTGCGCCTTGCCACCACCCTCCACCGGCACTACGAGCGGTCCGGGCACTACGCCGACGCCCTGGCCGTCCACACCCACGCGCTGCGGGCGGCCCGCTCGGCCGGTGACGCCCGCGGCGAGGCCGACGTGCTGGTCTGTCTGGGGGCGGTACACCGGCGGCTCGGCGACTACGACAGCGCGCACCGGCACCACGACACCGCGCTCGCGCTGTGCCGGCGCGTCGGGTACCGGACCGGCGAGGCCCGGCATCTGACCAACGTCGGCGTGCTGCACGAACTGCGCGGGCAGTACCGGGAGGCCGCCGAGCACCACGAGCGGGCGGTCGGGCTGTTCCGCGCGGAGGGCGACGCGCACGGCGAGGCGGACGTGCTGAACAACCTGGGCATCGTGCACGAGTTGCTGGAGGACTACCAGGCGTCGATCGAGAAGTACCGCCGGGCACTGGAGCTCTACCGCTCGACGGGCCACCCGCTGGGCGAGGCCAGCGCGCTCGGCAACCTGGGCATCGTCGTGGCCCGGCTGGGCGACCACGCGGCCGCGGCCGGGTACTTCGAGCGCGCGCTGACCCTGTTCCGACGGCTCGGCAACACCGGCGGGGAAGGGCACGCGCTGTCCAACCTGGGCAACGCGCTGCACGGTCTCGGCCGGTACGACGAGGCGGCCGCGCACCAGCGCCGGGCCCTGGACCTCTTCCGCCGGACCGGGGAGCGCTACGGCGAGGCCGGCGCCCTCAACGGCCTGGGCGAGGCGCTGCACGGAACCGGACAGCACACCGAGGCCCTCGACGCGCACGCCTCGGCGCTGGAGGCGGCGTCGGGGATCGAGGAGCGGGAGGAACAGGCACGCGCCCACCTCGGCACGGCCCTGGTCCGGCAGGCGCTGCGGGACCCGGAGCGGGCCGCGCACCACCTCCGGGCGGCGCTGGCGCTGTACACGGCGCTCGACTCGCCCCGCGTCGACGAGGTGCGCACGGCGCTCCTGCTACTGGACACACCGGCCCGGACGGCCGAGGAGACCGGGGCGGAGGAGGAGGGCTGACGAAGGACCCCTGCCCAAGGGGCCAGAGAGGGCAACCAGCCGAACCCACCCACCCCAAACTGCCTTGCCGGCCCAGGGCATGACGTTCGGCCCGCGCATGGCTCACCCCGCCAGCACCCTGCAGCCGCCACATGGACCGCAACGGACCGCAACGGACCGCAACGGACCAGCCTCCCCTACTACAGGGAAGTCGCCGCGCCTGCGGAGACATACGACGCCCCGCCGCCCACGGGTGGGTACTACGGCCCCTCGGGCGGCCAAGGCGGGTACATCGGTCAGTCCTCCTACGGCGGGTACGGTGGTCAGTCCTCGGCCGATCCCGGCTACAGCGTGGTCGACGTGGTGCCCTGGTCCCGTTCCTGTGGACTGAGCGGGGGGGTGAGTCAGTTCGGCCGCGTGCCCTGAACGGTCCTGGGCGAGCTGGTCCCCGGTGTACTCGACCCCGGGTGGCGACACGCATCCTGTACGTGGCCCGGGCCCGGGAGGCCGGTTCCCTGCGCGACCTCCGGCGTGGTGCCCCTCCATGGCTCCGGCACGGAGGGTGAACCAGAACCGGGATTCAACCGCCGCCGGCATGACCGCCCACCCGGACGGCGCGGTCCCGAACGCGTGCGCGAAATCGTCAGAGCCCGTGCGCGATCGGGGGGAAGCCGTGGTGGGGCGGTTTCTAGCGTGGCGGTGGGTGCCTGTCGTGTTTGCGGAGCCGCCGTAGACCTCACCGCTTCATCCGCGAAGGAACCGAGGTGTGTCCATGACCGTTCGTTCCGTGACCGACCTTCAGCACGAGGTGTCCGCCGGTGTGGGCGTCGAGGCTGTGCTGGACAGGGCCGTACGAGTCGTGGGCGCCGACCGGGTCACGCGTCCCCGGGGCGTCAGCGGCGCGGAACCGGACTCCGTGCTGGGGCCGAACGCCGGGTTGTACCGGGCGCGGGACGTCTGCGGTGTGGTGCGTCCGCGTACGGCCGAGGAGGTGCGGCGGGTCGTCGAGCTGTTCGCGGACGGCAGGGCCCGCGCCCCTCTGCACGCTTTCAGCACCGGAGGCAACTGGGGCCTGGGCTCGCGTGAGCCCGCCGGGGACGGTGCGGTCGTGCTCGACCTGTCCGGCCTCGACCGGATCCGTGACATCGACGTGGCCGGGGGCTGGGCCGTTGTGGAGCCCGGGGTGAGCCAGGCCCGGCTCGCCGAACTCCTGCAGGGCACCGAGCGCATGGTGAACGTGACCGCCTCCTCCGCGCACACCAGTGTCGTCGGCAATGCCCTGGACCGTGGTGTGGGCCTGCGCCACCAGCGCACGGAGGATCTGACGGGCGTCGAGGTCGTTCTGCCGAGCGGTGAACTGATCCGGGTCGGCTGGTGGCCCGAACCCGGCCGCGCGACCCCGGTCCACGCCCACGGCCTCGGTCCCTCGCTGGTGCAGCTGTTCGTCCAGTCCGGTCTCGGGGTGGTCACCGCGGCCACGGTGCGGCTGCTGGCGAGGCCCGAGGCGCTGCGGGTGGTCCGGCTCAACTTCAGCCCCGACAAGGTGCGCTCCGCGACCGCCGAGGTGCGCCGCTGGGTGAGCCAGGGCCTGACCCGTGGCGTGGTGAAGATGTACAACGAGACCGCGGCCAGGGCCTACGCCGGCCCGGCCGGACAGTACCTGGTGCATGTGTGCGTCGACGGGACCCCGGAGGCGGTGGACGCGCTCACCGAAATCATCGTCACCGAGGCCGTCCGGTCCGCTCTGTTCAGCGCGGTGTCGGACACCGACGCCACCGACCCGGCCGCCGCGGGCCATGACGGCGCCGTACGGGTGGAGCGGGCCTACGCCGGTGACCCCGATCCGACGGACACCCTGTTCGAGGCCAAGACGGGCCGGCCCGCCGGCCGGCTCGACGAGGAGGGCGGCTTCCTGCTCTTCCTGCCACTGGTTCCCTTCACCGGCCCGGCACTTGAACGGGCGCACGAGCTGGTCGAGTGCGTGGGCAGGGAGAGCGGGATCCGCTGCGGCGTCACGCTCAACGCCCTCAACGCGGACGTCGTCGACTGTGTCGTGACGATGAGGTTCGCCCGTGACACCGAGCAGGCCGCACGCGCCCACCGGGCCCTGGACCGGCTCTATGAGCTCTTCACGGCCGAAGGGTTCCTCCCCTACCGCCTCGACATCGAGCACAGCGACTGGGCCGGCCGGCTGACCCCGGGCGTGGGGGCGCGGGCGTTCGCCCGGCGGCTGAAGGACGCCGTCGACCCCCACCGCGTCATCGCCGCCGGGCGCTACGCGTGATGAACACCGCGCACCGCCCGGGCGGCCCGTCGTACGGGCCGGGCCGGACCACAGGGGAGACACCCGAACCGCATGAGACCCGACGGACGCTGGGAGAGCAGCGCATGAGCCTGATGGACCTGCTGGACTCCGGCTGCGCAGCGCCGCAGGAAACTCCTGTCACCGCGGAGGACGTCCTGGCCCGGGCGCGGGCCCTCGCGCCGAGGCTGCGGGAGCGCTCCGAGGAGATGGAGAACATCCGGCGGTTGCCGTCCGATGTCGTCGAACTGCTGCGCGGGACCGGGGTCTTCCGTATGGCCGTGCCCAGGGCGTGGGGCGGTCCCGGACTTGATGCCGTCGAGCAGACGGAGGTCATCGAGGCCCTCGCCACGGGTGACGCCTCCGCCGCGTGGTGCGCGATGATCGGTATGGACACCCCGATCTACGCGGGCTTCCTCGGCGAGGACGTCGCGCGCCGGCTGCTGGCCGATCCCGATGCCGCCACCGCCGGTGCGATCATGCCGATGGGCCGTGCCGAGCGGGTGCCGGGCGGCTACCAGGTCACCGGGCAGTGGCATTTCGGCAGCGGCATCACCCACAGCACCTGGGTCGTCGGGGGTGTTCTCATCACGCGGAACGGCGAGTTGGAGCCCGGTCCGCCGGGCGCGCCGGGCAACTGGCGGATCATCGTGGCACCCGTGGAGGACTTCCTGGTCCAGGACACCTGGTACAGCACGGGTCTGGCAGCCTCCGGCAGCAGGGACTACCGCGCGGACGGCCTGTATGTGCCGCAGGAGTACACCTTCAGTTTCGCGGAGCCCCGCATCACCGGTGCGGCGGCCACCGCGGACGCGGTGCTGCGCAACATGCCCGGTGTGCCGCTGGGTGTGGCTCGCGCGGCGATCGACCACATCCGGCAGATGGCCGCCACCAGGATCGACCGTGCCACCGGGCTGCCGTGGTCGGACACCTACCGTGTCCAGACGGTCGTCGCCCGGGCCGAGATGGACCTGTCGGCCGCGCGGTACGCCGTCTACGGCAGCCTGCGCGAGCAGTGGGAGATCCTGGAGGCCGGTGATGTGCCGACCCGTGACGAGCAGGTCGCCACGGTGCTGGCCCGGTTGAACGCCTTCCGTACCGCCCGTTCGGTGGTGTCCGATCTGTTCGACCTGGCGGCCACCGCCGCTGTCTACCGGCCCTCCGTGCTGGACCGCTGGCTGCGCGACCTCAACACGATGTGCCAGCACGTGATCGCCCAGGAGCAGGTTCTGCAGTCCGCCGGTGCCCTGCTGCTGGGCGGCATCCCGCACAACGCCTACAGCGTGGGCGTCGTCCATGGGGGCACCGGCCGCCACCACGAAGGGTGAGCGCCCTGCTGGTGCTGTCCTGCCGCGGCGGGCAGTCGGCCGGCGGGGCGGGTTTCCGCTCCCGTCCCGGTGTCCTCGAGGTCCTGGCGCAGCCCGTCCGGCGTGGCGGGGCGGGAGTGTGTCCGGCCTGTTCCTGGGCGGGCGGGGAGTGCATGGCCGTAAGGAGGCTCTGGATGATCCCTCTTGCGGCGGATAAGGTACAGGCATGCGGGTTTGTTTTTGTGGTAGTGGGAGCGGGCTCGCCGTACGTCACAGGAAGGCCGTCCCGCCCCGGACGGCCGAGCACAGAGGGGAGGCCGCGTGGCACGGCAGGAGCGGGCGCTCAGGACACGACGAGCAATCTTGGATGCGGCCGGGGAGGTCTTCGCGGAACACGGCTACGCAGGGGCCACGATCCAGGATGTCTACAACCGGTGCGGGGTGACGAAGGGCGCCTTCTACTTCCACTTCACGTCCAAGGTGGAACTCGCCCAGGCCGTGCTGGACGAGCAGGTGAGCGGCCAGATCCAGTATCTGGTCGTACCGCCCCGCGAGCGCACGGTGCAGCTGCAGGAGGCCATGGACATCGGCCTGCTGGTGGCTCACCGGCTGACCTTCGACCGGATGCTGCAGGGCAGCATCCGGCTCGCGGTGGACCAGGTGCACGAGATCAACCGCCGGGTCCCATACCAGGCGTGGATCGAGGAGCACCTGAGGATCCTCACCGAGGCCGAGCGGCTGGGCGAACTGCTGCCGGACGTCGAGGTGAACGACGCCGCGCAGATGATCGTCGGCGCGTTCGGCGGGGTCCAGCTGATGTCGGAGGTGATGAACGACCGCAGTGATCTGGAGGAACGGATCGCGGTGCTCTACAGCGCCGTCGCCCGCTCGATCGCGACGCCTGAGACGCTGGCGCGGCTCGACACCTCCTGCGGCCGCGGCAAGCGGCTGATGGAACGCGTCCTGGAGCTGGAGGCGCAGGCCGCCGGTTGAATCCTCCCCTCCCTTCCAGGGGAGGGGATTCCTGGCTCAGGCTGCCTCCTGGAGCAGCGCTCCAGGAGGTCTTCCGCCATCGGCACCAGCCGGGTTGAGACCAGCCCGGACGAGCATGACGCGTGCGGAGTTCTTGTCCCGTGGGGACACATTTCCGCACGCGGTGCAGGTGTAGGTGCGCTCACCCAGCGGCAGACGACGCTTGGCTCTCGCATCGCAGTGCGCGCAGTCCATCGTGGTGTGCGCGGGGTGGACGAGGCGGATGTCCCGCCCGTGCTTGCGGCCCATCTCGATCAGGGCGGCCTTGGTGGCGCCGATCGCGGCGTCGGCGGCCTTGCGAGCCATGGTGGTCCTGGCCAGGAACTTCGGGCGGAAGTCCTCGACCGCGATGGCGTCGTGGTCGCGGACCACCTTCTTGGCCCACTTACGGCCGGTGTCCGCACGCTGCCTGGCGACCTTCTTGTGCGCCTTCGCCCGCAGTTTCTTCGCCTCGCGGTAGCCCTTCGATCCGGGCTTGCCCTTCTCCGGCCTGCGGCGGGCCATCATCCGGTCGTACCGGGTCAGCTGCGCCTTCGCCTTCCTGCCGCGCCCGGCGTGGGGCAGGTCGTGCGCGTCGGACGTGGTGGTCGCGGTCTCCCTCACACCCCAGTCGACGCCGAGTGCGCGGCCGGTCTCCGGCAGGGGCTGGACCTGGGCGGGGACGACGAACGAGCCGTACCAGTGCCCGAGGCTGTCCTGGTACACGCGCACCGAGGACGGCTCCGCCGGCAGTTCCCGCGACCACACCACCGTCAGGACGATGCCGCCCGCCAGATGCAGCCGGCCGTCCTTCAGCCGGAACCCGCGCCGCGTGTAGTTGAGGGTCGGCAGCGCCTCGCGCATTTTCTTGTACGTGGGCATCCCGGCCCGGCGCGTCATGGGCAGGCGCTTGTCGATGTCCTTGTGTGCCTTGGCGCGGGAGCGGCCGAAGTCGCGGACGACCTGCTGCTGGACAACCGAGGAGCCCGCACGCAGCCACGGCGTACGGGCGCGGGCCTCGGTCAGCATCCGGTCGAGCTGAGCCGGACCGCACGTGGCCTTCCCGCCGGTGACCTTGTTGCGCAGGTGTACGGCCCTGGACTTGGCGACGCACTCGTTCCACACCCAGCGGCATCGGCCCCACTCCACCACCAGCGCGGTACGGGCGGCGCACGACACGCGCAGCCGGTACGTGTAACGGGCCTGCCCGGCCTCCGCAGCCGCCGCCACCTGCGCCATCTCGCCCCCTCACGCTCCCCGGCCGGGACACCGTGCCGCCCCGAACCCCGCGAAGGACCATACGTACGACAGCCGCACAAACGCACCCCGATCCCCCAGCCACCACCCCGACCAGCGACCGCAGGAACACACGTTCGCATCCACCTCGACGATGCCGACAGCGGCACGGGCGCTCCGCGCCCCGAACCTGACGCGGCGACGCTCCGCGTCGCGACACCCGGATGCGATCCCTCCCCGGCGTGAACGCCGGGGCCTCCTCGCAAGGAACAGGTGAACGGGTTTCGCCGCGGGATGCGCCGGCCGGCGGCGGGCGCCCGCGACCACGTCCGGCCCCGGCACTCACCGCGGAGACCGGGCGGCCGGCGTGCCCGGCCGGGTGTCAGGCGGCCGGATGGAGCCCGAGCGCGGCGAGTGCCGCCCGGGTGACCTGCGCGGCGCTCCTGCCCCGGACGCCCACCGTCACGCGGGCGACCTCGCGGTAGAGCGGTGCACGCCTCACGGCCAGCTCCCGCAGCCGGGCGGCGGCGTCGCCGTTCAGCAGAGGGCGCCCCGCGACGGCGCCCCCGCGGTCCAGCACCTCCTGGACGTCGGCGTCGACGTGGACCACCGGGCCGTTTCTGAGCAGCGTGCGCGTGGCCGGGTCGATGACGGCTCCCCCGCCCAGTGCCAGGACACCGTCGTGCTCGGCGAGTGCGGCGCGGACCGCGGCCCTTTCCAGTTCGCGGAAACGCCGTTCACCGGCGGAGGCGAAGATCTCCGCGACGGACCGTCCGGTGCGGTGCTCGATGTCGTCGTCGGTGTCGCGGAAAGCGACCCCGAGCCGGTCGGCCATCAGGCGCCCGACGGTCGACTTGCCCGCCCCGGGCAGCCCCACCAGTACCGCGACGGGCCTCACGCCGGCCTGCCCCCGTGCCCGCCGGGAGCGACGGGAGCCGGGCCCGTCGGCTGCTGCGGGCCCTGATCGGTCCGGGGCCGTGGCGGGCGGTTCGCCGACGTGTCCGGGCGCCCGGCGCAGGGGCGCGGTGCCGGCCTCGGGTGCGGTGGCGACGTCGGCGCGGGGGGCCGTGCGCGGACCGTGCGGGCCGCGCTCCTCGCCGTGGGGGCGCGGCGGACGGGCGCCCGTCGGCGGGTGGGGCCCCGCCGACGGGCGGGGCGCGGTGGCGTGGGGGTGGGGGGCGGGCCGGTCGTCCGACAAGGGGGGCCTCCGGGAGGGGAGCGGTGTGCCGACGCCGGGATTGTGCGGGGCCGCGGGTGCGTGACGGCAGTGCCACCTGACACAGCAGTGGCCTCTCATCACACTTTCCGATGCCACTTGAAAACCCGCATGCGGGTTTGTTTTTCTGGGGTCGGGCTCCGCGGGGGCCCGCGTTGAAGCAGGGGCTCACCCACCACGGAGAAGCCACATGATCAAGCTTGACGACATCCGCCGGCACGCGGCCGTCCGCCCGGACGCCGACGCCGTCGTGGACGGAGCGACGCGCCTGTCCTGGGCGCGGTTCGCCGACGCGGTGGACCGGTTCGCCGCGGGTCTGGTGACCGCACTGCCCGACGTCCGCCCGGTCCGCGCGGCCTTCCTCGCCGGCCCGCGCTGGGAGCTCACGGTCGCCATGGCGGCCTGCGCCACGCTCGGCATCCCCTGCACGGGGCTGGACCCGCAGCAGGAGCCGGACCGGCTCCTGGCAGAACTCGAACTGCTCGGCCCCTGCGCGGTGTTCGTCGCCCCCGAGTACCAGCCGCAGCTGGAGCGCTGCGCGTGGCCGGGCGCGGACAGGGCGCTGCGGGTCGTCCTGGACGGCGAGAGCGGCCTCCTGGCCGACCATGCGGCCCAGGCGCCGCGAACGCGGTCCGCCTTCCCGGTGCTGCTGGGAAGCGAACCGCTGCAGCAGCTTCCCGCCCCCCTGCACCGCGAGTGGCTCACCGTCGTGCCCGGCGGGCCCCGGCCGCGCGTCGCGGTGCGCGCCGCCGCGGCCGAGGCCCGCGCGCTGATCGACCTGGTCGAGGAGTTCGGGTTCGACGCGCACGACATCCATCTCGTGGCCGCGCCGCCGTGGCAGCCGCTGGCCCTGCAGCTGACGCGGACGCTGCTCGCGGTCGGCGCCACCGTGGTGCTGGGGGCCATGCGGGATCCCGCGGCCCTGGCCGCGCAGCTCACCTGCGAAGGCGTCACCACCGCGGTGCTGGACCCCGGGGTGCTCCTCGCGCTGCTCGCCCACCCGGCCTCCGACGCCCCGGCGCACCCCCCGCGGCTGCGCTGCGTGGTGACGCCCGGCACCCACCTGGGGCGCTGGACGCTCGACGCGGCCTGGGAGCGGCTCGGCCCGGTGCTGCACCTGGTCCACAGCACACCCGAGTCCGGCCTCGTCACGATCCTCACTCCGGAGGAGTCGCAGGTCACCCGGGCGCGCAGCGGCCGGGCGGGGCTCGGCACCACCGTCGTGGTGCTCGACGACACAGGCACCGTGCTGCCCGCCGGCCGACCGGGCCGTATCGCCGTGCACGGCCACCAGGTGATGGACGGTTACCTCGACGGCGAGGACGCCTTCGTCACCCTCGACACCGGCGGAGGGCAGCAGCGCTTCCTCGTGACCGACGACCTCGGCCTCCTCGACGAGCAGGGCCGGCTCGTCCTGACCGGCCGCGGTTCGGGCGTGACGGCGGTGGCCCGCGACGGCGCCATGGACGCCGCGCTGTTCCGTCTGGAGTCGGACCTGCTGAACCTGCCCTGTCTGCGCGACACCGCCGTGGTGCGGGTCGATCTGCCCGCGCTGGGGGGCGAGGCCCTCGTCGTACCGTTCATCGCCGTCGCCGTCGGACGCGAGGTCACCGGCCATACGGCCCTGAGGACGGCCTGTGCCCGCCGGGTGCCGTCGATCCCGGCCCATGTGATCGCCGTCGACGCCATCCCCTACAGCCCGACCGGCCGGATCAGGACCGCCGAGCTGCTGGAGGCGGTGGTCCCCATCATCACCCTCAACCTCCAGCTGGAGCAGACCGTGCACCAGGAGATCTCCGCATGACCGCCACCCCGCACCTGCCCGACCTGTTCGAGGACGCCCAGGAGATGGATCCGGAGAGGGGGTTCTTCGCCCTGGAAGGGGAGCTGCTCGAACTGTCCTGCGTACGGGAGTGCGCCGTGGTCCTCACCGATCTGCCCGAACTGGGCAGTGCGGTCGTCGCGGCGTTCGTACCGCCGACGCCCCGCCAGGAGATCTCCGGACGCCGGGCCGTGCTCGCCGCCTGCCAGCGCAATCTGCCGGAGCTGTACGCGCATGCCGTGGCCGTGGACGAGGTGCCGCGCACCGCCCAGGGCGCCGTGCGCGGGAGTGAACTCCTGGACCGGGTGCTGCCCCAGATCGCCCGGGACCTGATGTCGCCGGCCGCCATGTCCGACTGACGTGCCCGGATCCGCCCGACGACGCACCCCAAAAAAAACGGGTTGGTTGGTATATTATTTGGGCGGCAACACGCCGTGCGTGTGTGAGAAAAAGGGGGCTGGTCCATGCAGTTGCAGCAGCTGCGCGCGTTCCGTGAGGTGGCGACCGAGTTGAGCATCACGCGGGCCGCCAGGAACCTCCACTACGCGCAGTCGACCGTGACCACACAGATCAAGAACCTCGAAGAAGCCGTGGGAGCCGAGCTGTTCGACCGCAGCAGGCGCCAGCTCTCCCTCACGGACGCAGGGTTACGGCTGCTGCCGCACGCCGAGCGCATCATCGACATAGCGGCGGCGGCCCGGCGCGAGATCGCCATGGTCACACGGCACGGCCACGGCCCGCGCCGTACCGCCGGCCCGCCCGCACTGCTGTGATCCGCGCGGGCAGGGGCACTGCCCGCCCCGCTGCCTGCACCGGCTCACCCGCCGCGGCCGGTCCCTTGTCAGGGGCCGGCCGTCTTCGTGCCGTTGCCGGGGCCGCCGGCACGGGTGAGGCACGCTCCCCGGCACCGCCGGGGCACAGGAGCGGGACGTCCCTCTCACCGGCGCGCGCGAGCGCGCACGTCCCGGCGTGATTCGGCAAGTCCCGGTGCGCGGCACGGCAAATGGACCGCCCGGTGCGTTCCTACAGTCGCTGTGCGTCGGACCGGCGCCGGGCACGTCCCGGCGTTCCGTGTTCGTCTCCCGCCACCGCAAGCGAGCCCTCCGCCAACCGATAGGTGACAGACACATGCCCTCTGGAATCTCGATCGGCGTCGTCGGCGGCGGTGCGGCCGCCGTCTGCCTGATCGACAACCTGGCCCGGAGCGAGGGCGACCCCGGCAGCCTCACCGTGTTCGAACCCTCGCCCCATCTGTGGCGCGGCCGCGCCTACCAGATCGACACCGAGATCCTGCGCGTGAACGCGACCCCCGACGACATGTCCGTACGGGCGGGCGACCCCGGGCACTTCGAGCGCTGGCTGCAGGCCCACGACCGCGTCACCGGCGTGGTCCGGGGCACCGACCGGCTGTCGGGAGCCCGCTTCGCGCCGCGCGCCGTCTACGGCGACTACCTGGAGGAGACCGCGTACGCGGCCCTGGGCCGGCTGCGGGGCAGGGGCTGGCGCGTCGACATCGTCGGCGAGGCCGTGAAGGCCGCCGGCCGAAGGCCCGGCCAGGTGCTCCTGGGCACCGGTCCGGGGCGGACGCGGGCCTTCGACTACGCGGTGCTGTGCGTCGGCGGCGACAGCCCCAAGGACGTCTACGGACTCACCGGCACGCCCGGCTTCATCGCAGAGCCCTACCCGCTCTCCGGCACGCTGGCGGAGCTCGGTGAGAACGACCACGTGGCCGTCATCGGCAGCGGCCTGACCGCCGTCGACATCGTCCTGTCGCTGGCCGCCCGGGGCCACCGGGGCCCCATCAGCCTGATGTCGCGGCGCGGCGTGCTGCCGGGCGTACGGCAGCGGCCCACCCCCCTCGAACTGCGCCACCTGACGCCGGTGCGGGTGAGGACCGCCGCCCGGGAACGGTCCCGGCTGACCATCGAGGACGTGGCCGCCGTACTGCGGGCGGAGTTCAGGGACGCCGGCGCGGATCTCGACGGCGTCATCGAGGAGATCATCCGCGTCGACCTGGAGGACCCGGTCGACCGGCTGCGCCGCCAGCTCGACGAGGTCGACTCGCCGCAGGTGGGCATGCGCATCCTGCAGCGCGCCGTGCCGGAGACCGGACCCGACGTATGGCCCCTGCTGCGCGAGGAGGACAAGGTCCGGGTCCTGCGCGCCCACTACCGCACCCTCATGAGCCTGTGCTGCCCCATGCCGCCCTCCAGCGCCACCGTCCTGCTCGGCCTGGTGGAGGCGGGCCGGCTGGAGATGTTCTCGGGCCTGCTCGACATCACCGCGGCCGACGGGAGCGGCTTCGACGTCCTGGCCGCCGACGGCACCGCCTTCCGCGCCGACAAGGTGATCAGCGCCGTCAACGCCTCCGAGGGGCGCATCCCCTGCGGTGCGCTGCCCCTGGTGACCTCACTGGTCAAGGCCCGCGCGGTCAGCCGCCACCCGCACGGCGGACTGCAGCTGGCCCGCGCCACCAGCCGGCTCACCAGCAACGGGCGGCCCGACCCGCGGCTGTACGGGCTCGGCAACATCGCCGCCGGAGCCCTGTTCTTCACCTTCGGCATCCCCTCCCTGGTCGACCGCAGCCAGGACATCGTCACCGCGATCCTCCAGCACTCGGCCACCGTCGACGCCGCCCGCAGCGAGGCCGAACCGGTCGCCGCCTGACGACGCGCCGGCACACCGCCCGCACCCAGCCACCCAGGAAGGACCGCCCGCGCAATGAGCCCGACCGCGACCGATCCTCGCCCCGCCTACCTGGCCGCCACCGCCACCCGGCTGCCGATTCCCGGCGAACCGCGCTTCGCCACGTACGAGGAGACCCGCCGCCACCGCAAGCAGCGGCTGGCCGCCGCCGTCAGGCTGTTCGGGAAGTACGGCTTCGCGGAAGGGATATCCGGCCACATCTCCGTACGCGACCCCGAACACCGAGACCGCTTCTGGGTCAATCCCTTCGGCGTCTCCTTCCGGCAGGTCCGCGTCGCCGACCTGATCTGCGTCGACGCCGCCGGTGACGTGGTGGCCGGCCACCACCCGGTCAACCCCAGCGCGTTCGTCATCCACTCACAGATCCACGAGCTGCACCCCGACGCCACCGCGGTCGCCCACGGCCACACCCCGCACTCCCGGGCGCTGGGCGCACTGGGCACGCTGCTCGAACCGATCGACCAGGAATCGGCGGCGTTCTACGGCCGCCAGGTGCTCTACAACCGCTACGACGGGCCTTGCGTGACACCGGCCCAGGGCCGTGACATCGCCGAGCGGCTCGGCGGCAACCGTGCCGTCCTGCTGCGCCACCACGGACTGATCACGGTGGGCGGTTCCCTGGACGAGGCCGTGCACTGGTTCCTGAGCTACGACAGCTGCGCCCAGGTGCAGCTCCTCGCCCGGGCCGCGGGCACCCCCCGCACCCTCACCCCCGAACAGGCCCTGGCCGCCCGTGAAGGCTTCGGGGACCAGGAGCTGGGCCGGTTCAGCTTCCAGCTGCTGTGGGACGAGATCGTCGCCGAGCAGCCCGACCTGCTCCAGGAGGAGCCGGGAGGCGCCGGCGCGCACGGCGGGGGCGCCGGATGATCCGCACCGCCGCGGTGGTGGGCACGGGAGTGATCGGCACCTCCATCGCGCTGGCTCTCACCCGGCACGGGGTGAGCGTGTATCTGAGCGACACCGACCGGTGCGCGGCACGCACCGCCGCGGCACTGGGCGCGGGGCTCGTCGGCACACCGCCCGCCCCGGCCGACATCGCGGTGCTGGCCGTTGCGCCGGGACGCCTGCGCCCCGTCCTCGCCGAGCAGTGCGCCCGCGGGCTCGCCCGCGGTTACACCGACGTCGCGAGCGTCAAGGCCGGGCCGGGACGAGAGGTGGCCGCCAGCGGCGTGGACCCGGCGGTGTTCATCGGCGGCCACCCCCTGGCCGAACGGGAACACTCCGGCCCGCTGGCCGCCCGCGCCGAGCTGTTCCAGGAGCGGCCCTGGGTGCTCAGCCCGTCCGCGCACACGGGCAGGGACACCCTCAACACGGCGCTGGAACTGGTGGCCCTGTGCGGCGCCACCCCCGTCCTCATGGACAGCGAGGCCCACGACCGGGCGGTCGCCGTCGTCTCCCACGCCCCGCACGTCGTCGCCGCGCTCGTCGCGGCCCGCCTGGAGCACCTGTCCGCCGACGCGGTGCGGCTGGCCGGCCGGAGCGTGCGCGAAGCCACCCGGACCGCCGACGGCGACACGCAGCTGTGGGGCGACATCCTGGAGAACAACGCTCCGGCGGTCGCGGACGTCCTGGACGAACTCGCCGAGGATCTCGCGGTCACCGTGGCGGCGCTGCGCGGCCTGGCCGCCGTCGACGCCGACGAACGCGCCCAGGGCACGACCCTGCTGGCCGACCTGCTCACCCGCGGGCTCGCCGGCCGCGACGCCATCGCGGGCACGCACGGCCCGCCCGAACGCGCCCGTGTCCCGGTCCGCGTCCTCATCGCGGACCGGCCGGGCGAGCTGGCCCGGCTGCTGGGCACCGCCTGCGAGTTCGGCATCACCGCCGAGGACCTGTCCGTCGACCACCCGCCGGGCAGGCCGGGCGGCCTGGTGGAACTGATGGTCGCGCCCGCCGCAGCGCAGGACATGGCGGGCCGGCTGGAGGACCGCGGCTGGCGCGTGCAGCGGGCGGCGGACCCGGCCGGCGTCCGCGCGCAGAGCCCGCCGCGCACCGCACGCCGTGGACCGGTCGGCGCCCGCACCGTCGCTTGACGCCCGCCCAGGCCGCCTGCCGCCCCCTCCCCCGAACCGCACGACACCCACAACACGCACGGCACGCACAACACACACGGCACGCACGGCCGTACCTCCGCGCACAGCCGTACCTCCGCGCGACGCACACGGCGCACACGGCGCGTACGTCCGTGCGACGCGCGTGCGTCCGCATCGCGGCCCGCGTCCCGCTCGCTCCCATCCGCCCGCGTACCAGAACGAAGGAAGTGCATTGCCAACTCTGCGATGGCTCACCGCCGGCGAGTCGCACGGGCCGGCCCTGACCGCCGTGCTCGAGGGACTGCCCGCGGATGTGCGGACCTCCACCGACGAGGTCGCCGACGCACTCGCCCGCCGACGCCTGGGACACGGGCGCGGTGCCCGTATGAAGTTCGAACGCGACGAGGTCGCCTTCGTCGGCGGGGTACGCCACGGCCGCACCCTCGGCAGCCCGGTCGCGGTCCGCGTGGGCAACACCGAATGGCCCAAGTGGCAGACGGTGATGGCCGCCGACCCGGTGAGCGCCGACGCCCTCTCCCGCCAGGCCCGCGGCGCCCCCCTCACCCGTCCCCGCCCCGGCCATGCCGATCTGGCCGGTATGCAGAAGTACGGGTTCGACGACGCCCGGCCGGTGCTGGAGCGGGCCAGCGCCCGCGAGACGGCCGCCCGCGTGGCGCTGGGCGCCCTCGCCCAGGCCTTCCTGGGGCAGGCCTACGGAGTCGAACTCGTCAGCCACGTCGTGGCGCTCGGCGGCCGGCACTCGCCCTCACCGGTACTGCCCGGCCCGCAGGACACCGGCCGGCTCGACGCCGACCCCGTACGCTGCTTCGACTCCGCGGCATCGGCCGCCATGGTCGCCGAGGTGGACCGGGCGCACCGGGCCGGGGACACGCTCGGCGGCATCGTCGAGGTCCTGGTGTTCGGGCTTCCGCCTGGCCTGGGATCGCATGTGCACTGGGACCGCCGGCTGGACGCGCGCCTGGCCGGTGCCCTCATGGGCATCCCGGCCATCAAGGGCGTCGAACTCGGTGAGGGCTTCGCGCTCGCCGGTGTCCCGGGCTCGCGCGCGCACGACGAGATCGTGCCCGGCGAGGGTGGCCTGCGCCGGGCCAGCGCCCGTTCCGGCGGCGTCGAGGGCGGTATCTCGACGGGCGAGCCGCTGCGGGTGCGCGCCGCCATGAAACCCATCGCCACCGTGCCCAGGGCGCTGGCCACCGTGGACGTGGCCACCGGTGACACCGCCGTGGCCCACCACCAGCGTTCCGACGTCTGCGCGGTACCGGCCGCCGCCGTGGTCGCGCAGGCGGTGACCGCGCTGGTCGTCGCGGACGCCGCGCTGGAGAAGTTCGGCGGCGACAGCGTGGCGGAGACCTCCCGCAACCACCGCACCTACCTGAGCCACCTGGCGATCAAGTGAGGCAGACCATGACTTTCTCCATGCAACCGGACACCGCCCCGACGACCCTGCAGGCGACCGGCGGGGCACCGTACCCCGTCGTCGTCGGCACCGGCCTGCACGAGCACGTCGGGCCGCTGCTCGGCGACAGCGCGACGCGGGTGGCGCTCATACATCCGCCGGCGCTGGCCGCCGCCGCCCGGCGCATCGCCGGCGACCTCGAACGGCACGGCCGTCAGGTGCTGGAGCTGGTGGTACCGCCCGGCGAGTCCGCCAAGGACGCCGGTGTGCTGGTGTATCTGTGGTCCCGGCTCGCCGAAGTGGGCTTCACCCGCGGCGACGCGGTCGTGGCCGTCGGCGGCGGCGCCACCACCGACCTCGCCGGTTTCCTCGCCGCCACCTGGCAACAGGGGCTGCGTCTGGTGCTGGTGCCCTCCACCCTGCTGGGCATGGTCGGTGCCTCGGTCTCAGGCAGGGGCTCCCTCAACGTCCCCCAGGGCAAGAACCTGGTCGGCGCCCTGCACCGGCCGGCCGGCGTCGTGTGCGACCTGGACCTGCTCGCCACGCTGCCGCTGCCCGAGTACGTCGGCGGCCTCGCCGAGGTGGTCAAGGCGGGGCTGATCGCCGATCCCGCGCTCCTGGACCTGATCGAGGCGGACCCGCGGGCGGCGGCCGATCCCGCGGGCGGGCGCACCGCGGAGCTGGTCGAGGGCGCCGTGCGGGCCAAGAGCGCCCTGCTGGGCACCGACCCGCTCGCCGAGGGCCCGCGGGAGTTCCTCGACTACGGCCACACCCTGGGCCACGCCGTCGAGCACGCGGAGGGCTACCGCATCAGGCACGGCCACGCGGTGTCCATCGGCATGGTGTACGCCGCCGAACTCGCCCACGCGGCGGGACGGCTGGACGCACCGCACGTGCTGCGCCACCGCACCGTCCTTGAGTCGCTGGGACTGCCCACCTCCTACCCGCGGCACGCCTGGGAGCGGCTGCGTGCCTCGCTCGGAGCGGACGGCACCGCCCGCGGCGGAAGGCTCAGGTTCGTCGTCCTGGACGCGCCGGGCCGTCCCGGGCTGCTGCAGGGCCCCGATCCCGAACTGCTGCAGGCGGCGTGGGCCCGGGTGGGCGGATGAGCGCTCCCGCCGCGCGGAGCACCCTGGCGGCGCCCCCGTTCCCGGCGGGGGCCCCCGGCATCGCCGCCCCGGGCACCGTCATGGACCGGGCCGCCCGCTCCCCCGGTCCCCCCGCACCGGACCCGGCCGCCGTACCCCGGCCCGCCGTACCCGGCCCCGCCGCCCGGGCGGCCCCCGACCGGGTCGCCGACCTGTCCCACCGGGTGCTGTGGTCCATGCCGCGCCGCGACCAGCGGCGCAGCGGCGAGCTGTACGTGCGGGGGCTGCTGCGGGCCACGGGACGCAAGACCATCCGCAACATCGCCTCCCACACCGGGGTGCCGGCCGACATCCAGCGGCTGCACCACCTCGTGACCGCCTCGACGTGGCGGTGGAGTCCGGTGCGCGGCGCTCTCGCCCATCACATGGGCGACCTGCTGAACCCCGTCGCCTGGGTCCTGCACACCGCGACCACGCCGCGCGCGGGCCCGGGCGGCGTGGGCGTCGACGCCCACTGCGCGGACCCGCGCACCGGACGGCCCGTCAACGCGCGGCGGTCCGTGGGACTGTGGGCGGCCACCGAGTGGGGCGGCTACCCGGTCGACTGGCACCTCGGGCTCAGCGCACGCTGGGCCGAGGACGCCGTGCTGCGCGAGCGGGCCGGTATCCCCGAGGACGCCCGTGTCCTGGACGCGGCCGCCGCCGGTGTCGACCTGGCGATGGCATCCGCCCGTACGGCGGGGCCGCCGTGCCGTCCGGTCGTCCTGGACGCCCGGACGGCCGAGGCGGGCCCGCTCGCCGCCCGGCTCGGCGCGGGCGGCGTGCCCTATCTGCTGCGCGTCAGTGCCTCGCAGCTGCTGACGCCCCTCGCCCCCGACGGCCCGGAAGGCGGGCTCGTGGTCACCGCGCGGCAGCTGGCGGGCGCGGTGCCCCCGCGCCGCTGGAGCCGTGTGTGCGCGTGGGGGCCGGGGGCGGGGCCCCGTGAGGTGGCCCGGGTGGCGTGCCGGGCCGCCGGCGTGCCGTCCCGGTCCCGGCAGCGGCAGACGCTGCTGGTGCAGAGGGACCCCCGCGGCCCGGCGGACGGCGGGTACTGGCTCACCGATCTGGGCCATCTGTCCGACGGTGCGCTGCTGCGGCTGGCCGCCGCACCCGCACGGCTGGCCCGGGACATGGACGTGACGGGCCGCCAGGTCGGCCTGTACGACTTCGAGGGCCGTACCTTCGCCGGCTGGCACCGCCACATGACGCTCGCCTCGGTGGCCCACGCCACCGTTGTCCTGCTGCGCGCCCGGGGCCGCAGCGAGCCCCGGCCGCGGGCGGTCGAGGGTGCCGGCACCCGTCCGAGGAGGCAGCCGTGACCGCGGCGCTCACCGAGTACGACGACTTCTTCCGGTTCCTGCCGCCCGCGCGGCCCGGACCGGTCCGGCGCGGCGCCGGCCGCCGTTACGCGGAGGGGGCACGGGCCCTTGCGGGCGGGGCCGTGGGCATCGCGCGGTCGGGTGCCGGTGCCGGCTCCATCCGCCGGCGGCCGCACGGGCCGGCGGGGCCGCCACCCGCCCCGGCCGTCCGGGCCGTCCGGGCCGTCCGGGCCGTCCGGGGCGTTCGGGGCGGCTGCGGGCGCGCGGTGTACGGAGGCCCGCGATGAGCGCCGCGCCGCTGTGCGCGCCACTGGGCGCCCTGGCCGGCCCCACCCCCACCCCCACCCCCGGTGCGGGCGCCGGTGTGGAGAACGGACCGCTTGGTCCGTTCCTGCACGTGCATCATCCGGGCGGCCCGGAGACGGAGGGCACACCCGTGCCGTATCCGGCCTACCGTCTTCATCTGGAGGACCTGGCCCGGCGCCGCCGCGGGGCCGGTGAGGCGCTGGGCGAACTGGTCGTCCACGGCGCGCGTTCGGCCGCCGACCGGCTGCGCGAGCGCCGACAGGCCGTGGGGGGTCCGGGCGGTCATGTGTGCGCCGCCGTCCCCGTGTCGCTGGCCCACGATCCGCTCGCCGTCCTGGCGGGGGCGCGGGCCCTGCACCGCGCCGTGGGCCGGCCGAACCTGATGATCACCGTCCCGGCCACCGCGCGGGGGCTTCAGGCGATCACCGGGTGTCTGTCCGAGGGCATCGGGGTGCACGCCGTCTGCGTCGTCTCCGTCGAGCGGTACGCCCGTGTCGTCGACGCCTTCCTGACCGGGCTCGAAGGGGCGGCGCGGGCCGGGCTCGACCTCGGCGCGGTGCCGACGGCGCTCTCGCTGGCGGTCGCCGGACTGGACTCGGCAGCCGGTGCTCCCGGCGGCGCGCCGGGCGGCGCACCGGCGGGTGGGCCGGTGCCCGGCGGGGCGCGTGCGCGCTCGGCGGGCACCGGCCGCCTGGTGCGGGGCGCTCTGGCGGCCGCCACCGTGGACACGGCCCTGCGTATCCGTGAGCAGGTCCTGGAGGGAACGCGCTGGCGGGCGCTGGCGGAGCAGGGGGCCCGGCCGTATCCGCTGCGGTGGGACGGCACGACGCAGCCGGGCGTCCGGCCGGCCGGCGACGGCGCCCGGGCCTGGCGCGTGCTGGGCGCGCCGGCGGAGCAGGGCATCTGCTACCGGGAGCTGACCGCGAAGGCGGAGGCGGCCGCGCTGGCCGCCTCCGCCCGGCGCCAGCGGCACACGGCGCAGCTCGTCGGGGCAGCCCTGCGCGCCGCCGCCCCGCCCGCAGCGGACGGGGGGAGCACCGCCGCCGCCCCGGGGTGAACGCCCCGCCGGGCCGTCGCGCAAGCGCGACGCCCGTCCGCCGCCGCCCCGGTGCGCCGTGCCCGCGGCGGACCACGTCGCATCGAATCCTCCGATGCAACTGGGATACCGGCATGCGGGTATGTTTACATGGTGGGGCGACGGACCGCCGCCCGACGGCCGACTCCGTCCCGACGCATGGATGGAGGTTGATGCGGTGTTACGCCTCGACGAACCGAAGCCGGTGCGCGCCGTCCTTCCCGCGTCCGGCAAAGGCCCCTCGAGTGCCGGACGCGGGGGCGTGCAGATCGTCAGGGAACACGACGAACCGCTCGACGGGACGATGCGGACCCACCAGTTCGGCGAGGTGCGGGTGTCCCTGGTCAAGGGCGGCCCCGGGGAACTGGTGCGTCCGGCCCGGCAGATCGACCCGCAGGCCGCGGGCTTCCTGCGGGTGTGCCGGCCGCTGACCGGATCCCTCTGGGTGGTCCAGGACGGCCGGCACGCAGCGGTGCGCGCCCCCCAGCTCCTCTGCTACGACAGCACCCGCCCCTACAAGGTGGTCATGCCCGAGAACTACCGGCTGGTGGACGTGATGGTCACCCACCGCCTGGTGGGGCTGACCGCGGCGGAGGCCGGACGCCTGACGGCCCGCTGCTGGTCGGGCGCCGAGGGGCTGGCCGCCCTGCTGTCCTCCCTGCTGGAAGGGCTCGGCCGGCACGGCCGGGAGGTGCAGACCGCGGTCGACCTGCTCGGCGGCAGCGTCGTCGGGCTGACCGCGGCACTGTTCGCCGAACGCATGCGCGAGGTCGCCGACGACCCGCAGATCGCCCGGCAGACGCTGATGCTGCACATCCAGGCCTACGTCCGCCGGCAGCTGGCGGAACCCGGCCTCAGCCCGGTGACCATCGCCCGGGAGCACAACGTCTCCCTGCGCTACCTCCAGAAGGTCTTCCAGGAGTACGGCCTCAGCCCGGCCCGCTGGATACGCGACGAACGGCTGGCCCGCTGCCGGGCCGAACTCGCCGACCCCGCCCTGGACCACCTGCCCGTCGCACTGATCGGGGAGCGGGCCGGGCTGTACGGGGCGTCCCACTTCAGCCGGCTCTTCCGCGACCGCTACGGCACCACGCCCCGGGACTACCGCAGGGAGCGTGACACCCGATGACCTCCTTCGGTGTCTCACTGCTGGACGGCGGACCCGCCCCCCGCCCGGAGTACGCCACGCTCACCACGGCGCTCACGCGGGCCGCGGCCGCCTCCGGCGCCCAGGGCCTGTGCTTCGTCCACACCGACGGCGGCGAGACACGGTGGAGCTACGCCCGGCTGCTCGACGAGGCCGGCCGGCTGGTGGCCGGGATGCGGGCGGCGGGAGTGACGCCCGGGGACCGGGTCCTCGTGCACGTCGCCCACCAGCCGGACCTGCTGGCCACCTTCTGGGCCTGCGTCCTGGGCGGCTTCGTCCCCCTGCCCGTGGGCACGGGCGCCACACCCGCCGCCCGGACCGCCGCCCCCGGCCTGCTGGACGCGGTGTGGAACCGCTACGGCAGGCCGTACACCGTCACCGGACCGGACCAGCACCTCGCCGCGCGCACCCGCGCACACCCCGGCTGGGCCAGGTCCTGGCTGGGCCACCCCCACCAGCTGCGCGCCACACACCCCGACCACCGCCGGCACCCGTCCCGCCCGGACGACCTCGCCGTCCTGCTGCTCACCTCCGGCTCCACCAGCACGCCCAAGGCCGTGATGCTCACCCACCGCAACATCCTCAGCCGCAGCGCCGCGACGGCCCGCGCCAACGGGCTCGGTGCCACGACCCGCAGCGTCAACTGGATGCCGCTCGACCATGCCGGCGGGCTGCTGCTGTTCCATGTGCGCGACGTGTTCCTCGGGGCGCACCAGGTGCACGCCCGCCCCGAACGCGTCCTCGCCGACCCGCTGCGCTGGCTCGCCCTCGCCGCCCGGCACCGGGCCTGCACCACATGGGCTCCCAACTTCGCCCTGTCCCTGGTCAACGACCAGGCGCACCGGCTGGCCGGCGAGGACTGGGACCTGAGGCGGCTGCGGTACCTCATGAACGGCGGGGAGGCCGTGCACGCCTCGGTGGTACGGCGTTTCATGGAGCTGCTCGCCCCCTTCGGCCTGCCGCCGGACGCGATGTTCCCCGGCTGGGGCATGTCCGAGACGGCGGCGGGCGTCGTCGACTGCCGGCTGTCCGACCTGGACCCCGGGCACGCGCGCTACGTCCCGGCCGGCCGGCCCCAGCCCGGCACCGCGGTGCGCTGCGTCGACGAGCAGGACGAGCCCGTCCCGGCGGGCACCCCGGGCCACCTCCAGGTGAGCGGCCCCTCGGTCACCCCCGGCTACCTCGACGACATCGAGCACACGCGCCGCGCCTTCACCGCCGACGGCTGGTTCCGCACCGGGGACCTGGCCTTCGTCCAGGACGGCGTCCTCACCGTCACCGGCCGGGCCGACGACCTGATCGAACGCGCCGGTGTGCGCTGCCACAGCCACGAGATCGAGGCCGCGGTGGAGGAACTGGACTTCGTCGCGCCGGCCCACACGGTGGCCTGCCCGGTCACCGGCCCCGAGGGAGAGGAACTCGCCGTCTTCTACCACCCGCGGCCCGGCACCGGGCCCGAGCGGGCCGCTGCCCTGATCCGCGCACAGGTCGCGGACCGGCTCGGTCTGCACATCGGCCAGGTCGTGCCGGTGCGCGCCCAGGACGTCCCCAGGACCGGCATCGGAAAGCTCCGCCGCTCCCGCATGCGGCACTGGTACGAGACACGCCACGCAGGCCCCGCCGGCGGCGGGCCCACACCGCGGCCGAACAGCAACCACTTCGATCCGCGCACCGCGCCCGTCACCCGTGACGCCCGCGGTGCGCAGCCCGTGATGGGAAGGACACCATGAACGACTCCGTACCGGCCGACACGGACGGCGGTGCGCTGCGGATAGGGGTGCTCGGGCCGCTGGAGGTCCGCGCCCAGGGCGAGGACCGTACGCCCACCGCGCCCATGGCCCGGCGCGCGCTGGCCGTGCTGCTGCTGAGCGCCAACCGTCTGGTGTCGACCTCGGCCCTGATCGGGGAACTGTGGGAGTCCGACCCGCCGCGCCTGGCCCGCAAGACCGTCCAGACGTACGTGTACCAGATCCGCAAGGCCCTCAAGTGCCCCGCGGATCCCAGCGACCGGGTGCGCACCGGCCCCGGCGGCTACCGCATCGACCTGCGGCCGGGGGAACTGGACCTGTGGGAGTTCGAGCACGGCGTCATGCGCGCGCGCACCGCGCTGAGCGAGGGTGACCCCCGTGCCTCGGCGCACCTGCTGCGCCAGGCTCTCGGGCTGTGGCGGGGTGAACCGTTCGCCGGACTGGACGCCGGACCGCTCCTGGCGGCGCAGATCGCGCAGATCGCCGACTCACGGCTCGGCGCGCTGGAGCTGCGCATCACGGCCGACCTGCAACTGGGCCGCCACCGCGCTGTGGTGGGGGAACTGCACCAGCTCATCGCGGACCATCCCTTCCACGAGGAGTTCGCCGCCCAGCTCATGCTCGCCGCCCACCGGTCCGGGCAGCGCGCCACGGCGCTGGAGGCGTTCGCCCGGCTGCGCCGCCGGCTCGTCGACGAACTCGGCATCGAGCCCTCGGAGCGGCTGCAGCGGCTGCAGCAGGACGTTCTCAACGAGACACTGCCGCAGCCGGCCGCCGCCGTGACGGGCCCGGGCCCGCTGCCGGCCCAGGACGCGGCGGGCGCCCCGCCCTTTGGCAGTGCCGCCGCGCCGGCGCCGGCGGCGGTGCCCGTCGGCGGGCGGCTGCCGCTGGACACCCCGGACTTCACCGGACGCGTCGCGGAACTGGCGCAGCTCTCCTCGCTCGCCGGCCCGGACGCGGGCGCCGGGGACACGACCGGCGGGGAGTGCTCCGGGGGGCCTCGGGTGGTGGTGGTCCTGGGCGCGGCCGGTGTGGGCAAGAGTGCCCTCGCCGTGCGCGCCGCACACCGTATGGCCGACCGGTTCCCCGACGGTGCGCTCCACGCCCGGCTGCACGACGGCGCGGACCGCCCCAGACGGGCGGACGCCGTCCTGCATGCCCTGCTGCGGGACTGCGGAATGGATCCGGCCACGCTGCCCGACAACGCCGACGACCTGGCGGGCATGTTCCGGTCCTTCAGTGCCGAGCGGTCGCTCCTGGTCCTGCTGGACGACGCGGCCGGCACCGACCAGGTGCTCCCGCTGCTGCCGGCGGACGGGGGCAGCCTGGCGCTGGTGACCTCCCGGGTCCGCCTGCCCGGTCTGCCCGGCGCCCGGTCGATGGCCCTGGGGGCGCTGTCGGCCGACGACGCCGCCGCGTTCTTCACCAGGGTGGCCGGGGCGGAACGCGTCGGTGCCGGTGACGTCCTGGGGGAAGTCACGCACCTGATGGGCAACTTCCCGCTCTCCCTGCGTGCCGTGGGCGAGAAGTTCGCGGCGCGCCCGATGTGGACGCTTGGCGACCTCGCCCTGGGGCTGGTGGACGAGGGCCGCCTGGCGGCGGAACTGCACGACGAGGCCTGCGATGTGCTGGCCCGGGCGGCCGGGGCGATCGCCCGGCTGCCCGGCTCCCTGCGGCGGGCGCTGGCGCTGCTGGCGGCGGCCGGAGCGGCCCCCTTCGACATGGCACGGGCCAGACAGCTCCTGGGCGGCAGTTCCTGGGACGGCGACTCCCTGGTGGGCCAACTCCTCGACCATCACGTGGTGGTCAGGGCGGAGCAGTCCGGTTCTGCGGCTCTCGCCTTCCGGGTGCCGGATCTGATCCGGCTGTCCCTGCCGTCCGCCGACAACGCCGAACTGCGCGTTCTGCCCGGCGGCGACCGCGGCGGCCTGGGGAACCGTTCCGTCTCCGGGGTGCTGACCGCGGCGGGCTGACGGAATCGGCCCGGGGTCCGGCGCGTGCCGGCCGGCCAGCACCTTGGACATGACTTCACCCGGCCTGGATCGCCCGGGCCGACGCTGGCCGTGGCGGCCGGACCGACGGGCCGTCACGGGCGTGGTCCCGCCTCGTGCGGCGGGATTCGAGTGAGGAGACGGTTATGCGTTTCGAGGACGAGGTTCCACCGCCCCGCTGGCTGATGGTGCCCGCGGGACTGGAGGTCGAGCTCACCCCCGCCGGCCCCGGCAGGCGTGTCCGGTGCGGCGATCCGTCCTCGCCGGGGCGCTCCTCGGCGGGGCACCGGCAGCCGGACGGGGAGCGCCCCGGGCAGCACCGGGAGTCCTGCTGCCACTGCGGCGCTGTCCGGCCGGCCGCGTAGCCGGGGCGGCGGAGGAACCGGCTGTGCCCGGCGGGGTGTTGACGGCGTCGCAGCAGTGGCCCGGTGTCCCTGGGGCGCTGCCTCGCCGGCCGGTCGCGGCGGCGCCGTCCCCTCGGACGGACGGGACGGGCGCGACGGGCGGGACAGTTGGTGCCCGGGCGGCGCGGCGACATGCGCGGCGATGCCGGGGCGGGGGCACAGGCGGGCGGGGCCTCGGCCGGGTGCGGCCGGTCGGGCGGCCGGTCGGGCCCGTACGGCCGGCGGGGCCCGGCCGGCGCCCCGTACGCCCCGCCCGCCCGTCCCGCCCGGGCGTGTTCCGGCTCTCCTCCCCCGCACCGCCCGGCCGCAGGACCTGCCCGCCCCATGCCTTCGCCTGCGTCCCGCCCGGCCGCCGTCAGGTCCTCGCAGAGCCCGCCGAAACCCCGTTGGCCTGCGCGTTTCCCCGGCCTTGGTCCCCCCTTGGACGCCTGATCAGAGGCTGCCTCAGCAGGCAGTCGGGACCACACCGTACGGCTGCCGCAGGCGCAACCGCACAGACGCGGGTCGCGGCCGGACCAACGGGGCCCGGTCGACCGAGTGGCGAGGTGGGATGGGATGCAGACCAGGCTGCAGCACAGGAGCACCACGGACGGGGAGCTGTCCTACCCGGCGCGGGAAGCGACCCGGGACAGCGTGCTGCGGGAGCTGAGCGCGGTGCTCTTCGGGTCCCTGCCGCGCAGCGACCAGCGGCGCAGGGGCATGGAGTACGTGCAGGGTCTGCTCGGTGTCGAGGGACGCAAGTCGATCCGGAACATCTCCTCGCTGTTCGGCGGGGAGGCGGCCGAGCAGAGCCTGCACCACTTCATCAGCGGCTCCACCTGGGACTGGGGCCCGGTCCGCCGCGCCCTGGCCCGGCATCTGGAGGAGGTCTCCCCCGCCCGCGCCTATGTGCTGCAGCCGATGGTGATACCCAAGGCCGGCGACAGTTCGGTGGGGGTCGACCGCCGCTTCTGCCCGCGCCGCGGCCAGATCATGAACGCCCAGCAGGCCGTGGGCGTGTGGGCGGTCTCCGAGGAGCACAGCAGCCCGGTCAACTGGCGTCTGCACCTGCCCGACACCTGGCTGGACGACAAGACCCGGCGCCGGCAGGCGGCGATCCCGGAGACGGTGCTGCCGGAGTCCATGGACCAGTGCTGCGTTCAGGCCTACCTCGGCATCACCCGGGACTGGGGCCTGCCGGTGCGCCCCGCGCTGATGGACGCCCGCCAGTCCGACGTGGCGGGCACGGTGCGCGGGCTGCAGGACGCGGGTGCGCCGATGCTGTTACGGGTCAGCGCCAACCTGCGGCTGGCCGCCGCCGACGCGGGGCTGCCCCGTACGGCCGCCGGCACGGAGATGACGGCGCATCAGCTCATGCTGATGGCCCGGCCGCTGCGCCAGCCGGTCATCCAGCGCCGGCCCGGCCCGGGCGGTCGCACCGTGCACGCGGGACTGACCGCGACGGTGCGCGTGCGGCTTCCGCGCCGCACCGCCCGCCGCCCTTCCTGGTGCCGTGACCTGGTGCTGTTCGGCGTCGGCGACAACGGCGGGCGCTGGCCGGCCGAACTGTGGCTGACCAACATCACCGACCTGCACCCCTCCCAGCTCCTGCGGCTGAGCAAGCTGCCCCAGCGGGTGAACCAGGACTTCGCGCAGATCGCCGAACGGGTGGGCATAAAGGACTATTCCGGCCGCTCCTTCAGTGGCTGGCACCGGCACGCCACCCTGGCCTCGGCCGCCCACGCCGTCGCGGTGCTGTCCGGCACGGTCGAGCCGCAGACCGAGGCCGCGGAGGTGACGCAGGCATCCGCGTAGTCATGCACGCGGGCCTGCGCGTGAGCATGGAGAACGGCGCAGTGTACGGACGAGGGTCCGCTCTGTCAGCCGTCCTTTCACCCCCTGTGTCAGCTCGGCGGCCACCCGGCCCGCCGAGCTGACGGACTGCGCAGGGCAGCTGACGGATTGTCCGAACGTCCTTTGGCGAGTTCTGAACCCCCGGCACACGATCTGCGGACAGCCCGTCCCAGTGCCCGAGGAGTTCACCATGACCGTCCAGCCGCAGGCCGCCGACGGGCGGACAAAGGCGAACGCCGTCGCAACCGACGGCCCTCGTCCCCGCGCCGCGAGCGGGTCCCGCGTCGTCGTGCGCACGACGGCCGGGCCGGTGGCCGGCGAACGCACCGGCCGTGTCGCCGCCTTCCGCGGCATCCCCTACGCCAGGCCGCCGCTGGGCGAACTGCGTTTCGCCTCCCCGCGGCCGCCCGTGCCCTGGCGCGAGGTGCGCGACGCCGTGCGTTTCGCCGACGTCTCCTTCCAGAGCTCCATACCCAGCCGGCCCGTGCCGCCCTGCAGCGAGGACTCGCTGTACGCCAACGTGTGGACGCCCCGCACCCGCGGCAGCAGGCCCGTGATGGTGTACATCCACGGCGGCGGCTGGCAGGCCGGGGCAGGCAGCATGCCCGCCTACGACGGGGCCCGGCTGGCCGCCCGCGCGGACATGGTCGTGGTCACCTTCAACTACCGGCTCGGCGTCCTGGGGTTCGGTCTGCACGAGGACCTCACCGATCCGCTGACCGGCGACTTCGCCAACTGGGGCCTGCAGGACCAGCAGGCGCTGCTGCGCTGGGTGCACGCCAACGCGGCCGCCTTCGGCGGCGACCCGGACAACATCACCGTGTGCGGTACCTCCGCGGGCGGCGCCAGCGCCTGGCAGCTCGCCCTGCTGCCCGGCCTGCGCGGCCTGATCCGGCGCATCGTGTCGATCAGCCCCAGCCATGTCACGCCGCCCGCGACCGCGCTCACCCCCGAGGACTCCCGGACCGTCTACCGGGCCGTCGCCCGCCGGCTGGGCACCACCGTCGCCGGCCTGCGCGAGGTGCCGGCCGGCGCGCTCGCCGCGGCCTGGGAGGAGATCTTCGCGCCGCGCCCCGAGGACCGGATCGTCACCAGCGGACGCTGGTACCGCGGGCCGGTCGTCGACGGGCGCACCATGGCCGGGCCCGACCACGCGCTGCCGGCCCCCGACGTGCCCGTGCTGTCGGTCCACACCAGCACCGAGGGCTCCTTCTACACCGGACCCGCCTCCCCCCAGCCCCTGCCCGCGCCGCGGGACGCCGTCGCCCTGCGACGGGCCGTGCGCGATGTGCTGCGGCTCGTGCGGCCGGAGGCGGGCGACGACCTCGCCGACGCCTGCACCCTCGCCTACCGGGACGCCGCACGGGACGCCGCCCTGCCCGGCGATCCGCTGTCGCTGTGGACGGAGATCTGGGGCGACGCGCTGTTCCGGCACCAGATCGTCCGGTCCGCCGAGCGCCATGCCCGTGCGGGCAACAGCCCCCTGTACGCCATGGAGTTCGCCCACCCGGCGCCGGCGCCGCACTTCGGCACCCCGCACGAGGCGACCTCACCGTTCCTGTTCGGCACCCACCGGCTCCCGCAGTTCGCGCCCGTCGCCGGCGCGGGCCCCGTGGAGAGGCTGCTGTCGGACATCCTCATCGACGCCGTGGCGGCCTTCGCCCGTACCTCCGTGCCCGACACCCCCAACACCTGCGGCTGGCCGCCGTTCACCCCCGACGCGCCCAGCACCCTGGTCCTGGGCGGTCCTCGCATCGCCGAGGTCACGCACACCCCCAAGCTCGCCCAGCTCGGGTTCTGGGACGCGGTGGGCTGGACGCCCCGTTTCTGAACCCGGCCGCCCCGTGCCGCCCCGGCCGGGCCCTTCGACCTTCTCCCCGATCGTCCGTACACCGCGGCAGCCGTGCCGTGTCTTTTTTCCCCACCGTCCGTATTCCCTGTCTGGAGACATCCGTGGACTATCCACTGCTCGACCTCGAATGGAAGATCGCCCCTCAGCAGCCGGTCTGGGACGACCCGGCGCAGGTGAGCCGGGTCCGGTCGGACCTGGCAAGCCGGCCCGCGCTGGTGCGCGCGGACGACGTGCGTGCCCTGCGCGGCCACCTGGCCCGGGTGGCGGCCGGCGAGGCCCTGGTGGTGCAGGCCGGGGACTGCGCCGAGGACCCCGACGAATGCACCGCCGAGCATGTCGCGCGCAAGGCGGCCGTGCTCGACCTGCTGGCCGGGGCGCTGCGGCTGGTCACCGGCAAGCCGGTGATCCGGGTGGGCCGTATCGCGGGACAGTTCGGCAAGCCGCGCTCGAAACCGACCGAGCTGATCGGCGGCGTCGAACTGCCCGTCTACCGCGGCCACATGGTCAACAACCCCGAGCCCACCCCCGAAGGACGCCGCCCCGATCCGCTGCGCCTGCTGACCGGGTACATGGCGGCCGACGAGATCATGCACCACCTGAACTGGCACCGTGCCCGCGGCACGGACCTCATCGACCCCGCTGTCTGGACCAGCCATGAGGCCCTGCTCCTCGACTACGAAGTGCCCCTGCTGCGGCACGAGACCGACGGACTCGTGCTGTCCTCGACGCACTGGCCGTGGATCGGAGAGCGCACCCGCCAGCCCGAGGGCGCGCACGTCGCCCTGCTCACCGGCGTGGTCAACCCGGTGGCCTGCAAGGTCGGCCCGAGCATCACCCCGGAGGAACTGCTGGATCTGTGCCGGCGTCTGGACCCGCGGCGCGAGCCGGGACGGCTCACCCTCATCGCCCGCATGGGCGCCGACGCGGTGGCCGACGCCCTGCCCCCGCTGGTCGAGGCCGTACGCAGGGCGGGCCACCCGGTGATCTGGCTGACCGACCCGCTGCACGGCAACACCGTCACCACCCCGCAAGGGTTCAAGACCCGCTACGTGGAGGCGGCCGAACGCGAGGTCGTCGCCTTCCACCACGCGGTGACCGCGGGCGGCGGCATCGCCGGCGGCCTGCACCTGGAGACGACGCCGGACGCGGTCATGGAGTGCGTCAGCGACGCGCGGGCCGCCGGCCTCGTCGGTGACGCCTACCAGAGCCTGTGCGACCCGCGGCTCAACGTCAGCCAGGGCATCTCCGTGGTGTCCGCCTGGCAGTCGTGACCGGCCACACCGAACAGCCCCTGCCCGCACGGCATGTGAAGGAGAGGCACGACATGGAGAACAGACTGGCGCTGGTCACCGGAGCCGCCGGCGGCATCGGCGCGGCCGTCGCCCGTGTCCTGGGTGAACAGGGCACCGCGGTGGCCGCGGTCGACCGCGATGCCGCCCAGCTCGGCGAGATGATCGAGAAACTGGGCGCGGACGGGCTGCCGGTGGCACCGTTCCCGGCGGACGTGACCGACAGCCGGGCGGTGGACGAGGCCGTCGCCGAGATCGAAGCGCGCCTGGGCCCCATCGACTTCCTCGTCAACGCGGCAGGGGTGCTGCGCCTGGGCGAGGTGTCCACCTTCAGCGACGACGACTGGAACAGCACCTTCGCCGTCAACACCACGGGCGTCTTCCATCTCTCGCGCGCCGTCGTCGCCCGTATGGTGCCGCGCGGCCGCGGGGCGGTGGTCACCGTCGCCTCCAACGCCGCCGCCACCCCCCGGACCGGAATGGCGGCGTACGCCGCCTCCAAGGCGGCGGCGGAGATGTTCACCAAGAGCCTGGGCCTGGAGGTGGCCCGGCACGGCATCCGCTGCAACATCGTCGCCCCCGGCTCCACCGACACCCCGATGCTGAGCTCCATGTGGCAGGACGAAGCCGGTCCGCGCGCCACCGTCGCCGGGAACCTCGACGCCTTCCGCGTCGGCATCCCGCTGGGCAAGCTCGCCCAGCCGGGCGACGTCGCGCGCGCCGTGGCCTTCCTCCTGTCCGACCAGGCCTCCCACATCACCCTGCACACCCTGACCGTCGACGGCGGCGCGGCGCTCGGCGCCTAGCCCCGTGCCGGAAGCACGGTTGTGTCGCCGCCGGCCGCGCCTGACGCGGCGGCGGGCGGCACACACCGCGGAGAAAGGAACCGAGACCACCATGGCCGGACTTCCGACCATCGAGTCGTACCCCCTGCCCTCCTCGTCACAGCTGCCGGCGAACACCGCACCGTGGAGCGTGGACCCGGCGCGCGCGGTGCTCCTCGTCCACGACATGCAGCGCTACTTCCTCGAGCCGTTCCCCGAGCCGCTGCGCAGCCGGCTCGTGGCGAACGCGGCCCAGCTGCGCGAGCAGTGCGCCCGGCTCGGCATCCCCGTCGCCTACACCGCCCAGCCCGGCGGCATGAGCGCCCACCAGCGGGGCCTGCTCAAGGACTTCTGGGGCCCGGGCATGCGTCCCGCCCCGGCCGACCGTGCCGTGGTCGACGCCCTGGCCCCCCGCCAGGGGGACTGGCTGGTGACCAAGTGGCGCTACAGCGCCTTCCACCACACCGACCTGCTCACCCGGATGCGTTTCCACCAGCGTGACCAGCTCCTGGTCTGCGGGGTCTACGCCCACGTCGGCGTGCTCATCACGGCCGTGGAGGCGTTCAGCCACGACATCGAGACGTTCGTGATCGCCGACGCCGTCGCCGACTTCACCGAGAGCCAGCACCGGATGGCCCTGGAGTACGCGGCCGCGCGCTGCGCGGTCGTCACCACCGCCAAGGAGGCCCTGTCATGACCGGCGACCGCCCCCAGGGGCCGCCCAACGGCACGCTGCTCGACGAGATCCTCGGCGCCGAGCCCGGCCCGTTCGCCCTGCTGCACCGGCCCGAGGCGAACGGCCCCCAGCTGGTCGACATCCTCGTCGGCGAGGTGTCGCACCCCCGGACCCTGTCCGACATCCCGCTGCCCGAGCCCGGGAGCGCGGACGGTCCCCGCCACGACGTGCTCGCCCTCGTGCCCTACCGGCAGATCACCGAGCGGGGTTTCACCGCCCACGACGACGGCACCCCCCTGGTGGCCCTCAGCGTCACCCGGCAGGAGAGCGCCGCCCTGGGCACCGTTCTCGCCCGGCTGCCCGAGGAGAACATCCGTACCTCCGGCGCCCGCTTCGACGTGGACGACGACGCCTACGCCGAGACCGTCCGCCGCATCATCGCCGACGAGATCGGCACCGGCGAGGGCGCGAACTTCGTCATCAAGCGGACCTTCACCCTCGACATCGGCGAGTACTCCCCGCGCAGCGCCCTGACCCTCTTCAAGCGGCTTCTGGAGCGCGAGAAGGGCGCGTACTGGACGTTCGTCGTGCACACCGGCACCCGCACCCTGGTCGGTGCCACACCCGAGCGGCACATCAGCGTGCAGGACGGCACGGCCGTGATGAACCCGATCTCCGGCACCTACCGCTACCCGGCCTCCGGCCCCACCCTGCCCGAGGTGATGGACTTCCTCGCCGACCGCAAGGAGACCGACGAGCTGTACATGGTGGTGGACGAGGAACTGAAGATGATGGCCCGGATCTGCCCGGACGGCGGCCGGGTCAGCGGCCCCTTCCTCAAGGAGATGGCCCGGCTCGCCCATACCGAGTACTTCATCGAAGGACGCACCGCCATCGACCCGCGTCAGGTGCTGCGCGAGACGATGTTCGCGCCGACGGTCACCGGTTCCCCGCTTCAGAGCGCCTGCCGGGTCATCGGCCGCTACGAGCACAGCGGCCGCGGCTACTACAGCGGCGTGGCCGCCCTGATGGGCCGCGACGCGGCGGGCGGCTTCGCCCTGGACTCCGCGATCTGCATCCGCACCGCCGACATCGACGCGGCCGGGCAGGTGCGTATCGGTGTCGGAGCCACGCTGGTACGCCACTCCGATCCGCTGTCGGAGGTGGCCGAGACCCGGGCCAAGGCCGCCGGGCTGCTCGCCGCGCTGGAAGGCCACGGCCCGACCCGGTTCGCCGCCCATCCCGAGGTGCGCAGGGCGCTGGAGCAGCGCAACGAGACCATCGCCGGGTTCTGGCTCGCGGGCGGCCCGCCCGCCGCCGAACGGCCGCTGCCGCCCGGGCTGAAGGTCCTCGTGGTGGACGCGGAGGACACCTTCACCTCGATGATCGGGCACCAGCTGCACTCCCTGGGGCTGCAGGTGACGGTGAAACGGTTCGACGAGCCCTACCGGCTCGCCGGCCACGACCTGGTGGTGATGGGCCCGGGCCCCGGCGACCCGGGCGATCTCTCCCACCCCAAGATCGCCCATCTGGACCGCACGATCACCACACTGCTCCAGGAGCAGCGGCCGTTCCTGGCGATCTGCCTGAGCCACCAGGTGCTCAGCCGCCGCCTCGGCCTGGACCTGCGGCGCAGAGCCGTCCCCAACCAGGGTGTCCAGCGTGACATCGACCTGTTCGGCCGGCGCGAACGGGTCGGCTTCTACAACACGTTCGCGGCCGTGAGCTGCGAGGACAAGACGGAGACGGACGCGGCCGGGGTCGTGGAGATCGCCCGGGACACGAGCAGTCTGGAGGTCCACGCGCTGCGCGGCACGCGGTTCGCGTCGATGCAGTTCCATCCGGAGTCCGTCCTGACCCAGAACGGCGTCGGGATCACCGGCGACCTCGTGCACGGTCTCCTGGCCGGCTCCCGCCTGGCCGTGGCCGACTGACCACCGCTGTCGGCGGCCGGCCGGCGTCGAGCGCCGGCCGGCCGCCATCTGACGTACTCCCCGGCGACCTGACGGGTTCTCCGGCCGGGCTTTGCCCCCGACCGGACGCCCTGGGGACCATCTGCTGCGGGAGGACCGAACTCTCAACCGAAGGGTCACACATGATCACCACGGGTACGGCTCGCTCAACCCGCAGGCCCGCCGGCATCGCGATCCTGGGCACGGGTTCCTGTCTGCCCTCCCATGCGGTCGGCAACGACGAGGTCGCCGCCGCCGCCGGAGTCACCGACGAATGGATCCACCGCAAGACCGGGATACGCAACAGGCGCCGGGCCAAACCGGACGAGGCGACGTCCGACCTGGCCGTCGCCGCGGGCCGGGCCGCGCTGGAGGCCGCCGGCATCACCGCCGCGGACCTCTCCCTGATCATCGTGGCGACCTCGACGCCCGACTCGCCGCAGCCGCCCACCGCCTGCGTGGTGGCCGACGGCCTCGGCGCGGGCCACGGGCCCGCCGCCTTCGACGTCAACGCCGTCTGCAGCGGCTTCGTCTTCGCACTGAACACGGCCGCGCACATCCTCGCGGGCTCCGACTCCCCCTACGCGCTGGTCATCGGCGCGGACATCTACTCCCGCATCCTGGACCCCGCCGACCGGCGCACCGCCATCCTCTTCGGGGACGGAGCCGGAGCGGTGGTGCTGGGCCCGGCCCGGCCCGCCCGCGGCCTGCTGGCCGGACAGCTGGCGGGGTTCGGCGCCGAACGCGACCTGATCGAGGTGCCGGCCGGAGGAAGCCGCCTGCCGGCGACGCCCGAGACCCTCGCCCAGGGCCTGCACTACTTCACCATGAACGGGCGCGGTGTGCGCGAGTTCGTCGACGCCACGGTCGCCCCGGCCATCGGCGCCTTCGTGACCGGCGCGGGCTTCTCCGTCGAAGACATCGACCACTTCGTTCCGCACCAGGCCAACGGGCGCATGCTCGAGGACCTTTCGGCCTCGCTCGGCGTCCCGGCCGGCCGCACACGGCTCAGCTACGAGGACTTCGGCAACACCGGATCCGCCTCGGTCCCCGTCACCCTCGACCTCGCGGCCCGCTCGGGACGGCTGAGCGACGGAAACCTCATTCTGCTGGCCGGCTTCGGCGGCGGCATGGCCATGGGCCTGTCACTGCTGCGCTGGCAGCGCAACCACCCCTCACACAGCACCCCGCACGTCTAAGGAGACGGTGATGCCGGACAACATCATGGACGACTACCTGCGCCGGATCGAAGCGGACCGGCCGCACCGCGCGGACCTGGCAGGACTCCGCCATCTGATGGAGCGTCATATCCTGTCGGTCCCCTTCGAGAACCTCGACTACCACCTCGGGGAGGACATCTTCATGGACGAACGCGTCCTGGAGAAGATCGTCCGCAAGAACCGGGGCGGCGGCTGCTACGAGGTCAACCCCGCCCTGGCGTTCCTGCTGACGTCCCTCGGCTACGAGCTCGACATCCTGCCGGGCTGGGTGCACCGCCCCGACGGGCTCGGCCCCTTCCTGGGCCACCTGGCGCTGCGCGTCAGGGCCGACGGCCAGGACTGGCTGGTCGACGTCGGCTTCGGCCGCAACAGCCGCTTCCCGCTGAACCTGGCCTCCCGCGAGGTGCAGCACGACCCGCACGGCGACTACCAGCTGCACGACGCGGGCGACGGCGTCGTCGACGTGTACCTCGGCGGCAAGCCCCTCTACCGGGTCGCGGACCGGCCGGTGCAGATCGCCGACTTCGCCCCGACCCTGTGGTGGTACCGCACCTCGCCCGACTCCTCGTTCCTGCAGGGCCTGTTCTGCTCCATCCGCACCCCCGACGGCCTGGTCACGCTCAAGGGCAACGCCCAGGTCAGCATGGTCGCGGGCGAGGAGCGCTCCAAGCACACCCTCGGAAGCGAGAGCGAGGCACTCCAGGCCTACGAGAAGTACTTCGGCATCCACCTGGACCGGCTGCCCGACCGGCCCGCCGGAGGCGTCACCGCCGGCGTGCGGACGGACTGAAGAGCGATGAGCGAGATCACCACCACCGGGCCGCCCGACATCGACGTACTCGTCGTCGGCGGCGGACCCACCGGCCTGCTGACGGCCGTGGAACTGCTGCGCCGCGGCATACGGGTGCGGGTCATCGACCGTGCCCGGGCCGCGTCGACGACACCGAAGGCACTGTCGGTGTGGCCCCGCGCCCTGGACATCCTTGAGGACGCCGGGCTCGGCGACGCCGTCCACCGCGAGTCCCTGCGCATCAACCGGCTCAGTTACTTCTCCGACCGCAAGCCGCTCGCCTCCTTCCCCCTGGACGAGGACACCGCCTGCCGGGTGCTGCCGCAGCACGTGACCGAGCGTCTGCTCGCCGAGCGTCTGGCCGAACTCGGCGGCAAGGTGGAGCGCGGGGTGCGGCTGCTGGCCCTGGAAGGGGTGGACTTCTCCGGCGACCTCGCCGCCACCGACGGTGTCACGGCCGTCGTGGAGCTGGCCGACGGCAGCGTCGGCCGCATCCGGGCGCCCTACGTCATCGGCGCCGACGGGGCCGGCAGCGCGGTCCGCGGCCAGCTCGGCGTCGGGTTTTCGGGCAGTACCTACGAGATGGCGTTCGCGCTCGTCGACGCGCGGACCGAGGGCGACCTGCCACGGGACGAGTGCCTGTTCTACCAGGCGGCCGGCGGTGCCCTGGTCGTGGTGCCGATGCCCGGCGGCATCCACCGCTTCCTGTCCGTCATGCCCAAGGGCCGGCGTGAGGTCTCCCTGGAGCTGATGCAGGAGATCCTCGACGAGCGGGGGCCGCGCGGGGTACGGCTGACCGAGGCGGTGTGGCAGGCCGTCTTCCGCGTGCACGCCCGTCACGCGTCCGACTTCAGCGTCGGGCGCGTCTTCCTGGCCGGCGACGCCGCGCACGTGCACAGCCCGGCCGGCGGCCAGGGCATGAACAACGGCCTGCAGGACGCCCAGAACCTCGCCTGGAAACTGGCCGCCGTCATCCGCGGCGCCTCGCCGGCCTGTCTGCTCGCCAGTTACGGCACGGAACGCTCCGAGGCCACCCGCCAGATCGTGCGCGACACCGACCTGCAGACCCGCGCCTGGGTGGCCCGCAGCCCGGCCAAGGTGCTCGCCCGGGACACCGCCTTCAAACTCCTCGACCGCAGCGGCGTGGTGTCGCGGTACTACACGCCGGTGATGGCCGGCCGGCGTCTGGCCTACCCGCCGGTGCGTGCCACCCAGCGGCCCTCCGGGCCGGCCGGCTGCCGGGTCCTGGGGCGGATCCCGGGCGGCCTGCAGGAGGGCGCGGTCTTCCCGCGGCGGGCGGCCCTCGCCCACAACATCAGCGGCCCCGGCACCGATCCCCACGGCTGGACCCTGGTCCTCGCCCCGCCCTCGGACACCTGGCGCACCGAGGCCGGGCATGCCGCCGCCCGCTACGGACGGCTGCTGCGCACGGTGGTGCTGCGCCGCCCGGAGAGCGCCCTGGCCACCGGCTGCCGCCGTGCGGGCTACTGGCTGGTGCGGCCGGACGGGCACATCGCGGCGCACGGCCACGAGGCGGACCTCGGCCGTCTGGAGACGGAGCTGAAAGCGTCCCTGACGGCCCGGCCGGCCGCCCCGGACGCGACCTGACATTAAAAGAAGTGTGGCCTTCACCGCGGACATCGCCGATGCGTAATGTCCAGGACATGAAGCTGAGAGAGGGCGTGGAATGGGCGGTGCACTGCTGCATCAGCCTGTCCTGGCTCTCTCCTGACAAGGTGGTGCCGGCGGCCGGACCGGCAGCGTTCCACGCTCTGCCGCCGGCCTACCTGAACAAGCAGATGAACGCACTGGGACGAGCCGGCATCGTCTCGTCCCGCTCCGGCCCCCGTGGCGGTTGCCGTCTCGGCCGGAAGCCGGACGACATCAGCCTGATGGACGTGGCCACGGCCATCGACGGTGCGGCACAAGCCTTTTCGTGCACGCAAATCCGTCACCACGGCCCGGCCGGCCGGCGCGCCCCCTGCACCGTGGCCCAGGCCTTCGCCGGCGCGGAACCGGCCTGGCGGCACCGGCCCGCGGGCCGGACGATCGCCGAGCCGGCCGACACCGTGCGACGGGCCGACCCCGCAGCACCGCACCACGTACGCAACTGGTTCGACCAGGACTGAGTGCACCCCCCGCACCACGCGCCGGGCTGTTCGTTCCCGGTGCGGCGCCCCGCGCGCCCCTCTTTTTCCGACCCGTAGTGAAAGGCACAGTCATGCCGTCTTCGGCCACAGGCGCCGCCCTCGAGGCACCGCGCCGGCGCCCCGGACTCCTCCTGGCGCTGCTGGCGTTCGCCCAGCTGATCATCTCCATCGACTACAACATCGTGTATGTCGCGCTCCCCGAGATCGGTGACGCTCTCGGTTTCACCTCCCAGACCCTGCAGTGGGTGATCAGCGCCTACGCGGTCGCCTTCGGCGGGTTCCTGCTGCTCGGCGGCCGGGCCTGCGACCTGTGGGGGCCGCGCCGTATCTTCGTCCTGGGGCTGGCGCTGTACGGGGTGTCCTCGCTGGCCGGCGGCCTGGCCACCGAGCCTGCCGTGCTGATGGCGGCCCGGGCGGTGCAGGGCATCGGCGGCGCGTTCCTCTTCCCCGCGACGCTGACGCTGGTGTCCACCAGGTTCGCCGAGGGCAAGGAGCGCAACCGCGCCTTCGCCGTGTGGGGCACGGCCGGCGGTTCCGGCATGATCCTGGGCTCGCTGCTGGGCGGTGTGCTGACCGAGGCGTTCGGCTGGGAGTCCGTCTTCTACGTCAACGTTCCCCTCGCCGTCATCGCCATCCTGTTCGCCTTCCCGCTGATCTCCCGCGACACCCTGAGCAGTTCGGGCCGCTCCTTCGACCTGGCCGGCGCGCTCACCGCCACCGTCGGTACCACCTCCGTCGTCTTCGCCCTGGTGCAGGGCCCGGAGTCGGGCTGGGGCTCGCCGGTCATCGTCGGCGCGCTCGTCCTGGGCGCCGCGCTGCTGGCGGCGTTCTTCGTCATCGAGAAGAACAGCAAGGACCCGCTGATGCCGCTGCGGCTGTTCGGCAACCGGAACCTGAGCACCGGCGCGGCGGTCACCTTCTTCTACATGGCGACGTTCGGCTCCCTGCTGTACTTCCTGACCGTCTACTTCCAGGGCGTGCACGGCTACAACGCGCTGGAGACGGGGCTGGCGTTCCTGGTCCCCATGGTCGCCATCTCCATCGGCGCGCAGACCGCCGGCCGTCTGGCCACGAAGTTCGGTCTGCGCGCCATCATGATCGCCAGCCTGCTGGTGGGCCTGGCCGGCACGGTGATCGTCGGTCTGACGCTGGCGACCGACGGCTCCTACGTCTCCCTGATCCCCGGCATGGTCGTCCTGGGCCTGGGCCAGGGCGCCGGCTACACCCTGATGTTCGGCGCCGCCACGGTCGGTGTGGACCCGATGGAGCAGGGCATCGCCTCCGGTATGGCCTCCACCACGCAGCAGATCGGTGGTGCGGTCGGTCTCGCCGTCCTCGTCGCCGTCGCCAACTCCGGTCTGGAGGGTCTGCAGGGCGAGGCGCTGCGCGCGGCCACCAACGACGGCCTGCGCACCGCGGTGTTCATCGCCGCGGTCGGTATCGCACTGACCGCGCTGATCTCCCTGGGCCTGCAGAAGCCGGCCAAGAAGGGGCGGGCCGTGGCCGGGGGTTCGGCCACGGCCGCCGCGAGTGAGGAGCCGCAGACCGCTCAGGTCTGACCCGCATCTCCGGCGCACCCCACCGGGTGCGCCGGCTGCCGGCCCCTCGCACTGTTTCGTTCCCCCGCGGGTGCGGGGGTTCGGCATTTCCGCGGACGGATTCAACGCCGGCCATGGGGGACTTGACGCATAGCGGGCCGTTCGATTGCCGGGGCCGCGGCCTCCCCCGCAGGATCGGTGTATGTCGAAATTATCGGTTGCCGAAGTGCCTTCGGCGACGTCACGGACAGCCCCGTTCGCCGCGACCGTGACGACCGTGTCCCTCATGGGCGTGCTCGTGGTCGGACAGATGTACGTCACCATTCCGCTCATGCCCGAACTCGCCGCCGCCTGGGGTGTGCGGACACAGTCGGCGGCGCTGTCGACCACGGCGTTCGCGTTCGCCCACGCGGCGGGTTCGCTCATCAGCGGCCCGCTGGCCACCCGCTGGGGGCGGCGTACCGTCATGGTCACCAGCGTCCTGGCCATGGCCGTGGTCACGGCCCTGCTGCCGCTGGTGACGTCACTGGGCACCGGAGTCGCCCTGCGCGCCCTGCAGGGGCTGTTCGCGGGCTCGTTCATCCCCATGTCGTACGCGTATCTGCACGCCCGCATGGCCCCGCACCGGGTCGCCCTGGCCCTGACCGTGGTCTCCGCCTGTATGGGCGCCACCGTGGTGATCGGGCAGGCCGAGGCCCAGCTGGTGGCGTCGCTGTTCGGCTGGACGTGGGTGTTCTGGGGGACCGTGCCGCTGCTGCTGGTCGGTGCCGCCGTCTCCTGGCGGGTGCTGCTGCCCCAGGAGCGCAGGGACGCCGGCCGGGCGGACCCGGCCGCACGCTCCGGGCTGCGGGCCGTCCTGGGCGGGCGGATGGTCACGCTGTACCTGGTCATCATGGTCGGCGCGGCGAGCCTCACGGCCGCCTACACCGGTGTCCAGCTGCACGGCCCCGCCGGCATGGCGGACGACGGCCCGGCCCTGCTGGCGCTGCGCGCCAGCGCCCTGCCTGCGCTGCTGGCCGCCGTGCTGCTCGCCCCGGCCCTGAGCCGGTTCTCCGCGGCGCGCCGCGCGGGCGGGGCGCTGGTGGTCACCACCGCCGCGATGCTGGCCGCGGTGGGGGGCGCGGACAGTGCCCTGGCCCTGGGCGCCGCCCTGTTCGCGTTCATGGCGGGGTTCTCCACGCTCGGTCCGGCGCTCATCCAGAGTGTCGGCGCCCGGGCCGGGGCCGCGCAGACCACCGCGATCGCGGTGTACGGCTTCACCCTCAACGTCGGGGCCGGCGCCGGCGCCCAGCTCGCCGTCGGCTTCTCGGACTTCTCCTCGCTGGCGCTGTTCCTGGCCGCGGCTCTGGCGGTCGCCACCGCCGGTGTCCTGCGCGCCGCGCGGGCGACCTGACGCACTCGCGGGCGCTTCGTTGCCGCCGTGCCGGGCGGTCGGCCACGATGCCGGACGTCCCCGCACTCCAAGCCGGTTCACCGGCTACGCCCAGGGAGCCACCCATATGACCAACGTCGCCGTCATCTACTACTCGTCCACCGGTTCCACCCACCGGCTCGCGCGGGCCGCGGCCGACGCCGCCGCCGAACAGGGCGCCGAGGTACGGCTGCGCCGGGTGGCGGAGACCGCCGCCACGGGGCGGCCCGGCTCCGACGAGCACGCGGCCGACGCCCTGGAGATAGCCGAGGCGTGCGTGGCGGACCTGGAGTGGGCCGACGCCATCCTGCTCGGCACGCCCGTCCACTTCGGGCTCGCCGCGCCGCAGCTGATGCAGTTCATCAACACCTCCTCGTCGCTGTCGATCCACGGCGGTCTGCTGGACAAGGCCGTCTCCGCCTTCGCCTCCGGCTCCGCCGAGCACGGCGGGCAGGTGACGGCGATCCTCGCGCTGCACAACGCCATCTGCCACTGGGGATCGGTCATCGTCGCCACCGGCTCCGCCGATCCGGTGCTGTACGAGAAGAACAACGGCAACCCGTACGGCGCGAGCACCGTGGCGGGCAACCGCATCGGTTTCATCCACGACGAGAACGTCGGTGCCATCGCCTACCAGACCCGCCGCACCATCCATGTCGCGGCGGCCCTGAAGGCCGCCGCACCTGTCCGGGCCGCCGCCTGAAGGACCATCTGACCAGAACGCTTGAGGAGAAAACATGGCAGTCAGCGACCCGGCCACGCTGCCCCAGACCTTCGTCGAGGCCTTCAACGCCAAGGACCTCGCCGCCATCGACCGTCTCTTCGAACCCGGGGCGGTGCGTGTGCTGCGACCGGGCGTGGTGGTGAGCGGTGACGGCCGCCGGCAGGCGACCAGCAGTTTCCTGGCCCTGGGTGTGCCGATCGAGATCAGTCTGCGGCACACCTATGTGTACGACGACACCGCGCTGCTGATCGGTGACTTCGTCATCGACGGCGCCGGCCCGGACGGCGAGCGGGTGCACATCGAGGGCACCGCCACCGATGTCGCCCGCCGCGGGCCGGACGGACTGTGGCGCTACATCATCGACAACCCGCCCGGTGTGGAGGCCGGTGGCGCCTGAGCCGCGCCCCGCGGGGCCAGAGAAAGGCGGCTTTCGCCGTCACGGGCCGGTACCTGACGGACTATGGGAACGAGGTCGCTGCCCGGCCGGGCCCGGCGACACGATGGGGCGTGCACCGGCAGCCGGAAGGACGGCGCGGGCACCGAATCCGATGAGGGAGCAGTACGTCCATGACCAATGTCGCCATCGTCTATTACTCGGCCACCGGGAACATCCACAAGCTGGCTGTCGCCGCTGCCGAGGCGGCGGAGAAGGCGGGTGCCGAGGTGCGGCTGCGCCGGGTCGCGGAGATCACCGGTGAGCCGCTCGCGCCCAACTACAAGGAATGGAGCCAGGCGAACACCGAGCACGTCGCCGCCAGCCGGGACGTCGCGGTGGCCGAGATCGACGACCTGGACTGGGCCGACGCCGTCGTCTGGGGCACTCCGGGCCGCTACGGCCTGCTCGCCGGCCCGCTCAAGCACTTCATCGACCAGACCTTCGAACTGCACGCCCGGCGCGGGCTGATGAACAAGGCGATGTCCGCGTTCACCTCCACGGGCACCCAGCACGGCGGCCAGGAGTCCACCCTGCTGTCGCTGAGCAACGTCTTCTACCACTGGGGGGCCGTGATCGTGCCGCCCGGCGTGACCGACGACATCCTGCTCGCACCGAGCAACGGCAACCCCTACGGGGTCAGCGCCACGTCGGGCCTGCAGGCCATTCCCGGTCACCTCGCGCAGAACGTCACCGACGACAACCTCGCCGCCGTCGGCTACCAGACCGTACGCACCATGAAGGTGGCCGAGGCGCTCAGGCAGTCGCTGTAGGAGGACTGCCCGAAAGGCGCCGGGGAGGCCGGATCCGTGCACCGCACGGATCCGGCCCCTTTCTCTTTTCTCCCCGGCTTCTCCCCGGCTTCTCCGGTATTGATTCAGCGCACGTTCGCGAGATGACGCATTAAGCGGCTTTTTCTGTTCCGTGGCCCTCTGGTGTGCGAGGTTTTCGGGGGGAGTTCTTATTTTCCGTGTTCCGGTTCACCAGAGGAAGAGTCCTTATGTTCAAGGTTCCGAAGAGCAAGAAGTTCCTCTACCTCGGGGTCGTCTCCGAGCGCGCTGCCCAGAAGTTCGGCACCACTCCGATCTCACTCGACCACGACCTTGAGGCCTTCCCCTCGGCGGGACAGAAACTGACCGTCGCGGAGTTCGCCGGGCATGTGGCCGAGACGGCCAACCGGTTGTGGGCCGCCGGTGTGCGGCCCAGCGAGCACGTGGCCGTGTACAAGACGTCGAACTTCGACATCACCGTGCTGGCCTGCGGTGCGGCCCGGATCGGTGCGGTGCCGGTCATGCTCTCCCCGCACCTGGACGGGGAGAGCATCGGCAAGCTGCTCGAACGCCTGGAGCGGCCCACGGTGCTGACCGACGAGGCGAAGCTGACCGGTGCGCTGGCCGGCCTGCCGCTGGCCGAGCTGACCGCGCGGGTCGTCACCACCACCGGCTCCCACCCCGGTGCCGTCTCCTTCGCCTCTCTGGCGGGCGCCCCCGAGCGCCGTCCGGTGCTGCTCGGCCCCGACCAGCCGGCGCTGATGACCCACACGTCGGGGACGACCGGCATTCCCAAGCTGGTGGTGCACTCGGCGCGTTCGCTGGGTGCCCGCGGCAACTGGCAGGACAAGGTCGTCTCCTTCATCCGCAAGCGGGAGACCGTGGCGATGCATGTGTCGTACGTGCATTCGCGGATGTACCTGGGCCTGGCCGTGCTGCAGATGCGCGGGATGCCGATGGTGTTCATGAACGACGCCAGCCCGGCGCACGTGGCCGACATGCTGGTCAGGCATCGTCCCGGTGTCCTGGAGACGCACCCCAACTCGTTCCTGGAGTGGGAGGAGATGCTGGACGACCCGCGCCGGCCGGTCTCCAACGTCAAGTACTTCAACAGCACCTTCGACGCGATCCACCCGAGCACGATGCACAAGTTCCTGCACGCCTCGGACCGGCGCAGCCCGGTGTTCCTCCAGGTGTACGGGCAGAGCGAGTGCGGCCCGCTGGCCGCCCGCACCTACCGGCGCCGCAACGCGCTGAAGGCGGACGGCCGCTGCCAGGGCTACCCCACGCCCGGCATGACCAAGTACCGGCTGGTGTCCCGGGGCGGCACTCCCTCCAAGGAGAGCCCCGGCTACATCGACGTGGCCACCGCGGGGCGGGCGCTGACGTACTACGGCGAGCAGGAGCGCTTCGACCAGCAGGTCATCGGCGAGTGGTGGCGCGGCGGCGATGTCGGCTACCGCACCCGGTGGGGCTGTCTGCACCTGCTCGACCGCGAGGTCGACGTCATCGAGGGGATCGAGTCGACCCTGGAGGTCGAGGACGCGGTGCTGCACCGGCTGGAGGAGCTGACCGAGCTCGTGGTCGTGCCGGGCCCCGACAAGCGCCCCGTGCCGGTGGTGTGCACCCGCGGCGACGTGCCGCTGGACCTCGGGCGCTGGCAGGCGGCCGTCGCCGACCAGCCCGCCCTGGGCGCACCCGTGCAGCGTCGCCTCGCGGACCTGCCGCGCACCGCCACCGCGAAGATCCGGCGGCTGGAACTGGCCCGGCAGCTCGCCGAGACCCTCACGGCCCGCGCCGCCGACGCGGGCGAGGAGGGCTCCGCCACGACCGGGCAGGCGGCCGCGGCCGCGGAGGGTGAGGACGGCCGGGTGCCGGCCCGCTCCGAGACCGCAGCCTGCTGACCGGCCCGGCCGAGAAGCCGGCGAAGGGAAGGGAGAACACCGGTGACAGCGCATCAGGTGTGGCAGGAGACGACGCGGAACGCCCGGGGCTGCCCGGCGCCCGCGGACCCGGGCTTCCTGGAGGTGTGGGCGAGGTGCGCCCCGATCCGCCTGGCCGGGTACGAGGACGACCTGGCCGAACCGCACATACTGCAGGGCGTCGACTGACGCCGACCGACCGTGAGCTGCCGGGTGGCGCCCCCTTCCGGGGCGGAGCCGGCAGCTCAGGCGTGTCCCATCGGTTTCTTCGATATCACTTGGAAACCCGCATGCGGGTTTGTTCTTCTGTGGGGAGAGGACTGACCGTAGTGAAAGGGCTGACATGCCTAGTGACCGCATCCGCGTGGCCGTGATCCTGTCGAGCGTGCGCAAGGGCCGTTTCGGCCCCACGATCGCGAACTGGTTCGTCGGCACCGCCGACCAGCGCGACGACATCGAGGTCGATCTGGTCGACCTGGCGGACTTCCCACTGCCCACCGCGCTGAGCGCCGAGCCGGAGCCGGAGGTCGCCGAGCTGCTCGCCGCGTTCTCGGCCCGGCTGTCGGCGGCGGACGGCTTCGTCGTGGTGACACCGGAGTACAACCACAGCTTCCCGGCCTCCCTGAAGGCCGCCCTGGACTGGACCCAGCACGAGTGGCACGCCAAGCCGGTCGGTTTCGTCGGCTACGGCGGCCTCGCCGGCGGTCTGCGGGCCGTCCAGCAGCTGCGTCACATCGTCAACGAGCTGCACGCGGTCCCCGTCCGCGACGCCGTCAGCTTCCACGGGCCGTGGGGCCAGTTCGACACCGACGGCAACCTCATCGAGCCGGCCGACGCCGAGGCGGCCGCCAAGGTCCTGTGGGACAAGCTGAGCTGGTGGGCCCTGGCCACCAAGGAGGCCAGGGCGCGCCTGCCCTACGACAGCTGACCTGTCCGCCGCACCCGGCAACCCCGGGCAGCTCCCCCGCCTCCGCCCCCTCACCCTGCGGCCGAGGCCCCGCGGCGGGCCGGCCGGGCCGGCACAGACCCCCTCCCGGGCCGCGAGCGGCGCCCACCCCCTGCGCCGCTCGCCGAAGACCCTGCCGAGCCGTCCGGCACCACTCGCGCCCGGACGGCCCGGCAGGGTCGCAGCCGTTGTTCGCTGATGCGTGTTCAAAGGCGCTGCGGTGGGCGGGACAAGAGCTGGGACGGCCGGCGCCGTCCCGTGTGCCTCGGCCGTGGTGCCGGCCTTCAGCGGCGGGCGGGCGGCGCGGCCAGCAGGTCGTCGGGGCAGGCCGGCAGCGGCCGGCCGAGCAGGGCGCGCAGTTCCGGGTAGGTGCGGGTGTCTCCGGCGAGGACCCCGCCCAGGACCGTGCGGCCGTCGGCGTCCAGGACCACCTTGGCGTAGGTGCCGGCCCGCCGGTCCTCGCGCACGTACTCCATCGCCCCGTGCGAGCGGGCGTGGGCGTCGCCGAAACCGGCCACCTCCACGCCCAGGAGCTTCAGGCTCGCGGAGGTGTCGGCGCCGGTGAACGCCTCGCCCGGCACGCCGAGGAGCTGGCGGGCGACGGTCTCGGCCATCCGGAAGCCGGGGGCGGCCAGGCCGTGGCAGCGGCCCTCGACGGCCGCGCACTCGCCGATCGCCCAGATGCGTTCGTCGGCGGTGCGGCACCACGTGTCCACCAGGAAGCCGCCGCGCTCGCCGCGCACGAGCCCGGGGGCGTCGACCTCGTCGCGGGGGCGTACCCCGGCGGCGAAGACGACGAGCGCGGTGTCCAAGGCGGTGCCGTCGTCCAGCTCGACGCGCTCCGCGCGGCCGTCCGCGCCGGTGCCGACCGCGTGGACGGCGGTCGAGCAGTGCACGCGCACGCCGAGCCGGGCGATCGCCGCGGCCAGGACCCGGCCGCCGCCCTCGTCGATCTGCTGGGCCATCAGCCACGGGGCGAACTCCACCACATGGGGCCGCATGCCCAGCAGCCGCAGGCCGCCCGCGGCCTCCAGTCCCAGCAGGCCGCCGCCGACCACCACGGCCGGGCGGCCGGGCACCGCGGCCGCGCGGATCGCCTCGACGTCCTGCACCGTCCGGTAGACGAAGCATCCTGGCGCCTGGTGTCCGGCGACCGGGGGCACGAAGGGCCGGGACCCGGTGGCCAGGACCAGTGCGTCGTATCCGAACCCGGTTCCGTCCGCGCAGGTCACCCTTCTGCTGCGGCGGTCCACGGCGGTCACCTTCGTGTTCAGGTGCAGCCGCAGGCGGCGGTCGTCCAGGACGCCGGGGCCGGCCAGCGCGAGATCGTCGGCGCGGGCGCCGTCCAGGAGGGTGGACAGCGCCACCCGGTCGTAGGCGGGCCGCGGTTCCTCGGCCAGGACGACGATGCGCCACCGGCCGTGCCGGTCGCCGGCCAGCATTTCCTCGACCAGGCGGTGGCCGGCCATTCCGTGGCCGGCCACGACCAGCGTGCGCGTGGTCACGGTGTTCCTCCTTCTGCGGTGTCCACCGCTGTGCGGGTGCCTGCGGGCCCTGCGCCGGCGGCGGCGAGTGTCGTGCACAGCCGGCGTACGACCGAGGTGCAGCCGCCGCACCCCGTCGTGGCCCGGGTCGCCCGGGCCAGTGCCCGGCTGTCGTGCGCCCCGCCTGCCCAGGCGGCCTTCAGCCTGCGGAAGGTGACGTTGTTGCAGTGGCAGGCCACCGCGTCGTCCGCCGTGGCGTCGGTGTCCGCGTATTCGACGTCGGCGCCGCTCAGCAACGCCAGCAGGTCGGCGGGCACCGGCGCGTCACGGGCGTACAGGCCGCTGACCGCGGTGACCGCGGCGGCCGGGCCGACGACGACGCCCGTGTGGATACGGCCGTTGCGCAGCGTCAGGCGGGCGTAGCGGCCCCGGGCCGCATCCAGCAGGGAGACGGCCGTGTCCGTGTCCCGCTCGGGTGCCTGCGGGGCGAGCGAGACGATGTCCAGGCCCGATACCCGCGGGCGCAGCAGGTGGCGCGCGGGTGTGTAGGCGGTGCCGGTGCCGGTGAGGATCCGGGCGAGTGCCTCGGCCTGGTCCCATGCCTGGATGAGGGTCGTGCCGGTGATGTCCGTGTGCTGGGCGCAGTCCCCCATCGCGTGGATGTGCGGATCGTCGGTGCGCAGCTGCGCGTCGACGACGATCCCGTCGCGTACCGCGAGATCGGCGGCCCGGGCCAGTGCGGTCTCCGGCTGCGTGCCGGTGCACAGCAGCAGGGTGCCGGCCGCCAGTATTTGTCCGTCGTCCAGGACCAGTTTGCCCGGTGCGTACTCCTCGGCCCGCCGGCCCAGGTGGAGGGTGACGCCCCGGCTGCGGGCCCACTGCGCCAGCGCGTGGGAGGCCGGGCCGTCCAGCTGGCGCTGCATCAGCCGGCCGGAGCGCTGGAGGAGTGTCACCTCCTTGCCGGCGGCGCGCAGGGCCAGGGCGGATTCGACACCGAGGACTCCCCCGCCGAGGACGACGACCGGCCCGGGGGGCAGGGGGTGGCTGTCGGCGGCGGTGCGCAGGGTGCGTGCTCCCTCGGCGAGCCGTCCGCGGGCGGTCATCAGGCCGGGGACGTCCGGGATCCGCGGCCGGGCGCCGGTGGCCAGGACGAGGATGTCGTAGGGCAGTTCGCGGCCGTCCTTGAGGTGCACGGTGCGCCGGGCGCGGTCGATCCTTGCGGCCCGTGCGCCGGTGAGCGCGCGCACGGGCGCGGGCAGTGCGGGCAGCGCCAGCCTCTCCGCGCTCAGTGTGCCGTCCAGGACCGAGCCGAGCAGGGCCCGGTTGTAGGCGGGCCGGGGTTCGGCGCCGATGACGGTCACCGCGTCCCGGTGGCCGAGCGCGTGCAGGCGGTGGGCCAGGCGGTGGGCGGCGGGGCCGCCGCCGACGATGACGACGCCGCCGCTCATGTCTGCTCCCCGGCCGGTGTGACGCGTACGGCGCTGACCTTGAACTCGGGCATCCGGCTGCGGGGGTCCAGTGCGTCGCCGGTGAGCAGGTTGGCGCGGGCCGCGCCCGGATAGTGGAACGGCACGAAGACGGTGTCCCTGCGCACGGTGGAGGTCAGGCGGACCCTGACCCGGGCGGTGCCGTAGGCGGAGGCGACGTCGGCGAGCTGTCCGTCGGCCAGTCGGTGGTGGCGGGCGGTGTCCGGGTGTATCTCGGCGACCGCCTCCGGTGCCGCGGCGAGAAGGTCGGGGACCCGGCGGGTCTGCGCGCCCGACTGGTAGTGGGCCAGCACTCTGCCGGTCGTCGCGTACAGGGGGAACCGGCCGTCGGGTGTCTGTGCGGGCGGGCGGTGGTCCACGGCCGTGAACCGGGCGCGTCCGTCGGGGTGCGCGAAGCGGTCCAGGAACGGTCTCGGTGTGCCGGGATGGTCCTGGCCGCCGGTGGCGGGGCAGGGCCAGTGCAGTGCCTCGCCGGCGTCCAGGCGTTCGTAGCTGATGCCCGAGTAGTCCGCGCGGCTGCCCGCCGTGGCGCGGCGCAGTTCCTCGAAGACCTCCCGGGGGCGGGTGGGAAAGCGGTGGGCGGGCTGGCCGAGGCGGACGGCGAGTTGGTGCAGGACCTGAAGGTCGGTGCGGGTGCCGGGCGGCGGGCTCAGGTGGGCGCGCCGGCGCAGGACGCGGCCCTCCAGGCTGGTCAGGGTGCCTTCCTCCTCGGCCCACTGGGCGACGGGGAGTACCACGTCGGCGAGCGCGGCCGTCTCCGAGGGCACGAAGTCGGCCACGACCAGCAGGTCCAGGGCGCTCAGCCGGCCGGTGATGCGGGCGGCCCGGGGTGCGGAGACGACCGGGTTGGAGCCGAACACCAGCAGTGCCTTCGGCCCGTCGGGGGTGGCCAGGGCGTCGAGGAGTTCGTAGGCGCTGCGGCCCGGCCCGGGCAGGGTGCTGGCGTCCACGCCCCACACGCGGGCCACGTGGGCGCGGTCGGCGGGGTCGGTGAGCGAGCGGCAGCCGGGCAGCTGGTCGGCTTTCTGGCCCATCTCGCGGCCGCCCTGCCCGTTGCCCTGCCCGGTCAGGGTTCCGAAACCGCTGCCTTCGCGGCCGGGCAGGCCCAGCGCGAGCGCCAGGTTGATGAACGCCGCGACGGTGTCGGATCCCTTGCTGTGCTGTTCCGCTCCCCGTCCCGTCAGCAGATGGGCCCGCCGGGCCGCGGCGAGCATCCGCACCGCCGTGCGCTGGTCGTGGGCGGGTACCCCGGTGACCTGTTCGACGCGCTCGGGCCACCAGGCGACGCAGCTGGCCCAGACCTCCTCGAAGCCGGTGGTGCGGGTTTCGATGTACGGGAGGTCGATGAGGTTCTCGGTGACCGCCAGGTGCAGCAGGCCGAGGGCCAGGGCGAGGTCGGTGCCGGGGGCCGGCTGCAGGTGCAGCGCCGCCTGCTGGGCGGTACGGGTGCGGCGGGGGTCGATGACGACGAGGTCGGCGCGCTGCAGGTGGCGCATGAGCGGCGGCATCGTCTCGGCCGGGTTGGCGCCGGCCAGCAGCACCACATCGGCGTCGGCCAGGTCGGTCACCGGGAAGGGCAGGCCGCGGTCGAGGCCGAACGCCTCGCCGGCCGCCGCGGCCGCCGACGACATGCAAAACCGCCCGTTGTAGTCGATCTGGGCGGTGCCCAGGGCCAGGCGCGCGAACTTGCCGAGGGTGTAGGCCTTCTCGTTGGTCAGCCCGCCGCCGCCGAACACCGCGACGCCGTCGGCGCCGTGCGTTGCGCGGATCGCCGTGAGCTTCTCGGCCACCAGGTCGAGCGCGTCGTCCCAGCTCGCGGGGGCGAGTTCACCGTCCCTGCCGCGCACCAGGGGGGTGCGCAGCCGGTCGGGGGCGCCGAGCACGGTGGCGGCCGTCCACCCCTTCTGGCACAGGCCGCCCTGGTTGACGGGGAAGTCGGGCGAGGGCGTCACGGTGACGCCGCCTTGTTCGCCCGAGAGCACCGTGGAGCACTGCAGGGCGCAGTACGGGCAGTGTGTCGTGCTCTGGCGGGGTGCCGCCCGCGTCGTGGGCGGCGGTGCGGTGCGGGCGGGTGCCGTGGGGTCAGCGGACATGGGAGGCCTGCGCTTTCCGGGCGGGGGGCTGTGCGCCGCTGTCGCGGTCGCTGCGCAGGTACACCGTCCGGATCAGGGCCGCGCACAGCCCGTAGTAGAGGAGGAAGGTGTAGAAGGCGGCCTCGCCGCCGCCCAGTTGGCCGTAGGCGGTGCGGAAGGCCAGGTTGATGGCGACGCCGCCGAGCGCGCCGGCCGCTCCGGCGATGCCGAGGACCGCGCCGGACAGGCGGCGTGACCGGGCGAAGGCCGCGGCGGCGTCGTGGCCGGAGGTGACGGCGGCCTCGGCCTGCCGGGCGAAGACCACCGGGATCATCTTGTACGTGGAGCCGTTGCCGATGCCGCTGACCACGAACAGGGCCGTGAACCCGGTCACGAACAGGGGGAAGGATCCGCTGCGGGTGGCCAGCAGCAGCACGCCGATGCCGGCGGCCATGCCGGCGAACGACCACAGGGTGACCCTCGCTCCGCCCCACCGGTCGGCGATCCGGCCGCCGAGGGGGCGGGCCACCGAGCCCAGGAGCGGCCCGAGGAAGGTGAAGGAGGCGGCCTGCAGGGGGGTGGAGCCGAACTGGCTCTGCAGGACCAGGCCGAAGGCGAACCCGAAACCGATGAAGGAGCCGAAGGTTCCGATGTACAGCAGGGATATCCACCAGGTGTGGCTGCTGGCGGCGGCCTCGCGCTGGGCGCCGGGCGGGGTGCGCACCACCGCGACGTTGTCCATGCGCAGTGCGGCCAGCACCGACACCAGCGCGATCAGCGGCAGGTAGCAGGCGGCGACGTAGGCGGGGTGGGTGTCGCCGGCGACGGAGATGACCAGCAGGCCCAGGAGCTGGACGGCGGCGACGCCCAGGTTGCCGCCGCCCGCGTTGACTCCCAGCGCCCAGCCCTGGTGGCGCTGGGGGTAGAAGGCGGTGATGTTGGTCATCGAGGAGGCGAAGTTGCCGCCGCCCGCCCCGGCGCTCGCGCCGATGAGCAGGAACACCCACAGTTCGGTGCCGGGCCGCTGGACGAAGTGGACGGTCAGCAGGGTGGGCACGAGCAGCAGCAGGGAGGCGAACACGGTCCAGTTGCGGCCGCCGAAGCGGGTCACCGCGTAGCTGTAGGGGAGCCTGAGCAGTGCGCCCGCCAGGGTGGGCACCACCACCATCAGGAATTTCTCGTCGGGGGCGAAGTCCAGCCCGATCTTCGGCGACATGAACAGCACGAGCACCGACCACATGCTCCACACGGAGAAGCCGATGTGCTCGGACAGTACCGACAGCACCAGGTTGCGGCGGGCCACGCGTCGCCCGCCGCGCTCCCACTGCTCCTCGTCCTCGGGGTCCCAGTTCTCGATCCACCGCCCTCGGGCGGATGGTGCGCTGGTCATCTTTTCCTCGGCTCTCTTCGGGTCGGGGCGGTGCGGCCCGGTGGTGGGGTCCTGCCGGGCCGCGGCGCAAGGAAGGGGGTCAGGGCCGCAGCGCGCGGTCCACCAGGGCGGCGGCGGCCCCGGTGTAGTGGGCGGGGTCGCACAGGTGGGCGAGTTCGCCCTTGAGGCGGGCGGGGAGTTGGGGCAGGGCGGCGAGTACCTCCGCCAGCGGCCGTCCGTCGGCCAGGGCCTGCTGCGCGGCCTGGGTCAGCACGGTCTGGGCCCGGTCCCTGCCGAGCAGGGGGGTGAGGTGGGCGGCGACGCGTTCGGAGACGATCCGGCTGCCCGTCATGTCCAGGTTGGCGCGCATCCGTTCGGGGCTGGCCTGCAGGCCCTCGGTGAGTTCGACGGCCGTGTGGGCCGCTCCGCCGGTCAGCCGCAGGCATTCGCGCAGCAGCTGCCATTCCGCGTGCCAGGCGCCCGCGGAGCGCTCGTCCTCGGACACCAGGCACTGGGTCAGGGCCGCGGAGAGGGCCGGCACCTGCAGGGCGGCGCTGCGCACCAGGGTGGCCAGCACGGGGTTGCGTTTGTGCGGCATCGCCGAGGAGGCGCCGCGGCCGGCGGGGCCGGGTTCGCTGACCTCGCCGACCTCGGTGCGCACCAGTGACTGCACGTCCACGGCGATCTTGCCGAGCGCGCCGGTGGTGAAGGCCAGCGCGGACGCCAGGTCGGCGACGGGTGTGCGCAGGGCGTGCCAGGGCAGTTCCGGCCGGGCGAGGTGTGTCTGGGCCGCGTAGGCGTCGGTGAGGAGGTCCAGGTAGGTCTCCGCATCGGGGGTCGGGCCGTCGCCGACGGCGGCGTACTCCAGGTAGCCGGCCAGGGTGCCGGCCGCCCCGCCCAGGGAGACGGGCAGCCCGCCCTCCTGCACGCGGGCCAGCCGTGCCTCGGCGTGCAGGACCAGTTGCCGCCAGCCCGCCGCCCGCAGGCCGAATGTCGTCGGGACGGCGTGCAGGGCGAGGGTGCGGCTGACGGCGAGGGTGTCGCGGTGCCGGGCGGCCAGATGGGCCAGTGCCCGGGCCGTTCGCCCGAGGTCGGCGCGGATGATCTTCAGGGCGCGGTCGGCGACCAGCATGGCGCCGGTGTCCAGGATGTCCTGGCTGGTGGAGCCCCGGTGCACGTATTGCGCGGCTGCCGGGTCCTTCTCGGCCACCACCGCGGTGAACGCCTGCACCAGGCCGATCACCGGGTTGGCCGTCTCGCGGGCGGCGAGCGCCAGGGCGCGCAGGTCGAGCCGGTCGGCGCGGGCCAGTTCGGTGATGGTCTCGGCGGCGTGCGCGGGCAGGGTGCCCAGCAAGGCCTGGGCGCGTGCCAGGGCGGCCTCGGCGTCCAGCATGGCCTGGAGCCAGGCCCGGTCGCAGGTGGCCTCCTCGACGGGGGTGCCGGCCCGGACCGGGGACAGCAGCCCGGCGTCGGTGTCCTCCTCCCGGCCCGGGGTCACACGATCACCCCGGACAGGTCGCTGTCGGCCTCCATGGGCCGTACGCCGTCGGGGACCCGGGCGGCCGGCGGCAGGGCGAGGACCGCGCGGGCGATCGCGTCGGAGTCGCCGAGGGTGACGGAGTCGACGCCCGGCCGGATGCCGGCGGCGGTCACCCAGTGCACCGACTCGGTGGGAACCCCGTAGGCGAAGCGCCGGGGGTGGGGGCGGCCGCGGCCGTCGAGGAGGCGGTAGGGGCGTTCGGTGACGGCGAGGCCGCCGGTCTCGTACGCCGGGCCGCCGGTGGCCGCGATGCGGTAGGGGGTGGCCTGGTCGGTGTCGAGGAGGTGCTTGAGCAGGGGGTCCTCGGTGCGGCGCAGGTCCGGCTCGGGCAGGCGGGCCTCGATGAGCGCGGTGGCCCGCACCGGCTCGCCCGGTACCGCGGTGGAGCGGGCGCAGTACACCTGGGCGGTGGTGTCGATGCGGACCTGTGTGCCCGGGCCGGTCACGCTCAGCACACCGGCCTCGATCAGCGCGATCATCTCCTCGATGCGGGAGGCGGGCGGGCCGATCGAGAGGAACGCGTTCAGCGGTGTGTACCAGCCCTCCAGGTCGTCGCGGTGCGAGCCGCCCTCCAGGCCGCCGTGGTCGACCGCGAGGCGGATCTCGTTGCGCAGGTCGCGCAGCACGTCCAGGGCGGCCTTGAGCGGTCCGCTGACGTTGCCCCGGCGGGATTCGGCGACGTCGGCCCGCAGGTGGTCCAGGAGCCAGCCGGTGAAGTCCTCGCGGCCGGTGAAGACACGCTCGCCGTAGGGGCGCGACAGACGCTCCCAGTTCCAGCGTTCCTGGCCGGCGATGTCGTAGGAGTCGAGCAGTGCGCTGCGCTCGCCGTCGGTGTCGGTGGCGAGGAACTGCTCCGTGAACTCCTCGCGCAGCTCGGTGCGGCCCTGCGCGCTCAGCAGGGTGGCGTAGTAGACGCTCTCCACCTCGCGGGAGATCAGCGGCCACAGGTCCTCGCCGAAGGTGACGGGCACTCCGGCGGCGGAACGTTCGCGCAGCATCGCGATGTACGCGGGGGTGAGGAGCCTGGGGAAGTAGCGGCCGGTGGCGCCCTTCTCGTTCTCGCCGCGCGCGTGGTAGGGCACCCCGCGGCGGGAGAAGGCGAACAGTTTGGGTTCGCTGCCCGAGCGGCGGTAGACCAGGCGGCCGTCCTCGCGCACGAAGCGCCCGCCGCGGCCCAGGGTGAACAGGGCCATGTGGTCGAAGAAGTTCAGGCCGAGGCCGCGCAGCAGGACGTGCTGTCCGGGCTGGATGTTGCTGAGATCCAGGTCGGCGGGGTTGGCCGGGGTGATGTAGGTGAGGTGGTGGATGCGCGCCAGGCTGGCGGTGCGTGCCTCGCGTGCCGACAGCCGGGCCGAGACGTGGCCCTGGGCCATCACGACGGCGTCGAGTTCGTTGAGGCGGATGCCGTTCTCCAGCCGGATGCCCTGCGGTCCGCCGGGCACGCCGTGGGTGTCGGCCGCGGCGACGGCGCGCGAGCGGTGTACCCGGATCTCGACGTGGGCGGGTGCGCCCGCGACGATGCGTTCGAAGCAGTCCCGCAGGTAGCGGCCGTAGAAGGCGCGGGTGGGATAGGAGTCGGGGCCCAGGCGTGCCGCTTCGGCCAGGGCGCCGGCCGAGGTGTCGGCCACCTCGCCGAGCAGCGCCAGGCTGCGGGCCCACTCGTACAGGCTGGGGCCGGGCTCGATGGGGCCGTTGATGCGGGCGCTGTCGTCGGTGAAGACGGTGATCTGTGAGGCCACGGTGTTCATCAGCAGGTGCTGGGACTGCTCGGTGCGCCACACCGCTCCGGCGCCGGGTGCCGAGGGGTCGATGACGTGGACGGTGACCGCGTCGTGGGAGGGGGTGCCGCGTTCGTTGGCCAGCAGTCGTTCGAGGACCGACAGGCCTCGGGGACCGGCACCGATGACACAGACCTCGAGGGTGCTGCTCATGGGACGACTCCGTTTCTGGGCAGGGACGGCCGGCGGCCGGGGAGGGCCGGGCGCCGGCCGCGGGCAGGGAAGCGGGATGCCGGGGGCCTTGAAAGGGTGCGGGCCGTCGGGGGCCCCGGGGGGCGGGGGCGTTCGGGCAGGTGCTAGCCGCCGGTGCCTGCCGCCAGCAGGCGGGCCAGCTCCAGGCGCTTGATCTTGGTGGTGGCGGTCTGCGGGAGGTCCTGAAGCCGCCACTGGACCGGATCGGCGAGGGCCGGCAGGTCCACCACGGCGCTCTTCCAGGACAGTTCGTCCAGCGGCGCGTCGTTGCGGGTGCACACCACCGGCACGGCGCGCTGGTCGGGGCCGGGGATGATGATGACCTCGATGAGTTCGGGCAGCCGGGTGAAGAGCTTGTCCTCGATCTCCAGGGTGGACTGCACGCCGGGGATCTCGTCGACCTCGCGGTCCAGCAGGTGCAGGCAGCCGAACCTGGTGCGGTAGCCGACGTCGCCCATGCGCCACCAGCCGTCGTTGACCTGCTGCTGCCAGCGCTGGTGCTCGCCCAGGTAGGTGACGATCCGCCCGTCGCTCCTGACCTCGATGAAGCCGGGGTTGTCCTTGGAGACCGGGGCGCCGTTGCGGCTGACGACGCGTACCCCGGTCATCCCCGGGAACGGGACGCCGACGCAGCGGCCGTTGAAGTCGGCGCCGTCCTTGAGGGAGTAGGTGCGTGCCGCGATCGGGCCGACCTCGCTCTGCCCGTAGGCCTGGGCGAAGCGCCGTCCCTTGCGGCGGGAGGCCTTGAGCAGGGTGTTGACGGTGCGCGGGTGGATGGCGTCGAAGGTGCTGGAGAAGTACTTCACGTTCGCCAGCGGCCCGCGGGGGTCCTCGGCCAGTTCCTCCCAGCGCAGGAAGGTGTTGGGGTGGGCCTCGATGAAGCCGGGCGGGATCCTGGTGAACAGCTCCCCCACGGTCTGCGGGTCGTCGTCCTTGAGGATGATGAGCGGGTGGCCCTGGAGGATCGAGATGGGCATCGCCGTGAACATCCGTGAGTGCACGAACGACACGTGGATCGCGACGGGTTCGCTGCGGCGCACCGTGGTGGCCACGACGGTGGCCTGCGGGCGGTAGCGGGACTGGAAGCTCATGGCGGTGTGCACGGCCAGCTTCGGTGTGCCGGTGGTGCCGGAGGTGTGGGTGATGAGGGTGGGGTGGTCGATCGGCATGGCCACCGCGGGCACGCGTTCGGCGCCGGCCAGCGAGGCGAAGGAGGTGGCCTGCTCGTGCTCGCCGGAGGCGAGCAGCACGGTGCGGGACAGGCCGAAGACCTCGGCGGGCAGGTCGTGCTCGAGCTTGTCCTGGTCGGTGACGAGGAAGGGCCGGCCCACGCGGCGCAGGAGTTCGGCGACCGTGGCGCCGTCGAGCTTGGGCGACAGCAGGACCGGGATGGCGCCGGTGCGGGCGATGGCGCAGGCGAGCAGGGAGATGTCGAAGCCGTCGCTCTTGTGCACCACGACGTGGTCGCCCGGGCGCACCTTGACCGACCACAGCCGGGAGGCGAAGTCGTCCACCAGGTCGGCCAGTTCGGTCAGTGTCGCGCGCCGGCCGAGGTCCGGGGCGATGTCCAGGTCGTGGTCGAGTATCACGAAATTCGCCGGATGCCGTGCCGCCGCTCGGTCGAACAGCGTGCCCAGCCGAATTCCCTTGCTTCCTATTCGTTGGAGAAACATGTAACCGATCTCTCGTCCCTGGCTGCGGATTCCTGAAGGGGGTGCTGCGTTTCGTTTCGGAGCTGACGGTTCTTCGCCGGCGGGTGACAACCGCGCCGTGCGTGTGCGTCAGTTCTTCTCGATGACGTCCTTGATACGGGCCAGCGTGTCGTCGAGGTCGCGGGCGAGCTTGGCGGTCCACTCGTCGACGAACCGCTTGCGGGCGTCCTCGTCGAGGCCGGCGACGATCTTGTGGATTCCGGCGGTGGCCCTGCCCATCCGGAAGTGGTGGACGAGCCAGGAGGTGCCCTGGCCGGCGTCCTCGACGTCGAAGCCCCAGATCGACTCCTGGTCCTCGCGGGCGTGGGTGAGCATCATCCAGCGGAAGGTCCGGCCGGGCTCGGCGGCCACCACGCGGGACTCGGTGTACCAGGTGCCGCGTACCAGCGGCGCCCAGCCGACCACGTCCTCGCTGCGCAGGTTCTCGCCGCGGAAGACCGAGCCGACGGCCGACGGCTCGCCCTGGATCCACTGGCCGCCCATGCACTCCGGGCTCCACTCCTTGCTGCGGGCCAGATCGCTGACGACGGAGTAGATCTCGGCCGCACTCGCCGATATACGAATGCGGGCGTCGAGTTCGAAGAGGGGGGATTGGTTGATGACGCTTTCACTGGTGACTGTCATGGCGGCAATCCTGCCGATGGCCGAGGAATGTGAGCAATGAAGCGGTCCGGGGTCCGTCAGGTTTCCTAGGTGACGTCCGCACGGAATTTCCTCATGTGACGTCCGGGCGGGTTTCCCTCTTGTGACGTCCGCGGGGTTTCCCTCATGTGACGTCCGGGCGGGCGAAGCCGGCCTGCGGAGAATTGTTGTGCGGTGTCTTTCTTCGGCGGGGGCGGGGGGTGAATGCTTCCGCGCATCGCAGTGGTGCGGGCCCCGTCCGGCGGTTCGCGCGGCCCGGGGGGGTGCCGCCGCCCGGCGGTCTTCGGCCGCGTACCGCGCAGCACCGGGTGGCGTGCAGCCCACGGCAGCCGGCCTGGCCGTGCGCCGGGGTCTTCAGCCGCGTACCCGCAGTACCAGTTTGCCGTGCACCTTCCCCTCGTCCAGACGGCGGTGGGCCCGGGCCGCCTCCGTCAGTTCCAGCACCTCGCTGGCGCGCGGGCGCAGCCGGCCCGCCGCCAGCAGGGTGTTGATGCCGCGTGCGGCGTCGGCGAGCTGGGCGGTGTCCGCGTGGGAGATGGCGAAACCGCGCACGGAGCGGTCCATCAGGTACAGCGGTCCCACGGGCAGTACCGGGCGGGTGCGCAGTCCCGCCATCACCACGATCCGGCCCCGGCTCGCCAGCAGGTCCACCGCGGTGTCGAGGTCGTTGCGGCCCGAGGTGTCGAGGTACAGGTCCACGCCGTGCGGTGCGGCGGCCCGGATCCGGGCGGCGACGTCGCCCGTGCGGTAGTCGATGACGTGCTCGGCGCCCAGGGAGCGCACGTATTCCTCGTCGTGCCCGGAGGCGACGGCGATCACCCGGGCTCCGGCCCGGGCGGCCATCACGACCAGGGCGCTGCCCACGTTGCCGCCCGCGCCCAGCACGGCGACGCTCTCGCCGGCGCGCAGGTTCCCGTGCGTGAACAGGGCCAGGTGGGCGGTCGCGGCCGGGTGGGCCAGCGCCACCGCGTCGACCGCGTCCACCCCTGCGGGCAGGTGGTAGAGCCGGTCCGCGGGCACCACCGCCTGTTCGGCGGCGGCCCCCTGACGGCCGTCGTGGCCCAGGCTGTTGCACCAGACCGCGTCGCCGGTGCGGAACCCCGTGGCGCCGGGGCCGGCGGCGGCCACCGTCCCCACCAGGTCGCGGCCGATGACGAAGGGGAACTCGAGCGGGGTGCGCCAGGCACCCGAACGCACGAAGGTGTCCACGTGGTTGACGGCGCTCACCTCGACGTCGACGAGTACGTCGTGGGGGCCGGGGGCGGGCGGCGGCAGCTCGCCGTGACGGATGACGTCCGGGGAGCCGAGTCGGGTTATGTAGGCGGCACGCATGGTCGTGGAGTCTGGCACCGCGCCGGCGCCGTGGCGGGGGTGAGCCGCCATCGCGGGGCGCGGTCCGTCAGGTCGGGCCGGCGGTGTGTCAACTCGGGGCGCCGGTATGTCAACTCGGGCCCGCCCAGGGGCCCGGGCCACCCCGACCAGCGATGACAGGCACACGCGTTCGCATCCACCTCGACGATGCCGACAGCGGCACGGGCGCTCCGCGCCCTGAACCGGATACGGCGACGCTCCGCGTCGCGACACCCGGATGCGATCCCTCCCCGGCGTGAACGCCGGGCCTCCTCACAAGAAACAGGTGAGGTGAACGCCGGTCCGCTCGCGGCCTTTTGGCCGAGCCCGGCTGCGGCTCGGCCGGGGTCCGGGCACGCCTTGGCCGGCCCTTGGCCGATCCTCGGCCGTCCGTGCCGAGGGTGGGCCCGGCGTGCCCCGCCGGCACGAGCAGCACCATGATGACGACCGGGCGAAAAGAGCACTTCCATGACCGACACCGCCGTCCCCGCGCGCGGGCAGGACTCTTGCGCGGCCGGCCCCTGCACGGCCCTGGCGCACGGCCTGGACACCGGGGCGTGGACGCCCGGCCCGCTGGAGCGCCGGATCGCCCGGATGCTGCTCGTGGCCTGTGCCGGGACAGCGAACTGACCGCCGAGCGCATCCGGTCCGCCCTGTGGGAGGGCGCTGTCGCTCTTCCCCATGCCGGTGAGGGGCGCCTCGCGGCCCTGCTCGCGCATCTGCACACCGTGGCGGGCACCGGGCACGGGCCCCGCGCCGCGAGGACGACGGCCCAAGCCCGCGCGGTGCTGGAGCGCGTCGCGGGCGAGGAAGGGGAAAGGGGGGCCGGTGCGGGTGGCGGACGCCCGGCAGAGGTACGGGCGATGAGGTGACCTGCCTGCGCCGCACGGCCCTGGGCACCCGTTGCGCACCGCCAGGGCCCGGGCCGGGCCGTCGGGGAGGTGTGGCCGAGGAGACGGGCCCGGCACCGGAGCCGACCGGCTGCGCCTGCCAGGACACCTGCGGGCCACGCACTGCGCGTCGTGCGCCAAGAGGGCATCGGCTCAGGCGATCGTGCCCCCGGGGCCCGGTCCTGGACCGGCCGCGCCCGCGGCGGCGGCCCGCGCCGCTGCGCGCCCGTGGGGGGGTGCTTCTATCTGTTCGGTCAAGGTCTGTGGGCTTGGTCAGGCTGTTTGTTCGTGCCCGGGCTGGTAGAGGGTGCGGTGCTTGAGCATGGCGTGCAGGACGTCGACGAGGCGGCGGGTGAGGCAGATGAGGGCTGCGTTGTGGCGCTTGTTTTCCGCGCGCTTCCTGTCGTAGTAGGCCCGCGATTCGGGGCTGCTCAGCAAGGCGAACGAGGCCAGGAACAGGGCCCGTTTGAGGATCTTGTTGCCGCCGCGGGGTGGTCCTTCGCCCCGGATGGAGGTCCCGGAACGGCGGGTGGTGGGGGTCAGTCCCGCGTAGGAGGCCAGGTGGGCGGCGGTGGGGAGCGCGCTGGCGTCGCCGACCTCGGCCAGGACGCGGGCACCGGTCCTGACCGCGACCCCGGGCATGGAGGTCAGGACCTTCGCGAGAGGGTGGGCATCCAGCAGTGCGGCGACCCGCATCTTGAGGAGGTCCCGGCGCCTGAGGAGAACCGCCAGGGCCTCGGCCAGGCCGGAGATGATCTCCCCTGCCGATGCCGTGCCGGGGACCTGCACCGTCTGCTCGGCCAGGGCGGTGGTGATCTGGCCGGCCAGCGTGCGGGCACTGCGCATGCGCGGGGCGGCCTGGAGCATGACCTGCGTGATCTGCTCGGTGCCGGCCTGGGCCAGCTGGGCCGGGGAGCCGAAGGTCTGCAGCAGGGCCAGGACGGCCGGGTGCCGCAGGCGGCATCCGAGGACGCGTTCGAGGGCGGGGTGGATGGAGGTGAGCAGTCCGCGCAGCCTGTTGGAGGTGCGGGTGGCGTCCTGGGCGAGGTCGTCGTCGTGGCCCAGGACCATGGTCAGTTCGGCCCGCACGCTCTCGTCGGCCTCGATGGAGTGCAGCAGGTGGGGCAGGGTGCGGGCGGCGTCGGCGATGACGTAGGCATCGCGGGCGTCGGTCTTGCGGTGCCGGGGTGCAGATCGGCCAGCCGGCGCATCGACAGGCCTGGCAGGTAGGCGACTTCGCATCCACAGTCGCGGGCGACGGTGACCGCCAGGGTGCCGATGGAGGCCGCTGTTCAACGACACTCAAGATGCCTACGTGGGCGGTGAGTTGAGGGCATGCTGTGCGCGCCGACCTGGCGGAGGCTTTCCGCTGGTCCGAGCACCGCCGGGTCGCCAAGACCGCAACGGTCTCGCTGCACGGAAACCGCTACCAGGTCGAACCCGAGCTGGTCGGCCACAAGGTCGAGCTGGTCTTCGACCCCTTCGACCTGACCTTCCTACGGGTCCGCCTTGACGGCAACGACGCCGGCACCGCGAGACCGTTCCAGATCGAACGGCACTCCCACCTCAAGGCCCGCCCCGAAGTGCCCGCCGAGGAAGAACCCGCGCGGGTGACCACCGGCATCGACTACCTCCACCTGGTCGACACCGCGCACTCCAACCACCTCGGCCAGAAGATCAACTACGCGGCACTGGCCGACCCGCCCGCCGAGGCCGTCGACCTGACCGGCCAGGACTTAAGGCCATGACCAGGCCCGGCACCGGCGACTGGGCCGTGGTCCTGGCCGAACTGCACGCCTTCTTCGAAACCTGCGGCGAGGAAGTGGACGACGCACTCGCCGCCCGCTTCGGCTTCCCCGCCGCCGTCGACTGGATCAGCGCCGGCCTGGAGCTGGTCACCGAACACCTCCAGCAGCAGCCCTCGCCCGCGAACTCCCGGAAGGATCAACATGATTGAGAAGCTGCAGGCCCACTACGGGTTCGAGCGCATGCCCTTCGGCCGCAACCTGGCGCCCGGCATGCTGCACCGGCACGAGTCCCACAACCAGGCCGTCGCCCGCATCACCTGGTGCATCGCCGAACGCTCCATCGGCGTGGTCACCGGCGAGGTCGGCGCCGCCAAGACCGTCTCGGTCCGCACCTGCCTGGACGCCCTCGACCCGTCGAAATACAGCGTCATCTACATACCGAACCCGATGATCGGGGTCCGCGGCATCCACGAGCAGATCGTGCACGCCTTTGGACAGACCCCCGCCCACCTCGGCTCGCGGCTGACCGTCCAGACCGGCAGGGCCCTGCTGTCCGAACGGGAAGAACGCGGACGCACTCCCGTCCTCGTCGTCGACGAGGCCCACCTGATGTCCTACGAACAGCTGGAATCCATCCGGATGCTGACGAATCAGGGCATGGACCAGGACTCTCCGCCGTCCTGCCTGCTGGTCGGCCAGCCCACCCTCCGACGCACCATGAAGCTCGCCGTCCTGGCCGCCCTCGAACAGCGGACCGCTCTGCGTTACACGATGCCGGGCATGACCTCGAAGGAGACGACCAGCTACGTCGCCCACCACGTCAACTTGACTCGGCCCTGAAGGACCGGGCTTGGAGGTAGTGCCCAGCTGGCTGCTGGGGTGGACTCCTCCGTCCAGACACCCCTATGGGGTGGCAGGGACGCGTGACTCACGCCCCGCATTCCACACGCTCTCGCCACGGGTGGCGATGTTGTGGGATGCGTTCCGGTCGGCGTGGGCAACGACCCCGCACCTCCGGCAGATGAAGAGCCCCTGGTCGACACGGTTTCGCTTGTCGACGTGGCCGCACTCGGCGCACGTCTGCGACGTGTACGCGGGATCGACGAAGACCAGGGGCACCCCGGCCCGCTTGGCCTTGTAGACGATGAAGTCTGCGAGCTGGGCGAAGGCCCAGGAGTGGAGTGCGACCCGTTGGGGCTTGCGGAGCCGTACCCGGTTGCGGATGCCCTTGAGTTCTTCGAGGGACAGGCCGCGTCCGGTGCGTTCAGCCTCGGTCACGATCGTCTTGGAGATGATGTGGTTCTGGTTGGCGGCGTGCCGCGCTTCTTTGCGGGCACGGGCCTTGAGCCGCCGCTTGGCGGACTTGGTGCGCTTCTTCTGGAGCTTGGCGCGCAGGGCAAGCTGTCGCTTGCGGTACCGGTTGAGTCTCCGCCCCGTGGCGAGGTAGCCGGTGGAGGCGGTGGCGATGTTCTCGATGCCGAGGTCCACGCCGATGAAGCCGTCCGGCTCGTAACTCTCGGCCTCGGGCACGTCACAGGTGGCGACGAGGTAGAACACGCCGTCGCGCTGGATCAGGTCGGATTCGCCCTGCCGGTGCGCCTGGAGCGTCTTGAGCGCGTCGGCGGAGCAGGCGAAGCGGATGTTCCTGACTCGGCCGTCCACGGTCCAGACGGACACGGTCCGCTGGTCGTGCTGCCAGCTCAGACACCGGTCGTCATACGGCTGTGCGGCTTCGGGGCGAAAGGTGACCGGCTTGGACTCAGCCCTGCGGCGGCGCTTCGAGCCCTCCTTGCCGAGGTTCCCGGCACGGATGTTGGCCTTGAGCGTGGTGTACGAGTCGCGCACCTTCTTGATGACGTGTTGCGCGGCCTGCGCTCCCAGCCCACGGGCCTTGAGTTCGGCGTAGGTGTGCTTGCGCAGCTCGTACTCACGCGGCACACCGCGCTCGAACGCCACCTGTGACACCCAGTTCGCGGCATCGTTGACCGTGCGCAGGGTGCGCTCAAGCGCGGATGCCTGCACGGCGTCCGGCATGAGTTTGACCTGCGTCACGATCTTCACGAGAGTGATCGTAGCATTGATCTATGTCACCACGCTGGGAGCCAAACCCCGATATCCGCAGGGGCCGTAGCGTCGTCTGCACCCTGCATGCGCACTTGGTCTTCACCCCCAAGTACCGGCGCGGACCGTTCACCGACGAGATCCTTCGGCGCTGCGAAGAGGTCATGCGCGACGTGTGCACCGACTTCGGCGCGGAGCTGCGGGAGTTCAACGGCGAACGCGATCACGTCCACCTGCTCGTGCATTACCCGCCCAAGGTCGCCATCTCCCGGCTCGTCGGCTCCCTCAAGGGCGTCTCCGCCCGGCGCCTGCGGCAGGAGTTCCCCGGCCACATCCGCAAGTACCTGTGGGGTGAGCACTTCTGGTCGCCGTCCTACTTCGCCGCCTCATGCGGGGGCGCCCCGCTCGCCGTCATCAAGGAGTACATCGAGAACCAGAAACGTCCCGACTGAGGCCAACAGTGCAGACCCTGCACCCGTGCACGTCAGAGCAGTGTTAAGAAGCGCTTCCTCCCGGGCGTGAACGCCCGGGGTTCCGCGCTAGATCATGCTGAAGATCGCCGGCCGCCCGGACCAGTTGTTCACCGAGGACGCGCTGACCTTGATCCACACAACCTCGCGCGGCTTTCCGAGAGCGGTCAACATCCTGTCCCTGCAGGCCCTGGTCGCCGCGTTCACCACCGGCAAGAACCTCGTCGACGAGGCCGCCGCCCGCGCCTCCGTGAGCGAGGTGGTCGGCGACTGACAACTCGTCGGATCTGGCCGGGAGATGGCAGCCGGGCTTGCGGACCGACCACCGGGTTTGCAGGCTTCGCTCCATACCAGCAGGAAGGAATGCCAACCATGATCCTCCCGAAGGTCAGGGACCCTCGCTTCGTGACGATCCGCCGCGGTGGCACCCTCACCGATTCGGATCACCATTTCCTCGCCCTCTGGGCGGCAGCCTGCGCGGAGCACGTCCTTGGCCTCTTCGAGTCGGTTCAGTCTGAGGACCCACGGCCGCGCCAGGCGATCGAGCATGCCCGAGCCTGGGTGCGCGGCGAGGTCAAGATGATGCAGGCCCGCGCGGCGGGCGGCCATGCAATGGGCGCGGCTCGAGACCTGCGTGGCGCAGCACGGCATGCCGCTTACGCCGCCGGCCAGGCCGCAGTCGTCGCACACGTCGCCGCGCATGAACTCGGTGCGGCTGCCTATGCGATCAAGGCGGCACGCGCTGCCGCGCCAAAAGACGAGAGTGAGGCCGCAGGGCGACTCGAGTGCCAGTGGCAGCGCGACCAGCTCCCGGAAACGATTCGCGAGCTCGTACTTGACGACCAGCGCTTGCGCAACGACATCTGCTGGTCGGTGTTTGACTGCTGAGGCTGATCCACCGGCACCTTGCCGAAGAAAACGACACCTCACCGACAACAGCCCCGCCGGAACACCAACCGGCGGGGCGTCGCCATCAGAGTTCGTCGGCATCGTGAACGCCGCCCTCGTCGGCATTTTCAACGCCGGGCAACAGCCGGCTGGTCGACCACGACCAGGACCTTCCCCTTGCGCCCCAGTCGGGTGAACAGCTCCCGCAGCTGGGGCTCGCCGTTGGGCAGCGGCTTGTCGAAGGCAGTGCGGCCGTCGGCCAGCAGGGCCGTGCCGTGGTGGGTGGACTTGCCCACGTCCAGGGCGCAGAACACGTCGATCGAGGAGAAGTTGTTGCTGGTCACCGGGTTTCCCTCCCCGGAGTCACTACCGGTGGCCCGCTCGGGCACCGGAGATCGGCAGCCACATTACGCAGCCCTGCCTGTCGGCGGACACGCTTCCATCAGCGACCTTCCGGTGCCGCCAGGACCGGCGACAGCACCCCCCGGATCATCAAGGACAGGGGCAACGAGTCATACCGGCCCTGGAGGCCACGAGCCCGAACCGGGCTCTACGAGGAAGGCAATGGGCGGCGTCGGAGCCGGGCACGTGCCCGGCGGACGGCACACCCGTGGAGCGGGCACAACCTTCGGGCCGGTACCCGCCCCGGTGCGGGCCCGGGCACATGCGATCCGGCTGCGGGGCCGGCCGGTGCCGAAGCCGGTGTACGGCCGGTCCTGGCGTACCGTCAGGCGGGGGCCGCGGCCGGTGTCTTGTGCTCGTGCACGGCGGCCGGCCCCGGTACGCGCAGGGCGATCAGTCCCAGGGCGGTGAAGAACACCGCCCAGCCGGCCCAGCCCTGCCAGGACCAGCCGACGGTGGTGCTGATCAGCAGCGGCCCGACCACCGTGGTCATGGCGAAGCCCAGGTTGAACACGGCGAGATGGCTGGTGGTCTGCTCGCGTGGGATGTGCAGCAGCGCCGCTCCCGTGGTGCCCGCGATGATCAGCAGTTCGCCCAGCGACAGCAGCACCGCGGCCACGACGACGACCGCGACGTCCCCTTGCCCGCCGCCCAGCATCGTCAGCGGCACCACGAGAGCGCCGAGCCCCGACAGCAGTCCGCCGCGCAGCATCAGCACCCGTGCCCGCTCCAGCCGCTCCGAGCCCCGGCTCAGCCGCACCTGGAGCACGACGACGAGCACCGTGTTCAGCAGCTGGATCACCGTCACGCTCCAGGAGGGGGCCTGGGTCTGCTGCACGATCCACAGCGGGACGCCGATGCCCAGCAGCAGTGCCGACAGGGTGAACGCCCCGTACAGGGCGGTGATGCCCAGGAAGGCGCGGTTGCGCAGGATCCGCGCCCGTCCGCCCTGTCCGCCCGCCGGGGTGGCCGCCACGGCGTCGAAGCCCCGGCATATCGCGGCACAGCACAGGAACAGCAGGGCCGAGGCCGCCATCGCCGCCCGGTAGGCCCCTGCCTGGTCGGCGGCGATCGCGGCGCCCGCGGGCAGCGCGCCGGCGGCCATCCCGGCGTTGCGCAGCGTGCGCAGCCGGGCCAGCGCGCCGACGGCCGCGGCGTTGGGGACGCGGCTGATCAGTCCGGACTCGATGAGCGGGCCGATGCCGCGGCTGAGGAGTCCGGCCACCGCCGCGGCGCCCAGCGCCTGGGTGAAGGAGCCGACCATGGCCAGGGCGAGGAAGGCCGCGCAGCGGATCAGGAACAGCACGCACAGCACGCCGCGGATGCCGTAGCGCTCCGCGGCCCGGGCGATGGGCATGGCGCCCAGCAGCGAGGTCACTCCCGACACGCCCAGGACCACGCCGATCTGCTGGTTGGACAGGGCGGCCGCCTTGTCCAGGAAGAGCACCGACAGCGACAGGTACGTGCCCAGGCCGACCGCGTCGCACAGACCGACGGCGTAGAAGCGGCGGGCCGAGGACGTGGCGGGCGGGGCGGCGGGGCGGTCAGTCACGGTCGGCTCCTGTCGTGGCGCCGTAGCCGGGTACCAGCCGGATGCCCAGGGCGCGTTCCACGCGTGCCGTGGTGGCCCGGGCCGCGGACACGTCGGGGGCGTCGACCATGAAGCTGGCCAGGTGCAGGGTGCGTTGCCGGCTCACCCGCTGGCCGGGGGTGAAGCGGGGGGAGAGGTAGACGAGTTCGGGGAAGTCCCGCAGCACCTCCTCGACGGGCCTCTGCGCGGCCACCCGCCACAGGCCGGCCGGGATGGGCAGGAACCGCAGCAGTGCCACCCGGGTGAAGTCGGGCAGCCCGGTCGGTGGCAGGCCGAGTGCGCTGCGGCCGATCTGGGCGGCGTAGTCGTAGCCGGCCGCCACCTCGAACATGGTGGGCAGCGGGCCTCCGGCGCGGGCGTTGACCTCGATGACCCGGGGGCCATCGGCGCTCAGGGCGATCTCGGTGTGCACGGCGCCGCAGGTCAGTCCGATCGCCCGGATGGCCTGGTCGGCGACGTCGACGACGGCTTTCACGCTCGCCGCGTCCAGCCGGGTGGGCAGGACGACGCCCTCTTCGGCGTAGCCGTGTTCCAGGGGCAGCCGGTCGGAGACGGCGAGGTGGTGGGTGACGCCGGCGGCGAGCAGGGACTCCACGCTGCAGTAGGCCGCGTATCCGCTGTCGCCGTCGGCCTCCAGCGCCATCCGCTCCTCCAGCAGATAGGAGTCGTCGGACTGCAGGAAGGCTGTTTTCTCGGCGCGTGCCACGGTGAAGGCGTGGATCAGTTCCGAGTAGGTGGACACCAGGCGCACGCACTGGCTGCCCGCGCCCAGTGACGGTTTGAACACCCCGGGCAGTCCGACGCGTGCGGCGGCCGCGGCGAGGTCCCGGTCGCTGGTGATGACCTCGAAGCCGGGTGAAGGCACCCCGTGCTCGGCGAAGACCAGGCGCTGGCGTGCCTTGGACTGGGCGACGCTCACCGCCTGGGGGGTGTTGCCGGGCAGGCCCAGCCTGCCGGCGATCTCGGCCTGGGGGCGCAGCAGCAGTTCGGAGTAGGTCACCACGCCGTTAAGCGGCAGCCGGGCGTGCAGCGCGGCGGCCGCCTCGACGGCCGCGTCCAGGTCGGCTGCGTCCAGGAACTCGCCGTGCAGGCCGCGGCGTTCCCAGTCGGCGCGTACCTCCTTGGAGGGCTGCCAGGCGGTCACGTACACGACGCTGACGGTGTCGCTGAGGGTGGCCAGGGAGTCGAGGGCCTCGTCGGGGGCGTGGCCGCCTATCCCGGCGAGGAGCAGAAGGTGGGGGGAAGCCATGATGACGGGGCCTTTCATCCGGGGAAGGGCGAGGAAGAGGAAGGGGTGCGGAAGGACAGCAGTTCCGCGACGAGGTCGTCGAGTCTGAGGTGGAGGAAGTCCAGTGCCGCCCCGGGTGTCAGGTCGGCGGCGGTGGTGGCGATGTGGGTGGGTGCGGCCCATCCGCTGAGCGCGCGCACGACCGTGCGCATTTGGTCGCAGGCGGTGCCGGCGCCGCGTGGTCCGCCGCCGGCGGCGATCAGGCCGACCGGCCGGCCGCTGAGCGCGTCGCCGGTGAGGTGGTCCAGGGCGTTCTTGAGCAGTGCGCTGTAGGAACCGTGGTAGACGGGGGTGGCCAGCAGGGCGCCGCCGGCGCGGGCGATGCGGGCGCGCAGCAGCGCGGTCTGGCTGCCGGCGGGCGGGTCGTCGTAGTCGGCCAGTGCGTGCGGCCGGGGGAACTCCACGGCCAGGTCGATGAGTTCGAAGGGGTGGCCGGCGCGGGCGATGCGCTCGCCGGCCTTGAGCAGGACCTCGCGGGTCACCGAGTCCTTGGCGGCGCTGCCGAGCAGGGCGAGGATCATGGCCGGCCCGGGGCGGCGGGGGCCGGTGCGCACACGATGTGTATGTCGTGCTCGGCGCGGTGCAGCAGCCGGGACACCTCGGTGTGCGAGTCGTGGGCGAAGACGTGGGTGCTGATGCCGGTGCCGGAGAACTGTGAGGCGGGGAGGGTGTCTCCGACGCGGGCGTTGACGGAGCGGAAGTAGGCGTGCGGGGCCACCGCGGAGTCGTCGTACTCCAGGAGTTTCCCGCCGCCGCTGTAGTGCACGGTCCAGCCGGCGTGGGCGGCCACGGGGTCCCGGCGGCGGTGGCGGGGGTCCAGCCCTGCGTCGGCGAGGAGTTTGGCGTGGTCGAGGTCGATGCCGGTGGTGGCGCGGAAGGCCTGGGCGACTCCGGCGCCGCCGGGCCGGGCGGCCACCTCGCAGAACGTCAGGTGTTCACCGGTGACGAACGCTTCCAGGTGCAGCACGCCCGAGTCCATCTGCCAGGCGTGCAGGACCTGGTTGAGGAGGTGTGCGGCCGCCGTGCGCAGCGCCGGGTCGGCCACCGTGGCCGACGACAGCGGCAGGCCGTGCCTAAGTGCCATGGTGTCGCGCTCGTAGAGGGAGACGTCCCACACCGGTTCGCCGTCGTGCACGGCCGCGTCGATGTGGCACAGGGGGGCGTCGACGAACTCCTCGCACAGGTGGGTGCCGGGGGTGAACTGCGTGTCCAGCCAGGCCTGGAGGCCGGGCCAGGAGGCGAGGACGGTCACGCCCCGGGAGCCGGACGCGGCCCGCGGTTTGAGGACGATCTTCCCGTGGCGGTCGAACATCTCGGTGATGTCCTGGGCCGTGTGGGCGAGCAGCCCGTCGGCGCAGCGGATGCGGTGGCTGCGGGCGATGCGTTTCATGACGGCCTTGTCCACCCAGCGCGCTACCTCGTGGGGTCCTTCGCCGGCCGTGCCGAGCAGGGCGCGCAGCCGGGCGGCCGGCTGGAGCAGCCGCTCGGACAGGGCGGCCACCCGGTGCACCGGGTGGCCGGCGTCGAGGGTGCGGGCGAGGTGGCCGAGCATGAGGTCGTCGCTCAGGTCGGTGCGCGCCGCGAGGTCGGCGGGGTGGGGGCCGGGCGTGGAGGACAGCACGCTCAGCCGGAAGCGGTCCGCGGGCAGTACCGGTGTTTTGTCGTCGAGGGTCCAGGTGGCGGCGCCGATCCGGTCCAGCAGGAGCACATGGGTGCGTTCCTGTGCTGTGGTGCGCCAGACCAGCGAGTGCTCCAGTTTCCGTGCCGTCCTGCGTGCCTGCTCGCGGCCGGCCGCGACCACGGTGTGGCGCAGCCACACGGTGGGCCGGGGGTCCTGGTGGACGTGGCCGGCGCGGGTGAACACCTGGGCCCGGAACAGGCCGGGGAAGGTCTGCAGCTGTTCTTCGGTGGTGGCCTCCAGGACCCGGAAGCGGCCGCCGGGCGTGGTCACCGCGCGCTGCAGGGCGACGGCGGGGCGGCTGCGGGCGCGCGGGGCGCGGCCGAGGGCCGACTCCGCGACGGCGGTGACCAGGCCGCGGGTGTGGACGGCGTCGTAGAGGTCGATGGTCGCGGCGTCCAGGCCGGGCAGCAGGACGGGTTCCGGCCGGCCGGGGCCCGGACGGGCCGTGTCCCGGGTGAGGACGCAGCGCACCACGCCTTCGATGTGTGCGGCGCGCACGGCGTGCACGGCGCGGTCGGTCAGTTCGTCGCGGGACGGCCCGTCCAGGCCGGAGGGGCACAGGCGGGTGCCGGGTTCCTCGTCGATGACGGCCAGGGCCCGTACCTCGCCGCGGTAGGCGGCCACCACGACCGTGTGTCCGGGCGTGGCGGCGGCGGGGGGCCGGGCGGCGGGGGCTCCGTCGCGCAACTGCCGTGCGGCGGGGGCGGCGGAGAAGGTCAGCATGGCGCGCACCGGCTCGGCGGCGTGGATGCGGCGGGCGGCGGCGCGGATGTCCGGGCCGGTGGAGGCGGTGTGCCACTGGCCACGGCACTGGTGTTGCCAGCGCGTTCGTGCCCGGCGTTCGCCGTCGGGCCCCGAGGTCCAGATCACGCTGACCCGGGCCGTCACCGCTCCCAGGGCGGCCATGATCCGGTCGGCGGGATCCTCGGCGCCGAGCAGCACCAGCACATGCTCGCCGCACGGCACGTCGTGCGGGGCGTCGTGCGGCACGTCGTGCGGGGCGTCGTGCGGGGTGTGACCGGACGGCTCGCCGGCTTGGCGTGGTGGGCGGCCCGTTCGCAGGTCCCCTGCTGCAGGCGGGCGGCCCGTCGGGGAGTTCTCCGGTATCGGCGGGCGGCCTGTCGGGGACTCCCCCGGCACCGGCAGGCAGCCCGTCGGGGACTCCCCTGCTGCTGGCAGGTGATCCGGTCGGGACTCCCCCGGCACCGGCAGGTGGTGCGTCCGGGAGTCTCCCGGCACCAGCAGGCGGCCCGTCGGGGACTCCCCCGGCACCAGCAGGCAGCCCGTCGGGGACTCCCCTGCTGCTGGCAGGTGATCCGGTCGGGACTCCCCCGGCACCGGCAGGTGGTGCGTCCGGGAGTCTCCCGGCACCAGCAGGCGGCCCGTCGGGGACTCCCCCGGCACCAGCAGGCAGCCCGTCGGGGACTCCCTCGGCACCGGCAGGCGGTCCGGTCGGGAGTTCTGAGGTTTCGGGCCGGCGGGGAGGGCGTCGGCCGTCCTGGTCGTGCCCGGCACCGGGTGCAGTTCCAGTGACTTCAGGATGCGCCGGGCGGCCTGGGCGGCATGGCGGGCGGCCTCGTCGCCGGTGCGGCCACGGGCCAGTACGTAGCCGATCCGGTCGTGGTTGGTGCGCAGTGCGGCCACCCGGTCGCCGGTGCCGGCCGTGACGTGGGACTCGATCACCTCGTCGGTGAGCACGTCCTGCGGTTTCGCTCCCCGCACCACGGCGTCCACGGGAGAGAAGAGGTGGTGCAGGGCGACGACGGTCTCCTTCGGCGCGGCTTCGCGCACCGGGTCGCCGACGGCGAGGGCCACCAGGTCGGCGGTGAGTGAACGTTTGAGCGCCAGCGACATCTGACGGGCCACCACATGCCCGGCCACCCGGCCGTTGATCTCGATGAGTTCCGGACCGGTCGGTGTGAGCAGCAGTTCGGCGTGGACGGCCGAGGAGCGGACACCGATCGCCCGCACGGCGTCGAGGACGAAGGCGCGCGCGGCTGCCTCCTGTTCGATACGGGCCGGGAAGTGGCCGCCGAGCTCCGCCGTCTGGCCGGGCGGTGCCGGCAGCCGTTCGGCGAACCCGAGCAGCACGGTGCGCTGGTCCTGCACCAGCAGTTCGGCGCTGACGTGCCGGCCCACCGCGTACTCCTCGATGAGCGCGCGCGGTGGTGTGCCGTCGGGGCCGGCCGGCACGCCGAGCACCTCGGCCAGCGCGTGGGCCGCCTGCGCCCGGCTCCAGGCGATGCTCACTCCCACCGACCATCCGCCCGCGGTCGGTTTGACCACCACGGGCAGCCCGATCTCGTCGACGGCCGCAAGTCCCTGGGATGCGGTGGCGGCCACCCGCCAGGCGAGCGAGCCGATGCCGCGCTCGGTGAGCCGCGCGCGGACGGCCGCCTTGTCGCTCAGGATCCGGGCCGCCGACAGCGATTCGTGGGGCAGTCCCAGGTCGCGGGCCAGTGCGGCGGCAGCCGGCAGATGCACCTCGTCCCGGCAGATCACCCCGTCCGGCGCAAGGGGGCCGAGCCGGCCGCGCAGCCGGTCCGCGAGGACGCCTCTCGCCAGGTGCGGAACCTCGACGATGCGTGCCGCCCGCGCGGACAGTTCGAACCCCGGATTCTTTCGATGGGCATCGAGCGTCTCGGTGACGAAACTGACCTCGATGCCCGAGTCGGCCATCTCCGCGATCATGTCGAATCCACGGACGGATGCCGTCTCCACCAGAACAATGTGCACGCCGCTCAGCTCCCCGGCCGGTCCCTGCATTCGGGCAAGCGTCCGCCCGTCGCGGCGAATGCCTCAACCGCGTCCGGCGGAATCGGTCAGGTAGCGCACCGGTCAGGTGGCGCACCGGTCAGGTGGCGCACCGGTCAGGTGGCGCACCGGTCAGGTGGCGCACGGGGCAGGTGGCGCACCGGCCGGGCGGGTGTCGGCCGGGCGCCTTCTGCCAGGCAGGTGCCGCATCGTCAAGTCAGCGGCCGGCAATGGTCGAAGTTGCCGGATTGTGTGCCGGCCGCTGGCCGTTCGGCGGGCCGCCCGCCTAATTTCGGCGTTCGGCGGACGAATGCGAAGCGCAGCGCCGGGCGGCGGGAAAGTCCAGGAATTCCGGGGCGTCAGGAGCGCCCTGGAAGCTGTGGATCGGGGTGGACTTCCACCGCATGTTCAAAAATACGGAAGAAATTCAAGATCCCATATTCGAGAACACGAGGAAAAGGACGAGAGGCGTGCGACCCATTGATCTTCCGGCCTGCGGACCGGGCCATGGTGCTCCGCTCACCCATGTGGGCTTCAGGCCTGACGGACAGCGGCTGGCCAGCTGTTCGTACGACGGCACGGTCATCGTCTGGGACACCGGCGACCCGTCCCGTCCCGCTGTGCTGGCACGGCTGCGCCACCGCCGTCTGGTCAACGCCTGTGCCTGGAACCCGGTCGACGGCGAGGTGCTGGCCACCGCGTCCGCGGACAAGACGGTGGCCGTGTGGCGGGTGGGCGAGGAGGGCGGGGCGGTGCTGCAGACCGTCCTGGCCCGGCACACCGACGACATCAACTCGGTGGCCTGGCTGCCGGACGGCAAGCGGCTGATCTGTGTGTCCGAGGACGGGCGCGCCACGTTGTGGTCGGCCGCCGACGGGGCGTTCCTGTGTGAGGTCGGCTCGCACGAGGCGCACTGCATGATGGTGTCGGTCAGCGCGCAGGGACTTGTTGCCACGGTCGGCGAGGACGGTCTGGTCGCCGTCAGTGATCCGGACGGCCGCGGCGCGCCCGTCACCCGCCGCTACGGCTCCTCCATCGAGGGCTGTGCGTGGTCCCACTCGGGCCGGCTGCTGGCGGTGGCCCGCGACGACGGCGCCGTCGACCTGCTCACCGCCGGCCTGGAGGTGGTCCGCACCGTCGCGGTGTCCACGTCCGCGGCGCGCTCGGTGGCCTGGTCCGAGGACGACTCCTCCTTCGTGGTGGGCGCCTACGACGGGGCTCTGCACTGCTTCGACGTGGCCGGCAGGCGTCTGCACCGCATCGAGGACCGGCGGGTGTGGCCGCGCTCGGTCAGCGCCGCCCGGGGTGTGGTGGCGGCCGGCAGTTTCTGGAACGGCCCGCATCTGTACGATTTCGCGACGGGCGCGGAGGTCTTTGCTCCGGCCGGGGCCACGCACGGGCCCAACGCGCTGGCCCGGCTGGGCGGCGACCTGCTGATCGGCACCGACTCCGGTCTCGTCGTCGCCGTCGCCCTCGAGGCCGGGGGCACCGATTGCGGCCCCGTCCGCCTGGTCGACTTCGGTCTCAGTCCGGTGCTGTCCCTCGCCGTCCATGACGGGGTGCTCTTCGCCGGCACCTACTGCGGGCACGTCCTGCGCCACGACGGCCGTGCCGTCACCTCCAGCGCGCAGCTCGGTGCTCCCGTGCCTTCCCTTGCCGTCCACGACGGCCACCTCGTCGCCGGCACCTACAACGGGGAGTTCCTCCTCATCGCCCCGGACACGCTCGGCGTGGTGGAGCGGGTCGAGGCCCACGGCGGGTCGGTGAAGTCGCTGGCCGCCGTCCCCGGCGGTTTCCTGTCGGCGGCCACCGACCGCACCGTCGAGGCCGGCGGGGTGCACGGGCGCAGCAGGCTGTGGGAGCACGGCAACCTCGTCAACGCGGTCGCCGTGCTGGGCGCCGGGGTCGCCGCGAGCGCTTCGCGCGACCACACCGTCAAGGCCGGCCGGATCGCCCGCCTGCCCGACGGCACCTGGCGTGCGCAGTGCGTGCAGACCCTGCTGGGCCCCGACGAGTCCGTCAAGTGCGTGGCCCTCATGGGCAGCGCCGAGCGGCCCGTGGTGCTCGCGGGTTCCTACGACTTCGGCCTGTACGCCTGGCAGGTCGACTTCGACGAGGCGGCGGCCACCCTGGCCTCTGGCCGTGTGGTGGACCACTTCGCCCAGGGTGTGTCGTGCATGCTCCGCCTCGACGACGACACCGTCGCCGTCGCGGGCTGGGACGGCCGCGTCCTCCTCGTCGGCGTCGACAGCGCCGGCCTGCCCGTCGTCGAGCGCTCGCTGCACCTGGGCGAGTTGCTGACCTCCCCGACCCGACCGACCGCGGCCGCACCGGTGGGCCGCACGGTGGAAAGCAGGGCCGCATGAACACCCTCGTCACACTGCCCGCTGCCGCCCGGGTCCGCGCCCGGGTCCCCATCACCCTGGACCGTGCGCGGGGCCGCCGGGCGGAACTGGTCACCTTCCACCAGCTGCCCGACGCCGCGGAGCACATCGCCTGCGTCGTGCCCTACGCACCGCAGTCCGTGCCGCTGGTGCGGCTGCACAGCGAGTGCCTGACCGGTGACGTGTTCGGCTCGGCGCGCTGCGACTGCGGACCGCAGCTCGACGAGGCGCTGGCCGCCCTGGCCGACACCGGCGGCGTCGTGCTCTACCTGCGCCAGGAAGGCCGCGGCATCGGCCTGTACAACAAGCTCGACACCTATGTCCTGCAGGACCAGGACATCGACACCTTCCGCGCCAACCGTCTCATCGGACGCGGCGAGGACGAGCGGGACTACCGGGCCGCCGCCGCGATGCTGCGGGCGCTGGGCCTGACCCGTATCCGGCTGCTGACCAACAACCCCGACAAGGTCGCCCAGTTGCGCGCCCTGGGCATCGCTGTGGACGCGGTCGTGGCCACCACCGTTCATCTCACCCCCGACAACGCCGCCTATCTGGCCGCCAAGGCCGGCAGCGGCCACACCCTGGCGCTGCTCGAGGAGGCGAGCGCATGAACCTCAAGGACGTCGCCTCCTGCGCGCACTTCGCCGAGCAGGCGGACCTCGCCGACCCCGCCCTGGTCCATCCCTCGCCCGGCGCCCTACCCGTCCTGGCCGACCGGCCGGGGCTGGCGAGGGCGGTGGAGGACCCGTCGCTGGCGCTGGCCGAACGGCTGGCCGCCGGGGGCATGCTGGCCCTGCTGGGCGACCCGCGCATCACCCCCGTCCCGGCGGTGTGCCCCGTGGCGGCCGCAGCAGTCCGTATCGGGCTGCCGGCCGAGGAGGTCGAATACGTCACCCGGTACTGGGCGCACCGCGGTGTGCAGGAGTCGTGGATCGCCAAGGAGAGCCCCGAACACACCGTGCGGATCAGTGATTTCTTCATCGCCCGCTACCCGGTGACCAACGGCGAGTGGCGTGCGTTCCTGGCCGACACCGGCCTCACCGAGCGTCCCACCACCTGGTATCTGGGCGCCTATCCCTGGGACCGCTCCAACCATCCCGTCGCCGGGATCCGCGCCGAGCACGCCGACGCGTACGCGCGGTGGCTGTCCAAGCGCACCGGCCACCCGTGGCGGCTGCCCACCGAGGCGGAATGGGAGTACGCGGCCAAGGGCCCCGACAACCGCCCCTACCCGTGGCAGGGCGGCTTCGATCCGGATGCCTGCAACACCCGCGAGACGGGGGTGCACACCACCACGCCCGTCGGCGCGTTCCCGGCCGGGGCCGCCGCGTGCGGCGCCCTGGACATGGGAGGCAACGTGGAGGAGTTCACCGCCGACGACTACGCGCCCTACCCCGGCGGCGAGGCGGTGGCCGATCACCTGGTGGAGTCGATGGGCAGCTACCGCATCGCCCGCGGCGGCGGCTTCGCCCGGTTCGGCGACCTCACCCGCACCCGCCGCCGGCACGGCCCCTTCCCCGGGCCCCTGTACCCGGTGGGGTTCCGGCTGGCCAGCAGCGAGCGCCCGTCATGAGCGCACCGACGACCACCCCACCGCCGGCAGCCGCACCGGTGACCACCCCACCGATGACAGCCGCACCGCCGGCAGCCGCACCCGTGACCACCCCACCGATGACCGCCGCACCGCCGGCAGCCGCACCGCCGGCAGCCGCACCCGTGACCACCCCACCGCCGGCAGCCGCACCGCCGGCAGCCGCACCCGTGACCACCCCACCGATGACCGCCGCACCGCCGGCAGCCGCACCGCCGGCAGCCGCACCCGTGACCACCCCACCGCCGGCAGCCGCACCCGTGGCGGGGGTGCCGGTGGCGGGGGTGCCGGTGGGCTACCGGTACATCGGGCGGGCGCTGCGGGCCCGGTGTCCCGACCGCGCCGCGCTGGAAGCGCCGTTCGCGCCGCTGGAGCGCCGGGCCCACCTGCTGCTGCCCCGCCTGGCCTCGATCCGGTCCGCCCTGGGCGCCACGCCGCTGGTGGCGGTGCCCAGCCGGGGCGGGCGGGGCACGGTGTGGCTGAAGGCGGAGGCCGCCAACCTCACCGGCACCGTCAAGGCCCGTACCGCCTACGCGCTGCTGTGCGCGGCTGTTGCCCGGGCCGGCACCCCCGCGGTCCGCCTCGCCGAGTACTCCGGCGGCTCCCTGGCCCTGGCCCTGGCCGAGATGTGCGCGCTGCTCGGCCTCGATGTGCACCTGGCCGTGCCGTACGGCTCGCCCGAGCGCCTGACGGGCGCCCTGCGCCGGTACGGCGCACAGGTCACCCACGCGCCCCGGGGCACAGGATTCCTCGGAGCGATGGACGAGGCGGCGCGCATCGCCGAACGCGAGGAACGCCACCTGCTGCTGCAGCACTGCGCGCCCGAAGCGGTCGCCGTGCACCGCGAACAGACCGGCGCCGAGATCGTCGCCCGGCTCGCCCGGGAAGGGATACGGCCCGCCGTGCTGGCGGCCTCGGTGGGTTCCGCCGGCACTCTCGTCGGCACGGCACAGGCGTTGCGTTGGCGCTGGCCGGGCTGCCGCGCCCTGGCCGTGTTCCCCGCCGAGGCCCCCTACGGCGACAGCCGCGCACCGGACGGCACCCGCCGTATGAGCGGCACCGGGGGCCTGGGGCACGGCCTGCGGCAGCCGCTGCTGGCCCCCTACGAGGACGGCTTCGCCTTCGCCGGCGTCTCCTACCCGCAGGCGCTCAAGGCCATGGGCCTGCTGCGCCGCACCCAGCAGATCGCCGTCTGCAGCAGCGCGGCGGGCGCCTGGCTCAGCGCGTCCCGCGTCATCGACGAGGACCTGCGCGGCGGGCACGCCGTGGCCGTCGCCGCAGGCCGGGGAACCACGGAGGAATGGGACCATGCCGCAGGCCACTGAGACACCGCGCGGCTACGCCGCCTACCGCCGCACCGTCGCCGGCTCCTTCAGCCACTGGTACCGCCGCCGGCGCGACTCCTGGACCGGCGCCGGCACCAGCGACGCGATCACCCGCTTCGCCGCGGAACAGGCACCGGCCGTCACCGGCCGCCGCCCGAAGGTCCTGGACGTCGGCTGCGGCCGCGGCCGGCAGATCACGGCCCTGACCGAACACCTGGACGCCGACAGCACCGGCCTGGACCTGCTGGACGTCTGGGACGCACCTCCGCCCGCCCGGGGCCTGGTCCGTTTCTGCCAGGGCGACTTCCTGGACTTCACCGGCGCCCGGTTGGACCTCGTGGTGGACAACGGCTGTCTGCACCACCAGCGGCGCGCCGACTGGCAGGCCTGGGCCGCCCACGGCGCCGGCCTGCTGCGCACCGGCGGAGTCCTCGTCGTCAGCGTATTCCTCAGCCCCGACGGCACCGTCACCGAACTGCCCCTGGACGACGGCCGGCTCAACTGGTGGCTGACCGAAGAGGCCGTCACCGGCCTGTACACCGGCGCCGGGCTCACCCCGAAAGGCCGCCTGGTGATCGACCGTGACTTCTCCTACCGGGGCCACCGGCTGGCCTACCTGGCGCTGGCATTCCGCAAAGACCGGCAACCGGCCCCGTCCCGATGTGAAGGGGACCCGACATGATCAAGGAAATCGACCTGGGACGGCCCCAGGGCCGCCTCCACCTGCGCGGCGCACTGCACGACGGGGTCTTCCTCGTCCGCAACACCGTCGCGGAGTCCCTGCTGGACGAGGCGTACGGATTCCTGTCCGCCTTCTTCGCCCTGACGCCCGAGCAGAAGAGGACCTGCCGGGTGCCGGGCAGCAACGGCCAGTCCGGCTACACCCCGCCGCTGGCCGAACACGCCGAGAAAGGCCCGGTGGCGGACTTCAAGGAGCTCTTCCACTGGGGGGCCGCGCTGCCCGCCGGGCACCCGCTGCGCGTGCGCTACCCCGCCCGCTACCCCGACCCCTACTTCCCCGACCACCTGGTGCCCGGCATCGGCTCGGCACTGCGTGAACTGCACACCCGCATGCTGCGCTTCCAGCACGAGGTGGTGGAAGCCCTGGCCGGCGCGCTGGGCGTCCACCCCGACTACTTCAGCGACATGCTGCAGGACGGCCCCGCCGTCAACCGGGCCGCCTGGTACCCGCCGATGCAGCAGGCCCCCTCCCAGCAGCATGTGTGGGCGGCGCAGCACCAGGACTTCGACCTGATCACCACACTGCCCCGGGCCAGCGCGGCAGGCCTGCAGGTGCAGCTCGACGGTGAGTGGCTGGCCGTCCAGGCACCACCGGGGTATGCCGTCGTCAACGTGGGCATGGTCCTGGAACGGCTCACCGGCGGGCTGGCGCGCGCCGCCGTGCACCGGGTGGTGGCCCCGCCCGGTGCACGCCAGGGCCGCCTGTCCATCGTGCAGTTCTGCCACCCCGCACCCTGGACCGCCCTCACCCCGCTGCGGCTGCCGGGCACCGAGGACAGCCCGCAGCGGTTCGCCACCCTCACCGCGGACGAGCTGTTCCAGCGCACCATGTACCGGATCGGGCGGCTGGGCCCGGCGGGCGCCGCGGCGCCCGCCCGATGAGCCGCTCCGCCTCCCGGATCACCCCCACACTGCTGGAGCTGATCAGGGAGGACCTGCAGGCGGTCCTCGAGCGCGACCCGTCCTGCCCGGGCCGGGGCCAGGCGCTGCTGCACGCCGGCTGGCAGGGCCTGGCCCTGCACCGCCTCGCACACCGCCTCCACCGGCACGGACACCGCTTCAGCGCCGCGGCCCTGACCCGGCTGGCACGCCTGCTGACCGGCATGGAGATCCACGCCGGAGCGTGTATCGGCCGGCGCGCGTTCATCGACCACGGATTCGGCGTCGTCATCGGCGAAACAGCCGTCGTCGGTGACGACGTGACGCTGTATCACGGCGTCACGCTCGGTTCCAGGGGCTGGCTGCACGACAGCGGCCCCGGCCGGCGCCGTCACCCGGTCATCGGCGACCGGGTGATGATCGGCACCGGCGCGTCCGTCCTGGGACCGGTCACCGTCGGCGACGACTGCCGGATCACCGCCCACGGCCTCGTCCTGCGCACCCTGCCGGCCCCCACCACCCACAACCCCACCCACAACCCCGCCCTCAGCCCCACCCTCAGCCCCGCGCCACACTGCACGCACCACCGGCCACCGCACACCGGCGGCCCGGCCCCAGGACACCCGGCCCCCGAACCCGCCGCAGAAGAACGGTGAACCGGACCGCACACAACACCGCCACCCCCACCCGCCTCCAACCACGTCCCACCGACGCCGAGGACGAGAGTGCGGGCAGATCCCAGGGCCCGGCCGAAGGCACGGCCAGGGCCCGGCCGAAGCCGCGGCCGAAGGCGCGGCCCAGGGGACCGACGCCGAGGGGGGGTGGGATGGGGGCGGTGCCGGCTCCGACAGCGGGGGTCGGGGCGATGCCGGGCGGGGGCGGGGTGCTGTGCGAGGGGGCCTTCCCGGAGGCCGGTGACCCGGTGGACGGAACCATTTCTGAGACGGGGACGGTCCCGGGCGCCGCGCCCCGGTTTCCCGGCGACCCATCAGATCAACGGCCCGCCGGGCCGCCGACGTCCGGGCACCCCACGGCGCCATGAGCACCGCACGCACGCCCCGCCAGGCCCGCCTCCGCCGGACAGGCCACAGCATGCACTCCAGACGCCCGCCGGCACTCCGGGAAACGGCAGCCCTCAGCAATCCGCGCAGCCGCACGCACGCCCCGCCAGGCCCGCCTCCGCCGGACAGGCCACAGCATGCACTCCAGCCGCCCGCCGGCACTCCGGGAAACGGCAGCCCTCAGCAATCCGCGCACCCATGCACACCGCACGCCCCGCCAGGCCCGCCTCCGCCGGACAGGCCACAGCATGCACTCCAGCCGCCCGCCGGCACTCCGGGAAACGGCAGCCCTCAGCAATCCGCGCAGCCGCACGCACGCCCCGCCAGGCCCGCCTCCGCCGGACAGGCCACAGCATGCACTCCAGCCGCCCGCCGGCACTCCGGGAAGCGGCAGCCCTCAGTGATCCCGCGCGGCCGTGGCGCCGTGTCCTTCCGCGGTGAGCCGTCCGAGCGCCGACGCGGAGGCGAGCCGTGGCAGCAGCAGCTGCCAGAACCGGGTGAGGGTCCGGCACGAGAGCCATACGGGATCCTGCGCCCCCAGCACCTCCAGGCCCGTGGTCGCCGCCACGAGGGTGATCACCGCGTCCTCCGGCGTCATCGTCTCGTGCAGGGCCCCTTCCGCGTCGGCGCGCCGGAGCGTTTTCTCGACCCACTGACGCCACTGGTGCCTCAGATCCCGCTTCGCCACGTAGACGTGATCGCCGCTCAGCTCGAACCCGGTCCGCAGGACCACATCGTCATGGAGCCCGCGCGCCAGGTCGTGAGTGGCGTCCACCAGCAGCTGCAGGGCACTGCCCGCCGCCTCTTCCTCCCGCAGGGTGATCCGGCCGAGCCGGTGCGCGGCCGCGTCCTCGACCGCGCCCGCCAGGGCGGCCTTGGTGGCGAAGTGGAAGTGCAGCGCCCCGTTGCTCACACCGGCCTGACGGCTGATCACGGTGAGCGAGGCCACGCTGAAACCGTCCCGGTCGAAGACGACCGCGGCAGACTTGATCAGTGCCTCGCGCGTGCGCAGCGCGCGTTCCTGTTTGACCATCGAGGTGCTCCGTCATTGCGAAGGGTTGTTCGTTCTCGGCAGGCGGACCGACCGGCGTGCGCGGCAGGGTGAGGGAGCCGGCGAGGACCCCAACCGGGTCCCGGCCACGGGCCGATGACAGGAACAACAACGCCACGGGCCACGGCACAGACACGGCACACACGTCCGCCCCCCGGCCCGGACCGGGCCGGCGGCGGACGTCCGTGCCGGCACACCCGGGTGCGCCGGACACGTGGCCGCGCCGAGCACGTGAATGCACCCCCGCGCATGGATGCACCCCCGCGTGTGAATGCCCCCCCGTGTGGGTGCACCCCCGCGTGTGTGGGTGCACCCCCCGTGCGGGTGCAGGCCGGGGGGATCCGGCTGCGCCGGATCCCGGGCGTCCGTCGTTGCCATGCCAGGCCCCCTCCTGGAAGAAGGCCGGGGAGGTCCCGTCTCAGGCCCATGAAACACCACCATAACAAACCGCACACGCGGTCTCTGTATGGCCGGTGAAAGAGGTCCGGGAGGCGCCCGGCCACGCCGGCGGCATCCGGCGCCGCGCGGGCTGCCGTCCGCGCGGCGCCGGATGCCGCGATCTTCCCGCCCTCCCCCGCCCCCTCCCCCGCCGCCCCCGCACGCGGCTCCCGCACGCCGGGCGGGCGGGCGCCGCGGGCGGGGGCAGGCCGTCCCCCCGGGGCCCGCCCGCTCACCACCACCCGCCCTCCGCACCGCGCTCACGAGGGCGTTCGAGGCCTGCCGCCCCGGGGCGGACCGGCGGGCACAGCCTCCCTGCACCCACGGAAGGCACGCACGCCCCACCGCCCGGAACCGGGTGATATCCGCAGGTCGGACAGCACTCCCCGGGCGGAGCGAGGACCGGTGGCGGATCTGGAGCAGCCTGCTCCGCATCCCGCCCCGGCGGACTGCGCGATACCGCTAGAAATTAAACCGGTTGGTATGTATCTTCTTGCTTGCTCGAGGGACCACCACTCATCAGTGCACGCCATGGCGGCTCAAGGGGATCAGACATGTCTGCGATCACGTTCCGCACAGAACGCGCGATACCCAGCACTTCGCCCACCGCTTCGGACACCCCGGCACCGGCCGGGACCGGCGTCATGCGCTACCCGTCCCTGACCACCACGGTCCCCAAGGAGTTCGTCCACCGCGCCAGCGTCGCCGAGGTCATGCTCACCGACTGGGAACGCACCGGGCAGGCCCGCTTCACGGTGAGCGCCCAGTGGCCCCGCGGGCACAGCTTCTTCACCCCCCTCGAAGGCTGCCACGACCCGCTCATCGCGGCCGAGACCGTCCGCCAGGCCGGCGCACTCCTGGCACATGCCGAATTCGGTGTCCCGCTCGGCCACCACTTCCTGATGTGGGACCTCGCCGTCGACGTGCGCCCCGAACACCTCCTCGTCGGCGGCGCGCCCGCCTCCCTGGAACTGGACATCAGCTGCCCGCAGATCAAGCGGCGCGGCCGCAGCCTGGCAGGCCTGCGCTACGAGGCCGCGATCCGGCGCGACGGCCGGCCCGTCGCCACCGCCGGCGCCTCCTTCTCCTGCATGTCCCCGGCCGTCTACCGCCGCGTGCGCGCCCACCGCCCGCCCGCCGGCGAGTGCGCCAGACCCCTGCTCACCGCCCCGGTCGCACCGCAGAGCGTCGGACGGATGTCCCCCATGGACGTCGTGCTCTCCCCCCTCACCGAAAAACACCGCTGGCAGCTGAGGGTCGACAGCCGCCACCCCGTGCTCTTCGACCACCCGGTCGACCACGTGCCCGGCATGGTGCTCATGGAGGCCGCCCGCCAGGCCACGGCCACCGTCCTGGGCCGCCCCTTCGTCCCCCAGTCCCTCACCGCCAGCTTCCAGCGCTACGCCGAACTCGACACACCCTGCATCATCGAGGCACACCCCGCCCCCGCCACCTCCCCCGGCCCCGGCCCCGGCCCCGGCAGGTCCGTACTGGTCAGCGGCCACCAGGACGGCCAGAGCGTGTTCCGGTGCACGGTGACCGCAGCACCGCCCACCCCCTGAGACACGGGCCACCCCAGGCCTCCCGCCCGTCAGCGGCACACCGCACCCCTCCGGCCCCCCGCAGACACACCCCACGGGACCGCCCCCTCCCACGGCCACCGGCGCGGCCCCACCCGCCCGGCCCGGACACCACCTGCCCCCACCCGGCAGCAACGGACCGGCCACCCCCGGCCACCTCACGGTAATATACAAACTGGGCGGTTTTTTTGAAGAGCTGGAACGCGTGCCAGCCGCACGACACATGGAGGCCGTATGGCCAAGCAGGACCGAGCCATCCGCACACGCCGGACCATTCTCCTGGCAGCAGCCAAAGTCTTCGAGGACCACGGATACCAGGCCGCGACCATCTCCCAGATCCTCACCACAGCCGGAGTGACCAAAGGAGCCCTGTACTTCCACTTCAGGTCCAAAGAGGAACTGGCACTGGGCGTCCTCGACGCACAGGACAGCCAGTTCACCGTCCCCCACCGGCCCGGCAAACTCCAGGAACTCGTAGACGTCGTCATGCTGCACTCCCACCGGCTGCAGACCGACCCCATGGTCCGCGCCAGCGTGCGCCTGGCCATGGACCAGATGGCCACCGGCCTGGACCGCACCGGCCCCTTCCTGCGCTGGAGCTCCCTCGTACGGGAACTCCTGGAAAAAGCCCAGACCCAGGGCGAACTCCTGCCCCACGTCGAACCCGCCCGGACCGCAGACGTGATCGTCGGCTCCTTCGCCGGCATCCAATCCATGTCCCAGGCCATCAGCGACTACCAAGACCTCATGACACGCGCCAGCGAACTCCTACGCCACCTCCTGCCCAGCCTCGCCCAACCCTCCACCATCGCCTCACTCCACCTCTCCACCACCCGCGGAGCAACCGTCTACCACGAAGCCACCCGACTCCTCAAAGAACAACCCACACAACAACACGAAACAACACCCACCAACTAACACCACAACAACCACCAACCCCCACAACACCACAACCACCAACCCAACAAGGAACAGAGCAACTTCCCACCAGCCCAAGGAAGAACAGAGCAACTCCCCACCAGCCCAAGGAAGAACAGAGCAACTCCCCACCAGCCCGCGCGAAACCGTGACCGCCACCCAAAGAAAAGCCCGGAACCAACCACACCGACACACGGCCGGCACCCCCACGCACAACCAGGCCACCGCCACCCCCACCACCCAGCGGTGACCGCCCGGACCGCGGGCACAGCCGGACCGCCACACCGTCCGCGCCCGCGCCCGCGCCGTGAACACCCACGAGCATGCGCCACCGCACATCCGACGCTGTCCGACCGTCAAAAAACAGGGGGAAACCGGGGCATGGGAACACTGACCGGGAAGACGGCACTGGTCACCGGAGCCAGCCGCGGGATCGGCCGGGCCATCGCCCGCCGGCTGGCCCGCGAAGGAGCCCTGACCGCCGTGCACTACGGCAGCAACGAACAAGCCGCACAGCACACCCTGAAACTCATCACCCAGGACGGCGGACAGGCCTTCGCCGTCCACGCCGAACTCGGCGTGCCCGGCGACATCGAAACCCTCTACACCCACATGGAAGACACCCTCGCCAGACAGCACAAAGGACCCGAACTAGACATCCTCGTCAACAACGCGGCCATCAGCGGATCCGCCCGCATCCACGACGTCACCCCCGAACTCTTCGACCGCCTCTTCGCCGTCAACACCAGATCCCCCCTCTTCCTCGTCCAACGAGGCCTGAAAAACCTCCGCGACGGCGGCCGCATCATCAACATCTCCTCCGCAGCCACCCGCATCGCCTACCCCGAATCCCTCATCTACTCCATGACCAAAGGAGCCCTCAACACCCTCACCCTCGCCCTCGCCAAAGAACTCGGCCCCCGCAACATCACCGTCAACACCATCAACCCCGGATACATCGAAACCGACATGAACAAACACAAACGACAAACCCCCCAAACCGCCGCCCACCTCGCCACCCACTCCACCCACAACCGCATCGGCCAACCCGACGACATCGCCGACATCACCGCCTTCCTCGCCTCCGACGCATCCCGCTGGATCACCGGCCAACACCTCGACGCCAGCGGCGGCACCCACCTCTAACACAGCCGCAGCCGCAGCCGCCCATCAGCCACCACCCGGCCAGCCACAGACCACAACCGCGGACCAGAAACCGCCACCACGGACCAAGGCCCAGGCCGCGCCCCCCAACCCGAGGCAGAGACTCGGGCCGCGGCCGGAGGACAGAAGCCGCACACCAGGACCACGACCGGTAGCAGGGGCCGTGGCCAGGGCTCGGGCCGGGCGCTCCCCGGCCCGAGACAGAAGCTGCGGGCTGCGACCGCAGGACGAGGCTGCGGCCAAGAGGCAGGACCCGCACACCGGAACCGCGGCCAAAGAGCAGAGGCTGCACGCTCCCGGGGCAGGGCAGGGAGCCCGGGGCGGGAGGCCGAAGGCACCTCGCACCCCCACACCACGCGCTCCCCCAACGCGGCCGCAGGTCCCGCCCCGTCGGCTGCGACCGGGACCGGGACCAGGGCCGCAGGCTGCCTGCCCCGGGCCGCAGCCTGGGGCGGAGGCCAGGTGCTCCCGGGCCAGTGGGCCGGGGGCACCGCGCACGCCACAAGACCGGCACGGCCCGCACCCCGACAAGGAGCCCCGCCATGCACACTCCAGCCGCAGCCGCAGCCAGCAGCACGCCGCCCACCACGAGCACCGACACCGGCACCGTCCTCCTCGTGGGCGGCACCGGCTTCATCGGACGCGCCGTACTCAAAGCACTCACCCGCCACCACCGGGCACAGGGCACCGCGCCCAGCCTTCGCGTGCTCTCCCGAAGAACACCCCCCACCCCCGCGGCGCAGCATGTGACCGGCGACCTCACCGACCCGCCCAGCCTGCACGGCGTCTGCTCCGGGATCACCACAGTGATCCACACCGCCAGCTACGTGGGCAGCGATGCGCAAAAATGCCACGCCATCAACCACACCGGCACCCAGGCCCTGCTGACCGAAGCCGCCCGCCACGCAGTCACACGCTTCATCTACGTCAGCACCGCCTCCGTCTACGGCACCGGCCCCCACCGCGGCTCCCACGAAGGACAGCTGCAGCCCGCACCCCTCTCACCCGCCAGCACAACCCGTCTGCACGCCGAAGAAGCCGTACGCGCCGCAGGCGGCACCGTCCTGCGCCCCCACCTCGTCTACGGCACCGGAGACCACTGGTTCATCCCCACCCTCGCCCGCATCCTCCGCCACATACCCACCTGGCCCGACACACCACCCCCCAAAACCTCCGCCATCGCAGTCCAGGACCTCGCCCGCATCATCACCGCACTCACATACCAACCCCCACCCCACAGCGGCGGCGGCAGTCGCGCTCACGGCAGCACCTACCACGTGGCCTACCCCCGCCCCCTGCGCATGGACCACCTCCACACACGCCTGCGAACCCTGCTGCACCTGCCCCCCGCCCGCCCCACCCCCATCACCGAACACCGCGCGCTGGTACGAGAACACCTACCAGAACTCACCGACCACCAATACGCCCTCCTCACCGAAGACCACTACTACGACACCAGCCGCATCTGGCACCACACACGACTCCACCCCGGCCCCGGCTTCGACACACGCTTCACCGCCAGCACCGCCTGGTACGCACACCACCTCAACCACCACACCCGAGCAACACCACCACACACCTTTGTCCCGTCGGCATCGGCCCGATCAAGAACCACCGACCCACACCACCCCCGGTGACAGACATCGACACCGAGGCCGAGGACCCGCCACCGGCGGGAACGGCCGGTGCCGGCCGAAATCCCGTTGCCTGTCAGCCGTCTCCCTGGTGGGATGCAGGGGTTTCGACGGCGAGGAGGGAAGGGCTTGGCCCTGTTCGGATGTGCGGGCTGCGGTGCGGTACTGACTGCGCCGGTGTCACGGGTGGCACTGCCGATCCACCTGAGCGACACCCACTGGGAGACACTGCACCCGCCGCTCCTGGAGGCGGGGACCTACGCCATCGACCCCGAGCCGTACGGGCCACCCTGGCGGCCGTGGGAGGAGATCGGAGCGCAGCAGGCGGCGGCACGGGGCATCTTCGCTCCGTTCAGCCATCTGCCCGACGGGCCCTCGGACACCGTCCTGCTCGCACCCGGCGACATGCGCGCCACCGGACTGATCACCGAACGGACCGAGGGCTACTGCATGGGGATCAACGGCAGCGGCGGACCGAACCTCGCCTGCCTGGACTGCGGGCTGCCGGTCGGATCCCGGATCGACGACTGCGGGCAGTGGCAGGCCGTCAGGCTCCTCCCCCACACAGTGGTGCGGCTGCCCGGCCCGCCGGAGCGGCCCGTCATGGACTGGGCGGAGCTACCGGCCGACGGCGCACTGCGGCACAGACTGAGCGAGTACCGGGACATCCCGGCCGGCGTAGCCCTCGCCCATGTAGTGGCAGCCGCCGAGGGCCGGCCGGTCGACGCGGCGCCCGGTGCGGTCGCCGAACTCCTCGGCCCGGCCCTCGCCGTGCTTCTGCCCACGGGGGAACACGCGAAGCGGCTGGCCCTGGCCGGACCGGGGTTCGGCGAGCCGGCCGCCGATCTGGTGCTGGTGCCGGTCCACCCGCAGACCGGCCAGACATGGCAGCCGAACAGCGGCGCCGTGCCCGTGCCTGTCGAGGCCACCCTCTGGGCCGAGCTGGCCTTCCCACCTCACCGCACGCGGCTGCCGGCGGCCGGCCGGCTGCCAGCAGGCGTGGAGCGGGACGATCCGCTGCCGCCACACCCCCAGTCACGGTTCCGGCCCTCCCGCGACGCGTTCCGGCACACACTCGCACGGATCCCCGCCGTCCGGGAACCATGGCTGCAGGCGATCCACGCCCGCGGGTACTGACCGTCACAGGCCGCATCGGAGTCAGACATTGGCCGACGCGGGCAGTCCTTCCGCTCCACAGACGAAACGCCCAACTGTCAGGGCGTCAGCAGGATCGATCACGACGCTCCGTCTACGAGCAGGAAATCCTTCACTTTCTCGGCCTGATCGCCGAAGCCGAAACTGAAGGGCTCCGAATCAGTCTCGTCGAAGCCGAATCCCAGACCACCCAGATCGCCTCCCCGACCTCCGGCAAGCCGGTCCGCTTGGGAACGCCATCCCCGCGACCGGCCTCATCGTGACCGCCGCGGTCACCGAAGAAGGATGCCAGGACAGCCGCGTTGGCCGCCCACTGAACGCAGAAGGGTCTCGTCCTGCACGGCACCGGCTGCCTCCACATACGAGCACAACACCGCTCGCAGCGGAAACGCTGACGCGCTCGAGCCCTGGATCACCCAGGTCCGGGCTGCCGATCTGCCGGATCTGCACGCCTTCACCCGGGGGTTGGGCGCGACCGCGACGCTGTGATCGCCGCGTTCACTCTCCCCACAGCAACGGACCCACCGAGGGTGCCAACACCAAGACCAAACTGATAGCGCGGCAGATACACAGCAGAGCAGGCTTCGCCCTCCTCCGCCACCGCAATTTCCTCGGACCAACGCCACCCCTCCGTCACCACCGAATATCAGACAGAGCCATCAAATTGACACACCCGACCCCGGTCAGGATCCGGAAGGTTTTCAGCCGTCCAGAAAGCCCTGCCTCGCTCTTCTCTCATGTGCTCTCTTCGCCAAGGCGGTCGGCTGCCCACGGCAGGAGCTCCTTGGCCAGCGCAAGGCTGAACGGCCTCACCAGCGAACGAAGTTCGGCGCAGGCGGCAGGACCGAGAGTGATGTACGGCAGGGCGGCAAGCCTGTCGGTGGTGTGCTCGATCTCCGCCCTGCGTCGCGCACCGTCCTCAGTCAACGCCAGGTGAGGTCCGTCGACGAGCCATCCACGCTCACGCAGGTTCTGCACGGCCTGTCCCCACTGCTCCGGCGTCCATGCCCGCGAGGCGCGCAGCACCTCTGCATCGATGTCGCCTGTGGCTGCGTGCGTGACAAGAGACTCGAGCCCACTCAGGCCGGCAGCCAGTAGTACCGCCACGTGACCGTCGCCCCGGAACTCCCGCAGCAGAGTCTGCGCCTGCCAGAGCACGAGGTGGGGTGCACTCGGCCACGGCAGTGCGGCGTGCGCGGCGAAGAGAGGGCGGCCGTGTGGATGGCGCACAGTCACTTCAGCCGCAGTACGGGCCAATTCCGCCGCGCGGGCCAGCTCCGGTGAGGAGACGTCCGCGCCGAGAATGCGGCAAAGCGTGGTATCGATCCCGGTGAGCCGGGCGGCGGCGAACTGCTGGGGCGTGGCGACTTCCCATGCCGCGGGAATGGCTCGGCGCACCAGTTGGGGATTGAAGTTGTAGAACGTGGCGATGACCAGATCCGCCGGAGCGGCGCCGAGCGCGGCGGAGCGGGACGCGAAGTACCCCGTCCTGGCATCCACGCCCAACTCGGCGTACTGCCCTGCGGCTTCGGGCGAGAAGTAGACAGCCCCGTGGTAGGGCTCAAGAGTTCTCCAGGTCTGGCGTGCAAGGACCAGGCCGTCGCGGTCCGTGTTCTGCTTCATGATGGGCTCTCCGTCCTGTGGCGGATAAGACGTTGCTGTTCATCGAGCACACGACGGTACGTGGAACCACACCATGCCGTACCATCCGGTCGGTACGCTATCGGAGAGCGGCTCCCGCAACTACTGCCCTGCGACCAGTTATGGGTTCCATCTGGTGCTACAAACGCCTTGTCCGCCTCACCACATAGGACACGGCCATAGGGCTCCTTTGGACATGAGGGTTGTCGCCGGCTTCCGACTGGCATCTCCGTACACTACGAACCGCGTCCTGGCCGTCTTTGACCCCCTGCAACTCCACCGCCTGGAGCCGGCGTTGCTGCACCACTGCTCGCTGGCCCAGGAGCAGGCGGCGAACTCACCCGTCCGTCCACGGGACGCCCTTGCTCTGACGCTGGGTGATTTGCGCAGCCTGCCCTGGCCCCCCAGGGCCTGCCGCGGAACGGAACCGGGTAACGTCTCTGTCATGTTCTTCCAGAGGCCGATTTACGAGTGAGAGCGTGATGGGCCCCTACTGACGTCCTTCGTTGTCGGCGCCCATCCCCCACCGATGAATCCGTAGATCACTTCACATCACTACCGGGAGAACCCGTGACCGTGAGCAAGAACATCAACAACCCCGTGGGCATGGGCGGTGGCCAGCGCAAGAAGCTGTCCCGCGCCGAACGGCAGAACAACGGTCCGCACCGCAACCTCGACCGCCAGGGTGCAGCCGACCAGAAGGCGGAGCTGGTGCGCAAGATGCGCGAGAAGACAGGTGCAGCTGAGGGCGCCGGGCAGGCGGGCGACGACACCGCACAGAGCTGACGTACCGCCGCCGCAGGGCGGCACCGCACGGGGCAGGGTCCGGACCGCGACGCGCGGTCCGGACCCTGCTGCCGTATCGGGGCTCTGCTCCCGTACCGGGTGCCGCCAATCGCGCTCAGCTCTCGGCCGACCACCCGCGTCACAACTGACCACCCGGGGTAGCCGCAGTTTCGGCAGCCCCATCGCCGCCACCACCCCGAGCTGCACCAGCAACTCAGCACGTTACCCGTGCCCATGCCCGGGCGACACCGCAGCCCAGGGGCCGCACCGCGCCAGAGGAAGTGGACGCGGCCGCAGGACAACTGGTGGACACCTCGGCGAGACGACCACAAACCCGCTGGTCAGAACAGCTCCGGTGGACAGCCTGACGCGGAACCCACACCCGCGCAGCCGTCAGGCTCGTCGGCGGAACAGGCTGCGGAACAACGCCCCCCACGGCTGGTGTGTGAGGGAGCGTCGTCACTGCGGCCGGCCTGCCCTGCCCCTTCAGCGGCCTACGGGCTCGGCGTAGCGGTCGCGGCGCCGGTCCGGGGCGTCGACGCCGATCTCGTACCGGGGCTCGGGGCGCTTCAGCCGGCGCAGGTTGTTCACCCACACCGCGATGGCGATGCCGTACACGTCGGCGGTGAGCGCCTGGCGGCGGTTGTCGAGCAGGTGCTTCTCTGTGTCCACCAGGACGACGTGCAGCCGCGGGAAGCGTTCGGAGCGGGTGTAGCGGTGGCGCTGCCAGAAGGGGAGCGTGCGGCCGTTGGTGCCGTGGGCTCCCTCCCAGACGCGGTGCCCGGCGCAGCGCTCGTAGTCCGAGACCTCCTTGGCGAGGCGGGCCCGGGACATGGTGCCGTTGTCAAGCTCGAAGAGGCGCACCTCGCTGGTCTTGGTCGGCACGGCAAGCACGGCGTCGGTGTTGAGGCTCGGGCCGGTCTCCTTGATGGCGTGGTTCACCTCCACCTGCCAGTCGGTCAGATGCTCACGGCCGCTTGCGAGGACCGTGTCGGTGTAGGCGAGGATCGTGCCCGTCACCGCGACGCCGTGCGGTCCGAACCCGGCCTGAACCGCCTTCGCGCCGGTGCCGGCCTTCAGGCGGGGCGGCAGCTCGTTCCCGTCGGCCAGAGCCTTCTGTGGGCGGCCGGCATCCGCACCCATCCGGGCGAGGAGGAATGCGGGTGCGGGATCCTTCGGCCTCGTCAGGCAAGCCGATCAGTACCCGGACCGCATGATGGTGCCGACATGCCGACATGCCGTGCGTTGCCCCGGTTCGTCGAGCGGGGTGAGGTCGACAGTGAGACGGACGTAGTTCTCGGAACAACCGCACGTTGGTCGGGAAAGCGATGTTTGTGGCGGCCGATGAAGGTCACCTGGCCTGCACGGGACCGAAAGGCTCTGGGCGCGGGCAGCGTGCCCGGTACGCCGCCGCTCCGTACGACGAAGGGCAGATTCATGACGGAGACTCCACCTGTCACCACGACCGATTCCGGCGCCCCGGTCGAGAGCGACGAGCATTCGCTCACCGTGGGGCCTGCCGGTCCGATCCTGCTGCAGGACGCGTATCTGATCGAGCAGATGGCTCAGTTCAACCGGGAGCGGATCCCCGAGCGCCAGCCGCACGCCAAGGGAAGCGGCGCTTTCGGCCACTTCGAGGTGACCCACGATGTCAGCGCGTACACCAGGGCGGCCGTCTTCCAGCCGGGAGCCCGCACCGACCTGGTCGTCCGCTTCTCGACCGTCGCGGGTGAGCGCGGCAGCCCGGACACCTGGCGCGACCCACGCGGCTTCGCGGTGAAGTTCTACACCAGCGAAGGCAACTACGACATGGTCGGCAACAACACGCCGGTGTTCTTCGTGAAGGACCCGATGAAGTTCCAGCACTTCATCCGCTCCCAGAAGCGCCGCGCCGACAACAACCTTCGCGACCACGACATGCAGTGGGACTTCTGGACGCTCTCTCCCGAGTCCGCCCACCAGGTCACCTGGCTGATGGGTGACCGCGGCATCCCGCGGACCTGGCGCCACATGAACGGCTACACCTCCCACACCTACATGTGGATCAACGCCGCCGGCGAGCGGTTCTGGGTGAAGTACCACTTCAAGACCGACCAGGGCATCGAGTGCTTCACCCAGCACGAGGCGGACCAGATGGCGGCCGCCGACACCGATTACCACACGCGTGATCTGTTCGAGCACATCCGCGACGGCGAATTCCCCAGCTGGACCCTGCACGTGCAGGTGATGCCGTACGAGGAGGCCGCGAGCTACCGCTTCAACCCCTTCGACCTCACCAAGGTGTGGCCGCACGGCGACTACCCGCTGATCCCGGTCGGCCGTATGACCCTCGACCGCAATCCCACCGACAACCACGCGGAGATCGAGCAGGCGGCCTTCCAGCCCAACAATCTCGTCCCCGGCATCGGCCCCAGCCCGGACCGCATGCTGCTGGCCCGGCTGTTCGCCTACGCGGACGCGCACCGCCACCGGATCGGCGGCAACTACCAGCAGCTTCCGGTGAACGCCCCGGTCGTGGACGTCCACACCTACTCCAAGGACGGGGCGATGGCGTACCGGAAGACCGCCGACCCGGTGTACGCCCCCAACTCCAAGGGCGGCCCCGCAGCCGACCCCGCGCACTACTCCCCGCCCAGTTGGCAGGCCGACGGCGCCATCACCCGTGCGGCCTACGTCAGTCATCCCGAGGACGACGACTGGGGCCAGCCCGGCACACTGGTGCGCGAGGTCATGGACGACGCCGCGCGCGACCGTCTGGTCGACAACGTCGTCGGCCATCTCCTCAACGGCGTCTCGGAACCCGTCCTCAAGCGGGCCTTCGAGTACTGGTCGAACATCGACAAGTCCATCGGCGACCGCATCGCCCAGGGCGTGCGCGCCAAAGCGGGCGACAAGGATCCGAAAGCCGCCGAACAGGGTAATCCCGCCCGGCGCAGCATGCAGGAAAAAGCCTGACCGCCTGACGGATCGGCCCCCTACGGTGGGCTTCCGCCTCCCGGCACCGCCGGCGCGGAGGTCCACCGATCCATGCGCAGCCGATCAACTCGCTGGAAGGCACGTGCCTGCACCGGCCAGGCAAACATGCTCGCGCCAACGGGGTGCTCTGCATGAGCGGTTCGTGCACCGGTTCAACCGGGAGGAGCCACGTCAGTCGAGGTCGGCCTACATGGCGGGCCCGATCGCTCCGCTGGAGCGGCCTCCGCTCGCGTGAACCCGTGACTCCGCTCCACTTTCGCCACATGCAGCGGTGCGCCGCTGGGCGGCGGACAGGAACGGCATCACCGCCAGCGAGAGGGCGGCGAGGACGATGCCGGGAAGGGAGCGTTCGGCCTCGCCTGTTCCGGTCAGGGCACGGACGGCGTCGAGCAGGAAGAACGACACCGAGGTGATCCGCAGAGCGGCCTTCTCACGGGCTTCGCGCACGGCGTGCTCACGGGCGGAGAACTGCCAGGCGACCGCGGCGGCGGAGGAGACCTCGATGGCGGAGTCCAGGCCGAAGCCGATCAGGGCGGTGGAGGAGGCGAGGGTGCCGACGGTGAGAGCGACGGCTGTCGGCCCATGTCGATGGGCTCTCCCTCGTGGTGGAGGACCACGCCGTGCCAGGTGTTGGACAGGGCGAGCGCCACCGCTTCTGGGGCCTTGCCCGAGAGGCCGGCATCGGTGCGCAGGCGGCGGACCACTGCACGGAAGGCACGCTCTCGCTCAACTCGTACAGGTCGTTCAAGCTGTCCACTTCCGATCGTGCGACGTGCGCGGTGATGGGCCTGGCTCGTTCTCGGCTCGTTGGTCAGTGACCGGTTTCGGCGTGGTCGCCGTGGTCGCTGAGCTGTGCTTCGAACCAGTCGTGCAGGGCGTCCACCAGCGCGGGCTCTTCGGTGGTGTAGGTGAGGGAGGCCCCCTCGGGCCGTTCCCGGTAGCGGACTTCGATGCGCTTGTAGCCCTTCTCCAGTTTTGCAAGGCCCGGCATCCTGTCGCCGTGAATCTGTGCGGGATCGCCGAAGTCGCCCTTGCCGAACGCCTTGGCCTCCTGCTGGAGGTGGGTGCGTATGAGGCCGATCTGTCTGGAGTCGTCGGGCTGGTCGGCGACGACGTCCTGAATGCCGCCCGTCACGGTGGGGGTGAAGTGGTGGGTGGTCGCTTCGAGGTCGAAGGGCATCACGGTCCGGCCGCGTTCGGCGACCGTTTCTTGCCGGTCGGTTTGGCTCTTGTCACCCTCTTGCTGCGTACCACCGATCCAGAAGGTGACGCCCAGTGCCGCGCCGACACTTGCCGCGGTGATGCCAGCTGTCAGCAACCGACGCTCGCGGTGATTCATCCAGTGCCTCCGTGAGCCTGTCGAGGGCGTGCAGTACGCCGGCTCCGTTGTGGGTGGGATCGCTGTGATGCGGTGACCAACAGGGCGATCGGGCTGGTCAATCGGCTTGGGCTTACTGGTGCTTGGCGGGGATCAGCCACAGGGCGATGACGGTGGAGACCGCGGCCACGCCCGTGGCGACGAGAAACGCGTCGTCGAAGCCGGAGGCCGTCTGGGTGCCGGAGCGGGCGACGATGCTCGTGGCGGCGGCGCTGGAGACGGCAGCGGCGCCGGCCGATGCGCCGAACTCGTGGAAGGTGCTGACGATGCCCGACGTCACCCCGGCCTCGTGAGGGGCCACGGTGGCGAGCGCGGTGGCGGAGGCGACGACGAACAAGGCGCCCAGGCCCGCCGCTGCGACGCTCACGCCGGTGACCATCGCGGTGGTTCCGGACCGGAGCACCGGAACGAGGAACCCGGCGGCCGCGACAGACAGGGCGACCACAGCCAGCAGCCGTGCCCCCAGACGGCCGATCACGCGGCCGGCGGCTGCGGCGGCGACCACGGTCAGCAGTGCCACCGGCAGGAACAGCACGCCGGTCATCAAAGCACCGTGGCCCTGGCGGTTCTGGAGGTAGAAGGAGCCGAGGAAGAAGGCCCCCACCATCAGCGCCGTGGTGACAGCGATCACGAAGGTGCCCGCCACCACCGGGCGCCGGCCCAGCAGACGCAGATCCATCAGCGGTGCCACGACCCGGCGCTGCCAGAGGGCGAACACCGCGTAGGCGGCTGCCGCCGCGGCGACCAGGGCAACGGTGACGTTGTTCAGCCAGCCGTGGTCACCGGCACGGATCAGGGCGTAGATGAGGGCACCGGTCGCGGCGGCGACCAGAGCAGCGCCGGGTACGTCAAGGGAACCGGTGCCCGCACGGGGCAGGCCGGGAAGGATCCGGGCGAGCGAGACAAGGACGATCAGGCCGACGGGGACGTTGACGAAGAAGACCCAGGCCCAGCCCGGACCTGCCGTGATCAGCCCGCCCAGCAGCACGCCGAGTGCGGCACCCCCGCCGCCGAGTGCCGACCAGATGCCCAGCGCGCGGTTGCGCTCGTCGCCGTCGAACAGCCGCACCACCACGGACAGAGCGGCGGGCGAGAGCATCGCGGCGCCCGTCCCCTGGGCGATCCGGGCGGCGAGCAGCAGCGGGGCGCCGGTGGCGAGTCCGGCGGCCAGCGACGCGGCGGTGAACACGGCGAGCCCGGCCAGGACGACCCGCTTGGGACCGAACAGGTCCGCGGCCCGGCCGCCGAGCAGCATCAGACTCCCGAACGTGAGGGCGTATCCGCTGACCACCCAGGTCAGTGCCGCGCGGTCCAGGTGCAGTTCCACGCCCATGTCGGGGAGTGCGATCGCGACGACGGTGATGTCGAGGATCAGCATCAGCTGTGCCAGTCCCAGCAGTCCCAGGGCAGTCCAGCGCAGCGGATGCGGTGCATCCGGTGCGCGTGTGGTGGTGGTTTCCGTGTCGCTCATGACGCTCACCCCTCGTCGTTAAGTCGTACAGGTGTGTTCACGTTATACGCCCCGGGGGTATAAGCCAAACAGCGCTGTACGACTTACTGGGGTACTGTGGGCGCATGGGCAGCAAGAACTCCACGGCCACCAAGCGCGCTGACGCCCTGCGCAGCATCGAGGCGATCGTGCGGGCCGCGGCCGAATGCCTCGGACGCAATCCCGAGGCGAGCATGAGCGAGATCGCCCGGGCTGCGGGTGTGGGCCGGGTGACGCTGTACGCGCACTTCACCTCCCGCGCAGAGGTCGTCGACGCGGCGATGAGCCGCGCCATCGACCGGGGCAACGAGGTACTGGACAGGGTCGACCTGACCGGTGACCCCCTACTCGCCCTGGCCCGGTACATCGAGGCCGGCTGGCACCTGGTCGACGAGGCCCGGGCGCTGCTCGCCGCCGCGCAACGGGAGCTCTCCGCCGGACGCATCCGCGAACTGCACGCCGGACCCGCCGCCCGGGTCGAGGCGCTGGTCGCCCGCGGCCGAGCCGAGGGCACCTTCCGTACGGACCTGTCGATCGCCTGGATGGTCAATGTCCTGCACGCGGTCATGCACAGCGCGGCGGAGGAGATCCGCGCCGGCCGCCTCACCTCCGACCGCGCCGCCGACCACATCACGGCCACGGTGCTGGCCGCCTTCACGTCCCCGGGAACACCGGTACCCGAGACCGGCGGGGCCCGCCCGTAATTCGAAGCGAAGATCTGCGAACTCCGAGCAGTACCAAATCAGTTCGCCGCCACGGTGATCTCTTCGAGAGATGGCAGCCAGGCGGTGAAGGGCATCGTCTGGTGCGGGGGGAGGTCGCCGCGCAGGCGTACGAAGCGAACCGGGTGGTGGTTGCGCCTCCTCTCTGACACGAAAATAGAGGCTTCGTGCCGGTCAGGTCGCCTCGATGGGTTCGAAGCGGATGGTCAGGCCGAGGCGGTTGGCTTCCTTGGTCATGCGGCGCATCGCGCGTTCGGGGTCGCGGCGGGTGAAGTAGTCGGCTCCCAGGTCGTGGTAGTCGGTCTTGTCGTGCAGGACGTGCCAGATCGCGATGGCGAGCTTGTGCATGACCGCGACCAGGGCCCGTAGGCTGCCGCGGCGCGAAGCGATGCGCCGGTAGTACGTGCTGAGATAGGTGTCCTTGCTGCGGCTCACGGCCATTGCGGCGACGCCGAGTATGCGCTTGAGGCTGCTGTTGCCCGACCGGGTACGGCCGGACTTGTTGACGCCGGCGGATTCGTTCATTCCTGGGCAGACCCCGATCCAGGAGGCGAGGTGTCCGGCGGTGGCGAACTGGGCCATGTCGCCGCCGGTCTCGGCGATGATGATCTGGGCGGCGGCGCGGCCGATGCCGGGGATGGTGTCGAGGCGGTCCACGTCCTGGTCCCTGCTCAGACGGGCCAGGAGCGCGGCGATGCGGGCGTCGAGATGCTCGACCACCGCGGTCAGGTGGTCGAGCTCGTCGAGGTAGTGGCGGCACATAAAGGCGTGGTGCTCGGTGAAGGTGCCCTCCAGCGCCTCGGTCAGGGCCGGGATCTTGCTGCGGGCCCGGCGCACGGCGAGGTCGGCCAGCGTCCCCGGGTCGCGCTCCCCCTGGATCAAGGCGTTGATGATGGCTCGTCCGGTGGCCCCGGTGATGTCGCTGATCACTGAGGACAGCTTCATCCCGGTGTCCTCCAGTTCCTTCTCCAGCCGCTGGGCCTCCCGGCCCCGGGCCGTGATCACCTCGGTGCGACACCGCGTCAGATCACGCAGCTCGCGAATCTCGCGCCGGGGCACGAACGAGCCCATCACCATCCCCGACGCGCCGGCCCGGGCCAGGAAGGCCGCGTCGCTTGGGTCGCTCTTGCGGCCCCGGATGCCCTTGAGGTGGGCGGGGTTGACCAGCATGAGGTTCAGCTGCGGCTGCAGCGTGTAGTAGAGGTGCCGCCAGTAGTCCGAGGTGGCCTCCAGGACCACCACCTCCACCCGGCGCTCGAGCAGCCACGCCAGCAGCCGCCGGATCTCGGCCGCGGTGGTCTCGAACCGCTCCGTCTCCAGCGACCAGGTCCCCGCCCGGGACGCGGCCGGGGTGCGCACACAGGCCACCAGGAACCGCTTGCCCAGGTCCAGCCCCGCCGCCCGTAGATAGATGACTTCGTCCTTCACGTCCTGCCTGGCCACCGCGGTATCCCTCCCACGCGCACCGATCGGACGGGTGCCCGGAGGGATCCGGGAAGTCGCTGAGTCTGACACGCGCGCTCCGGGCCGAAGCCGTGGCGCAAACCGAAGTCCGCTAGCAGATCCCCATCGCCATCCTGTCGGGCGAACTCACCGGCATCAAAGAGTCATCGGCTTACCGGGCACCCGACCCCATTTTCCCTCCACCGAGGAGGCCAGCGCAGCGGCCTGGCGAACCTGTCGGGTGGGGAGCCGAAGATCGGCCTGACTGACCAGACTCTCGCGGAACTCGCTGTTGTCGCGTAGCAGCGCGGCGCCGACACGTGCGGCTGGCGGAACCTCGAACGAGGCGAAGATTTCCCCCTCCTGGCTTCGTGACCGAGAGCGGGGTTCTGGCACAGATCTTGGGGAGCGGTCGCGGAGTGTCACCGGAGCAACAGCATGAGGTGGGTTGGCCCGCAGGGCGGTTTGCCGGGACAGTCTAAATTTCCAGGCGCTCTCGCGCGCCGTGCTGGCATCGTATGAACCATGGCAGCGATAGACGACACATCCGAACCTGACAGCCCTGTCCGCAGCGCCTATCCGCCCTTGGTGGAGGCAGCGTGGCTGTATCAGGCGGATCAGGTGTGTCCGGAAGACCTGCCGATGACCGCTGCCCAGGCACTCGCAATGGGAATGGACACGCCGACCCTGTGCGAGCTCGCTGGCCTGCCGCGTCATGCGGACCCCCGGGACATCCGCGACACATTCGAGCAGGCTCTCGAAGAATTGGGGATCATTCTGCCCGATCACCACCTGGCCCGGCGATACGCGCTGCGCAGGCTGGCCACGCGATTCACCGCAGGGGAGGTGGATCTCGCCGAGTTGGCATCGGACGAGTGGTCGGAGATGGAGGTCGAGACCGCTGAGGAGCAAGCATTCGTGGCGCTACTCCCGCCATGCGCGTGCTGCATCGAGTACACGCTGGGGCTCGACGAGGCGGCATGGGAAGCGCAACTGCAGGTCGCGGCCTGCGCCTTGGTCTCGCATCCCACTGTCGGGCCTGTCGGGCCGCGCTTCTGACGAGTGGGGTCGGAAGGCGTTTCTGGCGCAACATCTGGGGTCGCGATCGCGGAGGTTCACTGAAGCAGGATCATCTTGCGGAGGAGTTCGAATCCGGCGTGCCCATAGAGCTGCCGCTTGATCTTCTTGATGCGATTGACGGCGCTCTCGATGCTGCCGGAGTTCCAGTCGAGAGTGAGCCCGGCAGTCACGGCGTCGAGGTCTCGGGGCAAGTGGAGTGCGAAGCCCGTGAGACCGGGCAGCCGGCTAGCGTCGACTGCGTCGATCCAGGTGGGGAGTGTGGAGCCGAGGCGGTCGGTGAGTATCTCGCCAAAATCACGGACGTGTCCGGCCGCCTTGTCCAGTTCGGGGCAGCGGGCCAGGACCTTCTTCAGGCTGGCCCGGTCTTCCTCGGTCAGGGTCGCGGGGTGACGGGTGAGCCAGCCGGTCACCTGCCGCACCGACGGCGCCCGCGGCGACGCAGCAGGCGGAGCCCCGCGCAAGGTGGCGATGTGCGCGCGGACCATGGCGTAGGTGACGGGAGCGTGCTCGGCAACCAGCTCGCCGTGCAGTCGGGTGGCGCTGGTGCATCCCTCAGCGAATCGCCGCTCCAGGTAGGGTTTGTAGGGGTCCAGCCTGCTGGACCGGGGCCGGTTCTCGCGGATGGTGTCCTGCCAGCGTGCGGCGTTCGCGTACCGGAGCACGGTGTTGAGACCCCAGCCCAGGTGCCGGGCGATCGCCCGACGCGAGTGGCCCTGGGCAAGCAGCTCGTGGACCAGAGTATGTGCTGCCTTCTTGCGCTCGGCCCGCCGACCGACGGGCTTCGAGTCGTCCTGCGGTCGGCCCGAAGCCCCTCCGGTGGCCTCCGGCAACACGCCGCCGGGCGAAGGGTTGCGCAGGCAGTCGCGATGGGCGGCGACGCAAGTCTCCACGGCTCGGCCGAGGCCCTGCCACAGATGGAACCGGTCAGCGACCTGTAGAGCTTCCGGAGCACCGCGCCGGGCACCCTCGGCGTACGCACCCGCCCGGTCCCGGCAGATGATCTCCACGCCAGGGTGGCGGATCAGCCAGGCGGCCAATGGCCCGGCTTCACGGGTCGGGAGCACATCGACCACTCGATGGTCTTCAACGCTGGTCAAGACGGTGGAATAGGTCTGACCGCGACGGATCGCGAAATCGTCCACACCCAGCACACGCGGCGTACTGAGCCGCGGATCGGGCAATGCCATGACCCTGCGTAACAAAGTCATCCGTCCCGCGCCGAAGCCCAGCTGGGCCGCCAGCCGGGCGCCGGCCCGCCCGGCCAGCGCGAGCCCCACTCGCTCCAGGGCGTGGTTGAGCCGCGTGGTGAACCGTGCGTGCGGGGCGGCCAGCTGCGAGAACGGCTCGGCGAATGTCCGGCGCGGGCAGCCCGCCGCCCCGCAGATGAAGCGCCGGACCGTCAGCCGGATCACAAAGCCCTGCTCAGCGACCGGAAGGTCCTTCAGCCTGCGCTGGTACCGGTCGTGGACTCGGTCCGCAAAGCGGTCGCAGTCCGGACACGCCGCCCCGGCCGCGCGGCCTCTCGCCACAACCTCGACCGTGCCGAACGCGGCCGTAACCGCCTCGACGTCCACCTCGTCGATCCCGTCGAACCACAGCGAGTCCCAGAACGGTGCATCGGTCTGCATGACCAGCACCATCACCGTCCACAACCGACCGCAGCAGCGATCGGCCACCATCTGATGGAGCGTCAATTCCGATCGTCGCACGACAAGGCGTACGTGGTCTCACGCAACCCTGTCTCCTCGCCATCGAACATCGAGGTAACGCTCTGCGACGACTCCCCAAAATCTGTGCCAGAACCCAGAACTCACTGACAAAGCCACCCTCCCTCATGACGCTCAGGAAATTACAGGGCGCGGCCGCCGCGCCGCCTGTTGCGGGCAAGCCCGGCTGAATGCGCACGGTCGTTCCTTCTGGCCTCGCTCACGTTCTTCGGCGGCGCCGCCCGGGCTCGGATCGCCGGCGGCATGGGCGCGCAGGGCGGCCACGCCGAGCAGTTCCGCCTCCAACAGTTGGAGGGCCTCGTCGCGTACGGACTCCAGGGCGATGCCGCTGTGCTCCACCACCTCGGCGCGCGGGGTGACCTGCTCGGTGACGGTCGGCAACGGCGGGCGCGGGAGTGGTCTCCGTGATGTCCTCGGGCATAGCGAACGACTGCTCGCCGCTGGACATTCCCCACGTCGCCGCCTGGCACATCCTCCACGACCTCATGCCCTACCTCGTCGGCCCCGATCACTTCACCAACCGCCTCGGCAAGGAACGCCAGACCCGACGCCCTGATCGCCCAACTCGCGGCCCTCCGCACGGACGTCACCATCGCCTCACGCGAACAGACCGTGTGGACCGCGCCGACGCGCATCACCGCAGGTGGTTTTCAAGTGAGCCCTAAAATTCGCCCCATGCAACTGGACCTGAATCTCTTGGCGGTGCTGGATGCCCTCCTCGAGGAGGGCAGCGTGACAGGGGCGGCGGAGCGGTTACGCCTCTCCGCTCCGGCCACGAGCCGCAGCCTCGGCCGGATCCGCCGGCTCACCGGGGACCAGATCCTGGTCCGCACAGGCCGAACAATGACACCGACGCCTTATGCCCTGGAAATTCGTGACGCCGTGCACTACCTCGTCGAACAGTCGCGCGCGATCCTCGAACCCAGGCGCACGCTGGATCTCGGTACTCTGCAGAGAGCTTTCCCTGACTTCCGCAGTTGGCAGGCATGCGAGAGTGTCGAATCGGTGGTCTGAGCTGCGGAAACGCCAAGGATGCGAACGGGTGGGCGTGTGCCCACGTGGTCCTGTTCTGGCTGGTCAGGACGGGTCTGCGGCGGTAATCCTGGGTGGCGGCTTGATGCCGCAGTCGCGGTAGAGGGCGGCCTGCTCGGGGGTGAGCGGGGTGGTCTGGGTCAGTTGTCCGGCGTCGCCGGTGAGCGTGACCTCGTGGACGCGGCCGAGCTGGGTGCTGATCCGGTTCCAGGTCTGGCCGGTGCGGCGCTCGGCAACGCGGATCAGCAGCAGCGCGAGCCAGCACAGCAGCACGTGCGCGCGGATCCGGTGTTCGAGGCGGTGGAAGACCGGCCGCAGCTCCAGCACCGTTTTCAGATCGCGGAATCCGCGTTCGGCTTCCAGGAGAGCCTTGTACCCGACCGCGATCTCCTCGGCACTCAGGTGCGGGTCGGAGCTGGTCAGCAGGTACTTGCCGTCCAAGCGTTCCTCGGCCTTGACCTTGGTGCGGTCGATGGCGAGGCGCCCGTTCTTCGAAGTCCTCAACCACCGTTTCAAGGTGGGGTGTTCGATGAGCGCGCACTCGGCGCGCAGATGGGCGGCCTCTGCCTTCTCCCGTGCTTTCGCGGTGGTGGCGCGTTTGGCGTCGCGTTCGCGCTGGGTGCGGATCCGCTCGAGTTCGGCCTCGATCCGCCTGATGGCGTCCTCGCGGTGGTGCCGGTCGCGTTCTTCCTGGGCTGGGTTGTGGCAGATGACGAAGCGTCGGCCCGGGGCCTGGTCGAGCTTGACCTCCTTGACACGCAGGTTGTCGCGGACCTGCTGGTAGCGGCCCGGGCGAGCGCGGCTTCGGCCAGGTCGCTGCCGTCGCGCATGCGCATCCCGGCGATGTAGTGGCCGCCGGCGCGGGTGAGGTAGGCGAGGTTGTCCGCGCTGGAGAAGCCGCGGTCGACCACGGTGATCACGCGTCCGAGCTTCCAGTCACGCATGTCGTCCTTGACCTGAGGCAAGATCGCCTGGTCGCTGGTCCCGCCGGGCCATACCCAGCAGCGGACCGGGACGCCTTCCTTGGTGACGGCCAGTCCGATGGTGATCTGGGGCAGGTCGTCGCGGTGGTCCTTGCTCTTGCCGTAGGCGCGGAACGGCGCCTCGCCCCCGTCTTCCGCGTCGCGCTCGAAGTAGGTGTTGGTGGTGTCGAAGAACAGCAGGTCGACCTCGAGGTTGAGCAGGTTGGCGACCGCGAAGAACACCGCCTCCTGTACCTCGGCCTGGGCGTCGGATTCCACCAGCAGGTCCATCGCCCGGTAGGCATGGTCCTCGTCCATCGTCTCCAGGCCCGGTATCGCCGCGTCGCGGCCGGCCCACTCGGCGGCCGAGAGTTTGGAGGCCGGGGCGATGGCGCGGTTGGCGACCAGTGCGAACAGCACCCGCTCCACGTCCGTGCGGAACCGGCGTGCGCCGAGGATCTTCGCGAGCGCGCTATCGATCTCCAGATGCCGCCACAAGCCCTCGAGTAGCCAGACAGCCCCGAACGGGCGCGAACCGGTCACCTCCAGGCCGCCACCGGCCGCCGGAGCTGCCGCATCGGCACCGTCCTCGCCCAGGTAGCGGTTGATCGAGGCCACCAGGCGGCGCAGGCCGTCGGTGTCGAGCCGGTCCTCGCGGCCGAAGTTGTGCAGCACCTCGGCCTGCGTGGTCCCGTCCACCCGCCGGTTGTGGGCCAGTTGCACGTAGCGGACCGTCGTGCCGTTCTTGTTCTTCCGCTGAGTGGTCCGCAAGTACATGCCCACAGCATGAACGATCACGGCAGGGAGAGCAATGCTTGATCACATAGACGTGTGCCCACGCATTTCCGGAGCGGCGCACGCCTCGCGGCACCGTGACCTGCGCGGACACCGCTCGACAGGCCCGTTCGTGCCCACGAACTGCGGAACTTAGGCTTTCACCATCCGCGGAAACGACGCCCTCACAACGGCGATCGCTCCCCGTCTCCTCTCCGCGACACGGCAAGCCGGGCCTGACCTGTCCGTACGGATGCTGGCGGAAGCCGACATCGACACCAACGATTTGCGGCACGGCAGGGTCGACCTGGAGATCAGCTCGACCATGCCGGTCCTGCCGGAGATCAACCATGAAACGCTCGGTGACGACCGGCTCGTGGTCGCGTTCCACCCGGACCACCCGTACGCAGGTACCCCGTTGACCGCTGAACGCTTCGCTGCCGCTGACCACGTCATTGTGTCCCGTCGCGGCCGTACCGAGGATCCGATCGACCTTGCCCTCGAAAACCTCTGCCTGCGGCGCAGAGTTGTTGCATCCGCCCCCACCAGCACTGCGGCACTGCACATCGTCAGCCAGAGCGAGCTGCTCGTCGTAGTGCCTGAGCAGATCTGCCGACCAACGCTCGACGCTTGCGGACTCCGCACCAGCACACCACCGTTCGGCCTCGCACCCGTGCCGGTGATCCTGGCCTGGCACCAGCGTTACGACAACGACAAGGCCCACGCGTGGCTCCGCGCTCAGGTACGTGACTCTTTCGCGGCCTTTCTCGGGCACCGGTCCACAACGGGCACCGACGCCGACACAGCGAGGCGACCGACGTCGGAATAGCGGCGCGGCGCCAGACACTCCTGGCGGCCAGGCCTGAGGCGGCACACCGCTGCCTACGCAAACGGCGCGGAGACACTCGCCCGCCACACGTCGGTGCGGCACAGGCGCGGCCGCAGCTCTGGAACAACGGCTGCTCAAGCCCTTCGGGCAGGGCCGTCGTCAGTGCGCTGTCACGGACAAGCAGCGTGCCGCGTGCCAGCGCCCACCACGAGTCAAATGCATGCGAGTAAATCCCTCATTGACTAAATTGCATTTGAAGCAGGCGACGACTGCTCATAGGGTCAAGACGTGCCTCTGAGCCGTATCTCGCTGATGAAATAGGCGTCTGCCTACCGCATCGGCACTCACTGACGAACCGGCAACTGAACTTCCGTCATGAGCCTTCAGCACACCGCCGGTCTCGACGGCGACTCCGGCACCCCTGTCCGTCACGCGAAGGAGTAAAGACGTTGTCCACGAAATACACGGTGATCGTCGGCGCCGGCCTGGTAGGACTCACAACCGCGGCCTCCCTCAAACTCATCGGCCACGAGGTCATCGTGCTGGAACAGGCGCCACGGATTCGAGCCGTCGGCGCCGGCATCGGCTTGTGGGCCAACGCAATGCGAGAGTTCGACCACCTAGGCATCGGACCAGCACTCCGCGACATGGGCACAGAACAGAACACGTGGTTCTTCAACCCTGCCGGCAATTCGATCCGCGCTCCTGGTTACACTGACAGCGATCACCAGTTCCTGCTCGTGCCGCGCCCCGAGTTGAACAACCTCTTGGCCGACACCATAGGTCGCGACCGAATTCGACTCGACGCCCACGTGACCGGATATTCCGAGACTGAATCAGACGTCGTCGTGCACCTCGCCAACGGCGAGTCACTGCGCACGGATCTATTGATCGGCTCGGACGGTGTCCACTCGAACGTACGCAAGCAGCTGGTACCGGGGAGCGACGCCATCACGCATTCCGGCCACTACGCCTGGCGCGCGATCGTGCCGACGGGCAACCAAGACTCAGAGGCCACCGTGCTCACCGTCGGCCGCCGCCGAACGCGCGGCGGGTACGCGAAGATTGCTCGTGATCGGACCGTGTGGATGGTCAACCAGTTCGATGCCGGACCGCTGACCGGAAACAAGCGCGAACGGGCACTGGAACGCGCACAGAATCTGGCCGAGGCAGGATGGAACGACGACCTCCTGTCCATGATCGCCGAAACGCCGGAGGAATCCATCCTGGAGAACCAGGTGAGGCTGGTCCCGGAACTGCCCCATTGGACCAGCGCGCGCGTCGCCCTGATCGGCGACGCCGCACACGGACTGTCCCCCCACATCGCTTCCGGCGGCACTCTCGGCATCGAAGATGTCGGCGTCCTGTGCAGCAGCCTGACAGCCGATGCCGACCTGGGAAAGGCGCTCACTGCCTACGAGCACGCCCGCAGCGCCCGCTTCGACACGGTACGCGAGCACTCCGCTGCCATCGAACATGCCGGCGACGCAGCCGAATTCGCGCAACGCTACGCCGCGTTCAGCCGCTGGATGCTCACCACGGCACCCGCCACCTGACATTGGCCGACGGGACAACCTGCTCACTGCCCAGGCCGGCCGCCGCACCCAACCGAATCCTGGGCCAAAACCCTTGAAGACCGACCATCCGCCACCCCTCGAGCACCTCCAGAATTAGGGAATCACTCGTGAAGTTCCGTACCCATACGACAGATGGCGTGTATTAGATGCCGGACTGGATAGACCTCACGGAGTCTCTGCTGGCGTCACCCGCGCTCTACGCCGTACTCATTGCGGTATCCTTACTCGACTCCTTCCTCCCATTGATCCCGAGTGAACCCGTCGTGATCCTCGCAGGAATCGCCGCTGCAACTGGGCAAACGAACATTATGCTTGTCATCGCCGCTACGACGGTCGGCGCCTTTCTCGGCGACCTCGTTCCCTACTCCATCGGCCAGTTGATGGGGGAACGCATACTCAGGCGCCTGCCAGTTGGCACAAAGCGCCGGACGGCGTATGACTGGTTCAAGCGCGAACTCGAATTACGCGGCGGTTTTGTACTCGTCTCCACGCGATTCATTCCGGTCGGACGCTATCTCGCCACAGGAACCGCAGGGGTGGTGAGATACCCGCTGCGCAGGTTCATGCTGTACGTTGCGATTTCCACGTCCACCTGGAGTGCCTACACCGCACTGTCGGGATACCTCGGTGGAATCTTCTTCCAGGAGAATACACTCCTCGCTATCGCCGTCGGCGTCGGGCTCGCGTTCGCGGTAACCGGTGCGGTGGAGCTCTCACGTTATATTCGGCATCGCAGGAAGCCTGCCAAGTCAGATGATGTCGTTGCCGGATATCGCTGATGCGTGACTTCCCTACCGGAAACACCGGATCGCACAGCGGGGAAGTTCCGTCCCACAGACCAGGATTTCGCCCCCGCGCAGCGGCCGGAACCGAACAGCGAATCGCTCTCGACCTTCAACGGGCAGAAGCCGCACGACTGGCCTCCCGGCTCCCCCGCCGGTGCACCCAGCCTTCCCGGGCCGGGAAGGCCACCGGGCTCGAAGACCCGCCGCCCAGGCCGCCCGGCCCGACGTCGTGCTTGGTGACCGTGGCTACGACCACGACAAATACCGCCGTCTCGTCCGCGCGCTCGGCATATAACCGCTCATCGCGCGACGCGGCACCGAACACGGCTCCGGACTCGGCACCCACCGTTGGGGTGTCGAGCGCGCCTTGCCATCTGCACTGGTTCCGCCGCCCGCGGATCCGACGGGAGATCCGCGACGACATCCACGAAGCCTTCCTCACCCTGGGGTACATGCTCATCTGCTGGCGACGCCTGTCACAGCTGACCCGATCTCCTGCCCTCCCGCAGTAGCCACTCCCTGACCGAAGGAGCACGGTCAAAGAGCTGGCTGACCTGCATGCCTTCTTCGCGTGAGGTCACCCTCGGCAGCGGGGTGAAGGCGTCGGGAAGCACGTCCAGCAGGCTCATCACGCGGTCCCCCGCGCGAAGAGTGATCAACAGCTCGCACCGCAGCTGACGCGGAACGTCCGGGCGGTGGGACAGGCTGTGCCACAAGGCCGGCCACAGGTAGTGGGTACCGTCGGTCGCCGCATTCGCCTGCACCCACGCCGGGTCCAACCACTGGCTCAGGCCGAGGTCACACGCCCGCTCCTCCAGCCTGAACAGCGAGGCCGAATCGATGGCTTTCAGCTCGCGCGGCAACGGTTGATCGAAGTGCATCGCCCCATGCTGCCCGACAGCACCCCGCGACGAGGAGCCGACCCCAAAGAGTCATTCCCTTAGGACCTCTTACTCCAGCCGTAGATCGTTATGTGCCCTGGTCCTGGGGCTGTCTGCCGCTGGCGGAAACTCAGATGGCCTCAGCGCACGATCTGGGTAGTGTCGGGCAATGCCCAAGCTGAATCGGCTACATGCCGGCCACGCCCCGGCGGTCCTGGCCTTCGAGCTGGAGAACCGCGCCTACTTCGCTGCCTCGATCTCCGACCGCGGCAACGACTTTTTCGACCAGTTCACCGACCGGTACAACGCCTCGTTGGCCGAGCAAGAGGCCGGCATCTGCGCCTTCTACGTGCTCGTCGCCGAGGACGGCTCGGTACTCGGCAGGTTCAACCTGTACGACTTGGAGAACGGCGCCGCCAGACTCGGCTACCGGGTCGCGGAGCAGGTCGCCGGCCGCGGCGTGGCGACCGCGACCGTCCGGGAGCTGTGCCGGATGGCGACAGCGCTGCACGGCCTGCTCACGCTGCGGGCGGCCGCCTCCCACGACAATGCCGCGTCCCAGAAAGTCTTGACCAAGACCGGGTTCGTCCCGGTTGGCCCTGCCACCCCGGCCGATCTCGGCGGCAAGTCAGGCACTTGGTACCAGCGCGACCTCCAGCCATAGACCTTGATCCTGCTCGTGGGTCGGCTGCGGGAAGGCTGCGGCCACCGCTGATCATCGGTGTGTGAAGACCGACGATCTTGCGATGGCCGCAGGTCGCAGCGCGGGCCCGGCTCGCCGGCAGAAAGCGTTCGAGGGCCTGACGAGCCGGATTGCCTGCCGGTTCGCCAGGGTTGAACCCCAGCGTCGGGTACAGGATCTGATGCTGGGGCTGCTGTCGGACCTGCCACGCAAAACTGGCGCCGACCGCCACACGGCAGCTCACACACCACCCCGCACGCCAACCCGCACAGCGACACGTGCCCGCCGGGCGGCCACCTTCCACACAACCCTTCGTACACCTCGCGCGTCACACCCCCGAAAGCCTTTCGCCCTCAATTCCTGCTTCGACTTGGGAGTTCACCGTGCGCGCACGCACCCTGGCAGTCACCGCCACCGTAGCGGCACTCACCGCAACCGGCCTGACCCTGCCGCTCGCCGGGAGCGCCGCGGCCGCAACGACTGCGCGGTTCGACTTCAACGGCGACGGGTACACGGACATCGCGGTCGGCATGCCCAACGCCACAGTGAACGGCAAGGCCAAGGCCGGCTACGTCAGCGTGATCTACGGCGGCTCGGAGAGCCCGTACCAGTCCACCGGCGTCATCAGCCAGGCTGAGGCCGGCATACCAGGCACGCCCGAGGCCGACGACCGCTTCGGCTCCTCCGTGGCACCCGTCGACGTGAACGGCGACGGCGTCTTCGAGCTCGTCGTCGGCGCGAGCGGCGAGTCGCTCACCTCCGACCAGTTCAAGGACGAGGGCACCATCACCGTCCTGGACGGCTCGGAGTGGAACGTCAAGGGCACCACCGTGGCCAGGGGCGCGTCCGAGTACAGCAGCATCGGCCGCACCATCACCACGGGTGACTACGACGGCGACGGCGACACCGACCTCGTGTACGGGGAGAACGGCGAGGAACACGGCGCGCTCCGGTTCCGCCCGGGCCCACTCACCGCCGACCCCGTGACCACATCCACATTGCGCCGCTACAGCATGGGCGGTGCCACCCGCGCCCTGGCCACCGGCGACTTCGACGGTGACGGCCGGGACGACCTTGCCACCACCTGGCAGGCCATGGACGACTCCGGCACCTTCATCACGCGCTGGGACGGGCAGGCCAAGCCCGCCCAGTGGTGGGCCGACGCCGACCGGGGCAGCGCGCTCGCCGCCGCCGACTTCGACCGGGACGGCACCGACGACCTCGCGGTCGGCCTCGTACAGCCCAATCCCGAGTCGGAGACGACGCATTGCCAGGACCGGCTCGGCGGTGCGCTGCTCCTGCTCAAGGGATCGAAGACCGCACAGTTCGGCACCGAGAACGAGTGCATCACCCAGTCGAACCCGGAGGTCGGCGGTGCCGCCGAGGAGGGCGACGACTTCGGCGCCGCGCTGTCCGCCGGCGACCTGAACGGCGACAACCGTCCGGAACTGGTGGTCGGCGTGCCCGGTGAGGACGTGGGCACCGTCAAGGACGCGGGCGGATACGTCACCATGAACGGCACGGAGCACGGCCCCTATGGCGGCCTGGCCCGCAGCCAGAGCACCCCGAACATGCCCGGCACGGCCGAGGCCGGCGACCGCTTCGGCGCCCAGGTGGCCGTCGGCGACTACAACCGAGACGGCCTGTGGGACACAGCGGTGAGCGCGCCCGGGGAGAACGCCGGTGAGCCCAGGTCGGGTGGCGTCTGGTTCGTGCCGAGCAGCGCCGAGGAGACGTACCCGCCGGGCAAGTCGCTGACTCCGTTCGGCTTCGCGCTGCCCCACGGGGCCATCCAGTACGGCGAAGTGCTGGGGCTTTAGAAGCCCCGACAGAAGTCGTAGATCATATGCCTTTCGGCTTGGATGGGGTGTTGTGGCTATGACCCGGTGAATCGGCCGTTCGCCGCGGCTTGGCCATCGCAACACCCCGCAGGGTCAGGTTTTGCAACCACCTCTGGAACCCAAGTCGTTCCCCTGGGGCCAGCCGACACGTTCGAAGCCAGCGGTGAGCTGCTCGGCGGTGAGCTCGAAGCCGAAGACATCGAAGTTCTCGGCGATGCGGGCGGCTCGGTCGACTTGGGGATGGCAGAGCGGCCCTCCTCCGATGGGTGACCGTGCCTGCGTCAGAATGCCGTAGTCGGCGTGCATGGTGCGCTGCAGTGCGGCCTGTTGGAAGTACGGGTGGACCTCGAACTGGTTCGTCTCCTCCAAGACGGATCAGAGCTGACGGCGGGGTGCATGGACTGTGCCGATGCCAACCAACGGCGTCGGGAAATGCGGCACATCCTCCAGGCCCTCGGCACAGCAAGTGGTCACCCACGTGACTCCGTCACGAAAAGCGAGCCAGAACCGGCTCCCGCGTACACACCCAGACGGCCGACCCGCAGGCGATCGACGCATGCGCACTTCGCGCACTCTGCGCACTTCTACTGCACGGTCATGTGCAGTGTTCCACTCGATGTAGCAAAGTGTTGCGACGCTCGACACTCCATAGGGCAGCGGTGGAGTCCGTGTTCGCCGCCCGCCGACTGTCGGCGCCGTGGGTGCTGTGCCCGTCGACCACCGAGGCCGATACCGTGCGCGAGTGGCTGACATGGGCATCGGTCGGGATGGAAGGAGTGGTCTTCAAGGGGCTGGACGACGCCTACAAGCCGTCTTTGAGCGGCTGGGAGAAATACTGAGGTCGCGAGACGAGCGAGGCGATCCTCGGCGCAGTCGCCGGCTCCCCGGCCGCTCCCCGCACGCCACTGCTCGGCAGGCACGACACCGAAGGCCGCCTTCAGTGCCCGTTTTCAGAGTCCGTTGTCACTGGTTGTGACCGCGCGGCCGTGATGGGCTGCGCCGCATGGCGGAATGCCGCCCCGTGTGGAACGCGAGGTCATCGTCGACGAAACCCAGTTGAGACGGTGCCCTTGATGGGGAAGGGTCTGTGGTCATGGAGTTCTTCTGCTACCACCGTGATCGGCCCGGCTCCCTCGCGTTACGCGAGGAGTTGCTGGAGGAGCACTGGTCCTACATGGACCGGTACGCGAAGGAGCTGATCGCTCGCGGCCCGACCTTCGCCGATGACGGTGAAACACCCACCGGCAGCGTGCACATCGTCGACCTGCCCGACCCCGCCGCCGCCCGCGCGTTCGCCTTCGACGAGCCCAACTACCAGGCCGGCGCGTACCGGGATGTGCTGCTGCGCCGGTGGCGCAACGTGCTGGGGCGCACCATGTGGGATTTCCCCGGTGGCCTGACCGGTGGCAACCGGTACCTGGTGATCGGCCTCGGCGAGGCCCCGGCCGCCGACCTTGCCCTGCCGGACGACCGGGACGAGCTGGTCGCGTACGGGCCGCTGCTGTCCGACGACGGCGACACCTGGCTGGGTACGGCAGTGCTGCTCAGAGCCCCGGATCCGGACACGGCACGAGCCGTCCTGACTCCGGACAGGTACGCGGACATCGAGGTCCACGACTGGGAGTTCGGCGGGCGTCGATGAGTCACGAAGGCACCGGGTTGATGTCATCTGCGGTCCACATCGACCTGGGACAGGAGCGGTGACGGTGGCGCTGCAGGCGGTTCCACTGGTGGGCGGGCCGGTGGAGTTGCGGGGTGCGCTGGACCTGGAGACCACACAGGCAGGGGTGATGCCGCGCCGGTTGCCCGCGTGGACCAAGGAGCAGTACCAGGACCCGTCGGTCCACGGGGTGACGGTGATGCCTTCGGGGGTGCGGCTTGTGTTCCGCACTGATGCGCGCGAACTGGAGCTGGAGGTACTCACCTCCACCGGCCAGCTCGACCGCGACCCCCACCCTCGCCCGACCGGGATGCTGGAGTTGCTGGTGGACGGTGCCTTGGCCGGGCGTCAGCAGGCGCCGGTGGGCAACGTGCTGCGGATGGCGGGCCCCGGGGCCGTACAGCGACTCATCCCGGGGGTGAGCCAGGGACCGTACGGTTCGCCGGGCTGCCGGCCGGCATGAAGGACGTCGAGTTGTGGCTGCCGCAGCAGACCCCGACGGAACTGGTGGCACTGCGCGCTGACGGCGACGTGCCGGCACCGCTGCCGGACGGGCTGCGCCGCTGGGTGCACCACGGCAGTTCCATCAGCCACTGCAGCGAGGCTGACGGCCCGACCGGGACCTGGCCGGTGGTGGCAGCCGCGCTCGGAGGGGTGGAGGTGATCAACCTCAGCCAGGCGGGCAACGCAGGGGGGACGTGCGGGGTGGCGTCGGGGCGGAGAGTGGTGGGGGTGGCCATGTGGGGCGAGCGAGGAACGCCTGTGTGACGGCTGAAAGTACGACAGTGGTTCGACTCACTTCTTCTTCAGGCCCTCGTTCCAGATCAGCTTGGCGATGTTCGGCTTCACGGCCGTGGTGATGACACCCATGGCCGTACGCACGTGTCGCCGCTCCTCCAGCTCGCGCAGCATGCTCGCGGCGAGGTCGGCACGGGCGGTGAAGACGCCGTCGGCGCTGGTCTCGGCGGTCTGGTAGTCCGTGACGACGGGGTGCTCGAAGAGACCTGAGGGCCGGACGAATGTCCAGTCGAGGTCCGTCCGCCCGATCACGGCCTCCATGCGGCGCATATCCTCGTGGAGGGTGCGCCCGAGGCGTCGGTTCACCAGTGGGTCGAGCACATGATTGAAGAAGTGTGCGCCGGTGGGACGCCAGTTCGGGTCGGCGACGCTGGAGCTTACGGCGAGCAACCGCTTGATGCGGTGGCGGGCCATGGCCCCGGTGATGGCCGTGGCGCTCGCCGAGTACGTGGTGATGTCCTCCTTGCTGAAACGCGCGCCCAATGCGGAGAGGACGGTGTCCGTCCCTCCGATCGCGGCGTCGACAGCCGCCGGGTCGGTGGCGTCGGCGACGGCCACGGTGAGGCCGGGCCGCGCGGGGAGGGAGCCGGGGCGGCGGGTCACGGCGACGACCTCGTGGCCTGCAGCGAGGGCCTGGTCGGTGAGGTGGCGGCCGGTCGGTCCGTTGGCGCCGAAGACTGCGATACGCATGGCGTCGGGTCATCCCTTCGTGTGGTTACCGGAACGCCCTTGACTGTGCCGATCACGAAACGCAGGCTCAACGCTGATGAATAACGCCGACCCGGCCCCCGCCCGCACCCGAGGCCGCCCTCGCGGCAGCCCGCCGACCCGCGAGTCGATCGTCACGGCGGCCCGTGCGCTGTTCCTGCAGCGCGGCTACCGGGGCACCACCCTGCGTGCGGTGGCCGGGACCGCCGGGGTCGACCCGGCGCTGATCGCGTACCACTTCGGCTCGAAGAAGGGCCTGTTCGCGGACGTGATGCGGTTCCAGTGTGCCAACGCACTGGCGGGGGACGACATCCTCGGCGGCGATCCGGCCACCCTCCCCGACCGCCTGATCGACGCGGTGACGGACCTGTGGGAGGACGCCGACTTCCTCCAGCTCACCGCCCAGGGCGAGGAGGCTGCCGAGGTGATCCGCGAATACCTGGAACGCGAGCTGCTGGCCAGGCTTGTTGAATTTCTCGGCGGCCGGGACGCGACCGCCCGCGCCACGGCCGTGGTGACGATCCTCGGCGGCCTCATCTACACCCGCTACCTCAACCCCCTCCCCACCCCCGCCGCCCTCACCCCGTCCGAGACCCGCCATGTCCTCACCCCGGCGCTGCGTGCGGCGCTGACCCCGAGGCTGCGCACCGCGGCAACCGCCGGAGCGGAGCGTCGGGGCTCGCCGGCCTCCGGTGGAGGCACCGTCCGGCCTTGATCACCTCAGCACATCCGGTGCGGCTACCTCTCTGCTCCTCCGTGCCTTCCTGGTAGCGCCGGCAGAGCTGTCCTGCGCAGCCATGGAATGTCTTCCGGGCGAGCGCGTGGCGGCGTTCCTGGAGGTTGGCCTGCACCTTGATCTGCCTGCGGTAGCCGGGCTCGTCGGCCAGGCGCAGGATGTGCAGGGGTTTGGCGATCCGCCCGCAGTGTGCGATCGCGTCGCCCAGCTGGGTGGGGCGTCCGTCCCGGGACAGCATCCGGATCACGTCGCAGGCGCGTACTACAGCGTGTCGGCGGTGAGCAGGGTGGTCGGTCGGCAAACAGCGTCCCGTCCAGGATCACGAGGCAGGCTGGTGCGGGGTGTTGGAGCAGCGCGGGTGCTCCTGGACGAGACGGCATCTTGGTCGTGGAGCTTCCACCGGGAGCATCCTGTCCGCTTCTTCGGCCCACCTCCGGCGCCTGGGCCGGCTTCGCGGCATCCGCTCGGACCTCGAGACGGTTGCGCCCGCTCTTGGTCGATGCCACCGCGCACCGACACGATCAAGTCATTCGTCTCGTTGTCCTGGCCGATCGTCCCACCCCCCTCGGGCACCCGCAGCGGTCGGCCGTGGTGCACGAACGGCGGGAAGTCGCCGCCGAACAACCGGGCGCCGCAGACGGTCCGCTGCAGCTCGTCGATCACTATCGCCAGAAGCAGCGCACGGGGGCCGGGCGAGCTGCTGGAGGGCGCGGTGGCGTGAAGCCGCCCACAGTCGGTCATCTATCGGTGCATCCAGTCTCAAAGCTTGAACACAAATTACACACATCCCCTCTTCATATCTGGCCCCGATGGTCTAGATTGACCGTGCTTCAGCTGTTCGAACACGAGCGACCGTTAATGATCTATAGGTCCGGCGCTACGGAATACCAGCAGTCGCGTCTCCGGCGCCAGACGTGGGGATGATCAATTCTTGGAGCCCGAGAGGGGTTTGGGTAAGGGGAGCACCCGGGTTCTCGACGGGTTCCTGCGCACTTCGAGGGTGTGGAAGGACATGCGAGTCCGCTGCCACCAGGCTGCATTGTTCAAGCAGCTCTGAAATAACCGGGATGTCATGCGCGGGGGCGGGGGCTGCCCGCGAGGAGGGACAGCGCGGCACGGGGGGCGGGGGTCTCCCGAGGGGAGGGACAGCGCGGGAGGCGGGGGCCTCCCGGGGCGAGAAACAGTGTGAGGCGAACACGTCGAACCACTGGGGACCTGGGGGGTTCTGTGCGGCAAGGGGAATTGGCCAGCCCGTTTCCGTCGACGCGCGGGCGTCTGGCGAACGAGGTAATCAGCCGGCCTGCGATCGAGTGGGAGCAGCGGTACCGACGTACCGTGATCATCAGCGATGCCGTGGCCACCGCCTTCGTGGTGGCGGCGATCGGCAACTTCTTCGGGGCCCGGGACGCGGCCAACTGGCATGAGAAATGGGGAATTCTCGCATTCGGCACCGAGCTGCTGGTGTTGGGGTCGCTCGCGGTGAGCCGGTCGTGGGCTCCGGCCGTGCTCGGCCAGGGTGCCGAGGAATTCCGCCGGCTCGGACGCTCGATGTTCACGGCGACCGTCGTACTGGCGCTCGGCGGAATCGCTCTCACCTCTCGCAACATCAAGCTCTGGATCTTCGTCGCGATTCCCGCGATCGCGCTTGTCACCATGACCGCGCGGTATCTGCTGCGCCTCTCGTTGCACAAACAGCGCAAGGAAGGGCGGTGCCTGCGACCGGTGCTCGCTGCCGGGAGCCCGGACACCGTGCGCGACCTGATCACCCGGACCCGCAAGTTCCCGCACCTCGGCTGGCGGGTGGACGCGGTGTGCATGACGGACGGTCTCGGGCTCGACGGTGATCTGCTGGACGGAGTGCCGGTCGTCGGCCGACTGTCGGACGTCGCCCTCCACGTCCGCCGCGACGGCTACCGTGTCGTCGCGGTCACACCGGACCCGCACTGGTCACCGGACAGGCTGCGGCGGCTGGCTTGGAACCTCGAAGGCAGCGATGCCGAGATGGTCGTGGCCCCCGTGCTGATGGAGGTGGCCGGCCCGCGGCTGCACGTCGACGCGGTGCTCGGGATCCCGCTGCTGCGGGTCAGCATGCCGACCTTCACCGGGGGCCGCCGGGCGGTCAAAGGCGTCGTCGACCGGATGGGCGCGGCGATTCTGCTGATTCTGTTCGCGCCGCTGATGGTGTGCGTCGGGCTGCTCGTGCTGGTGGACAGTCGGGGTGGGGCGTTCTACCGCCAGCGAAGAGTCGGCAAGGACGGCCGCGAGTTCACCATTCTCAAGTTCCGCACCATGGCTGCCGGGGCCGACCGGGCACAGGCCGCGCTGGCCGACCGCAACGAGGGCGCCGGCCTGCTGTTCAAGCTCCGCCGGGATCCGCGGGTGACTCGGGTGGGGGCAGTGCTGCGCCGGTACTCGGTCGACGAACTCCCGCAGCTTTTCAACGTGCTCGCCGGATCGATGTCGCTCGTCGGCCCGCGGCCTCCGCTGCCGGAGGAGTCCGCCGCGTACGGCCCGGACATCCGGCGGCGGCTGCTGGTCAAGCCCGGACTCACCGGCCTGTGGCAGATCAGCGGACGCAGCGACCTGTCGTGGGAAGAGGCGGTCCGGCTGGATCTGCGGTACGTGGAGGACTGGTCGCTGGCCCTGGACACAGTGATCTTGTGGAAGACGCTGCGCGCGGTGCTCCACGGGCAGGGAGCCTACTGATGCGCGGGCGGCTGCAACTCAACGGTCCAGCCGTAGCGCGAAACGCACGCCGGGAAGGCTTGCCTGGGGGGAGGAACGGGTTATGAGGGTCAGCGTTTTCGGGCTCGGTTACGTGGGCTGTGTGTCGGCCGCGTGCCTGGCAAGCATGGGTCACGAGGTCATCGGGGTCGATGTGAACCAGGTGAAGGTCGACCTGGTCAACGACGGCAAGGCCCCGGTGGTCGAGGAACGGATAGGAGAGCTCATCGCCGACGTCGTGCGGACCGGAGCACTGCGCGCCACCGCCGACGTCCGCGAGGCGATCCTGGACAGCGAGGTGTCGCTGGTCTGCGTGGGCACACCGTCGGAGCCCAACGGCAGCCTGTGCACCACGTACTTGGAACGGGTCACGGAGCAGATCGGCGCCACGCTGGCCGAGCGGGGCGGGCGGCACACCGTCGTGTTCCGCAGCACCATGCTCCCGGGCACCTGCCTGAACCTGCTGGTACCGATCCTGGAGAAGTACGTCGGCGGCACGGCCGGGGTGGACATCGGGGTCGCGGTCAACCCGGAGTTCCTGCGCGAGGGAACGAGCGTGCGGGACTTCTTCGACCCGCCCAAGACCGTCATCGGCGAGCTCGACCCGGCAAGCGGCGATGCGGTGCTGGCGCTGTACGACGGCCTGCCCGGCGAGGTGTTCCGGGTGCCGGTCCCGACGGCCGAGGCGATCAAGTACGCCGACAACGCGTTCCACGGCCTCAAGATCGGCTTCGCGAACGAGCTGGGCGCCGTGTGCCAGGCGCTCGGGGTGGACTCGCACCAGGTGATGGACGTGTTCCTGGCCGACCGCAAGCTGAACATCAGCCCCGCCTACCTGCGGCCCGGCTTCGCCTTCGGCGGCTCCTGCCTGCCCAAAGACCTGCGCAGCCTGGTCCACGCGGCGCACCGGGCCGATGTCTCGGTACCCATCCTCGCCCATGTGCTGCCCTCCAACTCCGACCATCTGCAGCGCGCGGTGGAGCTGGTCGAGCGCACCGGCAAGCGCCGGGCGGGCCTGTTCGGGCTGTCCTTCAAACCCGGCACCGACGATCTCCGCGAGAGCCCGCTCGTCGAGCTGGCGGAGAGGCTCTACGGCAAGGGGTACGACCTGAAGATCTACGACGCCAACGTGAGCCTCTCCCGGCTGCTCGGCGCGAACCGCGAGTACATCGAGACCCGGCTGCCGCACCTCGCGCAGTTGCTCGCGGACTCCGTCGACGAGGTGCTCCAGCACTCCGAGGTGGTCCTGGTCGGGACCAGGGATCCGGCCGTTCTGTCGGCGCTGCCCCATGGCGACGACGGCACGGTGATTGTCGACCTCGTCCACCTTCCCGACGCCGAGGCGCGCCGGGCCGAACCGGGGTACGTGGGCCTTGCTTGGTGACAGATCGTTCGGTGACACAGCCGGCGGCGACCGGCCCGGCCGGCGCGCGCTGATACTGGTGGAGAACCTGTCGGTGCCGTTCGACCGACGGGTGTGGCAGGAGTGCACGACGCTGCGCGACGCGGGCTGGACGGTGCACGTCATCTGTCCCCAGGGGAGCAAGCGGGACACGGAGGCGGAGGCGGAGATCGACGGGGTGCGGATCCACCGCTACCCGTTGCGTGCGGCCACCGGAGGGCCGGCCGGCTACCTGCGGGAGTACGGATCGGCGTTGTGGCACACGGTCCGGCTGGCCCGGAAGGTCGGCCCGGTCGACGTGGTCCACGCCTGCAACCCACCCGACCTGCTGTTCCTGCCGGCACTGTGGCTGAAGCGGCGCGGAGCGCGGTTCGTCTTCGACCAGCACGACCTGGTACCCGAGTTGTACCTCTCCCGGTTCGACCGCGGCGAAGACCTGCTCTACCGCGCCGTGTGCGCGCTGGAACGGCGGACCTACCGGGCCGCGGACGTCGTCCTCGCCACGAACGAGAGCTACCGGGACGTCGCTATGCGCCGTGGCGGCCGGCGTCCGGAGGACGTGTTCGTGGTGCGCAGCGCGCCGCAGACCGACCGGTTCCAACCGGTGTCACCCGAGCCGGAGTTGAAGCGCGGCAAGCCTCATCTACTGTGCTACCTCGGTGTCATGGGCCCGCAGGACGGCGTCGACTACGCCTTGCGGGCCCTCTCGAAGCTGCGCGACAAGCTCGGGCGGACCGACTGGCATGCAGTGTTCGTCGGTTCCGGCGACGCCTTCGACGCGATGGTGGAGCTGTCCCACAGGCTCGGGCTCTCCGACCAGGTGCAGTTCACCGGGCGCATTCCGGACGCCGACCTGGTGCGCTATCTGTCCACTGCGGACGTGTGCCTCTCCCCCGACCCGCGCAATCCGCTCAACGACGTGTCGACCATGAACAAGGTCCTGGAGTACATGGCGATGGGCCGGCCGATCGTCTCCTTCGACCTCCGGGAGGCGCGCGTCTCCGCCGGTGACGCCGCCCTCTACGCGCCCGCCAACGACGAGGCCGAGTTCGCCGGGCTCATCGCGCTGCTGCTGGACGACCCTGAGCTGCGGGCCCGGATGGGCAAGATCGGCCAGGAGCGGATCGGCGGGCCGCTCTCCTGGCGGAACTCCCAGCGATCGCTGCTCGCCGCCTACGCCGCCGCCTGCAGTGACCACGCCCCGGTGTCCCCGGGCCGACCGAACCGGGCAGGGAGGCCGCACCGTTGAGCGATGACACGATACGCCTGGTCACGATCGGGCGAATTATCCGTCGGCGCCGACGGCTTCTCACCATCCTCACCGTGGTGGGTGCGCTCCTCGGCTACGGCACCTCGTTGCTGCTTCCACCGCGATACACGACATCGGCATCGGTCCTGCTGCCGGGAGCGTGGGAGGAGCGCGAGCTGCTGACCCAGGCGGAGATCGCGACCAGTTCGGTGGTGGTCGACCGCGCGGCCGCCAAGCTCGGCTGGACCGGGGTCGGCGGCCGCGAGCTGCGGGATCGGGTGAGCGCCACGACCGCCGACGGGAACATCATCAAGATCTCGGGCACGGCCGACACCCCCAGGCGCGCACAGCAACTCTCCGACCAGGTGGCCCAGCAGTTCGTCGCGTTCGCCGCGCGGATAGCAGGCGACAGCACCGACGCGGAAGCTGCGGCGCCCGAGGCGCTGCGGCAGACGGTGCAGCAGACAAGTCGCCGCATCACCGAGCTGGCCGACGCGGCCGGTCCGGGGCAGTCCGTGGAGAGCGTGCAGACCCGTACCGAGCTCGAAAAGCTGCGCACCGCGCTGCAGGAGGCCATCGACAAGCTGGACCAGGCCGACCCGGCTGCCGAGCAGGCCAACATGGTCGTCATGGGGCCGGCGGCCCGGCCGGCGGGCGAGGCACCGCCGACGCGGATACAGCTCATCGTCGCCGGGGCGCTGCTGTTCTTCCTGCTCGCGGTCATCGGCCATCTCGTCGCCGCACGGACGAGCCGCCGGCTGCGCACCGAACCGGAGATCGCCACGGCACTGGGCTCCGTGCTGCTGGGTACCGTCGACGTACCCGGTGAACGGCCCGCGCACCGGCCGGAAGGCCGTGGCCCGCGGGCCCGGATCCGCCGACTGCTGGGCGTCGACACCCGGTGGGACATACCCACCCCGCGGACGTCCGGCGACGAGGCCGACCGCCAGATCCGCTACCGGCGGGTGTGCGCCCGCCTACGGGACCAGCTGCCCGCCCCCCGGCGGCTGCTGGTTGTCGTCCCGGACGGCGACGAGATCGCCCGCCGGGCCGCCGGGCAGCTCGTCGCCGAGGCCGAGAGCGATCCACTGCTGCGGGTGGTGGGGGTTTCGGTGTACCAGCCGCTGGTGCCGGACCGCGACAACGAGTCCGGTGCCCTGGTCGTGCTCAGCGCGTGCAGCTGGACCGCGGGAGAACTCGCCGGCATCGCCGAGGCGTGCGCGGACGCCGAGCACGAGGTCGTCGGCATCGTCGTCGCCGGCCCTGTCCTGGCCCGTCCGACACGGTCCGCCGGTCTTCCCCGGGAGGCCGCCACGCCTGCCCTCGCGGTCGGCGACAAAGCGACGGGAGGCTCACAGTGACGACGAGCACGACTTCGGAGTCGTCGGCCACCGCTCCTCTGCTGGACCTGCAGGCGCTGGTGGTTTCCGTGCGCAGGCGACGCAGCCTCTGGTGCTCCATGGCGCTGCTGGGGCTGCTCGGCGGCACGGCGGTGGCGGTCCTGCTGCCGCCGCCACCGACCGCGGTGACCAAGGTGCTGGTAGCGCACCAGGAGGACCAGCCGAACGACCCCGGAACGCTGATCCGCACCGACGTCGCGCTGCTGCACACCACGCGGATCGCGGACGAGGCCCTGCGGTCCCTCAAGTCCCCGGAAAAACCGGAGGACTTCATGCAGGACTACGAGGGCATCGGCCTGACCAACAACCTGCTCCAGATCGATGTGACAGCTGACAGCGACGCGGAAGCGGTGGCTCGCGCCGAGGCACTGGCCGACGCGTTCGTCGCGGACCATGTGAAGCGGATACAGGAAGCCGCGAACGCCGAGGCCGAGGCCCTGCTCGACCAGCGTGACCGGATACGGGACGACCTCGCCCAGGTCAACAAGGCGATCGGGGAGGCATCGCCGGACAGCGGGCCGAAGGCGTCGGCGGACATGGAGTCGCTCTTCGCCCGCCGGGCCGAACTCACCTCGCGGATCTCCGACTTCGACCAGCGCGCGGCGGAGGCGCGCATCGGCACGCCCCAGCTCGTCGCCGGCACACAGATCGTGGACGCACCCCGCGCGGTACGGCACTCCCTGCCCAGGACCGCCGCCACCAACGGCGCGATCGGGCTCGTCCTCGGGCTCGCCCTCGGGCTCGCGGTGGCCGCGGTCGGCACGGTGGTGGCGGACCGTCCCGTGCTGCGCCGGGACATCGCGGCGAACCTCGGCGCCTCGGTCATCGCGGAGCTGCCCCGCCGGCCGGCCAAACCGTGGCGGCGTCGACGGGTCCGGGCCGCACGCGAACGGCTCACCGCGTCCCTGGCCCGCACCGTGCGCGGCTCCGCGGACCCGGTGTCGCTGCTGGAACTGGGCTGTGCGCGCAGCGCGAGCGTGATCGCCCTGGACCTCGCCGCGGCACTGGCGGCGGACGGGCCCGTGGTCATCATCGACGGTCTGCCCGGCCCGCAGCTCTCAGGCCGCCGCCCGAAGCCGGGAGGCCCGACCGTGGTCAGCGGTGAGCGTGCCGCGTCCGTGTCGCAGGAGGAGCGCCCGCTCGGCGTCGGCTCGGTGGCGCCCGGCACGGTGTGGACCGACCTCCCGTACCTCGGCACTCAGACCGTGCTCGTCGTGCGTGCCGGGCACGCCGGCGCCGCGTGGCTGCACACCGTGGCACGGCAGCTCGCGGACCAGCGCATTCCGGTGATCGGTGTGGTGCTGATCGACCCCGATCCGCGTGACCGGACCGACGGCACGCTGTGGGACGGGCCGCACACCGCGCTGCGCGGCCAGAACGAGCGGCTGGCCCGGCAGAACGGGACGGGCCGGCGGCGCAAGGAACGGCTGCCGTTGTGGGCGGACCGGGTCCCGGACAGCGACCAGGAGGCGCGGTAGGACATGTGTGGCATCGCAGGCACCTACCGATGGCCGGACGGGAAGGTCGTGACCGACCGGCTCACCGATACCCTCGCCCACCGCGGTCCGGACGGGGCGGGCCGGTACAGCCACTCCGTCGGTGACGGCGAAGTGCACCTCGGGCACCGCCGGCTGGCCATCATCGACCTGTCCGAGACCGGCGCCCAGCCGATGGTCTCGGGCGGCCTCGTCCTGACGTACAACGGCGAGCTGTACAACGCGCCCGAGCTGCGTGCCGAGCTGGCGGCGGCCGGGGTGCGCTTCCGCGGTACCTCCGACACCGAGGTGCTGCTGGAGGCCTGGCGGCGCTGGGGCACGGACTGTCTGCCCCGGCTGCGCGGCATGTTCGCGTTCGGGATCTTCGACGAGCGAACCGGTGACCTGGTACTCGCCCGCGACCAGCTCGGCATCAAGCCGCTGTTCCTGCTCCGGCGCGGCGAGGGTCTGGTGTTCGCCTCCGAACTCAAGGCGCTCGCCGCCGTGACCGGCGGGTCGCTGCAGGTGGACCACGCGGCGCTGGTGGCCTCGCTGCTGTACTACTGGGTGCCGGACTCACGGTGCGCGTTCCGCGAGGCGGAGAAACTGCCGCCGGGGAGCTGGCTGCGATGCCGGCCCGACGGCCGGGTGGAGCGTGGCCGGTACTGGCACCTGAAGGACGTCGCCGCCGAGGGCCGGGAGCGGGCCCTGGCCGGCGAGCAGCCGGACGTGGCCGCCATCGTCGAGGAGTCGACTCGGCAGCACATGCTCTCCGACGTGCCCGTGGCGACCTTCCTCTCCGGCGGTCTCGACTCCAGCTACCTGACCGCGCTGGCAGCCCGCCACCAACCCGGGATCTCTGCCTACACGATCGGGTTCCGCGCCGAGGACGCCAGGTTCGAGGCGATGCCGGACGATCTGCGCTATGCCCGGCAGGTGGCCGAGCGGTTCGGCGTCGACCTGCACGAGATCGAGATCGCTCCGAACGTGCTCGACCTGCTGCCGCAGATGACGTACCACCTGGACGAGCCGATCGGCGACCCCGCCTCGATCAACACGTTCCTGATCTGCTCGGCCGCCCGGGAGGCCGGGGTGAAGGTGATGCTCTCGGGGATGGGTGCCGACGAGTTGTTCGCCGGTTACCGCAAGCACCTGGCCAATCTGCTCGCGCTGCGCTACCAGCGCGTCCCACGGCCCCTGCGGCGCGGCCTGTCCAGGGCGGTGGAGCGGCTGCCGGTCGCCTCGGCCCGCCGGGGATACCGGTCGGTGCGCTTCGCGAAGCGCTTCCTCTCCTTCGCCGATCTGCCGGAGGAGACCGCGTTCCGGCGCAGCTACACCATGTACGACCAGGACGAGCTGCTCGCCCTGGTCGATCCGGACCTGGCCGGGACGGTCGACGACGTGCTGACCGAGCATGCGGACATCTACCAGGACAACGACCTCGACGACTTCGTCAACCGCATGTGCCTGGGCGACGCCCGGATGTTCCTGCCGGGTCTGAACCTCGCCTACACGGACCGGTCGAGCATGGCCGCGTCGACCGAGGTGCGGGTGCCGTACGTGGATGTCGAGGTGGTGAAGGCGGCGTTCGCCGTGCCCGGTGATCGCAAGATCGTCGGTCGGCAGGGCAAGGCCGTCCTCAAGGAGGCCGCCGCCTCGGTCCTGCCCCGGGAGATCGTGTACCGGCCCAAGGGCCTGTTCAGCGCCCCGTTGCGGGCCTGGATGAGCCGGGATCTGGCACCGCTGGTGCGCGAGGTGGTGAACGACGGCGAGCTCGTCCGTTCCGGGTTCCTGCGCCGCGACGCCCTGGCGCGCATGGTCGCCGAGGACGCCGCCGGGCATCAGGACTTCTCCAAGCATCTGTGGCACGTGCTGACCCTTGAGTACTGGTATCGCGGCGCGACCTCCGGGGCCGGCCAGAACGCTCCTTGACGGCGTAGAGACAAGAGGACTTCGGGTGAAACAGGTCGTACAGAATTACAAGAGTGGCGAGCTGGCACTGATCGACGTGCCGGTGCCGGGGTGCAAGCCGGGCGGTGTGCTGGTCCGCAGCGCCTACTCGCTGATATCCACGGGGACCGAGCTCATGAAGGTGTCCGAGGCCGGCATGTCGATGCTGGGCAAGGCCCGTTCCCGGCCGGACCAGGTGGCCAAGGTCGTGCAGAGCGTGGCCACCAACGGGGTGCCCGCCACCTACCGCAAGGTGATGGGCAAGCTGGACTCCTACACGCCGCTGGGCTACTCGCTGTGCGGGGTGGTCGAGCAGGTCGGCGCCGGGATCGACGATGTCAAGGTCGGCGACCTCGTGGCCTGCGCCGGCAACGAGCACGCGCTGCACGCCGAGCTGAACTGGGTGCCGAAGAACCTCTACGCCCGGGTGCCGGACGGCCTCGCGCCGCGGCACGCGGCCTTCGGAACCGTCGGGTCGATCGCGATGCAGGGCGTGCGCCGCGGCGAGCCCCAACTCGGCGACGTGGCACTGGTCATCGGCCTCGGGCTGATCGGACAGCTGGTGGTGCAGCTCCTCGCCGCCTCGGGGGTCCGTGTCGTCGGGGTCGACCCCGACCCGGTGCGCTGCGAGCTCGCCGAGCGCCTGGGCGCGGCGGCCTGCGGCGATCCCGCCTCCGCGGCCGTGTCGACCGCCGTCGCCGAACTCACCGACGGTCACGGCGTGGACCAGGTGTACCTGGCCGCCGGCGGCGGCAGCAACCAACCCGTCGAGCTGGCCGCCCGGCTGAGCCGGGACCGCGGCCGGGTCGTCGACATCGGCAAGTGCCGCCTGGACCTGCCGTGGAACGCGTACTACGAGAAGGAGCTCGACGTCCGGTTCTCCCGCTCGTACGGCCCCGGGCGCTACGACCCCGAGTACGAACTCGACGGACGGGACTACCCGATCGGCTACGTACGCTGGACCGAGCGCCGCAACCTGGCGTGCTTCCTCGATCTCCTCGCCCGCGGCAGCGTCGACGTGGAGCCTCTGGTCTCCCACATCTCCGACTTCGACGACGCAGTCGAGACGTACCGGCGCCTGAAGGACGGCGACCTGAAGGCCGTGGCCGTGCTGTTCCGGTACCCCGGGCAGAAAGAGGAGGCGGGGGAAGCGGAGGCCCCGGTGGTGGCCGTGCCCGCGGTGCGACGCGGCGGCGGAGCGGCCACCCCGGCCCGGTCCGCCAAGGCGCCGGTGCGGCTGGCGTTCGTCGGCGCGGGAAACTACGCGACGTCGATGCTGCTGCCGCACCTGGCCCAGCGCGAAGGCGTCACGTTGTCCACGGTCGTCACCACGACGGCGCTGTCCGCGGCCAACGCGCAGCGCAAGTTCGGCTTCGCCGAAGCGACCACCGACCTCGACGCCGTACTCGGCGACAAGTCCATCGACGCGGTGTTCGTCGTCACCCGGCACAGTTCGCACGCCGAACTGACCCGGCAGGCGCTGCTGGCCGGCAAGACGGTGTTCGTGGAGAAGCCGCTGGCGCTCACCGAGGAGGAGCTGGCCGGTGTGCTCGCGGCGGTGGAGGAATCCGGCAACGACCGGCTGCAGGTGGGCTTCAACCGCCGGTTCGCGCCGCTGCTGCAGGAGGCCGCGAAGCGGTTCGGCGCCCGGACCGGTCCGGCGAGCCTGCGCTACCTGGTCAACGCGGGCCGGCTGCAGCACGGCAGCTGGTACCTCCAACAGGGCACCGAGGGCTCGCGGTTCGCCGGCGAGGGCGGGCACTTCATCGACACGGCGAGCTGGCTGCTCAAGGCCGACCCGGTCTCGGTGTACGCGGTCGCCCCGTCCGGCAACGAGGACCTGCAGGTCGTGCTGCGCTATCCGGACGGGTCCACCGCCACCATCAGCTACGTCACGACCGGCGCGGCCGGCTTCCCCAAGGAGACGCTGGACCTCGTCGCGGACGGCAAGGTGCTGCGGCTCGACGACTTCGTCCGTGCTTCCGTGTACGGCTCCAAGCGGTGGGTCAGTTCGCGGCTGCCCAAGGCCCGGGACAAGGGCCAGTCCGCCGAGCTGGCCGCGTTCGTCAAGGCCGTGCGGACCGGCGGGCCCATGCCGGTGCCGTTGGAGTCGCTGGTCGCCACCACGGCGGCCACGCTCGCCGTGCAGGCCGGCCTGGCCGGTGGCGCGCCGGTGACGTTGGCGGCGCGATGACCATGAGCGCGGGCTGGTACCTGCGGCGGCTGTCCCGGATGGGACCGCGGGAGGTCGGCGGCCGGGCCGGCGACGCGGTGCGCAGACGGCGGTGGCGGTCGGCGCTGCCCACCTGCCCGAGCGTGACCGGCGCCCGGTTCACCGCGGTCCTGCCCGCGGGAACGATCGCCGCGGTGCCACCGGACGCCGCGAAACGTCTCGTCGCCGAGGCGGACCGGCTGATGGACGGACACGCCGAGTTTTTCGGGGTGAACCGCGACGACCTGGCCGACCCTGACTGGTTCCACGACCCGAAGACCGGGCGCCGGGCGCCGGGGGGCTACGCCTTCGACGTGCCGTACCGCGACGAGGATCTGGTCGGGGACATCAAGCAGATCTGGGAACTGTCCCGGCATCACCACCTCACCGTGCTCGCCGCCGCGTACGCGATCACCGGGGACGAGCGGTACGCCGAGCGGGTGGCCGGGCACCTGCGGTCGTGGTGGGCGGCCAACGCGCCGCTGCACGGAGTGCACTGGACCAGCGGTATCGAGCTGGGGATCCGGCTGCTGTCCTGGGTGTGGGTCCGCCGGCTGCTCGACGGCTGGCCGGGCGCGGCCGATCTGTTCGAGGGCAACCCGGTGGCGCACCGGCAGATCTGGCACCACCAGCGCTGGCTGGCCGCCTTCCCCAGCCGGGGGTCCTCGGCGAACAACCACGTCGTCGCCGAGGCCGCCGGGCAGTTCGCCGCGGCCTGCGCCTTCGGGTGGTTCCCCTCCTCGGGGCGCTGGCGGGCCGACGCGCTGCGGTCGCTGGAGCGGCAACTGCGCGGCAACACCTTCCCCTCCGGCCTCAACCGCGAGCTGGCCACGGAGTATCACGGACTGGTGCTGGAGCTGGGCCTGGCCGCAGTGGCCGAGGCGGATGCCGCCGACGTGCCGGTCCCTCCGTCGATCCGGCTGGTGCTGCTGCGGATGACCGACGCGCTCGCGGCCGTCGTGGACAACCGGCTACGGCCACCGCGCCAGGGTGACGCGGACGACGGGCACGGTCTGGTCGTGGACGGTGCGGGCACCGACCGCTGGGCCTCGCTGCTGACCACCGGGGACGCAGTCTTCGGCCGGCTCGCCTGGTGGCCGACGGTGACCGGCACCGATGTCCGCACCCCGCTGCTGGCCGCGCTCATCCGGCCGTACCCCCATGACGGGACCGCATCGGCCGTGTCCCGCCCGGCGAGCCGACCGGCCCATTTCGCCGATGCGGGGATGACCATCCTGCGCGGTCCGGAGAAGATCTGGTGCCGCTGCGACGGTGGCCCGCACGGGTTCCTGTCCATCGCCGCGCACGCTCACGCGGACGCGCTGTCCGTGGAGGTCCGGCACGACGGGGTCGACGTGCTCGCCGACCCGGGGACGTACTGCTACCACGGACAGCCCGAGTGGCGGCGGTACTTCCGGTCGACCCTCGGCCACAACACCCTGCGACTGGACGGCGCCGACCAGTCCGTCTCCGGCGGCCCGTTCCTGTGGACCCGGCATGCCCGCAGCCGCGTCCTGGTCGCGGACACCTCCGACGCCTCCGGCGGGGAGACGTCCCTCTGGTGCGCCGAGCACGACGGCTACCAGCCCTCCGTGCACCGCCGCCGGGTGGAGCTGACCGCCGCGAGCCAGGAGCTGAGGGTGGTCGACGAGGTGCGCGGTCCGCGCCGGGCCGTGCACCTGGCGTTCCACCTCGGCCCGGCGATCGCCGTGGACCTGGTGGGGAGCCGGGCGCTGCTCACCTGGACCCGGGACGGCGAGGACCGCTCCGCAGCGCTCGACCTGCCCGCGCAGTTGAGCTGGCGGGCGCATCGCGGCGAGAGCGACCCGCCGCTGGGCTGGTTCTCCGCCGGCTTCGGGCGCAAGGAACCCACCACCACGCTGGTCGGCACCGGCTTCGCCGACGGCACGCAGGGGTTCACCACCGTACTCAGGTTCCGCGGCTAGGGAGGACGCTTGGGGATCAAGTGGCGGCACTGGGCGTGGCCGGCGGCACCGCTGGCGCTGGCCCTGCTGGCGGCGACCGGCTGTGAGAGCACGCCGACGCCGCGGCCGAAGCCGACCGCCGCGCCGTCCACGTCCGTGGCCCGGGTGTGCGCCGAGCCCGCGGCCGGGCCGGCGAAGGCGCCGGCGGGCGCCGTGACGGTCGACCCCGCCGTGGCCGGCGACCTGGCCGCGAAGACCAGGAGCAATCCCCCGCACACCACGTTCTGGCTTCGACCGGGCAAGCACAGACTCGACCGTAACCGCTACGCCCAGGTCCTCCCCAAGGAGGGCAACAGCTACCTGGGCGCGCCGGGCGCGGTGCTCGACGGCCGGAAGACCAACCAGTACGCGTTCGGCGGCACCGCCGACGACGTCACCATCCGCCACCTGACCGTGCAGGGGTTCGTCGCTCCGCATGACGAGGGCGTGGTCAACCATGACTCGGCCGACGGGTGGGTGATCGAGCACGCGACGATCCAGAACAACTCCGGCGCCGCGCTGATGGCCGGCGCCCGCCAGCAGGTCCGCGGCAACTGCCTGCGCGGCAACGGCCAGTACGGCATGAACGCGTACAAGGCCAATGGCCGTATCACCGGCCTGGTGGTCGAGGGCAACGAGATCGTGGGCAACAACAAGGGCGACTGGGAGCGGCGGCGGCCGGGCTGCGGCTGCACCGGAGGCATCAAGTTCTGGGCCGTCGACGGCGCCGACATACGCGGCAACTGGGTGCACGACAACCGCGGGACCGGGTTGTGGGCGGACACCAACAACAATGACTTCCTCATCGAGGACAACGTGCTCGAGGACAACGACGGAGCCGCACTGATCTACGAGACCAGCTACAACGCGGTCGTCCGGAAGAACACGATCCGGCGCAACAACTGGGTCGAGGGCCGCAAGTACGCCGATCGCGGCGACAACTTCCCGTTCGCGACCATCTACCTGTCCGAGTCCGGCGGCGAACCACGCGTCCGAGCCCGCACGGACAAGATCGAGATCTACCGGAACGTGCTGGAGAACAACTGGTCCGGGATCACCCTGTGGGAAAACGCCGACCGGTTCTGCAACAGCCCGGCCAACACCTCGTCCGGTGACTGCACATTGCTGGTGAAGAAGATCGACCGCTGCGCGCAGCCGGCGATCGCCGCCGCACCGCTCTACGCCGACTGCCGGTGGAAGACCCAGCGGGTGGACATCCACGGCAACCGCTTCGTGCTGGACAAGTCCGTCGTCGAGTGCACGGTGAGGTGCGACCGCATGGCCGTGCTGGCCAACTACGGCACCTATCCGGACTGGTCGCCGTACCAGGGAGAGCGCGTGGCCGAGGCGATCACCCGCAAGCAGCACAACCGCTGGCACGACAACGTCTATCTCGGGCCATGGAAGTTCGTCGCCCACGACCCGAGCCGGATACTCGACTCCGGCCAGTGGCAGGGTGCGCCGTACCGGCAGGACGTGGGCAGCACCTTCCGCGCACGGGACGGTGGTTGAGATGAGCCCGGAGCACACGGACCGCACGTCGAAGATCGTCGGGACGAGCTGGGGGTTGCTGGTCCTCAACACGCTCGGCTCCGCCGGGGCGAAGACCATCGTCCCGCTGCCCCGCTCCCTCATCCAGATGGTCACCATGGGCGCGCTGGTCGCCGCGTTCACGCTGGCGCTCACGGTCAATACCCGGCTGCGCATCCGGGCCAGTGCCTTCGTGTTCCTGCTCACCCTGCTCCTGGTGCCGAGCGTGATCTCCAGCGCGGACCTGGAGTCCGGGTTCGGTGCGGTGTTCCGCTGCGCCCGGCTGGCTCTCTTCGTCGGCACGCTGTGGCTGCTCAGCCGCTGGTGGGACGGCGGCCTGACCTTCGTCCGGCTCCACATCCGGATGTATTTCGTGGTCCTCGGTTCGGTGGCCGCCGGCGCTGTCATCTCACCGGGCGCCGCCCTGCCCGAGCTGTACGGCGGGCGGCTGGTCGGCGCGTTGTGGCCGCTCACCCCGCCGCAGATCGGGCAGTACGCCGCGGTCATCATCGGGCTTGCCGTGCTGCTCCTGCTGGGCCGCCGGACCGACTGGCGCAGCGCGGCGGTGGTCATCGTGCCGGCACTCGTCCTGCTCGCGCTGACCCACACCCGCACGGCCACGCTCGGCCTGCTCATCGGGCTGGTGCTGGCGATCGGCTCGCTCTTCCTGACCAGCGCCGCCGCCCGCCGGTTCTTCGCCTGGGCGGTCCTGTGCGCCGCCGTGGCCGCGGTGGGGTTCGGCTCCGCGCTGCAGGCGTGGTTCCTGCGCGGACAGAGCCAGGAGAACTTCACCAGCCTCACGGGTCGGGCCAAGGTCTGGGACGCCCTGCTGGCAGCACCCCGGACGACCTCGGAGTACCTGTTCGGCGCGGGCCTGGGCGACAAGTCGTTCGGCGGACTGCCGATCGACAACAGCTGGCTGGCCGTCTACCACGAGCAGGGGGTGACCGGCGTCGCCCTGGTGGCGGCGATCATCATCGTGCTGGGCGGCGTCGCGTTGCTGCGGCCACCGTCGCTGTCGAGGGCCTGCGCGCTCTTCCTGATCAGCTACTGCGCGATCGCGTCGTACACCGAGGCCGGGCTCGGCGACGCCTCCCCGTATCTGCTGCATCTGGCCGTGGCCGCCTCGCTGCTGACGGCACCGGCCGAGGCCACCGCCCCCTCGACGCCCGATGTCCCTCGACGGCCCGTCCCGCGATGGGCCCGAAGATCGGAGGTGAACTGAGCATGCACGTCCTCGTGGTGCACAACCGCTACGCCTCGGCGCAGCCGAGCGGGGAGAACAAGGTCGTCGACCAGGAGGTGGCGCTGCTGCGCGGGGCCGGCCACCGGGTCGAGGTGTTCGAGCGGCGCAGCGACGACATCGCCGCCCGGTCCCTGCTGGGCAAGGCGGCGCTACCGCTGCTGGTGCCGTGGAACCCGGGGGTCCGCAGGGAGCTCGCCGGCCGGCTTCGCCGCGAGCGGCCGGACGTGGTGCACGTCCACAACGTCTTCCCGCTCCTGTCGCCGGCGGTGCTGGCCGCCTGCGCCGACGTCGGCGTGCCCGCCGTCGCCACGCTGCACAACTACACCCAGGTCTGCCCGCCCGGCACGCTGCAGCGGGACGGCCGGCCGTGCACCGAGTGCGTCGGGTCCGCGCCGCTGCCCGCCGTCCGGCACGGCTGCTACCGCAACTCCAAGCTCGCGACGGTGCCGCTCGCGGTCAGCCTGTCGGTCAACCGGCGGCGGTGGTGGTCCGGCGTGGAGCGGTTCTTCTGCATCTCCGCGGCGCAGCGCGAGGTGCTGGTGCGGTCGGGGATGCCGGCCGAGCGGCTGGCGGTGAAGCACAACTTCGTGCCCGACCCGGGCGCCTGCCGCTCGGGCACCGGCGAGCACCTGCTCTACCTCGGCCGGCTCGCGGAGGCCAAGGGCGTGCGGCTGCTCATGGCCGCGTGGGACGAACTCGCCGCCGACGGCGGGGTGGGCGTCCCGCTCGTGATCGCCGGTACGGGGCCGCTGGAGCCGGAGGTGACCGCCTGGGCGGCGGGCCGGGACGACGTCCGCTACGTCGGCCTCTATGACACGGCGGAGTGCCGGAAGGCCGTCGCGCGGTCGGTCGCCGTGGTGGCTCCCTCGACATGGCTGGAGGCGTTCGGCCTGGTGGTCGTGGAGGCGATGGCGGCGGGGGTCCCGGTCGTCGCCGCCGGTCACGGCGCCTTCGTGGAACTCGTCGAGGACGGGGTGACCGGGCTGCTGCACCGGCCGGGTGAGCCCGCCTCGCTCGCGTCGTGCCTGCGCCGGATCACGGACGGGGTGGTCCGCAACCGGGAGATGGGCCAGGCGGCCCGGCGCCGATACGAGCGGGACTTCAGCCCGGCCGTCGGGCTGGAGCACCTGCTGGAGGAGTACCGCACCGCGATCGCGGGTCGGTCCGGCGGCGGGGACAGCCCGCCGTCGGCAGGGGACAACAGCACTGGCTCGCGGCGGGGGCACTCGCGCGAGCGGGATGGGGGCAGTAGATGACACGATGCCGACTCTGCGGCTCGGGGGCGCTGGCGAGCGTCGTCGATCTGGGGGCGACCCCGCCGTGTGAGAGCTTTCTCGCCGCGGACCAACTGGACCTGCCGGAGCCGGCGTACCCGCTGCACCTGCGGGTCTGCACCGACTGCTGGCTCGCGCAGATCCCTCCGCTGATCACGCCGGAGGAGACGTTCAAGGAGTACGCCTACTTCTCCTCCTTCTCGACCTCCTGGGTGGAGCACGCGCGCACGTTCGTCGCCGACGCCGTGGAGCGGGTGGGGCTCGGCCCCGACGCCTTCGTGGTCGAGGTCGCGAGCAACGACGGGTACCTGCTGAGGCACGTGGTGGACCGGGGGATCCGCTGCCTCGGCATCGAGCCCTCGGTGAACGTCGGCGCCGCGGCACGGAACGCGGGTGTGCCCACGCTCACGGAGTTCCTTGACCCGACCACCGGCGCCGACGTCCGCGCCGAGCACGGCCCGGCGGACCTGGTCGTGGCCAACAACGTGTACGCGCACATCCCCGACGTCGTCGGGTTCACCCGGGGGCTGCGCGCCCTGGTGGCCGACGACGGCTGGGTCTCCATCGAGGTGCAGCACCTGCTGACCCTGATCGAGGAGAACCAGTACGACACGATCTACCACGAGCACTTCCAGTACTACACGGTCGCGTCCGCGATCCGGGCGCTGGCCAGCGGTGGACTCGCGCTCGTGGACGTCGAGCTGCTGCCCACGCACGGCGGCTCCATCCGGCTGTGGGCCCGCCCGGCCGAGGTGGCCGGCGAGCCGGCCCGGCGGGTGGCCGACGTGCTGGACCGGGAGAAGGCCGCAGGACTGCAGGAGCTGTCCGGGTACACCGAGTTCTCCGCCCGGGTGGCCAAGGTGCGGCGGGACCTGCTGCGGTTCCTCATCGAGGCGGCCGAGCGCGGCGAGACGGTCGTCGGCTACGGCGCCCCGGGCAAGGGCAACACCCTGCTCAACCACTGCGGCATCCGGCCCGACCTGCTCCCGTACACGGTCGACCGCAACCCCTACAAGCACGGCAGGTTCACCCCGGGTACCCGCATCCCGATCCTGCCGCCCGAGCAGATAGCCGCCGACGAACCGGACTACGTCCTCGTCCTGCCGTGGAATCTGCGGGCCGAACTGGTCGAGCAGCTGTCCTTCGTGCACGCCTGGGGCGGCCGACTGGTCTTTCCGATACCGGAACTGAGCATTGTCGAGGTCAAGGCATGAAGGTCGTACTGTTCTGCGGCGGCTATGGCCTGCGGATGCGCAGCGGAGCCTCCGACGACGTGCCCAAGCCGATGGCGATGGTCGGCCCTCGGCCGCTGATCTGGCATGTCATGCGCTACTACGCGTACTTCGGGCACACGGAGTTCATCCTGTGTCTCGGGTACGGGGCTCACCACATCAAGGACTTCTTCCTCAACTACGAGGAGACGACGTCCAACGACTTCGTGCTGCGGGGCGGGCGGACCGAGCTGCTGTCCACCGACATCGCCTCCTGGACGATCACGTTCGCGCAGACCGGCATCGAGTCGCCGATCGGGGAGCGGCTGCGCCGGGTGCGGCACCACCTGGACGGCGACGAGATGTTCCTCGCCAACTACGCCGACGTGCTCACCGATGCCCCGCTGCCGGAGATGATCGACAAGTTCGCCCGGCGCGACGCCGGTGCGTCGATGATGGTGGTGCCGCCGCAGTCCTCGTTCCACTGCGTGGATCTGGGCGACGACGGCCTGGTGGGGGGTATCACCGCGGTGAGCGACATGCCGCTGTGGGAGAACGGCGGCTACTTCGTGCTCCGCCAGGAGGTCTTCGACCACATCCCGGAGGGCGGGGACCTGGTCGCCGACGGCTGCGCCCAACTGGCCAAGCGGGGCCGGCTGGTGGCGCACCAGCACCGCGGCTTCTGGAAGCCGACCGACACGGTGAAGGAGCGGGCCGCGCTCGACGACGCCTACGCCCGGGGCGAGCGCCCGTGGGCCGTGTGGGAACGGGACGGCGTGGCGGCTGGTCTCCAGGGTGCGACCGGCAGCCGGGACGGCTCCGGAGCGAGGGCGTGATCCGGCTCGGGGCCGGGCCCCTGGACCGGATCGTCGCGGTGGGCGCGCACTGCGACGACATCGCCATCGGCGCCGGCGGCACGCTGCTGACGCTGTGCCTGGCGCGGCCGGGTGTCCGCGTCGACGCGCTGGTGCTCTCCGGTGGTGGCAGCGAGCGGGAGCAGGAGGAACAGGCCGCGCTCGCCGCCTTCTGTCCGGGCGCCGATCTGCGGCTGACCGTGCTCAAGCTGCCGGACGGCCGGATGCCCGCGCACTGGGGCGAGGCCAAGGACGCGGTCGAGGAACTGCGCGGGCAGACCGAGCCGGATCTCGTGCTGGCCCCGCGCACCGACGACGCGCACCAGGATCACCGCGGCCTGGCGAAGCTGGTGCGCACCGCGTTCCGCGACCACCTCGTGCTCGGCTACGAGATCGTCAAGTGGGACGGCGATCTCGGCCGTCCGGCGGCGTACCAGCCGCTGTCACCGGAGACCGCCGAACACAAGGTGCGGCTGCTGCAGGAGCACTATCCCTCGCAGCGGCACCGGCCCTGGTACGACCGGGAGGCCTTCCTCGGGCTGGCCCGGATCCGTGGCATCGAATGCCACGCGCGTTACGCCGAGGCGTTCGCCGTCACCAAACTCACTCTCGACCTGGGGGAATGAACTGTGCGCGTACTGCTGACCGGACACCAGGGCTACCTGGGCACGGTGATGGCCCCCGTCCTCGCGGACGCCGGGCACGAGGTCGTCGGGCTGGACGCCGGCCTGTTCGCCGACTGCGTCCTCGGCCCGCCGCCCGCGGACCCGCCCGGACATCAAGTGGACCTGCGCGACGTCACGGCCGAACACGTGGCCGGGGTGGACGCCGTGATCCACCTGGCCGCCCTGTCCAACGACCCGCTGGGTTCGCTGGCGCCGGACCTCACCTACGACATCAACCACCACGCGTCCGTGCGGCTGGCCCGGCTGGCCCGCGACGCCGGAGTGCGGCGCTTCCTGTACGCGTCGACGTGCTCGGTCTACGGCGCCGCCGGCGGTGACGACCTGGTGGCCGAGGACGCCCCGCTGCGGCCGGTGACGCCGTACGCGGAGTCCAAGGTGCGGGTGGAGGACGACCTGCACGCGCTGGCCGACGGCGACTTCAGCCCGGTGTTCATGCGCAACGCCACCGCCTTCGGCCACTCCCCCCGGCTGCGCGCCGACATCGTACTGAACAACCTGGTGGGACACGCCCTTCTGTCCGGCGAAGTCCTGGTGCTCTCCGACGGCACCCCCTGGCGCCCGCTGGTGCACGCCGCCGACATCGCACGGGCCTTCGCGGCCGCGCTGACCGCGCCGCGGGAAGCGGTGCACGACCGGGCGTTCAACATCGGCAGCGAGACCAACAACGTCACGGTCGCCGAGATCGCCGAGCAGGTCGCCGAGGCGGTGTCCGGCGCGAAGGTGAGGATCACCGGGGAGAACGGCGCCGATCCGCGGTCCTACCGGGTGGACTTCTCCCGGTTCCGCGCCGCGATCCCCGGCTTCGACTGCGAGTGGACGGTCAAGCAGGGCGCGCTCGAACTCGCCGACGCCTACCGCGAACACGGGCTGACCCGGGAGAACTTCGAGCAGCGCTTCACCCGGCTCGCCGTGCTGCGCGCGGCGTCCGACGCCGGCGCCGTCGACGACACCCTGCGGTGGCGCCGATGACCGCGGTCGGCGAGGAGATGCACGCGCTGGTGGAGCGGTTGTACCCGCTGTGCCGGAGCATCACCGGCGACGGTGTGCGCGCCACCCTGGACATCGTCGGCGAGTACCTCCCGCTGCGGGTGCACGAGGTGCCGACCGGAACCCAGGTGCTCGACTGGACGGTGCCGCAGGAGTGGAACATCCGGGACGCGTACGTCGCCGACAGCGCCGGCAACCGGGTCGTCGACTTCGCCGCGTCCAGCCTGCACGTGCTCGGCTACAGCGTGCCGGTGTCGGCGACGATGCCGCTGTCCGAGCTGCGTGCGCATCTGCACACCCTGCCGGACCACCCGTCCTGGGTGCCGTACCGCACCAGCTACTACAAGCCGGAATGGGGGTTCTGCCTTGCTCAGGAGACCTTGGACGCGCTGCCGGACGGCGAGTACGAGGTGCTCATCGACTCCACCCTCGCCGACGGGCACCTCACCTACGCCGAGCACGTGGTCTCCGGGCAGGTCGCCGACGAGGTGATCGTCTCCTGCCACGTCTGCCACCCGTCCCTGGCCAACGACAACCTGGCCGGCATCGTGGTGGCGACGTTCCTGGCCCGGGCGCTGGCGGAGCGGACGCCGTACTACACCTACCGGTTCATCTTCGCGCCCGGCACCATCGGGGCGATCACCTGGCTGGCCCGCAACGCGGAGCGGATCGAACAGGTCAAGCACGGGCTGGTGCTGGCCTGCGCCGGTGACCCGGGCCGGCTGACGTACAAGCAGAGCAGGCGCGGCGACGCGGAGATCGACCGGGTGATGCGGCACGTGCTGGCCGCCTCCGAACGCCCGCACCACGTCACCGAGTTCACCCCGTACGGCTACGACGAGCGGCAGTTCTGCTCGCCCGGGTTCGATCTCGGCGTGGGCTCGCTCAGCCGGACCCCCTACGCCGGCTACCCCGAGTACCACACCTCGGCGGACAACCCGGCCTTCGTCTCCCCGGAGGCGATGGCGGACACGCTCGCCCTGTGCCGCGAGGCGTTCACCGTGCTGGACGGCAACCGGCGGTACGTCAACCTCAGCCCGTACGGCGAGCCACAGCTGGGCCAGCGCGGGCTGTACGACTCGCTCGGCGGCCGCAGCGACGCGAAGCAGGCCCAGATGGCCATGCTCTGGGTGCTCAGCCTCTCCGACGGCGAGCACGGACTGCTGGACGTCGCCGAGCGGTCCGGGCTGCCCTTCGACACCGTCGCCGCCGCGGCCGACGCCCTGCACGGCGCCGGACTGATCAAGGTATGACGCCGATGACCACCGAGGAGGAGAAGACGACGAAGGCACCGGCCGGATCCGCCCGGCGGGCCTTCGTCGGCCGGCTGTCCTGGGGACTGGCCGACCAGGCGGCCTCCAGCATCAGCAACTTCGCGGTGGGCATCTACGTGGCGCGCTCGCTGGGGGTGACCGCCTTCGGCGTGTTCGGCCTCGCCTGGGTGACGTACGGCGTGGTGCTCAACGTCTCCCGCGGCCTGGCCACCGATCCGCTCGTGGTGCGCTTCAGCGGTGTGTCGGACGCTTCCTGGCGCGGGGCGGTGGCCCGGTCGTCGGGTACCGCGCTCGGCGTCGGCGCCGTCATCGGCGCGGCGTGTCTGGTGGCCGGCCTCGCTCTCGGCGGCCGCGTGGGGCCCGCGTTCGCCTGCCTCGGCGTCATGCTGCCGGGACTGCTGCTGCAGGACGCCTGGCGGTACTCGTTCTTCGCCGCCGGCACCGGTCGGAAGGCGTTCTTCAACGACCTCGTGTGGGGCGTCGCGCTCGTCCCGGCCATGGTCGTGGCGGCCCGCGTGGGCAGCGTGGCCGCTTTCGTGCTCGCCTGGGGCGCATCCGCCACGGTGGCCGCGGGGTACGGCTACCTCCAGTCCGGCGTCCGGCCCCGGATGACCGAGGCGCGCGCGTGGCTTCGCGAGCAACGCGACCTCGGCTACCGGTACCTGGTCGAGAACGTCAGCCTCAGCGGCGCGAGCCAGCTGCGGGCGTACGGGCTCGGCGCGATCGTCGGGGTCGGCGCGGTGGGTGCGGTCCGGGGCGCCGAACTCCTGCTCGGCCCGTTCCTCGCCGTGCTGATGGGTCTCTCGCTGGTCACCGTCGCGGAGGCGGCACGGGTGCTGCGGCAGGCCCCGCGGCGGCTGGGGAAGTTCTGCCTCCTGCTGGGCGGCGGGCAGGCCGTCGCCGCGCTGCTGTGGGGCGGGGCACTTCTCCTGGTTCCGGACCGGCTCGGGGAGTTCGTGCTCGGCGACGTATGGCAATCCGCCTCACAGCTCATCGTGCCGGTCACCCTCGGCGTCGCGGGCGCCGGCCTCGGCACCGGCGCGGCGGCCGGGCTGCGGGCCCTCGCCGCAGCCCGGCGCAGCCTGCGCTGCCAGCTGTTCGCCTCCGCCTGCTATGTCGTCGGCGGGCTCGGCGGGGCCGCCGCGGCCGGCACGGTCGGCTCGGCCTGGGGTGTCGCCTCCGCGACCCTCGCCGGCTCGGCCGCGTGGTGGCTGCAGCTGCGCTCCGCCCTGCGCGAGCGCCGGAAGGACTCCATTCCCGAAGTGAGGACGTCATGACCGCCCATCCCCGGCTGAGCATCGGCCTGCCCGTGTACAACGGCGAGGAGTACCTGGCCGAATCGCTCGACGCACTCCTCGGCCAGACCTACGAGGACTTCGAGCTGGTCATCTCCGACAACGCCTCGACCGACGGCACCCAGGACATCTGCCGCCGGTACGCCGAGAAGGACTCGCGCATCCGGTACCTCCGGCTGTCCCGCAACATCGGCGCCGCACCGAACCACAACCACGTGTTCACCGAGTGCCGCGGCGAGCTGTTCAAGTGGGCCTCGCACGACGACCTGTACGCCCGGGACCTGCTGCTGCGCTGCGTCCAGGCGCTGGACGAACGCCCGGAGGTGATCCTCGCGCACAGCGGCCAGGCGGTCATCGACGGCGACGGCAAGGTGAAGGTCCCCTACGAGTACGGGCTCGCCACCGACTCACCGCACGCGCCGGAGCGCTTCCGCAGCCTGCTGTTCGAGCCCGGCGGCGACGACTTCTACGGGGTGATGCGGGCCGACGTGCTGCGCCGGGTGAAGCCGCACGACAGCTACCACCACGCGGACCGCACGTTCGTCGCCGAGATCACCCTGCACGGCCCCTTCCACCAGGTGCCGGAGCTGTTGTACTTCCGCCGCGACCACCCCACGCGCGCCGAGCGGGCGAACCCGTCCAAGCGCTCCCGCTGCGCCAACCTGGACCCGCGCCGGGCAGGCCCCCTGCACCCGACGCCCCGGCTGCTCGCCGAGTACGTCTGGGGCTTCGTCTCGGCGATCCGGCGGGCGCCGTTGTCCCCCGCCGACCGCCGCGCGTGCTACCGCCACCTGGCCTCGTGGATGACCAGCCGGGTCCGGCCGGGCGCCGGCGAGCGGGTCGAGGACCGTGCCCCGGTCGACCCGGCCCGGCTCACCGTCTCCGTCGACGCCCTCGTCGCCGGCCGTGAGGGCAGGCAGGCATGAGGTCCGTGAACGGGGCTCCGGTGCGGGTCGGGGTGTTCGGCCTGCTCGGCTCCGGCAACCTCGGCAACGACGGGTCGCTGGAGGCCGTGCTCGGGTACCTCCGCGCCGAGCACCCGGAGGCGGTCGTGGACGCGCTGTGCGGCGGACCCGAGGTCGTCGCGGCCCGGTACGGGATCCTCGCGACGCGGCTGCACTGGTACCGCGGCGAGTACCGGACCGCGTCGCGCGCGGGCGCGATCGCGGGGAAGGGGCTGGGCAAACTCGTCGACGCCTTCCGCACCGCCGCCTGGGTACGCCGGCACGACGTGGTGATCGTGCCGGGCATGGGCGTCCTGGAGGCCACGCTGCCGCTGCGGCCGTGGGGCTTCCCGTACGCGCTGTTCCTGCTCTGCGCGACCGGTCGGTTGTTCGGAGCCCGGGTCGCGCTGGTCGGCGTCGGCGCCGCCGCGATCGGCAACCTGCCGACCCGGACCCTGGTGCGCTGGTCGGCGCGGCTGGCCGCCTACCGGTCGTACCGGGACCCCCTGTCCCTCGACGCGATGCGGGCGATGGGCGTGGACACCGCGCGCGACGAGGTCTACCCGGACCTCGCCTTCGCCCTGCCGATGCCGCCTGCGAACACTCCTTCGGACCCGCCGGGCCTGGTCTGCGTCGGCGTCATGGACTTCCACGGCGGCGACGACGACCGCGCCCGGGCCGAGGAGATCCACCGGCGCTACCTCGACGGGACGACTCGCTTCGTCCGCGCACTGGTCGAGGACGGCAGGCCGGTCCGGCTGCTCACCGGCGACGAGTGCGATGCGCCGGTGGCCGCCACGATCCTCGACGCGGTGGACTCACCGCTGGTCACCACTGCCGAGGCAACCTCGCTGGCCGACCTGATGAAGGAGACGGCGGCCGCCGACACCGTGGTGGCGACCCGATACCACAACCTGGTCTGCGCGCTGAAGGTCGGCACGCCGACGCTGGCGCTCAGCTATGCGGCGAAGAGCGACGCGCTCATGGCCCGGATGGGGCTGGCCGCGTACTGCCACCCGGCTCGCGAGGTCGACGCCGACCTGCTGTACGAGCAGTTCCGGGCGCTGGAGAAGAGATCGGCGGAGCTACGGCGGACCCTCACCGAGCGGAACCAGGTCGCCGCCCGTCAAATCGAGCACCAGTTCACCGCCTTGACCGAGGCGCTGTTCCCGGCGACCGGCCACGACCGCTCCGCCCACGCCCACGCCCGTCAGGAGAGTCCGTGAAAGCGACCGAAGTCCCGGCGATCGCCGGCGCCTACCTGTTCGAGCCGACGCCGTACGCCGACGAGCGCGGCTCCTTCTGCCGCACCTTCGACGCGGACGTGGTCCGCTCGGTGGGCCTCGACCCGAACGCCTTCGTCCAGGACAGTCTGTCCCGTTCGGTCCGGGGCGTACTGCGCGGCCTGCACCTGCGCTCCGGCGCCGGCGAGGCCAAGCTGGTGCGGTGCTCGTACGGGAGGATCTTCGACGTCGTGGTGGACCTGCGGACGGACTCGCCGACCTACCGCAACGTGGCCTCCTTCGAGCTGTCCGGCGAGACGCAGGTGACCCTGTACATCCCGGCGGGGTGCGCGCACGGCTTCCAGGCGCTGACCGAGACCGCCGACACCTCGTACCGGATCGACCGCCCGCACGATCCGGCCGAGGACGTGACGATCGCCTTCGACGACCCGGAACTCGGCATTCCCTGGCCGCTGGCGGTCACATCGATGTCGAAGCGGGATCGGGAGGCGCCGAGCCTCGCCGAGGTCCTGCAGCAGAAAGAGAGTTGAGGTCGGCGTGGACACCGAACCCACCGAAGAGCTCCTCCTGCCCCGGTCGCGGATGGCGAACGAGCGCCTGCACACCCTGATCCCCGGGGGCGCGCACACCTACGCCAAGGGCGACGACCAGTACCCCGAGGATCTGGCCCCCGTCATCAGCCACGGCCGTGGTGCCCACGTGTGGGACGTCGACGGCAACCGCTACGTCGAGTACGGCTCCGGGCTGCGGTCGGTCAGCCTCGGCCACGCCCACCCACGCGTGATCGAGGCGGTGCGACGGGAACTGGACCGCGGCAGCAACTTCGTCCGGCCGTCCATCGTGGAGGTCGAGGCGGCGGAACGCTTCCTGGCCACGGTGCCGACCGCCGAGATGGTGAAGTTCGCGAAGAACGGCTCCGACGCCACCACCGCCGCGGTGCGCCTCGCCCGCGCCGCCACCGGGCGCCCGCGGGTGGCCATCTGCGCCGACCACCCGTTCTTCTCCACCGACGACTGGTTCATCGGCACCACGCCGATGTCCGCCGGCATTCCGGCGGCGACCGGCGAGCTGACCGTGGCGTTCCCTTACGGGGACCTGGCCGCCACGGAGGAGTTGCTCACCCGGTACCGGGACGAGATCGCCTGCCTGATCCTCGAACCCGCCTCCCACACCGAGCCGCCGCCCGGGTACCTCGCCGGCCTGCGCGCGCTGGCCGATCGGCACGGCTGCGTCCTGGTCTTCGACGAGATGATCACCGGCTTCCGCTGGTCCGAGGCGGGCGCCCAGGGCCTGTACGGCGTCGTTCCCGACCTCTCCACGTTCGGCAAGGCGCTGGGCAACGGATGCGCCGTCTCCGCGCTGGCCGGGCGCCGCGATCTGATGGAGCTGGGCGGACTGCGTCACTCCGGCGACCGGGTGTTCCTGCTGTCCACCACGCACGGTGCGGAGACGCACTCCCTGGCAGCCGCGATGGCCGTGCAGACCACCTACGTCGAGGAGGGCGTCACCGCGCGGCTGCACGCCCTCGGCGAGCGGCTGGCCGCCGGGGTCCGCGACGCCGCGGCCGGCATGGGCGTCGGCGACCACGTCGTCGTCCGGGGCCGGGCCAGCAACCTGGTCTTCGCCACCCTCGACGAGAACCGGCAGCCGTCGCAGGAGTACCGCACCCTGTTCCTGCGTCGGCTCCTCGCGGGCGGGGTGCTGGCCCCGTCATTCGTGGTGAGCAGCGCACTCAGCGACGCCGACATCGATCACACCGTCGACGTCGTGGCCCAGGCATGTGCGGTGTACCGGAAGGCACTGGACGCCGCCGACCCCACACCTTGGCTGGCCGGTCGGCCGGTGAAGCCCGTGTTCCGCCGCTTGGCGTGACGGGGCGGGGTGTGACGGGGCCGGGCGTGACGGGGCCGGGCAGGGCGTGGCGTGGCGTCAGCGACGCTCCGGCGGCCCGGCGTCGGCCATCCGGTCGACCAGCCACGCGGTCGCCGGTGTCACCGCCAGCGCGGTGCACCAGCCGCCGAGGACGTCGGTCGGGTAGTGCGCGCCCAGCGCGACCTGCGCCCAGCCCATGGCGGCGCCCGCGACCAGCGCCGCGGCGAGCACGAGTAGCGTGCCGGCCGTCCTGCCGAGGCCGAGACGGCCGGTCGCGAGCAGCGCCACCACAAGGGCGAGCGCGGTGAGGAAGGCGGTGTGCCCGCTCGGGTAGGACAGGTTGTCGTGGCCGTGGATGGTGCGTCCCACCAGGTGTTTGAGCAACGTCGTCGTCCCGACGGTCATGGTGGTGGCGACGACGACGAGCACCGCAGAGCGACGCCGTCCAAGCAGCAGACAGCCCGTCACGGTGGCCGCAACCAGCGTCGCCGCTCCCACGGGCTCCCCCAGGAAATCCGTGGCCAGAGCGACGTGCCGCCACGGCTCCCCCACATCGTCCACGGCCGCCCAGATCCGCGTGTCCACCCTGCCGGGCTCGCTGTCGCCGGCATACAGGACCCCGACCACGACGACCGTCACCGCGGCGAGGGCCGCCATCAGCCCGAGCCACGCACGCAACGACGGGGGCAGCACCGCGGGCCCCGACCGGCCGGTCACACTCCCACCGCGTCCGGTCGACCTGCGGCGCTTCGCCGTGATCGTGGGACGTCGTTCCGGATCTTGACTTCCCGAGGCGAGGTGGGAGCGCGGCCCTTCATCCGACCGGTGGGCAGCCATGAATCAGTGGCTCTCTGTTTCCCTTGCTCCAGGCCCTCTCGATGTTTCCGGACGACTCCGGTGACCGTAAGTCCGGGCATCCCATGGCCTCTGTGTCCCGTCAACGCCTCGGCTCCCGCGGGCAGTTCGGAAACGGCGTTGACGCGGCCACCACCGCCGAGGCCGACAAGCGCGAGCACCACCCGCCGACTCCCGCTTCGACCCTCGACCTGGTGAAGGTCGAGCCGAACACCCCGCTCATGACCGAGACGGGGAGAAGCCCGCACACCGTCACAGCCCATCCGGCAGATGCGATGCACCTCTCCTCCCACGGAGTCCGCCGCCACGTCACCTGCCGCTACCGCGGAGCAAGACGGCAAACACGTCAAGCGCGCACTGGGCTGAGCCGACTTGTAGGACCTCTCCGGCCAAGCGGTCCCGGGCACTGCCGCCGGTCGACGTGACCTTCGGCTTCTGTCGACGCCAACTGCCCACCGATGCCCCCTTGTAGCTGACCTGACCCGCGCGGGAGCCTTCAGCCCGTGCGGCCCCGAAGTCGTCGGTCTGTCCATCACCCCGGTCGAGGGCATGGGAGTCAGTCCCTGCTTCCCACCCTAACCAACAAGGCGGTCGCGCCAAACGTGTCTTCCCCCGCGATCCTGGGCACTTGATGCCTACGGCGCGAATTGGCCTGCTCCTGTTCGTGTCGGCGCCGGGTCTCCAACGGGGTGAGGTAGTCCCGGCGCCGAGGGCAGGTGAGGCGCCGTCGGTTGCAGAGGGTCTCGACGAAAGCGCAGATGTCCACGCGGGCGCTCGACCGGTTTGGCCGACGGTGGGTGCTGACTTCCCCCTTCAGCAGTGCGAAGAACGACTCGGCAGCGTCACTGCGGTCGTTTCTCCGACCAGGTGCGCGACTCCTACCAGCCAGGCTGGCCAGGAACTGAGGGGTGGACTCGATCGCACCCATCTGCGCCATGACCGCGCGGATGCAGGGGTCGTTCGGGGTCTTCTTCTGGTGTGGGAGGAGGGTCCCGGCGATGAAGTTCTCGACGTGGTGGTGGACGGTCTCGAAGAACGCCCGTTCGTAGCCGATCCATACCTCCGGCGCCGTCCAGCATGCGGTATCCCCATCGTTTGTCCCAGGTCACAGGCGGAAGGCCCTTCGCGGCCACCACCTTGCGCAGATGCGCGAGCCCGGTGTGGATCTGCGCGCGAGTGCGGTCGGTGGCGGACATCAGCCGGACGATGGTCAGGCCGGCGGGACGGTCTTCCAGCAGGGCGCTGAGCATCGCTTCGGCGTGGACGTGAGCGGGGGGCTTTCCGCCCCATCGCCTACTCACCCGAGCCTTTCAAGAGTCCTTCCGGCGCACGTGGAGCAGTTCGTCCCACTGTTCGTCCCACTGCTCCAGGCGGGCCAGGGGGCGGGCGTCTTCGGGCAGGGGCCTGGCCAGGCGGTGCGCGGTGAGGTGGCTGACCTGCGGCAGCTGCGGATCGGGCGGGTCCGGGGCTGCCGGGGTGACGGTGAGGGCCCGGCCGTCAGCCTGTGCGGACTTGCGGGCCTCCAGGGCCACCACGTCCTCGCTCCAGGTGCCGAGCGCGATGGCGGCGCGAAGGCCCGCGATCACGTCGGCGTGCTGCTGATGACGGTGCAGGACCAGGATCCTGACCAGGGCTTTCGTCCCGTCGATCTCGCCGAGCTGCTGCTTGGCCAGGTCCCAGAATGCCTCGTGCTCGGCAGTGAAGGTGCCCTCGGCGCGGCCTGGTACAGCGCCTCGGAGCGGCCAAGCGCCCCGGGCTTGCGCAGCAGCACCTCCAGGTAGTGGTCCAAGACCAGGTGCTCCAGGCCACGTCCGGTAAGCCGGATGTGACGGGCGATCTCGCGGCGGCCCTCGAAGACGACCAGGGTGTCGCCGGTCAGGTGGACGGCGACCTTGCGGTCGATGAACCGGGCAGGGACGGAGTAGGAGCACATCCTGACGGTGACCCGGCTGTAGCGGTCAACCCGCGGCTGGAAGGTCATGGCCGTCTCGAACGGTTCCGGCGGCAGCGGCAGCAGGTGGGACGCCTCGCGGGCGAAGTCCTGGCCGATGGTGCGGATCCGGGGAGCCGATGCGGCGCTCCAGCTCCCTTGGCTGCCGCGTCGTCCCGCTGACGTTCGAGCGTGGGCGGGAACTCGATCGTGGTGACGAAGAACGTGCAGGACTCACAGTTCGACTCGAAGTGGCAGTCCATCTCCACGGGGCGGGCGCAATAGCCGTTGCCGAGCATCCGGCGGTGCAACTCCCGGCGGAGCTTGGCCTTCTCCGTTCCCTCGGCGTCGGCTGGCAGCCGGCGCGGGGCATCGTAGAGTGCCTCGCCCTTCTCCGAGACAGCGAAGTACGCGTCGGCGACGGTCCGGTCGGCGATCCGTACGGTGACGTCGGGAACTGGAACTGTCCGAATGCCTTGGGCGTGATCGCACCCGATGACACCATTGGCCATGAAGGTCACTCATCCCAGTCCAACGTGAACTCGCCGGTAGCGCTGTCGCGAGTGGCGTGGCAGCGGCGGGGTGCCAGAGAGAACTCCGCTTCGGCCCACCCGGCGATCGCCGGCGCGAGGGCCACCTCTGCGTAATCGACCTCAAAGATCTCCAGTGCTCGGACTGTGATCAGTATGTAAGGGCTGCTTTCGACGAGTTCGATGTCGCCAGAGACCTTGCCCAGGCCGACTCGCAGCGTGGCGACTTCACTCTCGGTGAGTGTCAGCCGGCTGCCGCGGTAGGCGTTGTTGACCTCGGAAGCGTCTAGCCAGACCCGGTCGCTGACGGGGGCGCCGGCAGTTGGCCGGACCGTCAGCCGGATGGCTTCGGCTGCGATCCCGAGAATCAGTCCGAAGCCACTCTTCTGCACCTTGTAGCGATAGGTTCGCATTGGATCTCATTCGTGTCGTGAGTCGCGGCACCGGTCGCCGGACGCGATCTCATGGTCGTGGCGACTTGTTCTGTGGCTCATCTCGGCTGCGTAGGTGGCCCAGTCGCCCACGGAGAGACGTTGCCGGGCGACGTCGGTGTGGATGCCCAGGATGCGGGCGAGGATCGCGGCACGGCGATGACCGTGTCCTCGCGGAGCCCACGGGCGGCCGTCGGGCCCGCCGGCCCCGCACCATCGCCTCGACCGTCGCGTGCTGCGGACAGATGGACCACCCCGGAGACCAGCTCCAGATGAGCCGCCCCAGCCAGGTCGGCACGTCGCTGTAGACCCACTTCCACCCTCCCCTTCCGAGGGCAAATCCTGCATGCCCCCGCTGAATGTCCTGGGTCAAGGGCGCGGGAAGAGAAACGGCGCTCGGGGTAACGGAGAAGGTACTCGGGAGGGTGAGTATGCCCGCGCTTTGCCTCTGTCGGCTGCGGTCGTGTGGTGGTCTGGTCGGGCGGGTCAGCGATGGCAGGGTCGTTGGTCAGCCGCCGGGTCCGGCTGGCCCTGCGGGATGGCACAGAGGAGTCACGGGCATGTGCGGAATCAGCGGATGGATCTCCTACGACCGGGACCTTTCCCTGGAGGGCATGACGCTTGAGGCGATGACGGAGCCGATGGCCTGTCGCGGTCCCGACGCGGCCGGGTTGTGGCTCGACGGACACGCCGCATTCGGCCACCGCCGCCTGGCCGTCATCGACATCGCGGGCGGTAAGCAGCCCATGACAGTCGAGCGAGACGGCCGCACTGTACTGGTGACCACCTACAGCGGTGAGGTCTACAACTACCGAGAGCTGCGCGCCGAGCTGGAGGGTCTGGGGCACATCTTCCGCACGAGTAGTGACACCGAGGTGGTGCTCCACGCCTATCTTCAGTGGGGCGATGATTTCGCGGGCCGCCTCAACGGCATGTACGCGTTCGCCTTGTGGGATCCCCGTGACCAGGAACTCCTCCTGGTGCGCGACCGGATGGGCATCAAGCCCCTGTACTACTACCCGACCGGTGACGGGGTGCTCTTTGCCTCGGAGCCGAAGGCCGTCCTGGCCCATCCCGCGGCGCACGCCTGCGTCGACGCCGAGGGCCTGGCGGAACTGATCGCGTTCACCAAGACACCCGGGCACGCCGTCTACAAAGGCATGTACGAGCTGAGGCCCGGCCACACCGCACGGGTCAGCCGGCGTGGTCTGGCAGTCAGGCGCTACTGGGCCCTGGAGGCCCGCGAGCACACCGACGACCTCGACACCACCGTTGCCCACGTACGCGAGCTCCTGGAAGACATCGTGGCCCGCCAGCTCATCTCGGACGTGCCGCTGTGCTCCCTGCTCTCCGGCGGCCTGGACTCCTCGGCCATCACCGCCCTCGCCGCCCAGCGCAGCAGCGGACCGGTTCGCACCTTTGCGGTCGACTTCAGCGGCCATGCCGAGAACTTCAGCGCCGATTGCCTGCGCTCCACCCCCGACACCCCCTACGCCCATGCCCTGGCCGCGCACGTGCACTCCGACCACACCGACATCATCTTGAACACGGCCGACCTGACCGACCCCGGACACCGCGGGGCCGTCCTGGCCGCCCACGACTTTCCCACCCGGTTCGGCGACGGCGATACATCCCTTTACCTCCTGTTCAAAGCGGTCCGCGAACACTCCACGGTCGCGCTCTCAGGCGAGTCCGCGGACGAAGTCTTCGGTGGCTACCGCTGGTTCCACGATCCCAAGAGCGTCCATGCCGACACCTTCCCGTGGATCGCTGCCGGCGTCGCTGGCGGATTCTCCGGCAGCACAGGCACCCGCGAGGCCCTGCTGGACTCAGGCCTGCGCACGAAACTCGACCTGGACGGCTACACAGACCGGCGCTACCGCGAAGCCCTGGCCGAAGTCCCATACCTGGCCGGCGACACGGGCCTGCAGCACCGGATGCGGGAGATCGGCTACCTCCACCTGACCCGCTTCGTGCAGATCCTGCTGGACCGAAAGGACCGGGCCAGCATGGCGACAGGCCTGGAGGTCCGCGTCCCCTTCTGCGACCACCGACTGGTCGAATACGTCTTCAACACCCCCTGGGCCATGAAGACCTTCGACGGCCGGGAGAAGTCCCTGCTACGCGCCGCCACCCGCAACCTACTGCCCCCCGCCATCGCTCAGCGGGTCAAGAGCCCCTACCCCAGCACGCAGGATCCCCACTACACGCAAGCCCTGCGCACCGGGCTACGGGCAGTCCTTCGTGACGGCGATGCGCCGGTGCAGCCCCTGCTGGACGCGGCCGTCGTGGCCCAGGCATCCGCGGCCGACGCGAGCCAGGACATCCGGCCGGGGGCCGAACTCGTCCTGGGCCTGAACGACTGGCTGCGCCGCTACAACGTGGCACTGGAGATCTGACCCCGCGGCACAGCCGTCAGGGAAGTCCCTGTCATGCCGCTCCGTCTACGCAAGGAGCCAGTTCCAGAAGCTGGAACTCCACTTCGAACGAGCCGGCCTGCCGCTTCGCGCTCACCAACGGCTGGATGCGCAGGCCCAGGCCCTCGGCGATGCTGTGAAGGGCATGGAGATTCCCCAGACTGTTGAACCCGAGGAGAAGGCGACCACCGTCCGCAAGCCGTTCGAAGCCTTGCCGCAGGAACCGCTCGTGAGTGACGTAGCCGCTATCGAAGATCGCCAACTCGATCTCCCTTGTGCACTCAAAATCGCCGGGAGCTTCCACGACATTGGAGTTCCAGAAGATGAGGTCGAACCGATCGCCGGGCTCCAGAGCGTCGAAGAGGTCGCTACGGAGGGTGCGGACCCGCTCCGTGACGCCATGCCGAGCGGCGTTCATCCGGGTATTGCGCACGGCAGCCTCGGTGATGTCCACCGCGGTCACCTGTGCGCATCCACACAGCACCGCGGTCACCGCGGTCACACCGGTACCGCTGCCAACCTCAAGAAAACGACCCCCCACCGGGTACGGAACCCAACGGGTAAACAACTCGGTGGAAGCGGTGTGCAAGGGCGAGAAGACTCCCGGCAGTAGATCCCAGCGCATGTCCAGGAGATCGAACCCTCCAGGGCGCCCTTCCAGCGCTCCGTGGCGGTCAGCGAGCCTCACGCCCACGGCGTACTTCTCCAGTCCGTCCCGCACAACGCAACTCCCTCATTGGGTGAATCCGGCACTCCCAAGAACGATCACTGGAGCGTGCAGCGCCGGGTTGCGTGGACTTTCACTCAGAAGTGACACTAGGGATCGATCCGCCTGGACCGGGGCTGTCTTCCCCTGGGTACCGCGCGCTGCAGGGGACGGTCGTCGACACCCGCCGACTTCGGCCACGCCGAACTGGAGCTCGACCAACCACTGACCCGCGAGATGCTGGACGCGGTCCGACCCGTCCCGGCTCCCCGGCCGGTGCCGGGAGTGGACTGGGTCGACCACGTGGAACGGATCCGATCCGGGCCCTGGAGTCGTTCGTCCTCGGCTGGTTTCCCGCCGAGGAGGCAGAGTCGGCCGGGAAAGAGAGCACGGCGGGCGAACCGGGCGACTTGCCGGAGGCGTTGGCCGCCTTCCACCGCCTGGCCCGCCTCCGCCCCGCTGTCCACCGGTTCCGCAACCCGGTGCTGAAGCAGCCCCGGCGGGATTCCGGGCCGCTCGGTGGTCGGCTGGTCTTTGCCGTGGACGGCGAGGGGACCCGGGATTGGTCCATCCCGTGGCCACCGCGGGAACTGAGCGAAGTCGATCCCCGTGTATGGCTCACCGAGGATCCCTTCTTGGCTGACCCGGAGACGATCCTCGAAGAGGAACCGCTCAGCCGCTTTCTCCTGCAGTACACCCTCTACGAGGCCATGAACGCCGCCCTCCACCAGGCATGGACCTACTCTGCATGCCGGCCGCGCGCCTCGCCCCGTTGTGGAGCATGCTGCGCCCCGTGCCCCTGAGCCCGTTCCTGCCGGCCTACACCGCCGAGAAGTTCTTCGTCGCGCCGGGACTGCTTACGAGGATCATCAGCGACGAGAACGAGGCAGCCGTGGCCTTCGCCGCGCTCCCCCGCGCCACCTTGACGCCGCTGCTGGAACACGGGCATCGCTGGTCTCGCTTCGATGGCTGAGGCATGAGGCGCCCGTGACGGCACCTACCTGGTGGTGGTCAGGGGCCGCTCCCGGTGAGGTCTTGATCCAGATCATCGCGACGCGTAGGTGGAGGCCGGTGACGTAGCGGTCCGGGGTCTTGCCGTATCAGGTGGCGATGCCTCGATAGGCCTTGAGTTCGTTGATCAGGCGCTCCAGGGTGTTCCGCTCCTTGTAGAGGCCGCCGTCGTGGCGGACGGGCCACTGGGGACAGGCTCCCTGCAATCGAGGGCAGGGAACGAAACCCGGCCCTCCTCAGAGGACATCCGTCGATTCTCCCCTCGGTGCCCTGTCCCTACCGGGACAGGGCACCGAGGGGAGCGGCTCCGCCGTCAGCCGGCGCTCGTGGTCTCGATGTCGACGATGTGGTTGTACCGCTCCACCAACACGAAGAGCTTGGTCTTCTGCGCCGTCTTCCCGCTGCCGAAGGTCAGGGTGACGACGACCTCATGGCCGTTACCCACGGTGCCGTTGTCGGTCACCGTCCAGCGCGCCGGGACGTTTTGGGCACGCAGGACGCCGTCCGCCCCGTTCTTCTTCTCCCAGGCCGCCAGCTGCTTGGCGAAGCCGGACGTCAGGTAGTGCTTGCGGAGCGCCGTGGCCAGCGTGACGTCCGGGTCCGTGTAGTCGCCCTTCGCGTCGATGTACGCGCCGTAGAAGTCGGCGACCCGGGTCACCACTTGGCCGGGCGTGCCGCTGACCGACTGCGGTGCGGCGGTGGATGCCTTTACGGGGGCACGGACAGCCGCCTGTGCCGACACCTGCGTCGACACACAGAGTCCGACAGCCAGGACGAGGCCGGCGGCGACGGCCGCGCGGCGGCCCTGACGACGGTGTGTGGGGGACTTCCTGTTCATGTGTGCGTCTTCCTTCTCTGGTCCGTATGTGGTTGCTCTCAGCCGATTCCGGCTTTCATGCCGAACTCGCCTGCCGACCCGTCGTCACCTCGTCCTCGTCCTCGTCCGATACAAGGACAGGACAGCCCGACTGCTCGATCGGACAGGAGTCGCACCTTGGGTACTCGGGCACACGAATGTCCCGGTACGCAGGCGCAGGGTGGGTGTCGTTGCCATGCTGCTGCCGGGGCGGTCGTTCTGCCTCGGCCGGTGCGACACCCAGAGCTTCGAAGACGCCGGGTGTCCACGACAACAGCTGCCGTCCCACGCGCAACGGTGGAACCGTCCCATCCCTGCTGACCTGCAAAAACAAGGAGTGCCTGGGATGCCCTCCTGGGATGCGGAATCGACTCGTGGTGGTCGGTCGACCACCGGGTGCGGCTGACACGGCGCGGGGCAACTGGCTTCTGACGTCGCCACCGCGTCGACGGCGGCGGCGCGGCCCGGCGGCCCGCCCAGGGAACGGAGTCCCTCGCCCAGGTGCTGCACCAGATCGAACAGCGTCCACTCGAGACAGGTCGGCACCTGCACATCGAGGCTGGGCGCGGAGGCGACCGCGGCGCGGAAGGCGGTCAACCGTTCGTCGATCAGTCGCAGCAGAAGGGGGAACCCAAGTGTCGTTGTCGCAGGGACTCTCTATCACCGCGTTCCGACAATCGGGCAGCGATTTCACAGCCGACGCCGCGAGCGCGCGGCATCGGCCGGGCGCCCTCAGCTGACGCCATGTTCTCAGCCTGAAGCGATCAGTTACCGGTAGTACCTGTAGGCGTTCCGATCTTGAGGGTTGTCCGTCGAACGGGAGTCTCGATCGGGTGACCGCAATCGGCCGCGCGTAGGAGTTCAACTCGGCTGCGGCTAGGTGTGATTGTGTCGTTCACCGGTTCGGAAACGCGGCCGATCACCCGGAGCGTGTTCGTGGTATCCGTCGGACATGACTGACACGGAATGGACCGTGGTACGGCGCGGCTACCGGTGCCTGGCCGGCTGCGGGGCCCGGGGCGGGCAGCCGGAGGCGTACTGGCGGCAACCGCAATGATGTCACTCAGCTCATCCCGTTGCTCGAAGCGGTTCCGCCGGTGCAGGGCAAGCGAGGGCGGCCCCGGCGCCGCCCGGACGTGGTGCTGGGCAAATCGCGGCTACGACCACGACCAGTACCGCCGACTGATGTGGGGTCTCGGTGTGAAGCCGCTGATCGCCCGCCGGGACATCGAGCACGGCTTCCGGCCTGGCACCCACCGCGGGGTCGTAGAGTGCGCGTTTGCCCACCTGCACTGGTTCCGCCGCCTGCGGATCCGCTGGGAGATCCGCGACGACATCCACGAAGCGTTCCGCACCCTGGGATATGCACTCATCCACTGGCGACGTCCGCGCTCACGACGTTGACCGGTTCAGCAAGGAGGAGGAGGGGACTGCAGGGCGGGAGCAGAGGGTGCTTCCTGGGCGGCCATGACGTCATCGCCGTACTCGAAGGCCCATGCGCCGACGGCGTCGATGGGCACCAGCAAGGTCCGGCCCAGAGCGGTGAGTTCGTACTCGACCCGTGACGGTGTGTCGGGGTGGGAACGCCGATCAACCAGGCCGTTGAACTGCAACCGTCGCAGAGTCTCGGTGAGGACTTTGGAGCTGATACCCCCGATCCTCTCCCGTAGTTCGACCGGGCGCCTGGGACCGTCGCGCAGCGCCCAGAGCACCACGGCGTTCCAGGTGTTGGAAAGCAGGTCGAAGGCGAGGCGGGCGCGGCAGTCGGCGAGGAAGGCGTCGGTCGTCACGTACCAAATGGTGCCCGAACGGCCCTCTAGCGTCGGTGCGAACGGTGGAACCAGGCAGGGAGAGGGAACACGGATGAGAATCGGCGTACTGGGAACGGGCAGCATGGCCGACGCGCTCGCCACCCACTGGGTGCGGGCCGGGCACGAGGTGACCATCGGGGGACGGAACGCACACAGGGCGCAGCGGCTCGCGATGCGCGTCGGAGGCGGCGCGAAGCCTGCCAGTCTGCGCGCGGCGGCCGAGTTCGGTCAGGTGGTGCTGGCCGCGCTGCCCTTCGGGGCTGGAGCAGACGTGGCACGGGAGCTGCGCGCGGCCCTGGAGGGCAAGGTGCTGCTCGACTGCTCCAACCCGGTCGGGCCAGGCTTCCGGCTGCTGACGGAAGGAGGCCCCTCGGCCGCGCAGCAACTGGCCGCCGCGGCACCGGAAGCCCACGTGGTCAAGGCTTTCAACCTCTGCCACGAGGACGTGTGGCGCATGCGGCCGCCTGTCTTCGATGGGAGGCCGCTGGCCGTGCCGGTCTGCGGGGATGACGAGACGGCCCTCGCACGGGTGAACGAGTTGGTGCGGGACGTGGGCTGTGAACCCGTGGCCGGCGGCAGTCTCGAACGTGCGGGACTCGTGGAAGCGACCGCCGCACTGTTCATCGCGCTGTGGGTCGGCGAGGGAGCGGATGCCCAGGCAATCGCCCCTCCGCTGGCATACGTGGCCGGACCGAGCAACCAGGAATCGGAAGGCGGCACGGGGGCTTTCCGCTAGTGATTTCGCCGACTCCCAGTTCACGAGCTCGCTGCACATCCTTGTCGGCGGCATCCTGATCCGGCTCTCGGCCGCGCTCGGCTCACCGAGGCGTCCGTGGCGGGCTGCCGCACCGGTTCGGGGTGGCCCTTCGGCGCGGCAGCCCTGATGTCACGAGGGGTAGCAGTCGCGCACCGGGTCCGTCTCGCTGTAGATGGCGGTGTCCTTCATCCAGCCGTACTGGCCGTTGTCGGCGACGGTCCTGAGCCAGCGTGTCGGGTGCGGCCCGCCCACGTGGGCCTGTCCGTCCAGCTTGCAGTAGAACCAACTCGGATTGGAGTGCATGGTGCCGACGACGGCGTTGGGGTTGGGATACAGGCGGCTGTTCCCTATCGATCCGTACACCGCGGCACCGGAGACGTTCTCACACCAGTACCTGATGCCATCGGCGTGCGACCAACAGCCGGCGGCGGCGGATGCGGACGGCGACGCGACGGTCGTGCCGATCGCGGCGGCCACGCCGGCGGTGGCGACAAGCCATCGAAACCTCATGTGAACGTTCCTTTCCCTGTCAGGACATGTGTGTTCGTGGTGCGCGGCTTCCTCGGCGCTCAGCCGCAGATCCTGGCGCGCCCACTCGCCGTACGGATAGGCCGTGTTGACGCCTGTGTCGGCGCTGCCGGTTCCGCAGGAGCGGGTGTTGGGGGGTGTAGACCATCAGGCTCCACTGATAGGGCTCACCTGCGGCCACGTTGCCGCGGCCCACGGTCAGGGCCGGGCCGTCCGCCCCGGCGGGGCGGGTGACCTGCGCGTCGTTGCGACAGGCGTGGGGGCTGCACTTGGTGACGCTGGAGTGGACGCGGATCCATTGGGTCAGGCAGGTGTTGCTGTAGCGCATCTCGATGGTGCCGACCTGACTGGTCGTGTTGGGCAGATAGAGAGGCGCGGAGGCGAGGGTCTTGGCGTTCGAGGAGCAGCCGGTGGCGGCTGGGTCCGCACCGTCATAGGGGCTGGCGGCATGGGCGGCGGAGGCACTCTGCAACGTGAGAACTGTCGCGCAGCCGGCTGCGGCGAACGCCATCGCCGACGTCTTGCGGCGACCACTTCTGTTGAGCTCGAGCATCCGTGGATCCCATCCTGATCGTTCATTTCCTGCTCATGTGCGTATTCCCTGGAATTACCGCGGACTTGAGCACAGGGGAACATCCGGCAATTGATTGTCCGGATGACTGATGTAGATGTTGGAGATGTAGCCGCCGTACTGGGGCAGATACGCCTTCACGCGGGGACAGGGCAAGGGGTTGCCAGGGGCCGGCTGACACCGGTGGCCGTGGTGCGGTTCGCCCGGTCGCCGGAGACGCGTACCTGTGTGTCGTGCCCTGCCTCAGGGGCACTGGCGGATCTGCTGCTTCCAGACGTCGGGGTTCCCCGTGTTCAGGTACCAGTCGTTGACATAGCCCCAGCGGCTGTTGGGAAGCTCGATGGACATCCAGTAGCGGTAGTTGGGGTTGTCGTAGGCCCCGTCACCGAGCTTCCAGCAGGACAGACCGACCTCGTTGCCGTTGTACAACCTGCTGTAGGCGGCCTCGATGGAGTCGTAGCCGTAGCCGGGGCCCCGGCGCACCAACAGATACGAGCCCGGGTCGATGCCGGTGACCGTGGTGCAGGGAATCCAACTGCCGGATCTTTCGCACTGGTGGATCGCGGCGTTCGCGGGTGCCGCCGTTCCCAGGAGCGCCGCCACGGCGGCGACCGCCGTGGTCGCGGTGGCCAGCATCTTCCTGTGTCCCGTGCTCATCTCTCGTGGGCCCTTTCACTTCGGTCCAGTCCTGCACCGAAGCCTGCCGATCCGCGAGGCAATCCGCGCCCCCTTTCGGTCAGGGCCGAAAGCCGGTGGTACGGGCCGCCTGCGGCCACGACGGCCGCTGCATCGATCATGCGCATTTTCCTCACCACTGGCCTCCTGACAAAGGGGATGTCCTTGTACGACCCTGGAAGGGCCACTCCGCCGACCGGGCTGACCACCGGACGAGCAGTGGGTTCGCAGCTGTTGATCGAGGGGGAAGTCGGGATGAAGACACGCCTGCTTTGTGGCGTGAACCGTGTGCCGGACAGGAGCAACGGCCTCCGGACGGCCGGAATCGGAGACGACCGCCCGCCGGAATGAAGGCCGCGTCCAGGCCGACCACAGCCGGACCACACCGACCGGAGCATCCGCTCCCGGGAGTCCGCAGTAGGCGGTCCGTCGCCACGCCCGCCATGCGGGCGGTGACGCCGCTGTCCGCGCGAGCCGTTCCGCACGGCGACGGGCAGCCCGCGTCATCCAGGACACACCTGCCGGACAGCGTGTCCCAACACCGACCCACACACGGGGGAAACAAAGTGCTGCGCATTCACTTCACCGAAGGGGACCTGGCCCGCGTCCATCTGGCCCGGGAGCCTGACCCGGTCTGGGAGACCCTGCTGGGTCTGCACCACCTGACCACGCCACGGTGCGGACTGCCGATCTTCACCCCCTGGCGGCGCGACGCCCGCGCCAGAGTGGCCGAGGGCCACCTGGCGGGCCCGGTGCGGATGCTCTCCACCCTGGCCCCCGCCTCGGCGGGATACTGGCCCGACTTCCTGACCCCCGGCGCCTCGGCCGATGGTCTGGAGGCGGCGCTGGAGGCACTGCGGGGCACTCCCAAACCGCAGCTGCGTCAGGAGATGGACCGGCTGGCCGAGACCCACCCGCTGCCTCGCTGGGCACACCGCCTCGCCGAGGGCGAGCCGCACCGGATGGAGGAGGTCGCGACGGCATTCCGTCTGGTGCACCGCACGATCATCACGCCTGACTGGACCGGGGCCGCCAGGACCACTGAGGGCGACCGGGCCCTGCGGACACGCGTCCTGCGCGATCGCGGTGTGCACGGACTGCTTGACTCCTTCCGTCCACTGATGGACTGGCAGCCACCCGTGCTGCACGTGCGCTACCCGGAAGACCGGGATCTCCACCTCGGCGGACGCGGCCTGCGGCTGATCCCCTCTCACTTCTGCTGGAAGACCCCCATCGCCCTGGCCGACCCCTCCCTGCCCCAAGTCCTGGCCTATCCCGTCACCCACCCCCCGGCCTGGGCACCGTCCGTCACCCGCGACCGGCGCCCCGAAGCCCTGGCCACCCTGCTCGGCCGGACACGCGCACGCGTGCTGGCCGCTCTGGACACCACCGCGACCACAGGAGAAGTCGCCCAACGCCTCAGCATCTCCGCGTCCTCGGCGAGCGAACACATCACCGCCCTGCGAGAGGTCAGCCTCGCGCACAGCCAACGCACCGGCTCCCAGGTCGTACACACCCTCACCCCGTTGGGCACCGCGCTGCTCCGCGGTGAACTCCCGCCGCACTACCCGGCGGTCCGCGAGGACGGTTCGTGATTCTTTGAGCGGTGCCGTCGTCGCCCGGTGGTGCGGATGGGGGCGGCATCCGCCGGTCCGCAACTGATGGCCTGTTGGGGTGACGGGGTGACCGTTGGCGCACACGCATATCGCGGCTGCTCCGCAGAGAGTGAGCCAGCGCCGCAGCACGGACTTGTGCCGATCAGGTTCCCCTGAGCCGCACCACTTGTGGGCCGGCCGCTGCCCTGCGCGGCCATCGTCGACCGTTACGAGTCCCACTGATCGCAGGCTCGCGGTGCCGGAGCCGGAGCCGGAGCATGACACACGAACAGACCCCGTACCTGGATCCGAAGAAGCCGGGTACGGAGCGCTGTTGGCGAGTGCCCTCCATCTCCACCGCCTGTGCGAGGTGTGGCCGCAGGCCCGCAGTGCCACACCCCGCCCACCATCGTCCGATGCCGAGGAGTCCAGATCCTCCTCGGCATCGAGGCGCCACATCCACACCGGGCCGCAGGCCGAAACGGTCACCCGCGAAGTGCGGGGCTAGTTCTTGCTGTTGTCCACGATGACCGGCGTGCCGCCCGAGTCCGTACCGCACGGCACCGCGTACACCGGGTTGGCCTTCGCGGCCTCCTTGTAGGCCTCCAGGCACTGGTTGTACAGGACCTTGTCGCTCAGCGACTTCTCGATGATCTTGTTGGCGGTGGCGATGCCCTCTGCCTCGATCCGCTTGCGCTCCGCCTCCGCCTTGGCCGTACGCTGCCCTTCCTCGGACCGCTCGGTGGCCTGCTCCTGCTGGATCTTCTTGTCGATCTGATCCTGCAGCTTGTCCGACGGCTTCACATTGCGCAGGTTGACCGCGGTGACGTCGATCCCGCGAGGCGTCAGGCGCTCCTTGATGAGGTCCTCGATCTCCGAACCGATCTGCTCGCGAGCCGAGGCGTAGCCCTCCTCGCTGGTGTGCTTCGCGAAGACATTGCGGATGATCTCGCGACTGTCCGGCAGCACCAGCCGCTCCTGGACGGCCTCCTCACTTCCCGCCAGCCGGTACAGCGCCACTGCCTTCGCCGGCACCACCGCCCACTTGATGGTGACGTCCGCGTACAGCACCCCGCCCTGAGAGGAGCGGACCTCGACCACGTCCTTGTCGTAGAGGTTGAGGTCCACCGGCCGGGTGGAGAAGGACGTGACATCGGTGAACGGCGACTTGAACTGGATGCCGGAGGTCAGCGGCGTGCCGACCTTGCCGAAGGTCACCGGCACACCGACCTCATAGGCGCTCACCACATGGACGCAGGCGAACACACCGGCCAGCGCGCCCCCCACCGCGCTGAGCACCGCCCCGAGCCTCCAGCCCCCACCGTCACGGCCACGACCGACCAGAAAGACCACGACTGCCGCTATGAGCAGCAGGATGGACAGCACGAACATAGGAGCCCCCTCCAGAAACGGATCCGCGCCGCCTCGGGGGCGACGCGCAGCGCATCGTAACGAGCCCTGCTCCCCCACCCGTACGCAACCCCTGCAAGTGGTACAGGGCGTTCTTCTGCCGGGCGGTGGTGAAGGAGGCACTGCCCGTACGTCGCGAAGCTGCGAGTAGCCCTACCGGATCCACAGATCGTCGTCAGCCTGGTCATGTTCTTCTTCCGGACCAGCCAGATCTCGCCGCCGTCACTGTGGAGTCGGCCGTCCCGCCTCCGGTCGAGAGCAGGGATGTACGAGGCCGCCCGCCTGGGCTCGCCGACGATCGGAAGGTTCACCTGGGCTCAGAAGGCCAACCGCGTAAGGTGCCGGTCCCGTGGATCGGGGGCGTGCTGGTAGGTGCGAGTCCTCATGGTGGAGCGCTCGCGAGACGGCCCGTCAGTCCTTCGACCTCGCCGACGCCTTGGCGCAGAGGTAAGGACGCGCGAGCAGCAGGCCGGTGCCGGTCATGGCGATGCCGAAGTAGACCGGCGCGAGGTGGATGAAGTCGGTGTAGTGGATGACGCCGTGCACCACGACAGCCGGCAGGAAGCCGGCGGCCGCCGCCGCGGCCAGGGTCCAGAACACCCAGGCCTCACCCCGCCGCCAGCCCCACGCGCTGAGCAGAACGATGGCCACCGCGGCGGCCATCAGGGCGCCGCCCAACCCCGCCCGATCGTGGGCGACGAACGACACGAGCCGGGGATTCACGCTTTCCAGCGTCTGTGTGCCGGTGCCCAGGAAAGCAAGGTCGGTGGTAACGAAGACGCTGGTCAGACCGACCACCGAGATCACCGCTCCGCCGACGAACAGCCCCGCTCCCGTGACGATCAGCAGCAGCTGGCCGACCAGCGCCCGTCGGCGCTCCGGCTCCGGCCCGTCGGACGCCAGGCGCCATCGCGGTGCGTGCGGGGTCCGACGGACCGCGGCCACGAACATCGGGAACAGCACGATGGTGGTGGCCGTGTGCAGGGGTTCCACGAAACCGGTGGCCAGGAAGTAGAACAAGGTGGGGAAGCCGATCGCTCCCGAGAGCAGATACGCCTCGCGGGCCCAGGGCCAGCCGCGTCTGATCCCGCCCACGGCGAGGCCGGTGTAGAGGGAACCGAGCGCCACCATCGTGCCGGCCATGGTGATCCGGTCGTGCTGGAGGAAGTGCACGAGGTGGTGGTTGGCGGCATGCAGTTCGTGCAGCGTCATGCCGAGGTAGTCGCGGTCGTACCAGAGCAGCACCGGCCCGAGCGTGATCGCCGCGGCGCCGAGTCCGGCGCCCGTCATGCCGAGCCCGACGAGCAGCCCCCACCACCAGGCGGGCCAGCGGCGGGGATCGCGGCCGATGTCCCCCAGCCGCGGAGCGGGCGCGGTGGGGGTGGCTGCCTCGGTGACCCGTGCGAACCAGCCGGGTCCGGCCGCGACGAGCACCCCGGGGCGGGCGAGCACGACGGCGCCCGGCTCCTCGAGCGCGGCGGCCGCCGCGGGGACCGCCGGGTCGACGACATGGACCACGTGCGGGTCGTCATCGCTGGTGAACCCGTCGACATGCGGTTTGAGGGCGGCTTCGGCCTCCGGGTCGCAGGCACGGACGACCAGCGGGATCGAGCGGCCGGCAGCGGCCTCGCGTACGGTCTCCGCGTCGGCCGCGCAGACGGGCGCCACCTCGACGACACCGGCCCCGAGCGGGGCCATGGCACGTATCGCTTCGCGGGCGAGCGAGGGCGGGACGGATATACCGAGGCGGACGGTCACGGGCACGCCGGCGATCTCGCCGGCGAGGCTCTCGGGCGGATGGCGGTGGCCGAACCCCCGGGCGATCAGCCGCGCGCCGGAGGGGCGGGAGCCGATCGAGGCCAGCAGTCGCAGTGCGGTCAGCTGCGAACGGCGGCGGCCGAGCACGGCGGCGGCCAGGCCGCGCAGCGGGTGGTATGTCCAGTCCGGCATCAGCGGCTCTCGCTCGTCGTCGTGGTGCCCGGGTCACCGGGCGCGGTCCAGCCGAGGACCGGCGTCATGGAACGCAGCGCCGCCCACGTCGGCGCCAGCCGGGCGGCCGTGTCGCGCAACACCACCGCAGGCGGCCACGACAGCTGGCCGATCGCGCCCAGCCGGGCGGAGCGGCGTGTGATGGCCTGGGTCCGCGGGCGGCGCAGCAGGTCGTACGAGCGCAGCGCGGCGGCCACGTCCGGGGTGCCGTCGAGGCAGTGGGCGAGGGTGACCGCGTCCTCCAGCGCCTGGCACGCGCCCTGGCCCAGGTTGGGGGTCATGGCATGGGCCGCGTCGCCCAGCAGCGCGACCCGGCCGCGGACGAAGGAGGGCAGCGGTGGCAGGTCGTACAGGTCGTGTCGGAGCACCGTGTCCGCGCGGACGGCGGCCAGCAGGGCGGGGACGGGATCCGGCCAGGACCCGAAGCGGCGTAGCAGTTCGGCGTACTCGGACGAGCTCGAGGCCGTTCCCGCAGGCAGTGACGCGGTCGCGAAGCAGTACATCCGCCCGCCCGGTAGCGCCGTGTAGCCGAGCCTCGCTCCGCGGCCCCAGATCGCCGCCCCCTCGGAAGGGGGCTCGGCGAGGGGCTCGGTGACCGTGCGCCAGGCCGTGTACCCGGCGTACCGAGGGCCGGCCGCGTCGGGCCACAGGACGCGGCGGACCATACTGCGCAGCCCGTCGGCGCCGATGACGAGGTCAGGCCGGGACTCGCCCCTGCGGTGATCGACGACCAGGCCATGGCCGCCGTCGCGGACCACGGACACCTCGCTGCCCGGCCGCAGGCTGTCGGCGGGCAGCGCCGCCGTGAGCACCCGCAACAGGTCCGCGCGGTGCAGGACCACCAGGGGATGGCCGAAGCGGCGCGCCAGCTCTTCGTTGTCCGTACGGGACAGCCAGCGGCCCTGGCGGTCCCGTACGCCGCCTGTGGCCTCGACGGCGCCGAGTGCCCGGACAGCGCCGGCCAGACCGAGCACCTCGAGCGCGTGCAGCGCGTTCGGCCACAGGGAGATGCCGGCGCCGATCTCAGTGAATTCCGGGGACCGTTCGAGCACCTCGACGCGCCAGCCCCGGCGATGCAGGGCGACGGCCGCCGCAAGCCCCCCGATCCCGCCGCCGACGATGGTCGCGGCGCGCTGCGACATGGGTCCTCGCTCTGGGTTCGGGGGCGCCGCCCCCGGTCAAGTGGCCGTCGATCCGGTGCCCGAGTGGCATGCGACGCGACGCAGGTCCAGCTGAGCAGCGCCCATCGCAACATGTCGGCAGGTGCCTGTCAATGTGGCGAGCTGCACCCGGTGCCGCTGAAGAAGCCGCGGGCCGCGACGAAACCGGACCGGTCGCGGGCGGTGATCGACTGCTCGCATGTGCGGCTGCTCGGCTCGGCCCAAAAGCGCGCCCAGCCCGGCCGACCGCGCACGGCCGGGCAGCGAGCACCACGTCCTCACCGACGGGCAGGGCATCCCGCTCGCGGTGTCCGTGACCGGCGGAAACCGCAACGCGCCGAAGACGCCGTCGTTGTCGGGAGCGGCCGGTGGTGGTGCCGTTGGAGTCGGTGGCGCCCTCGGCGTAGAGGACGTTCTTCCAGAAACAGGCCAGGTTGGATGTCGCGTACGAGGTTGTGGACAGGGTGCCCTCGTCGCCGAAGTCGTCGTAGCTGGAGCCGGCGCGGCGGACGAACCCGTCGGAGGCGGCCGCCGAGGCCGGCGTCGCGCTGATCGCCGGCGTGGCGGCGGCCAGGGCACCCGTCGCGGCGGCATGCGGGTGACCGTATCGACGCCTACGAACTGTGGGTCATGGCGAACCATCAGCACCACTACAACGGCAGCGTCACACTCGTCGAGATGACCAGTGGGCGAGCCGCATCATCCCGGAGGTCGACACGGGCGCGACCGCGGTGTGCCCCTCGATCACCGATCTGTGGGCGGCCGAGACACACCCCGAGCAACGCCGCCGCGCCTCCCGCAGGCTTGCCTCCGGAGCCGCAGTACCCGCGGATCTACGCTGAGGCTCCGATGGGCGCGCGCCCATCGGAGCCTCAGCGCCGTCAGGCCAGACCGAACCGCTCCGCGTGCACCTGCAGGTGGGGAACTCCCAGGCCGCGCAGGGCGCTGAGCACGGCCGAGGTCATCGCGGGCGGGCCACAGACGTACACATCGCGTTCGGTTATGTCGGGGACCAGGGCACGGAGACTGTCCGGCTCGAACGGCGGCCGCCCCTCCCCCCTGCGACCGGTGAGCAGATGCAGCCGCCCGCCACGCGCCGCGACCAGTGCACGCACCTCGTCGACCAGCACAGCGTCGTCCTCGCTGCGCACCCGGTAGAGCACGACGACGTCGCCGGCCGGTTCCTCCTCCAGCAGGGCTCGGACCGGCGTGATCCCCACTCCTCCGGCGATCAGCAGTGCGCCGGGCCGGGTGCGGTGCAACGAGGTGAACGCCCCGTACGGTCCTTCAACGAACGCGCGGCTCCCGACCGGGAGATGCCGCAGGCCTGCGCTCGCGCTGCCGGCCGCCTTGGCCGTCAGGCGCAACGTGCGGCCGTCGGGTGCCGCCGACAGCGAGAACGGGTTCGCCAGCCACCAGTGGTTGTGCCCGGGGAACCGCCAGATGCAGAACTGGCCCGCCCGGGCCGGCAGCCTGTCGAGGTGACGGCCGGTGACGTGCACCGACACCACGTCGTCCGACTCCGGCACCACCGCCACGACCTCGAATCGGTGATAGGCGTTGCGCCACAGAGGCGTCACGATCCGCCCCGTGACCAGGGCACCGAACGCGAACAGCCACAGGGCCCACCAGTAGATCATCGCGGGCGTGGAGGAGCTGAAGGTCGTGGTCTCCTGCAACTGGTGGACGAACGCCAGCCCCAACGCCAGGTACAGCAGCAGATGCACTCCGTGCCACGTCTCGTACCGCAGCCGCCGCCTCACCTGTCGGGCGGAGACGACGGCGACCACGACGACGATCGCCGCTGCCAGCATCCCGAGCAGGGAGGCCGGCACTCCGGCCAGCGCGAAGAACGTCTTCGTCATCGACGCGTCGTCGAGCCGCGCGTAGCCCAGCACCACCAGCACGGCGTGGGTGAGGAGGGTCCACAGCAGGGTGAAGCCGACCCACCGGTGCCACACCGTCAACCGGTCCATGCCGATACGACGGTCGAGCCACGGCAGCCGGGCCACCAGCAACAGTTGGAACAGCATCAGCACGGCGGCGTGCAGCCCGAAGAACTTGGCGACCGTGAGCACCCCGTTCTTGCCGGTCCCGGCCGTGATGAACAGAACCTCGACGATCACCAGGTTGACGATGACGAACGTCCACAGCGCCCAACGCGCCGCGACGACCGGAGGTGTGGTGCCCTGTCGCACCTGTGTACTTGTCGCCTCCACCGTTTTCCCCTCTTGTCCATGTGACGCACTGGCCCGGTGCCCGCGCGGTCGCGGGGACCCGAGCGTCCCGATCTGAAATGGCGCCCCTGGGCGGGGCAAGAGTACGGAACGTGGCGAGAAGTGGACCCTACTTGGCCCCGACTGTTCTTGTTCCGCGATCGGCACGTTGGTCGAGCGGACCACACGTGCCTCATCGGGCGCCCTCTGCGATCACTTCGCGGAGCGCCCTCTCGTTTCCTCGACGTCACCCTCGTGAACCCGAAGACAGCCGGACCAGCTGGTCGGCAGCCTCACGCGCCGATGACGGCGACGAGGCCGATGAGGCCGACTCTATGCAATGCGCGGGTCAGTGACCCTTGGCAAAGGAACCACCTGATGCCTGGCCAGGGGCCCAGTCGAGGGCGACCAGATCGGCCGCCGGCCCGTCCGAACGGCTCCCGCGTTCCCGTCATGCGCCGCGTTCGTGCCGACCGCGAGAACGTTTCCGTCGCTGCCGACGGACAACGCCTGCGCAGGCACGCTGCCCCGGGCCGCGGTGAACACCCGCCCGTTCAGCGCCGCTGTGGCCACCCGCACCAGGGTCCGGCCGGTCGCGGCCAGGGCGACCGGGGCGGCTTCGGCCACCGCAGGTGCGCGCACCCCGGCAGCGGCCAGGAAAGTCCGACGGTGCAGCGGGCCGTCCGTGGGTGCCACGGAGGTGCCGTGGAGAACCTCTGACATCTGATAACTCCTCACCCGACGGCAGTCGTCCCGACCGCCGTCGCCGGGTACGCTGAGTGATTAAGGTGTTAACCACAAGCCGTCATGGGGCTGTTGGGGTACATGGGGTACACATGACGAGTTCGCGTGTCTGGCGGCGTCCCACGCTCGGCGCCGTGGCGGCACGGGCGGGGGTGTCCACGGCCACGGTGTCCAACGCGCTCAACGGCACCGGACGGCTTTCCGAGGCGACCAGGCAGCGCGTGCTCGCCGCGGCGCGCGAGGTCGGTCACGCCCCGGCCAGCGCGGCCCGGGCACTGGCCCGCGGGAGCACCGGAGTACTCGGCCTGACCATGACGACGTACGGTGAACTTCCCGTCTCGTACATGGAGATCCCCTATTACGCACAGCTGGCGCTGGGCGCGATGTCGGCGGCGCACGAGCGTGGCTACATGCTCATGGTGATGCCGAGTTCCCTGTCACCGTGGATGTGGCTCAACACGCCGATGGACGGCGTCATCCACGTCGGGCCACGGGCCGATGACCCGGTGTGTTCCATCCTGCGGGAGCGGGGTATCCCGATGGTCACCGACGGCCGGCCGCCCCAGCCGCACTGGCGCGACGCGTGGGTGGACCCCGACTACGAAGCGGGCCTGCGCCTCCTGCTCGACCACCTCGCGGAGGCCGGCGCTCGGCGGATCGCACTCTCCCAGCCGCGGCACGACGACGAGTACCCGCACCTGATCGGACGCGCCTACGCCTCCTGGTGCGCCGAGCACGATCTGCCCGCCCTCGTCGAGGAGTACGCCTCGCTGCCCGACTACTTCACGGCTGAACGGGACGCGGTCAGCCGGTTGCTCAACCGCGATCCACGACCGGACGCTGTCATCGGCATCTACTCCGACTCCGGTCACAACATCCTCGCCGCCGCCCGGCACCATGGGCTTCGAGTGCCGCGGGATCTGCTGGTGGCGTGCATCAGTGAGGATCCGGATTACGCGACGACGACCCCGCCCGTCACCACGCTGGGCCTCCGCCCGGACCGGTTGAGCGACGAAGCGGTCGACCTGCTGATCGCTCTCATCAACGCCCGCAGCTGTGTGGACCGGCATCGGCTCGTGCAGCCGGTCCTGACCCCTCGCCGGTCCACGCGACGCCCGGTGCGGCGAGAGAACGGCACAACCTGACCGCAGGCCCGGACCGCATCGCCGGTGCATGGCCTCGCCATGGCGTTTCGTTTGGATCCAGCCGCCCTTGCTCCTGGTGTGCCAGGGGACGCACGGTCACCCCTCACGAACGGCAGCGGCGACGCCATGCACCGTCGGCGCAGCTCAGAATGGCCCTCGTGCGCGGGATGGTCGTCGCGCCGCGGTGCTCGAAGCTGCCGGGGCTACTGGCCCTCGCCCAGCGCTCCCACGCGCCGCGGAAGCGCCGTCGGCCCGCGCGCCCCCTCGCGCGTTGCCCCTGCAGAGTTCTCGTAGGTGCGGCGTGCGAGAACTGGGAAACGGAACCCGAGGAGGTGACTTGCGGACGAGGGGTGCGGTACGTACCCGGGTGCGGCAAAACGGCCCTCAGAGGCTTCGATGTCGTGGCATCGGCCTTGGCCCAGCGTCCACTTCGTCTTCTTCAGCTGCTCGACGGCTGTGTTCGCCAGGTTGCGAGCGACCAGATCCAGTGGGTGGGGCGTCGACGGCTCCGGCTGCCCGCTCGGAGCGCTGCGTCGGCGGACGCGGAGCGCTCCGAGCGGGCCGGTCAAAGCGGGCAGTGGGTCCATCCAGCACATGACCAGCAAGGTGTTGTTCTTGTCGGCGTCACGCACGGGACCGCACAGGAACGGGCTGAAGGGGGTGTCGGCACGCAGCCAGTGGATGAGGAACGACACGATCCGTTTGCCCTGCTCGGCCTTGTTGCCGGAGCCCGTCATCCCGCCGCGGGGTGCTGTCTCCGGCATTGCGCCGAGGAACACGGCGCTCAACCCTGCCGCAGCAGGCCAGGCAGCCGACGGGCCTCGGGGACAAGCCGGGCTACAGGGGCGTCGACGAAGACGGTACGAAGGGTGCACCGTGTCCCGGCACAATCAGGGCCGGGCCGAGAGCAAGGACCTTCTCCCTGGCCGCCCGCAGGCGATCACGGTCGGGCGCGAAGGGGTCGTCGGCCGGCCCTTCGGCGGTCCACCACAGATGGGTCATGACCACCAGGCCCTCGTCCACCGTGACCAGGGTGCTGACGTCCTCGGCGGTGTGACCGGGGGTCGTCATCAGCGTGATCGACGGGGAGAGTTGGTATCCGTCGGCGTCCCGGTCTTCCCAGACGTCGTCGTGGTAGATGGCCATGTGGTCGTGGAAGCGGGCTTCGGGAAACAGGGCGGCGTTCAGCGTGTGGTCCGGGTGGTGGTGGCTGAAGATCACGTCGGTGACGTCCTCGGGGGCGAGTCCGTGGGGTGTCAGCGGGTCCAGGATGAGCCGGCGGTCCGCGACCATGCCGGGATCGACGATCGCGACGGTCGCGCCGTCGACGAGCAGGGTGACGGTGCCGGCCACCCGCGTGTCGGCGTAGCCGGTGGTCAGGACGTGGAACGAGGCGGTCATGAAGAAACCCTTCCGGTGAGGCGTTGAGTGGTGGGTGTGGGGCCGTGCGAGCAGTTCACCGGGGTAGGAGTGCCCGGAAGCCGGTGATCAGGGCGCGGAGACCGACGTCGAAGGCGAGTTCGGCGCGGCGATGGTCGGCGGGGGTGTCCTCCAGTACGGCGGTCAGGTGCGGGGCGGTTTCGCGGGTCACGTCGGAGACCATCACCGGCGGGGCCACGAGGTCCAGGGCGGAGCCGAGGACGAAGCTCTCCATCGCGGTGATCAGGGGCATGACCTGGTTCGCGCTGAAACCGGCGGTCAGCAGGAGTTCGGCGACCTTCTCGTACATCGCGTGCATGAAGGGTTCGGCGAGCGGGGCGGTGGCGAGCAGAGGTACCGCCCCGGGGTGCGTGGCGAAGGCCATGCGGTAGGAGCGGGCCCATTCCTCCAGGGCCTGCTCCCAGGGGTGTGACGAGTCCCAGGCGCCGGGGCTGGTCTCCAGGACGAGTTCCTCCCTCATGAGCGAGATGATCTCGTCCCGGCCGGACACATGGTGGTAGAGCGCGGAGGGGGCGACGCCCAGCTTCCTGGCCAGGGCGGGAATGGTGAGGACGCCCTGGTCGTCGGCGAGTCTGAGCGCTGCGGCACCGATGCGTCGGCGGTCCAGCAGAGGGGTGCGCGGCCTTGGCACGAGGGCTCCTCTTCGCATGTCTCCCTGTTCGGCAGGCGGCACACGGCCGCCTGCACGACGTCACCGGAACTTTACCGAACGACTTTCAGTAAAACTCTTCCAGGCCGTTCGAGTGACCCCTGCATTACCGAAACCGAATCGGTTTCGGTGCTGTGGCCGTACAACGGGAGGGCGTCATTGCCATGCGCGCCGACATCGTGTTCACCGGAGGAACCGTCAGCACAGGGCCGCCGAACGCCCCTTGATCGACGCACTCGCCGTCACGGGAGCAGGATCAGTGCGCTCGGACCGGAGGCGCTCGCCGCCCGGGGCAGGCGCACCACCGTGGTCGATCTGCCAGGAGGCGCGCTGCTGCCCGCGCTCGGCGACGGACACGTGCACCCCGGTGATGGGCCGTCTCGGCCTGCTCGGAGCGCCCGTGCACGATTGCACCTCCGTGGACGGGTCGTCGAGGCCGTACGGCGTTGGGCCGACGGGCGCCCGGAGGCAGAGTGGATCATCGGTGACGGCTTCGACGCCTGGCTCCCCCGACGGCGGGAAGATCGTGCGCCGGGAAGGCTCCACCCAGGACGCTTCTGATGGCTCTTGGCCGGAGATCATCCGGCCGGTTGACGCCGCGCGAGGTGACTCGTGAGGCGCCGGCCGCCTCACCGGACTCGTCCGTACCGCTCACGAACGGCTTCAAGAGCCGTCAGAAACGGCCTAACCGCTGGGAACCTTCGGGAGTTCGGCGCCGTGCGGCCCGTCCTCAGCCTCGTACCCCGGCCATCCCACGACGCACAGGCGGGGTGCTGCGCGAGACCGCCGCCCGATTCGCCGCCTCCGGCGCGACCTGGGTGCAGGACGCCTGGGTGGAGCCGCACCACGCTGATGTCTGGATCACAGCGGCGACCAGCGGCCCCGGGCTTCCCGTCCGTGCGGACCTCGGCTTCTTCCTGAGGCCGGAGCACTGACTCGAACGGATCGCCCTGCTCTCTGCCGAGCGTGGTCGTGTGGAGGGTGCCGCCCCCGGGCTGCTCACCGCCCACACCGTGCAGTTCTTCGCCGACGGGGTCATCGAATCCGGTACAACCGCCCTCCTCAAGCCGTACAGCGACTGCCCGCACTCCCACGGAATCGCCAACTGGACACCGGCCGAACTGGCGAACGCCGTCACCTCGGTCGAGATCCTCGGCTTCCAGCCGCACATCCACGCACTCGGCGACGGAGGCGTCCGCGCCACCCTCGACGCCATCGATGCCGCCCTGCGCCCCAACGGCACCCGCGACCGCTGGCCGGTCATCGCCCATGCCCTTCACAGGTTTCGAGGCCACCGTCCTCTACCGCTAGGCCCGTACTTCGCGGGTCGTTGATTCGTATGGTGTGACCGGTCCGGGGTGTCCTGGGCCGGGGGTGTGGCGTTGGGTGGGGTGTGTCGATGACTTCCCGGTCCCGCGGCCACGGTCTCAGCGTCAGCGCCTTGAAGTGGCGGTGACGTCCGTGGTGGAGAAGCGTCTGGGCGCTCTGCCTGTCGCTGCCGAGTTTCTGCGCCGGCTGGATGTCGCCGGGATCGTCGACGAGGTGTGTCCTGGTGGCGCGAGTGCGCTGGTGACGCACGGGCAGGTGATCGAGGCGCTGGTGGCCAACCGGCTGACGTCGCCTGCGCCGCTGGTGCGGGTGGAGGACTGGGCCAGGTGCTGGGCGGTGGAAGAGGTCTTCGGGATCGAGGCCGGTCTGCTCAACGATGACCGTCTGGCCCGGGCACTGGATGCGATCGCTCCGCATCTGGAGCACATCGCGGGCACGGTCGGGGCACGTGCGATCGGTGAGTTCGGGATCGATGTGGCGCGGATGCACTGGGACATGACCAGCATGTCCGTGCACGGGGCCTTCCCGGCTGAGGGCCAGGACGAGGACTTCCCCGTCGTCGGCTACGGGCATCCCAAAGACCGGCGCTTCGATCTGAAGCAGGTCCAGGCAGGGCTCGCGGTGTCGGCCGACGGCGGCATCCCGCTCCATGCCCGGGTCTTCGGGGGCGGGGCGGCCGAGGTCAGCCAGGTCGTCGCCGCGATGAAGGACCTGCGGTCCATAGCCGGCGAGCGCGACTTCCTGATGGTCGCCGACTCCAAGCTGGTCTCCTACTCCAACATGGGCGCCCTGCTGACGGCCAGGGTCCGGTTCATCGCCCCGGCCCCGGCCGCGCAGGTCAAGGACGAGGTCTACGCCTCTCTCGATGCCGCGCAGGCCACTGTCGTGGACTGGACGCCGGGCCGGGACGCGGACAAGCCGCCCGAGCGGCGGGAGACCTACCGCGTGCTGGAGGACACCCACACCCTGACCGGGCCCCGCAAGAACGGTCCTCCGCTCACCGTGCGGCGGATCCTGGTCCACTCCACCGCGAACGCCGCCGGCCGGCAGGCCGCCCGCAGCAAACGCCTGGCCAGGGCCACAGAGGACCTGAACAAACTCACCACCGCGGCGGTGGACGCCACTACAAGACCCGGGAGAAGATTGTTGCCCGGATCGGTGTCATCGCCGCCAAGCGCCGTGTCACCTCGTGTCTGCGCTGGGCCGTCACCGACAACGAAGACGGCACCCCGGTCCTGGCCTGGCACATCGACCAGGACGTGTTGAACGCCGAAGCCGCCGTCGACGGCTGGTACGCACTGCTGACGTCCGTCCCCGCCGACCAGGCGGACGCCGGGCAGGTCCTGATCCACTACAAGGGCCAGGGCACGGTCGAGCGCAGATACCATGACTTCAAGGGGCCCCTCGCGGTCGCGCCGGTCTTCGTGCAGCACAACCGGTGCGTCGCCGCCCTGATCCAGGTCATCTGCCTGGCCCTGCTCGTCTTCTGCCTCATCGAACAGCAGGTCAGACGGGCACTCGGCCCCGAGCAGACCATGAGCGGCCCCTACCCCGACAACCGTCGCGTCCGCCCCACCGGTCGCATGATCTTCTACCACCTCGGCGAACTCACCCTGCGGATCGGCAACGTCACCGACCCGCCAACCGTCCAGATCACCCGCGGCGTCCAACTCCACCTCCTCGACCTACTCGACACCGACATCGGACAGACCCGCTGGCCACAGACCTGTGACTACTGATGATCTCGACGTCATGTCGCCGGACGGTTGAGGGGACCTCCGAGTCAGACAGGTCTTCGTTGGGTGACATCACGACCGGAATCTCAGTAAGCGTCTTAGCTGGCCAGTCCGGCCACTGCAGAGGGCCACGCAGCCTGACGCGAACCTCAGCGTCTCCGGGCCCAATCCGCCTGTGTGATGGGATGTCCCACCAACGCTCGCAGAGGGCGGGGATACGTCGCAGCAACGAACGAGGGAAGGGGAGAGGGGGCCATGACGAGCGGGCACCAGACTCACGGGGCAGCCTCCGGCCCGCGGCCGTTGCAGACGCGCGCCCTGACCCGTGAGGCCGGGCGGGCACGGCAGCTCCTGGCCGCCGGGGAGTGGCGCCCTGCCGCGGCGGACTCCGAAGCAGCAGCGCGCGTCCTGGCCCGCCTCACGGCCCCGCTCCCGGCCCGGCGGGCAGCAGCCACACGGACGCTGGCCACGGACCGGGACCGGCGCCTCCAACGTATCCTGCGGACCACCCTCCACCACCTCGACGCAGGCGCCGTCAGCCCGCCCGCAGCCGCCCTCCTGGCCGCCGTCGCCCGCGCCTTCCTGCCGTGGCACACCACCCCGAACCCACCGCGCGCAGCGGCGGCCCCGAGATACGGGACCCCGGTGGGCACGGCTGACGGCCCGGCCGTGCCACCGACAGAGGCGGGCGAGGCCCTGCTCCCCGATCTGATCGCACTGTTCGCCGTGCTGGCCTCGGCGAGCCCACCCGGGACCGTCCCGCTCACGCCCCCGGTCGAGCCCTGGCGGGTCCGGTACGCGGGCCGCTTCCGTCGTTACGGCAGACCCGCTTTCGGGGTGTGGACGGCCGAGACCATCGGCTGTCCGGCATGCGGGGGTAAGGCCGGCCCGTGGACGGTGACCTGCGACTGGCGCCTGATCTCGCTGGGCTGCCCGTGCGGGGCGGTGACCCACAAGCACGGCCTTGCCTTCTCCGAAGTCTGGCTCCTCTTGCCGGACCTGTGACCGGGTGTCGTGACCGACCGCCCGCACAGTGGTGCCCAGTTGGCCAAATCAACGCTCACTGGGCAACTGAAGCGCTCAGCAAGACCTGAAACAGCGACCCGCGAAGTCCGGGGCTAGGAGGCCTGCGATCCCGACCGCAAGGTGCCCCGCGCCACCTGTCCGGCCGTCGGCTGCCTCGGGCCGTCAGTGAAGCTCTCCGCGACGGTGCGGTCGTCGGCCAGGAGACGGTCTTGGAGGGCGGGGAGCACGGCGGCCAGCCGCGGGCCCGGGTGCCGCTGCCGTTGGGGCACACCAGGGTGTGACGCGTGACGATGACACGCACGCCGTTCGGCACCGAGCACGAGGGTGGTTCACGAGTGCCGGCCCGGTCGGCCATACCCCCGAAGGGGCGCACGACCTGAGTTCGTCGCGGCAGCCGGGCGAGCCAGCCTCTCGAGGTGGCTCGCCCGGCCAGCGAGCGGTTCACCGGATGGGCAGTGTCAGGTGGCGTCCGCGCCGGTGGCCCGGCGTGTCGACGCGATCTCGTTCCAGGGCTCGCCGCACTTCAGGCGGGCACGGAGCGGCCGACACCCCCGGCCGTGCTGCCTTCGACGTTCGCGGCAGCGCCGACGGAGGTGTGCTTCCTCGAGACTGCAGGTGCCGGTGGGCCACTTGGTGGGGACCGGAGTCTGCATGGAGGCGTTGTGCGCCGTCCCGGGCCGCTCGTGCGGCGGTCCGGGACGGGGACGGGCTGCGGGTGACGCTGCCGCGTACGCCAGGCCCCATGGTCGGGCCCACCTGTCGGACGTGGCGGTGCCGGTCAGCCTTGGTGGTTCACCAGGTGTGGGCCACGTCCACCACGAGATGCCCGTCCAACTGCAGCACCCGGAAGGGCAGCCGGGCGCGGATCCCGAGCCCGAACTGCGATTGCCCCTCGAAAGAGCTGGCGAATTTCGCGTCCCGGAAGGTGCGGTACCCGGTGAGGTTCACACCCGGCAGAGGCTGTCCCGCCTGGCCGGGGTACGTGGGGTTGCCCGAGTCGTAGGCGGGCGCCCTGACGACTACCTCCAGGATGGCGCCGCCGCGGATCGGGATGGGGTCGCCGGTCGGGTCCTGGATCAACTGGTCGACGTAGCTCACGGTGTACCCGAGCTGGTCGGCGGACGCGCCCGGAACGTCGACGACGAATCGGTCATAGCAGTCGTGGCGACCGGTCCTGGCATTCGTGATGTACTCGCCCGACGTGCTGGACAAGTCCACCTTGCTGAGGCTGCCCCAGCCGGTCGGGCATGCGGCCGCCGCCCGCGGGCCGACGGCCGCCGTGGCCACGGTCGGCACCGCGACGGCGCCCAGTGTGGCAGTCACCAGGACCGCGGTCACCCAGGCTGTTCTGCTTCGTGTCATCTTGTTCCCCCAACGGCATGAATGTCCGGCATCAGAGGAGACAGTCGAGCCGACCCGAAGGTTGCACGCCTTTGTCGCGACACCCTTGGTGCGGCCAACCCGGCTGGCTGCCCGGCCGGGGCGGGCAGCCTGAGGCGTACCGCCACCGAGCGATGCCGGACGCGGTCCGGCACCTCGTCGACAACGGCAGGTGCTGGGAAAGAGGTTCACCCGATCGTCGGCTACGGCAGCGGCCGGGCCAAGCCAGTCCGGTGGGCGGCGAGCCCGTTCGCCCGGGTCGGGTGCAGCCGATCACTGGCCGGGCGAAAGCGACTGCGCCGACGAAGGCGCCTCCGGCAACCAGTACTGCGACCGCCCCCGCGTCCCTTGCCAGCACGGCCAGCACGTCGGCGACCACGGCGACCTGCGTGCCCAGTTCGACTGCGGCAGAAGGGCCTTCGAAATGGACTGTGACTGAGGCCCTACGCGTGCCCTCGCCCCCGCGACACTCCTGGTCGCTGTCGGCCCGGCGCCTCAGGCAGGTCCACGGCAGCCGACGTCGCCTCGGTGGACGCGGCGGTCTGCCTCGATTCCTAGCGGCGCAAGATCGGCGAGCACGCGGGCGACCAGCCAGTCCGTGACCCGCAAGGTCGTGGTACAGCAGAACGAGCTGCTGGACAAACGCCTCGCGGCCGGGGAAAGCATCTTCGTCGGCTCGACCGATGTGGAGGAGGGGGTGCGGCCTGACCCGGTCGCGCGGACCCGCCGGCACGACCGCCCAGCCATCGCCCTGCGATTCACCACCAGCCTCGACCCCTACCGGGAGCGGAACTGGCTGCGCCCACCCGACCTTCCTGTGACGGACCGCGTTCTCGACTGCCAGGACCGCCTCGCCCGGGCCGCCCCCTCGGCCGTCCTGCTCGCCGAGGGCTTCACCGGTCCACGGGTCTTCACGGGCACGCGCCGCGCAGGTGGATGAATCACGGCGGCCGCAGCCACAGGCATCCTGCGCCGCTTCCACATCACCTCGGACACCGGTCTCTGCGTCGCCCGTGCGGTGCGTTCTTCCGAACTCGCTCTCAGGAGCGCTCACCTGCATAAATGATCAAAAGAGTGCGGTCGCTGGGCCTGGCCGGATGACCCATCCGTCCGTATGGCGTGTTGCAGCCCTGACGGTCTGTCGGTTTCCTCGTGAGCGGAGCACAACAAGGTGCCGCGCACTCCGGCCGGCCACTGCTTCCTCGGAGGAACTTCATGCGTATCAAGTGTGCTGGCCTCGGCATCGGTCTGGTTCTCGGCGCCGTCGGCCTCTCGAGCCCGCCCGCAGCAGCCGCGAACGGTCCCACCAGTGATCCAGGTATGCACATCAGCCCGAGCCACTCCGCCCCAGGCTCCACCGTCACGGTCAGCACTACAGCTTGTGGCTCGGAGATCTACGGGAAGGGCGAGTCTGAGGCAGGAGGCAGCTTTCACCTCCTCCAAGGCGACCAGAAAGGTGTACTGACCGGCGAATTCAAGGTGCCGGCCGGCACCGAGCCCGGCGAATACACGGTCACCGTGAAGTGCCCACCGCGAGTCAGGATCACGGGCACGTACTCGGTCGGCACCGGCAACCCCAGGGGCGCGATCGACGCTGGTTTCGGGGAAGCGAACGACAAGGACACGCAACTTGCCCTCGGGGCGGTACTGCTCGCCGGGGCCACCGCCGGAGGTGCGATCAAGATGCACCGCCGCCCGGCCGGTCCCCGCACTTGACGCTGCCCGCCGGCCCACCCCCCGGACCCGTGTCGGTCCGGGGGCTCCAGGATTACCCCGCCTTCACTCACTTCGGCCGCGAAGCGGAGGCTGCACAGCGATGGACCCCTGGCCCGAGCCCGCCGATCCATCCCCCTGGTTCACCCCCTCCACCAAACTTCTCGCCTGCGCTCTACTGACGGGCATGGCGCTGGTGACCACGGCACTCCGGAGCGAACAGCCTCCGCAACCTTCGTCCGCGCAGTCCTTCTTCTCCTCCGCACGCCCCGGCCCCAGCAGCACCGCCTCGGCCCAGTACCCCTCTGTGCCGACCCTGCCCCCGTCGGCTCCGGTCCGGCTGCGAGTCCGCGCCATCGGCGTGAACGCACCGATGACGGAACTGACCCTCGATGAAACAGGGGCGCTGCACCCGCCACCAGCTGATAGGCCAGGCTTTGTCGGGTGGTACGGCGCCGGCACGAATCCCGGCTCCGTGGGCACAGCCGTCACGACGGGACATGTCGACACACCTGAAGGCCCCGGGGTCTTCTACCGCCTCGGGGCACTGGCCAAGGGCGACACCATCGAGATCACTAGGGCAGACCGGCGGACAGCCGTCTTCACGGTCGACGCCGTGGAGCTCTACGACAAGGAGGCCTTTCCGGATGAGAAGGTCTACGGCAGTTCCCACCAGCCCGAACTGCGCGTGATCACCTGTGGGGGTCAATACGCCGAAGAAACCGGCTACCAGGGAAATGTCGTGGTCTACGCGACGCTGACCGCTGCGATGAACGATGGCGGTGCCGCTGAGCAGGCCGAGCTTCCGGCCCAGGCCGAGCAGGACGAGGGCGAGCAGGACGAGGGCGCGCAGTGGAACGGGCCTGTCTAAACGAGCAGCTCCGTCACGTAATCAGTCGTCCTCACGGGCGGCGACACCACGATTGTCTTGGCACTCGACGCCGGACTGGTCGACACGCTGACGCCGCACCTCGCGCCCGTCGTGCTGGGCGCCGGACGCCGCTGTTCACCGGCGCAGCGCCGCGCACACTGGTGCACCAGAGCGTGACCTCGACATCGACCGCGACGCCCTCTGACCTACGACGTCCTCTGACGGCGACGGCCTCTGACGGCGACGGCCTGCGGGAACTTCAACCGAACAGCCGACGGCGCCCCGCCGGGGCGCCGTCCGTCGCGCTCGCCGGTGTACGGAACCCGTGGACATCCAGGTGCCGGCCGGAGTCCGGCAGGCACCTGGATGTTCTGACGAGCTCGGGCTGCTACTTCTCCGTCAGCGGGGTGACGGCGACTTGGTCGATCACCGGCGCGTAGGGGGATCGCTGGTCGTACTGGTTGAAGGAGTCGCCGTCGAAGTCCGGCAACTCCTCGGCTGTGAACGTGAGCCGGTTCGTGCCCTTCTTCAGGGTGACCGGGACGGTCAGATCCCTGAAGCTGTTGAAGTGGAAGGTGGTCGGGAACAGCACCCGACGGGCCGGTCCGCCATTGACCGAAAGGTCGGCGTGGCGTGCGATCGGGTCGGGGTTGTAGTGGGTGGCGGGTGCCTGTTCGGCGTTGGAGTAGCGGATGGTCACCGCGTGCCGTCCGGCACGCTTGGCGACGACGTCAAGGGTGAGGGCGTTGGCCTTTCCGTTGCCGATGTCGGTGACCGCCCTGCCGCCTGCGGCGAAGGTGTACGCCTCGGTGGCCTTGGCGGCGCCGCTCAGGGCACCGGCCTCCGCCTGGTACACCTCAGTCACCAGGTTGCCGCTGGACGGCGCGACCCGAAGCCGGTCGAGCACCAGCTCGCGGGAAGTGCCGGTGACAGTGATCTTGTTGATGCCGGCGGACAGGAACATGTTGACCGTTTCCGTACGCGGCTTGCCGCTTCCGATCTTGGGAAGGTCGAGCTCTTCACCGTTCAGCGACAGCGCTGCCCTGCCTCCGCCGAGGTGGTCGACAGACACCGTCGCCTCGCCGTCGGTGGGTGAGTAGACCCAGAAGGTCGCGGAATCGCCCTCGGACAGAGCCACCGCGCCCGGTCCCGAAGCATCGGGATAGGTGTAGCCGGGCCGGGCTCCGGTGAGGGTGGCGTACTCGGCTTCGTAGATCGCCGGCTGGGTGACGTGCTCGTCGCGCAGGGCCAGGTCGATCTTGTCGATGATGGCGTCGCCCTTGGTGACGCCCAGGTCCGTGTCCTTCGCCGAGAGCGTGATCCTGTGCTTGCCGGCGGTGAGCTTCACGGTGGTGTCGGTGTGTCCCCAGACCACCCACTTGTAGCCGAGCGGCATCCGCAGCTCCTGCGGGTCCTTGCCGTCGACGCGCAGGAAGACGTTGGTGGGGCCCTGGTCCTTCACCCGGCCGTCCAGGTTGTAGGAGTTGGCGAAGACGCTCAGGTCGTAGGTGCCGTCCTGCGGTACGTCCACGTCGAAAGCGAGCACGCCGTCGGAGCCGGTGCGCAGCCCGCCGACGTTGTAGTCACCGGACGTGGCGAACTTGCCCACGTTGGAGGGCGTGCCCTCGGGTCCGTTCTTGGAATAGCCGCTGCCGGTGTAGGTGGCGTTCTCCGCCTCGTACGTCCTGCGCCAGCTCGTCGAGGGTGTGGCCGGCTTGGAGCCGTTTCCGCCCGGGGAGAGGATGATCTGGTACGCGGACATGGCGTTCATGCCCGTCATCGGCAGCGTCACCGCGCCGTCCGTGCCGACCTCGACCTCCTGGTCGGCCAGCCGCAGGGGCTGGGCCGAGTCGCCGACCTGTCCGGTCCAGGGGATCTCCTGCACGGTGGCGTGCACCGTTTTCCCGAACAGCTTCGGGTCGATGTTCTCGAAGACGACGTTCGCGTCACCGCTCTTGCCGCCGAAGAGGGCCCTGGACTGCTTCTTCTCGCTGTCGAGCGTGGCGACGCCCTGGAGCGTGTACTGCTGGTTCGGATGAGGAGCGGTCACTTTCACCGTGTGCCCGGACATCTGGCCGTAGGCGTTGAACAGCCACCACTGGCCGTTGCCCCTGTTGACGTCGACGGCCGAGTCGTTGAGGTTGCCGTCGATGTTCCAGTACGCCAGGTCGGCGTCGATCTTCGACTCCTCGATGGCGGAGACCCACTGGATGACCTGGCCGGGCACGGAGAGGTGGTAGTTGTGGCCGTACTCGTTGACGTTGATCGGCAGCGGGTCGATACCGACCTCCTTCTCCCACTGCCGGTACTTCGCGACGCTGGTGCGGACCGCGGCGGGGCTGGACAGCTCGTGCCAGGTCATCACGTCCGGGACGACGTCGTTGGCCTTGGCGTACTGCAGGAAGCCCTTGACCTGGTCGAAGAGGAGGGAGGTGTTCGGACCCGCGATGCGCGCGTCCGGGTCCAGGCTCTTGATGAGGTGGTAGGTCTCCTTCCACGCCGCGAAGAAGTCCTTCGGGTCGTTGAGCCAGGAGGTCCTGTTGTAACTCCAGTCGCCGGTTCCGAACATGTTCCCTTCGGGTTCGTTGAAGGGAACATAGACGACGTGGTCCTTGTAGTCGCCCGTGGTCAGGACCTGGCGGACCTGCTTCTTGATCTTCTCCTGGAAGTCGGCGAGCTTCGCGGGACCGTTCGCGCCGGGCCACTCGTAGGGGAAGCCCCGGTAGATGTCGGTCATGTAGATGTAGACGTCCTTGCCGCCGGAGTCCACGAACGGCGGCAGGATTTCCAGCGCGTCCGCGCCGGGGTGTTGCGGACCGTCCTGCGCCTTGGTCGACACCGTGCGCAGGTGCATACCCTCGATGAGGTTGCGGCTCGGCGCCCCGTCGCCGTAGACCCCGTACAACGAGCCGCTGGCACCCCCGTGGAAGGCGCCGGTGTCGGTCGCGAGATCGATGACGAGCCGTTCCGGTTCCACCGCCCGGGCCGTACCTGCGGACGGTACGGCGAGCATGGTGGTGACGACGGCTACCACCGCGGCGCCGACTGCCATCGTTCTTTTTCCTTGTCGCACTGGCATCTCCGTGGATTCCATGGCTTCTCGGACACTGGATCCGAACCGTTTCGTACGTACGGGGCCGGTCCGTGGCGCCCGAATCAGCGAGGTACCCGCCGCCATGTGCGAGCGCGGCGGTCACTCGGCGGCAGGCAACGCCCGGAGGGGGAGCTCCGAGCGGCGGCTGCGCAGGGGGCCGGGCGGCGCTCCGATGTCGGTGGCGCGTCGACGGCGGTCACGGCCCCTGGACGGATCATCGAACCGGTTCGAGGAAGCTAGCACCGGGGAAACCGGCCAGCAATACCCCCGACACGGATGTCCTCGGCCGCGCACGGCCGGCCGTCCCGGCGGTGCCAGGGTGTGCCCGTACGTGAGACCCGGCGCCCGACCTGCTGGTGAGCGGGTGAAAACCCAGGCAGACCGGACAGCACACCACCGCACGCCGACGTTTCCGGGCCGTTGCGAAAGATTCGGCACGAGGCGTTGACACCCGTCTTGGTTGCTCTTACCTTCACTTCACGCGAACCGGTTCGATGGTCGGTGGTCGACCGATCCTGTTCTCTGGAATCATCGAACCGATTCGACCGCTCTCAGCTAGGAGTCCCGTGAACATCGGTGAGATTGCCAAGCGGGCCGGTGTCTCGCGGAGCACCGTGTCGTACGCCCTGAGCGGGAAGCGACCGGTGTCCGAGGACACCCGGCAGAAGGTCCAGCGGGTCATCGACGAGCTGGGCTATCGGCCCAACGCGAGTGCGCGGGCCCTGGCCAACGGCCGGACCAACACCATCGGTCTGGTCTTCCCCCCGGCCGGGAACCACTACACCGGCATGCAGCTGGACTTCATCGGCAGCGTCACCGAGGCCGCCGCGGCCTACGACTACGACGTGCTGCTCTCTCCTAGCGGTGTGGACAGCGACCGTTCGTTCCAGCGGCTGCTGGGCGAGCGGCGGGTCGACGGCGCGATCCTGATGGAGATCCGGCTGCACGACGACCGGCTCCACCATCTCACCGCGGTGGATTTCCCCTCCGTCGCCATCGGCCGCACCGCGAACCCGCAGGGCAGCTGGTGGGTGGGCCTGGATCACACGGCACTGGCGGCGGCCTGTGTGCATCACCTCGCCGATCTGGGGCACCGTCGGGTCGCCTTCGTCAACCGGCCCGAGCAACTGCTTCGGGCCGGGTACGAGTCGGCCCAGCGTGGGCTGGACGGTTTCACCAAAGCCGCGGCGGAGCGCGGGCTGACCGTCCGGACGTACTGCTGCGGAGACGACGCCGCCTCCGGCCTGGCCTGTCTGGAGCGGATCCTGCACGACGATCCGGCCACCACGGCCCTGGTCACGCTCAACGAGGCCGCGCTCGGCGGCCTCTACCGGGGGCTGGCCCAGGCCGGCCGCCATGTGCCACGCGACTTCTCCGTCACCGGAGTGGTGGCCAGCAGGTGGGCGGAGACGGTGACCCCGCAGCTCACCGCGGCCGATGTGCCCGCGGAACAGATGGGCCGTCTCGCCGTCGAGCTGCTCGTGGAGCGGCTCGACCACCCCGACGCACCGGCCCGGAATCACCTGCTCGCGCCACCGATCTCGTTGCGAGCGAGCACCGGACCTGCCGGCACCAGGCCCACCGACCCCGCTGCGGACCCCGGCGCCCCCACCCATCTCTGACCGTCGCCCCGCACCCTCCGCTTCACCCTTCACCCTTCACCCTTCACCCTCCACGCCCCACACCCCGCACCCCGCACCCCGCACCCCGCACCCCGCACCCCGCACCGGCCGATCGGGCAGCTCACCGCCCGGGTTCGGCGGGCCCCGCACCCCCCGATCACCCGTCCCAGAGCACACCTGTGCCGATCCCAGGGCACACCCGTGCCAAAAACACGAGGAACTGCAATGAACACATCTGCCAGACGGCGTCTCACTGCCGCAGTCCTGACAGTCGTCACCGTCACCGCCGGCGCCACAGCATGCTCCTCCGGCTCGGGCGATACCTCGACGAAGGCCGCGGACGGCGGTACGTACACGATCTGGGACCCGTACCCGCAGTTCAACAAGGGCTCGGCGTGGGCGAAGCTGCTGGACGACTGCGGCTCCAAGGCCGGCGTGAAGATCAAGCGGACCGCGTTCGACACCAGCGACCTGACGAACAAGGCGCTGCTGGCCGCGCAGCAGGACAACTCCGCGGACGTCCTCGTCGTCGACAACCCGGTCGTCTCCACCCTGGCCGAGGCGGGGGTGTTGACCACGACCGACGACAACAAGCTGGACACCTCGAAGGTCAGCCCGAACCTCCTCGCGGCCGGCCAGTCGGGCGGGAAGACGTACGGAACACCGATCGGCGCGAACACCCTCGCCCTGTACTACAACAAGGCGGTGCTGGAGGAGGCCGGCGTGGACATCTCCTCGGTCACGGACTGGAAGTCGCTGACGGCGGCCCTGGCGAAGGTGAAGAAGGCAGGGAAGAAGGGCATCACGTTCTCCGCGATCGGCACGGAGGAGGGCAGCTTCCAGTTCCTGCCCTGGTACTGGGGCTCCGGAGCCCAGTTGACCGCACTCGACTCCGACCAGGCGGTCTCCGCGCTGTCGCTGTGGAAGAACTGGCTGGACAAGGGCTACGCCCCCAACTCGGTAATCAACAACACCCAGACGACCAGCTGGCAGGAGTTCGCGAGTGGTGACTACGCGTTCGCCGAGAACGGCACCTGGCAGCTCGCCAATGCCGAGAAGGCCGGATTCGAGTACGGGGTCATCCCCGTCCCGGGTGCCTCGGGAGGCGACGCGGCGGCACCGACGGGCGGTGAGTTCGTCACCATCCCGGCGCAGGGAGACACCAGCCGTTACGCCACCTCGCAGAAGCTCGTGTCCTGCCTGACCAGCACCGACAACCTCCTCGCCACCGACACGACCCTGTCGTACGTCGCCCCCACCACCGAGGTGCAGGACAAGCAGGTCGCGGCGAACGCCGATCTGGGGCCGTGGGTCGACGCGGTCAAGGCGGCCAAGGGGCGTACGAGTGACGATCTGGGCACCAAGTACCCCAAGATCTCTGAGCAGTTGTGGAAGGCGGTCCAGTCCGCGCTGAGCGGGTCCCAGTCGCCGAAGGACGCGCTCACGGCCGCCCAGTCCGCCGTCAAGTAACCAGTGCCAGAGGCTCGTTGATGAACCGCACGACACAGACGCCGGATGCGCTGCCGGCACGCGGCCGGAACGGGGCGGCCACCACCGGCCCGCCCCCGGCCCGCACGACGACCCTGCGCCGTCCCGCCTCCCCGCAGTGGGCGGCCTGGGCGTTCCTCGCCCCGGTGACCCTCTACCTCGTCCTCTTCTACGCCTATCCGCTCTACCGCAACATCGACCTGAGCCTGCGTAACTACACGGTCCGTTCCTTCGTCCAGGGCGACGCGCCGTTCACCGGCCTGGCGAACTACCGGGCCGTCCTCGACGACCCGACCTTCGCTCCCGCACTCCTGCACACCGTGGTGTTCACCGCCGTGTGCCTGGTCTTCCAGTACGCCATCGGCCTGGCCCTCGCGGTCTTCTTCCACCAGCACTTCCGGCTCTCCGCGACCCTGCGGGCGCTGTTCCTGGTGCCGTGGCTGCTGCCGCTGATCGTGTCGGCGTCCACCTGGTCGTGGATGCTCAACAGCGACTCCGGCATCGTCAACGCCGTCCTGCACGCGGTCGGTATGGGCCCGGTGAACTGGCTGACCTCACCGTCCTGGTCGCTGGCCTCGGTGATCACCGCCAACATCTGGATCGGCGTGCCGTTCAACCTGGTCGTGCTCTACAGCGGCCTGCAGTCCATCCCCACCAGCCTGTACGAGGCCGCCTCCCTCGACGGCGCGGGCCCCTGGCGACGCTTCTGGAGCATCACCTTCCCGTTGCTGCGTCCGGTGTCCGCCATCACCCTGCTGCTGGGCCTGGTCTACACGCTCAAGGTCTTCGACATCATCTGGATCATGACCAAGGGCGGTCCGGCGGATTCGTCCACGACCTTCGCCACCTGGTCCTACCAGCTCGGCTTCGGAAACCTCCTGCCCGCCTTCGGCCCCGGCGCGGCCGTCGGCAACCTGCTCGTGGTCGCCGCCCTGGTCTTCGGACTGGTCTACGTCCGGGTCCAGCGAAAGCAGGCGCTGTCATGACGAGTGCACAGACGGCCCTGAACCGGCGCCCACGCACGTGGTGGAAGACGGCCGTCGGCCTCCTGCTGACCGCGGTCATGCTGTTCCCGGTCTACTGGATGCTGAACGTGTCCTTCACCCGCGACCAGGACATGCGCAAGAGCCCGCCGGACCTGTTCCCCGCCCACGCCACCCTGGAGGGCTACCGGGCCGTCGTCGACCAGCAGTTGCCCTACCTCGGCACCAGCCTCGTCATCGGCCTGGGCACCGTCGCCCTGACCGTGGCCCTGGCCGCACCCGCCGGCTACGCACTGGCCAAACTGCGCCCGCGCGGCGGCGGCATCCTCAACTTCGTCCTGCTGGCCGCCCAGATGATCCCCGGCATCATCATGGCGATGGGCTTCTACGCCATCTACCTCCAACTCGGTCTGCTGCAGTCGGTCCCCGGCCTGATCATCGCCGACTCCACGTTGGCCGTCCCCTTCGCCGTGCTCATCTTCACCGCGTTCATGTCCGGGATCCCCGGCGAACTGCTCCAGGCCGCGAAGACGGACGGCGCCGGGCCCCTTCGCACCTTCTGGTCGATCGTCCTGCCGATGAGCCGCAACTCGATCGTCACGGTCTCGCTGTTCGCCTTCCTGTGGTCCTGGTCCGACTTCATCTTCGCCAGCACCCTGGTCAACGGTGGCGCCCACGAGCCGATCACCCTCGGCATCTACCAGTACATCGGCAACAACAACCAGGAGTGGAACGCCATCATGGCCACCGCCGTCGTGGCCTCGCTGCCCGCCGCGGTCATCCTCGTCCTCGCCCAGCGCTACGTCGCCGCCGGTGTGACCGCCGGCGCCGTCAAGGACTGACGCCGGACCACCCGGCTCGCGCGCCCGCGGGCGCCGTCGCGCCGCCCGGCAGACCGCCGACCACCCCCACTCAAGAAATGAGTGCCGCCTTCATGACCGCCGCCTCGTCCGGCCCGGCCTTCTCCGTTCACGACATACCCTTCAGCACGCACGGATCCTGGTTCGGTATCTCTCCCGTGCTGGCGGAGAAGACGCGCGCCGAGGACCTCCACCTCGTCTCGCACCAGAACGGCATGCACCCCGTCCTGCGCCTCGTCCCCCTCGACGCGGCGACGGGCGAGCGGGCCGAGACCACCGTCCGGGCGACACCCGGCCTGCTCAGCTGGACCGGCACGGTCGGGCGCATCGATCTCGCCTACGAGTCGCCGGACACCGTCCGCGTGCGCGGCGAGGGACTGGGCCTGCGCGTCACCGCGGCGGCGAAGGCCCTGACCCCCTTCAGCGGCACCTACTTCTACCGCGACCCGGTGGACGACGCGCACGTGTTCACCTCCTACGAGACCGGGCGCCGCTACCGCATCACCGTAATGTCCGGCACGCTTGCCGACGTGACCGGTTCCCAGGCCCTGGGCGCGGGCGAGCGCGGTCTCACCGTCACCGCCGGGGCCGACGGATCGTGGGAGGCCACGGTCGAGGAACTCGACAGCGCGCGCCGGCCCTTCCGCTCGTCGGCGGCGTTCGGCGAGGTCACGGAGGCCGCACGCCAGTCGTTCGCCGACTTCGTCGACACAGCCGCCCCCTGGCGCTCGGCCGCCACCCCGGCCGCCGAACTCGCCGCCTACGTGGTGTGGTCCGCCACCGTACGGCCGGCAGGCCTGGTCACCCGGCCCGCGGTGCTGATGTCCAAGCACTGGATGGACAAGGTCTGGAGCTGGGACCACTGCTTCAACGCCCTCGCCCTGGCCCCCGGATCCCCCCACCTCGCCTGGGACCAGTTCGCACTGCCCTTCGACCACCAGGACCAAAGCGGGGCACTGCCCGACTCCGTCACCCACTCCGAGGTCCTCTACAACTTCGTCAAACCGCCCATCCACGGCTGGGCCCTGGGCCACCTGCGCAGACGGCTCCCCGAACCGCTCGCCCCAGCGCAACTGACCGAGGCGTACGACAGACTCGCGCGCTGGACGGACTTCTGGCTCACCGCACGGCGCGCACCCGGCGCGAGCCTGCCCCACTACCAGCACGGCAACGACAGCGGCTGGGACAACGCCACCACCTTCGACCCCGACCGCGTGGCCGTCACCGCCGACCTCGCCGCCATGCTCATCCTCCAGCTCGACGAACTGGCCAGGCTGGCCGCCGAACAGGGCTTCCCGGACGACGCCCGGCACCGCACGGAGACTGCCGACGACCTCCAGGCCGCCCTGCTGGACGAACTGTGGGACGGCAAACGGTTCCTGAGCCGCCCGGCCATCGGCGGAGCCCCCGCCCAGAGCGCCAGCCTGCTCGACCTGATGCCGATCGTGCTCGGCGACCGCCTGCCCTCCAAGGTCCGCGACCGGCTGGCCGAACTGATCGAAGCCCACCTCACCGTGTTCGGTCTGGCAACCGAGCACCCCGGCTCCCCGCACTACGAGCCCGACGGCTACTGGCGCGGCCCGATCTGGGCCCCCGCCACCGTTCTCATCGAGGACGGTCTGCGCCGCGCCGGGCACGAACGTCTGGCGGACGAGATCAGCGCCCGCTTCCGCGCCCTGTGCGAAACCTCCGGTTTCGCCGAGAACTTCGACGCCCTGACCGGTCAGGGACTGCGCGACCGCGCCTACACCTGGACCGCCAGCAGCTATCTGCTGCTCGCCCGCGACCACCACCGCCGCGCGGACGCCGGGACCGACGCCGCCGTCTGACCCGCACGGCACCGAGCTGGGCCGCTTCGTGCACGCCCGCCGCGCCCGGATGACCCCCGCCGAGGCGGGCCCGACCGCCGGCGCCGGTCGGCGCCGCACGCCCGGACTGCGCCGTGAGGAAAGAACCAGCGGGTCTCGTCGGCGAGTTGAGCCTGGTCGTGGGCTCGGCTGTGCATCGGGAGACTCCGTTCGACGTCGGCGTTGACCGGTTCGTCGGGTCCCCCGCAGAGCAGGTGGCGCGTACAAGGATCTGCGCCCCCTTGCCTTCCGACGCCCGGCCCGATTCCCGAGGCGTTCTCGCCGCGCAGTGCGCCCTGTCCTCGCCCTCCTCGAACTCAGTCGTCGTTTCTGGTGTTCTCACTCGACAGGAACGTCTGGCGTGCCCAGAGGCTCAGCAGAGCGATCCCGCCGACCAACAGCGGCACCGGGTCGCGGGCGGGAGGAGCCAACACATAACCCAGCGCCGTGACCGTGCAGACCGTCAGGGGGATGAACGCCGCCGCACCCTCTATCCCCCATCGCAATGTCGGCTGAGCAGCACCCAGGACGCTGGCCCCGCCGGGCACCCAAGGGCCGACCGCAACCACCAGCAGGCCCGCGGTACTGCAGGCGTCGGCCAGCTGACAGGACATCGCCTCGGGGCTGTGCGGGCCGACCGTCCACAGTCGCAGCGTGTCGCCGATCAGCATGAGGGACAGCCCGCCGATCCCGACCCACAAGGTGACTCTCTGGTCGCTCCGTACTAGACGGCGCAGGGCGAACAGAAAACTGAGGAACACGACCTCCGCGGTCCACAGGACACCGACCATCCCCGTCCCCAGCCGCCAGCCGTCACTGGCCCCCCGCAGCAGTACCCATCCCGTCATGAACACGGCCCCGGCTGTGACGACCCCGTCGAGCACGCGCCGCAGCAGGACATGCCGGCCTTTGCCCGCGTCGGCCGCGACCACCAGACCGGCCATGCCCAGGCCGATCGCCAGCGTCACTCCGGTGACCACCACCGAACCGAGCAGCGATCGCTCGTCCCGTGCCTCACCCGGAGGGTGGGCCGACAGCACGTGGACCGCCCCGCGGTACACACCCCCGGCTACCGCCGAGCCCCCCATCAGCAGCAGACGCGTCCGCACCCGTCCACTCACCCCCCACGCTCGGAGCGCCAGAGAGGCCGCCAACCCCCAGCAACCGGTGGACGGCCCGAAAGTCACCATCCGCGCCGCCACGCTCCCGGCCGTCCACGGCCCGCTGAGAGTCAGCACCGTTCCCATGAGGCAGGCCAGGCCCACCGCGGCCCAGGCCCACGCCCCGTTCCGATGGCAGCGACCCGTCCGAGCCCTGAGCACGTCCGGCGACTTCCCCAATCCCGACATCAGGTGCGCCCTTCCAGCGGTCCCCCGCCCGCAGGGCCTTTCCAGCAGCCCCCGGATCCCTTCAGGAACCGTAGAAGACTCGCCACCTGCCCCGAACTGAACAGTCGACTCATTCACTCGTACTGCGTAAGGGAGGAGTGGAGGAGGGATCACCGGTCTCGGGTCTGCGAGGCCATCACCCGACGGCCTCGCCACCACCTGCACCCCTATCGAACCAACAGGCGACGTCCGGATGTTCCTGTCCGGCCTGCGGTGTGTTCCGCCGCGCGCCGGACATCGGGCAGTATGCCCCTGTGCCCGTCACGTCGTCGGCGTACTGCTGGGGTCCCGGCTCGCCCGGCCGATGAACTCGGCCGACCGCAGTCACTGGATGGCCGAACAGTCACGACTGATCATCGCGCTGGTCACACCACCGCTCGGCGACACCGTGACCGTGGTGGCCGACGGCTTCGGTTTCGTGGCCGCTTTCGTCTGTGGGGTCGCCTTTCGCGAAGGCCGTGATGGCGGGTCTGCCAACGCCAACACCCTGCGCAGCGTGATGAACAGACACATCACCACGGTGGCGGACCGCTACGAGGCCCTCTCCATTCCTGTCGGCATCAGGACAGCCGGGTCCACCCGCGACCGCCACGCACATCAACTGTGCGGTAGCAACCGGTGGATGGGGCCCCGCTCCAACCGTGATGCACAGCCTCCTCACCGGAATCGATCAGGGGCACCGGCGAGTCCGAGTCCTGCTCGGCCGCCGCACCCTCCGGTCCGTCGTCACACTCGCTGCTGTCCCTCGCCCTCCCGACCGCCCACCAGCCCCTACTTGTCCCAGATCTTGCGGTAAGCCTGACGGTAGCCCTCGGAGTCCCAGGAGAGCGCACCGCCGCTGTTGTCCGCGGTGGTGACGTGGACAGGGGCGACGTATCCGCTGGCCGGCTCGCCCGCGAAGGCGCGGTTGAACTCGTCGACGATCTGCCATCCCTGTTCGGACAGGGGCTCGGGCACGGTGGCGGACTGGAACTGCTTGCCGTTGATCCGCTCGAAGGCTGACGGGTCACCGTCGCCGGCGCCGATGTTGAACGGGGCGCCGGCGCCCTTGTGACCGGCGGCGCGCAGCGCTGGTGCCGCGTGGTCGAAGTACAGGTCGTTGATCGCGGCGGAGTAGGTCCATCTGTCGCCGAAGCGGGATTGGAGGGAGGAAACCTTGTCGACGGTGCGGCTGTTGGCCTCCGGGATGGGGATGTCCTCGTAACTCAGCAACTCGACATCGGGGCAGGTGGCGAGTCTCTTCTTGATCAGATCGGACTTCCGCTTGGCGAACGGTATCGAGGCGTCGGTGAACAGCACCACGCCGGCGCGGCCGCCCGAGCGGGCGATGATCCAGTCGGCGCTGATCTCCGCGACTTCCTCGACCTTGGTGGTGACGTTGCTGAAAAGCTTCGGATCCGTGCTGGGCCCAGGGGTGGCCGTGGCGTGCCAGCCGATCAGCGGGATGCCTGCGGTGTCCGCCTGTTCGACCTGCTTGGCCACGGACTTGGGGTCGAAGCCGCCGATGACGATGCCGGAGGGCTTGAGAGCGAGGGCCTCGGCGAAGGCCGCCCGGATGCCGGCGGGCGTGCCCTGCCCATCGATGGTGCGGACGTCCCAGCCGAGGACCTTCGCCGCTTCCTGGACGCCCTTGGCGACTCCGGAGACACCGGGGTTGGTCATGGTCTGGGCGACATAGGCGACGGTCCTGCCTGAGACGGCCTCAGGTCCGGTGGTGGGGCCGCCCCAGGGGGCGTTGATGTCCTCGGCCTCCCGCACTGCCTGTTTCGCCTCGTCGAGGACGGCAGGGCACCCCGGCTCCCGCGAACCGGCGGTGGACGTGTTGGTGGTCGAGCCGCTGTCACAGCCGCCGACAGCAGTGGCGACGACCAGGAACGTGACGGCTGCCGCAGTCGCTTTGCGGGTGGAGTGCACGGGGTCTCCTCAACTGGGCACAAGGGGGTACGGGTTGCGTGGGGGGAGGAGAACGATCCGGCAGACGGCCGGAATCGCAACGGCGGCAGCACCTCGGGCTGCGGCCCGGTGGGTTGTCGCGGTGGGAATGTAGCAGGGCATCGACCGGCCCCTCCACGGAGGTGGCACCGCTCAGTAGGCGCGCGTGAACAATTCGTAATCAATTCTTGATTACACACAGGCTCACAGCGATCACACAGACGATAGTCTCCGACCGACCGGATCCGGACACATGACGTGATCCCGTCGTTCACGTCACCTGTCCGATCGCTCATGCCCGGCGACACCGTGCGAGCGTCGGGCCCGCTCCCGTTCGTTGACGGTCCTGCCGCAACGACGCCGCGGTCGCCACTCACCAGAACTCGAAGGAGGCCAGCGTGCCCACGAACACAGTGGAGCCGCCGCCCGGACGCAGGGACCGGACTCCTCCGTTCCGTCGGAGAGCGGTATCCGTTCTCGCCCGCTGGCCGTTCCGGCGGAAACTCAACGTGCTCGTCATCGCGCCCATCGCGGTCGTCGGCGTACTGCTCGGCATCGGCGTCACGGGCCAGATCGAGCAGGTCCGCGACGCGGACCGGATCGCCGAACTGGTGCGCGACAGCGAACAGGTCACGGCGCTCATCAACGACGTACAGGCCGAACACCGGCTGGCACTCCTGCTGTCCGTGCAGTACGAGGCGGACCGCCCCGGAACCGCCCATCCGTCGACCACGGCCTACCTGGAGGCACAGCAGGCCACCGACGCACGGGTCGCCGCCGTGCGGTCCGCGTTCCAGTCGAGCCTGCCCGCAGAGGAGACACAGGCACTCGAGTACATCGGCAGCCTCGACTCCCTGCGCGAGAAGCTCGGTCGCGGCTATGTCCCCGCCGCCAACATCGACCCCGCCTACGCCGCCGCGGTCGGCTACCTCATCGACGGCATCGGACTCGACCGCTTCGCCGCGACGTCGGAGTCCTCGGTCACCAATCTGCTGGACGCCGTACTACGCGCGGACGCGGCCCACGCGGCTTTCGAGAGCGCCGTGTTCTCCGCACAGACCCGAGACGCGAACGCCCTCACCGAGTACACCCGCGCGGTCGGCGCCCACGAGCTCTTCACCTACCAGTCGGACCGTTTCAGTCGTATCGCCACGCCGGAGCAGGTCCTGAACATGGACGGCATCGAGCGCAGCGCCGAACAGTACGACGTCACCTCCCAGTTCGCGGAGCTCCAGGTCGATCCGGGCTCCCTGCAGTCTCAGACCACACGGGAACTGCGCGAGAAGATCGCCGCCGGAGAGCAGCAGGCCGACACACGCCTCGGCATCACCCGGACGCTGATCAGGCAGACCGCCGCTCAGGCCGACTCGCTTTCCGCGAACGCCCTGCGCAAGGCATGGTGGATGCTCGGCGCGGCCCTGCTCGGCTTCGCCGTATGGCTGGCGTTCTGTGTCCTGGTCCGGCGCTCGGTCATCCGCCCCCTCATGGCCCTGACCGGATCCGCCCAGCAGGTGGTCGAGGCCGCGGACGAGGAACTCGCCCGGGTCGCGGACGACGAGTGGGCCGGCAGCACCCCGTTCCGGCCGCAGGCCATCCCGGTGCCGGTCCGCGACGACATCGGGGAGTTGGCCGAGGCGTTCAACCATGTGCAGGTCACCGCCTCCGCGCTGCTGGAGAGGCAAGTACTGAGCCGCCGCAACGTCGCCGAGATGTTCGGCAACGTAGGGCGCCGGGTCAGCAATCTGACCACCCGACAGCTGACGCTGATCGATGCCGTCGAACGCGAGGAGACCGACCCCGACCTCCTCGACCGGCTCTACCGCATCGACCACATCGCCGTACGCCTCCAGCGCAACGCCGACAGCCTGATGCTGCTCGCCGGAATCCGGGAGACCGACGTCGAGGCCCGGCCGGCCACTCTCGTCGACGTCATACGCTCCGGCCTCGGCCGGATCGAGGGCTACCAGCGGGTGTCCCTGCGGTCCGAGACGGACATCACCGTAGGGCCCGACATCATCGGCGACCTGACGCTGCTGCTCGCCGAACTGCTGGAGAACGCGGTCTCCTTCTCCCCGTCCGACACTCCCGTCGAGGTGGTGGTGCGGCCCGGTACGGACGTCACCAAGGACGGCGGGGCACTGATCGAGGTCATCGACCACGGCCTCGGCATGAGCGCGGAACGCCTCGCCGAGGAGAACGCCCGCCTCGTCCGCAGGGAGCGGCTCGACCTGGTACCGACCAAGGTGCTCGGCCTCTTCGTGGTCGGCAGTCTCGCCCGCCACCTCGGACTGCGCGTGACCCTGAGTCGTACACCGGGGGGTGGTGTCACCAGCACCGTCTGGATCCCCTCCGTGCTCCTGCTGGCGATGAGCCTCGTGGACGCCACACCGCCCGTCGTCACGGGCCCGACCGGGACCGCGGCAGCGCCCACGACGCAGCAGCGCGGCCTCGGTGGCCCGCCGCTGGACGTCCTGAGGCCCGAGCGGACTGCCGCCGCCACCGCCGAACCGGCCACCGCGACCGTTCCCGAGCGACGGCCGACCACCGTGTCACCTCGCAGCGGCCTGCCCCGACGCGTCCCGCCTCGCCTCGGCGCGACGAGCACCACCACTACCGAGGGGCTTTCGCCGACAGCCGCCCGGCCACTACGACGACGGGTCCGGGGCGCGACGCTCACGGTGACCACCCCGGCCGACGACCGAAGCATCCCACCGGTGCGACCGCCTCTCGACGCCGACGCCGTCCGCTCGGAGATCGACGAGTTCGAGGCCGCCGTGCGCAGGGCGGAGCAGGACAGTGCCGCGCCCCCGGACGGAGCGGGCACCACCGCAACACCAGAAACTCCAGAAACCCCAGAAGGCCAGAAGGAGACGGGCAGTGACCACGTCGACAGGTGACAGCACCCCCGAACAGGCGAAGCCCAACGACCTGCGAACCGCGGCAGCCGACTTCACCTGGTTGCTCGACCGCTTCGCCACGGACACCGCCGGTGTCGTCGACGCCATCGCGGTGTCGTCCGACGGCCTGCTGATCGCCGTCTCCCAACTACGCGACAGGGCCGACTCCGAGCGGCTCGCCGCGATCGTGTCCGGCATCACGAGTCTCGCCGCAGGCGTCTCCGGCAACTACAGTCTGGGCGGTCTCAACAAGGTCATCATCGATCTGGAGGGCGGGCATGTACTGGTGTCGGCCATAGGCAACGGCGCCGTGCTCGGCGTGGTCGCCTCCAAGGAGGCGAAACTGGGCAACATCGCCTACGAGATGACCCTCTTCGCCAACCGCGCCGGGGCCGCACTCACCCCCCAGCTGGTCATGGAGCTGAAGAACAACGTCGGCTCCACACCGGCCGGCTGACCCATCCCCGCAAGGCAGGAGGTCGTCGGCATGGCCGTCGGTGGACCAGGACCACATGAGGCAGCAGAGGACATCGAGGGCGGCCCGCCGGAGCCGGTCGGCCGCGCCCCCGCGGTGCGGCCGTTCCTGCTGACCGCCGGCCGGGTCTCGGGGAGGGGCGCAGCGGCACCGATCCCGATCGAGACCCAGATCGTGGCGACCTCGGCCGGGCTCTCCGTCCTCGGCACGCTCGCCTTCGAACACCACGACATCGTCGCCGCCTGCCGACGGCCGCAGTCGGTGGCGGAACTGGCCGCCTGCCTGCGACTGCACCTCAACGTCGTCCGGGTGCTCGCCGAAGACCTGTGTGCCGCCGGGCACCTGGCGGTCCATGTGCCCAACGCCCGGACCGCCCAGGACATCTCCGTACTGCGAAGGGTTATCAATGGTCTCCGTGCCGTCCCCGATTCACGGGGCACACTCCGCGACAGCGGCTGAGCAGCCGCCGCTACCGGTCAAGCTGGTCATCGCCGGCGGCTTCGGGGTCGGCAAGACCACCACCGTGGGCTCGATCTCAGAGATACGACCGCTCACCACAGAAGCCGCGATCACCGAGGTCGCGGCAGGCGTGGACGACCTCACGCACACTCCCGGCAAGACCACCACCACCGTCGCCCTGGACTTCGGCTGCATCACCCTCGACCCGACCCTGAAGCTGTACCTGTTCGGGACACCGGGCCAGGACCGGTTCGGCTTCATGTGGGACGACGTGGTCGAAGGCGCCCTCGGTGCCCTGGTGATCGTGGACACCCGACGCCTCGACGACTGTTATGCGGCCGTGGACTACTTCGAGCACAAGCGGATCCCTTTCGCGGTCGCCGTCAACGCCTTCGACGGGGAGGTCGAGCACGACCTGGACGAAGTGCGGTGGGCACTGGACATCGCGGAACACATCCCGCTGATCGTCTTCGACGCACGCAGGACGGGCTCCGTCCGTGACGCGCTCCTGGTCGTACTCGACGTCGCCCTCTCCCGCGCCGAAACGGCTGCGGCGACCTGACTCTCCCAGCTCGCCTGGGGCGGCAGTCGGCGCCGGCGCCTCGCATCTCGCATCTCGCACGCGGGAACGCGGGAGCAGGAGCCGGTGCGGATCAGGTCACCGGCCTTCAGGACCAGGACCGGCTCAGGTGGTACACGCACTTGAACGGCCACAGCCGGCCCGATCGGTGGGGACGGCATCGACTCCATCCCACGCCTGCGCCCGCGTTCCCCCGGCTCCGTCGTTTGGATCACCTGGGGGTGCTGGGTACTGCACGCTCGGCGGCCAGAGGCTTCGAGTCGCTTATCGACCTTGGGTTTCGCAGCCTCCGGGATCATCCCGAGCGGTTCCTGTCCCACCGCATCGGCGGATGCCCGAGCTTGATCCGGTCAGGGTCGTCGAGAACCGCACGACGCGTGCCAGGCGACCCCGGCTGTGCAGCATGGTGGGTCACAGGTCCCGGAACTCCGGCGACCGGTGTTCCGTCAGATGGACGCGCAGGGCAATGCCGATACATCGTCGTCGATGCACTGCCTACGGCTGTTCGACCGCAACCTTCAAGGGTGCTCTGAACGACAGCAGCCCGAGCATGGATGGTTCCGGCGCCCCGGTCGCCAGCCGGATGTCCGGAAGGCCCCGCGCGCTGCTCGCCCCAGGACCACCGCCGCCTCCGTGCGTGCCGAGGAAGCGCCAGGGCGGCGGTGGCGACCGGCGCCGAAAGCCGGATGATGCCGGACGTTCGCCCGGTTCGGGCGCATCCGTTCGGTCTCCGGAACAACCTCCGGATCGGATCCGCTGCCCACGAGCAACGGTGCTCCGGCCGGCAGTCGCGCCTCGCCGAGCCGAGTGGCCCGCGCGCTCACCCGGCGCCACGTTGTCACCGGCCCTCTCGCCGAAGGACCTCCTCCACCCATGCCTCGGCCGGGCAGCAGCATGCGACGGGCTGCCGGCCATGCCCGGCGCGGGTCGGATGTCCTTCTCCGCGTGTGACGCGAGAGCCGTCGTCCTACACCGCGCAGGCCCGGACGAACGCGTCGGCCAGTTCGGCGGGGCGGGTGAAGAGTGCCTCGTGGCTGCCCGGGGTCTCGATGAGCAGCGGGTTCTTGAGCCGCTGGGGAAAGCGGGGGGCCCAGGCCCACTCGCCGGGAAGGGAGAGGTCCTCGGTGGACAGGACGTAGGCGGTGGGAATGTCGAGGGCGGCGAACGCCGTCGTGTCCGGCTTCTCGGTGAAGGTGCCCAGAGGCTGCGGGACGAGCAGGGAGTGGATCATGCGCTGGGTCTCCTCATCGGCGTCCTGCATGAACGCCTGCTGGAAGACCTCCAGGGGAAACGTCACCGTGTCGTTGCCGGAGGCGGCCGCGACGGCGTGGAACATCTCGCCGTAGTGCGGCGGACAGGCGTCGATCAGCGACTCGCCGTCCTGCGGCACGAACGCGCTCCAGAAGACCAGGCGCCGAATCCGGGCCGCGAGCTTCGGCGCCGCGCCGGTCAGGACGTAACCGCCCCAGCTGTGGCCGACCAGGGTGATGTCGGTCAGCCCGGCACGTTCGACGTAGTCCACGAGGCTGTTCACACAGTCGGTGAGGGTGACGCCGCGCGGGTCGTCGTCAGCGCCGAGCCCGGCCAGGGTGGGGGTGTGCACCTGGTGTCCGGCGGCTCTCAGTTCGTTCGCGACCGGGCGCCAGGCCCATCCGCCGTGACAGGCTCCGGTCACCAGGACGAAGGTCTCGCTCATGTCGATCTCCTTTGCTCGATAGGACACAGCCGGCTCACAACCAGCGTGGAACGTCCGGAAGTTCTCCCGTGACGTGCAGTTCTTCGGTTCCGCTCCGGCCGGTGAGCCAGGCGGCGACGGCGTACGGCGGTCCACTGACCGTGGCGCCGGGGGCGGGCGTGCCGAGGACGACGGTGTCGTGGCCGTCCGCCGACAGTTCGGCACCGACACCCGGGCCGAGGCGGGCCGACATCCACCCGGCCACATCGCCTGCGAGGGCCCAGGCGAAGTCGGGCGGCAGCGCGTCCATGCCTACGCCGACCTGCAGATCGACCAGGTGGATCCACACTTCGCGGGCCCGCAGCCACGGCACTTCCGACGCCGGGATCTCGCGGCCCTGCGCGCTGACGACGGTGGCCGACCAGGCGTCGGCCGAGAGTGCCTCGGCGGCTTCCCGGAAACGCGTGGCGGACTCCCGTACCTCTGCCTGCTGTTCGCCCAGGGGGCGTCCGGCGCCCGCCTCTATGTCCGTGGCGCGTTGGTCCGGCGAGGCGTACATGGGCGTACGGATCCCGGTCCGCGCCCAGGTCAGCAGGTTGACCAGGGCGTCGGCGTTGCGCGCGAGGTGGGTGAGGAGGTGGCCGCGGGTCCAGCCGGGGAGGGCGGACGGCTCGGTCACCGCGTCGGCAGGCAGCGCGTCGACCGCCTGCTGCAGCGCGAGCTGCCCCGCCTCGGCCCAGGCCCGAGACCGCACGACGGGAACGGGGGCGAGGACCGGGACGGGAACGGGAACGGGAACGGGGACTGTCACAGCTTGTCCTCGACGATGGTGTTGACGCACTCCCCTATGCCCTCCACCACGGTCCGTACGACCTGGCCGGGCTTCAGGAACACCTTGGGATCGCGGGCCGCGCCGACCCCGCCCGGGGTGCCGGTGAGCACGAGGTCGCCCGGCTCCAGCGTCGTGAACGTGCTGAGGTACACGGCGATGTCCGCCGGGGTGAAGAGCAGGTCGGACGTGCGCGAGCGCTGCATGACCACGCCGTCCACGTCAAGGCGGATCTCCAGGTCGGCCGCGTCGTCGATCTCGTCGCCCGTCACCAGCCAGGGCCCCGCCGGGGTGCTGGCCTCCCACGCCTTGCCCTGCAGCCACTGCGGGGTGCGCCACTGCCAGTCCCGCATGGAGATGTCGTTGACGACGGTGTAGCCGGCGATCGCGGCCGCCGCCTCCTCCTCCGTGGCCCGGCGGCGCAGCCGGGAGCCGATGACGAAGCCGAGTTCGGCCTCCCAGTCCAGTTGCTCCGTCTCGCCCGGGTGGACGATGTCGTCGCGGGCACCGAGCAGGACGTTGGCGAACTTGCCGAAGAGAGCGGGGTGCGACGGCATCTCCCGGCCCATCTCCGCGATGTGGGTGCGGTAGTTGTGGCCCACGCAGAAGATCTTGGCCGGGGTCGTGACGACCGGGGCGAGGTCGAGTGCGGTCGCGTCGTGCGCCGGGCCGTCGGCGGCGGCCGCGTGGCTACGCCAGTCGGGGCGGCGCAGCAGGGCGGCGACGTCGGGGGCGCCGGTCTCCACGGCCCTGGCGCCGTCGATGCGGACGGCCGCCGTACCGGCGGCGGTGCGGATGGTGGCGAGCTTCATGCGCGGGTGCTCCCGGAGTTCCCAGCCGTGTGCGGCTTCTCGGTGGTTTCGGTGCGGGCGAGGTTGAGCGCCTCGTAGAGGGGCGCGTCGCCGAAGGTGAACAGGTCGAGCTGTGAATGGGCGGCGATGGTGAGCGCGCACCAGGAGGGGACGGCGATCAGGTCGCCGGCGGACACCTCGATCACGCGGTCGTCGAGGGTGACGGTGCCGCTGCCGCGGAAGACCTGCCAGACCGAGGAACCCACCGTGCGGCGGGTGGCGGTGGCCGTGTGCGGGCGCAGGCGGTGCATCTCGGTGCGCAGGCTCGCCAGGGCGTCGCGGCCGGTGGCGGGGTTGGTGAAGCGGATGCCGGCGTGGCCGGGCTCGATGACGCCCGGGTGTCCTTCGTCGGCCAGCTCCAGCTGGGCGGTGAGGGCGTCGTCGGTGTCGGCCCAACGGTAGGCCATCAGTGGGGAGTCGGGGCTGTCCTCGGCCCCGATCGGGCGCAGTCCGGGGTGGCCCCACAGCCGCTCGTTGCGTGACCGGGTCGGGGTCGAGCGGTCCGACACGCCGTCCTCGCCGAACTCGAAGAACCCGGCGTCCAGGCGGTGCACGAGCGGTATGTCGAGGCCGTCTAGCCAGACCATCGGCGCGTCGCCGACGTGATGGTGGCCGTGCCAGTGCATCGACGGGGTCAGCAACAGGTCGCCGGGGCGCATCTCCACGGCGTCGCCGTTGACGACCGTCCACACGCCCTCGCCCTCCAGGATGAACCGGAACGCGCCCTGCGAGTGGCGGTGCGCGGGGGCGACCTCGCGTGGGCCCAGATACTGAATCGCCGCCCAGAGATTGGGAGTCGCGTACGGCCGTCCGGGCAGGCCGGGGTTGGCGAGCGCGATGGCGCGGCGCTCACCGCCGCGCCCGACCGGCACCAGGTCTCCGGACCGGCGGGCGAGCGGCAGCAGGGTGTCCCACTGCCAGACGTGCGGGACCGCTTCGGGCTGCGGGGTCATCGGCATGAGGTTGCCGATCTCGGTCCACAGAGGGATGAGCCCGGCCACCGCGAATCCGTCGTACAGCTTCCGGAGTTCGGGGTCCGTCTCCTCCGGGGCTATGACGGGCGCCATGCCGTCGGTGTCACTGGTCATCAGGGGTTCCTTCGGCGTCGAGCCGGCGCGTGATGTCGGCGCGCAGCGCTTTCTTGTCGATCTTTCCGACCTTGGTGGCGGCGAGTTCGGGGACCGTCACCAGCCGGTCGGGGAACTTGAAGCGCGCGATACCGGCGCGCTCCATGACGTGGTGGATGTCGTCGAGGGTGACCGTGTGGCCCGGTTCCGGTACGACGTAGAGACAGACGCGTTCGCCGAGCCGGTCGTCGGGCATCGCCACGGCGGCGGCGCGGGCGATGCCGGGGGTCTGGTAGGCGAAGTTCTCGATCTCCTCGGCGGAGATGTTCTCCCCGCCTCGGATGATCATGTCCTTGTCGCGGCCCTCGACGACCAGGTTGCCGTCGGGCAGCAGCCGCACGATGTCTCCGGTGCGGTACCAGCCGTCCTCGGTGAACGCGCGGGCGTTCTGCTCCTCGGCGCGGTAGTAGCCGCGCGGGGTGTACGGGCCGCGGGTGAGCAGCACACCCGGGGTCCCCTCCGGGACGGGGTTGCCCAGCTCGTCGACGACGAGGATCTCGTCGTCGTCGCACATGGGGCGCCCCTGGGTCGTACAGATGACGTCCTCGGGGTCCTCCAGGCGCGTGTAGTTGAGCAGCCCCTCGGCCATCCCGAACACCTGCTGGAGCGTGCAGCCCAGCTCGGGACGCACCCGGCGGGCGACGTGGTCGGCGAGCCGGGAGCCGCCGACCTGGAGCAGACGCAGCGAGCCCAGGTCGGTTCCGGGGTGTGCGCGATGGTGGTCGAGCCAGCGCTGGGCGATGGCCGGGACCAGGGCCGAAGCGGTGACTCTCTCCTGCTCGATGAGCGGGAACGCCTTCTCGGGGTTGGGGGACCCCAGCACCACCCGGCCGCCGTTCAGCAACGCGCCCAGCAGGCCCGGGCAGGCGAGCGGGAAGTTGTGTCCGAGGGGCAGCGCGGCGAAGTAGACCGTGTCGGCTCCGAACGCGCAGACCTCGGCGCTGCGGCGGGCGTTGTAGACGTAGTCGTCGTGCGTGCGGGCGATGAGCTTGGGCAGCCCGGTGGTCCCGCCGGAGAGCAGGAAGACGGCGATCGAGCGGCTGTCCGGCCGGTACGCGTCCACGGCTGCCCGGTCCTCGGGGGTGCCGGGCGCGGCGCACAACTCCCGCAGGTCCACGGCGTCGTCGCCGGGTTTGTCGCCGAGTACGAGGATGTGCTGAAGGGTGGGCGAGTCGTCGGCGACCTCGACGGCCATCGACTGGTGGTCGTGGTCCTTGAGGACGTCCGGCACCGCGATGGCCACGGCCTCGCTGTGCTCGACGAGGTGGCCGATCTCGTGTCTGCGGTGTCCGGGCAGTGCCATCACCGGGATGACGCCGAGGCGCAGACATGCGTATGTGAGGATCACGAACTCGGCGGTGTTGGGGAGTTGCACCACGAGCCGGTCGTCCGGGTGGAGCCCGAGCGCGGCCAGGCGCAGGGCCACGGCGTCCGCCCGTTCGGCGAGTTGCCGGTAGGTCAGCCGCCGGTCGCCGTCGACGAGCGCGACCGCGTCGGGGGTGGCGTCGGCGGCGGCGTGGAGCCGGTCGCCGATGGCGTGACCTTCCCAGTGGCCCTTCGCGGTGTAGCGCTCGGCGTATTCCGCGGGCCAGGGGACAGCACCGTTGCTGCTCGGCCTTGGCATGATCGTTCTCCTCAGGTGCGGTCGGCCGTGTGCACGATCACGGCGTCCAGGGCGATCAGCCCGTCGGCGGTGAGCCGCAGGGGGTTGATCTCGATCTCGGCGGTGTCCGGACTCGCGGCCAGGGCGGCGGCGAGCGCCGCCACGATCCGCCCGAACTCGGCCCGGTCGAGCACCGGCCCGCCGCGCCAGCCGTCGAGCAGGGCGCGCGCGGCCAGGTCGTCGGGCATCCCGGCGGCCTCGGCGGCGGAGAGCGGCGCGAGCCGGATCGCGACGTCGGCGAGCGCCTCGGCGGCCGTGCCCCCGAGCCCGGTGAGGACGACCGGCCCGAACACGGGGTCCCGTCGTACGCCGAGCACGAGGTCGACGCCGGCCGGGGCCATCGCCTCCACCAGGTAGCGGTGGTCGGGACCGATGGCGTCCAGTGCCGCGTCGAGTTCGTCGGGGGTGCGGACGCCCAGGTGGACTCCCCCGATCTCCGTCTTGTGGAGGATCGCGGCGTCGAGCACCTTCACCGCGACGGGCCCGCCCAGCAGGCGCAGGGCGTAGTGGGCGTCGGCGCGGGTGTCGCAGGCGACGCGGTCGGGAGTGCGGATACCGAGCCGCGCGAGGAAGGCCTTGGCCGCGTCCTCGTCCAGGGGGCCGACGGGCACGGAGGCGGCCGTCTCCCGCGAGGGCTCGCCGGCGCGCACGGCCCGCTGCCGGGCATGCGTCACCAGTGCCCGTACGGCGTTGGCGGCCGACGCCGGTCCGGTCAGCGCCGGAATCCCCGCCTTGTGCAGCCGCGCCCGCTGCTCGGCGACGTCCTCGGGCAGGCCGCCGACGGCCACCACGGCCGGGGACCGGGCGCCGAGGCCGGCGTCCTGCGCGGCCGAGGCGAGGTCGACGCTGTCGGGCTCGGTCAGGGCGTAGACGGCGAGCAGGTCCACCGCCGGATCCGCGGCCGTGGCGTCGAGGACGCGGGCGAAGGTCTCGGCGGGTCTGCCGGTGTCGACGGGGTTGCGCTGATAGGTGAGCGGGGGCAGCAGTTCGCCCAGTGTGCGCTGTGTGCTCGCGGCCAGCTCCGGCATCCGGACTCCGTCGGTGCCCGCCCGGTCCGCGAGCAGCAGCCCCGGCCCGGCCTGGGCGGTCACGATCGCGAGCCCCGGGTCCGGATGCGGCCGCAGCCGGACACGCGACAGCGCGGTGAGCGCGTCGACCATCTCCCGTTCGTCGTCGACGACCACCGCCCCGGCCTGCCGCAGCGCGGCGCGTGTGGTCCGCCAGGAGGTGGCGAGCGCGCCGGTGTGCGACCGGGCGAAGTCACCTACGTCACTGCGGCCGACGACCAGTGCCACGACCGGCTTGACGGCGGCCACCAGGCGTACGGCCTCGACCAGCCGTGGCCCGTCCGGAACCGTCTCCAGGTGCAGTGCGACGGCTGTCGTACGGCCGTCCCCCGCGAGGTGTGCCAGGACGTCCGCGGCGGTGACGTCGAGGCCTGCCCCGATGCCGACGCCGAGGCTGATGCCGTTCCCGGCGGCGACGAGGTCGAAGGAGAGCGCGTGGTTGACGCCGCCGCTGGCCGCGACGACCGCGATGTCCCCGGCCGGCAGTTGCCCGGCCGCCGGCACGAAGCTGGCTGTCAGGCTCAGGTGAGGGGCGAAGAACCCGGAGGTGTTGGGACCGAGCAGACGGATCCCCGTGTGCCGGGCGACGCGGCGCAGTGCCTGAGCGTACTGCTCGCCCTCGGGGCCCGCCTCGCCGAAACCGCCGGCGCAGACGAGCGCGGCACGGCAGCCCGCGGCGGCGGCCTCGGCCAGGGCCTGGGCGCAGCCGGCCGCCGGTACGCAGAGTACGGCCAGGTCGAGCCGTCCGTCGGTGTGCGCGGCGGCGTCCGCGACCGAGGCGTACATGCCGGCGTCGGGCTCGGGGCGCCGCGCGTTGACCAGGGCGCGGGCGCCGGGGAAGGAGGCCAGCGAACGGGCCATGGCGGCACCCAGCTTGCCGCTCTGCCGTGAGGCGCCGATCACCACCACACCCTCGGGCTCGAACATCGGCGTCAGGTTCGTGCTCATGCCTGCTCCCCCGCCACCAGGTCGGCGCGCCCGGACAGCAGCAGCGTCTCGGCCCGGTCGTCGTCCATCGTGTCCTCCACGATCAGTGCGGGTACGCCGTGCTCCAGCCGGATCTGTTCGGCGAGCAGCGACCGGGTGAGCTGGGTTCCACCGTGCACGGCGACCAGGTCCGGGGGTGTGTCGCCACTCAGGGCGTCGGCCAACTCGCCGTAGCTTTGGGGTAGTTGGGTCTCATCCTGTGGTGCGGTGAGCCACAGGCACCCCGCGGAACGCAACGCCGCGAGCTCCGCCGCGGTCAGCCGCCGTCCGCTGAACTCCCGGAACGGCGTGTCCAGGGGATCCAGCCCTTCGTGCGCCGCCCGCCAGTGCTGTACGGCCTGCTCGACGAACTCCGGGTCGCGGCGTGCGATCCGTTCCTTGCCGATACTGCGGGAGATGAAGTGGAAGGCGAACTGCGTCGGTTCGAACGCGTCGTGGTAGCGCCCGAAGTGCTCCCACCATGACAGGCTCGGCCGGGCAGCGCCCTGGATCTTCGCCACTGAGGGCTGCCGCGCCGCCTCGTACGCGTTCAGGGCGCTCGCAAGGTCGTCGCGGTGGGCGAGGAGGCTGTCGGCGAGGGCGACGGCGTCCTCCATGGCCATCTTGGTGCCGGAGCCGACGGAGAAGTGCGCGGTGTGCGCGGAGTCGCCGAGCAGAACCACGTTGCCGCTGTGCCAGCGCCGGGTGCGCCGGGTGCGGAAGTTGCCCCAGCGGGAGTTGTTGACCAGCAGTTCGTGCCCGTCGATCTGCTCGGCGAAGAGCTTCTCCAGGTAGTGCTTGGTCTTCTCGTCACTCGGGCCGGGTGGTTGCGCGGTGTCGAACTCGTCGAGGCCTGCCCGCCGCCAGGACTTCTCGTCGGTCTCGACGATGAAGGTGCTGAGGCTGTCGCTGATCGGGTAGCCGTGCACGGCGAAGGTGCCGTGCGGGCCGTGCTCGTGCACGAAGGTCAGGCCGTCGAAGAGGTAGTTCGTGCCGAACCAGATGAACTTGGCGGTCGCGACCTCCACCTCCGGCACGAGCACGTCGGCGAGACGGTCACGGAACCGGGAGTTCGCCCCGTCCGCGGCCACGATCAGGTCGTAGTCGGCCAGTCGCGCGGGGTCCGCGGGAACCTCGTGGCTGAACCGGAGTTCGACGCCGACCTCCTCGGCCCGCCGGTGCAGCAGGTTGAGCAGGGTCTTGCGGGTGATGGCGGCCATGCCGTTGCCGCCGCACCGGATCCGCTGCCCCTTGAGCCGCACCTCGATGTCGTCCCAGTGCCGGCCGTGCTCCGCGAGCGCGTCGCGCAGCACGGGATCCGCGGCGTGGATGGCGGCCAGCGTCGCGTCCGAGAACACCACGCCGAAGCCGAAGGTGTCCTCCGGGCGGTTCCGCTCGAAGACCGTCACCTCGACCGACGGATCGGCCTGCTTGACGAGTGCCGCGAAGAACAGCCCGCCGGGGCCGCCCCCCACACAAGCGATCCGAGAAACCATGGCTCCTGCCTCCACGTCGAGTACAAGCCCAGACTCAGGCCCGGACGCATCTTGTGTCAATGGATACACGGACGTCAATCATTTGTTACGCATTGCCGAGACGGCTTCACCACGGGAAACAGTGGTTCCTTGGCCGGATGCCTCATCATTACGACGGCCGTCCCGTGTGACATAGTCGATTCTGTGAAGCCTCGATCGATCGTCTTCGACCTCTTCGGCGACTACGTCCGCTACCGTGGCGGCGCCGCCCGGCTGCGCACCCTCAGCACACTGATGGGCTGCTTCGGTGTCGGTGAGAGCACGGTGCGGGTGGTTCTCGCGCGCCTGCGCAAGGAGGGCTGGTTCGACGTCCGGCGCGAGGGCAGGGAGACGCTGTACGCGCTGAACAAGCGCAGTCTGCACCTCCTCGACGAGGGCCGCTCACGCATCTTCGACCGGGCACCGTCCGACTGGGACCGACACTGGTACATGGTCATCTACTCGGTCCCCGAGAGTGAGCGCGGTGTACGCGACCGCATCCGCAAGGACCTGGCATGGCTGGGCTTCGGCCCCCTGGCCCCGTCCACGTACGTCTCCCCGCACGACCGGCTCCAGCAGGTCCGGGAGAAGTTCGCGGACGAGCCGGCCATCCGCCTGGACACCCTGCGCTGCCAGTCCGGCGGGCTGCCCGTCGACCGCGAGATGGCGGCGCGCAGCTGGGACCTCGCCGCCCTCAACGAGGACTACCGGGAGCTGCTGCGCACCTATCGCAGCCGCATGCCGTCGTACCGGGCCGGGCATCTCAGCCCCGAAGAGGCGCTGGTCGAGCGCATGCGGCTGACCTACGACTACCGCAAGTTCCCCTTCCGCGACCCGGACCTGCCGACCGAACTCCTCCCGGCGGGCTGGGTGGGCCAAGAGGCGCACGAGATGTTCCTGGAGGCCCACGAGATCCTCGGCCCGTCGGCCGAGACCCACTACGACGAGGTGGCCGGCCCGCGTCCCGACGAGTCGGCCGGCCCGCGTCCCGTCGCGTAGGGCATGCCCGGCGGATCAGGTCGCAGGAGATCGGCGGCGCCTTGTCGACGCCGTCGAGCGGTGCCTGGTGCGTCGAGCTGCAAGGCGGAGGAGGGCGTCGACGTGACGGGGGTCCCTCCCGCGCGAACGAGGTCGAGAGTGGGGGGAGTCGGCAAACCGACGACAACGCCGCAGTCCGGCGTGGCAGACCTCGCGTCCGCGGGATGCTCCGCCAGGCAAAGCACCCGAGGTCCGTCCCCAGGGCACTACGACAGGTACCCCAGCTCCTGCGACGCCGCGGACACGGTGTCGCGCAGTTCGCGGGTCACCTCGGCCAGGTGGTCCGGGGTGCCGAGGCTTTCGGGCAGGACGACGGAGACTGCGAGCGGCAGCGGGTCGTTCGCCGCGAAGACCGGCGCGGCGACCGAGATGATGCCCGGGATCACGCCGCTGTGCGTCACCGCGTGCCCCTCCTCCCGGACCTGTGCCCGGATGGCCGCGAGGCGCTCGCTCGTCCACTCCGCCTCCTTGCCACGGAGCTCTCCGCTCAACACCTCGCCGGTGAGGCTCTCGGGCAGAAGGGCGAGGAAGACCTGCCCCACGGACGACGTGAGCAGGGGAAGCGTGGCGCCGACGCGCACCGTCAGGGGCAGTGGGCGGGTGCCGTACGCCCAGCTCACCACGAGCGGACCGCGGTCCCCCCACACGGCCAGGTTCACGGAGTGGCCCGTACGGTCGCGGAGCTGCATCGCGTGGCCGCCCGCCACCGCCACCTCGTTGGTGCGACGCAGCGCTTCGGCGCCCATGCGGCGCATCGCGGCCCCGAAGTCGTAGAGACCGGAGGCGGGATCCTGCGAGGTCAGCCCTATGCGACCGAGGCTGACGAGATAGCGGTGCACCTTGCTGGGCTGCATGCCGCTCGCCTGCGCGATCGCCGACAGGCTCAGCGCTCCGCCGCCGTTCTCCAGCGCCAGCAGGACCCGCATCGCGGTCTCGACGGACTGAATGCCCTGACGCTCCCCGTTCTCCCTGGGGTCGGTCTCGGTCACAGCGCGCTCTCTTCCCGCAGGTGAATGACGGTGCTCAGCCTATCGACGCGACGAGCGCCGACAGCCGTTCACGAACAGATCTTATATTCACTATTGCGGAACGCGTTACGTTCTGGTGAACTGCGACAGCGGTGGCACTCACCTCCCCGAGTGCCCCGGTCACACCGGCGGCCCGTTTCGCAGCCGCACGGAGCCGCTCACCCTTCGGCGCACTCACCGGCGCATCCACCTCCCGGCCACTCACACCGAGTCGGGCATCGCCGCACCCCCGCATAGCCGCACCCCCACATACGAGACATCGGCTGCGAACACGCACCCATCCCCGAGGAGAACTCCGCAATGAAGCTGATCGGCCTCGAAGAGCACTTCGTGACCCCCGACCTGGTGGGCCATGGCGCGTCGACCGCGTCCATCGCTCAGCCCGGCGCCTGGGCCGAAGCCTCCCGCCGGCTCCTCGACCTCACCGAGGAACGCCTCGACACCATGGACGCCGCCGGCCTGGACATACAGGTGCTGTCGCTCAACTCCCCCGGTCTTCAGGCGGAGAAGGACCCGTCCACCGCCGTACGCCAGGCGATCACGGTCAACGACTTCCTCACCGGCGTCATCTCCGAGCACCCCGACCGCTTCTCCGGCTTCGCCGCGCTGCCCCTGCAGGACCCCGAGGCAGCGGCCGACGAGCTGGAACGCGCGGTCACGCAGCTCGGCCTGCGCGGCGCCCTGGTCAACGCCCACACCCACGGCATGTACCTGGACGACCCCGCCCTGCGCGTCGTGTGGGAGCGCGCCGAGCACCTCGACGTGCCGCTCTACCTGCACCCGGCCAACGGCGTCGACACCGCGCACGTGCTGTCCGGGCACCCGGAACTCGTCGGGCCGATGTGGAGCTGGGGCATCGACACCGCCACTCACGTCCTGCGCCTGATCTTCGGCGGGGTCTTCGACGACTTCCCGAACGCCAAGCTGCTGCTCGGCCACATGGGAGAGGGCCTGCCGTTCGTGATGTGGCGCATGGACTCCCGCTGGGACTTCCACGCGCACCACGGCATCGAGCTCAAGCGGGGGCGCCCCTCGGAGTACCTCCGCCACAACCTCTACATCACGACCAGCGGCGTCTGCTCCGCCCCTCCCCTGCTCACCGCTCTGCTCTCGATGGGTGCCGACCACATCCTCTTCGGCACCGACTACCCCTTCGAGGACATCGCGACGGCCACGACGTTCCTGCGCGACGCCCCGATCAGCGATGCCGACCGGCTCAAGATCGGCCACCAGAACGCCGAGAAGCTGCTCGGCCTCACCACCGCACCCGCGTTCGCGGGCGTATGAGCGGGAGGAGACGAACGTGTACGACGTCGCCGTCATCGGGTACGGGCCCGTGGGCATGGTCACCGCGGCGCTGCTCGGGCAGGCGGGCCATGACGTGGTCGTCCTTGAGCGCTACCCGACCCTCTACAACCTTCCGCGCGCCGCCATCTTCGACGACGAGACGATGCGGACCTTCGACCGTCTCGGCATCTCCCACGATCTGCTGCCCACACTGCACGTCCAACGGAACTACGAGTGGCGCAACGGCGCCGGCGAGTTGCTCATCGAGCACGACTTCGCCGCCGTCGGGAGCCAGGGCTGGGCGGAGTGGTACATGATGTACCAGCCCTACCTCGAGGACACCCTCGACGGCCTGGTCCGCGGCCTCGGGAATGTCGAGATCCGGATGGACTCCCGGGTCACCGGCCTGCACAGCACGCGCCACGGCGTGGACATCCAGGTCGAGGGAAGCGGCACGGAGGTCTCGGCCCGGTACGTCGTTGCCTGCGACGGTGGCAACAGCTTCACCCGGGGATCGCTCGGCATCGACCAGGAGGACTACGGCTTCTCCGAGCCGTGGATGGTCTGCGACTTCCGTCTGACCGGTGCCACGGACATCCCCAAGGCCCGCCAGGTCTGCGACCCGGGGCAGCCGACATCGATCATCTCGCTGGGCCCTGAGCACCACCGGTTCAGCTTCATGCTCGACTCGGCCGACTCCTTCGCCGTCGAGCGGGAGCCCGACCGGGTGTGGGCACGGGTCGCCGCCTACCTCGACCACTCGCAGGCGGAGCTCGTCCGCGTCGCCACGTACACCTTCCGCTCGCTCGTCGCGGAGCACTGGCGCAGCGGCCGGATCCTGCTCGCCGGGGACGCGGCCCACCAGATGCCACCCTTCCTCGGGCAGGGCATGTGCTCGGGCATCCGGGACGCGCAGAACATCGCGTTCAAGCTCGACGCCGTGCTGCGAGGCGCCGACGATGCCCTCCTGGACACGTACCAGAGTGAACGCGAACCGCATGTGCGGGCCATCATCGCCAAGGGCATCGAGCTGGGCCGGGTGCAGACCATGCGCGATCCGGTGGCCGCCGCCGCGCGGGACGCCCGCCTGATCGCGCTGCGCGAGACAAACGGACGCCCCGAGAAGATGCGCTTCCCCGGCCTCGGCCCCGGCCTGCACGACGAGTCCCCGCGCGCAGGACACCTGATGCCCCACGGCCGGGTGGAGTCACAAGGGGCCGAGGGACTCTTCGACGAGGTCCTCGGCCGCGGGTTCGTCCTCCTCGTCGACGGCCGCGAGGGCGCCTCCCTCCACGCCTCGACCACCGAACTCGCCGCCGGGCTCGGCGTGGCCGTCCACCACCTCACCGACCGCCGGCTCACCACCGACGGGATCACCGATGTCGGCGGCGTCTACGGGCGCTGGTTCGACGAGACCGGCCGTGCAGCCGTGCTGTGGCGGCCCGACTTCTACATCCTCGGCACCGTGGGCGTCCTCTTCGACGTCCCGGCACTCCTGACCACACTTGCCTCAGCAGTCGAGCCGGTACAGGCTCCTGCCACAGCTGGAGAAGGGATCCGGCCATGACCGCACCCTCTGTCACCCGCCCGCAGGCCCGCAGAGTGTCCGCGAGCACGTTCATGCTGATCGCCGCCTGGGTCGTCGCGTCCCTCGAGGGCTACGACCTCGCCGTGTACGGCGTCACCGTCCCCGCGATCCTCGGCGACCCCTCGCTCGGTATCGACAAGGCCGAGGCCGGCACCATCGGCTCGCTCGTCGGCATCGGGATGCTGATCGGCGCGGCCCTCGCCGGGGCCCTCGTCCACCGCACCGGCCCGCGCCTTCTCCTCCTCGTCGGCACCAGCGTGTTCTCGCTCGGCATGGCGGTCTGCACTGTCGCCGGCGGCGTCCCGTCCTTCGGGGCCGGACGCCTGGTCGTCGGCCTCGGCCTGGGCGTCGTACTGCCGACGATCAACGCGTACGTCGCCGACCTCAGCGAGCCGGGCCGCCGCAGCCGCAACGTCGCCCTGATCATGAGCGGCTACGCGGCCGGGGCCCTGTGCTCCCCCCTGCTCGGCACGGCCCTGCTGCCCGACATCTCGTACCGCTGGCTGTACGTGATCGGTGTGATCCCTGTCTTCCTGGCCATACCGCTGGTGCTCCGGCTCCCGGAGAGCCCGTTCCACCTCAGCCGTACGGGCCGGACTGCCGAGGCGAGGGCGGTGGAGGAGCAGCTCGGCCTCGCCCCCTCGGACGCCTCCCCGACGTCGGACCCGGGTCGCTGGCTCGGTATCGGCTCGCTGCTGACGGGCGGGCTCGCGGTCTCGACGGTGCTGTTCTGGGCCATGTCGTTCTGCGGCCTGCTTCTGGTCTTCGGCATCAGCACCTGGCTGCCCAGCATCATGCAGGCAGCCGGGTTCTCCCTCGGCTCGGCGCTGCTGCAGACGGCCGCCATGTGGCTGGGTGTCGGCGTCGGGGCCATCGTCGGCGGCCGTGTCGCGGACGCGCTGGGCGCCAAGCGTGTGGTGGTCGTCGCGTTCCTGGTCGGCACGCTGAGTCTGGTCGCGATGAGCACCCGCCCGCCGACGCCGGTCATGTTCGTGCTCATGTTCATCAGCGGGTTCGGGTTCATCGGCTCGCAGATCCTCGGCAACGCGTTCATCGTGACGCGCTACCCGGACGCCCTGCGCGGCAACGGGCTCGCGTGGGCCCTGTCGATCGGCCGCTTCGGCGCGATCGCCGGCCCGTCCCTGGGCGCGTTCGTCCTCAGCTCGGGCGCCGATGTCGAGTGGGCCTTCTACGCCTTCGCCGTACCGGCACTGATCGGGGCGTTCGCGGCGGGCGCGGTACCCCGGGTGCGAGCGGTGACCACATGACGCGAGTCGTCTACGAGTCCTGGGGCCAGCGGGTCGTCTTCGGTTCGGGCACCGCTCGGGAGGACGTGGCGGCGGAGGTCGCGGGACTCGGTGCGAGCCGGGTCCTGGTGATCGCGGCCGACGGGGAGCGGGCCCTGGCCGAGGACATCTGCAAGGACGCTCCCGTAGTGGCGGTCTTCGGTGCCGTCCGTCCGCACGTGCCGGCCGATGTGGCCGAGGCCGTGCGGGCGGCCGCCCGCGACCACGACGCCGACCTGCTGCTGAGCGTCGGCGGAGGATCGACGACGGGAACGGCGAAGGCGGCGGCTCTCACCACCGGCCTGCCGATCCTCGCCGTCCCCACGACGTACGCCGGCTCCGAGGCCACCCCCGTCTGGGGCCTCACCGAGGACGGCCACAAACGCACCGGCGTCGACTCGAAGGTGCTCCCTGGCGTCGTCGTCTACGACGCCACGCTGACGCTGTCGCTGCCGACGCGGCTGTCGGTGACATCCGGCCTCAACGCGCTCGCCCACTGCGTCGACGCGTGGTGGGCCCCCCGGCACAACCCGATCAACTCCGCCCTGGCTGTCGAGGGCGTCCGTTCGCTGGCATCCGCGCTGCCGCGCGTCGTCGCCGACGGCCAGGACGTTGCGGCCCGTCGGCAGATGCTCTTCGGCACCTACCTCGCGGCCGTCGCCTTCGCGGGGGCCGGCTCCGGACTGCACCACAAGGTGTGCCACGTACTCGGCGGCGCGTACGACCTCGACCACGCCGCCCTGCACTCGGTGGTCCTGCCGCACGTGGTCGGCCTCAACCTGGCCGCGGCACCCGAGGCGGCACGGCACCTCGGCGCTGCGCTCGACGCGCCCACGGATCCCTTCGCCGCGCTGCTCGATCTCTACGCGAGCGTCGAACCCCCTTGTTCGCTCAGCGAGTTGGGGCTCCCCGAGGAGGAGCTCGACAGGGCCGCGGACCTGGTCATGGCGCAGGTGCCGGACTCCAACCCACGCAGGGTGACCCGCGACGAGATGCGCGGCCTGCTGGGGCGCGCATGGCGCGGGGACACCCCCACCGATACCCCTCCCTCGTGCGAAAGGCCAGTCCCATGACTGAACAGGAGCTGACCGACGAAGTCGTCGCGAGCTTCGGCTCCGCGAAGGACGACCGGTTCCGTGAGGTGATGCAGGCACTCGTGCGACACGCACACGCGTTCGTGCGCGAGACCGGGCTCACGGAAGCCGAATGGAGCGCGGCCATCGAGTTCCTCAACGCGGCCGGTCACATCACCACCGACACCCGCCAGGAGTTCGTCCTCCTCTCGGATGTCCTCGGCATCTCCATGCTCACCGTCGCGGTGAACGAACCGGGCCCCGACGAGTCGACGGAGTCCACGGTCCTCGGCCCGTTCTTCGTCCAGGACTCACCCCTGATCGAGTTGGGCGGCGACATCGCGGGCAGCGCGACCGGGGAGCCGTCGTGGGTCGGCGGCCGGGTCACGGACACCGACGGCAACCCCGTCCCCGGGGCCCGCGTCGAGGTGTGGGAGGCCGACGACGACGGCAACTACGACGTCCAGTACGAAGACGGCGAACTCGCGGGGCGCGCCCACCTGTTCACCGACGCCGAGGGCCGCTACCGGTTCTGGGGGCTCACCCCCACGCCGTACCCGATCCCGGACGACGGCCCGGTCGGCCGGCTCCTCGACCACGCCGGCCGCTCCCCGATGCGCGCACCTCATCTGCACTTCATGGTGACGGCACCGGGCTTCCGTCGTCTGATCACGCACATCTTCGTGGCGGGCGACCCTTGCCTGGACGCCGACTCGGTCTTCGGTGTGCGGGAGTCACTCATCCGCCCCTTCAACCGTCACGAGGCCGGAACACCGGCGCCGGACCACCGCCAGCTGGACGGCACGTGGACCTCGACGACGTTCGACATCGTCCTCAGGAAGGAGTGAGCGGACACGGGTCCGAACCGGAACCGGGACACGGGCCGCGCGGCTTGGGTCAGCGCAGTGGTTGTCGTGTCGGGTGTTGTCTCGTAAGCGACGAGGCCGTGTCGTCCGGGGGCTGGAGTGGCGTCGTCGGGTGTGGGAGCGGTGCGGCCTGCGGAACAGGTCGGTGCGGGTTTCCCGCACGTCGGCCCAGGCACTGCGGCCTTGGAAAGGCTCGCGCTTGCATGTGGCGCACAAGGACTCCGCGAGCGGACCGGCAGCCGAACGAACGGGCGAGTCGGTTGACTTCCTGTGCTTCTACCGGGCCGGACGCAGGGCCGCCCGAGCCGGGGGCCTCTACTTGACCAGCCGGAAGCCGGGGTGTCCGGCCCAGGCCCGCAGGAACTCCGCCGTTCCCAACGCCGTCCAATCCTCCGCGATCCCCAACACCCCTGGGGGGGCCGCAGGACCGTTCTCCCATATTCCGTCCGACTGTTACGACGCCCGACCATCCCGCGCGATTGCCGGTCCGCCGTGCACGAGGGCGGACGCGCGCTGATCGTCGAGATGGTCGGCATCGCAGAGTGCCGGTTCATTGCCCCGGGGCGGTGTCGGTCGGCTGGTGCGTGGCCCGGTCCGGACGGACCGAGGCGAAGGCTGTGGCGAGCTGGTCGAACAGGGGCGCTGTGGAGGGGTGGGGGTCCCGACTTGGTGTGATCGCGTAGATGCCGCGGGTCGGGGGGTCGACGAGAGACACTGTTGTGACGTCGGGCCGCAGGGCGCACGTCAGTACCCCGGGTATCAACGCGATGGCGTGGCCGGTTGCGACCAGGGCCAGCTTGCCGGGTAGATCGGCCGCGGTGAGGTCGATGCGGGCGCTGGTTCCGGCGCGGGCGGCGTGCTGGCGCAAGAGCGCTGCCGAGCCGTCGTTGTCCTCGGCCCAGGACTGGTCGGCAAGTGTCTGTATGTGTACCGGGCCACGCCCGGCCTGCGGATGGCCGACGGGCAGGACGACAACCATGGCGTCCAGCCCGAGGAACCGACGTTCGAGCCGCGACTCATTGGGCAGTCCTGGCGGTGCATCGGTGACGACGGCGATGTCGAGATCGCCGTCGATCACGCGGTTGTGCAGTTGTGCGCTCAGGCCGGGCAGCAGACTCCACCGGATGGATCCGGTTTGTCCCAGCAGGCCCCGGATGGCCTCGGGGACTACTCCCGCGGCCAGCGAGGGTGTCGCACCGACGGCCAGCGGCCGGTGGGCCGCTCCGTCACCAGCGTCCCGTACGGCACGAACGGCGCGGTCGGCCTCGTTGAGTGTGGCCAGTGCATGCCGCCGGAACACCTCGCCGACAGGCGTCGGACGCACGCCGCGCGCGTGGCGCTCCATCAGCGGCACGCCGAGCTGCCGCTCCAGTCCGGCGATCTGCCGGGAGACGGCCGACTGCGTGTGATTGAGCGCGGCAGCCGCCGCCGACAGCGACCCGAGCCGGCACACGGTCACGAAGGTGCGCCACACCGTCAGTTCCATGGCACCAGTATGCCCAGCCGGTATGCGCGTCGCGCAGGGCTGACCTGCGAACTATGCGCTTGTCGCAGCCCCTGCTGTGCACCAGTCTGGCGCGCATGACCTCACCGCACACAATCGCCGTCCTTGGCTTGGGGCGTATGGGCGACGCGATCGCGACACGGCTGGCCGCCAAGGACTGGGACGTCGTCGGCTGGACACGCTCCGGGCGGACGTCAGGCGCCGTCAAGATGACCGGCGATCCGCACGAGGCCGTGGCGGAGGCCGACCTCGTGCTTCTGTCGTTGTTCGACGCTCCGGCCTGCCGGCAGGTTCTCGACCTCGTCCGTGGCTCGCTGCGAGCGGACACGATCGTGCTCAACACAAGCACCGTCGCTCCCGCCGAAGCGTCGGAGCTGGCCCGGCGCATCGGCGAGTCCTACGTCCACGCGCCCGTGCTCGGCTCTGTGCCTGCTGCCTCCAACGGCACCCTGCAGATTCTCACCGCCGCCGGCCGGGACGCGTTCGATCGAGTTCGACCGGTGCTGGAAACGCTCGGCACCGTGCGGCGGGTCGACGACGCCTCCACTGCTGCTTCGCTCAAACTGATCGCCAACAACAGCCTCGCGGGTGCCGTCCTCGCACTGCGCGACTCACTGCGGCAGTCCGACGCCCTCGGCCTGCCCCGCGCCCAGGCGCTGGATGTTCTCGAACTCGGCCAGCTCGGCGGGCTCGTGGCCCGCAAGCGTCCCTTTCTCATCGGCGAGTCGGGCGCGGTCCCGGCTGAATTCACCATCGGCGCACTGGTCAAGGACATGGCGCTGCTGGCCGCCGCGTCGAACACCCCCCTGCACAGGGCAGCCGATCTGGCCGGCGCCGCTGCCGATCCTGAGTCCGACATCGCCGTTGCCGCCACGGTCCCCGCTCTGCAGGACGCCGTGTTCGAACCGCTCCGCTCCTACATCCGCGGACACGCCACCGGCGACCCCACCCACTTCCGCTGCGCGTTCCTGCCCACCGCCCACATCGAAGGAATCCGGGACGGCGCATTCGTCTCGTGGCCCCTGGACGAGTACTGCGCTCTCTTCCAGGGCCGACCGGCCCCCGACGAACCGACCAGATCCCGCCGTATCGAAACCATCGACGTCCACGGCACCGTCGCGACCGCGACCATGACGCTCTCGCACGGCGCGGACACGTTCACCGACATCTTCTTGCTGGTCCACGTCGACAACGGCTGGCGCATCGCCAACAAGGCCTATCACCGCCATTCGTGAGCTGGTGCGGCAAGGTCCGATCCTGGCAGGGCCTTCGAAGAGGGTGTGTCGGTCTCCCGTACTACAGTCCGCTCGTGATCGATGCTGCTCGCCGCACTGCTGCGGATGATGATGCGCTCCTGGACAGGCTGCACACCCTCGCCCGGGGTGTGGCGGGCGTGGTCCCCTCCCCCGGCCGCCTCCCGGACGGGCCCTTTCCGCCACTCGCGATGGCCGAGGTCGAGCGCGCCGAACGGAGGCTCGGGTATCGACTGCCCCTGTTGCTCCGGCGCATCTACACGGAAATCGGTGACGGGGGATTCGGGCCGGAAGGCGGCCTCGCGTCGCTGACGCCGCGCCGCATTCCGCAACGGCCTGTGGCGGACTGGCCTTGCGCGACCACCATCCACGCCAAGCGGCCGGGGTGGGGGCCGGCGGCGTCGTGGTTCTTCCTGACGGGCGGCGGCTGCACCATGGAGTGGTACGTCTCCCTGATAGCGGTCGATCACCCGGTCCTGCTCTGGGACGCCGACGGCTGGGAACCGGGCTGGGGCCAGGATCCTCACGACGGACTGCGGTACGCGGCGCCGTCGTTGCGCCAGTGGCTGTGGACCTGGGCGGACGGAGGCGATGTGTGGGATGAGGTACTGGCCCGACCCGAACAGCCGCTGAGCATCTGAGCCCGTTCAAGAAGGGCCATGCCTGAACGGTGCGCCGTGCACCGTCACTCACCTGGGCAGGGGCCGGAGAGCTGGACTGCCCCCGCATGATCATGCGTTGCGTCACAGCACTTTTCCGAGCCCGTGCGGCTGGTCATGAGCGTGACGCTTCGGGATGCGCCGCGCGCGAGCGGCGACAGGAATGCCGGCCCTTGCGACAGACCTCCTCCTCGCCCCATTCCGAGCCTCGCGCTCGATGGCCCCGATGGAACGCCCCCGCGCGTCGGCATTCTCGGCGACCACCACTCTTCCTTATTCCAGCAAAGACACCTTATTGTAACAAGCATGATGCTGACGCAACGGGAGCGCGAGATCCTGGCACTCTTGCGGCGTGACCCTCTGGCCGGGCCTCAGGCGCTGGCCGATGCGTTGGGCACGACCCGCACCGCAGTGAACGTCCACCTCTCCAACCTCGGAAAGAAGGGCGCCATCCTGGGGCGCGGCTACATCGTGCGCCAGGAGAACGCGGTGGTCGTGGTCGGCGGGGCGAACATGGACCACAAGGTGCGCAGTCTGGCACCAGTGACCCGGCACACCAGCAACCCTGGCCGCTCGCACACCAGCCCGGGCGGAGTCGGGCGCAACATCGCCGAGAACCTCGCCCGGCTGGGTACGCCGACCCACCTGATCGCCGCCATCGGCCGGGATCCGGCAGGCGAATCACTGTTGCGCGACACCCAGGCCGCAGGGGTGCGAACCGACCACGTCCACCTCAGCGCCCATCCCACCGGCACCTACACCGCCGTCCTGGACGCGGACGGCGACCTGCTGGTGGCCGTCGCCGACATGACGGCCACGGACGAGCTGTCCCCCGCCGACCTTCCCCACATCCGCGAGCTGGTGGCCGGCGCCACCATGCTGGTGCTGGACGGCAACCTCGCCACGGCGACGCTCAACTATGTCGCCGACCTGGCCAAGGCGGCCGACGTCCCGGTGGTGATCGATCCGGTGAGCGTCCCCAAGGCAGCGCTGCTGGGCCCCGGGATCGTCCCAGAGCGGCCGTACTTCGCCGTCACGCCCAACAAGGACGAGCTCCGGGCACTGGTGAACCTCCCAGTCGGGACCGACGAGGAAATACTGTCCGCCGCCGCCGCACTGCACGACCGGGGTGTCACCCACGTCTGGGTGCGGCTCGGCCCCGGGGGAAGCGTGCTGAGCAGCGCGGGCCACGGTCACACCTTCCTGCCCGCGCCCCGGACCGAGGTCGTGGACGTCACCGGCGCGGGAGACTCCATGCTCGCCGCCTTCGTCCACGCCGTCCTGGGCGGCGCCGAGCCCGTAGAGGCCGCGCGCTTCGGCCATGCCGCCGCCGCGCTGACCGTCGCGGCCACCGCCACCGTACGACCCGACCTGTCCCCGCGCCTCGTCGAGGACGCGTTGAACCACCCTGACGGAGACTGAGATGACCACCCATCACCCCCTGCTGACGATCACCGACGAGGTCCGCGACGCCCTGCACGACGGCCGCCCGGTCGTCGCTCTGGAGAGCACGATCATCAGCCACGGCATGCCCTACCCCCAGAACGTCGAGATGGCCACCGAGGTCGAGCGGATCATCCGGGAGAACGGCGCTGTCCCCGCCACCGTGGCGGTCCTGCACGGCCGGCCCCGGATCGGCCTTGAGGCTTCCGACCTCGAACTCCTGGCCACCAGCCCCGACGTGGCCAAGGTCAGCGTCCGCGACCTCGGCCACGTCGTCGCCCGCGGTGCCCACGGCGCGACGACGGTGGCCAGCACCATGCGACTCGCGGCGCTCGCCCGGATCCCCGTCTTCGTCACCGGAGGTATCGGCGGCGTACACCGGGGCGCCCCGGCCACCTTCGACATCAGTGCAGACCTCACCGAACTCTCCGCCTCCCCCGTCGCGGTCATCAGCGCCGGGGTGAAGAGCATCCTGGACATCGGGCTGACCCTGGAAACCCTGGAGACGCTCGGCGTCCCGGTGATCACCTACGGCACCGACCAGTTCCCCTCCTTCTACTCCCGGACCAGCGGCCACGCCTCCCCCCTGCGCGCCGACTCCCCCGAGGAGATCGCCGCCGTGATGCGCGCCCACTGGGAACTGGGCGGAACAGGCGGTCTCAACATCGCCAACCCCATCCCCGAGGCCGACGAGATCCCTGCCGAACGCATCGAGGGGATCATCCAACAGGCGATCGCAGAGATGGAGAAGGCGGGTATCGGCGGCAAGGACGCCACCCCGTATCTCCTCGGCAAGATCGTCGAACTCACCGAGGGTGCAAGCCTCCGCGCCAACATCGCCCTGGTCAACAACAACGCCCGTCTGGGCGCTCGCATCGCCGTGGCGTACGCCCGGAAGTAGGTGGCAGCGGGCCACGCACAGCCGTGGCCCGACACAGCAACCGAACAGCCTGTCGCCCACCGCAGGAGTCGCTTCGCCACCGACCAGGCAGGGGAGAACGGCAGCAGTCCGAAGGACGCGCTGTCCTCGTCTCCTGCGGGTCGCGGGCAAAGGGTGGTGTTCGGGACACGTGCCGCAGGGGCGAGTGAACGACCGAGCCGATCACACCGGTCCCCGGCGCGGATGCGGTCGTCCGCCTCCTCGGCCACCAGGCGCGCCTCGCGCGTGGTCGAGGCTGATCTGGTGGGCGACCCGATCGGCGTCGACCACATCCTCGCCCGTGAGCACGAGTCGGTCGGGCGTCCGCACTGGAGGGCGGCGGCGATCTCCGGTACCCGGAACAGGACACCACCGATGCTCCTCGCCGCCACTCCCCCGATCACCGAGGCCGACCCGTCCGGGCCCGTCTGCACCGGCGGCCTCTGCTCCGATGCTCAATCGGGGCGCGGTGTACTTGTGCGGTCGGAGCAGGTTCTCGGCGTCAACATCGAGGAGTTGGACCCCGCCGGGCGCGGCGCCGGTGAAGGAGAAGGCGATGGCGAGGGGCGCCCCAGCCGCGTACGCACCGTCAGAGCGCTCCGCGCGAGGACTTCGTACTGGAGATCGTGTACTGGGATGCGGGCACCGCGCGCCTGCTGCCCCGCCAAGGTCGTGAGCCCGCCCGACGTCTGCCCGGACACCGGCCCGGTCCGGCTGTCGTACGGCCAGGCACGCGCTCTGCTCGACGCGGACACGGCTAGTGCCGGCATGCTCGGAAACGGGCTGGGACCTGCAGTGTCGGCGACCACGTCGTGCGACGCCCTCCTGCGGCTGGTGCCCCAGCGCTGCCTGGCCCGGTGCAGGAGCAGGAAGCGCGGCCGTGCGCTACGCCAGCACACGCTGACGTAGCGCCTCGTTGAACCGCACGGCCGACGAAGTGTACGGATTCCTTCCGCAGCCACCCTCCCAGGATGCTCCCGTCGCTCTGTCGGCGGGCTGGCGCGGCGGCCGCCCAACGCGTGACCAGAGCGAGCGCGCCCTGATCCCCGGTTGCGTCCGCGCCGCCCTTCCGGCCCGCCCCCTCCCCTGCAACGACGGTCAGGGAATGGGCGAGGCGGCCCGGTACTCCCGTGGTGACCGGGGCGAACCCGAGCACCGGGAAAGCTCGCGCGACATTCATCGCCGCACTCTGCGCGACACACGGGCAACAATTGGCGCGACAGCTGTCGCAACCAGGCCCCGGGTCAGCGGTCCAGTGCGGACAGGTCCGCCAGGCCGGTGTCGAGCATGATGCGGCCGACGGTCTCCTCCAGGGCGCTGTCAGCTCCGATGACAGTCTCGATGCCGCCGGGCAGGAGATCGCGTGGCCGGAACCACTCGCGCAGCCGGGTTTCGTCGACTTCGTCGGCAATCGGCTTGGTTGCGTGCCGGGCAAGGGTTTCGGCGAGCGGCACATCGAGGTAGTAGGCGTGGGTCGGGCCGCAGTGATCGGCGCACAACCGGGCGAGCATGTCGCCGTAGCGGTCGGCATGGAGGATGCCTTCGACGACGACGTGGAATCCGGCGTCCAGGGCGTAGCGGGCCGTCAGATCGATCAAGCCGATGTTCGCCGCTCCCGGCCGGTCTCGTTCACGGAGCACCACGCGGCGCAGGTTGTCCTGGCCGACCAGGGCCAGACCTCGGCCGAACCTCTCGCGCATGCCTGCCGCGACGGACGACTTCCCTGAGGCCGAGTTGCCACGCAGCACGACCAGTCGGGTTTCCACTGTGCCCACCATCACGACGGTCACGCTACCGACGACCGGTGACACCGCTGAGGCAATTCCCGATGCCGACTACATCGGCACCGGGACGGGCAGCAGTAGGTGGTCAACCCATGTACTCGGAGGGCATGACCGGGTGAGCCACCGCCAGGGACATGCGGCTCACCGCCGTCCGATGACTGCGCGCACCTCTCGACGAGTGTCGTTCGTCGATGAGTCCGGACGTCACCCGACGGCTTGTCGGCCTCTGGCTGTCGGTGAGTTCGGGTTCTGGCACAGCTCTTGGGGACCGGTGACGGAAGGTGGTCTCAGACCTTCTCGGAGGCGAGGTGGTCAGGTGGCTCGGAGCCGGAAGTGCAGCAGGCCGGTGCCATCGGCAGGGGCCGGCTTGCCGTCCGGATCCGTCACCTCGGTCACTGTCAGGCCGACGGTCGTGGCCAGCTTCTCGAACTGCTCCCGGGTGTACCAATGCATGATCCACGGGCGCTCTTCGATGTTGCTGTCCGAGCCATGGTGGCGTTCGTAGCGCAGAAGCGTCGTCTGGGTTCGCGCTGTCTCGTCGCGTTGCTCGGCGACGACGGACACCCGGAGTTCGGCGCCGTCGGGTGCCGCGGCCGTGCGAACTTGACCGATCTGTTCGGCGGGGGTCGGTGTGGGGGTGAACAGGGGCACCAGGGCGGTGCCGCTCTCCGCCAGGTGAGCGCGGATGCCGCGCAGGGCGGCGAGCGCTGTGGCATCGTCGGGGAGCAGGGTGAAGGTCGGACCGGCGAGGAAGATCGCCCGGTAGCGGCGGGGCAGGTTCAGAGCTTCCATGCGCTGGTGGAACACGGTGACACCGATGTCCTGTTCCTCTGCCCGGCGCCGAAGCCGCTCCAGCATGTCGGCGGAGGAGTCGACCCCGTCGACGTCCAAGCCGCGTCGGCGCAGTTCGAGCAGGGGATCACCGTCTCCGCACCCCAACTCCAGTGCCGGCATGCCGGTTTGCTGAATGAAGGCTGCGTAGGGTTCGGGGTCCTGAGAGAAGGCCTTCAGCGGTCCGTAGAGGTCTGCGACGATGCCTGTGTAGAAGTCAGCTGGGTCCACGCCGGTCACCCTATGCAGCTCCGCTCATACGCGCACACGAATATATGGAGCGCAGCCACTGCGGCGGACAGGCACACGGCAGGTGCCACCGGTCCGCAGGTGCCACCGGTCCACGGCCCTCCAGCGCATCGGGGAGGCTCCTTGATCGCCTTGGTACAGGCGGTGGCCCGGTAGCGGCAGATGATGTCCGCGCCGGGGTGATCCGCCTCCCGCCCAGTGTCTTCGACCGCCTACGCGACCTTGCTCCCGTCGCCGCCCCTGCTGCTCGCCCCGCCGCCCTGGTCACCGCAGGAGCGTCCACCGCAGCAGCCGGCGTCGTCTTCCGCTCAGTACGCGGCATGGCCATGCCCCCTGGCATGGCCCAAGGTGGCTGACCTCCTGGTGGCCGGGGGCGCGTGTGGTCGACGACGGCTTGCCAATCCTCAGGCGGTCACCGCACGTTGGGCAGTACCCCTGTACGCAGCTCAACCCAGCTCTCCTCCCACTCCGCCCGAGACTGGGGCGGTGGCACCTCCACTCCTGCGATGCCGGCGGGGGACGAGAATTCATGGCAGAGCCGGCCAAGGAGGTGTCGAGCTGTCTCCCTTGTCAGCGGGGAGTTGTCCGGGTCGTCGAGGCTGAGGCCCAATACGGCTGCACCGTCGTGGGCAACCGTGATGATGGCCCCGTAGAACTCGCGCGCCCTCACGTAGAGCGAAAAGGCGCTGCCGGAGCCATCTCCCCGGCCAAGCTCGGCGAGAGCCCGGTAGTCCCCCTCGGCCGGCGCTCCCGCAACATAGGTCCGCATGAAGGCGCGTAGCCGTTCGTCACCGGGGTTCTCGGCATCGACGTAGCGGTCGATGAACGCTTGGAAGACGCCGGGCGTGCACTGCGGAACCCACACGTAGACGTCCAGGCACGGTGGCATGACCTCAGCCTAGTGTGAGGCGCCGTTGGCCTGTCGGCAGAGGGGGGCGATGCGGTCTGGCCCGAACGCGGACGCGGCGGCGAAGACATTCGCGGAGAAAAAGAGAAAACACCGCAGGCGGCGGACCGGCTGTACAAGACCCGGGTCCTCCGACGAGGCTCTGGCCGACGCGGATACGAGTCCCTTGCCGGCAGGGCCACACACAGCGGGTTGCGTACGACCGGAATCACGGAACCCCGGATCGCAGGCGGCACGTCGCTGAAGGTGTCCAACCCTGCGGCCCGAGGCTGATTCCTGCTGGAGGTGCCAGGGTTCCCTTGCCGGCACAGGAATCGGCCTCGGGCCTGACCGGGCGCGTACCCGCGGAGAGTCCGGCGATACAACCAGCCGTGTGTACAGGACGTGAGAGACATGCGTACCTGGGTGGGGGCGCACCAGTGATCGGTGCGCCCCCACCCATGTCCCGCGCGTTATTGGCGCGTCTTACCAGCGGTACCAGCGGCCTCGCTTCCCGCCTGGCCCGGTGGAGCGGGCAAGGAATCCGACCAGCCAGACCACCAGGACGATCACGGCGATCCACCACAGGGCCTTGAGGGCGAACCCGGCGCCGAAGAGGATCAGGGCGAGCAGTAGAACCAGTAGCAGGGGAACCATAGTTATCAACCTCCGTCCCGCCGTGTGCCCCGACCTGATCTGTGCACACACCAAAAATTTATCTGTTTCTTATCCACTGCTCGGGGCATCTGACGGGACTGCCCTCAGCCGCCCTTGCCTCACCTCGGACTGTCCGCGGCATCGGGGATGCGCACCCCGGCCGGCATCGTCTCCCCGGGCAGAGTCAGCGCCGAGGCCGTGCACATGGTCACCGAGAGTTCACGTAACACGCGTTCGAGGCCGTCAGTGGTGGTGCTTCTTCTCGGCGACCAGGGGTAGCTCCAGGCGGGGTCCGTGGAAGCGTTCGCGCAGGAGCCGGTCGTGCCTCACCACGACCGGCGTGCCGGTGTAGTGGGCCAGGGCTGCCTCGATCCCTTCCGTCAAGGCAGGGGCCAGGTGGTTCGTCGGCTCGTCGAGCAGTAGCAGATCGAGCGGGCCGGCCGTCACCAGCCGGGCCAGTTCGAGCTTGCGGCGCTGCCCGACGGACAGGTTCCGAACCGGAACAGCCAGGTCCGCGGCATGGAACAGGCCGAGCGCGAGGATCACGTCGGCATGCTCGTCGGGCTGCCCCGCCTGTCGGCTGCGAAGGCCGCGAGCACCGTTCGGGCATCGTACGGGTCGTCGGTCGCACTGTACTGACGTAGGAATCCGACCCGGTGCGGTCGGCGCACGATACCGGTGTCAGGTGTCAGTTCCCCTGCCAATAGCCGGAGCAGGGTGCTTTTGCCGACGCATCAGAGTGGCCCACGAGGACAGTGTCCAGCTGCACCGGATGCATACGCGTCAGTCACCCGCCAGAACGTCGCGCCGTACCTGGCTCACCCACAGGACAGCGCCAACTCCGGCACCAGATAGCAGATGCCGTCCACGCCGGGTGTGACCGAAGCCCCTCTCTGCCAATTGAGAACATTCGCGATAGTTAATACAACACAGATGGAGGGAGTGCCGGACATGGAGACAGATCCCCACCGAGTCACGGAAAGCGAAGCCCAATTCGTTGTGAACCACGGGCAGAACCTGCTCAGTCCAGCATCCTACTCACCCCTGTCAGCCCGACAACCCCTGTACGCCTGACAGTCACCCCGACTGCGCGCGTAGGCGTTTCAGGCATTGCTGTCGAGAACATGTCCGTTCTTGCGGTGCCACTCCGCCACGGGCCACGCGCTCCGCCGCGTCGCCTGCGCCCCGACCTGTGGGCTTTGACAGGTCCGCGATCCGTGCTCCATCATCATTTCACTAGTCGACTAGTGAAATGGTGGTGAAGGGGTTGGAGTTCCGCATCGACAGGCGGAGCGGGGTCGCCGCCTATCAACAGATCGTTCAGCAGACCAAGCAGGCGCTGCGGCTCGGCGTACTGGGGCCCGGGGATCAGTTGCCCACCGCCAAGGCGGTTGCCCAGACCTCCGCGGTCAACCCCAACACCACGCTCAAGGCGTACCGCGAACTGGAGCGGGAGGGCCTGGTCGAAGCGCGGCCGGGACTGGGGACCTTCGTACGTCAGTCGCTTGCTCGTCCTCAGGCGGGGGCGGATTCGCCGCTGCGCGGTGAGTTGGCTGACTGGATGGACCGGGCCCGCGAAGCGGGTCTTGAGCAGGACGACGTGGCCGCTCTGGTCGCGTCGGTGATGGACGAGCGGTACGCCGGGACCGGGCCTGCCGCCGAGCACGAGCGAACAACAACAGGAACAACAGAAACAAGGGGACACGCATGATGAGCTATGAGACGGGTTACGGGGGGCCGGCGGACACCGCCGCGATAGAAGCCCGTGGGGTCGGCCGGAAGTACCGCCGGGGCTGGGCGCTGCGGGACTGCTCCTTCCGGTTGCCGGCCGGGCGCATCTGCGGTCTGGTGGGTCCCAACGGGGCCGGTAAGACCACACTGATGGCCATCGCCGCCAACCTGCTGGAGCCGACCACCGGCGCCCTGCGCGTGTTCGGCGCGGCCCCGGAGTCGGCGGAGGCCACTCGGCGTACCGCGTTCCTCGCTCAGGAGAAGCCCCTTTTCCGGCGATTCACCGTCGCCGAGACCCTGAGAATGGGCCGTGAACTCAACCCTGGCTGGGACCAGCGGGCCGCCGAGAACATCGTCCGCGCGGGCAACGTGCCCTTCGACGCGAAGATCGGCACACTCTCCGGCGGCCAGCGCACCCGGGTTGCCTTCGCCGTCTCCTTCGGCAAGCGTCCCGACCTGCTGCTCCTCGACGAGCCGATGTCGGACCTCGACCCGCTGGTGCGCCACGAGTTGATGGGCACGCTGCTGGCCGAGGCCACCGAGCGCGGCACCACCGTGCTGATGTCCACGCACATGCTCGCCGAGCTGGAGAACACTTGCGACTACCTGCTGGTCATCGCGGGTGGTGGACTGCGCCTGGCCGGTGAGGTCGACGAACTGCTCACAGCCCACGCCGTGCTGACCGGGGTCCACATGGACGGGCGGACGCCCCCGGAGCTGGCATACCACACCATGGTCGAAACACGTACCAGCGGACGGCAGTTCACCTCACTGGTACGTCCCGACGGACCCGTCACCGGCCCCTGGGAGGCGAGCACCCCGAACCTGGAGGAGCTCCTGCTCGCCTATCTGCGCTCGCCCGAAGCCCCGCCGCTGATCAGTCCCAGTTCCTACGTCGCCCCGCAGGCGGTGGCGGCATGAGCACGATGACCAGCACCGGCGGCACCGGCAGCACCTTCTCCGACTCCGCCCGCAGCGAGACCGGCCGTGGCCGTGGCCTCCGGCTCAGCGGCATGAACTGGCTCGTCTGGCGTCAGCACCGCGCCGCCTACTGGACGCTGCTGGCCGCCGCCGCGATCACCGTCGCGGTGATCGTCTACCAACGCCAGCAAATGATCACGTACCTCGACGGGTACGGCTACCCCGACCTCAAGTCGGGCTGGGAAACCAAATACGACCAGGATCCGCTCAACGTGGCCGCCACGACGCTCGGGTTCCTGCCCGTCCTGATCGGTGTCTTCGTCGGTGCGCCCCTGCTCGCCGGCGACCTGGAGACCGGCACCGCCAAGCTGGTCACCGCGCAGTCCGTCAGCCGCGTTCGCTGGATCGCCACCAAGCTCGGGGTGACCGCGCTCGTGGTCGTGGTGTGCACCATGGCGCTCTCCGCCGCGTTCACCTGGTGGTGGTCGCCCGTCAAGTCGTCGCCGTACGTCATGAGTTGGATCGACGGTCCCGCCTTCGACAACACCGGACCCGTGCCCGTGGCGCTCACCCTGCTCACCGTCGTCGGTGGCGTGGCGATCGGCATGCTGCTGCGCAGGACCCTGCTGTCCATGGTCGTCACCCTGGGCTTCGCCGTCGTGCTGCAGGTGGTCTGGTCGTACTTCCGGACGTCCCTCGGGAACGTCATCACGGTCACCACCCACAACGGTGTCGGGAACGACTCCACGCCGAACATGCCCGAGGGCGCCCACCAGCTGGACGAGTTCTACCTCACCGCCTCCGGCGACCTCATCGGCTGGGGCAGCTGCGCCGAGGCGACGGAGAAGGCCCGCGACGCCTGCCTGGACAAGGCACAGGTCGTCGGCTGGTCGGTCGACTACATCCCGATCTCCCAGATGTCCGCCATGCAGTGGCTCGGCGCCTCGATCCTGCTGGCCCTGACCGCCGGCATCGCGGCGTTCGTCATCCTCTGGGGTCGCAAGCGCCTCGTCTGACATCCGTCCGAGCGCCTCGTCCGACCCGACCCTCCTCGCAGTTCTCTCTCCGTACGCGGCCGAGCGGCCACAGCGTCGCTCCGCCGCGTCCCGAGGCTGCCCCGATTCGGTGAGCACATCGCCATGAACCATGTCGAAAGGCCCAAGTTGAAGTCGCACAAGCGCAGGAAACGCGTGGTCACCACCGTCCCGCTGGCGGCCGCCCTGGCGGCGGCGCTCGGCGCCGGGCTGCTGGCGAGCACGCCCGACAGCGCCAAGGCCGCGCCCTCCACCGGCACCGGCACCGGCGCCCCCGCCAGGACCGTCACCCTCGTCACCGGCGACCGGGTGACCCTCGACGCCGAGGGCAAGGTGACCGGTGTGACGGCCGCCGAAGGCCGCGAGGGGATGGCCTTCCGCATCCAGCAGGCCGCGGGCCACGCGTACGTCCTGCCGCGCGATGCCGAACCGCTGATCGCGAACGGGACCGCCGACCGGCGGCTGTTCGACGTGACGCAACTGGTGAGTTCGCGCTACGACGACGCCCGCCGCTCCGACCTGCCGCTGATCGTCACCTACGACAAGGGCGCATCCCTCTCGGCGAGTACGTTCCGCAGCTCGGGCGCGACCGTCCGGCGGGACCTGCCGAGCATCAACGGCGACGCCGTACGGACCCGCAAGTCCGAGGGATCCGCCCTGTGGGAGACCCTCACCAGCGGCACCGGCTCCGCGAAGGTCAGGAAGATCTGGCTGGACGGCAAGGTGAAGGCGACCCTGGACAGGAGCATGCCGCAGATCGGCGCGCCCGCGGCCCACGCGGCGGGATACGACGGCAAGGGCGTCGAGGTCGCCGTCCTCGACAGCGGCGTCGACTCCACGCACCCGGACCTGAAGGACCGGATCGCGGCGGCGAAGAACTTCTCCACCGCCGCGGACACCGTCGACCGAGCGGGGCACGGCACGCACGTGGCCTCGACGATCGCGGGTTCCGGGACCGTGTCTCCCGCGGGCGCGAAGTACGAGGGCGTCGCGCCCGGCGTCCGGCTCCTGGTCGGCAAGGTGCTCGACGACGAAGGCTCGGGTGAGGACTCTGGTGTCATCGCCGGTATGCAGTGGGCCGTCGCACAGGGTGCCAAGGTCGTCAACATGAGCCTGGGCGGCACCGACACCCCCGGCATCGACCCCGTCGAGCAGGCCGTCAACGACCTGTCGGCCAGTTCCGGCGCCCTGTTCGTCATAGCCGCCGGCAACGAGGGCCCGGGCGAGGGCACCATAGGCACCCCCGGCAGCGCGGCCGCCGCGCTCACCGTCGGCGCGGTCGACCGCAAGGACGCCATCGCCGAGTTCTCCAGCCGCGGCCCCACGGCCGACGGCTTCCTCAAGCCCGACGTCACCGCGCCGGGCGTGGACATCGTCGCCGCCAAGGCCGCCGAGGGCTTCATGGGCGACCCCGCCGCCGACGGCTATGTCTCCATGAGCGGTACGTCGATGGCGACCCCGCACGTGGCGGGCGCCGCGGCGATCCTGGCGCAGCAGCACCCGGACTGGTCGGGCCGGCAGATCAAGGCCGCCCTCACCGCCTCCGCGAAGCCGACCGCCGCCACCTCCGCGTACACGCAGGGCACCGGCCGGGTGGACGTCGCCAGGGCGATCGACCAGCGGCTCACCAGCAGTCCGACCGCGCTGGGCTTCGGGACACAGGCGTACCCCCACACCGACGACCAGCCGGTCAGCAAGGACGTCACCTACCGCAACGCGGGCACCGAGCCGGTCACCCTCGACCTGGCCACCGAGGCCTACGGCAACGACGGAAAGCCCGCCGCCGAGGGCCTGTTCACGGTCTCCCCGCAGCGGCTCACCGTCCCGGCGGGCGGTGAGGCGACCGCCACCGTGACCACCGACACCCGCGTGGGAACGGCCGACGGCAGCTTCGGCGGCTCGCTGACCGCCACCACCGCAGACGGCACCACGACCGCGCGCACCTCCCTGGGCGTGGTCCGCGAGGTCGAGTCGTACGACCTGACCCTCAAGCACCTCGACCTCAAGGGCAAGGCCCCAAGAGACGCCGCGACGGGTATCTACGGCCTGGACAACGACATCTGGACGGAGGCCGTCTCCGACAGGGACGGCGAGGTCACCATCCGTCTGCCGAGGGGCCGTTACGCCCTGGAAGGAATGTTCGTCACCGGCAGCGCCGGACGGTCCGTGCTGCTGCACCCGAAGTTCGCGCTGACCAAGGACACGACCCTGGTCATGGACGCCCGGAGGACGAAGCCCGTCAAGGTCACCTTGCCGGACGGCGCGGCCAAGCCCAATGGCGCGATGTTCTTCTTCCACGTCGACGTCAACGACAAGCCGTACACCTCTGTGTACGACGCCCCCTCTTTCGGCAGCATCCGCGTCGGACAGCTCGGTGCCCCGGCGCCGGCCGCCGAGGTGTCCGCGATGTACCACGGCATCTGGACCCACAAGTCCGTCAACTACCGGCTGGCCTGGAACCGTACGGGTGACCTGTCCGGCTTCACCAAGAACGTCAAGCGCTCGCAGCTCACCAAGGTCAAGGTCGTCGTCGGTGCGCCGGTCAAGGGCAGGACGGGGAGCGTCTGGGCCGCGCCGCTGATGCCCGGCGGCTTCTACAACCTCTTCCAGACCGAGGGCCGCCTGCCGCTGACCGGCACCGACTACGTACTGCCCAACGGAATCAAGTGGTTCTACCAGACCAGCCAGCTCGGCGCCCCCGACGCCGAGGGCGAGCCGACATGGGAGAACACACAGGTCAGCACGGCCAGGGCGTACGCGGCGGGCAGGGACTACACACAGCGCTTCAACATCGGCGTCTTCGGCCCGTCCCTCCCTTCGGACCCCTTGGCGAACGGCGGCGACAGTACCGGAGCGGTCCGCGTCGGCAACACCTTCGCGGCGTACGTGCCCTTGTTCTCCGACGGCGTCGGCAACACGGGCACCTCCACCCACACCAAGGCCAAGAGCTCCCTCTACGCCGACGGCAAGAAGATCTTCGCCGTGAACGACCCGCTGAACGGCGACTCGTACACGGTTCCCGCAGGCAAGCGCACGTACAAGCTCGGCGTGGACGTCTCCCGCGCTCCGGCGCAGTTCGCGGTCAGCACGCGGACGACCGCCACCTGGACCTTCACCTCGGCCCACGTCCCCGGTGACACCGCCAAGCGGCTCCCGCTGACCGTCGTCCGCTACACGCCCAAGCTGTCGACGGCCAGTACCGCCAAGGCCGGTACGACCCTCGCCGTGCCCTTCGGCCTGGAGGGCGCGGCCACCAAGGTCGGCACGCTGCGCAAGCTGGCCTTCACCGTCTCCTACGACGACGGCAGGACCTGGAAGAAGACCACCGCCGTGAACGGCAAGCTGCTCAAGCTGCGCAGCCCCGCCGAGCCCGGCCCCGTCTCCCTTCGCGTCGCCCTCACCGACGCCGACGGCAACACCCTGACCCAGACCATCCACCGCGCCTACCGCACCACCAAGTAGACGGACAGAGGACGCGGTTGGCCCCTGACGGTAGCCCGTCGGGGGCCAACCGCTTTGCTAGCAAGTCCAGTTCGGTGGTGTTGCGGAGCAGCGCGCGGCAAGGCGTCGTAGACGAGACACGCGGCCTTTCCCCGTGTCCCCGCCGAGTCCGGCGAGGAGGCGGGAGACGAGACGCCGCACGGACTCGGAGTGGACGGGCTCACAGCGGGCGAAGCGCGGGGCGCTCGCCGATCGAAGCAGCGCGGTGCACTCGCGGCTGAACCTCATCACGACGATGCGGGCGCGACGGCCGGCACGGGACCGACTGCGTGGCCTGACGTCGTCCATCCGGGCATCCCGCGCCTGCCCGCAATCGTTCGTCCTGCGGGTGGGGTGTCGGGCGCCGGGCGGGAAGCCTGACCGTCAGAGCCGGCCCTGCGCGGGCGGGACACAGCCGCAGCGGTCAGTGGTGCGCGTCCTGCCGGACGGCCTCGTAGCTGGCCGGCAGCAGCCCCTCCCCCGGCACGGTGTGAGCGGTACGGAGGTGGGGAGGGACAGGGGCGGATCCATCCCGACCGGATGTGGCCGAGCCCGCGAGGCCCGGCGCGGCAGACACCTTCTTTGGCACCGAGCCCGCGGGTCGGACATCGCGCTTCATGCGGAAGGGCCCGTTCACCCGGGCCCTTCCGTTCGTAGCGGGGACAGGATTTGAACCTGCGACCTCTGGGTTATGAGCCCAGCGAGCTACCGAGCTGCTCCACCCCGCGTCGTTGCTCCCACTGTACACACCATCCGTGCGGACCATGACGATTATGGAGTCGGCCGGGGATATGTGAGGAACGGCTCAGCACAGAGGTTTCGCGTTGTTGCCCGGCTTCAGGACCGAACTGACGGGTCTGAACCGCGACGAGGCCCTTGCGTTGCTTACCGCCGGATCGGCGCGCGGCGAGCAGGTGTTCGGCCTCGGCTCGGCACTCGCTTCGGACATGCGAATGGGACGGGAACGCCCAGGGTCTTCGGATACTCGCCCTGTGCGGCGTCGGTACGCGCATCATCTGGCGGCAGGCCGGGCGGTTCGTACGACGCGGACCACTGATACGCCAATAGGTTGATCTTGCCACGCGGCTCTCAAGTCCGATGATCTGCGGGTCGATGCCGCAAGGGGAACGGAGATCGTTCCGGAAGCACACGCCTTTAGGTCCCTCAAGGAGCGAACATGAACCCTGATCGCGGGCAGAGGTCGACGCTCGGTCCGCTCCCCAGAAGGGGGAGATGGACTGCCGGCGGCGCGATGGCATCGCTGGTGCTCGTGATGCTGGCCTTCAGCAGCCCTGCGCTGGCGACCGCTGCGCCCCAACCGGAGGCCCCGGTAAGCCAGGCAGACCCGGAACCCGACTGGGGCTATGGTGGAGTCCCGACCGGTCCTGCGGGTCCGGCCGGACCGGCAGGACCCACGGGGCCGACCGGGCCAGCTGGAATCGCAGGGCCCACGGGTGCAACGGGGGCGGCCGGACCCGCAGGAACCACAGGTGCAACCGGGCCGGCCGGACCGACAGGCCCTGCCGGAACCACAGGTGCAACCGGTGCTACCGGTGCTACCGGTGCAACCGGTGCAACGGGCCCGGCCGGTTCGCCGGGTACGCGCGAGGTCGTCACCTTGACCGAAGGCGTTGACGTGGGCGGCGGCCTCACTCGTACTCCGGTATGCCCGGAGGGGCTGGAGCCCGTCTCGGGCGGCGCGCAGTCGGGCACTACAGCGACGGTGATCGGCCAGTCCTACCCCAATACAGAGGCCAACGGCTGGACCACCAGTGTGACGAACAACTTCCCAGTCCCCCTCGACGTAACCTGGTACTCCGTCTGCGAAACGCCTGCATGAGGCGCACGGGGCGGCGCGTGAACGGGTGACCAGCGCGGCCGCCGGTTCGACATGGTCGACCTCGCCCCGTTCGGCTACGCCACCCCGCCGAGATCACCGCCTTCCTTGACCACCTGGCAGGCATTGAGTACCAACTCGGGCTCCTGCGCTCTTTCGCGGGCCTGCCGGCCACCGGCGAGATGCCCGAGTACCTCTTCGACCGGACCCACGGCGTCGTCGGCCTGCTGCGGCGCCTGATCGAGGACGACTGCACCGACGCGATCACCACAGGCGAAGAGCGCCTCACGCCCGGCCTGCTCGCGCGTGCCACGATCCGTCTGGGCAACCTCGACGATCTCGATCCCGGGGCCGGCAAGGTCCCCGACATCCCGCAGATGGCACCGCCTCGCCCAGCCAAAGCCCCGCCGCCGACGCGGACGAAACACTGTCCTCGACGACCGCGGTAACAGGTCGGCCGCAGGTGATCGACACGACCTCAGGGATGGCCTGGAACGGCGGGCGCCTCCATCACTGCGGGCGTGTCGTTGCCATCGCCCTCCGTGCCGGCCACGGTCGAGGCGTCCACGGCGACCAAGTTCACCGCCGTGCGCACCGTGGCAGTTGCCGGAGTTGGTCACGGCGGTGCACGGTGTGCAGTGTGCGTACGGTGTGCGGGCGGTGCGGGTGGCTGCGTAGTACCCCGACGAACCGGTGCGGTGTTGCGCCGTACCGGATACCGCCGATCGCGCGGGCGCCTCGCACGCCGAAATCGATGCGTTGGGCGTGGTGGCCGGCCCGGACCGCAGTGAAGAGCCGCGATGAACAGCCCGCCTCAACCGCAACCCAGCGGTTTCCGTTGAGGCCCTGTTCTGAGGTGGCGGCGACTCGTCAGGTACCGGGGCTGAGACGGTTCCCGGGGCGGGGGGCCATCCCGCGCGGAGCGCCATGATGCACGGCTTCGCCCGCGGCAACGGTCTGGTGTCGCCACAACCACAGGGACGTCACGGACAACAGCCCCATGAAGACCACCAGTAGGAGCAGAGACACCCACGTGGGCCGGCTCCCTGGATGCTCCCAACCCTCCCAAGCAGCCAATGCCGCCCACAGGGTGGCAGCCGCCGCATAGAAGACGCGAATCCGGCGCAGCTGCCGCACTGCCCGCAAGGGCATTGAGTGATCACTTTTCGGTGCCATGTCAGTCCGTGTACCCCCAACCTTCCCTGATTCACGAGGCCTGCGGCCAGAAGACCGGGCTGTAGGGGAGCCTGCCGACGCCTTCGGCGTCGAGTCGCGGCCTGCGGGGAGGGCTTGCCCCCTCCGATCCCGCTGCCCGCCTCGTCCGCCGGGGATGACGGGACGCCGCTGCGCTTGTGCGCCGACTGTCCGCAGGGGCGAACTTCGGGTCGGTGGCGGTCTTGGCGTTGGTGACGGTCACGGTCACGGTCACGGTCACGGTCACGGTCACCGGAGCGTCGGGCCTTGCGGTGAACGACTTGGACGGCTTGTAGAGGTCGTACCCGGCGGAGGCCTTGATCTCCTTGCCCCAGAGCTCCGTCTTCCGGCTCGACACCGGCAGTTCTCGGGAGGCCATGCCCTTGTTACCGCGACTGCCGCCTCTTCCTACGATTCGCCGCCCGACACCCCCGACGACTCCGCTGTGATCAGGAACCGCGGTCCGATCGCTGAGTAGGGATTCGTCAGCGAGGTCGTCTGTTGTACAGGTAGACATACGCCCCTCGCGGCGTCGGCTCTCCCCAGCCGACCGGAGCAGGGTCAGGCCGGCGCTGCCGGCTCCGGTCGAACCGACGCGGCTTGCGCTACCCGATCAACTGCCCGTCATCGGCTGCCGCAGGGAGATGGGACCGAGGTCAGCGGCGGTCTGAGCCAGTGCGCGGAGGGTGGGACCGTCGGCGGTGGATCGCCACGTGAGGGCCCAGTGCATGGTGGGGGCGTCGTGAATGGGGAGGAAGACGATGCCGGGGGGACGGTTGTAGCGGGCGGCGATCTCGCCCAGCGGGTGGACACACTGTCCGGAGGCGACCAGAGAGAGAACCTCGTAGAAGGTCCGCGCGGCGGGCCCGCGCGGGATACGGCGGCCGAGCGGCGTACGCGTGGGGATCATGGCCGCGATCCAGTACTCGGGGGCGTCGGGGCCGAGGTCGACGACATGGTTGTCGCCGAGGTCTTCCAGGGACGCGATGCCGCGCTCGGCCAGCGGATGGTCTGCCGCCACGGCGAGCACGCGGCCTCCGGTCAACACGGTCGGGCCGACCATGAGGTCCGGTTCGGCCACCGGAAGCCACAGCACGTGCGCGTCGTGCTCTCCGGTGCGCAGCGCGGTGAACGGGTCGCTGCCGTTGATCTCGCCGAACTGGACATCGCTGCCGGGGTGGCGGGAGCGGAAGGCCTCGATGAGGGGGCGCAGTTCGTGGCCGGCATGGCCGAACACACCCAGGCGCAGGGTCTGCCCCGTCCTCGCGCCTGCCGCTTCGGCGCGGGCGAGCCCCTCCCGGAGAAGGTCGATGGCCTGCTGGAGGTCCTCGCGGAGACGCCGGCCGACCGGGGTCAGGGCGACGCGCCGGCTGGTGCGGTCGAACAGAACGACGCCGAGGCGCCGTTCCTGCTTGGCGATGGCCTGACTGACACGGGCCTGGGACACATGAAGCCGCTCCGCGGTGCGTCCGAAGTGCAGCTCCTCGGCCAAGGTCAGGAAGATCTCGATGTCACGCAGCTCCATGCACAACCCCCGTCCATGCATAACCACCACATTATGAATAGCCCAAGGAACCTTACATTGTTCCGCCGGCCCGCCCCGCCGATGCTGGATGCATCACCACCGGACAGGCGGCACACGCCTGACGCACACATGGATGGGGAGGGAAACCGATGGGCGACATGCGGGCCATCGCCGATCGCATCGAAATAGAGGCGCTGCGAGCCGAGCTCACGGACGCGGTGATGATGCGTGACTTCGACCGCGCCGTCTCGCTGTTCACGCCCGAGGGCGCCATGGGCTGGCCGCACATCGACAAGGAGTTCGTCGGCCGCGAGGAGATCCGCGTGGGGATCGAGTGGGGCCAGTCGCTCTGGGAGTTCTTCGTGCAGAACGTCCACCCGGGCGTCATCCGGCTGGACGGCGACACCGCGGCCGGCCGGGCGTACATCCAGGAGTTCGGACGGATGCGCGACGGCAGCTCCCACCTGAACTACGCCTTGTACCACGACCGTTACGAGCGAACCGCCGACGGCTGGAAGTTCAGCGAACGCATCTACGAGGTCCGGTACCTGGACTCCACCCCGCTCCGTGTCTCGTCGCCGGAGCGCCTCGTCTGATCCGTCCCGCACGCCGTCATGGCGTGCCGAGTCGACATCTTGCATGCGAATCCCCCAAAGCGGAGGAAAGAAACCATGGCTGAGAACACCGAAGTCGTCGTGATCGGAGGCGGTTACGCCGGGGTGATGGCGTCCAACCGGCTGATGCAGCGCGACGACGTGACCGTGACGCTGATCAACTGCCGCCCGGACTTCGTCGAGCGGATCCGGCTGCACCAGCTGGCAGGCGGGACGCACGACGCCGTCAGCGACTACCGGAAGGTCCTGGGCGAGCGCGTCCGGCTGGTGGTCGACACCGTGACCCGGATCGACGCGACGGGGCGCGGGGTGGAGCTGGCGAGCGGCGACACGGTCGGCTACGACTACCTGATCTACGCGGTGGGCAGCGGCAGCGCCGACCCGGGCGTGCCCGGAGCTGCCGAGTTCGCCCACCCGATCGCCACGTTCGAGGAGGCGCAGCGGCTGCGGTCGGTCCTCGACGCCGCTCCCGCCGCGGCCCCTGTGATGGTGGTCGGAGCCGGTCCGACCGGTATCGAGACCGCCGCCGAACTGGCGGAGGCGGGCCGCACCGTGACCCTGGCCTGCGGCGGGCTGCTCGGGCCCTACCTGCACCCGAACGGCCGCCGCTCGGTCGCCGAGCGGCTGGCCCGCCTCGGTGTGACCGTGCTGCAGGGCCCCGGCACAAAGGTCACGGAGGTGACCGGCGACACCGTGCGGCTCGGCGACGGCCGTGAGCTGTCGAGCGAGGTCACCGTCTGGACCGCCGGGTTCGGCGTGCCGGACCTGGCCGCCCGGAGCGGGCTCACCACCGACGCCCTGGGCCGGCTGCTCACCGACGAGACCCTGACGAGCGTCGACGACGAGCGGATCGTCGCCGCCGGGGACTCGGCGGCACCGTCGGACATGCCGTTCCGGATGAGCTGCCAGGCCGCCGGCCCGCTGGGCTCACACGCCGCCGACACGGTGCTCAGCCGCATCGCGAACAAGCGGCCCGCACCGATCGACCTGGGGTTCGCCGGCCAGTGCATCAGCCTGGGGCGCCGCGCGGGCATTTTCCAATTCGCCCACAAGGACGACACCGCCAAGCGGCTCCACCTTGGTGGCCGAACAGGCGCGAAGGTGAAGGAACTCGTGTGCAAGCTCACCATCAAGCAGCTGGTGAACGAGGCGCGCAAGCCCGGCTCACACACCTGGGCCAAGGGCGAGCAGGGCCGCCGACTGCTGCGGACCCAGCGCCGCGAGACGGCGGCCACCGCCGAACGGTCCGCCTGAACCACGCACCGGCAGCCGGCGTGGGGCCGCATGCCGATGGTCCTGGCGCACGGCTCAGCCCGTGACGTCCTCCCGCGACACGAACGGCGATCATCCACCGCGCAAGATCGATTACCGACACAGGTATGACACGTACTGGGGGTTCAGTCATGATCCTGATTACCGGGGCCACCGGCGTCGTCGGCCGGACAACCGTCCGCCTCCTGGTTGAGGGCGGAGCGAAAGTCGCCGCTGTCACCCGCGACCCGCACGCCGAATTCCCCGCGGGTACACAGCTCGTCCACCCCGCGGAGGTTCCCGCCATCGACGGCGTGGAGGCCATCCTGCTCAGCCCGCGTGCCGCCGGATCCGCCGCTGTCGACCTGTTGGCCCGTGCAAGCGAGACGGGCGCGGCAAGAGTGGTCGTACTGTCCGCCGTGACCGTGCAATACCCGGCTGGGCACCCACGATTTCGACAGCAGTTCCACGCGGTTGAGGACATCGCCAAGGGGAGCCGCTTGGACTGGACGATCCTGCGCTGCGCCGATTTCGCCGCCAACACCCTGGCTTGGGCCGGGCAGATCCAGGCGACCGGAACCGTGCGGGCGGCATACCCGCACGCGAGGACCTCGACCGTCGACGAGCGTGACATCGCCGCGGTGGCCGCCCTCGCCCTGACCCACCCGCAGCACAGCGGTCGGACGTACCTGCTCACCGGAGAGCAGTCGCTGAGCCAGCCGGAGAAGGTCGCCGCGCTCGGCGCGGCGCTCGACCGGACACTGTCTTTCGTCGAGGCCGCACCGGACGAGATCCGCCGCGGCATGCTCGCCGCCGGCCTGCCCGACGAGGTACCCGACCGACTGCTCGGCTCGCTGGCCGACTACACCCGCGAGGCCGGGCCCACCACCGACACCGTACGGCGGCTGCTGGGCCGCCCGGCACGCACGTACGCCACCTGGGCACAGGACCACCGCGCCGCCTTCGCCGCAGGAGGACCCCGATGAAACTCACGATCGTGGCCGCCACCGGCGGCATCGGACGGCACCTGGTCGAGCAGGCGGTGGCCAGCGGGCATGACGTCACCGCCGTGGCCCGCCGCCCACGTGAACTGCCGGACGGCGTCCGGACGGTCGCCGTCGACCTCACCCGCCCCGACACGCGGACGCTCGCCGCAGCGGTACGCGGCGCCGACGCCGTACTGTCCGGGCTCGGCCCGCGGAACCCGCGCGCGGACGCGGGCATCACCTCGCGTGGCACCCGCGCGATCGTCGCGGCGATGCGTGCCGAGCACCTCCGGCGGATCATCATCGTCAGCGCCGCACCCGTCGGACCGGTGCCGGTGCCTGGCCGGCCGACGCCACCCAGGCACGATCCCGGCGACGGCTTCTTCATGCGCTACCTGGGCGTCCCGTTGACCCGCGCAATGTTAGGCCGGCACTACGCCGACCTCGCAGTCACCGAGCAGACCCTGCGTGACAGCGGGCTGGAATGGACGGTGTCGCGCCCGCCCAAGCTCACCGACAAACCCCTGACCGGCAGGTACCGGACCGCGTGGAACCGCAACATCCGAGGCGGGTTCTCCGTGTCACGCGCCGACGTCGCCCACCACATGCTCGCCATGGTGAACCAGCCGGACACCATCGAGCAGGTCGTCGGAATCGCGAACTGACGAATACCGGCCACGCACACGACCCGGGCGGCGGGTGAGGAAGCGGGCGACGACCCACGACGGTCACCAACAAGGTCAAGAAGATGCCTCAGCCGTCCCGCCCGCCCCTTCGCCGCCCGGGTCGGTCACCCATCACGAAGGAGCGTGATCATGACGAAGTACACCCGTTTCGTCAGTCTCGTATTCGCGGGGCTGTTCGCCGGATTCCTCACTTCGGTCCTGGTCCTGGAACTCTCGCTGCGCGACTTCGACAGCACCGTCTACACCCAGGTCCGGCTGGTCGAACTCGACTCCCTCGACAAACTCGCCGTCGCCACACTCCTGCCGGCGCTGATCGCCACAGCGGTACTGGTCCACCAGACCTACCGAACGAACACCCGATGGTTGACCGTGGCCGCACTCGCCCTCCTGGTCTTCGTTTTCGGCCTCACGCTCATCGTCAACCTGCCCATCAACTCCGACCAGCTCCACTGGAACGCCCAGGCCCCGCCCTCCAACTGGACCGACATACGGGACCGCTGGCAGATCGCCCACGCCGCCCGGACGATGGCCGCGGTCCTCGCCTTCGCGGTCCTCGCCCTTGCAGCACCGTTGCCTTGTACACGCCGTTCAAGCTCGCCGAACACCTCGGCGCGGAGGGATCGGCTGCGCGCATGAGGTGAGGGAGTCCAACGTCAGTATGTGAGAACAGAGTTGGACTCCCTTTCGCGACCGCGCTCTAAGACGTCATCTCATTTGGTGAGTCTGCGATAGCAGATGAGGGTGCAGGCGATGCTGGTGAAGGCCAGGAAGTGTTCGGCTTTGCGCTCGTAGCGGCGGTGCAGTCTGCGGCATCCGGCGAGCCAGGACATCGTGCGTTCTATGGTCCAGCGGTGGCGGCCCAGTCGGGTCGAGGACTCGATGCCTTTGCGGGCGATACGGTGCCGGATGCCGCGCCCACGTAACCATCGCCGCAGGTGGTCGTAGTCGTATCCCTTGTCGGCGTGGAGCTTTGTCGGTCTGCACAGCCGGCGTCCGCGCCGCGAGCGGATCGGCGGTATCCCCTTCACCAGCGGGATCAGCGCCTGGCTGTCGTGCAGGTTCGCCCCGGAGATCCCGACGGACAGGGGCAGACCGGTCCGCTCGGTGATCAGGTGGATCTTTGAGCCGTACTTGCCTCGATCGACAGGATTCGGACCTGTCAGCTCCCCCTTTTCAGGGCCCGCATGTTCACCGAGTCGATCGCGCAGCGGGACCAGTCCAACTCGCCGCCGGAGCCGAGTTCGTCGAGGACCAGGCGGTGGAGTTTTGCCCACACGCGGGCCTTCGTCCACTCGGTGAATCGTCGGTGGGCCGTCGCACCCGATGGCCCGAACGATGCGGACGGCAACTGCTGCCACGTGCAGCCCGAGGTCGCCACGAAGACGATTGCGGCCAGCACCTCGCGGTCGCCGTGCCGACGTCGGCCACCTCCCTGAGGCCGCGACGGCGCTTCCGGCACCACCCGCTGGAACATCTCCCACAACTCGTCCGGCACCAGCCGCTCAACGATCCCTGCCACGGTCGGCAGCTTACCCAGCCAAATGAGATGACGTCTTAGTGCCTCATCTCTGTCCGTGCGCGCCGCTTTCGTGCCGTTTCCGTAGTCAGCCCGGGGCCCGAAGGCGCAGGCCAGTGTCCGTGCAGCCAACCGGGGCGAGGTGAGATGCCGTTATGGCCTCACCCCACCCCGGGTTCCGACTCTGTCAGCGTCTGCGGCCGGACCAGCCACTCCCGATCCCCGCGACGTGCAGGGCCAGGAGCATCAGGCCGAGGAGCATGACGTTCGACGAAGAGAAGACATCGTTCGTCGTGATCTCGGCGGCGTTGATCAGGAACGCGATGAAGAACAGTACTGCCGCGGCTATACCAAGCATGGAGCGATTCCTCTCGAAAGACTGAGGTCCGTGTGCCCCCGTATCCCCTGGGTAGACATCTGAGCGTCAGAACCGCGTAGCTGTTGATTTGTTGTCCGTGTCCCTGTCATGGGTTGGTATCGCCGAGATCTGACAGTTCTGTGTGCGGCCGGCGACCGCAGCTGGAAATCCGAGCCCTCTCGACGTGGTCACTGAACCTCTTTCATCCTGAATATGCGCAGGTCAAGAGTGTGTGGATGGATGGCTTGGACAGCGGTGCCGATACGCCGGGTGGAACATCGGGCTCGCCGGAGCAGTCGCCAGGACTTCAGCTGCGCCAAGGCGCGCTCGCCGGGAGCCCGCAGCCGGGCGTGGTCACGGTTGAACTCCTGGTAGTGCTCGGGCTGTTCGCGGTGGTGGTAATAGGGGGTGCGGACAGTGGCGCCGGCACCCTGGTAGGCCCGGTCCGCGAGGACGAGGATCTGTCGGGTCAGGCACGCTTGGATGATGCCGTGGGTACGGGCCGCGGTGAGGTCATGGGTACGTCCCGGTGTCGCGCGTGAGAACCACAGTGGTGTGCCGTCCGGGGCCGCGATGACCTGTACGTTCATGCCGTGCTTGCGGTGCTTCTGTGAGTAGTAGGGCTCATCCGCCTTGATGCGGTCGGTTGGGATGAGCGTCCCGTCGACGATGACCAAGTCCCCCTCGCCCAGCCCGACCAGGGCCTCGTGCAGGCCCGGCGCCCAAGCGGCCAAGACCTCAAGCGTCTCGTCGACGTAGCGCCAGGCCGCCGCCTCCGACACCCCGAACCCGGCGCCGACCTGTGCGAACGTCTCGTTCTTCCGCAGGTGGGCCAGTGTCAGCAGGGCCTGCTTGAAGCAGCTCAACTTCCGCCATGGTGAGCGAAGTTCACGCCTTCGGGTGTAGACGCGCCAGGAGACATGCTCGACCAGCTCGTACGGGATGTCGAGCATGGAAGGATACGGAACCAACGAAGCCTCGGCCGTCGGCGTGTTGAGTGAGATCACCACACCAACGACGAGGGGCTTCGCCACGTCACCACCCACGCTGACCAGTCTGTTTCACTCCTCAGACCCCAGGATGAAAGAGGTTCACTGATCGGGTGACGCTGAGGAGATGCGCAGCAGACGCACGAGTCCCGTATCACTGTGGGCGTTCGCAGGCGCAACCAACATGCACAGAGGCCCCGTTGGCTCTCTCGATTCTGCCGCACTCGAACTACCCCATGTTTCCGGTGTACCTGCGCAAACACGACACCCTTCTCCCCTCCCCAGATCACGATCACCGCCGGATTCGGACGGCGTCGTTTCCGGTGGCAAGGATCCTGGTCTTGGGCTTGGCGGGGTTCTTGCCCAGGCGGACACGGTCTGCCGTAACGGCGCCCCCATTGGCCCGGCTCTTCTTCGGCGGCGGAGGGCGGCAGGAGGGTCGGCTGGCACGCGGGGTACCGCTGCTACGGGGGCGTGGACACGCCATGAAGCTACTGCACACGCAGCTCGCGCATGGCGTGGTAGCCCCTCGACCGCCGCCTCTTCACCGATGGTCCCGGCACCGTTCACCCCCGCGTGGATGTCCTGGGCGTAGGTGTCGTTGAAGGCCTTCGCCTCACCTGAGCCGAGACAACAGCTGCTGGGCTGTTGACCCATCCTCGTCGACCTTGATCGCGGAGACATACGCTTCGAGACCCTCGAGCGCCACCAATGGAAAACCCAACCACCTGACCTGGCTGCGTCCGTCCAGGACCGCACTTACGGGACATCACTTTAGCTTGAGCTTTAACCTGTGCGGCGAGGTCGTGGGGTGGTTGACTTCTTCGTTCGCTGCTTCGGCGCCGGTGTTTTGCGGGGTGTGTGCACGTCGTGGCGGGGTGTGGGCCGGGCAGGTGGCTTGTGGGCGGATGTGCCGGAAGTCGCGGCGGACTCGGGCGGGGGTGAGTCTGTCGGCGGGGTTGGTCTCTCCCAGGGACGTCGTAGGTCGGCTGCCAGCGTTCAACGACGGGCTCGCCGCTGCGCGGGCCCGAGGGTGGGTCGGCGGGCGCCGGCCGAAACTCACCGTGGACCAGGCCGTGCTTGCTCAACGGCTCTACGACGAGCGGGAGAAGACCGTCCAACAGATGCCCGACATGTTCGGCGTCCCGCGGTCCACGGTGTACGGGCACCTCGACAAGGCCAAGACTGTGCCTCGCCAGCCGAAGAAGACTGTGATCACGAAGCCCTGAAAGCTACCGGCTGGTTACATGTTCCCTGGCGCCCGGGCCAGAACTCCGGGGCCCGCTCTGCAGGGTCCGGACGTCGGACCGGATCCCATATCTGGAGAACAGTAGGGAGGGGAAAATTTCTTACCCCTCACAGTGCGCTCATCCGATGCGATGCTCGGTCACACACCGCACAAAGCCTTCGAGGAGCCCGATCGCCATGTTCCCTTCCGGCCGCACCACGATCGCCATTGCCTTTCATTCGGGCCACGGCCACGCGGCCGTCGTCGCAGAGGCCGTGGCGCGGCGGGAGCCGGCGCCGAGGTGGTCTTGATCTCCGTGGACACCATCACCGACGAGCAGTGGGCGCAACTGAACGCCGCTGACGCGATCATCTTCGGTGCCGCCACGTACATGGGTACCGCCTCCGCGGCCTTCCACACGTTCGCCGAGGCCAGCAGTCGGCGCTGGTTCTCCCATGTCCGGGTGGACAAGTTCGCCGCGGGCTTCACCAACTCCGTTGCCAAGAGCGGCGACAAGACTTCCACCCTGAGCTATTTCGCCACCTTGGCCGCCCAGCACGGCATGCACTGGATCAGCCTGGGTCTGATACCGGGCTGGGGTTCCACCAAGGGCAGCGAGGACGACGTCAACCGGCTGGGCTTCTTCGTGGGCGCCGGCACCCAGAGCCCAAACCGAGGCCGGACCAGAAGTGGTCCACAGGTCTGACATCGCCACCGCCGAGCACCTGGGTGCGCGCGTCGCACGCCAGGTCGCTGTCGGGCCGGGCGGGCCGCTCTCGCCGCCTGATGACCAGGTCATTTTTCCCGTATGCGATTTCCCCCGCCGCAAGGAGCAACTCGTGTCCGACTCCCCGAACCTCGCCCTCATCCGCCGGGTATACGAATCCCGAATGGCGCCCGAGGTGACCTCGGAGGTCATGGCCCCGGACCTCGTCTGGGACATCACTCCGGGCTTCCCGAACAGCGGCGTGTACCACGGCTGGAACAGCGTGGCGAAGGACTTCTTCGGCACGCCGATGCCGAACATCGTCTCCTTGGGCGCGGTGCCCGAGGAGTTCTACGCCGACGACGAAGGCCATGTCTTCGTGTTCGGGCACTACCACGCCGAGACCAAGACCGGGAACACGGCCGACGTCCGGTTCATCCACCTGTGGACCGTCCGTGACGGCAAGGCTGTCAGCATGCGGCAGGCCGCCGACAGCCACGTCCTCCAGGAAGCCCTCAAGGGCTGAGCCCACCCCCCAAGGAGCCCAACTCTCATGGCGAAGATCCTTTTCGTGATCACCGCGTCCGACCACTGGACGCTGGCCGACGGAACCCGGCAGCCGGCCGGCTTCTGGGCCGAGGAGGCAATCGGCCCCTTCCAGGTCTTCAAGGAGGCCGGATACGAGATCGCGGCGGCGACACCTGACGGGGTGCCGCCCACAGCGGACGCGCTCAGCCTCACGGCGGAGTTCAACGGCGGCGAGGAAGGCGCGCAGCGCATGCGCACCGCCTTGCGCGAGGCGACCGAACTGTCACACCCGATGCGCATCGAGGACGTGAACATCGACGAATACGTGGCCGTGTTCTACCCCGGCGGCTGGGGCCCGATGGAGGACCTGCCCGACAACGCTGCCTCCGGCAAGCTGCTCACCGAGTGGCTCGCCTCGGGCAAGGCGGTGTCCCTGGTGTGCCACGGCCCCGCGGCACTGCTGGCCACTATCGGCCCGGACGGATCGTCCCCGTTCGCCGGCTATCGGATGACCGGCCTCTCCAATGCCGAGGAGAAGCTCAACGGCCTCGCGGACCGCGCGAAGTGGCTGCTTCAAGACCGCCTCGTCAACGAGCTCGGCGCGGACTACCGCGAGACCGAGCCGTTCGCCCCGCACGTCGAGGTCGACCGAACCCTGTACACCGGTCAGAATCCGGGCTCGGCTGTTCCGCTGGCCCATGAGCTCGTCAAGGCACTGGGCTGACGCCACAGCGTCGTGTGCTCGCTCGGCGGCCCGGGGACGCACTCCGGGCCGCCCAGTCCCCTTGCGTCTTTTGCCATACAGGCCGGAGCCGATACCATTCTCATATATACTTAAAGCCCCACATGGGCAGAATCTACCCCTTACAGCACCGGGCTTTTGTGCGAGGCTGCCATTCATGACCCGCAATCCTCATCTGAACGAGCTGGGTGAGTTCCTCAAGGCCCGCCGCGCCGGGCTCAGTCCATCCGAGGTCGGACTCCGCGCCGGGGAACGACGGCGTGTGAGCGGTCTGCGCCGTGAGGAGGTGGCCCTTCTCGCCGCGATCAGCACCGAGTACTACACAAGGATCGAGCAGGGCCGGCTCCAGGCATCGGCCCCCCTGCTCGATGAAATCGCCAAGACGCTCCGTCTGAACGACGACCAGCGCACCTACCTCTTCGACCTCGCGGCGAAAGAGAGGGTGCGTCCGCCCGCGTCGGGCGATCGCCAGCAGGTGGACACGCAGCTGCAGCGCATGCTGGACGATCTCACCGCCTCCCCGGCCTTCGTCATCGGCCGACGCACCGACATCCTGGGCTGGAACCAGCTCGCCGCCGCCCTGTGGACCGATTTCGGGCGCTACCCGGAGCAGGAGCGCGTGTTCGTCCGGCTACTGTTCACCGAACCCTGGATGCGCGAGCTGTACGCGGACTGGGAGGAGGTCACCCGGCTGGCCATCGCGCAACTGCGGATGGAGAGCGCGCGCTACCCCGGTGACCAGCGCCTCACCGTTCTGGTCGAGGAGCTCTCCGCCCGTGACGCACAGTTCCGGCAGTGGTGGACCGCGCATGACGTCGCAATGCGGGGCAAGGGCGTCAAGAAGCTCCGTCACCCGGTGGTGGGCGAGCTGACACTCGACTGGAACACGCTCACGTGTGGCACGGACCCCGACCAGCACATCATCGTGTGGAACGCCGAACCCGGTTCCCCGTCCCACGACGGGCTACGCCTCCTGGCCTCCTGGGCCGCTGACCAGAAGCGGACGGCGTCCGACACCGTCTCGTAACACTCCCCCAAGACCACTGCGGCTGCTCCAAGGGGGAGGTTTCCCCCTTGGAGCAGGGCTGTCCCGGGTGGAAGGTCTCCCCTGCACGGACTCAGATACGGAGAGGAGAAGTCGGCGAACATCGCCGCGCGAGAGAGCGATCTCACCAACTGCCTCCCGTATCGAGCCCAGCCCAGAGGAGAAGGATCATGGCCACGCCGGAGAAGTCGACGCCATCGCCGGCTGTGACCGAATCCGAAGCCCGGACGCCGCCCACCCCGCACCGGAAATTCATGACCCGCGGGCTGACCTTCCTCTTCGCGGTGGCGGGCGGCGCCGCCGTGGGCAACCTCTACTGGGCGCAGCCGCTGCTCGACTTCATCGCCGAGGACCTGCACGCCACGACCTCCGCCGCAGGATGGCTCGTCACGGCCACCCAGATCGGTTACGCCGCGGGCATCCTTCTCCTCGTGCCGCTCGGTGATGTACGGGACCGGCGAAGGCTCATCCCCGTGATGCTGCTGTGCTCTGCGGTCGCGCTGCTCTTGTGCGCGCTGGCACCCTCGTTCGGCATGCTGCTGGTCGCCATCACCCTGCTGGGGGTGACGACCGTCTCCGGGCAGCTGCTTGCTCCGCTCGCTGGTGACCTGGCCGACGACGCCGACCGCGGGCGCGTGGTCGGGACCGTGGTGTCCGGCATCCTCACCGGCATCCTGGTGTCCCGGACGGTCAGCGGACTGGTCGCCGATGCCGCGGGCTGGCGCACCATCTACGTGGTGGCAGCGGCTGTCGCCGTCGTGTTCGCGGCGCTGATGTACCGCGCGATCCCTTCACTCCCGCCGAAGACACGTATGCCCTACCCGGCACTCATCGCCTCCGTCTGGACGGTCGTACGACGTGAGGCCACCGTGCGCTGGACGCTGGGCCTGGGATCTACGGCGTTCGCCGCGTTCACAATGTTCTGGACGTCGCTGACGTTCCTGCTCAGCGCCCCGCCCTTCAGCTATTCCGTGGCCGGGATCGGACTCTTCGGGCTCCTCGGCGTCGCCGGTGCCCTCGCGGCCCAACGGGCCGGCCGCCTGCACGACCGCGGGCTGTCGCTGCCCGCGACCGGAATCGCATGGACCCTGGTCCTGGCCTCGTTCGTCCTGGCGGCGTTCGCAGGGCGCTCCGTGGCGCTTGTCGTGGTCGTGATCATCCTGCTCGACGTAGCCGTCCAGGGCGTCAACCTGCTCAACCAGTCGCGGATCTTCGCCGTGTCGAACGAGGCGCGCAGCAGGCTCAACACGGCCTTCGTCACGAGCAACTTCCTCGGTGGCGCCATCGGCTCGGCCCTCGCCTCGGTGCTGTGGACAACAGGCGGCTGGACGGCAGTGACGATCGCGGGCATGGTCCTCAGCTGCTTCGCCCTCGTCGTGTGGGCGCTCGGGCGCCGGGGCCCACTCCGAATCGCACCAGGGGTATAGGGGGGCAGATCTTTACCCCCCATGCGGATATCCCGGCCAAGAACCTTCCCCTTTTCCCGACGTGCGCGAGGCGCGAATGTCGGAAGCCTCAACGACCGCGTGCCGAGCAATGAGGTAATTCAATGAAGGCTGTAGGTTTCACGGAGTTCGGGGGGCCGGAGGTGCTTCAAGTCCTGGAGCTGCCCACACCCGAGGCCGGTCCGGGCGAAGTGCGGATCCGGGTACACGCAGCAACCGTCAACGCGGTCGACGCCCTGCAACGGGGCGGGCCCTCCGGATCGCCGGACGCCCAGCCGCCGTTCGTTCCCGGCATGGAAGCAGCAGGGGTCGTGGACCAGATAGGCCCGGGTGCGGACACGGATCTGAGGGTCGGCGAACGCGTGATGGCGATCGTGCTCCCCAACGGCTCGCACGGCGCTTACGCCGAGCAGGTCGTGGTGCCGGCGGAGTCGGTCGCCCGCGCTCCGCACGGCGCGACCCACGTGCACGCCGCCTCTTTGCCGATGAACGGCCTGACCGCGCGCCTGGCACTGGACACACTCGGCCTTGAGCCCGGCCGGACCGTCGCGATCACCGGCGCGGCCGGCGCGGTCGGCGGCTACGCCGTCCAGCTGGCCAAGGCGGACGGTCTGCGGGTGGTGGCCGACGCCGCGGAGCAGGACGAGGCACTGGTCAAGGAACTCGGTGCCGACGTCGTACTCCGTCGCGGTGCCGAGTACCCCGACCAGGTACGCGCCGAGATCCCTGACGGCGTCGACGGACTCGTCGACGCCGCGTCGCTCGCCGGTCTCACCGCTCGTGCGGTCCGCGACGGCGGCCGGGTGGTGACCCTGCGCGGCTACGACGGCCCCGGCGAACGAGACATCACCTACGAGCCGATCGTCGTGTTCCGCTACGGCCGGGAGCACGCCAAGCTCGACCGGCTCCGACAGCAGGTGGAGGACGGCCTCATCACGCTCCGGGTCTCCAAGTCGTTCCCGGCGGAACAGGCCGCCGAGGCGCACCGGCTCCTCGCCGTGGGCGGCGTGCGGGGCCGACTGGTCCTGACGTTCTGAACAGAGTCAGGTACGGGCACAGGGTCGGCGGCCCTCAGGGCCACCTCACGGCTGCGGCCGGACGTCGAACGACGTCCGGCCGCACACGCGCGGAATCGGCCAGAGCCGGACCACGAGCCGGATCTTTCGCGAGAAGCCGCACCACGCTGGTACCGGCGCTACCCGTGGCACCGGAGTCCACGATCTTGCGGGCCGGCACCGCTCACCCAATTTCGGGGAGTGAGGACTCGCCCTCAGCGCCCCCGTCCGGCACCCGGCGGCCGTACAGAAGGCACACATGCTGCAGCCTTGAACACAGGTATGGCGGCGCGAGCCGACTGCGCCCGCCACGGTCAAGCTGCCGCATCACGTTGCCGCTCATGCGGGTCCGCAGTCCATGACGCGAGGAAGAGAAGTCCGTCATGGGACAGGGTCCCTGGATCGGCGGTCGAGATCACCAACTTCTGTGCGGGGTCGGCTGTACTGGTCAGACTGTCCCAGTCGAGGGTGAGGTCGCCGACGAGCGGGTGTCGCAGCCTCTTGGTGCCCATCCGTATGCCGGTCATCTGGCGACCTGCCCACCACTGCCGGAAGTCGGCGTCGGCCATCGAGAGCTCGCCGACGAGGGCGGCCAACCCGGGGTCGCCAGGGCGCCTGGCAGCCTCCAGACGCAGGTGGGCGACGCAGGTCCGAGCGTTCGTCCGCCAGTCGAGGTAGAGCTCCCGGAAGGCGGGGTCGGTGAAGAGCAGCCGGGCGTAGTTGCGTTTCTTCTCGGGGACCCGGTCGAAGTCGGTGAGCAGGGCGGCAGCCAGAGGGTTCCAGGCGAGGATGTCCAGGTGCCGGCCCAGTACGAGCGCGGGAGTCGCTGTCAGCTCGTCCAGGATGCGCCTGAGCTGCGGGTGGACCTTCTGCGCCGGCCGGCGACGCGGTTCGTACTCCCCGCTCACGGCCAGCTCGAACAAGTGGTCACGCTGGTCGTCGTCGAGGTGCAGGACACGGACCAGAGCGATGAGCACAGACCTCGGTACGGGGGCACGCCCTTGCTCCAACCGTGCGTAGGAGTACGTGCTGATCCCCACGAGTCGGGCGACCTCCTCACGGCGCAGCCCCGGCACGCGCCGGGGTGCCCCGGACTCGGGCAGACCCACGGTCCGCGGGCTGAGTTGAGCTCGGCGCTCCTTGAGGAATTCTCCCAGTTCAGACAAGTGCGCTTCGCTGTACATAGCAGCCAGCATCGCAGCTTTCACCCGAAAAACGAGGGGGAGAGTTTTGTCCCAGGGCTCGGCAATTCACCTTGATCCTCCCGAGTGCACGGCACCGGATCAGACCGTCAGACCAGCCGACCGGACCGGCCTGCGGGCCCGCCGAGTTGACCGGAGGCCTGTGAGGCGAGGTCACGCAACCCGTCGTACGACGGCGTGCCGGGCTCAGCCGTCCAGACGACGAGTTCCTGATCTGGATCGCTGCTGCAGGTGAACGTGTGCCGGTCGAGGACGAGTTCACCGACGACGGGGTGGTGGAACCTCTTCATGCCCAGCTCGCGCGACGGCACGTGACGACTTCCCCACCACTGCCCGAAGTCCCCGTCCTGCACGGATAGTTCACCGACCAGGCTGGTCAGCCGCGGATCATCCGGGTATTTGGCGGCCTTCATACGCAGATGGGACACGCAGCCACGGGCGACGGCCCGCCAGTCCGCGTACAGAGTCCGCATGGAGGGCTCGGTGAAGAGGATACGAGCGCAGTTCCGCTTGCCTTCCGGCACCTTCGCGAAATCGGTCAGCAGTGCGGCGGCGAGCGGATTCCACGCCAGAATGTCCATACTGCGGCCTATCACCACGCCGGGACTCGCGGTGAGATCGTCGAGCAGGCGGCGCAACTGAGGCTGCGCCTTCTGTACGGCCGGGCGGCGGCGTCGCATCCCCTGCCGGCCGGTCAGCTCGAACAGGTGGTCACGCTGGTGATCATCCATACGCAGGACATGGGCGAGAGCGGCCAGCACTGACGCTGACGGCCGGGTGCGGCCCTGTTCCAGCCGTGTGTAGTAGTCAGCGCTGATGGCGGCCAGCAGCGCAACCTCCTCCCGGCGCAGGCCAGGCACACGCCGGCCACTGGTATCGGGCAGACCGACGGTACGCGGAGTCAACTCCGCCCTCCGCATCTTGAGGAATTCTCCCAGCTCGTTCAGATGCGCGTCGCTGGTCATGTCAGCCAGTGTCGCACCGCTCGGTCTGCACGAGGGGGGTAAGGATCTCTCCCCTGGATAAGCGATGCCCGGGATGGAATTCTCCCCTTTGCGGATTCCCTCAAAGGTGGCAGGGTCGATGGCGGGCTCGGCGACCAGAGTCGGTCTGCGGAGAGGATCCACCCGAAAAGGCGGGACGGTCAGCCCCAGGTAAGAATTACTTTCCGCACGCCACCGATATTCCGCATTTCCATGCCGCAGGCGGAGGAGGCGAGTAAAAACAGTGCGGACGGATGTCATCTTCGTCAGCAACGGCCTGACTCTGGCCGGCCACCTGCACACTCCCGACGCCCGCGCCGGACACCCGCTGCCCGCGATCGTGGTCATCCACCCGTGGGGTGGGGTGCGGAAGCAGACCGCCGGACTCTACGCCCGGCGACTGACCGAGCACGGCTCACCGCCCTCGCCTTCGAGGTCGCCCACCAGGGCGCGAGTGAAGGCGAACCCCATTTCCTGGAGAACCCCGCCCTGCGTGCCGCGGACATCAAGAGCGCCGTCAGCCATCTCGGTACCCAGAAGGACGTCGACCCCGACCGCATCGGTGCGCTGGACATACTCACCGGCGGCGGCCACGCGGTGGTGTACGCCACCATCAGTGACCAGCGCATCGGACCCGTCGGCACGGTCAGCGCCGCCTGCAGCGGCAGCCTGCGGCGCGACAGGCTCGGCGGCGGTCAGGATCCGGCGGTCTTCCGCGATCCCGTCGCGCGCGCCGACCTCCTGCGTAGGGACGAGGCTCTCGGCGAGCCCACCCTCCTCGGACACATCGTGCCCGAGGAAGCCGAAGGGACGACGCCGGACCATCGCGGGCAGGAGCACGAGTGCTATCGCACCGCACACGATGCGCACCTGCGGTCCGCGAACGCGTAGGTGCTGCGCGGTGTCGACCGGGAACCGAAGGGGTCGTTCTGGCTCGACGGCGCCTCCCACTTCGACCTGTACGACAAGGACGAATACGCCGCCCCCACCCTCGCGAAGCTCACCTCGTTCTTCGGTGCGCACCCGACCCAACCCCGGTCGATGGCCGGGCAGCCTGAATCCCCCTCCTACACGCAAGGAGCACCACCCCATGTCCGAACGGAAGAAGTTCGCGCCGCCTGCCATCCAGGAGTTCGCCCCCAAGCTCGCGGAGGTGACCGACACTGTGCTGTTCGGTGACATCTGGGAGCGGCCGGGGCTGTCTCCGCGCGACCGCAGTCTGATCACCGTCACCGCTCTCGCAGCCCTGTACCGAACAGACCAGCTCGGCTTCCACCTCGGCAAGGCGCTGGAGAACGGCGTGACCAAGGACGAACTGGTCGAGGCCATCACCCATCTGGCCTTCTACGCCGGATGGCCCAACGCCATGACCGCGATGACCCAGCTCAAGGACATCGTGGCGAAGTCCGACCAGTCCAGCTGATGCTCCTCCGCCCGCACGCACCCCACATCGCGGGCTCTCCCCCACACACCGCCGCCGCACGGCCCGGCGTCGGCACCACAGAGGGACGACACCCCATGGAACTGCTGAAGCAGCCTCCCCCCATGAAGCTTCCTGCCGAGTGGTTCACCGGCGACGCCTACGCCGACGTGATCCACCGCGGTGAGGAACCCTCCCGAATGCGGGCCAACAAAGTCCGGTTCACTCCCGGCGACGTCATCCACTCACCCCCGGGTGAGGAGCACTGGCACGGTGCCGCGCCCACCAGTTCATGACCCATCTCGCCCGGCGGGAGACGGACGACGCCACCTGGCTCGAACACGTCTCGGACGACGACTACAACGGCCGGCGCGTCAGTGCGCGTACCCGCCCCTGACACCACGACAAGAGCTGAGAAGGCACCATGCGAGCAACCATCATCCACGCGCCCGGTGACATCCGGGTGGAGAACGCTCCCGAGCCGAAGATCACGGCACCGACGGACGCGGTCATCCGCACCGTCGCCGCCTGCGTGTGCGGCTCCGATCTGTGGAGCTACCGGGGCGTCTTGCCGGTCGCCGGTCCGCAGCCGATCGGCCACGAGTACGTCGGCATCGTCGAGGAAGTCGGCAGCGACGTCTCGACCGTCAGGCCCGGCCAGTTCGTCATCGGCTCCTTCGTCGCCTCCGACAACACCTGCCCGATCTGCCAGTTCGGCTACCAGACCTCCTGCCAGCACGCGCAGTGGGTGAACGGCGCCCAGGCCCAGTACGTCCGCATTCCTCTCGCCGACGGCACCCTGGTCACCACCCCGGAAGAGCCGGCCGAGGAGCTGATCCCGAACCTGCTGGCTCTGTCCGACGTCATGGGCACCGGGTGGTACGCCGCCAAGGCTGCCGAGGTCAAGCCCGGTTCGACCGCCGTGGTCGTCGGTGACGGGGCGGTGGGCCTGTCCGGCGTCATCGCCGCGAAGGAACTGGGCGCCGAGCGCATCATCGCCATGAGCCGGCACGAGTCCCGGCAGAAGCTGGCCCTGGAGTTCGGCGCCACCGACATCGTCACCGAGCGCGGCGAGGAAGGCGTCGCCCGTGTGAAGGAACTGACGAACGGCATCGGCGCCGACTCGGTCCTCGAATGCGTCGGCACCCAGGAGTCGATGCATCAGGCCCTGCAGTCCGCGCGCCCCGGTGGCAACGTCGGCTTCGTCGGCTTCCCTCACGGCCTGCAGATCGAGGGCCAGGAGCTCTTCTTCTCCCACGTCGGTCTGCGCGGTGGCCCCGCCCCCGTACGCGCCTACCTTCCCGACCTCATCGACCGCGTCTTCAGCGGCCGTATCGACCCGGGCAAGGTCTTCGACCTCACCCTGCCCCTGGACGAGGCCGCCGAGGGCTACAAGGCCATGGACGAGCGCCGCGCCATCAAGGCGCTGCTGCGTCCCTGACGTGAAGTCCTGACGGTCGGTGGGCGCAGGCTCAACCGTGCCCACCGACCGCCGGCACCGACCAGCGGCGGCTCCCGTCGCCGCCACCCGTCAGAACGGACCGACAGTCATGGCCAGCGAAGCGATCACCACTGTCGAGGCGTACTTCGACGCCCTCGGCACACGCGACATGGAGCGGATCCTCGTCCACTTCGCTCCCGACGCGACGTGGACGATACCGGGCGACCCGGCGCTGACGCCCTGGGCCGGGCATCGCATCGGGCCGGAGGAGATCCGGCAGTCCCTCACCGCGTTCTTCGCCGCCGTCGAGCCGCTCTCATTCGAACTGCGGACCATGGCGGAGGCCGACGGACGGGTCCTGGCACCCGGCCGGTACTGCTCCCGGTTCCATCCCTCGGGGCAGGTACTAGAAAGCGAGATGATCCTACGTTTCACCGTGGTCGACGCCCTGATCACCGACTATCGCGTCTTCGAGGACTCGCTCGGCATCACCCGGACCTACCTCGGTGAGCCTCTCACCACTACTCCCGCCTGACCACAGGTCCACCGCCACCCCCGACCACAGATTTCTGCCGGCACCGCGGCGAATTTCCTGCTGCGGGCCGGTTCGACGACCGTGACGAGCTTCTTCGCGCCCTCACGGGATCATCAGGAGATCGGAGAACACCGATGACGACATGGACGAGCGACGAGCTCGACCGCATCGCCGGGGCCGACGAGTTGGAGATGGCACCACTCCGGCGTAACGGCACCCTGCGCGAGCCGGTGCCGATCTGGGTCGTCCGCGACGGTGACGACCTGTATGTCCGCTCCTTTCGGGGTACGGACGGCGGCTGGTGGCGCACGGCACGCGCGAACCACGAGGGGCACATCCGATCCGGCGGCGTCGACAAGGACGTCGTCTTCGCCGAGGTGGCGGACCCCGAGGTCAACGACCGTATCGACACCGCGTACCGCACCAAGTACGGCCGATTCGGCGGCGCGTACGTCGATCCCATGGTGGCAGCACGCCCGACGACGCTGAAGCTGGTGCCCAGATGAGCAACACACGCCCGGTGGCGGCCACTGGACTCTCGCCTGTGGCCCGCCCTGCTCAGGAGCAAGCCCCATGATCGGTCTCGAACTCGTCGTACTCCTGGGTGTGGCCGTGCTGGTCGGCCAGTACGTCGCGCAGCGCCTGGGTGTCGCACCGCCCGTGGTGCTGCTGGTCGTGGGTGCCCTTGTCGGGCTGGTCCCCGCCGTGCGCCAGACACAGCTTCCCCCGGAAGTGGTGCTGCTGCTCTTCCTGCCCGTGTTGCTGTACTGGGAGAGCCTCACCACGTCCATGCGGGAGATCCGCACGAACCTGCGCGGCATCGCCCTGCTCAGCACGGTCTTGGTGATCCTCACCGCAGGGGCCGTCGCGGTCGCCGGACACGCGCTCGGACTGCCGTGGGGACCGGCCTGGGCACTGGGCGCGGCCGTGGCGCCCACCGACGCGACAGCGGTGGGGGTCCTGGCCCGCTCCCTGCCGCGCCGTCAGGTCACCGTGCTGCGCGCGGAAAGCCTCGTCAACGACGGCACCGCCCTGGTCATCTTCGGCCTGGCGGTCGGTATCACCGTCGGCGAGGAACACCTCACCCTTCCGCACGTCGGCACGCTGTTCCTCCTGGCCTACGGCGGAGGAGCCGCGGTCGGCGTAGCGGTCGCCTGGGTCAACATGAACCTGCGGCGCCGCCTGGAGGATCCCCTGCTGGGCAATCTCGTGATGATCCTGGCGCCGTTCACCGCCTTTCTGCTCGCCGAGTTCATCCATGCCTCCGGTGTCCTCGCGGTCGTCGTGAGCGGGTTGATCATGGCTCAGGTGGCTCCGAGCCTCATCCGTGCCGAGCACCGGCGTCAGGCCCTGGCCTTCTGGCCACTGCTCACCTTCATCATCAACGGCACCTTGTTCGTCCTGGTCGGAGTGGAACTCCAGTACGCGCTGCGTCACCTGAACCGGTCCGATCTCCAGGACGCCCTGGCCGCGATCGCAGTGGTCAGCGTCGTCCTGGTCGCGGTCCGGTTCGCGTTCCTGTTCTCCTCCGCCTACCTGATCCGCGCCATCGACCGACGTCCCCGGCAGCGGGAACTGAGAATGAGTCACCGGGCCCGCGTGGTCAGCGGGTTCGCGGGCTTCAGGGGCGCGGTGTCGCTCGCCGTCGCACTCTCCGTACCGGAGGTCCTCGACTCGGGTGCGCCCTTCCCCGACCGTGACTTCATCGTCTTCGTCACCTCCGGCGTCATCGTGGTGACCCTCGTGGTGCAGGGACTGCTGCTGCCGCGCGTGGTGCGCTGGGCCCGGCTGCCGCACGACACCTCCGTCGACGAAGAAGAGGTCCTCGCCGACACCACCGCGACCGAGGAAGCCCTCCGGGAACTCCCGCACCTGGCCGACGAACTGGGCACCACCCCGAAGGTCACGGAGTGGCTGCGCCAGGAATACGAGGCCCACCTGGCCACCGTGCAGGCCAGAGGCGCGGGCTCCGACGGCGATCCCGCCCTGCTCCACAACCGCCACTACACCGACCTCCGCCTCGCCCTCATCGCCCACAAGCGCGCGACCGTTGTCCGCCTGCGCGACGAACGACACATCGACGACACCGTGCTGCGCCGCCTACAGGCCTCCCTGGACAACGAAGAGGTGCGGCTGGCCGGACGCGAACAGGTGGAGTGAGCCGAGCCCGCCCTCGCCCCAAGCCCGACGCGAAAGGACCCCCCTCGGTCATGTCCTCCGGCCTCATCGACGTCCATGCCCACCTCCTTCCCGACTTCTACGTCGAGCAGGCGACAGCGGCGGGCCACGCCCATCCCGACGGCATGGGCGGCTGGCCGTCGTGGTCCGTCCAAACGCACCTCGACCTGATGGACCGCAACGGCATCGACACCGCGATGCTGTCCATGTCCTCCCCCGGCGTCCACTTCGGCGACGACACGGCTGCCCGCATCCTGGCCCGGCGCGTCAACGAGTACACCGCCGAACTGACCCGGGACCACCCGGGCCGCTTCGGCAACTTCGTGTCGCTTCCGCTGCCGGACGTGGACCGCTCGCTGGAGGAGATCGCCTACGCCTTCACCGAACTCGACGCCGACGGCGTGGCCTTGCTGACTCACACGCACGGTGTGTACCTGGGCGACCAGCGCCTCGACCCTGTCTTCGCGGAACTCGACCGCCGGCGGGCCGTGGTATTCCTGCATCCCACCTCACCGGTGTGCTGGGAACAATCGGCGCTCGGCAGACCACGCCCGATGGTCGAGTACATCTTCGACACGGCCCGCGCCGTCACCGACCTGGTGATGACCGGCGTCCTGACACGTCATCCGAATCTGCGGGTGATCGTCCCGCACTGCGGGGGTGCGATTCCCGTCCTGGCCGACCGCGTCAACGAGTTCATGGGGCTGTTCCTGCCCTCGCAGAATTCGCCCTCCCCAGACGCTGTGCAGCAACTACGGGGCCTGTACTACGACCTGGCGGGAACTGCCTTCCCCCGCCAGGTTCCCGCACTGCTGAAGCTCGTCGACCCGGACCGCGTACTGTTCGGCAGCGACTACTGCTGGACGCCTCCCCCTCTGGCCGACGTCCACATCGCGGCGATCGACACGGCCGAGTCACCCTTGGAGGGAACCACGTGGCGCTCCCTGACGACAGCCAACGCCCAGCGCCTGTTTCCGCGGAAATGACGGTGCCCGCAAGCCTCCGGCCCAGTGGATCCGGCTGCAGGGTTCGGCGGTCCACCCGGCGAGTTGCTGTTCGGGCTGAGGCAGCCTTGGCGACCCGGCCGTGCGGCGGTATCCACCCCGCCTCCAAAGGTCGCGATTCTCTCGCCGGTAATTCCGGACGAGGTTGCCGTGATGCGGGGTCGACATGATTCTGGCCCGTCGGGGGCGTTGGTGTTCGGGTCCGCCTCCCCCGACATGGGGTCGGCCCTCAGGCCGGTGGGCAAGTGGAACCGCCGGGACAGGGGCGGGGAAAGGTCGGCGGTTCGTCCTGCTGAGAACCGTGTCGGGGCGGGGCACGTCTCAGGTGTCATCGACGAACGGGGCCCGTGGGACGGTGGGGATGGGTACGGGCGTCGGCTCGACCGGCAGGGTGTGGTGGCGTCCGGGGAGGGATGAAGCGACCGGAGTTCGAGCCGGGATGCCTTCGACCAACCGGTGCTGGGTGAGGGGCCCGGAAACGAAAGACGGAACATCTCGACCAGCGGCCACAGTGAGAGCGCGCCCCGATCCCCGGGCGCGCCCGCCCCGCCGCCGCAGCACCCGGACAAAGGGCCGGCTGGCCCACTTCGGCAATCTTCTGATTGTTGTCCGCTTCATTCGCTTGCGACTCGACGGAGACCTGGGCACCGCCGAGGGTGGTGGGGGTGCCCAGGTCTCCGTCGACCTCCTTGCCTTCACCGCCGTCGGCATCGGTGAACAGCCGCTCATAGGAGCCCAGTTCGTGCTACTCGACCTCGATGCGCGAGCCGACGGCGTGGGTCTGACCGGCGGGGCGGCAGCGTGCATCCTGCCGCATTCCCTCGATGGCGCGCCCGACCGCGCCTTCTGCTGACGTCAGCGATCGACTCGGGTCACGGCAGGAGGATCACTTTGCCGGTCTGCCGATGGCTTTCCAGGTACGCATGGGCCTCAGCCGCCTCTGCCAGGGGATAGGCCCGGTCGATGATCGGCTCGATCTTTCCTTCGGCCAGCAGTTCCAGGCACAGTTGCTGGTCCCGGAGGGTCGCGCCACGCACGCTGGCGATCTTCACCTGCCCGCCGATGAGCGCGAGTGCGTCCAGCTCGAGCCTGGATCCCTGGTCGGTCGGTGTACCCAGGACGATGACCGTACCGCCGAGCCGTATGCAGGAAAGGGAAAGCTGGAAGAAGTCGTTGCCGCCGACACAGTCCCAGACGGCGTCCGCGCCCAGCCCGTGCGTCAGCTCCCTGACCTGTGCCGACAGTCGGGGATCCGTGGAGCGCACGATGTGGTCGTAGCCGAGCTTCCTGAGCGCTTCGTCGTGGTCCGGCTTGGTGGTGGTGCCGATGACGGTGGCTCCGCTCAGCTTCGCCAGTTGTGCGCAGGCGATCGCCATCCCCCCGCTGGCGCCGGTGATGACCACCGTGTCGCCGGGACCGACAGGTGCTTGCCGCGCACAGTTGAGTGGGGTGGTGTAGGTCCACATGGTGGCTGCGGCGGTCTCGAAGTCGACGCCTTCCGGGATGGGCAGGATCGCGTCCTGGCGACGCACGACGTACTGGGCGTATCCGCCGAAGACCTGGTGTCCGGGGTAGGCGGTGTCGATGCACAGGTTTTCGAGGCCGCGCACGCACAGGGCGCAGTTGCGGCACGGCGGGTGCGGAAGCTGCACCACCCTGTCACCGGGGCGCCACCTGGTGACGTTCTCGCCGGTGGCGACGATCTCACCGGCCGCGTCCCGGCCGAGCTGGAACGGCAGAGGCCACCCGGGCCGTCCCGGGAGAGGCTTCGGCAAGTTGCCCGCGCGGTACCGGAGGTCCCAGCTGTTGACGGCTGTGGCGTGCACGCGCATCAAGATGTCGTCGGGGCCGACCTCGGGAATCGGTGCCTCGATGTACTTGAGCACCTCGGGCCCGCCATGTTCGAACAGGCGGACCGCCATCATGGTCTGTTCCACTTTCACGTTCCTTCAGATCGTTACGCGGTTCATCGGGGGCTACATACAGCCGTCTGCACCTCACCCGCCCCGGGAGACCGAGTACGAGAGAACTTCGACCAGGCGGCTACCAGGTGTGGACCAGAAAGCTGATCGGTCTGACGGTTGGTCACTTGCCCTTGGGGCGGGTTCGCATCAGCTCGGAGATCCGCTCCGCCGTGTCCGGGTCGGACGACAGGGTCGGGTTAGCGAGCAGGTCCCGACTGGGCTCGAGTCCGGGGCACCGGACGCTCGACGCAGCCGGGGCGACCTCGCGAACGGCCGACCGTCGGATACGGAGCAGCCCCGCGAGCGACCCCGCCGCCGCTTCCGCCACACAGGTCGTGAACGGGCCGCAGGCCGGGGGTTTCTTCAGGCAGCGCGTACTCGCTCAGCGTCCGCCCCACGGGATCCACGTGCTCCGCCCACCCACATGACGGAGCGCGCCGAGCACGACGAAACCCGGCAGGACGGCGTGAACCGCCGTAGTCAGGTGCCGCAAAGCATGGTGACCAACGGCGGTCGATGGCGGGACGAGGAAAGCCTGCATGCCCGCCAGTGAACAGCCGCCTGATAAAGCACCTACCACTCGGCATATGAAGCTTCCATGAAGCCCGGGCGGGCCCGGCTCCGCCGTCACCACCGCCGAGGTGGCCGCGCCGCGTCTCCTGGCGTCGGCGGGAGGGAGTTGGCCGGGCCGGTCGCGGTCGGCGTGCGCCGACGTGCCGGTGCGGGCCCTGGCCGACGGCGTCACCGAGCCCCGCGCTCTGTGATCCTCGTAAGAACTCAGGGCATCTCGCTGCCCGAGGGGCGTCCGACGCCCGCTCACACGCTGTGGGTCCTGCTGGCCGTGCGGGACCCGCGGACCGAGCGATCACCGGGACGCTGCCCCTGTCACGCGCCGCGACCGCCGCACGCGCTCTCGCCGTCTCCGAACTCGGCGACGCGCACTGAGCGCACTTCCTCGACGTCCTTCACGACCGCGACCTGCTCATCACCTCCGCTCCAGGGCCGATGGGTCGATGGGTCGATGGGTCAGCGGGAGACCGGTGACACGCGGCCCCCTGGGGCGGGTTCCTGCGGTAGGTGCAAGGTGAACGTTGCGCCCTTGCCCAGGCCGGCGGATTCCGCGGTGATGTCTCCGCCATGGGCTCGGGCGATGCCCCGGGCGATGGCCAGGCCGATGCCGCTGCCGCCGGCGGCAGCGGGTCGGCCGGGACGCTCAAGGCGTTCGAAGCGGTGGAAGATGCGCTCAAGATTGTGTTCGGCGATGCCGATGCCGTCATCCACGATACGGACGATCACATGGGGCACGGGAGACGGTTCAACGTGCACGGACAGCGCCACATGCCCATGCCGATCGGATGCGGCCAGTGCGTTGCCGAGCAGGTTCACCAGGACCTGGGTGATCCGGTCCGGGTCGCAGAAAGCGCCGACGGGTGTGTCCGCGTCCACGACGAGGGTCACCAGCTGGGCGTCGTACTGGGGGCGCAGTCGCTCGGCTGTGGCCCGAGCCACCATGGCCACATCGGTGACCCTGCCGTGAAGAACAAAGGCGCCCTCCTCCGACCGGGACAGGCTGGAGAGGTCGCCCGCCAAGCGCTGCAGCCGGTACAGGTCGTCGGCGAGGGAAGCGAACATCGCCTCGTCGGGGACGAAGATGCCGTCGGCCACGCCCTCGATCTGGGCGCGTAGAAGGGTGATGGGGGTTCGCATCTCGTGGGCGACCTCGGAGATCAGTCGGGCGCGGCGGCGTTCGGTGTCGGCTAAGGCTGCCGCCAGCGTATTGACGTCTTCGACCAGCGCTGCCAGGCCCGGCTCGCTGGGAAGTTCGAGGACATCGTCGTAGTGCCCCTCGGCGAGCCGGCGCGTGGCGGAACGCACCCTGTCGAGCGGGCGCAGCAGAAACCGGGACAGGGCGACGGACGCCGGGAAAGCCGCGGCCACTCCGAACAAGAGGCCGACCCGCAGGACCACGTCACCTTCGATGTCGTCAAAACCGAGCCACACCTCGATCAGCGCGCTGATCGCCGCCATGGCCGCCAGTGCCAGGAGGAGCACCATGACGTGCGAGAGCACCAGCCGGTTGCGGAACGACAGACGCTCCATGATCCGGCGCAGCCGCGCACGAGACCGGTGGTAGGCCGGGAAGCGGGAGGCAGACATGGGTGGGTGTCCTTCCTGGCCGCTAGGCGGGGCGCCCGATGAACCGGTAGCCGATGGTGCGGACGGTTCCTACGAACCGGGGCGCGCCCGCGTCGTCGCCCAGCGCACGCCGCAGAGTGCGGATGTGCACGTCCACGACGCGCTCGTCACCGAAGAAGTCCTCGCCCCACACCTGGGCCAGCAGGCCGCGCCGGGTGAAGACCCGCCCAGGGGCCCGGGCCATCGCGAACAGCAGATCGAAGTCGAGAGCGGACATCTCCACCATCCGGTCGGCATCGACCAGCACGGTCCGCGTCACGTGATCGACTGTCAGTCCGTCGAAGCGCAGGACGCCGTCCTCGTGGTCCGCCTCGGACCGGCTGTCGATGCGCCGCAGGATGGCGCGCACCCGCAGGGCCAGTTCGCGGGGACTGAACGGTTTGGTGACGTAGTCGTCGCTGCCGGTGGTGAAGCCGATCAGCCGGTCGACCTCCTCGTCGCGGGCGGTGAGCATGATCACCGGCACCTGACTCGCCTCCCGGATGCGGCGCAGGACCTGGAATCCGTCCAGCCCCGGGAGCATCACATCGAGCACCACGAGGTCCGGCCGGTCACGGGTGACCGCCTGCAGGGCGGACGGTCCGTCCGCGGCTTCGACGACGTGGAACCCGTCCGCCTCCAGGTAACCGCGCACGGTCATACGGATCTTGGGCTCGTCATCGACGACCAGAACGCGCTGCGTACTCATCGTGCTCGCTTTCCATCGCCGGGTGGGAAGAGGGAGGCGGAGGGTCGTCATGGCCGCGGGGTGACCGGCGGCGTGGAGGCAGCGGGCCTCGATTGCGGCCAGCGTACGGTGTCTGTCGTGGCCGGCGACGATCTGTGGGCCGGCCTCGCCCATCCGGCGCCGGGCCGCCGGGCAAGCTCCATGAGGCGGTCCGCAGACGGCGAAGTGGGACGGGGTGTGCACGACGTCCGAACCGATCTCCTGCAGCAGCCGGGCGGCGGGCCGGGCGACCTGCCAGGACAGGCAGACGCGGAAGGCGAGGCGGAACGGGGTACGGCGGCAAGCCGGCCGGTGCACCGTGATCCCCTTCTCCACGCTGGTCCCGGCACCGACCCCGCCGCCGAGCAGATGAGGAACCGACTTCCCATCCTGCGGGCCGTGTTCACGCGGCCGGGCGACGTCGATTTCCGTCGGTGGCCCCTCCGTCGGCTGGCGCTGATCTTTGCGCCGCCCGCCGCCCGCGGCTCGTCGGCAGGCAGCAGGCGGCGGGCTTGGCGTGCGGTCGCGGCTCAGCGCGAGCCGGCGCGGCGTATACGCGCCTTCAGCTTCGGGAACTGGTGGAGGGCGTTGTCCCGCTCGAGAGCGATTCGCTCGCGCCGGCTGTAGATCTCGTCGACGGTCGGTTCGGGGTCGCCTGCCTTGAGATTGGGCAGGCTGCCCTTGAGGAAGGGCATCGTCTCGACGTTGTCGGCCGCGTAGAGATGGCGGGTCGCCGGCCAGTCGCTGCCGAACATGATGTGACTGTCGGGCACCAGCGACGACAGCGGCTGCAACTGCGCGGCGGTGAACGCCTGCGCGTTGTCGAAGAACATCCGCTTCATGTACTTGAGGGGCCCTTCGGGCAGCACCTCGTTGAACGGCGGGAAGGCCGAGTGCCGGGTCGCGAGCCGGAAGGCCAGGAACGGCAGTGCCCCGCCGCTGTGGGTGAAGTGCCAGCGGATGTTCGGGTAGTCCCGCAGGACACCGTTGTAGATCAGACTCGTCATCGCGCGGGTCGCGTCGAAGTTGTACTCGAAGACGTTGTTCCCGGCCGGGATGTCGGGGCCGAAGCACAGCTTGGGAGCCGGGTTGTTCTCCGGACCCGTCGGGTGGACATAGACGTAGGCATGGCGGTCGTTGAGGATCTCGTACAGAGGCGCGAAGGAGGGATCCCCGAGGTAGGTGCCCTTGTAGTTGGTGAGCAGGCAGATACCGTCGAGATCCAGTTCACCGAGCGCGCGGTCCACCTCGGCGACCGTGCCGTCGATGTCGGGCATCGGGGTGACCGCGAAGATCCCGAACCGGTCACCCCGGGTCTGCACGAGGTTGTGGGCGTAGTCGTTGACCGCCCGGGCGGTGGCGCGCCGGTCGTCGACCGGGCCGACGGTGACCTGGAGGTCGCCGAACGACAGGACGCTGGCCTGGATCCGGTACTGGTCCATGAAGGCCACATGCCGCTCGACCGACCACGGACCGTACGCCCCGGTAATGGCGCCGAGGAGGCCGTAGCGCTGCAGGTAGTCGTTGTACACGTCGGGCGAGTAGTGGGCGTGGGTGTCGATACGCCAGTTGCCCTTCGGCAAGCCCGAGCCGGACGATGCCGTCTCCGGACTGGCCATGGCAGCAGGCACCGTGGCGGCCGCCGCCGTGACAAGCGCCGCGGCCGATGCCCCTTCGATCATCCTTCGACGCGAGATGTTCCGTCGCAGGTTCATTTCAAGTTCCCCTCTTCCTTATGTGTGTGAGTCAGGCCGTATGTGCGTGCGTCACGGCGCCGTCGCCAGGCCGGGCAGGGCCTGCGCAGGACAGCGATGGTCCCCGCCGCGATGGAATCCGGTGTCTCTACGGGCGTGCGAGCGCGCGGTGCAGGCCGATCGGGGAGTGCAAGCGGGTAAGCCGCGCTCCTCGGCTGGGCCAGTCGCGGCCAACAGGTCGATTCGGCGCTCAGGCGTGGGAACCCCAGGGCGCCGATGCAGCCGCGCCGACCGGCAGTCGCCTGTGGAGCGGACCCGCGAACATCGCCGCCGGCCCCGCCGCCACTGCCCCCACCCAGGTCGTGAACAGGCTGCCGGTTCCTTCATGCAGCACGTCATCGCCGCCCGCCTGCCCGACGGGGTCCACGTGTCCGGCCGACTCCGGACGAGGGAACGCGCCGATCACAACGGAACCGGACAGCGCTGTGTGAATCGCCGTAGTCAGGTGCCGCGCAGCAGGGTGATCAGCGGTGTCCACCGGTGCGACGAGGAGTGCGTGCATGACCGCCAGACAACAGGCGCCTCATAAAGCACGTACGACTCAGCTCATGAAGCTTCCATGAAGCCAACCGCCGGACTGGCCCTCTTGGGTACGTCCGCCATGACCAGCCGCCGCCCCTGTCCGCCCGCGCCGGGGCTGTTGGAGGACTACGCGGCCCGGTTCGACGACCTCTTCTTCAGCCTCGCACAAGGCGCCGCGGGAGCGGAACAAGACGATCACCTGCTTGGCAGGGGCGCAGTCGGCGGCGGGTGCGGGGATGCCAGGGATGGGTCATGCCTGCCGGGATGGTGTACCCCACTGCGGTGCCCCTCATCCAGCCCAGCGCCTCGAACTCCTGGACGCCACCGGCGCAGACGTAGGTGGCGCGGGCGTTGAAGACGGTGGCCTGGTCGATGCCCATCAGGCCCCGGCCGTCGTCGTAGTGGTCGGTCTGGACACCGATCACGGCTCCGGCCGGGGCGTCGACCTTCAGGTACGGGGTGACCTGGTGTTGGACGGCAGGGTGGCCGAGACGGCGGTGGAGCCCTGGCCGGTGGCCGGGAGCGAGGCGGCGTTGGTACAGGACTTCAGGTAGAACCCCGGGTTCGTTGCTCATCCCGGTTGTTCAGCCCCTTGTACGAGCGGTGTCCGACCGAGGACATGGCCTCCCAGTGAGCGGCGCCGTAGGAGCGGAGCTTGTCCGTGACGACCACCCGCGGCACCGTGCGGGTCCCCTTCACCAGACGTCGGAAGAATCGTCTGGCCGCGAACCGCCGGCCCCTCCCGCCCCGCCCCGCCCCGGCAGTACGACTGGACTTCCGGCTCGCGAACTGGTCGACCACCACCCAGATTTCAGGCTCGTCAGGGCACGGCTTCAGCAGGCGGTCGTAGGCGGCCGCGGGACCCTCCCCCGGCGTGAGCAGCCGGACCAGGGCGGAAGGCCGAAGCCGTCCCGCCGTCTCCTGCAGCGCCGGGACCAATCCCGCCCGCAGCAGGGGGACTTCCCACTCCCTGAGGCACCGGACAGAATCGCGAACCGCCGCTCGGTCACCAGTGCCACCAGCTCCGCCACCAGGCGGTCCCGACCGAAGAAGAAGGCGCGGTCCTCCGGTTCATACGGGGCCGGCCCCCGGTAGGGCGGCGGCATACCGCCGGCGTCGAGCGTCGCATGGAACCCGATACCCCGCTCTCCACGGCCGTCCGGCGTGCCATCACGGTCTCCCTCTGCGTGGGCCTGGTCCTGGTGTGGCTGTTCGACCTGGCGGCCTACTACGACCCGCAGGGCACTACGAGGTCCTCACCTTCTCCTTCCTGCTGACCTTCGCCGTCGGCGCCGCCGTGGGCCTCGGTTGCTATCTGCGCCTGCTGGACGCCCGCCGGGCCCGGGCCGTGGCCTCCGTACGCCAGAGCGAGCGCATGGAACTCGCCCGGGACCTGCACGACTTCGTCGCCCACCACGTGACCGGCATCATCGTGCACGCCGACGCCGCGCTGGTGATCCAGGAGACCTCGCCGGAGCAGATCAAGCCCCTGCTGGAGGGCATCTCCCGAGCCTGAGGGGAGGCCCTGGACTCCATGCACCGCCTGGTGCGAGTGCTGCGCGAAAACGACCATCAGGCCACCCGCCCGGGTGAGCTGCCGGCCGAGCTGAAGCGCCTGGTCTCCGCGTTCGCCGAGAACGGAACCGACGCGACGCTGAACGTCGCGCCCGAGGTGCGCGGGATCCGGCTGGCTCCCGAGGTCGAGACATCCGTCCACCGCGTGGTGCAGGAGGCACTGACGAACGTGCGCCGCCACGCCCATGGTGCGGACGTCGTCGTCCGCCTAGAACTGGACCCCCGAGGTCACCTCCGGGTCGAGGCGCGCAACACGGCGCCGCAGACGCGCGCCACCGGGCCGATCGGCGGGTTCACCATGACCAGTCCGACGCCTTCGCCGCATGCGTCCTGCGGTTCCTGGCCCCCGCCGACACCATCGCCAACCCATAGCTCACCGGTTCTGTCGCTCGGATCGCGGTCGCCATGCCTGCGCCGATCGGCCGCCACCGATACTCGCTGCGGGCCGACTGCTCCACTACAACCAGTGACGATCGCGGACAGCTGACTCCCGAGCACCGGGCGGCCGCTGCCACCCTGCTCTCCGCGTGAGCGGAGGTGAACCGCTGCAGCGCCAGGCGGACCGGCGCCGCCGTCGGCCCGACTGCACTGCTCTCCGCGAGAGCGGAAGTGAACCGGACGAACGGCGCTGGCCTCTCTGGCCCTGCGGCGGGCCCTGGAGGAGCATGGGAGATGAGCGACCAAGGGAGGCCGCCATGAAGACCGGAGCCTCGGATTACGACCGCTGGCTGTACTCGCACACGCCCTCCCAAGCCGAGGGCGAGCGCGATGAACCGACCGAGCGTGCGGCAATGGAGCGGCACCCGGACGTCCCCAGAACCGAGCCGTCCCAGGCGGAGGGCGAGCGGGTGGACGACATCCGGACCACATGACCGCCGATAGATGATCAATGAACGCCAGGGCTGCGCGCGGCTGATCCACTCCGAGGACACCTGGAGCGCTGCGCTCAAGGTGCTGATGACGCTGCCCGACCCGTGCCCTCCTTCACCGCGGTGCTCGGGGTGGACGACTTCGCCATCCGACGTGGGCGCAGACACGGGACGGTGCTGCTGATCGGGTCCATGCAGAGCACTATCCGGAGCAGGAGCGCGTGTTTGTCCGGCTGCTGTTCACCGAACCCTGGATGCGCGAGCTGTATGCCGACTGGGAGGAGATCGCCCGGCCGGCCATCGCCCAGCTGCGTATGAAGAGCGCGCGCTACCCCGGCGAACCGCGCCTCACCGTTCTGGTCGAGGAGCTCTCCGCCCATGCCGCACAGTTCCGGCAGTGGTGGACCGCGCATGACGTCGCGATGCGGGGCAAGGGCGTCAAGAAGCTCCGTCACCCGGTGGTGGGCGAGCTGACACTCGACTGGAACACGCTCACGTGTGGCACGGACCCCGACCAGCACATCATCGTGTGGAACGCCGAACCCGGTTCCCCGTCCCACGACGGGCTACGCCTGCTGGCCTCCTGGGCTGCGGAACGGAAGCGGACCGCGTCCGACACCGTCGCGTAACAGCTGTCCGGGGCGTCCACCTGTTCCAATCTTCGTCGTCGAGCGCAGCGCTCCGTGCCTACTGCCGTCTGTCGCGGGTAGTGCGTCCACCACGGCCTGCTTCAGCCGGACGCCCGTCGAGCGGGCGGGGCCCCGAAGGAGGAAGCTTCCATGAAGCCAATCGCCAGATCGATGCCCACTTCCTGCAGCGGTCTCCGGCCTGTTCCAACTTCAAGGGCCTCCCGTGCCGCCGGGTGCTGGTGAAGCGGCGATCCAACATTGCGGAGGTCGTCCTGCCTGTTCTCGAGGTTCGAGGCCCCCTCGACGCCCGTGCCGTTGAGAGCCTCGTGCGCATGCCGGGCCACGTTCAGGTCCGTGGTCGACTCCATCGGCTCGGCCGACCGACGTCGGCGAACACGTCCAAAAGTAACTGAGTGCCCTCCACGTGCGGGCACGGGCGCTGAATGGCAGCCATTGCAGGATGTGCGGTACCGCTCGGCGGGGTGGCGATGACGGGTTGACAGGGATCCGGATTCGCTACTTGGACGCGACTGTTCCGGTTCTCCTCCGTGAAGAGCTCTCGGTGACCACTACTTCGAGTCCTGCGGTGCGTCGGCATGCTGCAGCGTGGTGATCCACTGGGCCACGACGGCGTCGATGAAGGCGTCGGTGACCTGGCCGCGGTCGAGGAAGAGCCGGGCGAGGACGGGTCCGTACAGCAGGGTGAACTCGTCGTCGCTGATCTGGACGCCCGAAGGCTCCAGCAGTCTGTTGAAGCCGGCGTAGCGGTCTTCGCCGATGCGGACGAGTGCCCGGGCACTGTCGGGGTCGTGGTCGGCCTGGGCGGTGACGGCCAGAGCCGCGGTGCGCACGGACGGCACGCCGACCCCGGCACGCAGGCTCTTCAGCCAGGCGGTGGCCACGGCGCCCACGTCGCTGCCCGGTTCCGGATAGTTGCCGAGGTCGGGGCCTTCGAGGACGAGGTCGAAGAGCAGCGCGGCCCGGGTGGGCCAGTGCCGGTAGAGGGTCTGACGGGTGACCTCTGCCCGCTCGGCCAGCAGGGCATAGGTGAGCCCGGCCGGTCCGACCTGAGGCAGAAGTTCGCGCGCGACGGCCAGCACGCGGTTGCGGGTGCGCTGCACGCGCGGGTTGCCCGGAGTCGGCTGGCGACGGTGGGGAGGCTCGTTCATACCACCACCCTACCGCCAAATCATACGGGGAGTGTGATTGGCGTCACAGTCTAAATCATACGACGCGTGTGATACAAATGAAGAGCAATCACACGCACTGGATGATTCCTTGCGTGTCGGTGACTGTGAAAGGTAGATGGCCATGTCGTCTCGCAACCTGCTTGAGCCCACGTTCGCCCGTACTCGCCTCGGGTCCGGCCCCGGCCTGCTCCTCGCCCACGGCGCCGGCAGCAGCCTGGCCGGCACCTACGGCCCCGTTCTGGAAGGGCTCGCCGCCCGCCACACCGTCGTCGGCATCGACTACCCCGGCAGTGGCGACACCCCCCGCTCCACCACCCCGCTGTCCGTCGACGACCTCGCCGACCAGCTCATCGCCGCCGCCGACGCAGAGGGCCTCGACCGCTTCGCCGTGTCGGGATACTCCCTCGGCGGCCCGGTCGCCATCCGCGCCGCCACCCGCCACCCCGAGCGCGTCACCGCGCTCGTCCTGACCGCCGCCTTCCCGCACCGCGACAACCGGCTCGCTCTCGCCTCCTCGGTCTGGAGCAAGATCGCCGCGTCCGGCGACCGCGAGCTGCTCGCCGAGTTCCAGCTCATGATGGCCCTCGGCACTCAGGCGCTGGAGTCGATGCCGGCCGAGCAGCTGCGGCAGACCCTCGGCTACGTCGCCGCCGGCTCGGCCGACGGCAGCTCCGAGCAGACCGACCTCGTCGGCCAGGTCGACGTCCGGGACGACCTCGCCGGCATCAAGGTCCCCACCCTGGTCGTTTCGACCACCGACGACCGGCTGACCTCCCCCGCCCTGCACCGTCAGCTCGCCGAGACCATCCCCGGCGCCCAGCTCGCGGAAATCGCCACCGGCCACCTGCCGATGCTGGAGCGGACCGAGGAGTGGCTGCAGCTCACCACGGACTTCCTCGGCAAGCACCACGCCTGAACGCACACCACCGGCGGGGCCACGCGGCGGTCATCGGCATACCCCCTCCCGCGCACCGCCCATTGATCACGACTCACCAACACGCAGACGGGCGGTCTCCTGGTCCCGGATCACTTGGATCCCTGTGGGTCGGCAGACCCTCTTCCCCCTCGATTCCATGGAGGAATCATGCTCAAGTTCGGCCACCTCGACGAGTCCACCCACTTCCACGACCAGCAGAAGGAGGAGACCGGCCCGGTCACCATCATCAACACATTTGTCGCTCCGGAAGGCAAGGAGGACGAGGTGGTGGCCGCCTGGACGGACGACGCGGAGTACATGAAGAAGTCGGGGAGCCTTCTCTCGGTGCAGCTGTACCGGGGCATCGGCGGTAGCCGACTGTTCACCAACGTCGCGGTCTGGAAATCCACCGAACACCTCCGTGCGGCGCTCGGCACGCCGGAGTTCGCCTCGCACCTGGAGGGCTACCCTGCCGGCACCGTCGCCTACCCGCACCTGTACCAGAAGTTCGCTGTCGAGGGCGTCTGCGAAGGGGAATGACGACCGCTCCCCGATTCCGGGCGCCGTTCGCCACGCGCACGACGGGTGGCGACGTGTAGTCCCTGGTCAGCCAGCGGCTCGCACCGATGACGCCGATCTGTTTCCTCTGACCGCCCGGCCGGTGCTCTACGTGCTCAACCTGGTCCGCCCAGAGAAGAACTCAGCGGCAGGACGTACGCGAGGACGCATGAGGCTGGTCACCAGCCGACGCCCGGACTTGGGTGGGCGGGGAGCCGCACGCGGCTGAGCGCGGTGACGGCGTCGACGAGGTCGCGTTCGTCGTCGACGAGGACGGCTCCGGCCTGCCGCAACGCGGCCCTGGTGACGCGCCGGAGGTGGCCAGGGCGCCGGTGTGGGAGCGAGCGAAGTCGCCGATGTCGTTGCGTCCGACGACCAGGGCCACGACGGGGACCCGGTCGGTCAGGCGGCGTACGGCCTCGGTGAGACGGCGTCCTTCCGCGGCGGTCTCCATTTGCAGGGCGACGGCCCGTACGCCCTCGTCCTCGGCGAGGTGCAGCAGGACGTCGGCCTGGGTGACGTCCAGGCTGTTGCCCAGCCCGACCCCCAGGCGCAGACCGACGCCGGCCTCGGCAAGGGCGAAGGCCAGCGCGTGGTTCACACCGCCGCTGGCGGCCACGACCGCCACCGGACCCGCTTCCAGATCGGCCACGCCCGGGACGAAACTGGCCGTCAGCCGTCGATACGGGGCGAGGAAGCCCGAGGTGTTCGGCCCGAGGACACGGATTCCGGTGTCCCGCACCACTTCGGCCGGGGCCTGTTGGTGCAGCGCGCCATCGTCGCCGGATTCGGCGAAACCGCCGGCGCACACAAGGGCGGCGCGGGCTCCCGCGTTCGCCGCGTCGCGAATGGCCCCGGCAGTGGCGGCGGCCGGGATACAGGACACCACCAGGTCGGGTGCGATGCCATGGCTCGCGGCGGCCTCGGCGACGGTCGGGAAGAAGCCCCGGTCGGGATCCGGCCGGCCGCCGTTGACCTTCAGTACCGGTCCGGGGAACGAGGCGAGCGAGTCGGTCATCGCCGCACCGAGCTTCCGGGTGTGGCGGAGGCGCCGAGAACGATGATGGCTCGGGGTGCGAACAGCGGGTCGAGGGCGGTCACTTGGTGCCTCCGACGAGGTCGGCCCGGCCGGACAGCAGGAGGGTGGTCGCGGTGTCGTCGTCGTACGCGCCGATGACCGCCGCGGGCAGGCCGTGCGCGAGTCGGGCCTCCTCAGCCACCAGTACGCGGGGCAGCGTCGTACCACCGCGTACGCCGACGAGCGGGGCGCCCGATTCCGCCGTCTCACGCACCTGGTCGAGGGCGAGCGGCAGACCCTCCTCCCTGTCGGGGGCGTCGATCCACACACCCGCCCCGGACGGCTGACCGCCGAAGGGGACCATCGGGATGTCGGTGCCGTCCGTCCCGGTCAGGAGGTCGTCGCCGACTGCCACGCGGCGCGAGGGAATCCGGAACGTCCCGCCGCGGAAAGGTGTCTCCAGGGGCGGTGTCGCGTGGCGTTCACGCCACCATCCGTCGACGCGGTCCACGTACGCCGCGTCGCGCACGGCGAGTTTGCCGCGCGGGATGCTGCGGGTGAGGAAGTGGAAGGCGAACTGCGTCGGATCGTCGAACGAGCGGACGTAGCGGCCGAAGTGCTCCCACCACGACAGGCTGGGCCGCGCGGAGTTCTGGATCTTCTCGACCTTGGGGCGGCGGCGCACCTCGTAGGCATCGAGTGCCTCCGGCACGCTGTGCGGTGACTCCCCCAGGGCCCCGGCCAGCGCGACGGCGTCCTCCATTGCCATCTCGGTGCCGGACCCGACGGAGAAGTGCGCGGTGTGCGCCGCGTCGCCCAGCAGCACCCACTTCCCACGCCGCCACGAACTGGCCCTGCGGGTGGCGAAGTTGGCCCAGCGGGAGTTGTTGCCGACCAGCGGGTGCCCGTCGATCTGCTCGCGGAAGAGGTCCTCCAGGTAGGCCTTGGTCTTCTCGTCGCTCGGGCCCGGCGGTGTCGAGGGATCGAAGGTGTCGAGTCCGGCCCTGGCCCAGGAGTCGGCGTCGGTCTCGACGATGAACGTGCTCAGCGAGTCGCTGATCGGATAGGCGTGGGCGGCGAAGACACCGTGCGGGCCATCCTGGTGGACGAAGGTGAGCCCGTCGAACATGTGCGAGGCGCCGAACCAGACGAACTTCGCGCTCGCCACGTCCGCCGTCGGTCCGAAGTCGTCGGCGAACACGGTGCGGAAGCGGCTGTTGGCGCCGTCGCACACCACGACCAGGTCGAAGTCGTCCAGCTCGGCGGGATCACGGATCTCGTGCTGGAAGCGCATCCGAACGCCCTCGGCGCGTGCCCGCTCCTGCAACAGGCTCAGCAGGGTCTTGCGTACGACAGCGGCCATGCCCATGCCGCCGACGCGTTCCCGTGCACCGTGCACGCGGACCTCGATGTCGTCCCAGTGCCTGCCGTGCTTCTCCAGCGCCTCACTGAGGACGGGGTCGGCGGCGTCGATGGCGTCGAGGGTGGCGTCGGAGAAGACCACTCCGAAGCCGAACGTGTCGTCGGGGCTGTTGCGTTCGAAGACCACGACCTCGGCGCCGGGCCGGCTCCGCTTCAGCAGTGTCGCGAAGAACGGGACCTGCGCCGATGCAGGCAAATTTCATCATCTTTCCTTCGCGCTCACAGCCACGCGGGCAGCTTCGGCGGGGATTCCCCACCGGCGGGATACAGAGGGCCGGGCACAGGGCGTCCGGTCGCGTAGGCAGCCAGGCTGGGCAGGTCACCGCTCACCACGACCGGCTCCGCGCCGCCGGGCGCGCCCAGGGTCCAGGTACGGACGTCGCCCTTGATCCGCAGCTCGACGGGGGGACAGTCCGGGCGGGCCCGGAAGGCGGCCGCGACGTCGTCGACAAGGGCCGCGCACACCTCGCGCGGGACATCGTCGAAAGTGGTGATGTTCAGGTCGACGGTGTGGACCCACACCTCGCGCACTCGCATCCAGGGCACCTGGGAGACGGGTACCTCACGGCCTCGCGCGGTGCGGACGGTCGCTTCCCAGCACTCGTCCGGCATAGCGGCGAGTTCCCCGGCGAGTCGGCCGTCGGCCGCGAGCAGGTCGGCACGCAGCTCCTCGGCCGGCCGCCGGGCACCTTCCTCGATCTCGCGCGCACGTTGGTCGCCGCTGGCGTACATGGGTGTCTCGACGCCTGTCCGCGCCCAGGTCAGCAGGTTGACGAGGGCGTCGGCGTTGCGGGCGACATGGGCGACGACGTGGGCCCTGCTCCAGCCCGGCAGGTACGAGGGCATGGTGAGCCCCGAGTCGGTCAGCCAGTGCACGGCGGCTTCGAAGGCCGCCGTGCCCTTGGCCGCCCACTCCAGCGTCGCGGCCGGGCGGGCGTTCACCGTGTCTCGCGGCGGCAGGTGTTGCGGCACTCGCCGATCCCCTCGATCCGGGTGACGAGGGTCGTACCGTCGTGCAGATAGCGGGCGGGCTTGCGGGCGTGGCCGACTCCGCCCGGAGTGCCGGTGGCGATCACGTCGCCGGGCACCAGCGTGATGATCTCGGACAGGTACGCGACCAGCGTTGCCGGGTCGAAGACGAGGTCACCGGTGTCGGCCTTCTGGACCGTGTCGCCGTCGACCTCACAGGTCAGACTCAGGCCCTGGGCGGACACCGCCGGGTCGTCGGCGGTCACCAGCCACGGTCCGATGGGGGTGGTGGCCTCGAACGTCTTGCCCTGGTCCCACTGGGTGGTGCGGTACTGCCAGTCCCGGGCGGTGACGTCGTTGAGCACGGTGTACCCGGCGATCGCGGCCCGCGCCTGCTCCGTGTCGGCGTGCCGGACCTCGGCACCGATGACGACGCCGAGTTCGGCCTCCCAGTCCATCTGCGTGGACGCGGCGGGCAGGGTCACGTTGTCGTACGCGCCGACCAGCGCTCGCGCGAACTTGGAGAACAGCGTGGGGTGCGAGGGGAGTTCGCGGCCCATCTCCAGGATGTGGGTGCGGTAGTTGAGGCCGACGCACACGACCTTCTCCGGCGCGATGACGACGGGGGCGTAGTCAAGGGCGCCTTCGTACGTTTCGCCGTCGGCGTCCGCGGCACGTGCCGCCCAGTCGCCGTGGCTCAGGAAGGCCACGAGGTCGCTCTCGCCGAGGTCCACGGCCTTGTCCTCGTCGACGCGGACGGCGCGCGTGGTGCCGTTGACCCGGATGGTGGCGAGCTTCACTTGTGTTCTCCTCGGGAGGTACGGGCGAGTCCCAGGGCTTCGTAGACGGGCTCGTCGCTGAAACGGAAAAGGTCGACCTGGGTGCGGGCGGACAGCGAGACCTCGCACCAGGACGGGACTACGAACAGGTCGCCCGTGGCGATCTCGAAGACCTTGTCGCCGACTCGGGCGACCGCCTCACCCTCGAACACCTGCCAGACCGCGGAGCCGACCGAACGCACGGAGGCGGTCTGTGCACCGGCCCGCAGTCGGCGCATCTCGGTGCGCATCGTGACCAGGGCGTCCCGGCCGGTGGTCGGGTTGGAGAAGCGGACTCCGGCGTGCCCGGGCTCGATCACGCCGGCTACGCCTTCGTCCTCCAGCTCCAGCTGGGCGGTCAGGGCGGCGTCGGTGTGCTCCCAGCGGTAGGCGCCCAGCGGGGAGTTGGGCTGGTCGGGCCGGCTGATCGGGCGCAGCCCGGGGTGGCCCCACAGTCGCTCACCGCGAGAGCGTTCGGGGGTTTCGCGGGTGGAGAGTTCGTCGGGGCCGAACTCGAAGAAGCCCGCGTCCAGCTTGGAGACGAGGGGGATGTCGAGTCCGTCGAGCCAGGCCATCGGCTTGTCGGTGACGTTCTGGTGCTCGTGGAAGGCCCAGCTGGGCGTGAGCAGCAGGTCGCCCCGCCGCATCGCGACCGCGTCGCCGTCGACGTTGGTCCACACGCCCTCGCCTTCGAGAACGAACCGGAAGGCTCCCTGGCTGTGCCGGTGCGAGGGGGCGATCTCGCGCGGCCCCAGGTACTGGATCGCGGTCCACAGGGTCGTGGTGGCGAAGGGAAGGCCCGGGAGGCCGGGGTTGGACAGTGCCATGGCACGGCGCTCGCCGCCACGCCCCACCGGTACGAGCTCTCCGGAGCGCTGCGCGATGGGCAGCAGCTCCGACCACCGCCACAGGTGCGGTACCGCGGCGGGCTGCGGCGACATCGGCATGAGACCGTCCACCTGCGTCCACAGCGGGATCAGACCCGCGTCCTCGAAGTCCGCGTACAACTCGTCGAGCAGCTTGCGCTCGGTCTGCTCGCTGGTGGTATCGGTCACGGAGACCTCCAGGTCGTGTGTTCGGCGACCGCCGGAAGAAGCGCGCATCGTTCAGCGCTGGTCCTGACGCTACGCCGCCGTTTCCTCCCAGAGGAATCCATGAAGCGTAGAATTCCTCTATGGAGAATTCAGCGGGCGCTGCGCCCAGCCCCTCATATCCGGTGAGCGCCGCGGGCAACGCCCTGCGCGTCGTCCGGCTGCTGCACGAGCTCGACGAGCTGCGGGTGATGGACGTCGCCGACCGGCTCGGCGTCGCGCGCTCGACCGCTCACCGCATCCTCGCGATGCTCGTCTTCGAGGGATTCGCGGCGCAGGACCGCCACAAGGTGTACCGGCCGGGGCCGGCTCTGCAGGCGATCAGGGGAAGCCAGGCCGCCCCTCCCCCGGACCTGATCACCATCGCCCACCCCCACCTGCAACGGCTGGCGGACGCCGTCCGTGAGACGACCCACCTGATGGTGCTCGATGGCAACGGAGCCCGCTTCCTGGACGGCGTGGAGGGCCCACAGGCGCTGCGGGTCAGCTACCGCACCGGCACGCTCCTGCCCGCCCACGTCACCTCGGGCGGCAAGGCCATGCTCGCGGCACTGCCGGCCGACCGGCTCCGGGCCCTCTACCCCAACGGGCTCCCCGGGGAGGGGTCCGACGCTTCCGGCGACGTGGAGCGGCTGTTCAACGAGCTGGTGGCGGTACGACGGGACGGCTACGCGATCAACCTGCAGGAGAGCGAGCGCGGAGTGCACGCCGTCGGTGCCTGTGTGCGCGATCGCACGGGCACCGCCGTGGCCGCCGTGGCGGTCGCGGCTCCGTCGGTCCGGTGCACCCGCGCGAGCCTGGCAGCGTTGTCCCGTCCCCTGCTGGCAGCCGTGCAGGACATCGGTCAGGGGCTGTGAACGGCGCGACGGTGTGCGGCACCGTCCGTCTCAGGGGTGCCGCACGCCGTGTCTTCGCGTCTTCGCGGCGGGTTACGTCGCCTCGAAGACCGGGTTGCTCACTTGTCGTGTCCGGTCACCTCGAGGGACGGCGCCCAGCGCGGCATCTCGCCCCTCCCGGAGACCAGGCGGATGTTCTTGCTGTAGCCGTACTCGCCCAGGGTTTGCGCCGAAGTCTCCCGGCCGTAGCCGCTCGCGCCGACACCACCGAACGGCGTGCCCGTGAAGTTCCGGTTGTAGTTGTTCACGAAGACGAACCCGGTGTGCAGGGCGCGGCTGACCCGCAGTGCGCGCTCCGAGTCCGGCGTGAACACCGCGGCGACCAGGCCGAAGTCGGTGCCGTTGGCGATCCTGACGGCCTCGTCCTCGTCGTGGAACGGGATCATCGAGATGACCGGGCCGAAGATCTCCTCCTGCGCGATGCGCATGTCCGGGCGGACGCCGGTGAACAGTGTCGGCGCGACGTAGTAGCCGCCCGCCAGCTCCGGGTCGTCGGGGAGCGGCGCCTGCGCCGCGATCGTGGCACCCTCCTGGACACCTATGTCGATGTAGTCCAGCACTCGCTTGCGCTGGGCGGCGGACACCATCGGTCCGATGTGCGTGCCGGGGTCGACGCCGTTGCCGACGCGCAGCCGCTTCACCGCGTTGCCGTAGCGGCGCGCGACCTCGTCGTAGATGTCGGCGTGTACGAGGACACGGGACGCCGAGGTACAGGCCTCGCCCTGGTTGAAGAGGCCGCCCTCGATCGCCCACGGCAGCGCCAGGTCGAGGTCCGCGTCCTCGAAGATGATGAACGGGTCCTTGCCGCCGAGCTCCATCAGGGTCGGCGTCAGGTTGTCGGCAGCGGTCTTGATGACCGAGACGCCGGTGGTGGGCGACCCGGTGAACGAGATTTTGCCGACGAGCGGGTGTCCGGCGAGCCGGGACCCGATCGAGCCGGTGCCGGGAAGGATGTGGACCACGTCGTCGGGCAGGACGGACTGGATGATCTCCACCATGCGCATGGATGAGAGCGGGGCCTGCTCCGGCGGCTTGATCACCACCGCGTTGCCGACGGCCAGCGCCGGGGCCAGCTTGCTGGCTGTGTGGATCGGCGGCCAGTTGAACGGCACGATCGCGGCGATGACGCCGTAGGGTTCGAGCACGGTGATGTCCAGCAGGTTTCCGCCGTCGTTGACCTGGCCGGGCATGGAGTCGCACAGGCTCGCGAAGTACTCGAAGAGCCCGATCGCCGCGTTCACGTCCCCGTTGCGCGCCTGGGTCAGTGGTTTGCCGTTGTCGCTGCACTCCAGGGTCGCGATCTCGTCGGCGTGCTCGCGTATCGCCTGAGCGATCTTCCGCAGCCAGCTGCCGCGCTCGCGGGCGGTGCGGGCCCTCCAGGAGAAGTGCGCGTCGTAGGCCGCCTGTACGGCCTGGTCGACTTCCTTGTCGCCGGCGCCCTGGACGACGGCCAGTGGCGCGCCGGTCGCGGGGTTGTCGACGGTGAACTGATCGGCGGCGTCCTGGGACGACCACCGGGTGCGGATCTCGCGTGGTGACGACTTGGCCACGACCTTGCTCCGTTCAGGGGTGTGCTTGGTTTGACGGCTCGCTCGCAGGATGCGGTGGCAGCCGGTCGATGACGGCCCGTCAGGGCCTGAGAACGATCTTGCCGTTCGTGTGTCGGCGTTCCAGCTCTCGGAAGGCCTCTCGGACTTCGTCGAGCCGGTAGACGCCTGCTATGGGGATCTCCAGATCCCCATCGGCGATCAGCGTGGCGACTTCCCGCAGGACGTCGGCGCTTGCCGCCGCCGCGCTGCCCTCCGCCTTGGTGCCGTGCTTCGCCGCGCCGGGGAAGTCGATGATCATGTTGATCCGTTCACCGGGTACACCGAGTTCCAGGGCCAGTTCGATGTAGGGAGCGCCGAGGGTGTCGATGAAGGCGTCGATCGTGCCGCCGGCCACCGCGCGGATGCGCTCGCCGACATCCTCGCCATAGGTCAGTGGGATCGCTCCGTGCCGGGCAAGCCATGCGTGGTGGGGCTCACTGGCCAGGCCGATGACGGTGGCTCCGGCGCGCCGGGCGAGTTGGACGACGAGAGAGCCCACTCCACCTGCGGCCCCGGAGACGACGACGGTCTCGCCACGCTTGACCCTGACGCGTGTACGGCCGCGTACCCCGTGGTCCCGGCGACGAAGAGCGCGCCTGCCCGCTCCCACGGGACCGCCGCCGGTCGGGGGGTGAGGTGGTCGTCGTCGACGATCACGTACTCGGCGTGGCTGGCCTGCTTGTGGGTGAAGCCGATCACTTCGTCACCGACGGCGAATCCGGTCGCTCCCGCACCCAGTTCCTCGACAATCCCGGCGAGGTCGCTGCCCTGCCCCGACGGAAACGTCGCCGGAAACCTGTCGTGCAGGAACCCCCGCCGGATCGCGGCCTCGCCCGGGTTGATCCCGGCCGCCACCACCTTGACGAGGACCTGGCGTTCACCGGGCACGGTCCGTTCGACATCGACCACGTTCAGTACGTCGATGCCGCCGTACTCGGTGAATCGCACTGCTTTGGGCATCGCGGCTCCTCAGGTCGCACCGCGGGTGAAGGGAATGCGGGCCCACGCGGACTGTCGGCCGTTCACAGCCCCAGAATGCGTTCGGCATTGCCGTGCGCGATGCGGGCGAGGTCGGCCCGCGCGTATGGTGCGGAACGCAGGAACGCCACCGCATCGGCGCTGGACTCGAACGGGTAGTCGATGGAGAACAGCACCCGGTCGACACCGACAGCATGGACGGCTCCCAGCAGCGCGGCATGGGACATGACTCCGCTGGTGGTGACGTACACGTTGTTGCGCAGGTAGTACGAGGGCAGGTGCTGCACCCTCCGCTCAACCGGAACTTGGGCGGGGTAGCGGCTGTCGAGCCGAGCCATCTGGAACGGCAGCAGCTCGCCCATGTGACCCAACATCACTGATGCGCCCGGGAACTCGTCGAACACGCCGCCGTAGATCAGCCGGAGCGCATGGGCGCCCACCGTCGCGGTCCAGCCCCAGGACGGCCCGACCAGCACGGGATGCCCGTCGAAGACACGCCACTTGTCGGCCGGAATGACAGCCGGATGCAGATACAGCGTCACGCCGAGGCGCTCCAGCTCGGCCCATACGGGCCTGAACTGCGGCTCGTCCAGGTAGTGCCCCCGCACATGGTCGTTGTACAGCACACCCTTGAGCCCGAGCTCCTTCACCGCCCGACGCAGCTCCACGACCGCGGCCTTCGGGTCCTGCAGCGGAAGCACCGCGAAACCCGCGAACCGGTTCGGATGACTGGCGACCGCCTTGGCCAGATGGTCGTTGACCCGTCGCGCCACGGCCACCGCCTCCGCCGGATCCTCGATCACTTCCAGGCCCGGCGTGGAGTAGGAGAGGACCTGCATGTCGACGCCGTTGGCGTCCATGTCGGCCAGCCGCAGCTCGGTCACGTCGTCCAGGCGCCGGAACCACTCCCGCTTGGTCTCGTCCGTTGCCTCCAAGCGCTCACGGATCGCCGCCTCCTGCCGGATGGCTCCGGGAATGGAGAACGCCTCCTCCACAGCTACGATGCGCATCTTCTTCTCCTTTTTGGCGTTCCGATGGTCTTTCGAGCCGCCGACTGTCATGGAGGCAGGGCTGCCAGGCACTGCCTCCGCGGCGAGCGCGGGTCGTCCCGCGACCAGACCGCCGGCCGCGGCGGCTCCTCCGGCAGCTGCGGTCGCGGCGAGGAATCCTCGCCGGGTGGCTGCGGTCAGGGGCTCGGCGGGTGGAGTCACGGCTCGGAAAGGACGTTCGTCGGACATGTCCGCTCTTCCTCGATGGTGGCGCGGTGGTTGTCGGGACGTCCCATCGCAATCGTGCTCCGCGGAGGTGCGCGTCGTTCCCCAGTGGGACATCGGCTGTCGTGGTCGGCTCGCACTGGGCGACGGACCGTGTCCGGCGACCGGGTCCGAGGCGGGCACCGCCCTCCCGGACCCGGTGCCGTCAGTCAGTGACCGGTCTGGCGACGGGGTGGATGTCGGCCCGGACAGTGCGCCTCTGGCCGCCGGTCGATCAGGCGGTCTTCTTGTCGCTCTCGGCCAGGATCCTGTCGCGCACACCGGCGAGAGCTCCCTCAATCGCGCCCGCGGGCCTGCCGAAGGTGCTGGCCGAGAACTGAGCGGGGCCGGTCTTGGCGGTGAAGGAGTGCGGGTAGGCGAACTCCCGGAGTCCTTCTTCGCCCTGCTTGCGCCCATAACCACTGTCGCCGCGACCGCCGAAGGGCACCGCGGGGTTCATGGAGAACACCAGTGCGTCGTTGATGCTGGTCATTCCGACGCGGAGCTGACGGGCGATGGCTTCGCCGCGGTCGCGGCTGAAGACGGCACTGCCCAGTCCGTACCGGCTGGCGTTGATGTGAGCGATGGCCTCTTCGGTGTCGGCGACCTTGACGACGGCCAGTGTCGGACCGAACGTCTCCTCCGTCGCCGCGAGGGAGTCGGGGGTCACGCCGACGAGGACGGTGGGGGTGACATAGCGGTCACCCACCGCGTCGAGGCCGCCTACGGTGGCTGTCGCACCGCGTTCGAGAGCGTCCCGGATGTGCTCCCGGATGATCGGGATCTGGGTGGGCAGGGGAACCGGCCCGATCTCCGCGTCCTCGCCACTGCCGACGCGAACCTGCTTGGCAAGCTCACTGACCTTCTCGACGAACTCGTCGTGGACCGACTCGACGACGTAGGCCACTTCGAGACTGATGCAGCCGTGTCCGGTGTTCTGCATGGCACCCCACACGACGTGCTTGGCGGCTTCGTCCAGGTCGGCGTCCTCGGCCACGACGACGCCGTCCTTTCCTCCCAGTTCCAGCAGAACGGGGGTCAGGGTCTGCGCGCACTGGGCGGCCACGGTCTTGCCCGTGGTGACGCTGCCGGTGAAGGCGAGCTTGTTCAGGCCGGCCTCGATGAGCGCCCCGCCCGTGGCCCCGAACCCGTTCAGGGTCTGCAGGACGGAGGGAAGGTCCGGAACGGCCCGCTGCCAGGTCCGGACGAGCCACTCCCCGACGCCGGGCGTGATCTGGCTGGGCTTGAGGATGGCGGCGTTGCCGGCCGCGATCGCCTCGATCAGGATGGCCCCGGGGGTGAGCAGGGGGAAGTTCCACGGCCCGATGACACCGACGACGCCGTAGGGCTGGTATTCGAGCCACGCGCGCTGATTGGGCACGGTACGGCTGCCGGGGAGCTCCCGGCGTCCCAGCACACGCTCGGCGTTCTCGATGGCGTACTGCACGTGTTCCAGAATCCCGAGCACTTCCACGCGGGCGTCATCGAGGGGCTTGCCGTTCTCGGTGTGAATGAGCGCGGCGCCCTCCTCGCCACTGACGGCTATCTCCCGTCGCCAGGCACGCAGCCGCTCCGCGCGGCCCTCGAATCCGAGGTCCCACCAGGCCGCGGCGACCGAGCGGGCGTCAGCGACGGCCGCGGCCGCCTCCTTCTTCCCCGCCACGGGGTATCGCGCGAACTCGGCTCCGGTGGCCTGATCGACGGTGATCACCTCACTGCCGTCCTGTCCGATGACTCCATCACGCGTGCTCGTCGGATTGTTGTTACTCACGGTTTTCTCCCACTTTGTTACGACCTCCAGCACCCGGACTGCACCTTGAGAGCGCCGGGGTGGCGGGCGCGGTGTTCGGCGCGGCGAAGAGGCGCTGCATGAGAGCGGGCGCGCGCCGACGTAATGAACTTCAGTGATGGCCCAAGGGCCGTCGCAAGTGCCAGATTATCAACCGCTGAGCCACTGTCAAGCATTTGATACTCAACAAGTCACTTGTGATTCTGCCGCTCGGATCAGTCCACGCCAAGGGACAGAACAGGCACACGGTCGACAGTGGTCAAGAAGGCCAGGGTGTGCGGACGGCTGTCGAGGACCGCGCCCAGGGGCCTGGCGCGCTTGGCCGGATGCCTGATCCAGCACAGAGAACTCGGCCTGTTCGTGGCCCTACCTGTCACGCACCACCCCGCACAGGAGGTTCGGGCCGATGTCACCCACCCCACTCGCCGGTGCGCCGACCCGCGCCGCCGGTCAGCCCCTGCCGGCACCGGCGCGCCCCTCGCGGCGATGGCGCCCGCCGACATCTCCGACAAACGGGAACTGCCGCCCGGCACCCACGTCGCCGACGGCGGCATTGGCATAGCGCGGTGACAGCACTCCCCAGATTGGAGTGGTAGCGCATATACGGACAGACCCTGCCGTTCAGTCGACGGGTTCGGGATCCTTGGACCGGCTCGACAGCTCTACAGGCCGCCGAACTCACGCAGTCTCGGTAGACGCCAAGGCAGCCAAGTCGACCTCCTCGGCTCCGAGGGGACTGGTCACCACGTCGGCGCAGCAAAGAGCTGTTGCCGACCCGGTCCACCCTTGACCGCTGCGGGTCCACCCATCTCGTCGCTCTTGAACGAGAGCCAAGCTTGTTGCGGAACAGCAACCGGTCAACAAAGGGAAGTAAACGAGCACCGGCCTGTGGCCCATCTTGACTCAAAGTTCAGAGCGACCGGCCCTCGGCCTCGCCCGACCGTCACGGTCACCCGACCTGCCACCCCATCGGCCACAGGCCGACAGCCGGGTCCGGAGAGGCGGGCGGACGACAGGAGATCCACCAACCGCCCGCCGGCCATCGCCACCTAGGCTCGCTGATCCGTGTAGCGAGTCGCGAGGGCGGGCCGGAAGCCGCCTCCCATCACACCGGCCTCCGCAGCGAGCAGCGCGTCCAACGCGGAGTCCTGGTCCTCCAGGCCAGGGACACAGACGGTCTCACCGAGGCGCAGGCCGGCCAGGCTGGCCGAGGCCACGTCCTCAGGCAGCATGGCCCGTGGGTTGCCGCGCGAGACGCCACCGTTCCACTCCGTTGCCACGATGCTGGGGCACACCACCTGGACACGGACCGGGGTGTCGGCGAGTTCGCCCGCGAGCGTGCGCGTGAATCCCACGGTGGCGGCCTTCGCAGCGACGTAGAGGGTACGCCGGGGTGCTTGCGGGGGCGCGCCGTCCGTTCGGACGGCGAGGGTGCTGCCCGCACTGAAGGCGAGAAGCGAGGCGACAGTGACGACGCTTCCTTCCCCCGCCGCGAGCATTCCGGGCAGCGCAGCGCGGACCAGCAGGACGGGGGCGACCGCGTTGAGGGTGAGAAGGCTCTGGATTTCGGCCGGGTCGACATCGGTGAGCGGAGCGTAGCCGCCGGCACCGGCGTTGCTGATCAGCATGCGTACGTCGCCGACGGCCAGCCGGGTGGCGACTGCGGCGATGCCGTCCTGGGTCGCGAGGTCGGCGGGCAGTACCTCGACGGCCGCTCCACGGGCGCGGAGTTCCTCGGCGAGCTCGGCGAGCCGGTCGGCACGTCGCGCGACCAGGACGAGGTCGTGGTCGTCCGCCAGGAGACGGGCGTAGGCGGCGCCGATGCCGGATGAGGCGCCTGTGATCAGTGCATTGGTGCGAGTCATGGGGGTTAGTGTTCTTCAAGCGCTGTTCTGCTGTCAAACGCTTGATGTATATGAAGTGCCGTATCCTGCTCCTGTGATACGAAACAACGAGGAGCCCGTCGGGCTCAACGCGCTCGACCGGGTGACCTGGGCCTTGCGTCGCGCGGAGCTGGCTGTGCAGTCGCTCAAGGAGCAGCGGCTGCGCCCGCTGGGCTTGATGGCGGCGCACTACACGCTCCTGATCTCGGTGCACGACGAGCCCGGACTGACCGGCGCCGAGTTGGCCCGCCGCCTCAACGTGACCCCCCAGGCCATCGCCTCACTGGTGGCACGCCTGGAAAGCCGCGGCCAGCTGGAGAGGCGCGAGCATCCGCGCCACCGGCATGTACAGGAACTGCATCTCACCGACGCCGGGCGGGAGTCGCTGAGCGCCGCCGACAAAGTGATCGCCGGCATCGAGCTGCAGGTCGCCGACAGTCTCGGTCCGAAGGAGAGCACGCAGCTGCGGGCGCTGCTCAACCGGGTGACCGAGGCGATTCGCGAGGACTGACCCCAAGGCCCCGTCGAGCGACGGTCGCCCCGCGAGGGGTGGTCCCTGGCGCACCACCTGGAGAGCCGGAGGCCATCCCCTCCCCTGACCCCACATGCCTACCGCCACGCGCAGCTCCAGGCCTCCAGCTGGTTGATTGATATCAGCTGTTTTATGCAAGCCCAGGTGTCGTATTCTCGCGGCGTGACACATGATGACGAGCGGACGATCGCCGCCAACGCGCAGGACCGGGTGACCTGGGCTCTGCGGCGGACGGAGTGGGCGGTTCAGGCACGGAAGGATCAACGGCTACGACCGCTGGGAATCGCGGCCGCGCAGTACACGCTACTGATCTCCGTCCACGGCGATCCCGGCCTGACCGGTGCGGAACTGGCCCGCCGCCTGAACGTCACCCCGCAGGCGGTGGCCTCGCAGGTGGCCCGTCTGGAGGAGCGGGGCCAACTGGAACGACGACCGCATCCGCGCCACCGCCATGTACAGGAGCTGCACCTCACCGACACGGGCCGTGACTCCCTGCGCGATGCCGATGCCGTGATCGTGGGGATCGAAGAGCAGATCGCCGAGAAGCTGGGCCCCGAGAAGGCCGCACAACTGAGGACTCTGCTCGACGAGGTGGCCTGCGTGGTCCGGGAGACATGAGCCGGTGAGCCTGATCCAACTGCTGCCGAGCGGTGGCACCGACGCCGTCGGTCCGTACCTGCCGTCGAACGCGGTCATGACGGTGCGGACGACCGGCGACTCGCTGTCGCCCGGGTCCGGGCTCGCCTTGTTCGCCTTGTTCGCCTTGTTCGCCTTGTTCGCCTGCCACATCGTCGTGGTCCTGGTCGGCGCGGCCGTGCTGCTCGAACAACGTGATGCGTGACCCCGGTTGCTGCGGGGACACGGCCGATCCGCTCCTCCGCCTTCGATCGTGAGGCCGGGCGGCCGCCTCCTCCCCAACCAGGGATCCGTACCGAAGGACGGTGAAGTCGTGCTCGCACCGGCGTCGCTGCGACGGGTGACCGGCGCTCACCCGCGCCTGGTGGATGCCGCCCTCGCCACACTCGTGGGTGGTATCGGCCTGCTGCCTCTGCTGTTCGGACGATGGCCCGACGGCGCACGGCCGTCGGGCGCCGACGCCGTCGCCGCGGCGGCCGCGCTCCTGCTTCTGCCGGCCCGTCGTCGGGCACCACTGCCCGTCCTGGCGCTGGCAGTGCTCGGGGAGGTGGCCTTCACCGTCCTCGCGTCGTATCCGTCGCAGCCGCTGAAGCTCGCCGCGTTGATCGCGGTCTACACCGTGGCCCGAACGGTCCGTCGGAGGACCGCCTTGATCGCAGTCTCGGGCACGGCCCTCGCCCTGTACGCCGTCATCACCTATGCGACGGATTCGGCCACCGGCCCGGAGGCCGGCGCCGTGTTCGCCTGGACCGGGATGTTCGCCGCCGTCGGGGCCACCGTACGCACCTGGCACGACTACGTCGCCGCGATGGAGGAGCGAGCGCTGCGGGCGGAGGCGAGCAAGGAGGAAGAGGCCCGCCGCCGGGTCGCCGAAGAACGGCTGCGCATCGCAAGGGAACTCCACGACGTGATCGCCCACCACATCGCCCTGATCACCATTCAGGCAGGAGTCGCCGGTCGCTTCCTTCGGGGTCAACCGGATCGGGCCGAGGTGGCGCTCGGCCACATCCGTGAGGCCGGACGCACAGTCCTGGACGAACTGGGCCCGCTGCTGTACGTACTGCGGCTGTCCGCCGACGAGACGGACGCGGGGCAGCCGACCGAACCCGTGCCCGGCCTGTCCCGCCTGGCAGGGCTCCTCGAATCGCTGACCGCCGCCGGGCTGAGCGTGCGCCACCGGCAGGCAGGCCACCCGCGCCCCCTGCCGACCGCCATCGACCTGGCCGCCTACCGCGTCATCCAGGAGGGGCTGACCAACGCGCACAAGCACGGCGCGACCGCCGAGGCGGACCTGGTCGTCGACTACGGGCCCGACGAACTGGGCGTTCGGATCACCAACCCCCTGCACTCCGGCCCGTACCCGGCGTCGGCGGCGACGGGTACCGGACACGGGCTGACGGGCATGCGCGAGCGCGTCCACGCGGTCGGCGGCAGCATCCACGCCGAAGCAGTCGACGACGGTTGTTTTCGCCTCGCTGTGCAGCTGCCGCTGCCCGCAGACGGACCACCGGCCGACAACCGCGCGTCGGATCGGTCCGGCACGGCCCTGCCCGCCACGGCCGCCGCCGAGAGGAGGCAGCGATGACCATCCGCGTTCTGCTCGCCGACGACCAGGCCCTCGTCCGCACCAGCTTCCGCATGCTCATCGAGTCGGAGCCGGACATGTCGGTCGTCGGAGAGGCGGCGACGGGCGAAGAGGCGGTCGAACTGGCCCGCAGCACCCTTGCCGACGTCGTACTGATGGACATCCGGATGCCCGACATGGACGGTCTCGCCGCCACGCGCGCCATCTCGGCGGACCAAGACCTCGCAGGCGTACGAGTGCTGATCCTGACGACCTTCGAAGCCGACGAGCACGTCTTCCGGGCGCTGCGTGCCGGGGCCAGCGGATTCCTCGGCAAGAGCGTGGAGCTCTCCTACCTCCTCGACGCCATCCGGCTGGTCGCCCTCGGAGAGGCGTTGCTGTCACCCAGGGCGACCAGGGCACTCATCGCCCACTACCTCACCACACCCGACAGGACGAACGCTCCGGCCCCGGAGTTGACGACCCTGACCGACCGCGAGCGCCAAGTGCTCGATTTCGTCGCCGCCGGCCTCTCCAACGAGGCCATCGCCGAGCAGCTCCACATCTCGCCCTCGACCGCCAAGACACACGTGAACCGCATCATGGCCAAGCTCCACGTCCGCGACCGCGCCCAACTCGTCGTGATCGCCTACCAGACCGGCCACGCTAACCCCGGCCCGTGACCGTCCGCACCCCGCTCGGTGCGCCGGGTGCGCCCTGCGGCTGCCGGACGGAGTCTGTGCGGGGTTACGGCGCCGTCGCCCGGCCGGGCAGAGGCTGCGCGGAAAGGTGGATGGGGCCGACACCGTCTGACAGGGGCCGTCCTGTGGCGCGGTTGGTGTGGGCGATGATCTCCGACGTGATGGAGATCGCTGTCTCCTCGGGAGTACGGGCGCCGATGTCCAGGCCGATCGGTGAGTGCAGACGCGCCAGTTGGTCCTGGGAGAGGCCGGCTTCCCGGAGCAGGCCGACGCGGTGCTCGTGGGTGCGTCGCGAGCCCATGGCGCCGATGTAGCCGACCGGAAGGGTCAGTGCCAGGCTCAGCAGGGGGATGTCGAACTTGGCGTCGTGGGTGAGGACGCAGACGGCGGTGCGGGCGTCGATCTCGGTACCCACGAGGTAGCGGTGGGGCCAGTCGCTGACGACTTCGTCGGCGTGCGGGAAGCGGGCAGGGGTCGCGAAGACCGGGCGGGCGTCGCAGACGGTCACCCGGTAGCCGAGGAAGCTCCCCGCCCGGCTCAGGGCGGCGGTGAAGTCGATGGCGCCGAAGATCAGCATGCGTGGGCGGGACGCGTGGACGTGGACGAGGACGGTGAGCTTGCGCAGGCAGGTGCCGTCGTCCGAGTTCTCTGCTCCTCCCCCACCGCCACCGACCTCGATCAAGGCGGTACGGCCCGCCCGCAGGAGTGCACGCGCATGCGCCACGACCGCCCGGTCCTCGTTCTCGTCGCCGAGCGTGCCCTCGTGGGCCCCCTCGTCGGGGACATGGAGCGTACGGCCGACGAGCTCACCGGGACCGTCCACGACGTGGGCCACGGCCGACGGACGTCCGGCGGTCACGGCATCGAGGGCGGCGGCGAGATGGGGTTGGGCAGCGGGCTCCACACGCTGCACCAGGACGTCTATCTCTCCGCCGCAGGTCAGGCCGGCGGCGAAGGCATCCGAGTCGGAGTACCCGAAAGCAACGCGTGCGGGGGCAGCTCGGTCGGCCAGCACCTGGCGGCCCAGTTCGTACACCGCTGCCTCGACGCAGCCGCCGGAGATACCACCGACCGCGTTGCCGTCGGCGTCCACGGCCAGTGCGCTGCCGACTGGTAGAGGGGCGCTGCCTCTGACGCCGATGACGGTGGCGAGGGCGAACGGCCGGTCCTCGTGGCACCAGCCGTGCAGTGTGTCCCTGATGTTCAGCATGGGGGCTTTCCGTTAGGTGGGGGTCAACGGGCCGTCGCCGCGCCCTAGGGGAGGAAACCGCGACGACGGCCCTGGCGCCCGGCGGTGTGACGTCACGGGCGCCGGACGGCCCGGGTGGCCGGGTGGGGTACACCGGCCCCCCGGGGGCTCAGAGCAGTGCTTCGGCGGTGATGGGCAGTTCGCGGATGCGGCGACCGGTGGCGTTGAACACCGCGTTGGCGATGGCGGGTGCCACTCCGACGATGACGATCTCACCGAGCCCCTTGACGCCGATGGGGTCGGCTTCGTAGTCCTCCCCGTCGATGAAGATCGCCTTCAGGTCGTGGATGTCGGCGTGGCTCGGCACGAGGTAGTCGGCGAAGTTCGCGTTGACGATCCGGCCGTCGCGGTGGTCGGTGACCGTGTGCTCGAGGAGGGCCTGACCGATCCCGCCGGTCATGGCTCCGATGGCCTGGCTGTCGGCGAGTCTCGGGTTGACGATGCGGGCGGCGTCGTAGACGCCGAGCATGCGCCGGACCCGTACCAGGCCGAGGCGGGCGTCGACGGCCACCTCGGCGAAGATCGCGGAGTAGGCGTAGAGAGAGAACCTCTCCGGTTCCGGCGCCCCGGCGTACGAACCGAGCACTTCGAGATGGGTCCGGTCGTTGCGGGCCAGGAGCCGCTGGTAGGTCTCCCCGCGCGCGGGGTCGTCCTTCACGTACAACCGACCGCCTCGCACGACGATGCCGGCCGCATCGGCGCCGTACAGCGGTGATCCCTCGTCGTCGACCGCGAGCGTGATCGCCTGCTTGCGCAGCTTGTCGCAACCGTCCTGAACAGCGGATCCGACACTGGCCATGGTCATCGAGCCTGCGTGGACGGGGGCCGGGGGCATGAGGGAGTCCCCGAGCCTGAAGGTCACCTGGCGCATGGTCAGGCCGAGGGCGTCGGCAGCGACCTGGGACATGGACGTGGCCGTGCCGGGGCCCATGTCGCTGGTCGAGGACTGCACCAGGGCTGTGCCGTCGGCGTCGAGCCGGACCGAGGCCTGGGCCTGGCTGCGCGCGGTGTCGTAGACACCGGCGGCCACGCCCATGCCGATGAGCCAGTCACCGTCACGCGTCGAGCGGGGCTTGGGGTTGCGCCGGTGCCAGCCGAACTCACGGGCGCCCGTGCGGTAGCACTCGCGCAGGCGGCGGGTGGAGAACGGCAGGCCGCTGGACTCGTCGTCGGCCGGTTCGTTGCGCAGGCGCAGCTCGATCGGGTCCACGCCCAGCTCGTGGGCGAGTTCGTCCATGGCCGACTCGACGGGGTAGGCGCCGCTGGCGTAGCCGGGGCCGCGCATGAACCACGGCGTGCTCACGTCCAGCGGGACGTGGTCATACGCCTGGCGGACGTTGGGCGTGCTGTAGAGCATCCGGCCGGGGACGAGAACGCTTTCGCTGTAGGTCTCGTAGCGGGAGGACTCGGCGCGGACGTCGTGCGTCGACGCGGTCAGGCGGCCCCCTCGCTCGGCGCCCAGTCGCAGTCCGTACTCGTATGCGGGACGGAATCCCACGGTGAAGTACATCTGCCTGCGGGTGAGGACGAGTTTCACGGGGCGTTTCACTTCGCGTGCGGCCATCGCCGCGATGACGGAGTGCACCCAGGTGCGGGCGGCGTTGCCGAAGGCTCCGCCGACGAACGGCGAGATGACGCGGATGTTGCCCGGAGGGATGCCGAACTCGCCGGACAAGGTGAACACGGCGCCCTGCACGTACTGGGTCTTCTCCCAGACGGTCAGCCGGTCGCCGTCCCAGTGGGCGACGATGCCGGCCGGTTCCATCGGGTTGTGGTGGTTGCGGGCCGTCCGGTACGCGCTCTCAAGCCGGACGGGGGCGGAGTCCAGGGCCCGGTCTGCGTCGCCGCGTGCATAGGTCTGGGTTTCTCCGGCGGCGTCGGCGACGCTCAGGTCGGTCGAGGAGGTCTCGGCGGCGTAGGAGACCTTCACAAGGCTCGCGGCGTGCTGTGCGATCTCCAGCGTGGTCGCCACCGCGACCGCGACGGGCTGTCCGAAGAACTGGACCCGGTCGTCCTGAAAGGCGCGCAGCGGCTTGCCCGGCGGGAACCGCCCTTCCACGGGCGGCAGTTTGGGCGCGTTGAGGTGGCTGATCACCTTCAGTACGCCTGGCTCGGCTTCGGCGGCACGGGTGTCGATGCCGGTGATCCGGCCCCGCCCGATGCTGCTTTCCACGATGACCGCGTGCACAACCCCGTCGGGATTGTTGTCGGCGGCGTACTTCGCTCCCCCGGTCACCCTCAGCCGTGCGTCGACCCTGGGCAGCCCCGCACCGACAGCTGCCTGCGGCTGGCTCATTTGGTGCCTCCTACGGTGCGCAGCTGGCGTTCGACGGTGCGTTTGAGCAGCTCGGGCTTGAAGCCGTTGTGGCTGAGGGGGTGGGCCCCGTCGGCCGCGTGCTCGGCGGCCTCGGCCCACAGCCGGTCGGAAGGGCGCTCGCCGATGAGGTGGCGCTCGACGGCGGGCAGCTTCCACGGCACGGTGCCCACCCCGCCGGCGGCGACCTTCGCGTCGCGGATGACTCCGCCACGGATGTGCAGGGCCACTGCGGCCGAGGTGAGCGCGAACTCGTAGGACTGCCGGTCGCGCACTTTCAGGTAACCGGACTTCAGTGGGCGTGCGTGAGCCGGGATCTCCACAGCGGTAATCAACTCACCCTTGCGCAGGGCCTGTTCGCGGTTCGGGGTCAGGCCGGGCCGCAGGAGGAAGTCGGCGAAGGCGACACGGCGCTCGCCGTCCGGGCCCAACAGGTGCACGGTCGCCTCCAGTGCCGCGAAGGCCACGGCGACGTCGGAGGGATGTGTGGCCACGCAGTGGTCGGAGGTGCCGAGGATCGCGTGGCTGCGGTTGTAGCCCTGCAGCGCGGCGCACCCGGAGCCGGGCTCGCGCTTGTTGCAGGCGGCGCTCACGTCACGGAAGTAGGCGCAGCGGGTGCGCTGCATGATGTTGCCACCGATGGTGGCCATGTTCCGCAGCTGGGCCGAGGCGCTCAGCTCCAGCGCTTCGGAGACGACGGGGTACAGGACACGCACCTTGGGGTGGGCGGCGGCCTCGGCCATGCGGACCAGGGCGCCGATGCGCAGGCCCCCGCGCGCGGTGACGGTGACTTCGCGCAGTGGCAGGGTGCTGATGTCGACCAGTGAGCCGGGGCGTTCGACGGTCTCCCGCATCAGGTCGACGAGCGTGGTGCCGCCGGCGATGTAACGCCCGCCGCGCCAACCGGCGCTGAGGGCCTCACGCACGTCCGCGGCCTTGGTGTAGCTGAAGGGATGCACGGGGATCGATCCTCACTTCCGGCCGGCGGCGGCCTGCTCGACCGCGCGCTCGATCTTCACGTAGCAGCCGCAGCGGCAGAGGTTGCCACTCATCCACTCCCGGATCTCCTCCGCGGAGCCCGTGTGACCCTCCTGGATGCACCCGACGCCGGACACGATCTGGCCCGATGTGCAGAAGCCGCACTGGAAGGCGTCCTGGTCGATGAACGCCTGCTGCAGCGGGTGGAGCCGGTCGCCCTTCGCCAGGCCCTCGATCGTGATGACTTCGGCGCCCTCCAGGCGGACCGCCAGCGTCAGACAGGAATTGACCCGGCGTCCGTCGACCAGGACCGTACAGGCGCCGCAGGCGCCGGCGTTGCAGCCCTTCTTCGAGCCGGTCAGGTCGAGTCGCTCGCGCAGGAGGTCCAGCAGCGAGGTGCGGTTGTCGATCGTGACGGTGCGCCGGACGCCATTGACGGTCAAGGAGACACGGCTGCCGGGCGACACCTCGGCTGCCACTGTTTCCTCGGCAGCGAGCGCGGGCGACGCCGCGATCAGGCCGCCTGCCACGGCGACTCCTCCGACAACGGTGGTCGTGGCGATGAAGGTACGCCGGGTGGGTGTTGGCGTGGGGGACTTGCCGGGGAAGGTCTCTGCTTCAGCGGGATGCTCGGTGGACATGTCCACTCTCCCTCGGTGGGGGTGCGGGTGGTTATCAGGGGTGTGTTGGTGGCAGAGCCGTCCGCGAAGGTGTGCCATGCCCGTTGCTCGGGCGGGCTGCCGTTCTCTCGGGACGGCGGGAGATGAGTGGCGCCGGGTCCGGCACGGCGTTCCAGCAGCCGGACGTCATCAACGGTCGGACGGTGCGCCGCGACCGGGCCGACCACGTCCGGATCGATGGCCCGGTCGCCACGCCGCCCCGCCGACAGGAACACCAGGAGGAGGCCGCAGTCTGCGGCCGAGGGCACGGCACAGGTGACACCGCCGACCGAGGAGTCACCGGTGATCAGCGCCAGGGTTCTGGACACAGGCCAAGCATTAACCTCCTGATCCACATCAAACAAGCGTGAGTGCATCAACCACCTTTATATCTCCACGCGCGGATGACTTGGCCGAGCATGTCCGGGACGGGAGTAGCTCAGGCCAGGACACGGGGCGGCGCCTCCCGCGCGTGGCCCTTGACGGGCCCATGAGCGCCGGCGACTCGCCCCGGGACGGACACGTCGACACCGTCAGGGCCCGGGTTGGACCACAGGTCTTCTTCAGACCGGCCCACATCAGGAGTGGGGAGGCGGTGGCCGTACGGAACGACTTCATCGGGCGGGAATCGACAGTGATGAGGGCGCACAGGACGAGGCACAGCCCGGTGAGCGCCGCCAGGGCCCATTCGAGAGCGGTGAGGATCTGCATGCCGTCGACGATCCCGTCGGACGCACGCTCCCGCCCTCAGCCGCCGGGCCGGTCCGAGGCGGCCGACATCGGCCTGCGGGCCGACCCACTGCCCGGCCGTACCTCCGTACTCTTTGCGGCGTGGAACCTGACACTCCGCTCTCCCCAGCCGTCCGGCGCGCCATCACAGTGCCCCTCTGCGGAGGCCTGGCCCTGGTGTGGCTGTTCGACCTGGTGACCTTTTACGACCCGCAGGACCGCTGGTCGAGCTGGCTGCCCCTGGTTTCCGGCCCCCTCGCCGCCGCCGCGCTGCTCTGTCCCGCGCGCCGGCCGGGTCCCGAATGGCGTGCCGGCGCCGCCGCGCTGGGCTCCTTGGCCCTGACCGTGGGCCTGTGCGTGTATACCCCGATCTACAGCGGCACGTGGGGCCTGCTCGAAACCGTCGCCCTGCTCGTGCTGCTCGCCCGGACCGCGCGGCGGGTGGAGCACCCGGCCACCGCCGTGACACTGTCGGCGGCGCTGGCTGTCGCGGTGATCGCCCTACCGCTGCGCTGGGGCGCGGAGCACGAGTTCTTCGGATACTCGTTCTTGCTGACCTTCGCCGTCGGCGCCGCCGTGGGCCTCGGTTGCTATCTGCGCCTGCTGGACGCCCGCCGGGCCCGGGCCGTGGCCTCCGTACGCCAGAGCGAGCGCATGGAACTCGCCCGGGACCTGCACGACTTCGTCGCCCACCACGTCACCGGCATCATCGTGCACGCCAACGCCGCGCTGGTGATCCAGGAGACCTCGCCGGAGCAGATCAAGCCCCTGCTGGAGGGCATCTCCCGAGCCGGAGGGGAGACCCTGGACTCCATGCGCCGCCTGGTACGGGTGCTGCGCGAGGACGACCACCGCTCCGCCCGCCCGGGTGACCTGCCGACCGAGCTGGACCGCCTGGTCTCCGCGTTCGCCGAGAACGGAACCGACGCGACGCTGAACGTCGCGCCCGAGGTGCGCGGGATCCGGCTGGCTCCCGAGGTCGAGACATCCGTCCACCGCGTGGTGCAGGAGGCACTGACGAACGTGCGCCGCCACGCCCATGGTGCGGACGTCGTCGTCCGCCTAGAACTGGACCCCCGAGGTCACCTCCGGGTCGAGGCGCGCAACACGGCCCCGCAGACGCGCGCCACCGGGCCGATCGGCGGGCGGGGCGGCTTCGGCCTGGTGGGCCTGCGGGAACGCGTCGAGGCAGTGGAGGGATCGCTGACCAGCGGACTGACAGCGGACGGCGGCTGGTGCGTGAGCGCCGACTTCCCCGTCCTGGCCGCTGTGCAAGGATCATCGGCATGAGCGGCGACAGCGATCGCAACGGGCCACGGACGCGCGTACTGATCGCGGACGACCAGGAGATGGTCCGCACCGGCTTCCGGCTGATTCTCGGCACCCAGCCCGACCTCGAAGTGATCGGCGAGGCCGCCGACGGCGCCGAGTGCGTCGAACTCGCCCGAAGGACGCGCCCCGACGTGTGTCTCGTCGACATCCGTATGCCCAGGCTGGACGGTCTGGAGGTCACCCGGGCCCTGGCCGGGCCAGGTGTCGTCGACCCGATCCGCGTGGTCGTGGTGACCACCTTCGACCAGGACGACTACGCCTACACCGCCCTGCGCAACGGTGCCTGCGGCTTCCTTCTCAAGGACGCCGGCTCCACCCTGCTGATCGAGGCCGTGCGCTCCGCCGCCCGCGGGGACGCCCTGGTCTCCCCCGCCGTCACCGTCCGGCTGCTCAAGCACCTCGCCGGACAGCAGCCGCCGGAAGCGGTCCCGCATCCGCTCTCCGAGCGGGAACTCGACGTCGTACGCCTGGTGGCGGTGGGCCGCACCAACCACGAGGTCTGCGGCGAGCTGTTCGTGTCCCTGGGCACGGTCAAGACCCACCTGGCCAACATCAAGGACAAACTCGGCGTGCGCAACCGCGTAGAGATCGCCGCCTGGGCCTGGGGCAGCGGGCTCGTACGCGACCGCCAGACACCGCCCGCCTGACCTGTGCGGCCGTGGGTCGGCCCACAGGCCGACCCCGGCCGCACGCTCTCGGCCGGCGGGCCGAAGCTCGGCCACCGTCCGGTGGGCCACTCTCCCGGTGACAGCATCACCGCAGCGAACACATCGCAGGAGAGAAACATGAAATACCTCGGCGCTTCCGTCGCGACCGCCACCGCCCTGACCATGGGCGGGCTCGTGTTCGTGGCCGTACCCCGGCTGCTGAGCACGGAATCGACCAGCACAGTCACGTCCACCGGGACCGTGAGCCGTGGGGAGGTCGAGAAGCAGGTCCGCGAGAACTACTCCCTGCCGCTCCAGAGGAATCCGAAAACCGTGAGGTGCGCCGGAGGCCTCAGGGCGCGGCACCTCGACTCGGTCGAGTGCACTGTGACTTCCGAGAACGGGAAGCGACAGCAGATCATGGTGTCCGTGACCAAGGCCAAGGGGAACACGGTCTCGTACGACTATGTGGCGCTGGAGCGTTAGGAGTGGTGCCTGTCTGGCCTCGCCCGGGACGCGGACACAGCGCGCTCGGTTCTTCCGGACGCAGCCCGGGACCGCGCCCGGAAGAACCGCCACTACGACGGCACGACGCAACGGGGACAACCGCGGGAGAAGGCGCACCAAGGCCTCTCTGCGAAGCCCACCAAGATCACGCCACTCCGGAGTCCGCACCACGCGGATCCAACGGCGGCAAGGCATCAGGATTGAGCTCGGCAAGCACGCGGAGCAGCAAGGAATGAATTGCCGCCCGCTCGGCGGGGGCGAGGACCGCGAGCGCCTCCGTGTCCAGTCGCTCCACCAGTTCCCGCGCCCGAGCGGCGAGCTTCGCGCCGCTGTCGGTGATGGTCAGCTGCACGGTTCTGCGGTTCGACGGATGCTCGCGGCGCACCAGAAGGCCGCGGTCGACCAGCGCGTTGACGGCGGCACCCATGGACTGGGGAGTGAAGCCGGTCCGACGCGCGATCTCCGCGGCGGAGATGCCCGGCGTCCAGACGACGTGCTGCAGAGCGTTGTGCTGGGCAGCCGTGAGGTCGAGCGAACGCAGAGCTCTCTCAAGACGCGTTCCCATGACGTGCACCACCTGCCACGCCAGGTAGCCCATGCGCGTGGACGGATCTGCGTGCGTGCGGCTCATGAGCGGCTCCAACAGTAAGGCACCTTATATTTCTATGATACAACTATAAGGTGCCTTACAATCAGAATGAGAGCCCTCTCCCATGCCCACAACACCCACCGCTTCCGTCGAACCGCGCCACGCGCCCCATCACCATGCGTTGGACACCGCTCCAGCGCCGCGAGGGGCCACTGGAATGAAGGGGGTTCTGCTCCCGGTCGGGATCGTGCTGATCATCGGCTCGATCTTCGTCAGCGTGTTCCTGGCCGCCTTTCACGCCCCCCAGCCGCACGACCTTCCGGTCGCCGTCGTCGGGACGACCCAACGGCTCGAACAGGTCACCGGAGGACTGGAACTCGGACTGCCCGGTGGATTCGAGGTGAAGCGCTACCCCGACGAGACCGCGGCCCGCCACGCACTGCAGGACCGAAAGGTGTACGCCGCCTACGTCACCGACTCCGGAAGCTCCGCCGAATTGCTCTATGCCGGGGCCAACGGTCCCTCGGTGACCTCGACGGTCACCGGCGCCTTCTCCGGTGTCGCCAAGGCAAACGGTGAGCGGATGAGCGTGCAGGACGTCGTGCCGGCTTCGGTGGGCGACACCCGCGGTATGTCGGTGTTCTACGCCGGGTTCGGCGTCGTACTGGCCGGGTTCCTGTTCGGCATGATGACCTACCAGATGGCTCCCCGACTGGAATACCGGTGGAGGCTGGTCAGCCTGGCCTCCTTCAGCGTCCTCGGCGGCATTCTGGTGGCCGTGATAGCCGGAAGCCTGGGTTTCTCGGCGCTGCCGGGACCCTTCCTGGGCATAGCGGGGGTCATCGCGCTGATGGCCGCAGCCGTCGGAAGCGCGACCATGGCGTTCATGCGCGTCTTCGGCAGGGCCGGGATGTCGCTGGCCGCCGTGGTCCTGTTCACCTTCGGCAACAGCACGAGCGGCGGCACTCTGCCCACCGCCTACCTGCCGGACTGGCTCCACCCGTTCTCGGAGATCCTCCCGGTGGGAGTCGGCGTACGAGCCGTCCAGGGCTTGTCCCACTTCAACAATGACGGTCTCACCGTTGGTGTCGTCGTCCTTGTGGCGTGGATCCTGGTTGCCGCCGCGACGCTCTTCTGGCGGGATGTCCGCGGGTCACGCGGCGCAGCCGTCGGCTGACCGGCCCCCGGTCGAGGGCCGGTCGCCCGCGCCGCCTTCAGGCCGGAAGGCGGTCCAGGCCCACGGTTCATGACACAACGGCGCAGCTCCGCCGACCGGTGACACGCTCGCAAGCGGCACGCCGCACTCTCGTAGACTGCGGCCGTGACCGACGCGGCGTTCCCCACCACCACCGGGTATCTGGCCTGGCAGTTCTCGCAGCTCATCGCCGGACGACTGGAACGGACGCTGCGCGCGGAGGACCTCACGTTGGCGCAGCACAACGCTCTGCAGCAAGTCCTCTGGACGCCAGGGGTGTCCGCCGCGGAGATCGCGCGCCGCTCCAGCATCACGGCCCAGTCCATGGGGGCAGCGGTGAGCGGGCTCGTCGAGCGAGGACTGCTGCGACGTGAGCCGCATCCGACCAGCCGCCGCAGCATGCGCCTGTTCGCGACCGCCGAAGGACACGCGACGGCCGCTCGTGCCGCGTCGATCGCCCGCCGCGTCGAAGGGGAGACGACCTCGCCGCTCTCTCCGGACGACAAGGACACCATTCACCGTCTGCTCTACCGTTTGGTCGAGGAACTGAATCCCGACGCCCTCGCCAGTCGATCGTCGAACTAGCCCTGGCTGTCCGGCGGATGCCCTGCGGACGGAGATTCACAGCGGCGGCTCCCGGGCGGCTCGACCACGACATCCAGGTCGCGCGATGCTGTGGCAACACCCACCGCCGCCCTGAGCACGGCACAAACCCGGACCGAGGGATGGCCGTCGGCGCATCGCGAGTGAAAGGACGAAACGCCATGAGCCGTGCCGAGACCCGTCCGCCGGCGTACGAACCCACTCGGGGCCGTCCCCGCAGCGAGGCCGTGCAACAGGCCATTCTGGACGGGGTGATGAGGCTCCTGGAGAACGGCGTTGCGCTGGCCGATGTCTCCGTCGACCGCATCGCTCGCTCTGCCGGGCGTCGGCAAGGCGGCCATCTACCGCCGCTGGAGCGGCAAGGAGGATCTCTTCGTCGACGTCATGCGCGCCGCCGAGCCGGCCGAGCGCACACTCCCCGGTACGTCGATGCGGGACGACCTGGTCGTACTGCTGGAGTCGCTGCGCCAACGCAGCCTGCTCAGCCGCTCGTCGGCGATCCTGCTCAACGCGCACGCCCAGATGAGGAGCAGCCCGAAAATCTGGGCCGCCTATCACTCCGGTGTGATCACTCCCCGACGCGACCTCGGACTGCAGGTCCTGCGCCAGGGCCGGCTGAACAGGGAACTCCGTACGGACGTCGACCTGGAACTGGCCATCGACCTGTTCGTCGGCCCCCTGCTCATCCGCTCGTTCGCTCGCCGCGACCCCGATCTCCCGGATGGGCTGCCCGAACAGATCGTCGACACCGTCCTCAACGGCCTACGGCCCGTCAGCTCCCCGAGCCCTTGACCAGAACAGCCTTGAGAGAAGGGCCCCAGGTCGCCGCGCGCGAAGTCGCAGAGCCGGGCAGCGGGGTGCGGCCGCGCGCCGAAGCCGCGCTCGCCTGCCGGGCCTGACCAGAGCCGGCAGGAGTGCGCTGTCAGCGGCAGCAGCTTGTGTCGACGCCGAAGTTGTAGGACCCCGAGCCGATCTCGGACACGGCGTCTCCGTTCTCCATACGGAGGAACCGGACGCCCTTGGCGTTGCGGGCCGGCAGGCCGCCCTCGGTGACCGTCCCTGACGAGCCATGCACGGACCCGGAATGGAGCCCGCAGCGCGGCCTCCAGCACGTACGTACCACAAAGCCCTGCCGCCCCGATCACCGGCACTTCTGGCTGTGTACGGCTTCTGATTCGGACGCTATCCCGGTCTCCTCTCGCTGCTCCGAGGTGACTCCGCGCAGGCGTACGCGCTCGTGCGTCGGGTCAGGGGTTGATCACGGTCATCCACATGGGGTCGTCGTCACGTTGCTGTATGGCGTCCATGGCCTTGATCGCTTCGGTGAGCGGGAACCGATGGGTGATGAGCTCGTCGACGGTGAGGGTGCCCGTCTCGAGCAGACGCAGGACATCCGTCGTGTCCTGGCGGGTGCACGCGCGCGTGGTGACGAAGCGCCAGCAATGCATCATCAGGGCGATGGGAGGCAGGGGCAGCGGGGTGGAGTTGCCGCCCATGTGCACGAGTGTCCCGCCGGTCGCCATGCCGGCCATGGTCTGGCTGAGGGCGGGACCCTCCGGGATGAAGTCGATGACGGCATCAGCTCCCTCGGGTGCCAGCTCGCGCAGCCGGCGGGTGAGAGTGCCGTCGGTCGACCAGTTCTCGGGGAGTTCGTCGAGTGCGACGACACCGCCCGGTATGCCGCCTGCGAGCCCGGCGACGCGGTGGAGACGCTCGGCGTCGCGGCCGACGAGGATCAGACGGGCGACTCCGAAGTGCTCCGCGAGTTTGACCGTCGCGGTTCCCATGGTGCCGGTCGCGGCGGTGACCACGAGAGTGGCCCGTTCCGGCAGGTCCGCGCACTTGAGTGCGCGCACGGCGTTGGCCAGATCCTGGACCTTGGCCGCGACGTCGAAGCTGACGGAGTCCGGCAGGGAATCGATCAGCCAGTGCGGGACGCGGATGTACTCCGCGAGTCCACCGTCGTGGTACTGCTCGTACATTGGCATCCGGGCATCGCCGAAGGCGGCGTGGCCGAGCATGGCCTGCTGGTCGCACATCATGTCCCGGTCGGTACGGCAGTAGTCGCACTCACGGCAGTTCAGCAGGGGGTGCACCCGCACTCGGTCGCCGACCGCGTGGCCCGTGACATCGCGGCCGATGGCGGAGATGACGCCGGCGGCCTCGTGGCCGAGGGTGGTGGGCAGATGCTTGAGCGCCCCCATATGGAGCAGGCGCATGATGCCCGGCGCCAGGCCGGCCGAGGCGACCTTCACGACCACGTCGAGCGGACCCGGCTCGGGGACGGGTATCTCGTCCAGGGCGAGTGCTTCGGCGCCCTGGTGCGCTCGCAGGGCAAGCATCGTGGCCATCAGTGGACCTCCACGGTGAGGTTCGGGAGTTGTTCGGGGGTGTAGGCGGCCGCCGTCCGCGTGGTCTCGGCGACCTGGGGCAGTTCCTGGTGCGAGAGGAGACTGACGTAGTCACCGGGCTCGGTCACGACGCTGGCGTGGGAGATGCCGAGTGGAATGCGCACGAAGTCGCCCGGCTCGAGGTCGACGACGCCCCGCTGGGTGATCAGCGTGCGGTGGCCATGGGCCTGGTACTGGATCTCGTCGGCGTCGAGGGTGCGCCGGTAGCGGCGCTGTCCGCCAGGATCGGTGGTGACCATGGCGAGGCGGATGCGGTCGGTGGCGTACAGGCGAGTGACGTCCTGACCGGGATCGGCCCGCAGCACCGCCATCCGCCGGTCCTCCTGGTGCACCTGCTCGAGCAGAAGATGTTCGTCGACCCCGAAGACGGTGATGTCGTGGCCGAGCGCGGCCATGCACTGAGTGATCGCCTCATTGGCCTCGCCGGGCTGCCAGCCGGGGAACGGCGGGAACACGGCCCCGGACTCCCGCTGGGCCGGCGCCAACTCGGTGACCGGTGCGGGGATGTAGAACAGCAGGTGGCTGTCCTCGCGGCCGTAGTTGTCGTGGGCGACCCCGCGCGGGATACGGGAGAACTCGCCTGACTGGAACTCGATCACGCCGAGTTCGGACATCAGCGTCCGCTCGCCGCCGATCTGGTAGGAGATCTCGTCGACGTCGCAGTTGCGGTGGTAGAACGGCTGCCGGCCGTGGAGTTTCTGCCACTCGACACGGATCTCGTCGTTCTCGTAGACACCGCGCGGCGGGGCGAATGCCTCCGGCTCGTACTGCTGCGGGTAGTGCACCACGGTCAGCGGCGGGTGCTCCGCCCACAGCTTGACGGGCACCTTCGGGGGATGCTGTGGCGAGAGCAGCAGGTGCTCGTCGCGGACGACGCTGCGCAACGGATGGTCGGAGCCCAGGACCATGACGTCTTCAACAACACTCACGGGGACCTCCTTGTCCTTGGGTGAATGAGTGGATCGACCCGGGTGAGGGGGGAATGTGCGCCGCGGCCTGTTGCCCGAAGCGCACGGCAGTGCTCACCTCTTTCGGCCCCAGTACATTTCGATGCCCTTCCATTCCATCAGCTGAGGACTGTCGACCTTGTCCCCGAACGCCTCGCGGATCTGCTCTCCGGAGTAGTAGGGGATGTCGTCCGCGGGGACGTGCCCGAAGAGTTTGTCGAACCACTGCCGAAGGTGGACGTCGGAGTCGATTCGGGAGTAGAACGTCGCTCCCTTCAAGACCGCTTCGGCCAGCACGATGCGTCGGCCGGGCTTCATCACCCGCAGCAGGTCCGCGGCCGTCTCGGGCCAGTCGTCACAGTGCTGTGTCGCCTGCAGCACGGCGACACAGTCGTATGCCTCGTCGTCCACCGAGTCCGTGTACGACCAGCGCCAGCAGCCGACCTGGCCGTTCCGGCCGGGAATCTTACCCAGGACGGCGTTTCGTCCGTCCTTGATGATCTCCACGGTGTCGATGACTCCCTCCGGTCCCACCAGGGCCCGCATGTCCTCGACCCACCCGGCGGGCGCGATGCCCTCACCGATGAGCAGAACCCGGTCTCCGGCACGGAGTTCGAGGAGACCGTAGACGATCTCGGAGATCGGCCGGGCCAGCTCCTGCCAGATGTACGGCAGGCCACCGGCGATGGCCATGGCCATTTCCCACTTCACCCGCTGCTCGACGTCGTGGACCTCCGGGCCGAAACGCTCCTCGTCCCACGGCTGGATGTACCCCCATGGGTCTCCGCCGCCGAAGCTGTTCTTGGCTTCTGTACTCATGTCGTCATGTCCTCCGTAGGCTGCCGGAATCATGTGGTGAGGGCGCCGTTCCTCCGGCTGGAACGCCGCCCCGACGCGCCTGGTGCAGGCCGGGCCCGGAGAGCTCCGTCTCGCTCAGGCTTTCGATGCCGAACAGGACAAGTACCTTGTCGTGCGGGGCGTCGGCGATGCGGAAGAAGCCCAGCCGGACGTCGACCGCGCGCTCGGGCATGTCGGCGGGGCGTCGGGGTCAGGGATCCGCTCGTAGAACGGGCCGTGCCCGAGGACATGGGCAGAGAAGTCGGCCATGTCCTCGTAACGCGCGGTCTTGAGCACCAGCTCGGAGAGCTGCAGCGCGACGGCTTGCGTCCCGCCGGCCCCTGTCCCGGCCTCGGTCTGGGGAGTCGTCGTCATCGTGAGGGCCTCCTTGCCCGTCAAACGGTGGGGTGCAGCGGCCTTGGGATACGGCGCGTGATGCGCGACTTGCCCCGGTACGGCGGAACTGGTGGGTGGTGTTGAGGACACCGGTCCAGGGCGTACGCCCCATCGGGCTGCCGCACGTGCAGCAGGATCAGCGCCCGCAGCTCGACGGATTTGCCGTGGGCCCGCCGGCCTGAGCGGTGGTGAACTCATTGGCGAGTAGGTGGAAGGCCTGGCGCGCCGCGTCGGTCTCCCGCGCCCGGAGGAAGTCGAGAATCTCGCTTCGCCCACGGAAGACCTGACTGTGTGACTCGAACTCGGCATCGTCTGCGAACACGTCGATCCCGGCAGCGGCTCCCGGCATCTTCCTGATCAGCAGGAGTCACCATGACGTTCCCTGTCTCTTGAACCCGAGACGAGCGTAGCACCGCCTACGATCGGTCAAAAGTCTTGTATTTTTCCAGGCCTTCCATACAACCACATGTGCATGCGACTCTGACCCCGGTTCAAGAGATGGGGCCATGAGAGGTTCTCCCCTTGCTCAGGAAGGCAGATCTTCTATGTCCGACCAGCACGAGAGAGCCGGATCTCGGCGCGTCCTGGTCGTGGGAGCGGGGCCTGTGGGCCTCGCCCTCGCGACCGAGTTGGGCTGGCGCGGTGTACCGGTCACCGTGATCGATCAGGGCGACGGCCGCGTGCCCTTTCCCGCGGGCGAGGCCATCTTTTCGCGCACCATGGAACACCTGCGGCGCTGGGGCTGCGCGGAAGAGGCACGCACGGAGTCGGCACCGCCCCCGGACTACCCGCACCGCACGGTGTTCGCGACCTCCGCCACGGGGCACGTCCTCGCCGACTTCGACTACGGGGTCACCAACCGGTCTTCGGGCGTGTACGCCCCGCTGACGCCGGAGGGTCCCGCGTTCCTGTCCAAGTTCTCCTTCGTGCCGTTGCTCGCACGCACGGCCAGTGAACTGCCAGGAGTCGAGATCCGGTACGGCACCCGCCTGGAGACGATGGAGCAGGACTCCGAGGGTGTCCTGGCCGTGGTGCGCGACGTGGCGAGCGGGACCACCGAGACGCTGGCCTGCACATACCTGGTGGCCTGCGACGGAGGCCGCAGCGGCATACGTCGGGCGCTCGATATCGCGTTCGAGGGCATGTTCGCCCAGGGTCACAACTTCGCTGTGCACTTCCGTGCGCCGCACCTGCTGGACCTGCTGCGGGAGCGACTGGGCGGCCCCGCGGTACAGATCCACACACTGTCGTCGGCGCGCAGGCCGTACATCACGGTCGTCAACGGCGTGGACGAATGGCGGCTCTCGGTCTACCTGGACGAAGAGCCCGACCCCGATGACGCCGTCACCTGGATACGCGAGGCCGTCGGTGCGCCGATCGACGTGGAGATCCTCGCGGCGCAGCCCTGGAGCGGACACTGCGTCGTGGCCCGCACCTACCGTGAGGGGCGGGTGTTCCTCGCGGGCGACGCGTCGCATCTGCTGTGGCCGAAGGGAGGCTTCGGTGCCAACACCGGGATCGGTGACGCCGTGGACCTCGGCTGGAAGCTCGCCGCGACCCTACAAGGATGGGGAGGCCCGGCACTCCTGGACAGCTACGAACTGGAGCGGCGGCCGATCGCCGTCCGCAACGTCACGGAAGCCTCCAGCAACTGGAGGGCCGACGCGCGGCTCGTCCCCGATCCAGTGCTCGACCACACGGACGCGGAAGGCGAACGGGTCCGACGTGAGATGGGCGAGGAGATCCGCGGGTCCCGGGCCAAGGAGTTCCGCTGCACGGGCGTCCAGCTCGGATACCGGTACAGCGGCTCCCCGATCTGCGTACCGGACAGCAGTGCGGAACCGCCCGACGAGCCGGACGAGTACGTACCATCGACATGGCCCGGCTGCCGCGCACCGCACGTCTGGCTGCCCGACGGCACTTCGGTGCTCGACCACTTCGGGCGCGGGTTCACGCTCGTGGTCTCGGGTTCCGCGGACCCGACGCCGCTGGTGGAGGCCGCGCGCGGGTGTGGTGTGCCGTTGACGATGCTGCGCCTCGCCGACCCTGCCGCAGCGGAACTGTACGAGCGGCCGCTGGTGCTCGTCCGCCCGGACGGTCACGTCGGCTGGCGAGGCCGGCAGGTTCCCGCGGATCCCGTCGCCGTGCTCGACATACTGCGCGGTGCGACGGTCCCGCCTCCGGTCGCGAAAGCGGCCGGAGCAGCGCGGACAATATCAGCGGGAGTCGGTACCCACCTCGTGTGAGATACCGCTCTCAGCGCGCCCGCCCCTGGGCCCCCGAACTCCTGGCCAGGGCGGACTCCATCAGGAACCGGATCATCTCGTGGGCCGGCCTGTTCCGGTCGTTGGGCACGTTCGCGCCTTCGAACACGGCGACCGCGACATCGCGGACGAGCGCGGGATCGACGCCGGGGGCGTGATCGAGGCCGTGCTCGGCCATGAGCTCGTCGACCAGTCCCACGATCCAGTCCAGGAAGGTGTTGTGGGCCTCGCGGACTGCCTCCGAATGAGGAAGCCGGTCGTGCATGGCCTGGTGCAGCGGCCGGGAATAGCGCATGTCGGACAGCCCGCGCACCAGGCGGCTCAGTGGGTCGGCACCGGCCTGCTCCTCGTTGAGGATGCGGATCTCGCGACTGAGCATGCGGTTCATGACGGCGGCGAAGATGTGGTCCTTGGAGTCGAAGTACCAGTAGATGTTGCCCCGGGCTACGCCTGCGGCGGAACTGATGTCCGCCATCGTGGTCTTGGCGTAGCCCTTCGAGAGAAAGAGCTCGGTGGCCGCGGCTAGCAGATCACCCGTGCGCTCCTCCCGGGGGATCTGCTGACGGTTGCGCGGCATCCCGACTCCTCCCATGAGTTCACCACATCTCAAGTGAGTGTAGACACCCGGCAGGCCGCACCCTGCTCAGGAGGAAGGAGTGCTGTAACCACCGGCCCCCGGGCGAGGAGTTCCGGGAGATCCTTTACCGAGGAAGACGCGGCGCGGTCAGCCCGAGGAACATGCCGCGGAGCTGCTCGCCGCCGCGACGGAACCGTTCCGCACCCGCGGCTGTGCCGGCACGGCGATGGCGGACATCAGTGCGGCAGCGGGTGTCGCACGAGGCAGTGGCAACTGGTACTACTCGTCGAAGGACGACGTATTCGCCGCGGTGATGGACCGGACACTCAGCCGCCGGATCCAGGCGCTGGACCGCGAACTCCATGACCGCGATCCGCTCACCGCGCTGACCCGGCTCCTCGCGGACATGCGCACATTCCGCCGGCTGCATCGGGCGTCGCACGAGCGACTCGACCACTCATCGGCCGTGCGGAAGGCCCACGAGCGGTTCCTGCACTGGATGCGGTCGATGGTGTACGAGGTACTCGGTCGGCACCCGCCCCCAATGGACAGGGAGATGTTCGCGGATCCGAGCGTCGCCGTGTTCGAAGGCGCGAACGTGCCCCGCTCCCCTCAGCGCCCTGCCCACGAGCTGATCCGGTTCCTACTTGAAGGGGTCGTCGCAGGCGAGCTCCTGGGATGGGTCCCTAGAGGGGCAGGCCGACGTGCCCACACAAGGTGCGATCAGTTTGAGATCCGGCAGTCGTACGGCCTCATGGCGTCGCGGAAATGCTCAGAGCTCAAGCCGATCAAGCGGGCGCCAAGGAGGAACCTGGACATGGGCAGTACCGGCCGCAACGAGCTCCCCTCCTCGGTCGGTCCCGCCTCACCCGGGGCGCCGACGCCGCGGGAATGCGTCGGCGCCCCGGCCCCGTCGATCGGCAGCAGCGTCCCGTCCAGAATCAGATACGCCTTCATCGACGCAGCCCGTACGGCTTCGGCGAGCGTGGGGGCGAGGACGGCCAGGAGATCGACGGCCTCGGTGACGTACCGGTAGACGGTGGTGGTGCCGATCCCGAAACTGGCCGCGAGCTGGGCATAGGGCTGGCCGTTGCGGAGGTGGGCGAGGGTGAGCAGGGCCTGCCGGCCCGCGCTCAGGGCCGCCATCTTATCGAGCCCGGATTACGTCGTAAGCAAGCCGGATGGCCACGGAGAACAGCTCAACTGCTCTCGACCAGGGCGATGGTGTCCGCGTCGGTGAAACGCGGCGTTTCCGCTTCCGCGACCATGAGGGAGGCGATTGCCGCGCGCGGGACCGTGGGCGGGAATCAACTCACCGCGCTCGACGCTCTGCTGGAAGAAGGCAGCGTGACCGACGCCGCCGCCCGTCTTCATGTCTCGGCCCCGCGATGAGCCGCACCCTGGGCCGCATCCGCCGGGCCACCGGAGACCAGATCCTCGTCCGCACCGGTCGAACCATGACTCCCACCCCCCGCGCCCTCGCTCTGCGTGCGACCGTGCACGACCTGGTCCAGCAGGCCCAGTCGGTTCTCACAGAAGTCGACCTGACAGCCTTGGAGCGAACTTTCGTTCTGAAATGGCACGACGCTCTGGCCGCGGCAGCCGGCCCAGCCCTGCTCGACGCCTTGCGCGCCGAGGCACCCGGAGTACGTCTGCGCTTCATGGCCGAAGCCGGTACCGACTCCCATGACCCGCGAAGAGGAGACATCGACCTCGAAGCCGGATCCAGCGAGCCCTCCTCGCCCGAGATCCGCCACGAGCTCGTGGGCCACGACCGGCTCGTCCTCGCCCTGCGCCCCGCCCATCCTCTGCGCAACGGCCCGCTCACCCTTGAGGGCTACGCGGCCGCCGAACACATCACCGTCTCCCGCCGGGGACGGCTGCGTGACCCCATCGACGACGTGCTTCAGACCCTGGGCGTGAGTCGGCGAGTAGTGGCCGCCGCCCCCACCAACGCCACAGCCCTGCAGTTCGTCCGCCACCACGACCTTGTCGCGGCAGTCCCCCGACTCATCAGCCGCCCTGTCCTGGACGACCTCGGCCTGCGCATCCTGCCCCTACCGCTGGACATGCCCGTCATCCCCATCCACCTCGCATGGCACCAGCGCTACGACAACGACCCTGCCCACGCCTGGCTGCGCGGGCAGGCCCGCACCGCTTTGCACGACGCATGCAACCCCACCGACAACACCACCGAGGACCACACCAGAGCCTGAAGCCCCAACTGAAAACGAGGTAAGCCCACTCCAGGGCCCCGCCCACTCGCGAAGTCCCGCGCCGCTCACGAACCAGCAGCACAACGTCGCGGGCCGTATCCGCACCGGCTCCGGAATCCACCGCCCCGATGCGGCTTTCACAACCAACCACCGAACCGGCCCCACCCCAACAGCGGTTGTCCGTGCGGGTGGAGCACCTCGAGCCCCAGGAATCCGCGAACTCGCGCTCCGACCCATGCGATGTCCAACGTCCGCTGCAGCGAGGGACGCCGCAGCGGGGCCGTCTCCGTAGCACGACCCGTCCGTCCCGCCCATCCCGTCCGGCAAGGGCGCGGACACCAGCTCCCTCCCAGACCGTGCGGGGGGGGTGCGGTCCCCTTCGCTTGTCCCACGTCGTAGTGGGTGGCGGGTTGCCGGTTCTTCGAGCCGGGCGGTCGGCCGGGGCCGGGCAGGTTGGGTTTCGGCGCACGGGTCGGGCCAGGGCCGGTCAGTTCGGGCAGAGGCTCAGAACCCCCGGCGTCCCCCGACCGGGGTGAGCCAGCCGCGCTCGGCCGACTCCTGGCAGGGGCGGCGAACGCCGGAGCGCGGTGGGCGCGGTGGGCGCGGTGGGCGCGGTGGGCGCGGTAGGCTACCCCGCTCTCGACTCGCACCGTGACGAGAGGCCCCCTCGCCCAACTGCCCTCCGGGGCGAGGGCCCGCCCGGCTCATCCGTCATTCAGTCGCAGCAGTCGCAGCAGCACTTGCACGGGTTGCAGCAGCCACCGCCATCGCAGCAGCCGTCACCCGAGCCACCACCGGACCCACGGCCGCCGCCTCCCGAGCCGCCAGAGTTGCCGCCGCCCGAACCGCCGTAAGAGCCTCCCGAGTTGCCGCCGCCCTGGCCGTCACCCCAGCCGCCGTCCCCGGAACTGTCCCGACCCGAGCCGCCGTTGCGATTTCCTTCGCCGAACTGCCAGGGCTCTCCCTCATCCTGCCCGGCATCGTCGTCGCAGGTACAGCAGTTGAAGCACAACCCGCATGTGCCGCACAACCGGCGCCACTGGCCACACCGCCGGCACTCCCCCTCCCGCGGCCGAGCCGACGCCATCGACGCGCCCTCCTGGACCGCGCCCGCTGGCGCCCCGACGCCACAGGCCGTACCCACACCGGCCCCCGAAGGCGCTGCCGTCGCCGTACGGCGTCCCGGCCAGGGCAGCGTGAACGTGTCCCGCGCCTGGTGGCGGTGCCGGTGGTGACTACGAGGCTCGAAGACACGGTCGACGGCACGCTCCAACTCGCCGCCCAGAAGCGCCCGCACCAGGCGCCCATCGACGAACTCGGCACTGGACAGGGCGAGTCGGATCCCATGGACGGCATCGTCGCAGAGTCGGCGCACCTCGGCGCGATCGACGCCGGTCACGGCGATCGGGTTCCACGCGCCGGACGCCTCGTCCGCGTCCAGGTCCTCCACGGCGTCCAACAAATGAGCCAGTCGACCGAACAGACGGCCGGCTTCCGCCAGCGGTTCAACGTTCCCCGAACGGCCGGCGAGCACCGCTGTATGCGCGAAGGCAGCGGCGGTTGCTGTCTCCGTGGGCTCCGTGACCGTCAACAGCGAGCCACCGAGACCGGTCAACCGCTCGATCTGCGGCTGGCGTTCGACCGCGCCGAGCAGAACTGCCGTGTCGAAGCCGAGCCGTTCGCCGCCCGCGGCACCCGCACGGTCCCAGCCGTGGGCAATCCGGCGTGCCGCCAGCGCCACCGGGCGCCGCCTCAACAGGCCGTCGCCGTCGGACACATGATCACGTATCTTCGCCGCGGCCAGCACCAGCGACACCGTCGCCGCCAGCCGCGCGCCCTCGCCCTGCGCCACGTCCGCCGACCGCATCCCGCGCAGCGGGCACGGACCGGCGCCTCGCCGCCAGTCGCCGGTACGCTCCGACTGCGCCTCGGTCAACACCGAGACGATCAGGCCGTCGTAGTTCGTGGCCACCCGGGCGAACTGCCCGTACTCGCCGCGCAGCGCCAGGCACAGCCCACACAGATGCGCCATCCACTCGGTACGCAGGCCCTCACCCAGGCGATGACGGCATGGTCTGATGATTCCGAACACCGAAGTTCGCCCCCGTAGATACAGATACCCGGACACAGCCAGATGGACGGCTCAAGGACTCACGAGCGCCCATGAGGCACGACCGCGCGTGCTGTCCACCGCATGTGATGTCGACGCGCGGCCGACATCCTAGAGGGTCAGACCCGAGGGATTCTGCAGGCGAGAACGAGTTCGTCCAAGATCGTTATGTGACGGACAATCCGGTCACCCTCGCGGCAGTGCTCTATGCGCCGTCCGACGATCCACTCAAGGAGCAGCCGGACTGGCGCTGCGGCGGCCGACCGTGGGAAACACGTTCGGGGCACCAGGTGTGTTCGGGCGACGCGTTGTTCTGGACCGCTGACCGTACGCAGTTGGCCAATTCCGCCGACCGATCCGGTCGGTCTGCGCCGTCGGCCGCGCGGGCGCGGGAGCCGGCGTCGACGCCCACGACACCACCGAGGCCCTGCGGAGCCCCTCAGCTGCACTCCGCCCCATACTCTCAGCGGAACCGGCTCTCAGATCAGAGGCCGCCTGGCGCACGAGGCTGAGCCGGCCAGGAGGCATGTCGTGTCCGGCTGGGCGAGGAGTACGCCGGCCCGTCTGCTGAAGCCGGTCGCGGAGGGCAATGAGGACGGCACCGCGTTGCTGGCCGCGCTGAAACACGACCGGGTGCGGTGGGGCTGGACGCGCTGCTGACGGAGATGACCGCCTTGTTCTGGTCGAACGTCAACCCGTACGGCACCTTCCGCCTGGACATGGACAAGCGCCTCGACGCGGGCTCCTCGGCAATGGTGCCCGGGCAGCGGCACGCCGCAGGGCACAGCCGAACGCGGTCAAGGTCGGCAATCGACCCCTGCCCCAGCTCAGCCCGGCAGAACGTCCTCAAGTTCCACCAGTTCCTGCGTGTTCAGCGTGAGTTCCACGGCCCTGGCGGAGTCGGTGACGGAGGCCGGGCGGCTGGCTCCCGGTACCGGGATCATCGCCGGGGAGCGGGCGAGCAGCCAGGCCAGGGCGATCTGCTGTGGGCTGACGCCGCGTTCGGCGGCGATGCGGTGGAAGGCGGTGCCGATGGAGGTGGGGCCGGAGGGGCCGTCGAGGGAGCTGCGGGAAATTCCGCCGAGTGGGCTCCAGGGCAGGAAGGCCAGCCCCAGCTGTTCACTCAACCGCAGCTCGGGCTCGCTGTCGCGGATGGTTGGCGAGTACTGGTTCTGTACGGAGACGAGCCCGTCGCCGAGGATCTGATGCGCCTGGCGGATCTGGGCGGTGGTGACGTTGGAGATGCCGGCGGCGCGGATGGTACCGGCGTCGAGCAGCTCGCGCAGCGCGCCGATGGATTCCGCCCAGGGCACGGCCGGGTCCGGCTTGTGCAGCTGGTACAGGCCGATCGCGTCGACGCCCAGGCGCTTGGCGGAGGCTGCAGCGGCTTGCTTGAGGTGGGCGGGGGTGGCGGTGACGGTCCAGCTGCCGTCGCCGGGGCGGCCGCGGCCGCCCTTGGTAGCCACCAGGACATGGGAGGTGTCGCCGCCGTAGCGGGCCAGGGCGCGGGCGATCAGCAGCTCGTTGTGGCCCGCCTCGCCGGCGTGCCAGTGGTAGCTGTCGGCGGTGTCGATAAGGGTGACACCGGCGTCGAGGGCCGCGTGGACGGTGGCAGTGGCCCGCGTCTCGTCCGGGCGGTGCTCGATGGACAGCGGCATGGCACCCAGGCCGATGGCGCTGACGGCGGTGTGGGCGAGGGTGCGGTACTGCATGATGGCCTTGTTCCTTAAGCAGTGGGAGCGACGGATACGGCGAGGGCTTCTGCGACGGCGCGGGGCAGCCAGTCGGCGGTGCGGGAGAAGGAGAAGCCCAGCGCCTTCGCGCGGGCGTTGCTCATGGCGTAGTGGCGGTCAAAGGAGAACGGCGAAGCCTCCTCGCCCGCCGGGACGGTCCGGTAGACGGCCTCCCGGCCGGCCTGCGTGGCGACGATCTCAGCGAGGCCGTGTACATCGAGCGGGCCGTCGGAGCAGGCGTTGACCGGGCCGGTGAAGTCGGCCACGGTCGCCCACAGCAGCAGCTCCGCCAGCTCCTCGTAGTGAATGAAGACCGTGGGCAGCGCCTTCTCGTGCACAGTGATCTCCTCGCCCTGGGTGATGCGCCCGGCATAGTGCGCCAGCCTGCCGGTGAACTCCTGCGCGCCGCCGCCGAGCACATGGGCGCTGCGCACAGCGGCGAAGTCGAAGCTGCCGACGTGAGCGAAGACCGCCTCGGCCTGCCGCTTGCCCTCGGCGTAGTGCGCCTCCAGGTAGGCGTCGTCGTGCCAGGGCAGGTCCATGGCCACCTGCCAGGTGGCCGGGTCCACGCTCTCCTCGGGCACGGGCGTCCCCGCGGGCACGGCCTGCAGCGCGGCGGTCGCGGGGTCGTAAACCTCGATCGTGGAGGTCATGACGTAGCGCCGGGTGCGGTCGGCAAAGGCGCGTGCGGCGATAGCGGCCTGTACCGGGGTGTAGCAGACCTGGTCCACCACGACGTCGAAGACGCGGGCGTCGAGTGTGGCTGTCAGGGCGGCCTCGTCGTTGCGGTCGACGACGAGGTGCTCGACGCCGGCAGGCGGAGGGGTGGAGCCGCGGTTGATCACTGTGACCTGGTGGCCAGCGGCCTGCAGGCGCCCTAGCAGGAGCTTTCCGAAGTACCGGCTTCCGCCGATGACGCAGATCTTTTGCATGCCCCCATCCTGGAGACCTATCGTCATCAGCAGAAGTCCTGACTTACTTGGTGCGTGTTAAGGAAAACTGTTGATTGATGTGCAGCGGCTCCGGGTCCTGCGGACGGTGGCGGAGCACGGCAGCTTCAACCGGGCCGCCGCGGTTCTCCGTCTCACCCCCTCGGCCGTCTCCCAGCAGGTGGCTGCCCTGGAACGCAGCCTCGGTGCCCAGGTCGTCGCGCGCAGCACCCGAGGCGTCACCCTCACACGGGCCGGCCAGATCATGGTCGGCGCCGCCGAATCCGTCGCCGCGGAGCTCGAACATGCACAACAGCAGGTCGCCGAGCTCAGCACTGGCCGCACCCAGCTCACCGTCGCCACTTTCACCAGTGGCGGCAGGCTCATGCTGCCCGCCGCCCTCACCCAGCTCATGGCAGCGCATCCCCGCACCGTGCTCCACGTCAGGGAGGGCGAACCCGAGGACACCCTTCCCCTCGTCCGGCAGGGCGCCGTGGACGTCGCCCTCGCCTACCACTTCGATGGCCCGCTCCCCGTCGGACCGACCCCCAGCCCCAGCCTGGAGTGGACGCCGCTCCTGGAAGACCACCTGCACGTCGTCCTGCCGCCAGGGCACCGACTCGCCAACCACGACGCGCTCGACCTTGCCGAACTGGCCGCAGAACCCTGGGTGCTCGGCTGCCTGAAGACCGAGGCATACCTGCGCCGCTACGCTGAGCACGCCGGCTTCGATCCGGAAATCCGCGGGACCACCACCGACTACTTCTTCGCCCGCTCTCTTGTCGCCGCAGGCATGGGAATCTCCCTCATCCCCTCCATCGCACTCGCTCCCGAGGTCCCGGGCCTCAGTACCGTCCCGATCAAGTCGCCGGGCCCGATCCGGCACATCGGCGTCGCCACAATCAGCGGCCGTGACCGGCCCCACGTCACCACGCTCATTCGCTCCCTTCGCGAGCAGGCGATGCGGCACAACGGGCATTGATCCGCCGCGGACCCACCGAACGCCGACGGGGCGGCGTTTCAAAGGTGTTCGCCTGTGAAACACCTCGCCCGGCGACGCGCGACCTGCGGCGATCATGTTTCATGAGTTGTTGCAACGCGAAGCTCGTCATCACCACCGGCGAGAAGAAGGGTCAACACCCCTCGCCGGCCACCGTCATGCGCATGCTCCGCGACCACGACGAGCAGGCCGCCACGGCGGCGAGTACGTGATCACCCCGCTACTTTGCACCGTGGGGCACAGATAGAGACCGGGGCCTCACCCGCCGCATAAGCCCTGCTCCTCCTCACCTCCTGGACCGCCACCGCACAGCCTCACCCCGCCTCAGGCGGAAGGGTGGTCACTCTCTCAGCGATGGCACCGCGTCTTCACGCTGGATGCAGTGCCCTACGCCGTCGCCGCGCCGGACGGAATCGCCGGCGTTCGCCTCGCGACTCACTGGTCGTCGGGGTTGTGGCGGGCGAGGCCGGGCTCTCTCCTGCACCGCATCGACTCCGGAACCGGTTGGCACCGAGGCGGTCTTCGCCGCACTGGAAACCGGCTGAGCGACTCGTCCGACACACAGCAGCGCCAGGCATCGACGACCAGCCCGGAGAGTACGACCGTGGTGCGAGGCCCGCGCCCCCTGGCGCCGCGCCCCTGGCGCCGCGCCCCTGGCGCCGCGTCACCTGCCGCCGCGTCACCTGCCGCCGCGTCACCTGCCGCCGCGTCCCGTGGCGGTGGCGCGGCCGGGGTGAGGTGCGTGTTGACTCTCCCTTCGTGGGAGACCTCAGGGTGGAGCCTATGCACGTCGGTGACAACATCTTCTGGAGCATCGGAGAGGTCGCGCGGAAGACCGGACTGTCGGTGAAACTGATCCGCCACTGGTCCGACGTCGGGATCATCCACCCGGCACACCGCACCCCGGCCGGCTACCGGCTGTACGGCCCCGAAGCCCTCTCCCGCCTGCAGCTGGCACAGACACTGCGCGGGCTGGGGCTGGGACTGGCCACGATCCGGGCCGTACTGGAGCGCGAGGACACCCTGTCGCAGGTGGCCGCGACCCACATCGACGCGCTGGAGACGCAGATCCGCGCACTGCGAACGCAGCAGGCCGTGCTGCGCTCCGCCATCCGCCGCGACACCACTGCCGAGGGGCTCACCGCCATGACCGAGCTGGCGCACATGTCGGCCGCCGAACGCCGGGCCGTCATCCAGGACTTCGTCACGGAAACGCTGGGAGAACTGAACGTACCCACCTACCGGCGCGGCCTGCTCGCGGCCACCCCGGACCTGCCCGCCCAGGCCACCGACGAACAGGTGGACGCCTGGCTCGAACTGGGCGTACTCGTCACGACCCCAGCCCTGCGCGCCGGCTTGCGACGCATGGCCCTCTACGCCGCCGAGCACCACCCGGGCGAGCACGACGACAACGCGCTGCGGGAGGCGGAGCGCGTCACGGACGACTGGCTGCGGCGGGTGGACACCGCGAGGGACCAGGGAATCGCCCCGGACTCACCGGCGGCCGACCTCGTCGTCACCGCCGTCATGGGGACGTGGATCCCCACACAGACCGCCTCCGACGGAATCACACCGGTCGACGATGCCGAGGCCAGGTCCCTGCTCCTGCGCCAGCTCGAGGTCGCCTCCGACCCGCACATGGAGCGGTACTGGCAACTGCTGTGCGTCATCAACGGACACCCCGTGCGACCCAGCATGGCGGCAGCCGGCCAGTGGCTCACCACGGCACTGCGGGCGCACCCCGAACCCGGTGCACGAGCCGCGCAGCTCGACGCGCTGTACGACGCCGGGGAGAACACGTGGGAACCGGTCGGCGTGCTCCACGCCTGCGACGAGGTTCTTGATGCGGTCGGCGTGCTCGTCTCCGCCGTGGAACCGGAGCAGTTCGACCGACCGACGCCCTGTGCCGACTGGGACGTACGCACTCTCCTCAACCATCTGGTCTGGGAAAACCTGTTGTGGGCCTCGTTGGCCGACGGAGCCCCTCGCTCCGACTTCACCGCCGACCACATCGGGGCCGACCACGTCGCCGCATTCCGTTCCGCGTCCCGGGCCGCACGGTCGGCCTTCGGCCGCCCAGGCATGCTCGACCAGCGCTACGGCCCCGCACCCGGGCGACGACTCGTCGAACAGCTGGTCATCGAGATGCTGGTCCACGGCTGGGACCTGGCCCAGGCCGTCGGACACCCCTACGACACCGTCCAGCACCTCGCCGTGCCAGCCCTCCCCGTCGTACGGGAGATCTACGGCCCCCTGCCCCGGACCCCGGCCGGCTCCTTCGCCGCACCGCAGCCGGCACCCGCGAACGCCACCCCGCTCGACCACCTGGCTGCCTACCTGGGCCGCATCGTCACCTGACGATTGCTCACCCCGCAGTCCGCAGGGTGAGGTCCCGGGCCGATGCGTCGAGGACTCTCAGAAGATGCCACCGCTGATCACCACGTGCTGTCGCCGAATCAAGGCTGTGACCAGTGAGAATTCCTGGTATCCAGTGCGGGTCGGGTAGACCGTCGCCGAGAGAGGTCGCACTGCGGGCACCTGGATCACCGCGGGCACATTGCACATTGGGGGCGCTGCGCCCCTGGGCACGACCCCAGGCGGTCTGTTCATCCAGCCACTCAGTCCGGTGCGGCCACCGGGGACTCCGCGTGCCGAAATCCCGGCAGAATCAGGCACAGCCCGGCCGCAATGGCGGTCGTGGCGGCGAAGGCACCTACGGCCCAGGCGCCGGACACGTTCTGGATGATCAGGCCGGCGATCAGTGGTGCCAGTGTCGCCAGCGCGGTGGCCGCCATGATCACGGTGCTGATGACCCGGCCGCGCATGTCTTCCGGCGCGTTGCGAAGCACCACGGCTACCAGCGCGCCGTTCGCGGACGGCGCGAGCAGCAGCGCCAGGGCGACCGGCGCCGCCACCAGCGGTGACGGGATGAGCAAGGCGGCGGCGCCGAACAGCAGGGCTCCTGCCAGGGTGATCGTGGTGGTCAGCGTTGCCAGGTGCATGCGCCCTTGCAGCCGGGGGGCGACCACGGCACCGAGCAGCCCGCCTGCCGCGATGGCTGCCTGCACCAGGCCGATCACCACGCTGGAAGTGCCGCCCTGGTGCATCGCGAGGGTGATGCTGAAAATCACGCCGGTGAAGGAGAAGTTCACCAGAGGTGTCTGGATCACCGCCGCTCGCAGGACTGGCACCTGCCAGACGAGCTGCAGGCCGTCGGTCACCTCCCGCCACAACGGCTTGCGCCCGGCCGCGTTCTCCGGGCGGAACCGTCCGCGGATCCGGCTCACCATGCACGACGAGACGGCGAAGGAGACGGCGTCGGCCAGGAAGGGGACGGCCCGGCCAACCCCGAAGAGCAGCCCCCCGAGCGCCGGGCCGGCCAGGCTGGCACCGTACGTCCGGCCTTCGGTGGCAGCCCACGCCTGCTCGAGTTGCTCGTCCGGCACAATTCCCGGAAGAGCGGCGGCGGCGGACGGGTCGAAGAGGGCACCGGCGGCGCCCTCGATCAGGCTCACGGCCAGGACCACCTGCCAGGACGCGAGATCCAGCACGATCAGGATGGCGAGCAGAGCCAGCAGGACGGCGCGCACGATGTCGCAGATGATCATCGTCAGCCGCCGGTCGAACCGGTCCGACAGCGCTCCGGCGGGCAGTTGCAGGCACAGCATGGTGATCGCCCGCGCCGTACCCACCACCCCGGCGAGCACTACCGAGTGGGTCAGGGCCAGGATCAGCAGCGGGTAGGCAATCCCGCTGATCTGCGTGCCGGTATCGGACAGCAGCTGGCCGATCCACAACATCCGGAAGTCCTTGTTGCGCCGCAGCGGAACCTGCCGCGTCCCATCAGCTGCTGTCTCGATTCCGCCGGCGTCGCTCACCCTCAATACGATAGGCGTCTAGATCGTGACCACCGGAGGCCGAGAACTGACCGCAGCCTCCCTCCCGCCGCCGACCGCCGGAACCAACAGTGATCGACATCGACGGAGCAGGCCGCAACCTCACAGGCAGAGGAAGACAATGGACGTCCGCAGGACCGATCATCGGAGGTCAACTTGCCGTTCAAGCACGGTCTTTCGCCCTGGCGGCGAAACCCCGCCTGTTGCCCTGCTCCGCAGGAGCTTCGATTCCTCCCCGCCCTGAAGGACGGGGCATCCTCGAAGGAGATCAGGTGAACAGGCGGCCAGTCGCACGCTCTCGTCCTATCCCCACCAACCCTGACGATCGCTCGACGGATCGCGCCAAGAGCTCCGAGAGGCCGACGACCGTAAGAGCGAATCAAGTTGGGTCCACGTCGGCGTGGAACAGATGGTGGTCCGAAGACTCGGAGGGCTGCACCCGGTGCCCGAGCGGGGCGACGCCCCGTAGGAAGATGTAGTCGAACTTGCTTTGCCAGTCGGTGGTCAGACCGCAGGCGCCGGCGGACGGGGGACGACATTCGGGGTCCGCGTCCGCGGCCAGTGTCCACATCCGGGCGAGTTCGGGGGCTTCCGGCACCGCGTTGAAGTCACCGAGAACTATCGCGCGGTCGTACCGGGCGACTTCGGCGGCGAGCACATCGATCTGGTCCGCCCGGACCGCCTCCTGACGCCGCTGGGCAAGGTGCGTGTTGAAGACCCGCATCGGCCGACCTCCCACCTCGGTAGTGACCGCCATGTACCCACGGTCCTCCGACCCACCCTCCGGGTACTGCACGCTGACGTGGTCCGTCAACGGCGCCGCCGAGAGAATGGCCTGCCCGAAGCCTCCCGGATTCCACGGCACTCCCCCGCACCGGCCCCAACTCCGAAGAACCGACCCGTACTCGACGTGATAAACCAGCCCGTGAAAACTCTCCAGATACTCCCGGATTCTCTCCACGTCACGCACGCACGCCTCCTGCAGGCCGATGACCTGGGGCGCGACCGCGGCGATCTCGGCAGCCCGGTCAACATTGCTCGCATCGCAAGGGTTGCAGATGTTCCATGTCATCACCCGGTTCGGAACGACATCCTTGACGGCATCGACGGGCGAGGACCTACCGAAGAGGGCGTCGCTCGGTGCGCTGGGGCCGACGAGCACCATGCAGGCCACGATCACGGCGCCCGCGAGCAACCGCGTGTCCCTTCCGAACACCGCTGCCTCCTCAAGTTAGATCTATATGGCACCTGATGCCTCCGTCTCCACGCACGAGGCGAAGACGGGGGTAGTCAGCAAACCATGCTTCCGGGCCTTCACCAGACTCTCCGCCGAGGCTTGCCCACCACCACCACTGCGTCAGGAACCGGGGCCGTCGAACTCGAGGCACGCGTCGCGCCCAGCGGAGAGCCGAACGTGGCCGCCGGAGTCCAGAAGGTCTCTCACACCGCGCGGGCTCCAGCGGGCGCGCCCTCACCGTCCGGTCCGGCCTGAGCCGCATTCTCCCCACCGAGGACGACCACCCGAGGCGGCCCGGTGATCGAGGCAGCCGGTGACGGAGTTGGCTTTCCGGTTCCCGCCGTTGCATTCGAAGCCCAGCGGCGGGCATCGTCGACGCCGTGGTCGGCGGTCTCGTAGGCGAAGGGGACCAGCCATCGCGTGACGAGGGTGACGAATGCGGAGGCGGCGTAGCCGGATCCGGTTAAGGACGTCTCGCCGTTCACCGAACTAGTGCCTGCGTGGTGTGCGCCTCACTGTGCCGGACAAGACGCTCCTGAAGCACAGCTCGTTCTTCATCTTCCGTCTGAGACCGGGGAGGTCGGGCCCATGAAGGCGTCAAGTCGGTTGATGATCCTGCGGAGCTCGCGGGCAGCCTTCGGCGACAACGCTTGTATCACGCCTTCGAGTAGAGCGCGTCGTTCGAGAGGGTTGCCGCAGCAGTACCAGTGCACGTTGCCGTACTCGTAGTCGTGCCAGAGTTGGCGCTCGGGAAGGTGGACGTACTCCTTCCACAAGTGCAACGCCTCGCTGGTGTCTCCCGGCTGGAGGTAGTTCCGCGTACGTTCAAGGCGAACGATCTCGGAGAGTGCCCGCGGCGAGAGGCGGTCGACGGCCGGTGTTGCGCCCTGCGACCGGCGGCGGTCCGGGACCTGGGCCCGGATGCGTCCTGGCCGTCTACGCGGCATGGACCTTTCGGTGAGTCGTCATGCTGTGCATGCTGCCACAATCTCGCAACACTGTCTCAAACTTGATGTCGACCCCACTGCCGGAACGACTGGCCGAGCGGGTCAGGAGCAAACCAGGTGCCGATACCTGAGCCGTGGAAGCAGGATCCCCGCATGTCCACCGAAGTGAGCGGGATGATCGAAGGTCGACCCGGGGCCCGTCTCTGGGGCCCCGACAACGAAGACTCCCGTTGGCACCCCGGCATCGGCCTCTTCCTGGTCAACAACAGCAACGCCTACGACGCCATCGGCGGTCTCTTCGGCATCCGCAACCACCTCGGCTTCCGCCCTCCCGCCGAAGGCCGCGGCCTTCCAAGCGACGCACTCCCCGCGACGAAAGCGGGAAGGCATTCCGACTGCTGGTCGCGCTCCTCACGATCGCCGACGGACGACGCCGCGAGTGATGCTGCTCCGCCGGGTGCGGTCACTGGTGGCGCTGACTGTCCGTCGCCGGCTGGACCCTCCGCGCCGTCGGCGCCTGCACACGGCTCGGCTCCTGTATCGGGCGCGTACGTGACCCCGAATGCTGGGGTGCTGGTGCCATCTTTCGAGCCGGCTAGAAGAGACGAGCGCGCCTGTCCTGCGTGACGCTCTCAAGGATCTCGCGCAGCCAGGAGCTGCGAACAGCCGGCAGCCGGACCAGGGTGTGCTGGAACGCTTGCGCGTCCACCCGGAAGCGGTGCCGGGGGCGCGGCGCGGGCGGGTCGTCGCGGAGTACGCCGTCGGGCATGACGCCCGACGCGGGGGCGGGCAGGGGCGGCTGAGGGAAGGCCAACCACAGCCACACCCCGAACGGCAGCGGCACCGGGTACTCCGAGGCAGCCGCGTTGACCGGGGTCCAGGTCTCCCCCGTCTGCGGATGGACCGGCACGAAGAGGATGTCGGCGTGCGCGTGGGGGGTGGGCCGCCCCGGTCCCGTCAGGACGGCGCGCCGCGGCGCCGGACCCGCGGGGAGCAGGGCGTCCAGGGTGCGTCGGAACAGTTCCGCGATCAGGCCGTCCGGGACGGTCACCGGCCGGCCTTCCGAGGCCGCCAGCAGGTGGGCGAGTGCTCGGCCGGCTGCCGCCGCCCACTGCGGGCTCCATGACCACCACTGGTTCGGCCCCAGCCGCGCTGCCCACGTGGTGATCGGCTCGAACGGGGGCGTGCCCTTCCCCTCTGCCATCAGCTCCGCCCAGGAGAGCGGTACGGCGCCAGTGTCGTCGACGCGGCGGCCACGCACGGCGTTCGGGGCGAGCCACACCGACTGCCAGAGCGAGCAGTCGTCGATCCTGCTCGCCACGGGCAGGCCGCACGCCTCGCAGGCCATGTTGGGGCCGTCGGCCCCGTCGAGGCCGCAGCAGTAGCCACCGCCCTTCTCCGGGATCAACAAGGTGCCGCGTGTATCTCCGGGTGCGATGACGATCGCGCCGGGCGCGCCGTCGGACAGGGCGTAGACCGGCGCATGGATGCCGCGGGCCGCCGCCTCGTCCGGATCGATCTCCTCCCACCTCCGCCACGGCGGCCCCCAGGGATCCGGATCCACGGCGAACGTTCCCGACTCCATGAGCACCGGGAGCTGCAACCCGTTCCCGAACTGCTGATGGGCGTGAACCGGCAGGACGACCTGGGACAGCGGGGCGGTCAGCCTTGCGCCACACCCCGCACACACAAAAACGAACAAATGTCCTCCATCTTGGAAACAGAGGAATAGTCGCAGCACAGCGGCGGCCGGCCAACACGTTTTGGTCCGCCGCGAGTCCAGAGCGCCACCGCGGTGCAGAGCGTCATCCGGCGCGTCGGACTTCTGAGCTGGAGGTGGCGCGCGCAAGGCAAGCCTGTCTACCGGTACTTGGTGGGGGTGAACTTGCGCATCGGTCGCCCAGCGGCGGAAGAGATGAACTCCACCAGATCATCGGCTCCCCGCGGAAACCCGACGGTGGCGGTGCCACCCGGCCTGCGGCCTGCCGACCGCCCAACCACTGCTGCCGTGCCGGCGCGATACGAACGCGTCGACGTACGCAGCGAGCGGCACAGCATCCGCTGGACAGAACGGCCGCCGACAGGCGCGGACTCAGGTGGTGGGGCGGGAGTGCACGCTGACGGCGTAACCGCAGCCTTGGTAGTAGGGGTCACCGCTCCAGGTGGCGTAGCGCTGTCGCAGGGTCAGTCCGGCCTGGGTGCACCAGTGGTCGAACTCCGCGAGGGTCACCGGCGGTTCGGGCAGTGGCAGGTGTGCCGCGTCCAGTCCCATGCCCGTGACCAGCAGTCCGCCGGGACGCAGTGCGGCGGCCAGCTGCCGCACGACGGCTGATTCGGTGCCGGGGGCAAGCAGAGGGATGACGTTTCCGGCGGCGAGTGCCAGGTCGAAGCCCGGTTTCAGGCCGAGGGTGTCCAGGCGGGCCAGGTCGCCGAGGAGCCATTCCTGTGTGGGGGCGTCGCGGCGGGCGACGGCGAGCATCGAGGGGTCGACATCCACGCCGGTGCACAGGTGGCCCAGTTCGGCGAGTCGGATCGCGATCCGACCGGTGCCGCAGCCGGCGTCGAGTATCCGGGAGGCGGGCTTCAGCAGCGCGGCGCAGAAGGCCGCCTCGCCGTGGATGTCCTGGCCCGATTCGGCCAGCCGCGCGAAACGCCGGGAGTACTCCTCCCCGGCTTGTCCGCCGGTGAGTTCCGCCCAACGGTCGCGTTGCCCGGTCATGTGCGACGTGCCTTCCGGTCAGCCTCGCCCAGCAGGGGAGAGGACGGTACATCGCACTTTACGCTCGTTCGAACGGGCCCGCGCCCCTCGGCATCGACCACCTCGGTCCTTCCCTTCGAGTACCGCAACTCAGACGCCTCCCCCGGACGCCGGGACTACGCCGATGACCGCGACGAGCTTCGCACCGACGGAGAGTGAGCATCGGAACGCCGGGCCCGGCCACGGCCCGCTCGGCCTCCGTGGGGCTCTGGTCCTACGTCGTAGGTCGGTGGGCAAGGGGCGTGTGGCACCGCAGGATTGGCGATGTGACAGCCAGTAGCTTCGATGTGGACACGTTCCTGCAGCAGCCGCTCACCGCTCGCATCGCCACCAGCGGGCCCACGGTGCGCCCCGTCTGGTTCCTGTGGGAGGACGGCGCCTTCTGGGTACTGACGGGCCCATGGGCCCGTTTGTTCGACCGCGTGAAGAACGACCCGCGCGTCGCGCTCGTGGTCGACGAATGCGATCTCGTGACGGGACGCGTTCAACAGGTGATCGCCCGGGGGCAGGCCGAGCTCGTGCCGTTCGACGTGCCGAGGGGCCGACGTAAGCTGACCCGCTATCTGGGAGCGGACGAGGCTCTGTGGGATGCCCGGTTCGTGCGCTATCTGCACGACGACCCCGGCGAACGAGGCACGAGATGGCTGCGTTTGACGCCTGCCTCGCTCACGGTCCAGGACCTCAGCTACTCCGTCGCCCCATCCCGGGACTGACGCAAAGGAGATGGGCTCCGGCGGCGGTGCTCTCGGTGAGGCCGACCGGGTTGCTGGAGCCGGGGACAGCCAACTCGTGAGGTCCGCGATACGGGGTCGCGTGCCGGACGGCAACGGCGGCTCGGCCGGCGGTCAACCCCGCGGACGCGGTGCACCCCGTCCGAGGTGACGACACGGCGGACGAGTCGGGTGTGACCCACGTCACCTCGAAGCGCGAGTCCCTCCCCGGCCGGGACACGTGTTCCGACCGGGGAGATGAGCACCGGTGGGTGTCTCCGCGAAGGTCGCTCAGCACAGGCGGGACCCCCGGCCGGGACCCCGGGCGGGACCCCGGTTGATGTCCGTCGGGCCACGGCGAGGATACTGGTACACGCACGTGTGCCCCTGCTCCCCGATGGACTCATGCCGACTTCCCCCACCGCCCGTCCCACCACTCCTCCCACGGTGTGGCCGGCTCGCGGCCGCCACGTCGGACCCGACGCGGAAGACGTACTCCGTCGCACCCTGCGACAGCTCAAGGACAGCCAGGTCATCGACGACTTCCTGGAGGTTCCCGACGCCGTGGGCGACTCGCCGGAGCCGGTCTTCGAGGCCCGTTGGCGGGTTCCACACGAGGTGACCGTACGCGCCCGGCTGAGCCTCGCGCCCGACCTGGGCGGCGGGCGCGAGTGGACCCTGCTCGCGGAGGCGGAGCAGCCGTGGGACCCGGCGTGGCCGTCCCCCGTCACCCGGTTCTGGCCGGAGTACGGCGACTGGGACCACGACGCCGCCACAGGCGTTTCGCTGAGCAGGATCAACACCCTGCCCGAGGACGACAAGGACGTGAGGCGCCTACTCAGGGACTCCGGGCACGGCGGATGGTGTGTCCACGTCGTCGTCCACGAGGCAATGACCACGGACGAGCGCGGTCGGCTGCCCGTGGCGCGATGGCTGCCGCCGAGCCTGCGTCACCGCGTCGTGGAACACCGGGCCGCGCCGCATCAGCTGCGGGTCGTGAACTGGGCGGTGCGGGAGTTCGACGTGGAGGTGCCGCGCGGCGGTGCGGTGGTGCTGCCCGGCACCCCGGCCCCGCCCGGCTATGACGCCGAGGACTTCACCGTACGAACAGTGTTCCTGGACGGTTCCGAGCCGACCGACCTCGTCGCGGCGGTGAAGCGGTTCACCACCCTGGCGCAGCCGCTGCCGGACGGTGCCGAGGAGGCCCTCACCGCGCTGCGCAAGGACTGGCATCTCCTCACGCTCGAAGAGGAACTCGCCAGGGAACGGCAGCGGGTGGCCGTGTACGCCGAGGCGCTGAAGGCCATGACGGAGTCCCGGGACCTTTACCGGGAGGCGACCGAGCGCGCCCACGAGGCGCTCGCCGCCTACCGCGAGGCCGCCGAGGCCGCTCCCGCCGCCCAGCAGCCGTCCGGGACGCCGACGGCATCCGCGTTCCAACAGCTGACACGCACACTGGACCGCCTCAAGGACAGCGCCAAAACCCTTCGCCCCGCCGCCAAGGCCCAGGGCGAGAAGGACACCGACAACCAGTCGACCGGTTCCGAGCACTGACCCGTCGGCACCGGAGGGCCGTCCGGGATACACGGCCAGGAGCGGGGCGAGCCACACGCCGACGCCCGCCGGAAGGCGCCCGCCCGTACGGCGGGTGAGCACGTCCCGTAGCGCTTCGTCTCGCCCGCAGAGCTCGGGCTGCGAGACACCGTGCCCAGCCCGAGGAGCGACTGGAACTCATCTGCACGGACACGCGCTCGATGACCACGTCCTGACGTGCGGCGAACCGGCGGAGTCGATCGAACCGGCGGAGTCGATGCGAACGTACGGAAGGTCGCATGTCCGGATCGGTCAGGAGGGAGGGCTCGCGGGGTCAGCGCCTCGGCGAGCGGGTCGACGTCGGCGAGCGGGTCGGCGTCGGGTGAGCTGGTCAGTGTCGGTGAACCGCTCCGGCGTGTGGTCACGTATCGACTCCGCGGGGCCCCTCCGTCAGACCTAGGCCGAGGGTGCCTGCCAGGCGCCGAGCACGGCCTCCAACTGCCCCAGCGGATTCTCGCCCACGAAGCGCAGGACGACCGTGTCGGCGCCGGCCCCCGCGAGTTCGCGGATGGCGGCGGCGGCCCGGGAGGCATCGCCGGAGACGGTGAAGACCTCCTCCTGAGAGCGGCCCAGCCAGGCGCCGTGGCCCTCGGTGTGGGGGTGGAGGGTGCGGGCCACCTCGTCGGCGTCGTCGCCGACGCACGCGAAGGCGAAGGCGGTCAGGGTGTGGTCGCCGGTGGCACCCTTGGCGGTCAGCTCGCGGATGTGCTCCAGATCGCGCGGACCGTGGCCCTCGGCGATCAGTGTGCCGTCGGCGACCCGGCCCGACAGTTCGAGGGAGCGGGGGCGCACCACGCCCGCGACGACCGGCGGGACCTCGGTCGGGGGATGCACCAGCTTGACTCCGTCCAGCCGTACTTCGCGCCCCGCCAGTTCGACTCTCTCACCGTGCAGCAGCGCGCGCACGGAGGTGATCGTCTCCTCCAGCAGGGCCAGCGGGGAGCGGGGCGCTACGCCGACCTGGGCCATCCACTCCCGCACGCCGTGCCCGATGCCGGCCACGAGGCGGCCGGGGAACACCCGGGCCAGCGTGGCCAGTTCCATCGCCAGCAGCGCCGGACTGCGCAGCGGAGCCGGAGCGATGCCGATGCCCACCCGCAGGCGATGTGTAGCGCCCAGGGCCACGGCCGCCGCCGTCACGCCGCCGTTCCAGCCGAGGTCCTCCACCACCCACAGGTCGTCCACACCGAGCGACTCGGCCCGCCGCGCGAACTCGGGCAACCCCTCCGGGGCCCAGTCTCGGTCGTGCATCACACCGATCCGTACGTTTGTCATGCGGGGGAACCTACGCGGCGGACGAGGAGCGGATCAACGGCGTTTCCCGCCTGGCGTACATCGGCCGGTCTCCGACGCGGACTCGGCCTCGGGCTGCCCTCACCGGACACGAAGTACCCGAAATGCCGCACCTGCAGCGGGTGGGATGACGAGCAGCGGAGACCGGGGCCTGCGAAGACTGGGAGACCGGGCCTGCGAAGGCTGGCGGAGACCGGGCCTGCGAGGGCTGGCGGAGCCCTGCCAGAGACCTGTTGTGCGGTGCCGCATACAGACCGGCCCCGACCCGGTCTTCCTGAGCACCCTCAAGGCCGACCACGAGGCGTTCACCGCACGGCACCCCGACATCACCGCGGACGCCGACCGGATGCTGCGGAGCATGCTGACGAAACCGAAGACCGAGCACCACGTCGACGGCCTCCACGACCGGGTCGGGCCGCTCGCCCGGCGGGCCCGCCGGCCGGAGCCCAGGAACCGTCTCCGTTCGCCCCATTCGGCTTCCCTCCGCACCCCCAAGGGGAGTGACGCGCGTCACGTCACCCCGTGTCACGTCTCGGCCGACTACGACGGCATCGCCGGGGCGGTGGGCAAAATCCGTGGTGCCGGTGCGCCAGGTGGCACACCGTGCCCGCGAGCACGTGCGGGCGCGGCGTAAACGGTTCGTGCCCTTCGACGCGGCGAAGACCGCGCGGATCACCGAGCAGTTCATGACCGCGGCGGCAACCGGTGACCTGGAGGGGCTGCTCCCGCTCCTCGCGCCGGACGTCACCTGGACCGCGGACAGCGGCGGCAGGACCACCGCGGCGCGTCGGCCGGTGCTGAGAGCGGAGAAGGCGGCCGCGGTCCTCATGGGTATCTTCCGCAGGGGCAGGCCGGCGGGCCCGCGGATCGAGGTGGTCAACTGCAACAACACGCCCGCGCTGGTGGTTCACAGCGGCGACCGCCCCGAAGGTGTCTTCCTGGTCGAGATCACCGGCGGGAAGATCACCGGCATCTACGCCATCCGTAACCCGGACAAGCTCGTCGCGATGGCGGTTCCACGCCGGATCAGCCGGTGAAGAGACCAAGAAGGACGAGACCGGAAAGCCTGACTCCGGTCATGACCGAAGAGGCAGAGCCCTAAGGCGACGGGGTCAGGCGGTCGAGGCGGTCGCGGTGTGCCGGGGTCAGATGGAGGCGTTCCGCGGCGAGGTTCTCTTCCAGGTGGTCGATCCGGGCGGTGCCCGGGATGGGGACGATGACCGGTGAGTGGCCGAGGAGCCAGGCGAGCGCGACCTGCGTGGGGGTGGCGTCGACCTCGGCCGCCACGGCGGCGACCTCGGCCCGCGCCCCCGAGTTTCCCCAGGCCACGGGACGCCACGGCAGGAACGCGATCCCTGCCGCTTCGCAGGCCGCGAGGACGGGCTCGTGCTCGCGGTCGAGCAGGTTGTAGCGGTTCTGCACACTCGCGACGTCGACGACTTCCCGTGCCTCCGCGATCTCTTCGACGGTGACCTCGGACAGCCCGATCCGGCCGATCTTGCCCTCGGTCCGCAGGTCCCGCAGCGTGCCGAGCTGGTCGGCGAGCGGCGTCCGCGGATCGATACGGTGCAGCTGAAGCAGTTCGATCCGCTCGACCCGCAGTCGGCGCAGAGCCTGATCGACCTGATCCCGCAGAACAGCCGGCCTCCCGTCGAGCTTCCACTCCCCTGACGGGCCCGATCGGGCGACGCCGATCTTGGTGGTGATCAACAGCCCGTCCGGGTAAGGGTGCAGGGCCTCGGCCAGGAGTTCCTCGTTGGCTCCCCCGCCATACAGATGCGCGGTGTCGATCAGAGTGACGCCCAGCTCGACGGCCCGTCGGGCGACCGCCAGAGAGGCCTCACGGGCCGGGCCCGGCTCCGTCGGCAAGTGCATGCCCCCGAACCCGAGACGCCGTACCTTCAGATCCCCGCCGATACGAAACACAGTCGATGTCACGTGCTGTCTTCTCCCCCTCGCCCAAGGGGCAACGCTAACAGCCCAGTTGGCCACGGCATCGGTCCCCGGACAAGACCGGCCGACCTGCCCGGTCGAGGGGACGAGCCCCCTGGATACGCGTATCAGGCCGACGTGACGACCCCCGTCCGCGGGTTCAATACGCCCGGCCGCGTCCCCCGACCGTCGCCGCAGAAGCGGTCACGGTCCTTCGCACCGGCGCCCCTCGCATCCCATGCGGCGCATCGACGGCGTCTCAGCCGCCGGCCACGTAGACCTTTCGCAGGGGTGAGCGGACCTCCCACTCGGTCCGCTCACCTGCGTGCAGGCGGACGACAGCGCCGGGGGTCAGCTCGATGCTCTCGCCGGTATCGAAGCGCAGGGTCGCGTCTCCCTCGACCACCACGAAGACCTCGTCGGCCTCGACGTCGCGGACCGTGCCGACCGTCAACGTCCACAGTCCGAATTCCGTGCCCCCGAACTCGCCGAGAGTCTTCGCGGCTGCCACCGGGCTTCCGGCGAGGACGTCGTGCTCGTCCAGTGGCAGTGGGGCGAGCACGACCTCGTGTGCGTTGACGCAACGGTCCATGACGACTCCGTCCCTCGGGATTCAAGATCTGCCAGCCACATTCGATCACGAGGTCCGCCGCCGGGACCGAGGTACCGAGCAGCACTCGTCCGTCCGGGGGCTCCATGCGTGGGTCGACGAGGTGTGCGGTGCTGGGCCTTGCACGATGCCGTGCTGGAGTACGGGCGCACGGCCCTGCGCGACGAGGAACTGGGCGCGCAGTCCGTCGCCACCTACGACGGATGGCTGCAGCTCGTCCGGGACGGCGTACGAGCCGCCGTGGACGCAGGCTTGATCCGCGAGCCGGACGACATCGACGGAGAACGCGTCGGCGCCACCAAACCGACCTGCCCGCTGCCTCTCTCGACTGCCCGCAGATCGCCCGATGACCGCCCCACGGATGCCCAACCCCCGCGTTACCGGCGCCCTACAGGGCATGAGCCGAAGGCGGCTTCCGATCGATGGCGTAGCGCAAGCACTGCACGGTGACCTCGGCGAGGAGAGTCCTCACGGTGCACATAGGCTCTGGGCGCGCGGTCGACCGGAGACGCGTCGGGCCCGTTGCCCGAGCAATTCGACGAAGGGAGCGTCCCGTTGTGACGGATTCTCACGAGGAGGAAGTCCTGGCCCGGATCGCCAAGGGGCTCGTCCACACCGAGTCGGAAGCGGCCTTTCAGGCCCCTCGGCGCCGCACGGAGCAGATCTTCGAGTACAACCACACACCACCGGGCGAAACGGAGAAGCGTCGCTCGCTGCTCGTCGCGATCCTCGGCTCGGTCGGTGAACGCACGGTGCTGCTGCCACCGTTCCACGCCGGGTTCGGCAGCAACGTCCATACCGGCGACGACTTCTTCGGAAACGTGAACCTGACGTTCGCCGACGACGTGGACATCCGCATGCGCCGAGCCGAGCGGCTCCACACCGGACCGGCCGGCGGCTCTTCATCCTTCAGTGCAACGCACAGCCGGGCGTTCGGCCGCCGTGCCGGGCCACACCCGGCGGGTCCACCGTTGATCCGCTCCGGAGTCGGCGGCTGATCCCGAGGCCATGGCCGTCTGTCCGACCGCCGCTAGCAGCAGCCCGTGCGGCGCAGGCAGGCCCGTCAGCGGTTCAGGTAGAAGCGGATGGTGGTGCTGTCCTGCGCGGTGTGAAGGCGTACGAGGTCGGTGATGTAGTGGACGAGCATCAGACCCCGCCCGCCCAACTGGTCGCGAGCCGGTGGCCGACGGCCCGCCAGCGGATCGGTCATCCGGCCGTGGTCGTGGACCTCGCAGACGATCTGTTCGCCCTCGGCCCAGATCCGCAGCGTCCCCGATCCACCGCCGTGCACGACGCTGTTGGTGGTCAGCTCCGCCACCGCCAGCGTCAGATCCTGCAGCCGGTCCTCGGCGAGGCCCAGCTGCTTGGCCTCCCCGACCGCGAAAGTACGGGCCTGCGGGAGTGCTTCCGCGTCGAACGACAGGGACGCGGCTCCGGGCGGGTACGTGAGCGGCTGGTTGTAGTGAGCGACGACCCGCTCGGGGTCGTAGACGTCGCTGGTCAGTTCGACGCCGGTGTCGATGACGACGGGATGGGTGGCGCGTGCGTCGGCGAGCGCCTCCGGTTCCAGGCCCTCCGCGTCGTACGGGCACAGGATCGTCACCTCGCGGCCCTGGAAGGCCGCGTTGATGAGAGCCTCGTGCTGGACGCACGCCGGGTACTCCACGGCCGAGCGGCCGGCCCAGATCGGTTCGCCGATGATCCTCACCCGGTCTGCGGGGTGTGCGTCGGCGAAGGCACGCAGTACGCCGGGGATGATCCGTCCCGGGTTGCGGCCCGCCCGGGTCATGTCGAGGAACGTGACCTCGGCGGCGCTCGCTCCCAACTCGGCCTTGATCAGCTCCAGGTTGGGGCCGGGAACGGCGACCGCGACGGCTTCCCCGGCGGCCAGACCTTCCACGAGGAAGGGCACCGTGCCCGCGGTGTACTGCTCCTTGCCCCGGTAGAACAGCGCGGGGTGCACGAAGGGTTCGCTGCTGGTGGCCGTACTCATCGTCCTGCCACCTCGATCGTCGTAAGGCCGGGCCAGAACATGTGCAGAATGCGCTCCAGCTCCGGCGGCGGACGGTCCACGACGATACGGCCGGCGCCCAGTTGCTGCGCGGTGACCGCCAGCGCCGCCGTGCCGCCCACATCGATGGACATCAGGTCGGCCAGTTCCACGAAGGAGACATCCGTGTGGACGCTCGCCAGATCCTCCAGTCCCTGTTCCCAGAATGAACGGGTGATCACATTGATCTCTCCAGCGGCACGAATACCAGGGCGACCGGACAACGAGCGGATCTCCAGCAGAGCGCCGTCGCCCGACGGCGCCGGAGCCGTCCTGTCCACGCCGTGGGAGACGTCCACGTTCTCTCCCCTGTCTCAGGTGCCGCCGTACGGCGCTTCCCCGTCTCTCCGTTCACCGCGCCTGCTCAACGACGGCTACGGACACCTCATCGTATAACCCGCCGGTGCGCGGAGTGACCGTATGGCTGCTCGTCCATGAGGATGCCGCTGCTCGACGGGCACGGCGGTGAGTGAGCGGAACCGATCGAGAACATGTACGCATGGCCGTGGGTAAACGGGGTAGGCGGCTGGCCGTCGGACCGCGTCACGGGCACAGGCCGGCCGACCTGCGAGGGAGGAAAGCAAGGATGACGGCGACAACGAGTCTGCGGACGAGCGTCGATCACGCCACCGCTCAACTACCGGAAGTCACCGATCCGCTGAAGGTGGCACCGAAGGACGCGCGGTCGCTGTCGAAGCTGTTCTTCGAACAGCTGGCCGTTCTGGAAGAGGGCACGCGCGAGTACCAGTACGCGCGCAACACACTGATCGAGATGAACATCTCCCTCGTCCGCTATGCGGCCGGCCGGTTCCGCAGCCGGGGCGCGGCCGAGATGGAGGACATCGTTCAGGTCGGCATGATCGGACTGATCAAGGCGATCGACCGGTTCGAACTCTCGCGTGAGGTGGAGTTCACCACCTTCGCCGTTCCCTACATCGTCGGCGAGATCCGGCGGTTCTTCCGCGACACCTCGTGGGCGGTGCACGTCCCCCGGCGGCTGAAGGAAGCCCGCGTCGAACTGGCCCGCGCCACCGACGAACTCAGCAGTCGTCTGGGCCGCACTCCGACGGTCAAGGAACTGGCCGAACTGATGAACCTCTCGCAGGAGGAGGTCATCGAAGCGCGCCTGGCCGCCAACGGCTACAACTCCTCCTCCCTCGACGCCGCCATCAACGGCGACGAGACCGGGGAGGCGGCGCTCGCGGACTTCATCGGCGCCGAAGACGCCGGCATGGAGCTGGTCGAGGACTTCCACGCCCTGGCCCCGCTCCTCGCCGAACTGGACGAACGCGACCGGCGGATCATTCACATGCGGTTCGTCGAGGAACTCACCCAGATCCAGATCGCCGAACACCTCGGCTGCTCCCAGATGCACGTCTCGCGCCTGCTCTCCCGAACCCTGAACCGTCTGCGCCGGGGCATGCTCACCACGCACTGAACGAAGCGGCAGCCGACAGTTCCTGCGTCTGGCCACGGCTGTACGCAGGAACTGTGACGTCCGTACCCGGGCACCGCTCCCGCCGTACGCTGGAGCCGTCGGCGGGAGCGGTCGAGCCGGTGCTCAGCTGTCACCTGCCCGGCCCGTGACGGCTGGGCGGAAGCACGCCGACACCGTCTTGCCGTGCCGCTGGCACGTCATCTCCAGCTCATCGGCGAGCATCCGCACGATGCCCACGCCGCGGCCGGAGGTCTCACCGGCCTGCGGATTGCGCTGACGCGGCAGGGTCGGGTCCTCGTCATGGACGCTCACCTGCAGGCATTCGCCGTCCCAGGTGAGGATCAGATGCGCGTCGCTGTGCGCGTGGACATGTGCGTTGGTGAGCAGCTCGGACACGGTCAGGACGACGGCGTCCACCGTCTCGGGCGCAGCGGCGGTCCACGGAAGGGACCCCAACTGCCTCCGCGTCCACTGCCGGCCGGCCTGTACCCCTCCGGACACGGGAAACGAATGCGCCCAGCCCATCGCCTTGATCGCCACCGACTTCCCCGTCCTGTCGTCCGAACCCACCTCGTACATACCATGTGCCCGCCACCCGCGTTCGCAGACGTCCCGTCGACCGGTTCCCTGCCCTAGGCCACCCGGACGCCCACGAGGCAGGTGTCGTCGTCCGTGTCGGACTTGCTGTGGGTGAGCAGGCGGTCCAACTGCTGGTCGAGCGTGCTCGGGACCGTGCGCGCGGCCGTCAGCAGCTGGGCCAGTGACTCCTCCACGGACCGGTCACGGCGTTCGATCAGGCCGTCCGTGTACATCAGCAGGGTGTCTTCGACGGCCAGTTGCACCTCGTGCTCCTCGTACACGGCCTCGGGCAGGGCGCCGAGCAGCAGCCCCTTGACCAGGGGCAGCGGCGTCGCTTCGCCGGCGCGTACCAGGACGGGCGGCAGATGGCCCGCCCTGGCCCAGCGCAGGGTGTGGCGGTCGGGGTCGTACAGGCCGCAGACCGCCGTGGCGGTGACGGCTCCGGTCAGATGGTGGGCCACCATGTTGAGCCAGGACAGCAGCTGCCCCGGGCCGGCCCCGGTCACGGCGAGACCGCGCAGGGCGTTGCGCAAAACGACCATGCTGGTGGCCGCCTCGATGCCGTGTCCGGCGACGTCTCCCACGCACAGCAGCACCAGCCCGGACGGCAGCACGACCGCGTCGTACCAGTCGCCGCCCACCAGGTGCTGGGTCTCCGCGGGCCGGTAGCGCACGGCCACGCGCAGCCCGGGGGCCTCCAGCGGGGCCTGCGCCGGGGGCATGATCGCGTGCTGGAGCTGGAGGGTGAGCCGGTTGCGTTCGCTCGCCTGCTGCTCGGAGTGGGCGAGCTGGTCGCGGGTGGCGGCGAGGGCGACCTCCGTCCAGTGGTGGGCGGAGATGTCCTGATAGGCGCCCCGGACCACGAACAGCCGGCCGTCGGAGTCGAGGACCGGCTCGGCAACCACGCGGATGTGCCGGGTCACGCCGTCGGGCCGCTGGAGCCGGAAGGCCGCGGACGCGGGGCGGCGGTGGTGCAGCAGGGTGCGCAGGAACCTGCCGATGGCGACGGCGTCGTCGGGGTGGGCGTGGGCGGGCAGGTCCTCCAGCGGGACCGGGCCGCTGACGGAGGGCTTGCCGTAGAGACTGTAGAGCTGGCCGTTCCAGGTGATCTCGCCGGTGAGGAGGTTCTCCTCGAAACCGCCGATGCGGCCGAGTCTCTGGGCGTGCTGCAGCAGGCTCGCCAGCCGGGCGGTCTCGTCCTCTATGCGCCAGATGAGCAGGACGCTGCCACCGTGCCGGCTGATGTTGATGTCGGCGACCGCCGCCAGCGGGACGTCCTCCAGCAGGGCGGTGAGCCGCATGCGCCGGGCACGGAACGGCTCACCGGTGGCGTAGACACGTTCGACCTGCTCGAACAGCTCGCCCTCGCCTGCGGCCATCGGATACGTCTCCAGGAGCAGGGCTCCGTTGACGACGCCTCGCGGCCGGCCCACCGGGTCGAGGAAGCGGCTGTTGACGTGCTGGATGCGGAAGTCGACGAGCTCCCCGGTGGCGTCCAGGTGCGGGTGGAGCACCAGGGCGGGGTCGTGCAGGCCGTCGGCCAGGTCCATCAGTTCGGCGACGTCGGGCAGGATCCCGGGACGCGCATCCCCGTCGGGGTGGTGCGGGGCGTAGGTCTCCATCGTGTGGGCGCACAGTTCGGCCAGTGCCTCGACCTGACGGACGATCTGCGGGGGCTGGGCTGCCAGCGGGGTGGGCCAGACGATTTCCAGCACGCCGTGGATGCGGCCGCCGGTGCCCGCGGGGAGGGCGACCCGGCCGCCGTCGGGGTGCTGGTGCCGGCCGATGGAGGGCAGGCCGGTCTCCGACAGACAGCCGATCCACCGACCCGTTCGCTCGCCGAGCCCGTGGCGGGCCACCGTCACCACGCCCGGCGGCACGTACCGCCAGCGTGCCGCCTCCGCGGCCGAGAATCCGGCGCTGCCCGCCAGGGTGAGGGAGCCGTCGGCACCCAGCGCCCAGATGGCCACCGCTTCCGCGCCGAGCGGCGTCAGAGCGTGTTCCAGCAGGGAGTCGGCCACGGCCTGGGCGTCGTGGGCGGCCAGCGCGCCACTCTCGGCGGTCCGCAGCCGTACGGCCATGGAGCCGCCCCCCGACGAGTCGTCGGCGTCGTCGCGGCCCGCCGTGAGCGCCAGGAAGGCGGTCGTCGCTTCGGAGAGCCGGTCGCGCGCGGCTTGGTTGATGACATCGACGGCGAATTCGAGGGGTGTCACGCCCGCTTGTTCGGTCAGCTCGGCCAACTGCCGTGCCGCCTGCGACGGCCCGCACCCGAGCCGCTCGACAAGGATGCCCTTGGCCAGCTCGATCAGGGCACGCCCGTCCGCTTCCGCATGGGCCGCCTGCACCTCGCTGCGCAGTCGCTTCACGGTCGCCGCGAGTCGGCCGACGGGGGAAGGCTGCTCCTTCCCGCCTTCTTCCGGCGGGCCGGCCGCGGCCGGCCCGCCGCCCGGGGCGGCGGACATCGTGTCGGGTGGGTCGTCGGAATGCAGGCCGTTGTCCGCCGTCGGGTCGTCGACGGGCGACTCGTCCGTCGGCGCGCCAGCGTCCTGCGGCCCGTCCGGTTGGTGGGCGTTGCTCACGTTCGACCTGTTCCTCGGCTCGGGTGTCCGGGGACACCACGCGGTGGGCTGGTACGCGGGGCGGCGTGGCTCCCCGTCATACGGACAGCCAGCGTCGGACGCGCCCGATGAGGTCGTTGGTGTCGACGGGCTTGGTGACGTAGTCGTTCGCACCCGATGCGAGGCTCTTCTCCTGGTCGCCGGGCATGGCCTTCGCGGTGACGGCGATGATGGGCAGATCGGCGTACCGGGGCATCGACCGGATCTCCGTGGTGGCGCTGTAGCCGTCCATCTCCGGCATCATCACGTCCATCAGGACCAGCGAGATGTCCGGATGAGCGAGCAGCATCTCGATGCCCTTGCGGCCGTTCTCGGCGTGCAGGACGTGGAAGCCGTGGAGTTCCAGCATCCCGCTCAGCGCGAAGAGGTTGCGCGCGTCGTCGTCGACCACGAGCACCGTACGGCCGAGGAAGGCGCCGTCGACGACCTGTGCGGCCGGGCGCTGGGACTCCTCGGCGCGTACCAGTGACAGCACGTCCCCCGGCTCCTCGGCGGACAGGTGCAGGGTGATCCGTTCGCGCAGTTCGTCCAGGCTGGAGAGGAAGTCCAGCGGGCGGCCGTCAGCGCGGGAGCGCAACGTCTGTTCGTGCGCCAGGTCCACGCGATGACCGGTGTGCACGAGTACGGGCACGCTGGCCAGCGCGGAGTCGCCCTCCATGGCCTCCAGCAGGCGCGCGCCCTCGTCGTCGGGCATGGCGAGTTCGAGGACGACGCAGTGGCAGGGTTCGGCGGCCAGCGTGCTCGCTGCTTCCTGCGCCCCGATCGCGGTGATGATGTCGATCGTCCCGAGCGGGTCGTCGTCGGGCGCGAGGTCCGCGACCGCTCGTTCGGCGACGAGGGTCAGCAGTCCGCGGGGGCGGTCCTCGACGACGAGCAGGCGGCGTCGGCGCTGCTCGGGCACGGCGGGGGCGGTGGCGTCCGGCCGGGAGGCCGGCGGGAGTTCCCGGCCGGTGGTGTGCGGGTGCTCCGACAGGCCGCCGCCGTCGAGCAGGTCCTCGAAGTCGGCGCGTGCCACGGGAAGGTAGAGGGTGAAGGTGCTGCCCTGGCCGGGTGTGCTGTCGACGGTGACGGCGCCGCCGAGCAGATGGGCGATCTCCCGGGTGATCGACAGGCCGAGGCCGGTACCGCCGTATTTGCGGCTGGTGGTGCCGTCCGCCTGCTGGAAGGCCCCGAAGATCGTCTCCAGCTGCTGCTGGGGGATGCCGATACCCGTGTCCTTGACCCGGAAGGCCACGACGGGTCCGCCGCGGATGACGCCGACGGGGATCTCCCGGTCCACGGCGGGTTCGATGCGCAGGGCTACGCCGCCCTGTTCGGTGAACTTCACCGCGTTCGACAGCAGGTTGCGCAGGATCTGCCGCAGCCGGGAGTCGTCGGTGAGCAGGTCGGCGGGCGTGCCCGGCGCGGTGGCCACCGTGAAGTCCAGACTCTTCTGCGTCGTCATCGGCCGGAACGTCGCCTCGACGTACTCAAGGAGCTTGCGCAGAGGGACCCGCTCCGGCGTGACGTCCATCTTGCCCGCCTCGACCTTCGACAGGTCGAGGATGTCGTTGATCAGCTGCAGCAGGTCCGAGCCCGCCGAGTGGATGATGCCGGCGTACTCGACCTGCTTGGGCGTCAGGTTGCGCGAGGGGTTCTGTGCCAGCAACTGGGCCAGGATCAGCAGGCTGTTGAGCGGGGTGCGCAGTTCGTGGCTCATGTTCGCCAGGAACTCCGACTTGTACTTCGACGCCAGGGCCAGCTGCTGTGCGCGTGTCTCCAGCTCCTGCCGCGCCTGTTCGATCTCCAGGTTCTTCGCCTCGATGTCGCTGTTCTGCGAGGCCAGCAGGGAGGCCTTCTCCTCCAGTTCGGCGTTGGAGCGCTGCAGTTCGTCCTGCTGCACCTGCAACTCCTCCGAACGAGCCTGGAGTTCGGCGGTCAGCCGCTGGGACTCCCCCAGCAGCTCGTCGGTGCGGGCGTTGGCCACGATGGTGTTGAGGTTGACGCCGATGGTCGGCATCAGCTGGGAGAGGAAGTCCTGGTGGATCTGGGTGAAGGAAGTGACGGAGCCCAGCTCGATGACACCGAGGACCTGGTCCTCGACCACGATGGGCAGCACCACCAGGGCGCTGGGCACGGCCTGTCCGAGCCCGGAGGAGATGGTCACGTAGCCCGGCGGCAGCTCCTCCACGCTGATGGGGCGGCGGTTGCGCGCGGCCTGCCCGACCAGCGAGCGCCCGACGGGGATGCGCTGGGGCCGGTCGGTGTCGTCGGGATAGCCGTACGAGCCCACCAGCCGCAGCTCGGGTCCGCGCTCGGTGTCCTCGGCGAGGTAGAAGGCGCCGTACTGTGCGGAGGCCAGTGGCGCGAGCTCGTCCATGATGAGTTCGGCGACGACGGGCAGCTCGCGGTGGCCCTGCATCAGGCCGGAGATCCGGGCGAGGTTGGTCTTCAGCCAGTCCTGCTCCTGGTTGGCCCGTGTGGTCTCCCGCAGGGACTCCACCATGGAGTTGATGTTGTCCTTCAGTTCGGCGACCTCGCCGGACGCCACCACGGTGATCGATCGGGTCAGGTCGCCCTCGGCGACGGCGCTCGCCACCTCCGCGATCGCGCGGACCTGGCGGGTGAGGTTGCCGGCCAGTTCGTTGACGTTCTCCGTGAGCCTCTTCCAGGTGCCTTCGACGCCCTCGACCTCGGCCTGTCCGCCGAGCCGGCCCTCGCTGCCGACCTCGCGGGCGACGCGGGTGACCTCGGCGGCGAACGACGACAGCTGGTCGACCATCGTGTTGATGGTGGTCTTCAGCTCCAGGATCTCGCCGCGGGCGTCGACGTCGATCTTCTTCGACAGGTCGCCGCCTGCCACCGCCGTCGTCACCAGGGCGATGTTGCGGACCTGGCCGGTGAGGTTGTTGGCCATCGAGTTGACGTTGTCGGTCAGGTCCTTCCACGTGCCCGCGACGTTCGGCACGTGTGCCTGGCCGCCGAGGCGTCCCTCGGTGCCGACCTCACGGGCGACGCGCGTGACCTCGTCCGCGAACGCGGAGAGCGTGTCGACCATGGTGTTGATGACGTCCGCCAGGGCCGCGACCTCGCCCTTTGCCTCGACCGTGATCTTCTGGGACAGATCGCCGCGCGCGACGGCCGTGGCGACCTGCGCGATCGAGCGGACCTGGCCGGTCAGGTTCGAGGCCATCACATTGACGTTGTCCGTCAGGTCCTTCCAGGTCCCCGAAGCTCCCCGGACGATCGCCTGTCCGCCCAGATTGCCCTCGGTGCCGACCTCACGGGCGACGCGCGTGACCTCGTCCGCGAAACCGGACAGCTGGTCGACCATCGTGTTGATGGTGTTCTTCAACTCCAAGATCTCACCACGGGCATCCACAGTGATCTTCTGCGACAGATCACCCTGAGCCACCGCCGTGGCCACCTGGGCGACGTTGCGGACCTGCGCGGTGAGGTTGCCCGCCATGAAGTTCACGGAGTCCGTGAGGTCGCGCCAGGTGCCCTTCACGCCCTTGACGTCCGCCTGGCCGCCGAGGCGCCCCTCGGTGCCGACCTCACGGGCGACGCGCGTGACCTCGTCCGCGAAACCGGACAGCTGGTCGACCATGGTGTTGATGGTGTTCTTCAACTCCAGAATCTCACCACGGGCATCCACAGTGATCTTCTGCGACAGATCACCCTGAGCCACCGCTGTGGTCACCTGGGCGACGTTGCGGACCTGGGAAGTGAGATTGCCCGCCATGAAGTTGACCGAATCGGTCAGATCACGCCACACTCCGCCCACGCCGGGCACCTGGGCCTGTCCGCCGAGCCGGCCCTCGCTGCCGACCTCGCGGGCGACGCGCGTGACCTCGTCGGCGAAGGCGGAGAGCTGGTCGACCATCGTGTTGACGGTCTCCTTCAGCTGCAGGATCTCGCCACGCGCGGGCACATCGATCTTCTGTGACAGGTCGCCCTTGGCCACCGCGGTCGCCACCTGCGCGATGTCGCGCACCTGTGTGGTCAGATTGCCCGCCATGGCATTGACCGAATCGGTCAGATCGGCCCAGGTACCCGAGACCCCCGGCACCTCGGCCTGACCGCCGAGCGTGCCCTCGGTGCCCACCTCCCGCGCGACCCGGGTGACTTCCGAGGTGAACACGGACAGCTGGTCGACCATGCCGTTGAACACGGTGGCGATGTCACCGAGCAGGCCCTCACCGTCGGACGGCAGCCGGGTACCGAAGTCACCGTCCCGCACGGCGGTCAGTCCGGCCAGGAGCTGCCGTAGCTCCTGCTCGCCCGGGGCCCGGTCGACAGCCTCGATCGTCTTGCTGCTCATGCGCACCCTCGTTCCGCTCCCCAAGAGCCCTCGCGCCGAGGACTCGGAACCCGCGCCGGGCCGTGGAAGGCCCGCTCACCGACCGCGTTTCCGCAGTTCACGGATCAGCCTGATGAGAAAATCCGGTGAAGGTTAACTCAGTTGCCGTCCGACAACCAAAGCCTGATACAGAGATCCCGACCCCTCCGAAAAGATACCGCCCGGGGCGGAATGCACGGCCTGTCGCGGGGCACTCGGCAGGGTTGGGCACGGCACTCCCGCAGCACCCCGAGGACATACAGGCCCAAGGGCGAAAGCCCAGGCGGCCGGGACGCGATCCGGATGCCGCTCCGGCGCCCGACCGCCCGGCTGAACTCGTCACACCCGGCGCACGGTTCGGCGGTCGCGGGCGGGCGTCCTTCGAGGATCGGCGGACGGGCCGCCGCTTTGGCCTCGACCGGCGCCCGACAACCGAGTGCCGCGATGCCTCACCCCCGGGAGCTGGATGGAAAAGCGCTCGACTGTACGACGCGAATGGAATTCGACACTGCCGGCATTCCGCTCCCGCTGACCCGCTTCACCACTTTTTTCTTGCATACGATGCTGATCCTTACAGGCGTTCCCAGGCCATTTCGGGCACGTGCACGCCGGCCACTCACCCTGCGGCTCCCTCTCGACCCGTCGGCAGGTACCTGCCAGAAGACGGCTCACCCGGGTGCATCCACCAGAACCCCAAAAAAACTTGGCCGCCGATGTCGAGAACCCGCGCCCGGCTCCGTCCCCGCCGTGAACGCGACCACAATGGGCCGCATCAGCACCAAGGAGAACGACCATGGCCAAGTACCTGTTGCTCAAGCACTACCGCGGCGCACCGGCCGCAGTGAACGACGTACCCATGGACCGGTGGACGCCGGAGGAGATCTCGGCCCACATGCAGTACATGCAGGACTTCGCGGACCGGCTGGAGAAGACCGGCGAGTTCGTCGACGGTCAGGCGCTCGCCCCCGAGGGGACGTTCGTCCGCTACGACGGCCAGGGACGCCCGCCGGTCACCGACGGCCCGTTCGCCGAGACGAAGGACCTGATCGCCGGCTGGATGGTGATCGACGTCGACAGCTACGAGCGTGCCGTCGCGCTGGCCGGAGAGCTGTCGGCGGCCCCCGGGGCGGGCGGGAAGCCGATCCATGAGTGGCTGGAACTGCGCCCGTTCCTGACCGCGCCGCCCACCATCACGGAGTGACCTCACCGATGAACGAGGCCCTGCTCCGGAGCCTCACACCGAGCGTGCTCGCCGTCCTCGTCCGCCGCGGAGCCGACTTCGCGGCGGCCGAGGACGCCGTACAGGAGGCGCTGATCGAGGCGGTCCGCGTGTGGCCCGCCGACCCGCCACGGGACGCCAAGGGCTGGCTGGTCACCGTGGCCTGGCGCAAGTTCCTCGACGCGACCCGCGCGGACGCCGCCCGCCGCCGGCGTGAGGGCCTCGTCGACGAGGAGCCGACGCCCGGCCCCGCCCCCGGGGTGGACGACACCCTTCAGCTCTACTTCCTGTGCGCCCACCCGTCGTTGACACCGTCCTCCGCGGTCGCGCTCACCTTGCGCGCCGTCGGCGGGCTGACCACCCGCCAGATCGCCCAGGCCTATCTGGTGCCCGAGGCGACCATGGCGCAGCGCATCAGCCGGGCCAAGCGCACCGTCTCCGGAATACGCTTCGACCAGCCCGGCGACGTCGCCACCGTGTTGCGCGTCCTCTACCTGGTCTTCAACGAGGGCTACTCCGGCGACGTCGACCTCGCCGCCGAGGCCATCCGGCTCACCCGGCAGCTCGCGGCCGCGATCGACCACCCCGAGGTGGCAGGGCTGCTCGCCCTCATGCTGCTCCACCACGCCCGGCGCGCCGCCCGGACCACGCCCGACGGCAGCCTGGTGCCGCTCGCCGAGCAGGACCGCGGCCGGTGGGACACGAAGTCGATCGTCGAGGGCGTCGAGATCCTGCAGGCGGCCCTCGCCCGGGACCGGCTGGGCGAGTTCCAGGCCCAGGCCGCCGTCGCGGCACTCCACGCCGACGCACGCACAGCCGAGGAGACCGACTGGGTGCAGATCGTCGAGTGGTACGACGAGCTCGCGCGCCTGACCGACAGCCCGGTCGTCCGGCTGAACCGCGCCGTGGCCGTGGGTGAGGCAGACGGACCACGCGCCGGCCTGGCGGCGCTCGCGGCACTGGACGACTCACTGCCGCGTCACACAGCGGTGGCGGCGTACCTCCACGAGCGCGACGGCGACCTGGCGAGGGCCGCTCAGCTGTATGCCGAGGCGGCCCGGAAGGCACCCAACCTCGCCGAGCGTGACCACCTGACGCGCCAGGCCGCCCGGCTCAACGTCGGCCGACATGACTGACGGATCGCGCTCTGCCTCGGCCGCAGCACATCGGCGCGGCCCTGCAGCGGCAGCGGCGCCTCACGCTGCGCAGTAGCCACCTCTGCGCCGCGTGAGCGACGGACTTCGACACAGGCGCAATATGCCCGAAATATTACAAGAAGGGATACTTGAACCATCGCGGCGACGCACGACCGGCGTCCCCATCGACCATGAACAGGCAGGTCGGCCATGTCGAAGAAATCACGTTCGTCCGAGCCACCGCACGGAAAGGGCCCGAGCCGTCACGAGGGCACCGAACAACACGGCTGGTCGCCCGATGTGGACGAGACACACCAGCAGGACAATCCGAGCGCCCACCGCTCCTTCCGTGCGGCCGAGCACGCCGAGGAACGGGGCCGGGGCCGGACGAAGTCCGCGGAGGAGAAGAAGGCCGTCCCTGGTGACACGGTGAAGAGCCACGGGGCACGCGGCGAGGAATACGGCGACTCGGACGAGAAGGGCCGACACGACACCGGACGCAGGGGCCGGTCCCAGCGTCCCAGCGGCACCAGGGACGCTTCCTCCTCGACCGGCGTGGACCCGCAGGACTCACCGCCCTCCCCGCCGTCCGGCCGTCGGCAGGGCTAGGCCTGGGCTAGGCCGTTTCTGACGGCTCTTGAAGCCGTTCGTGAGCGGTTACGGACGAGTCCGGTGAGGCAGCAGCGCCTCACGAGTCACCTCGCGCGGCGCCGATCGGCCGGATGATCTCCGACCAAGAGCCATCAGAAGCGGCCTGGGGCAGCCCTAGGGCTTTTCGGCGCCCGCGAACGGTCGGCTCCTCGCCGCGCGAGGCAGCGAGGCCCGTGTCGTGTCAGCAGATCCGCGGCAGCTGTTCCCCGATCGGCAGATCGACCACCCGTGTTCCCCCCAGTCCGGTGCGGGCCACGACCATGCCGGGATGCGCCTCGACGGCCTCACCGATGATCACGGAGTCGGCGCCCAGAGGATGGGCTCGCATCGCCTCGAGGACGGCGTCGGCGTGCTCGCGCGGGACGAAGGCCACGAGCTTGCCCTCGTTGGCGATGTACATGGGGTCCAGTCCGAGAATGGCGCAGGCATTGGCCACGGCCGACGGCACCGGGACGTCGCGTTCCCGGATCACCACCCCTGCCCCGGAGGCCGCTGCGATCTCGTTGAGCGCGGCCGCCAGGCCGCCTCGGGTGGGGTCGCGCAGGACGTGCAGATCAGGGGTGACGGCGAGCATGGCGTCGACGAGGCCGCCGAGCGCCGCGCAGTCGCTCTTGATCTCCACACCGAATTCCAGGCCCTCGCGCACGCTCATGATCGCGATCCCGTGGACACCGATGGCGCCGCTGACGATCACCACGTCGCCCGGGACGACCCGCTGGGGACGCAGGTCCACGCCCGCCGGGACGAGTCCGATGCCCGCCGTGTTGATGAAGATCCCGTCGCCGTGGCCTGCCTCCACCACCTTGGTGTCGCCGGTGGCCACCTCCACACCGGCGGTGCGCGCGGCCGCACCCAGCGCCTGGGACACCCGGGTGACCACGTCCAGCTCGACGCCCTCCTCCAGGATGAATCCGCAGGAGAGGTAGGCGGCACGGGCACCGCTCATGGCGAGGTCGTTGACGGTTCCGTTGACCGCCAGGTCGCCGATGCTGCCACCGGGGAAGAACAGCGGCCGTACCACGTACGAGTCGGTGGAGAACGCCAGCCGGGCTCCACCCAGCGCGAGGACGGCGGCATCACCCATCTGGGCCAGCACCTCGCCCCCGAAGGCCGGTGCGAAGATCTGCTGGACCAGTTCGGCGGACAGGACTCCGCCTCCGCCGTGGCCCATCACGACACGCGGCCGGTCCCGCACCGGTGCCGGACAGGTCCATGCCTCGATGTCCAGGGCGGCGGGGGCGGTGAGATCGGTGGTGTCAAACAACGGGGCTCGCCTCCCGGACCGTCGTGGTGGTGGGCAGGTCCAGGCGCCGGTAGAGGTAGTACGCCGCGCAGGCGCCCTCGCTGGAGACCATCGTGGCCCCCAGCGGCGTACGAGGGGTGCACAGGGTGCCGAAGGCCTCGCACTCGTGCGGCTTGAGCAGCCCCTGCAGGACCTCTCCGCTACGGCACTCGGCGGGTTCGGCGGTCCGGATCCCGCCGACCGCGAAGCGGTGCTCGGCATCGTGGTCGCGGTACTTCGACGCCAGCCGCCACCCGCTGCCGGGGATCACCCCGATACCGCGCCATGCGCGGTCGGTGACCTCGAAGACGTCCTCCAGCATGGCTCGTGCGGCGGGGTTGCCCTCCGGGCGGACGGCGCGGGCGTAGGCGTTGTCGACGGTGTGCTCGCCGCGTTCCAGCTGGTGGACGGCCCGGCGTACGCCTTCGAGGATGTCCAGTGGCTCGAAGCCGGTCACGACGATCGGCACGCGGAAACGCTCCGCGAGTCCCGGGTACTCCCCCACTCCCATCACGCTGCAGACGTGCCCCGCCGCGAGAAAGCCCTGAACACGGCACTTCGGCGAGGACATGATCGCCTCGATGGCCGGGGGCACGCGGACGTGGGACACGAGCATGCTGAAGTTCTTGATGCCCAGCTTCCGGGCCTGATGGACCGTCATGGCGTTGGGGGGTGCCGTCGTCTCGAAGCCGATGCCGAAGAACACCACCTCACGGTCCGGGTTCTGCTGCGCGATCCGCAGCGCGTCGAGCGGCGAGTAGACGACACGCACGTCACCGCCTTCCCCACGGACCTGGAACAGGTCCCGGCCGGTGCCCGGCACACGCAGCATGTCTCCGAAGGAGCAGAAGATCACCTCCGGCCGCGAGGCGATCTCCAGCGCCTTGTCGATCACCTCTAGCGGGGTCACGCACACCGGGCAGCCCGGCCCGTGGATCAACTCGACCTGATCCGGCAGGAGTTGGTCGATGCCGTGCCGGATGATGCTGTGCGTCTGCCCTCCGCACACCTCCATCAGCGCCCACGGCCTGGTCACCGTGGCGTGGATGTCGTCGAGGAGCCGACGCGCCAGCTCGGGGTCCTGGAACTCGTCGATGTACTTCACTGGTTGCGCACCTCTTCCGCCGGGTCCACGCCCGCCTCCACCGCCGCCATCTCCCAGGGGTCGCCGAACTCCTCCTGCAACATGCCGAGTTCGGCGAAAAGTTCGAGCGTCTGGCGCGCCGATTCCTCGTCCAGCCGTTGCAGGGCGAACCCGACGTGGACGATGGCGTACTCGCCGACCTGAAGGTCGGGCAGATACTCCAGACACACCTCCTTGACGACACCGCCGAAGTCGACGGTGGCCATCCGGGTGCCGTCCCGTTCCTCGATGTCCAGCACTCTGCCGGGTACCGCCAGGCACATGAGCCTCTCCTCGCTGTGGGTCGCGCGTCGCTCAGTCGGTGGGCGCGGGTGTGGGTGTGGTCCGGGCGGCCACCATCAGCTGGCCCAGCGCCAGGCCGCCGTCGTTGGGCGGCACCAGGTGGTGCCGCAGGACCGTGAAGCCGTCCTCGCGCAGGCCGGTGGCGCAGGCCGAGGAGAGCAGCGTGTTGGCGAACACGCCTCCCGTCAGGGCCACCGTGTCCAGACCGTGCCGCTCGCGCGCCAGCACGCACATCGCGTGCACCAGAGCGACCACACCCCGGTGGAAGCGAGCCGCGACGAGGGCCGCCCCGATGCCCGCACGCAGGTCACGGACGATCGCCGCGAATACGGGTGCCGGATCGGCCCGTACGGCGCCGCCCCCGCTCTCCTCCGACGCGTGCAGGGCGAAGGCGTACGCCGTGGTGTCGCCGGCCGGGGCGCGCAGAGCCGCGCCCTCCAGCTCGACGGCGGCCTGCGCCTCGTATCCGGCTCGGTGGCACACACCGGCCAGCGAGGACACGGCGTCGAAGAGCCGGCCCATGCTGGACGTGGGGACACAGTTCAGACCACGCTGCAACTGCCGCTCCAGGACGCGGAGTTCGTCGGGCGGGCAGGCGGCGGTACAGGCGAGATCGTCGGACCAGCCGATCCCGGCCGTCCTCAGGTGGGCCAGCGCCATGCGGTACGGCCGACGCACCGCGGCGTCGCCACCGGGCATCGGGACGTACGCGAGGTGCCCGAACCGGGTGAAGCGGTCGTAGTCGGCGAGCAGGAACTCGCCGCCCCAGACAGCGCCGTCGTCGCCGTGGCCCGTGCCGTCGAAGGCGACGCCGATCACCGGCCGGGCGCCGTCCAGCCCGTGTTCCGCCATCGCGGCGGCGACGTGCGCGTGATGGTGCTGGACACGCACGACGGGCCGGTGTGCCGCGTTGCGGTCGGCCCATCCGGCGGAGCGGTAGCCCGGATGCCGGTCGGAGGCCAGGGTCTCGGGCCGTACTCCCGTGATCGACTCCAACTGCGCCGCCGCGCGCTCGAAGGCCCGCTGCGTGCCGACGTCGTCCATGTCGCCGATGTGCGCCGACAGCCAGGCCTGGCGGCCCGACCCCAGGCAGAAGACGTTCTTCAGGTCTCCGCCGACGGCGAGGGCCGGCCGCACGGGCAGCGGGAGGGTGAGCGGCAACGGCGCGTGACCACGCGAACGGCGGATCATCAGCGGCTGCCCGTCGCAGACCCGGACCACGGAGTCGTCGCACGGGACGTGGATCGGCCGGTCGTGTGTGAGCCAGGCGTCGGCCAGGTGCGCGAGCCGCTCCAGCGCCTCGGTGTCGTCGGTGACGATCGGCTCACCGGACACGTTGCCGCTGGTCATGACGAGCAGCCGGGGACCGTCCGCGTCACCGGGCAGGCCGAGCAGCAGATGGTGCAGGGGCGTGTACGGCAGCATCACGCCGAGATCGGGGCTGCCGGGCGCGACGGCCTCGGCGGGCCACGGATCCCCCAGAGCGTGCGGACGGCGCCTGACCAGTACGACCGGTCTGGCCCGGTCCTCGAGCAGGTTCCGCTCCTCGGGGCTCAGCCGCACGAGGTGCCGGACATCGTCAGCCGTCCTGGCCATGACGGCGAACGGCTTGTCCCCGCGCGCCTTCCGGCGCCGTAGCAGGGCGACGGTCGCCTGGTTCGTGGCGTCGCAGGCCAGGTGGTAGCCACCCAGGCCCTTCACGGCGAGGATCGCGCCCCGCCTCAGCAGTGCGCGTGCCTCGGTGACCGGGTCCGCCTCGCCGACACCCCTGCGCCCCGGCTCCTGTCCGGCGACCAGCCGCAGCCGCGGCCCGCAGGCCGGGCAGGCGACCGGCTGCGCGTGAAAACGTCGGTCGGCCGGATCCGCGTACTCGCGGGCGCAGTCGGGGCACATCGTGAAGCCCGCCATGGTCGTGCCGGCACGGTCGTAGGGCACGCCGGTGACGATCGTGAAGCGCGGGCCGCAGTGGGTGCAGTTGACGAACGGGTGGCGGTGGCGCCGGTCCGCCGGGTCGGCCAGCTCGGCGAGGCAGTCGGCGCAGGTGGCGGAGTCCGGGGAGACCAGGGTGCGGGCCCGTCCGTCGGCGCGGGAGGCCAGGATGGTGAACGCGGTGCCACCGACGGGAGGCATCTCCCGGTGCTCGACGGAATCGACGCGGGCCAGTGGGGGTGCCTGGGCGGCGATCCGGTCACAGAACCCGGCCACGGCCGACGCCGTGCCCTCGACTTCCACGACGACGCCCTCGGGAGTGTTGCTCACGTGTCCGGCCAGGGCGAGTTCGGTGGCGAGGCCGTACAGGTAGGGCCGGAAGCCGACACCCTGCACCACTCCCCGGACGGTGATCCGGCGCCGTAGCGGCGTGCCCTCGGCGACGAGGGCCGGGGCCTGCGGACCGCTCACGGGTGGGCGCGGGCCATGGCACCGGTGGCCTCCGGGTGCGCGTGCGTGTGACCGTGGTGGTGCGGCTGCCGGGCCATGACCGGCGAGTGGACGAGTGCGCCGTCCACGGCCGCCATCGCCCTGTCGAGCAGCGCGCCGACTCCCCGCCCCCGGCGTGCCGAGGTCATGACCACCTCGACTCCCGGGTTGACCTGCTGCACGTTCGCGCGGAACGCGACCTCGTCGAATTCGACGGCCTCCGCGAGGTCGGTCTTGGTGACCACGACCAGCTGGGCCAGGCCGAACGCGGTGGGGTACTTGAGCGGCTTGTCCTCGCCCTCCGTCACGGAGGCGAGCGTGACCCTCAGCGTCTCCCCCAGGTCGTAGGAGGCAGGGCAGACGAGGTTGCCGACGTTCTCCACGAACAGCAGCCGGGTGTCGTCGGGCAGCCACCCGTCGAGGTGCCCGGCGAGCATTCCGGCCTCCAGATGGCACAGTCCGTCGGTGAGCACCTGCTTGACCGGGACGCCCGAACGCGCCAGGCGGACCGCGTCGTTCTCGGTGGCGAGATCGGCGCTGAGCGCCGCCACGGGAACGGACCGCTCGCGTGCCCGCAGCAGTTCCTGTTCCAGCAGCGCGGTCTTGCCGCTGCCCGGACTGGACAGCAGGTTGACGACCGCGGTGCCTCGGGCCGTGAGGGCGGCGCGCAGTTCATGGGCGCTCGCGTCGTTCTTCGCGAGTACGGCTTGGCGCAGGTCGGCGACACGGCACATGGTTCAGCGCTCCTCGGAGATCGGTTCGCGGTTGGGCACGTGCGCGGGGCCGCCGTCCTCCCAGCGCACGTCGACGATCTGCAGTTCCCGGCCCGCGAGCAGGTCGGTACGCGTCCCGCCGCACGCGGGGCAGGTCAGCCGGGGCGGCATGCCGACGGCCCATTCGTGTGCGCAGGGAGTGCAGCGGGCCCGCCCCGGCACCGCTTCGGTGACCAGTTCGGCGCCCTCCAGCAGGGTTCCGGCGCAGGCCAGTTCGAAGCTGAAGGCGAGCGCATCGGGTACGACACCGGCCAGTTCACCCACCTGGAGCCGTACCGAACGCACCGCCGTGACGTCCCCGGCCCGCTCGGCGGCCTCCACGACCTGGTCGACGACGGCCAGCGCGACGGACATCTCGTGCATGGGTCCTCGTCCTTCCGCCGACCGCTCCCGCCGGGGTTCATTACAGGCCTGCACACCCGGGTCGCAGGGCCCGGCACGCCGTCACGGGGCGGCAGGTACGCCGTTCGACGCAACCGCACGGTGCACGGGGTGGCGCCCCGGTTCACATCCGTCGGATCCGCAGATAGCGCCTGACATCCGGCAGCACCTCTGCGGCGATGGCGACCATGGCGGCAAGGGCCGCTCCACCGATGACGATCTTCTTCATCCCGTATCTCCTCATGTCGGGGCCTCAGCGGTTGAGGCCTGCGCCACGGACGGCTCACCGTTCCGCAGCAACTCTTCGATCAGCCGGACCGCCTCCGGTACGGCATCGGACACCGGCGCGCTGAGACCGATGCGTTCGTCCACCGAGGCCGGTTCGCACCCGACGACCAGGACGCGGCGTGGCGGCTCCGCGCCGGTTCCGGCGCAGAGCGTGCCCAGCAGCGCCAGGACGGTGTCGGGGGTCATCCGGTGGCCGTCCAGCGCGGGGGCGCCCGGCGACGGGTTCGGGCCGCCGACATCGTGTTCGATCACGTACAGCGTGCCGGGGGCTTCGCCGCGTGCCGTGGCGTCCACGAGGACAAGGGTGTCGTAGCCGTCCAGCAGCTGATAGGCGAGGTGCACGCCGCGCACCCCGATGTCCACGACCTCGACGTGGCCGGGCAGGTCGCGCCCGGCGAGCCGGCGCGCGGTCTCCACACCGAAGCCGTCGTCGCCGAGGAAGATGTTGCCGATGCCGGCGACCAGAGTCCTGGGGCCCGACCGCGCTGAGTGGTTCATACGTCGTCCTCCAGCGGGGTGACCTCGTCGGGCTGGAAGTACAGGAAGCGTCCCTGCTCCCGGCGGATGTCGGCACCCGGGTCGCCCTCCACCGTGACGGCCAGGTGCACCCCGCCGTCGACGTCGTGCAGCACCGCCTCGACCTTGGCGGTGCGGCCCCGCAGGAAGATGTCCTGCGCGTCGGTGTGCCGCAGGCCCGGGTGCAACTCGACGCGGCTGCCCTGGCCCACCGACCGGCCGTCCACGACCACACGGTCCCGCGACGGGTCGAAGCCCGCGTCGCTCGCGGGGTCCCACCAGGGCGTGTCGGGCCGCTGCACCCCGTACTCGTCGGGGAAGCCGTCGGTCGAGGCGACAGGGCCGGGGCCGGTCACCTCGCGCAGCCTCCGTACCGCTCCGTGCAGCCGCTCCAGCACCTCTGCCGGCATCGAGTCCGCGAGTTCGATCACGGCGGCCGCCCGTTCGTCGGTGCCCCGGGCCTCCCGTTTCTCCTCGTCGGTGAGGGCCGCCGTGCGCAGCGCGAGGATCTCGTCGATCTCGGTGGCGTCGTAGAGCGCGCCGGGGCTCTCCGGGGCGATGGCCGGATGGTCCTCCAGGATGATCGGCGAGGACAGCACGAGGTCGGACCGGCCGGGTTCGCCGGCGAGTACGGGCCAGGTGTGCAGGTTGCGGCAGGCGGCGACCGCGCCCTTCGCCCACTCGGGAGGATCGGTCATCGACAGGAACGATCCGGCGCTGAGGGCCATGAGGAGGTGGGTGGCCACCAGGGAGTGCGGCAGCGCCGCGTCCCGGTCGGCGGCGCGGCCCTCGGGCGGTGTCCAGTCGCTGGTGTTCTCGACGACGGCGGTCAGCCGCAGGGTCCGGTAGGGACCGTCGAGTTCGCGGGCGGACAGCCTGACCGTCCCGCTGATCTCCTCGCGCCGCCGGAGCAGTCGGCCGACGGTACGGCCGGCCGCGTCCAGGACGGGTGCGGTGTCCTCCCGGGCCGGGAGCCGGAAGGGGTGGGTGACGCCGTCGCCGAGGAGTTGGTCCACCGGCGCGATCACCTCGACACGTTCCTCGATCCCCTCGTCCCAGGGCACCAGCACCCGGTCGTCGAGGTCGAGTTCGGCGACGGTGTCGAAGCCGCCGTCCGGGCGGATCCGCTGGACCGTGCGCCGACGGGCGTGCAGGAAACGCATCTCGACCGAGAGGGTCGCGCCCGCTTTCGGTTCCATCAGGCATTCGGTGTGCTGGAAGTCGTGCTCCTCGCTCTCGGCGCCCCAGGCGGGCGGCACGAGCACTCCGAACTGCCAGCGCAGCCGGTTCTTGGCCGCCGATGCGCGGTACGGGTAGAGCACATAGCCCTCGAAGAGGACGGCGTCGGCCACCTGCCGGGCGAGGGCGAACCGCTCCTCGGTCTCGGCGGCGAACGCGGTGACGGTCACGGGTCGGTCCTTCCGGTGGTGCCGGTGAGCGCGCGGAACGGGTCGCTCGCGGGCGGGTCGGCGTCGTCGACGCCGTCGAGCAGGGCCTTGAGGGTCGCTTCCCAGGAGGGCAGCGCACGCCGGGAGCGGTAGGCGAGGAGGGCGTCCATGGTGTCGCGCGGCAGCCGGATCCAGCCGCACCCGGGAAAGTGCTGCTCGACCATCTCCCGCCAGGCGGCGACCGGCATCCGGAAGGCCGCCTCCCGGTCCCACGGGACAGGTTCGACCCGGAAGCCGGCGTCGCCGGTGAAGGCCGTGCCGGAGAAGAGCATCAGCAGGGGGACCTCGCCGTCGGTGAGGGCGGTGAGGTAGCGGGTGGCGGCGATCTCCATGTCGTAGGTGCAGGGCACCACGAGGTCGGTCTCGATCTCTCCGGTGAAGCTCGGGACCATGACCGAGACCTGGGCGAACTGCACCGGCTGGAGGGTGCTGCCCCAGCGTGAGCGCTCGCCGAAGAGGTCCGCCAGCCCGTCGGCCTCGGCGGGCTCGTAGCCGCGGCGGGCGGGTTCGATGCGGATCTGGCAGCGCAGGGCGAGAGCGTGCACGCGTGCGTTGTCGGCGGCGGTGACGCGCAGCCGGAAGACGAGGGTGGGTCCGGCCGCGTAGCGGTCGGCGCGGACGCCGGTGCAGGCGAAGGAGAACTCCGTCATGGCCGCACCGCCTCGTCCGACGGGCGCGACGACTTGTTCGTCGGGGCCCCCGGCTCGCCCACGGGCCGGGCGCGGCGCGCGACATCCGCGAAGAACGCGTCCAGAGCGGCGCGTGCCTCGGCTCCGCCGTCGAAGCCCTGCCACAACAGGCGCATGCGGCCGACGAGTTCGTAGCAGATGTCGATCGGCACGAGGTGGGTCTCGCAGCGTCCGTCGGTGCGGCGCAGCAGCAGCGCCTCCACGTCGGGTTCGAGGAGTTCGGCGAGGTGGCTGCCGCCGAGGACCTCCTCCCAGGTGGCCGGTTCGAGCTCGCTCTCGGTGGCTCCGGCCGGGCTCGGGTAGAGGGCGACCAACCGGTCGAGCGCCGCGTTGCGGAAGAGGAAGGCGACACCGACCGGGATCTGCAACGCCTCCCACGCGCTGTCGTCCAGGCGGTGTCCGGGGTCGGTGAGGTAGCGACCCGGGACCGTCCGGAAGCGGCCCGCGGCGGCACCCGGCTGTTCCATCAGCAGCGCGCAGGGGGCGCAGGCGCAGACGAGGGCGCGTTTCTCGGTGTCGACCAGGTGGCGGTGGTCCTCGGGCACCGCCACCGCGCACAGCTCGCACCGCTCCGGCTGCGGCGGACGCTCTGTCAGGAACCTTCTCAGACCGACGGTGGCCGCGGTCATCGGGCCCCCGTCGGTGCCGTGCTGATCTGGAGGAGCGTGGGCCCGGCGGGTGCTGTCGCCACGTCGACGGCCCTGACCTCTGGTGCGAAGCAGGCGAGCGCCGCTTCGGCGGCCTGCCGGGCATCCGCCTCGGATCCGCAACCGCAACCGCCGCCCGCTCTGGCGCGCACCCGCAGCGTGCCGCTCTCCTCGTCGAAGTCCACGACGTCCAGGGTGTGTTCGCGGACGCTGTCGAGGGCGCGGACGATGCGGGTGTCCCGGTCCTCGGGGTGCAGGTCGTGCAGGACGAGCAGGCTCGCGACCAGTTCGTCGCCGAGCAGTCCCGCCGACGGTTTCCCGGGCGCGGAGGACAGCAGGTGGAGGATGCGGGCCAGGCCGGCACCGTAGAAGTCCATCAGGGAGCGGACGAGTTCCTCCGCCGCCGTGGCGGCGGCCGGGTCCCCGCTCGCGGCCAGGCGGTCCAGCACCTCCTCGACACGGCGTCCGGTCTGTTCGGCGTTGACGGGCCGTGCCGCCGTCGGCGCGCTCATCCGCCCAGTCCGCTCAGGCCGGTGGGCACGTGCATCGACTTCACGGTCTTGCCGCCGCCGACGTACATGTGGACGCCGCAGGGCAGACAGGGGTCGAAGCTGCGGACGGCGCGCATGATGTCGATGCCCTTGAAGTTCTCCGGGGTGTTCTCCTCGAAGATGGGCGTGTTCTGCACGGCGTCCTCGTACGGGCCGGGCGTGCCGAAGGTGTCCCTGGTGCTGGCGTTCCAGGGGGTCGGCGGGTACGGGTGGTAGTTGGCGATCTTGCCGTCGCGGATCACCATGTGGTGGGAGAGGACGCCGCGGACCGCCTCGGTGAAGCCGACGCCGATGCCCTCGTCCGGGACCTCGAACTTCTCCCAGGTCTGCGTGCGTCCGGCGCGGACCTCCGCCAGGCCCTTCTCCGCGCAGTGCAGGGCGACGGCGGCGGCGTACGCCTGGAAGTAGGTGCGGGCGCGGTTGCGTTCCAGGGCGTTGGACCACTTCGGGATCTTCCACTCGAAGGTGGTCTCCGGCTTGGTCATGGTGCGGGGCAGGTTGATGACCACGCTGTGGCCGGTGGCCTTGATGTACCCGATGTCGACGAGCCCGGACAGGGCGGTGGACCACAGGCGGGCGATAGGGCCGCCGCCGGTGTCCAGGGCGAGGTGGTCCTTGCCGTCGAACCAGCGGGGTGACATGACCCAGCTGTACTTGTCGTCGAAGTTGCGCTTCTGCGGGGCGGGGATGGTGTGCTGGTTCCACGGGTGGCGCGGGTCCACCGGGTTGCCGAGCGGGTCGTGGGTGACGAACTGCTCCTGGCCCTGCCAGTCCTCGTAGTAGGAGCTGCCCAGCAGGATGCGGATGCCGAGATTGATCTCGGTGAGGTCGTTGGTGACCAGTTTGCCGTCGACGACGACGCCCGGGGTGACGAACATCTTCCGTCCCCAGTCGGTCATGTTGGCGTAGGTGAAGTCGCAGTACTCGGGGTCGTTGAGCGCGCCCCAGCAGCCGAGCATGACGCGGCGGCGGCCCACTTCCTCGTACCCGGGCAGGGCCTCGTAGAAGAAGTCGAACAGGTCGTCGTGCAGGGGGACGACGCGCTTCATGAACTCGACGTACCGCATGAGGCGGCTCATGTAGTCCGTGAAGAGCTGTACGGAGGCGATGGTGCCGACGCCGCCCGGGTAGAGCGTGGACGGGTGCACGTGGCGGCCCTCCATCAGGCAGAACATCTCGCGCGTGTAGCGGCTGACCTGGAGGGCCTCGCGGTAGAACTCGCCCTCCAGGGGGTTGAGCGAGCGCATGATGTCGGCGATCGTGCGGTAGCCGTGTTCCGCGGCGTGCGGGGCCTCGGTGCGTTCGGCGAGTTCGAGGACGCCGGGGTTGGTCTCCTTGACCATCTTCTCGCAGTAGTCGACCCCGACCAGGTTCTCCTGGAAGATGTTGTGGTCGAACATGTACTCCGCGGACTCGCCGAGGTTGATGATCCACTCGCCGAGGTGCGGGGGCTTCACGCCGTACGCCATGTTCTGCGCGTACACCGAGCAGGTGGCGTGGTTGTCGCCGCAGATCCCGCAGATGCGGCTGGTGATGAAGTGGGCGTCGCGGGGGTCCTTGCCGCGCATGAAGACGCTGTAGCCGCGGAAGACCGACGACGTGCTGTAGCACTCCGCGACCCGCTTCTGCTTGAAGTCGATCTTCGTGTGGATGCCCAGGCTGCCCACGATCCGGGTGATCGGATCCCAGGCCATCTCCACCAGGCCGCTGCCGTCGCCGGCCGTCTTCGTCTTGGGTGCCATCTGTGTGCGTGCCCTTCGTTGCGTCATTGCGCGGAGGTTGAGGTGGGGGGTGCGCGAAGCGGGGAGCGGACTACTCGCGGCCGCCTCGGCCGCTTCGGTCGCTTCGACGGCTCACCACGGGGGCCGGTATCCAGTGGTGATCTTGTCTCCGGTACGGCGCCACTTGGGCTCCTTGTCCACGGTCTTGGCGGTGATCGACCGGAGCTTGCGGACGACGGCGCCGTACGCCCCGCTGGCGTTGCTGGAGAGCTTGGCGCCGGGGGGCTCGTCCATGAACGGCATGAACTTGTCGGGGAACCCGGGCATGGTGCAGGCGATGCAGATGCCGCCGACGTTGGGGCAGCCGCCGATGCCGTTCATCCAGCCGCGCTTGGGCACGTTGCACTTGACGACCGGGCCCCAGCAGCCGAGCTTGACCAGGCACGTCGGCGAGTCGTACGACAGGGCGAACTGGCCCTGTTCGTAGTAGCCCGCACGGTCGCAGCCCTCGTGCACGGTGGCCCCGAACAGCCAGGTGGGACGCAGTTTGTCGTCCAGCGGGATCATCGGGGCGGAGCCGGCCGCCTGATAGAGCAGATAGGTGAGCGTCTCGGAGAAGTTGTCGGGCTGGATCGGACAGCCCGGGACGCACACGATGGGGATGCCGGCGTGGGACTTCCAGTCCCAGCCGAGGTAGTCCGGCACGCCCATGGCACCGGTCGGGTTGCCCGCCATGGCATGGATGCCGCCGTAGGTGGCGCAGGTGCCGATGGCGACGACCGCCAGCGCCTTCGGGGCGAGCCGGTCGATCCACTCGCTGGTGGTGATCGGCTGGCCGGTCTCCGGGTTGTCGCCGAAGCCGCACCAGTAGCCCTCGGGCTTGATCGACTCGTTGGGGATGGAGCCCTCGACGACCAGGACGAACGGGTCGATCTCGCCCCGTTCCCCCTTGAAGAACCACTCGATGAACGTGTCCGAGCCGCCGACGGGACCGCATTCGAAGTCGATGAGCGGCCAGTGGACGGCGATCTTCGGAAGGCCCGGCAGCACACCGAGCACGATCTCCTCGATGCTGGGCTGCATGGCCGCCGTCAACGCGACTGAGTCGCCGTCGCAGCTGAGCCCCGCGTTGATCCAGAGAATGTGGATCGTGGGTGTCTCGTCGGCGGACGCGCCGTCCGCGTTCGCGGTGACGACTGTTGCCGGCGTCGCCTCAGTCATGGGACCGCCTCCTGGGGAGGTTAGGGATGAAAGCCTTCATTTCGACCATCGTTCTTCTTCGTATCAGCCGATCGGCCGTGACGAGATGCCATCGAGGGCCGTTCCAGTGACGCGGGCGGTGGAGGGGATCGGGCCGGTTCACGCAACCGGGGCGGGACCGAGGTGCGGCGGGGTGCACGTCGGCCGCGACTTGTGCACGAAGGAGCGGCGCAGGGCGTGGTACGGGGCGTCCGGGTCGTCGAAGGTCCGGCGCATCCGGGCCAGCTCCTTTGCGCGGAAGCCTGCCAGCGGGGTGGCGCTCTCCAGCCGGTCCAGCTCCGTCTTCTTCGCGGCGATCCGCGACGCCGTCGCCGGAAGCGCCGCCAGACGCGCCGCGAGGCCGCCGACCTCCCGTGCGAACGCGTCAGGACCGCAGTCCACCACCCGGTCGACGAGCCCGACGCGCAGCGCGCTCGCCGAGCCCACCGGCAGTGCCTCCCGCATGAGCCGCTCGGCCGTCGCGGGGCCCACCCTGCGCGGCAGCGTGAGCGTCCAGTACTCCGAGCCGTACAGGCCCATCAGACGGTAGTGCGGGTTCAGCACGGCTCCCGAGCGGCACCACACCTCGTCGGCCGCCAGGGCGAGCATCACCCCGCCCGCCGCGGCGTTGCCGGCGACCGCCGCGACCACCAGCCGGTCCGTCGTCGTCAGGACTGCCTCGACCAGATCGTCGATGGCGTTGATGTTCGCCCAGGACTCGGCGGCGGGGTCGTCGTCGGCCTCGATGACGTTGAGGTGGATCCCGTTGGAGAAGAAGTCCCGTTCGCCGCCCAGCACCAGCACCGACGTGGGCCGCGCGCACGCTTCCCGGTAGGCGTCCAGCAGACGGCGGCACTGCTCGGTGCTCATGGCGCCGCCGGGGAAGGAGAACGAGAGGAAGCCGACGGTCCCGTCCTCCCGGTAGCGGATGTCCGACCAGGTCCGCCGACGCGCCTCGGGTAGGCGGGGCAGGGCGTGCTCGGGCAGCGGCGGCAGCCGGTCGCCCAGGGCCGACACGGCCGGCAGCTTGAACGTGGGCGGCTGCCCCGGGCCCCGCCGGGGCCGCAGCTCGGGGATCCACACGGCGCCGTCCCTGGTGGCCCGGCAGACCGCCCCGGCCCGGGTGGCCAGCAGCTCACCCGGACGGCCACGCAACACGCTCTCCGGATGACCACCGTGCAGATACCATTCACCGCCGAGCAGCACGTCCAGCACACCGGGCTGCGAGTCGGCCGCTCTCAGCCTGCGCAGGACGTCCTGGGTGGAGTCCTCGGCCCAGTCGATCCGCCGGACGCTCTGGTCGAGGTACGGACGTGTGCGCGGGCGTGGGCCGGCGTCGGGCTCGGCGGCGGCAGCGTCGGTCGTGCCTGACGCGTCCTGTCTGCGCGGTACGTAGGTGCCCCCGGCGAAGCGCTCCACCGCGAGCATGACGGCCTCGATCGCGGCGTCGGCGATCTCGCCCCGGTACAGCTCGCTCTTGGATACCTGAGGAATCCGGCACGGTACGAAGGCCCACAGGTCACCGGCGTCCATCTCGCCGTCGGCCTGCAGGACGGTGACACCCCACTCCTCGACGCCCTCGTGGATCGCCCAGTCCAGGGAGGACGGTCCTCGGTCGCCCACCGGGCCGGGATGGACGACGAGACAGGTGTACGCCGTCCACACCTCCGCGGGGATGGCCGTCCTCAGCATCGGCGCCACGATGAGCCGCGGTGCGTGTCGCCGCACCGCATCCGGCAACGGGCTTCCCGGCAGGGCGAGTTCGACCGCCACGGTGTGGCCGCGATCGCGCAGTTCGGCGTGGGCGCGCTGGGTGAGACTGTTGAACGCGCTGGCTAGGAGCAGGATGTGCACGGCTGCCTCCGGGCGGGCGAACGGCAGGCAGGGATGACCGCCGACCGCGATCCTCGGCCACGGCGTCCTGCCGGCCCCGGCGACAGACGGAGAGGTCATCCGAAAGCGGGCGCCCATCGGCCGTCCGGCCTCACCCGCCCTCGCCCACGACCGCACCGGCGACCCGGCTCACCTCGCGGTCAGCCCCGGCGCACGATCAACGTCGTCGCAGGCCGCTGGTGATGCGCTCCCACGGGGAGCGGGTGGCACCGAAGTGGGTCTCGTGGGTCCAGATGTGGGTGCACGACCGGCACTGCAGATGGAGCAGGCTGCCGACGTTCGAGAGCAGGTAGCGCCAATGGTCGGAGCAGGTACGGCCCTGCTCACAGATGGCGCACCCGCGCCGGTCGTCACAGTTCGGGCAGGCCACCCAGGCGCGGCGACCGACGTCGGCCTGCGGGTCAAGCGGCAGCATGACCGCCGCCTCCGCCCGGAAGCACACCGGCCGAGACCAGCTCGTCGTACACGCGCTGCTGCTCCGCGCTGAGACCGGAGTACAGCAGTTCGTACGCCGCTTCCTCGCCGCGCAGCGCCGCCATGGGATCCCAGTCGTTGCCGAGGGCGTCCAGGACATGAGCGCGCCGGAGCAGTTCGTGTGCACTCAGGTCGACGACCAGGTCGATCGTCGGGGAGGCGTCAGGACGGTCCGCTGCAGGATCACTCGCTGCGACGGGTTCGTCCGGTTCTCCGGGAAAGGCGCGGCCATGGTGGGACATACGACCGAAACTAGGTAAGCGTTCCGCGCTGCGGCAAGAGCAGGTGGGAGAAGTCACACCAGGTCAGGGTCCTCGGAGATCCCGTAGGGAGCAGCTCCCCGTGTCGGCGGGGGTGGAGCTGGGCGAACGTCTCGCACCGCACGGATGCCGCCGCGCGGTGTCCCGCGGACGGTCCCGACTTGATCACCACCGACAGGTCCGGGAGCGACCCCTCACAAGGTGGCGAAGAGGTCGTCCAGCGGGGCAGGCACCTGGTCGGGGGCGAGGGCTTCGACAAGGAGGCGGCCGTAGCGGATCTTGCGGCCCTTCTTCGTGCCGAGGAAGCGCCGCAGCTGCTGGTGCCGGGGCCGGCCGAGCTGGGCGGGCTGCTGTACGAAGGTCTGCCAGGGGCGCAGCTCGTCCGCGGCCTGGATGATCTGCTCGATCCGCGCCGTGCCCAGCGCACGGATGAGCTCGTCCTCCAGATCCGCCGCGCAGACGAAGACGCTGGGGCGCGGGGCCCGGGCCGGGTCGAGACCCCGGTCGAAGAAGGGCTTCTCCCGCTCGTCGCACAGACCGAGCAGGCGCAGGCCCAGACCGGACGGCCCGAGGAGCCCCGCATAGCGTCCGACGCTCATCGCCCCGCCCATGGACATCACGCACACCCCCTCGCCCGCCAGGTCACGGCCGCGCCCCGCGGCCAGCGCCTCGACGGCCGCGAGGTCGCTCAGCCCTTCCAGCAGGACCACCGTGTGCACCCCCTGGAGCTCCGCCAGCTCGCTCGCCGCCCTGCCGGAGCCACCGGCGGCCCACCCTGTGACCTCGTCCCGGAATCTGCGCATGTCGGCCATGCCGGGAGTCTGCTACGTCCACCGACGGCAGCGCACACGGTATTCGGCTGCGCGACCGCGCAGGCATGGCGTCGCGCAAACCCTGGCGGCCGCTCTGCGCTCCATCGAGCTGAGCGGACCGCTGTCCCGGCCACTGCTGCGAAGCGCCGGTGCACGGCCTCACGGGCCACGGCCGTGAGACCGTGCACGCTCGTCGGTATGCCGACCCACTGTGAGATCCCGCGCCGCCTGCGGCTCGTGAACGCCTTCCCGATGTCCTTTCGGCGGCAGGACCGCAACGTCGGACCACGAAAGGCGGCGGCGCGGGAACTCATGGCCGGTTGACCGACCGGATCAGCCGGATCAGCGAACCTCAGTGACCCGGTGCTCCTTCAGGGAGGCGCAGTTGGAGTTCTCCACCGACACGTACACGTTGTCGATGTTGCCGCCCCAGCTCACGCAGTAGCCCTTCCCGTACACGTAGGCAGGCCCCGCGTACGACGAGAAGCTCCCGTCGTCCCCGGCCCACTCGTCGGTGGCGGGGACGTAGATGTACGTGGACATGTACTTGAGCGTGCCCGGGTTGGCGCGGATCGTCGCGACGCAGTTCTTGCCGTTCTTGGAGTTGTACGTCAGGTAGACCGTGCCCAGCGAGCCGACGGGCGCGGAGTTCACGGTCTTGTAGGCACTGCCGCAGACACCCTGCGGAGTGACGTTGGGTGCGGCGGAGGCGGTCGTGCTGAACGCGGTGCCGGCGCCCACCGCCAGTGCCGCTAACGCCCCGACGGTCGCCACACTACGCATGTTTCGCATATTTCCCCCTTGGGTCTTTGAGAGCACTTTGCTCCCACTTGATGTGACCCTCGGGCGGTACGGATGGTTGTGCCGGGTTCCCAAGAAACTTCGGATGGCCCTGACGAACAGCTCGGGGCCGATCACGCGGAGCTCCTGACGCAGGGCCCACCTGTGCCAGGCAGGGTTCGTGGGGCCGCCGTGACGGCCGCCTCGATCTCTGCGGGCGTGCGAGGCGCGCTGCCTGTGCGGGCGTGCGAGGCGCGCTGCCTGTGCGGGCGTGCTGCAAGGGGCACAGCCATCGTGGGGGTCGGGCTCACGTCGGCCCGCCGCGGGATCGGGCCCGAGGGTGTGGCGAACCGTGCCCGGTGCCGTGTCGGCCGGGGATGCTACGTGAAGGCCCGGCGTACAACCGCTACCAGTAGTGCCGACGTCCGCCGACGGCGTGCCCCACCGATCCGAGGATCCACAGAATGATGCCGATGACGACCAAGATGATCCCGATGGTCCACAGGATGGCGATACCGGCCACCAAGCCGACAACGAGGAGAACGACTCCGAGGACGATCATGAGGACCTCCGATGGTGAACCGGGCTCCCTCCGTTCCAGAGTAACTCCGTCCCTTCCTGTGGGGCACGACTTCGCAGGCCGGACTCCTTGCACCCGGGGACGGCCATCAGACTGCCTCGGCCCCGTGACCTGGGCCGAGGACCAACATCTTCAGTTCTGGGGCAGAAGGGTTCCGAGCGGCCCGAGGTCGAGATTGAGATCCTCCGGACGCACTCCGTGTTGCTCGCAGAGTTCCGTCATCCGCTGATCGAGCAGCATCAGCGTGGTCCCGATCTCGTCAGCCTGTTCATCACTGAGATCGCCCTGCTCGACCCGGCGAATCGCCTGGCGCTCCATCAACTGCCTGAGGAGTTCGACCACGGTGAGAACCAGGGTGACGAGGTCACGTCCCACCTGGTCGGAGTCCAGGTCGAGCCGGGAGCCGGTCACAGCGGGCCTCCGTCCGCCCAGGGCGCCGGGACACGTTCGTTGACGGACGACAGCAGGGCATGGAGTGACAGTCGTACCAGCGGAACGTCGGCGATGGCGATGACCAGGTCACCGCTGATCACTACGCCGGTCGCCAGGACACGGTCCAACAGGTCGACGAGCGGCACCCCGATAGGACCGTCCAGGGGCCCGGGGCTGTCCCAGAGCGCCACTTCCCGCGTCATGATCTACACCTCGCCTACGAATGAGTAGGGCACCCACGGCCCTGACAGCTCGATCTGCGCCCCGGTCCGTTCCCGCAGCGCCTGTGTCAGTCGGGTGAGCTCGTCGGCGCGGCTTTCCGGCACCAGATAGCTCGCGTTGAGGACCTGAACCCGCTGTTCCCCGGAAGGCTGGGTGGCATGCAGTCGCAGCCTTCGGCACGCTGTGGCAAGGCTGCGGACTTCGGCATCCACCGCCTCCGCCGTCCGCAGCGCCTCTTCCTGACGACGCTCGCGACGCTCCTGCGCGCCCCGCTTGCGATCCAGGTAGGCAAGGCCGGCTCCGGGCACCGGGCGAGATCGGTCGGCCGGCGTGGTACTGCGGATCGAATCGTCCGGCGGGCGGGGCGGCGCGTACACCTTCACGCCCCATTCGGCGTGGTGCGCGATGCGCTTGAGCGCCGCGTGGAACCGGACCGCCTCGTGGGCAAGCGCGTCCCGCGCCCTCTCCGCACCCTGGTAGAGCGTGGCCATCGGCAGGGGAACCGTAGGGCAGCAGGCAGCCACCGCGGAGACGACATCGTGGTGGGCGCGTGCGTATCGCTCCAGTTCCCGCTGGTCGCACAGGCGCGCCTGCCAGGCTTCGTGGGTGAAGTCGCCCGCTCGGACGGTCTGGACGATCGCTGTCAACGTCTCCAGCGGCAGGGTGCTCACGGGCGCCTCGTCGGTGACACCTGACAGCCCGACGAGTGCCGACGGATCCGGGTTCCAGCAGACAGCGAACACGTAGGTGGCGTTGGCGTCCGAACGCTCAGGGCCGCGCTCCGTCATGTGCTCGGTTCTCCTTCGGTCCTTGCTGGGGGTATCGCTGCGGGGTCACCGCTCGGGCAATTCGTCCTTCGTGTTGGATTCGAGCGCCTCCAGACGCTCCCGCAGTTCACGGTTCTCGTCCTGCAGCGCGCTGCGGAAGGCGCGCGAACTGAGTGCCGGATCGGCTTCCCACCAGTCGATTCCGGCCTTCTTCGCGGTATCCACGGAAGCCACGAACAGGCGCAGCCGGATAGTGAGCAGCTCGATGTCGAGGAGGTCGATCTTGATATCCCCGGCGATCACGATCCCTTTGTCGAGAACGCGTTCGAGGATGTCGGCAAGATTGGTTGTCTGCGGGCCGGAGACGGGATAGGACCTCTGCTGGAAGTCGACGTCAGGCACGGCGCCGCCTCTGCGCTCGTCGCTGCCTGGAAGTGGACTGGTCCTCGTCCTCTTCGTCCTCCACTCCGTCTTCGTCCTCCTCCTCGGCCTCGTCCTCGTATGCGCCTTCGGTTTCCTCTTCCTCCTCCGCGCCCTCGCCCTCGTCCTCGTACACGTCTTCGTCTTCGTCTTCGGTTTCGTCCTCGTATGCGGAGTCGGCGCCTTCCCCGGCGTCGCCGCCGCCTTCCCCCTCGGGCTCCTCGCCCTCGGATTCCTCCTGATCAGCCTCTTCTTCTTCCATGGCGTCCTCGTGGGACAGGACGACTTCACCGTCACGGATTTCACCGCGCCAGCCTTCGGGCTCCTCATCGGTGAGGGTGACGTACCGCTGGAAGTTCTTGAAGTCCAGTCGCATGCGGCGCCCTTGGGCCCGCCACAGGTTGCCCGTCTTCTCGAAGAACCCGGACGGGTAGTACTCCACGACCAGGACGATTCGAGTCAGGGTGGGTGCCAGTTCATGGAAGCTGACCACGCCGCGGGTGGTGCCCTTGGCTCCTTCGGAGGTCCAGACGATGCGGTCGTCAGGAATCTGTTCCTGAACGGTCGCTTTGAAACTGCGCGAGGAAGGGCCGACTTTGACCTTCCAGTCGCTCTCCATCTCGTCGCTCTTCGAGACGTCGCGAACGCCCTTCGCGAAGCTGCTGAATTGGTCGTACTGCGTCCAGAAGTCGTAAGCGTCGCGCAGAGGCACCCCCACATCCAGAACCTCGATGATGTTCATGACCTTGCCGCCGCTGGACTTGCGTTTCCCTTTCCCCCCGCCAAAGGCTTCCTTGGCCTTTCCCACAACGCTGTCCTTGACACCCTTGACCTTTTCCGAGACGAAGGCCTTCATCGGGGATTCGCCCTGAAGAACGCGGGAGCCGATCGCAGGGAGCGAGCCACCGGTCTCGGCCACGTCGGAAAGCTTCCCGGTGACGTCGGTCAGTTTGTCACCCGCCTTCTCGGCGAGATTCTCCACCTGTGCGGAGAGGAAGTTGGACAGCTCTTCGCGGAGCCGGCCCACACCCGATTCCTTCTCTCCGGTTCGGTCATTCTCCGTCTTGGTCATGGCTGGCTACCTCCGACGATCGACGCGCTTGGATGCTGCTCGCTTCGATGACGTCGTCTTCCTGGCCGCGGACTTCTTGGCAGGAGCGGACTTCTTCGCCGCCGTCTTCCTGGCGGGAGCCGACTTCTTCGCCGCCGTCTTCCTGGCCGCGGGCTTCTTGGCAGGAGCGGACTTCTTCGCCGCCGTCTTCCTGGCGGGAGCCGACTTCTTCGCCGCCGTCTTCCTGGCCGGTTCAGCCTTCCGCGGCGCCGCCTTCGCCGTCCGAGCCCTCTCCCCATGGGCGGGAGCAGCCTTCTTACGTGCCCCCGGTGTAGGTGTCCTGCGGGACCGAGCCGATCGCGGAGAACTGCGGCGCCGCTGCCGCCCCGCCTCTTCCGGCTCTTCTTCCTCCGGTTCTTCCTCCTCGTCCTCGTCCTCGTATTCGTATTCCGGCTGCTGCTCCTCCTCTTCCTCTTCCTCGGCCTGGTCCTCTTCGTACTCGGCCTCCGGTTCTTCCTCTTCCGGCTCTTCCTCGTCCTCGTATTCCGCGCTTTCCTCGTCCGGCGCGTACTCCTCCTCTTCCTCGTCCTCGTCCGCCTTCTCGCCGAGCCGGGCCGTGCGGTCGCTGATGGCGTCGGCGAGTGTGCTCATGCCCCGGTCGGCAGCGGCAGCCACTGCCTTGCGGCCCGCTTGAAGGACTTCCCCTCGCAACTGCTCCTGCAGCTCGGCGAACTGCGGAATCTCCCCCAGCCTGCGCATCCCTTCGGCCGCGAGCTGGCGAGGTTCGAGGCCGAAGCGCCGACCCGCCAGATAGGTCGCGATGGACAGGGCCAGCCGGCCCTTCTTCGTCCGGCCCAGCACGTAGCCACCCACTACAGCGGCCGCGAGCGTCACCTTTTCCTTGTCGTCCATGAGTGCGTCACCTTCGATCGTTCGGTGCAGGGCAGACCCGCGTGGCATGCAGCCGGTCGAGCAGTCGTTCCTCCTCCCGTTCGAACTCCTCCAGGCTGATGTTTCCGTCTTCGAGTTCCTGGTTCAGCAGAGCCAGCTGGGCACGGAGCACTTCCGGGTCGTGCAACTCGCGCTCAGCTGCGTCGTTGAGCTGCTCTGCCACCCACATCACGCCGCGGACCGGGGCGATGGGGAGCGTGAGCAGTCCGGTGATCAGTCCCATGTCAGACTCCGACGGTCCGAACGTGTGCGCCTTCAGCGGAGACAAAGCTGTAGCAGGGGAGCGGGCCCGCGAGACGCAAGTCGACACGTTCGCAGTGCGCCTCGGCGAATTGCTCCGCCTGGCTTCGGAATTCGACGCTGTCGCCGCGGTTGACGAGGAACGACATGTTCAGCACGCATCCCTGAACTTTGGGCCCCGAGGCAACCGCGCGGGCCCTTGGTGTGAGATCGCGCAGAAGTCGCCGACCGGCTTCGGCGGCCCTGCTCTCCAGAGCAGCCGCCACAGCTTCCCCCAGTCGGAGGTTGGCTTCGTAACCAGGCCGTCGACGCGCCTCGTCCCGCAGCCGCCGGACCGTCCTGTCCTCCGCGACGAGGCTCCTCAATGCGTTCTGTGCCGGGAACGCCTTGACGTTGACCTCGACCCCGTCGGAGAGGTGTTCCAGTGCGACCATGTGGTCCGCCTCGCCGACTGCCAGCTGACCCCGCACCGTCTCATCGTCCGGTGCGACCATCCCGAACCGCATGGGTAGCACCGGACCCTGGTCCGAAAGGCGCAACAACAGATCCTGGTGGGCCAGAAGATCGCGACGTCTGGCGCGGAGTTTCGGGGGAGCCGCACTGACGACGGCGGCGACCCGCCCCTGCCGGATTGTCCGCAGCGGGGCAGCCGGGCTGCCCACACCACCCATGTCCGTCGGCAATGGTCTCCCGGCCTGGATGATCGCGTAGACATACACACCGTCGGCTGTCACGGTTCATGCCTCCACGGGTCGTCGTCGGGTCGTACCGCCACGGGCGGGAGCACGCCGCTTCCTCGGCCTTTCCTCCCGCGCCTCCTCTTCTTCATCAGGCTCGTCGGAGTCGTCGTCCCGGCCCCCGACCGCCTTGCGCACGGTGTCACCCACGTTTTCCGCGGCCTTGCGGACCTTGCGTCTACCGATGGACTTGGCAGCGCTTCCGCTGAGCAGCTCGGGAATGGTGGTGCTGCCGGAGTCACGTTCCAGGTCCAGGCGGTTGCATGCCTCGGCGAACCTCAGGTATGTGTCCACACTCGCCACGACAATGCGCGCGTCTATCTTGAGGATCTCGATGCCGACCAGGGAGACCCGGACGAACACGTCGATCACCATGCCCCGATCAAGGATGAGTTCCAGCACGTCGTACAACGTGCCGGCGCGCGGCGGGCAGGCCACTACCTCGTCGGAGTAGGTGGTCGCAGGCATGGGGCGTCCTTCCGCTAGTCAGGCAAACCTGGGGTCACTCATCGGCGGACCCTCGCCGATAGCGGCGGACCCTGCAGTACTCCAAGAGTTCGCCGTCCTGATCGAGCTGCACCTCGTACGAGGCAAGAAGGCTCGTCGTGTCCGGAATCCGGGGCAGCTCAAGGACATCCACGACGACGCACCAACCGTCGTCGACACGTCTCACCGCTGATACGCCCTCCATGGGGTGGCCGATCAGCCCCTCCAGGCTCCGGCCGGCAGCACGCGCGGCATGTTCCGCTCCCCGCACCGGTGCTGTGCGGCGAGCCGCTTTCGTCGGGGTCTTCCCGGCGCGCGACTGACGTTCTTCTGCCATGAACACAAGTCTGGTCGGTATCGGACGCCGCGCACCTTGAGCGGAGCAGACGGGCGCACGTGCGGGGCCGCGTTGCCGTCGCCTGCGATCGATCCCTCGGAGGGATCTGAAAGACCGCGCCCGGTCCCCCAGGTTCTCCCGGAGCAGCACGTCGTGCAGCAGCTCCGGTGAAGCGCTGACGCTGGATACCGCTGGTGGCGCACTCGATGGTGACGGCGGCCTCGTGCTGGGGCCCGGCCGGCAGATCGGGCACTGGCAGGCGGGACAAGCAGGCCGGATCACCGGCGAGAGCGAGTCCTGGCATCGGAACGGCGGCCGTACCGGCGGCTGCGAGGGAACGATCCCATGGGCTACCGCCTCCCGAGCGACCGGGCACCCGAACACGCACCCCATGCGACTGCATGTGCTAGCCGCGGAGCTGCAGGATCCGGCTCATGCAAAGCCAAAGGCGACACTACCCTTGCATCTGCGGCACTATCATCAGCATAGTCTTCAGCTATCGGATCCGGGATGCCGAGACCGTGGATGGCGAGACCGTTGATGGTCCGCCCGGACCGAGGTGATCGTGTCCGTCAGGACCAGAGGGAGTGGACCCGTGATGACCCGTACCGAGCACCGGACCCGTGGGCCGATGCAGGTGGCCACCCTGGGAGCCACCGTGCTGCTGGCCCTGAGCGCCTGCACGTCGTCCGGCGACTCCTCGTCGGCCAAGTCGGGCTCCGTCGCGGGCGCCTCGTCGGACAAGCTGTCCGGCACCGTGACGGTGTTCGCCGCCGCGTCGCTGAAGGAGAGCTTCACGACGCTGGGCAAGCAGTTCGAGGAGGAACACCCCGGCACGAAGGTCACCTTCAGCTTCGGTGGCAGTGACTCCCTCGCCGCGAGCATCACCGGCGGTGCTCCCGCGGACGTGTTCGCCTCGGCAAGCCCCAAGACGATGGCGATCGTGACGGACGCGGGGGACGCGTCGGGGACCCCCGCCACCTTCGTCCGCAACCAGTTGGAGATCGCGACCCTGCCGGGCAACCCCGACAAGATCGCCTCCCTCAAGGACCTCACCAGGTCCGGCCTGAAGGTCGTACTGTGCGACAAAGAGGTGCCCTGTGGTGCCGCCGCCCAGAAGGCCCTGGACGCGAGCAGGTTGACGCTCACTCCCGTCTCCTACGAGCAGGACGTCAAGGCCGCCCTGACGAAGGTAGAACTGAAGGAGGCCGACGCCGCCGTCGTCTACAAGACCGATGTGCACGCGGCGGGTGACAAGGTGGAGGGCGTGGAGTTCCCCGAGTCCGCCGACACCATCAACGACTACCCGATCGTCCGACTCAAGGGCGCCCAGAACGCCGAGGCCGGCAAGGCGTTCATCGCGCTGGTGCAGTCCGCCGAGGGCCAGCGGATCCTCACCCAGGCCGGGTTCCTCAAGCCGTGACCCTCCCGACCGACAGGTCCGACGCCGCGCCCGACACCCTCCGGCGCGGGCCGCGGCGTCGACGTGTCCGCACGGGCGACGGCGGCCGAGGCGTTCCCCTGCCACTGCTGGTGCCCGCACTGATCGGACTGGCGTTCCTGATCGTGCCGCTGGTCGCGCTGCTCGTACGGGCCCCGTGGCGCAGCCTGCCCGACCTGCTCACCAGCGCCGAGGTGTGGCAGGCGCTCCAGCTGTCCCTGGTCTGCGCCACCGCCGCCGCGGCGGTGAGCCTGGTCATCGGCGTGCCGCTGGCCTGGCTGCTGGCCCGCGTCGAGTTCCCCGGACGCGGCCTGGTCCGGGCCCTGGTCACCCTGCCGCTGGTCCTGCCGCCGGTGGTCGGTGGCGTGGCACTGCTGATGGCGCTCGGCCGTAACGGCATCGTCGGGAGATCGCTGGACTCCTGGTTCGGGATCACGCTGCCGTTCACCACGGCGGGGGTCGTGGTCGCGGAGGCGTTCGTCGCGATGCCCTTCCTGGTCATCAGCGTCGAGGGCACCCTGAGAGCCGCCGACCCGCGTTTCGAGGAGGCGGCCGCCACCCTGGGCGCCTCCCGGTTCACCGCCTTCCGCCGGGTCACGCTCCCGCTGATCGCGCCGGGCATCGCGGCCGGCGCCGTGCTGGCCTGGGCACGGGCACTGGGCGAGTTCGGCGCGACGATCACCTTCGCGGGCAACTTCCCCGGCCGTACCCAGACCATGCCGCTGGCCGTGTATCTGGCCCTGCAGAGCGACCCGGAGGCCGCCATCGCCCTCAGCCTGGTCCTGCTCGCCGTGTCCGTCGCGGTGCTGGCGGGCCTGCGCGACCGTTGGATGACAGCACGATGACCGAACCCCGTCATGCCGCCGAAGCCGCCCACGACGTCCGTGCCATCGCCTCCGAGGAGGGCCTCGACGCCCGCCTCGTCGTCGAGCGCGGCGCCTTCCGTCTCGACGTGGCGCTGAGCGTCGCGCCCGGCGAAGTCGTCGCCCTGCTCGGCCCGAACGGCGCGGGGAAGACCACCGCCCTGCGCGCCCTGGCCGGTCTGACCCCGCTCACCGGCGGCCGGCTGCGGCTGGACGGCACGGCGCTGGAGCGTACGCCGCCGGAGGCACGCCCGGTCGGCGTCGTCTTCCAGGACTACCTGCTCTTCCCCCACCTGACGGCCCTGGACAACGTGGCCTTCGGACCACGCTGTCACGGCGCCACCAAGGCGGAGGCCCGCGCACAGGCCGCCGAGTGGCTCGACCGCCTGGGGCTCGCGGACCACGGCGGCGCCAAGCCGCGCAAGCTGTCCGGCGGCCAGGCCCAGCGTGTCGCCCTGGCCCGTGCCCTGGCCACCCGCCCCCGCCTGCTGCTCCTGGACGAGCCACTTGCAGCGCTGGACGCCCGCACCCGTCTGGAGGTCCGCGCCCAACTCCGTCGGCATCTCGCCGAGTTCGAGGCCGTCGCCGTCCTGGTCACGCACGACCCGCTGGACGCCATGGTGCTGGCCGACCGGCTGGTCGTCGTGGAGGACGGCCGGGTCGTTCAGGAGGGCGCCCCGTCCGACATCGCCCGCCATCCCCGTACGGACTACATCGCCCAGTTGGTCGGCCTGAACCTCTACCGGGGGGAGGCCGACGGCCACACCGTCCGCCTCGACGCAGGCCCCTCCATCACCACGACCGAGATCCTCACCGGCCCGGTCCACGTGGCGTTCCCGCCGAGCGCGGTCACCCTGCACCGTGACCGTCCGACCGGCGTCAGCGCCCGCAACCTCTGGCGCTGCGAGGTCGCGGGCCTGGAGACCCACGGCGACCAGATTCGCGCCGACCTCAGCGGAGAGCTTCCGCTCGCCGCGGACCTGACCACGGTCGCCGCCGCCGAACTCGGCCTCCACCCGGGCGCGGAGGTCTGGGCGGCCGTGAAGGCGACGCAGACCCACGCCTACCCCGTCTGAAGACGCACAGGCCGGGACCGGTCCGGGCCGTGTCCGCGGCCTGCTAGCGACTACCGCCTCACTCATCACAGGTGCGAGCGGCAGCGGACCATTCACGCCCGACCCGGCTTGCATGACTCGCACAGAAGGAAGATAGAAGACATAAGCAAGCAATAACGGCATATCACTCCTTCCCTGTGAGGCGTTCCCATGAGCCTGAGCATCCGCAACCAGATCCCCGGCACCGTCGTCTCCGTCACTTCCGGCGAGGCCATGGCGACGGTCAAGGTCCGCCTCGACGGTGGCCAGGACCTCACCTCGGCGATCACCCTGGACGCCGTCAGGGAACTCGGCCTGGCCGAGGGCTCTCCCGTGCGCGCACTGGTCAAATCCACGGAGGTCTCTCTCGCCACCGGTTCCGTGGCTGGCCTGTCCATCCGCAACCGGTTGCCCGGCAGGGTGAGTGACATCGCCACCGGCGCCGCGATGGCCTCCGTCAAGGTCACCGTCGGCGGAGGCGAACTGACCGCCGCCGTCACCAGGGACGCCGTCAGCGACCTCGGCCTGACCGTCGGATCACCCGTCACCGCACTGATCAAGTCGACCGAGGTCTCCCTCGCCACCGTGTGACTCGGTACCGGGGCCCGCCGTCGCCGCCAAGTGGCCGGTCGGCGTTCCGGGGTGTGGTGCGACGGGCGGACTCCGTGCCGGGCGGGCAGGCGTTCGGCCGACTCCGGGACCGCCCCGCACGGCGGTTTCGGCAGTGGCCGGCCAGCGTGAGCCCGTGGCAGGTGCTCCGAGGGCGTCCGGGCGCGTTTGGCGGCGGGCGAGGTTACCTTCAGCGGTATGGACGGTGATCGTGGACGCTGGCGCCGGTGCGTGCTCAGCGGGGCGGTGTTCGCCGTATGCATGGCCGGCACGACCCTGCCGACCCCCCTCTACGGCCTGTACCAGGAGAAGTTCGGATTCTCCGAGCTGACGGTCACCGTCGTCTACGCCGTCTACGCCTTCGGAGTCATCGGAGTGCTGCTGGTGGCGGGCAACGCCTCGGACTCCGTGGGCCGGCGTCCGGTGCTGATGTGGGGCCTGGGATTCTCGGCCGCGAGTGCCGTCTGCTTCCTGTGCGCCACCGCGCTGGGCTGGCTGTACGCGGGGCGGCTGCTGTCGGGTCTGTCCGCCGGCCTGTTCACCGGGGCGGCGACGGCATACGTGATGGAGTTGGCACCGCACGGCAGCGCCTCGCGGGCCACGTTCGTGGCGACCGCCGCGAACATGGGCGGGCTCGGCTGCGGTCCACTGCTCGCCGGGGTGCTCGCGCAGTACGCCGACTGGCCGCTCCACCTGCCGTTCGCCGTCCACCTCGCTCTGGTCGCCTGCTCGGCCGCCGCCCTGTTGCGACTTCCGGAGACCGTGCGAGAACGTCGGCCGCTGAGCACCGTACGGCCGCAACGGCCCAGCCTGCCCCCGCAGGTGCGGGTGGTCTTCGGACCGGCGGCTGCCGCCAGCTTCGTGGGGTTCGCCCTGTTCGGGGTGTTCACGTCGGTCAGCCCTGCCTTCCTCGCCCAGTCCCTGAACGTCCACAATCACGCGGTGAGCGGGCTGGTCGTCGCACTGGCCTTCTTCGCCTCGACCGCCGGGCAGCTGGCCGTCGGCCGGGTCGGCATGAGCCGGTCGCTGCCGCTGGGATGCGCCGGGCTCCTGGCCGGGCTGGCGCTGCTGGCCGGCGCACTGCGATGGGAACTGCTGGCGCTGGTGGTGCTGAGCGCGGTCGTCGGCGGGGCCGGGCAGGGGCTGGCGTTTCGCGGGGCACTGTCCGCCGTGGCCGCGGCCTCCGAGGCGGACCGGCGCGCGGCCGTGATCTCGGCGCTGTTCGTGGTGGCCTACACGGGTATCTCGGTACCGGTCATCGGCGTGGGGCTACTGGCGGAACCGCTCGGCCTGGAGGGCGCCGGGCTGGTGTTCATCGCCTGCATGGCTCTCCTGGTGTCGATCGCAGGCGTCTACCTGCTGCGGCGGGCGGTACCGACGACGGAGGCCGACCGGGTGCGTTGACCGCGCGCCCGATGAAGGTGGGGGGCGAGGGTAGGTGCGTGGGACGGGTCGACGATCTGCGGGACCCTTCGGCGACGAGCCGGGGGCAACCTGGGTCAGGCGGTGCGGGTGCTGCGGTGCGCGCTCAGCACCCGCTCGGCCCGTGTCCGCAGCTGCGGACACGGGCCGCCGTGTTCGGTGTGGGTGACGTGCTCCGGCCGGTCGACGTCGTCGGTCTCCCAGAGGGCGATGGCACCGACGACCCCCGCGCGATGGGCGGGCACGGGCACGTTGCCCAGCAGCTGCGCGGGCAGCGAGGGCATGGTCAACGGGCCCCCGGTGCCTACGAGGACCATCAGCGCGGCGACCACCCATGCCGGAATCGTCGTCGGCGAAACCGCGAGGACGGCCATTCCCGCCGCCCTCGCCGACAGCCCGCACGTGGCCTCAGGAAAGTTGCCCGCCCGGCACACGGCGGGTTCCGGGCCTTGAACACCGTGCAAGCGGAGTACGAGGAAGCGTCCCTGCCTACTCAGCGCCGCTTCGGGCGCCCGTAGGAGCTTCCCAACGGCTCCAGGCGGGGATGTCTTCCCGGGCCTCGCGCCACGCCACGGGAAGCCCACCGGTGCCGGTGCGGGCCGCGACGACGCCTCCTGCGATCGCGCAGGTGGTGTCGCGGTCACCCCACCCGGCAACGGTCTGCCACAGTGCCTCGCCCAGGTCGTTCAGGTGTCCCGCGGCGGACCACAGGGCGAACGGGACCGTGTCCGGAGCCGATATCAGCGTCCCCGAGCCCAGTACGGACGCCGCGTGGCGAACCGACGTACGGTCGGAGAAGTTCGCGGCCACCAGCAGACGGGAGCGGACGTCGCTGTCCGGTACATGGTCGGCGACCTCCCGCAGGAATTCCATGCGTGGCGGGGCGTCCGCACTCTCGTCGGCGGCGGCCAGCGCCGCGGCGACCGCTACGGCCACGGCGCCGGCGACGGCCTCGGGATGAGCGTGCGTGGCCAGCGCGGACAGCCGGGCCTGCTCGCCGGCGGCCGGCAGATCGTCCCGGAACCATGCTCCGAGAGGGGCGACCCGCATCGCGGCGCCGTTTCCGTGGGAGCCCTGTCCGCCGAACTGCGCGGTGGTGATGGCCCGCCAGTCCCCGCCCTCGCGAACGCCGCGGAGTACACCGTGCATCGACGGCCCGTACTTGCGTCCCGGATCCCGGTCGTACTCGGCGGCGAACTCATTTGCCAGGCCGTCCGGGCGGATCTCTCCGTGGGTCGTCAGGTGCGCGAACAGGACGAAGGCCATGGCGGAATCGTCCGTCCACAGCCACGGTTGCGGACGCAGCTCCCTGGCAGCCCACTGCTCCTCGGCGTTCTCGTCGGAGCGCGTGAACCAGCTGTCACCGAAGGCATCGCCCATCGCAAGGCCGTCCAGACTGGCGTGGGCGTGCTGCGGACTGGTCATCGGAAGGCTCCTCTGCGCGATGGTGCGGCCAGCGCATTCTCGTCGCACACCAGCCACGCGCGCGACTGCATTGCCGACTGGCGGCGAGGCTCGAGGGGCGGGCCGGCAGCTCGGGCGGGCTGCCACCGGTGGATCACATCTCGGACAGTGTCCTCGTCGGCCTGCACCGGCTTCGCGATGGGCTGCCGTCTGCCCGGCTCCACCCGGACGCCCAAGGATCACCGGGACCCGGTTCCCACCGACCGAGGCCAGCAGCACCATCGCGCGCCGGTAGCGCACCGGACCGGTACTGCCACGGCGCACGATCTGCTGCAGCTTCTGCCCTTCCTGGTCGGTCAACCTGCGTACATGGACAGGCTCAGCCGCCATGCCCCCCGGCAGTCGGAACGGACGTCACCGCACATCCAACCGCCGGAAAACACCACCCCGGCCAGCCTTCCCGGTCAGAGCACTGCCGGTCTGGTGCGCGCGTTTGCCCATGGCCTTTTCGCATGACCTGGCCGGGCAGCCAGGGCCCTATGCGCCATCGCACGGCATCACTTGCCACCGGGTGGCATCACTTGGCGCCACGATGGCGCCATCCAGCACCATTTCGCCATCCCAGAAATGAGTCAGCACGCGTGGCGCCACACCGGACCATCTGGGCGCCAGCACGTTTTAGCAGCTCAGGGCGGCATCGATGATGCATCACCCCGGCAATACCGGTCCGCCACTTGCACATAGAGCCAATATGGCGCCATGATGGCGCCATGGACCTCACGCCGTATGTCGACACCCTCCGCCGCGAACTCGCGGTGGCCGCCGAAGCCGGCGGCGAAGAAGCCCGCGAGCTGGCAGAGCGGCTCACCGCTCCCCTGGAGTCGGCGACCCGGCTGACCATGCTCAACGTGCTCTCCGCCGCCATGGACGAGATCACCCGCGAACTCGCCCCCGGCTCGGTCGACGTACGGCTGCGCGGACTCGACCCCGACTTCGTGGTGACGCCGCCGCCCACCTACGGCAGCGCCCCGGCAACGCCGACCGCCCCCGCCGAACCGCTCACCACCCCGTACCCCGCCGACGGCGACGAGGGCGGCACCGCCCGGGTCAACCTGCGCCTGCCGACCCAGCTCAAGGCCCGCGCCGAGGAGGCCGCGAACCGCGAAGGCCTGTCGGTCAACGCATGGCTGGTGCGCACCGTGTCCGCGGCGGTCGACGGCGGCACCCGGACACGTACGACGGAGAAGACCCAGACCGTCGGGCAGAGCTTCACGGGCTGGGTGCGCTAACCGCGCCCTTCGCCCGCACCCTTCACCCACACCACGTCCCACCAGCGGGGACGACCCAAGGACTCATGAGGACGGGACAGCCATGCCTTCTTTCGACACTCCCGAACCGATCTCGACCACGGCGCATGTGGAGGCCGGATCCATCCAGTTCACCGCGGGCGACCGCCTCGACACCGTCGTCGAGGTGCGGCCCCGCGACGCGAAGAAGGACCTGGATGTGCGGACGGCCGCCCAGACCGAGGTCACGTTCGTGAGCGGCGTACTGACGGTCAGGACGCCCAAACCCAATCTGCTCGGTCTCGGCATCGGCCGCACCGGCACCGTCGACGTGACGGTCGAGCTGCCCACGGACTCGCACATCGACATGACCGGCGCCTGGGCCCAGGTACTGGGCGAGGGTCGACTCGGCGAGGTCCGCGTGAAGACCTCGTCCGGCGACGTCCGCCTCGACACGACCGGCCCTCTGCACCTGACCGCGTCGCACGGCTCGATCACCGTGGACCGGGTGGTGGGCAGGGCCGAGATCACCACCAGCTCCGGCAGCATGCGCGTCGGCCTGGTCGACGGTCCCGCCGTCCTGAAGAACTCACACGGCACCACGACCGTCGGTGCCGCGACCGGCGAACTGCGGGTGCGCGGCGCCAACGGCGACATCGACATCGCACGCGCAGAGGACTCGGTCACCGCCTCCACCGCCCACGGCACCCTGCGCGTAGGCGAAGTGGCGCGCGGCACGGTCCAGTTGGAGACCTCCTACGGCGCCATCGAGGTCGGCGTCCGCGAGGGCACGGCCGCCTGGCTCGATGTCAGCTCGAACTCCGGCCAGGTGCGCAACACCCTCACCGTGTCCGAGGCCCCGGACACGACCGGGGACACCGTCGAGGTCCGCGCCCGCACCCGGTACGGAAACATCGACATCCGTCGCGCCAAGGCCTGACCCCCGGAAGCACCGGACGCACCCCACTCACTCCCCCCAGTCGCCTCAGCCTTCGAACGGGAGGGCACCATGCCTTCATCTGTCATGCCCACATCCAGAGTGGGTGACGGTTCTCAGTCGCCTGCCGCAATCTCCGTCATCGGTCTGCGCAAGTCCTACGGTGACAAGGTCGTCCTCGACGGCATCGATCTGCACATCCCGGCCGGGTCCGTGTTCGCGCTGCTCGGGCCGAACGGTGCCGGCAAGACCACCGCCGTGAAGATCCTCTCCACGCTCATCGGCGCCGACGGCGGGAAAGCCCGGATCGCGGGCCACGACCTTGCCGTCGACCCGCAGGCGGTGCGTGCCGCGATCGGTGTCACCGGGCAGTTCTCCGCCGTCGACGGCCTGATCACCGGCGAGGAGAACATGCTCCTCATGGCGGACCTGCACCACCTGTCCAAGCCCGAGGGGCGACGCGTCACGGCCGAACTCCTGGAGCGTTTCGACCTGGTGGAGGCCGCGGGGAAGCCCGCCTCCACCTACTCCGGCGGCATGAAGCGCCGCCTCGACATCGCCATGACCCTGGTCGGCGACCCGCGGATCATCTTCCTCGACGAACCCACCACCGGCCTCGACCCCCGCTCCCGCCACAACATGTGGCAGATCATCCGCGAACTCGTCACCGGCGGCGTCACCGTCCTCCTCACCACCCAGTACCTGGAGGAGGCCGACGAACTCGCCGACCGCATCGCGGTGTTGCACGACGGAAAGATCGCCGCCGAGGGCACCGCCGAGGAACTCAAGCGGCTCGTCCCCGGCGGGCACGTCCGGCTCCGCTTCACCGACCCGGCCGCCTACCGGTCCGCCGCCTCCATGCTGCGCGAGGCGACCCGGGACGACGAGGCCCTCGCCCTGCAGCTCCCCAGCGGCGGCACCCAGCGCGAACTGCGCTCCATCCTCGACTGGCTGGACTCCGCCGGCATCGAGGCCGACGAACTCACCGTGCACACCCCCGACCTCGACGACGTGTTCTTCGCCCTGACCAGCGGGACCACCGTCCCCACTCAGCCCAGCCAGTCCAAGGAGGCTGTCCGATGAGTTCCCTCTCTCTCGCCGTGCGCGACTCGTCCACGATGCTGCGCCGCAACCTCCTGCACGCGCGCCGCTACCCCTCCCTCACCCTGAACCTGCTCCTGACCCCGATCATGTTGCTGCTGCTCTTCGTCTACATCTTCGGAGACGTGATGAGCACGGGCATCGGCGGCAGCGGCGCCGACCGCGCCGACTACATCGCCTACCTCGTGCCGGGTGTCCTGCTGATGACCATCGGCAGCAGCGTCGTCGGCACGGCCGTGTCCGTGTCCATGGACATGACGGAGGGCATCATCGCCCGCTTCCGCACCATGTCGATCCACCGCGGCTCCTTCCTCATCGGGCACGTCGTCGGCAGCGTGCTGCAGTCCATCGCCAGCGTGGCCCTCGTGGGCGCGGTCGGCGTGGCCATCGGCTTCCGCTCCACGGACGCCACGGCTCTGGATTGGCTGGCGGCGTTCGGGCTGCTCGCGCTGTTCGCCGTGGCGCTCACCTGGATCGCGGTCGGCATGGGCCTGGTCAGCCCGAACGTAGAGGCGGCCAGCAACAACGCGCTGCCGCTGATCTTCCTGCCGCTCATCTCCAGCACCTTCGTGCCGATCGACGCGATGCCGGGCTGGTTCCAGCCGATCGCCGAGTACCAGCCCTTCACCCCGGCCATCGAGACCGTGCGCGGTCTGCTGCTCGGCAGCGAGATCGGCCACAACGGGTGGCTCGCCCTCGCCTGGTGCCTGGGCCTCTCCGCGCTCGGCTACTTCTGGTCGAAGTCGGTGTTCAACCGCGACCCGAAGTAGCCGGGACGGCACGCCCACTTGCCTCCCGCGGGTCGTCCCGCCCGCGGGCTGCGTACCCCTACGAGTCGGGGTACGCAGCCCTGCCGGTGTGCTCTCATGGCCCGCGGGCTGTCCTGTGACGACGAATACTCGAGGCATGGAATTTGTCTTCTTCATGACTCTGCCCGGGCTGGTCATCGCTTTGACCCTGCTGGCCTTCGTCGACCAACTGCTGTTGCGCGCGGGACGGTCCGGAGCGTTGCCGTGGCGAAACATCGCCCGTCAGGGGCAGATATCATCGACCGGGTTCGAGCAGTTGCACGCGAGCTTTTCGCCGGGCAAGCAGAACGAGCTCAAAGAGCGGCAGTCTGCACTGGTCCTGCCGGACAACCAGGACGACGGAGCGCCGCCGAACCGAACGACGGTGGATCTGGCCGGAGGGACTGCGGTCGTCCGGATACCCCGCCCCGACCGGTGACTGTGCCTGGTCTCCGTCCACGCATCTGGTCCAGTGGCCCCGCCGTGCGCAGGCGCTTGCCGGTCGGGCCGACTCTGCGGTGTCCGTCGGGAAGGGCGGCTCGGGTCCCGGGGCGGACTCAGATCCAGACGGGGGCGTGGTCCTCGGAGTAGCGGGCGCCGAAGCCGCCGTGCGGCAGGATCTCGTCGATCGTGGCGAGGTCGGCCCCGGTCAGAGGGACGTCGGCGGCGCCGGCGTTCTCCTCAATGCGCTGGACGCTACGGGTGCCGGGGATCGGCACTACGTGCTCGCCCCGGGTGAGCGGCCAGGCCATGGCCGGCTGGGAGACGGTGATGCCCTTGGTTGTCCGGGGTTCAGGATTCGGTGCGATAGCGGGTGAGCATGAGGGCGACGGCTTCGTCCACGATCGTGGTGTCGGTGGGGTCGGGCGGGACGAAGTCGGTCCGTACGAGTTGAGGCCACAGGAGCTGGCCGCAGATCATGCCGAGGAACTGTTCGGCCACTGCGGATGCCGGCTGTGTCTGTCCGTCGGCCGAGCGGAAGTCGAGTGTGCCGGCCTGGGCTTCGGCGTCCAGGTAGTCGCGGAGCCGGTCGAAGAAGGGTCCGCGGTCGATGGCGAAGCCGGTGCCGACGATGTCGGCGAGTTCCGGCATCTGGGGAAGTTCGGTGATGATGAGACGGCACAGCGCCGCCGTGCCGGGCCGCGAGACCAGGCAGGCGTAGTCGCGGCCGATGTGGTCCAGCCCGTACCGGGGGTCTCCGGGCGGGGGTGGTGCGGCGTACTGCACGTCCAGCTGCCACTGTTCGGAGGTGACGGCTGCGAACAGTGCGGCCTTGGAGGGGTACCGCTTGAAGAGGGTGCCGGTGGAGACGCGGGCCTCCCTGGCGATCTGTGCCAGGGAGGTCTTGTCGTACCCCCGGGCGAGGAAGAGGTCGCGGGCGGCGCGGATGATGCGCGCGCGGTTCTCCGCTTTGATCTGCGCGTGATACCCGGCCTGGCACGTATCGCCACCGGTTTCCGATCGGTCACGGTCCGCCACCGACATACCCACGCCCCTCGCCCGTCTCCCAGCTGCATCCTCGCTGTCAGAGGACGGTCTGGCCGCCGTCCAGGATAAGGTCCTGGCCCACAGTGAAGGCGGAGGCATCGGAAGCCAGATACACGACGGCTTCCGCGACCTCCTCGGGCATGCCCATGCGACCCAGGGGATGCCGGAGCTGATCGCCTCCAGAACCGCCTTCTGCTGCTCGGGATCCTCGATTCCGAGCTTGGAGCCGGAGTACAGCGGGGTGTCCACGGGGCCGGGGCTGACCGCGTTGAACCGGATGCCGTGCGACCTGAGCAGGTCCGCGTTCCACGACCGCATCAGGGAGGCGACAGCCGCCTTGGTCGCGGCGTAGGCGTTCGAGTGACCGTAACCGCCGTGCGCACTGTTGGACGCGTTGAGGATGACCGAGGACGGGTTGGCCAGCACGGGCACCAGGGCCTGCGTGAGGAAGAAGACACTCTTGACGTTGATCTCGAAGAGCCGGTCGTAGCTGTCCTCCGTGTGGTCCTCGAACGGCCGCCAGTCCGAGACGCCGGCGTTCAGGAACGCCACGTCCAGTTGTCCGAAGTGCTCACGCACCCGCTCCGCCACGCCGCGCTGCGCATTGAGATCGCGCGCATCGGCCTGGACCACCGGCACCTTGTCCCCAAGGGTCTGCCGCGCCTTCTCGATGCCGGCCGGGGTGACCCCCGTGACCAGCACGTCGGCCCCTTCCGCGATAAAACGCTGCGCGGTCTCCAGACCGATCCCACTCGTGCCGCCGGTGATGAGGGCACGCTTGCCCGCAAGACGATTCATCTTCATTGTTCCTTGCCGAGGCGTAAGGTAAGTCGATGGACTCATCACTGGAAGGTGGCCCCCACGCCACCCATGAGGCAAGTTGATCCACTTACCATCGGCGGTCCGGGACGGTTCGGCCAGGCCGGAGAGGGGAGGCTCGCGGCGCTCATCGAGCACTGGGGCGGTCTCGTCGCGGCAGCCGCTCGGCGACCAGGTCGTAGGAATCCTCGACCGCGTCGGTGACCAGCCGCTCGGTGACGCCGGGTCCCGGCCCAAGCGAGATCCAGTGGCGTTTGTCGAGATAGCGGCCCGGTGTGATCGAGGCGTAGCCACGTACGTGAGCGCGGGCGTGTTCGGGTCGCACTTGACCGTGATGATCTGATCGTCCGGGTCGTCGGTGACGATCAGGAACACCTTGCCCGCGACCTTGTACACGTCGAGTCCGGGGGTGAAGGGGTATCCGTGACTGACGTCGGGGAGGGCCAGGGCCGCCCGGCGGGCGGTGTCCTGGAGCCGGTCACCGGCCGCGCTCACCTGGCCGCCCGCGTTCCGGTGCCGTAGGTGTGCGGGTCGACGGGCCGCTCGGCCTTGGGCAGGTGGGCGACCACGAGCCGGTAGGAGTCGGTGACGAGTTCCTCGATCAGCTTCTTGTCGACACCTTCCCCGCTCTCCAGGGTGATCCAGTGCTTCTTGTTCATGTGGTAGCCGGGGGTGATGTGGCTGTACTGCTGCCGCAGGGCGTGGGCCTCGCCGGGGTCCGCCTTGAGGATCACGACGGGACGCCCCGGGACTTCGGTCATCAGCATGAACACCTTGCCGCGTACCTTGTAGACCTCCCAGTCGGGGCCGAAGGGGTGCCCCAGCCGGGCTTCGGGGAGTACCTCCGCGCAGTCGGTGGCGGTCTTGTGCAGGGTCGATGCGTTCATGGGTGGTGAGCCTTCTCAGGTGGTGACGGACCGTGGCATCGAAGGAGGTGGACGGCGCGCCGCGCGGGCGCGGTGGCACGTCCCATCCTTGCGTCGAAGCCGACGGGAAGGGCGGTAGGCTGCGGACACGTGATGGTCGACAAGCGACACTCCGGGCCGAGCAGGCAGGCCGGATCAGCTGCGGTTCCGTTGTACGGTTTCCAGCCCCCGGTCGGTACTCCGTACGGCCTTGAGGTGAGTGCCGTCGAGGATTTCTTCGCCCGGCACGACGACTGGCCGTGGAATCCGCCCCGTCCGGGCCGTGCCACCTTCCACTACCTGATCCTGGTCACCGAGGGTGAGCTGCGGCACGACGTCGACCACGTCACGCGGACGGTCGCCTCCGGCCAGTGGCTGTGGGTGCGTCCCGGGCACGCGCAGTGCTGGCATCCGCCCGGCGCGGCCCGCGGCCCGTTCATTCTGTTCGAACCGGACGTGCTGCGGCCCGACCTCGCCCGTCTCTTGGCACCGCTCACCGCGCACGACGCCCCTGCCGTGCTGAGCCCGCATCCCGACGACGCCGCCTGGCTCCAGCAGACGGCACTCCAACTCCTGGACGAACACCGCGCGCTGGGGCGCCGCCCCCTCGACGTCCACCACGCCCTGCGGCGCAGCCTGCTCGAGTCGCTGCTGCTGCGTCTGGCCAACTCCCCGGGCATCGCCCCCGTCGGCACGGCAACGGCCGCGGCCACGGCCCGCGCCGGCCGTGGCCGTGCCGACAGGTACGGGCGCTTCCTGGACGCCCTGGAGCTGCACTTTCGCGAGCTGCATCAAGCCGCGGATTACGCCGAGTTGCTCGACTGCTCGGTCCGCACCCTCAGCCGTGCCGCCCAGGACGCCACCGGCAAGGGGGTGCGTGAACTCATCGACGAGCGGCGCCTCCTGGAAGCCCGACGCCTGCTCGGAGGTGCCCGGTGGGACGCCCGGGCTGTGGCTGTCCACCTCGGCTTCACCGACCCCGCGAACTTCGGCCGCTTCTTCCGCGACCGCACCGGTCTCACACCGGCCGCCTTCGCCGCCCGCGCAGCGAGGACCGACGCATGACGGAAACCCGGCGGAGGCCCCCTGCCCGTCAGGAGGCGATGGCTCCAGATGGCTCCCTTCTCGGTCTGCGTGAACGCCCTATGGGAGTGCACGATGCGCCACTCGCCGTCGATCACCTCATGACCAACCGCCTTGCCCGGAAAGGCGCCACCCCCAACTGGCCGAGGAAACCCGCCCCGGCCGACACCTGAACATGCGCAGTTCACGGCGAACTACCCGGGAGTCGTACGACTTGTCGCCCAGGATGGACTCGGGACGTCGAAGGACGGCCCGGACGCCAAGCCACCGGCGGGATGCCGTCGACGAGTGCGAGAGCCTGCGTGATGTCGTCGACGTTCGCCGCAGTCGTGATGGCGTGGAGCGAATTGCCCTCCCGTCGCAGATCAGAGGGTGTTTGCTGCCAGTCTTCCGCCCGTCGACCGGCGACGGACCGGTGGCGTCCCCCCCCTTTTTTGGCGCGGCGGCGGCCATCCGCCGACGCCGGGCAACGGGTGCCTGATGCGGCGCGGGTGCACGGATGCGTCTGCGACCCATGGCAGACCGACCTACTACCCGGCTCTGGCCGCCTGCTGCTCGTCCTCGTGGTGGCCGAGGCGCCGCTGGTCCTCGGGCTGGGCCATGTCGCCGTCCGCGAGTGCCGGCAGTCGGCGGTCGGCGGTCGGCTCATCCCCCCGGCCGCCTGAAGTGGGCGTAGGGCGGATACGGTTTGAAGCAGACCAGCACCTCCAGGGGGTGCCCGCCGCCGGGTGGCTGGACCAGTGCCGGGAGCGCCGTCATCAGCGCTGAGTGCCCCTTGGCGACGCCTTTCTGGTGCGGGCCCCAACCCGCCGCGTGAGCGAGGGAGGTGGCGGTCTCGGCGAAGACGTCCCGGCTGCCGAACAGGAAGAACGTTCGGGCGTGGGTGGAGTGCCGCAACTCGTCCCGGTTGTCGGCCCGTTCGCAGCGTTCGCGCCATGTGACGGCGTCCCGGGTGGTGCGTGCCTCGTCGGTGCGGGCGGTCAGCTGCGTTCCGTCGACCAGCTTGCGCCGCAGTTCGGGCCATTTGCTGGGGCGCAGGCCGAGCGTGTGGTGGGCCAGGACGAGGTCGACCAGCTCGCCGACACCCTCGTCGGGCGGCAGGCTGTCGCGCAGCGGCACGTGGACGATGGTGTGCCGGGAGTAGGCGGCGAAGGAGAGCAGGCCCGCGAGCCGGTTCAGGCCGTCGTGGTCTCCGAGCAGCATGCCGATGGGCTGGGGAGCGCGCAGCGAGGTGTGGCGCAGGGGCTGCCGCGGTTGGACGACACGGTGTTCGTGAGGACCGGTCCTGGGCCTGAACTGACGCAGCTTCAGCTGCATACGATGTACCTCATGGCCCCAGGATCGCGGGCGACAAGCCTCCCCGGCAACGGAGATTCGCGCACCGCGGCCGGGCCGCCTGGCACGGGCCGAGCGACGTTGTTCCTGGCCGAGCAACACAGGGGACGCCTGCCCCGACACGTTGGGCTGTCCGCGTGTCCACGATGTCGACGTCCGCCGCCGAGTTCGGTGTGGGTGTCGAGGACTTGCCTGGGGACGCGAGACGGAGTTGCGGAACCCCTATGGGAATCCGCTTCGGATCGGCACCCCGACGGGGTGACCCGGGGGCCCGCCCACTCAGCCGGGCATGGCCTCCCTGGCCCGCTCCTCCATCTCTTCCGGCGAGATGTCCTCCACATGCGAGGCGACGTGCCACCGATGGCCGAAGGGGTCCTCGAACTGTCCGACCCTGTCGCCGTAGAACTCGTCCTTGACCGCGGTCAGCTCGATGGCACCCCTGGTGAGGGCCTCGGCGAAGACCGCGTCCACGTCCTCGACGTACACGTACAGGTGCACCGGCGTGCCGCCGAGCGACTTCGGCCCGCGGAATCCCAGCTCCGGGAACTCGTCCGCGACCATGACGACCGAGTTGCCGATCTGCAGCTCTGCGTGGTGGATCTTGCCGTCGGGAGACGCCATGCGCATGCGCTCCGTAGCGCCCAGGACAGCGACGTAGAAGTCGATCCCGGCCGCCGCGCCGTCGACACAGATGTAGGGCGTGACGCGCGGGTCGTCCTCGGAGAAGGGCTTTGTGCTCACTGTTTGCCACCTTCCGACACATCATGGCCGTGTCCGGAACCTCTGACGGTCGTCGCCGTTGCCCGAGCACGTTCGCCACCCCGGTGAATGCCGAGATACAGAACAAGCCTGGCACTCATCACCGGCGGCTGCAGAACCAACCGCCTCGGAACGGCAAGCACGTACTCACAGGCCCTGCGCAGGAACGGCTGATACGCGTACATGTACGCCTCCACTTCGAGAAGGACCAGGGAACAGCCGGCACCGAGCCCCTCGGACACATCACGACCGGAAGGCCGTGGTGGTCTTCCAGAAGCAAGGCGAGGAGCCTCGTTGCCCGGCCGTCTCCCGCCACGGCGAGTACAGCACCCACCCGATCAACGAGGAGGTGCGGTGGACGGCAACCGTGTCAGATCGTCCACCACAGGGACGGTGGGCCTACGCACGCCTTCCGCTTCGCCAACTGGGGCATGGCCAACTTCCTGCTGTCCGCCGACTGCACCGACTGCACCGACTGCACCGACTGCACCGACAAGGCCTGGCCCGCCGCGATCCCCGCGTTCCGACGCCGGGCCCGGCATGGGCGGACGTCGGCGGCGCCCCCTCTTCGTGGGAATCAATGCAGACATACGGACTGTGGGCGAGCAATGGTGAGTAACATCCGCACACAACACATTCGTTTGTCGGGAGGGACCGCCATGACCGAAACACCATCGGAAACAACTGATCTCAAGGCGCAGTACACCGCCCAGGTCGCCGCCGACCTCGAGCGCAACGCCAAGGAACAGGAGCGTCTCCAAGCGGAGATCACCGCCCTGCAGGACCAACTCCGGAGTCTGCAGCAGGACCACGGCGTGTTGGCGAACATGCAACAGGCACTCGGCGTCGTGACACCTGAGCCCGCTCCCGCGGCCGACGAGGTCGCCACACCTTCCGTTCCCCGCCAGAAGACCGCCGCCACGCCGCAAGCCGCCAAGCGGACGCGAGCGAAGAAGGCCGAGAAGGCAGCTCCCCCACAGGGCGCCAAGCAGCAGGCGAAGAAGGCACCCGCCAAGACCGCTGCGCCGAAGACCGCGGCCCCCGAGACCGCGGCCCCCAAGACCGCAGCTCCCAAGGGCTCAGCTCCCAAGAGCAACCAGCCCACTCTCGTCGAGCTCATCCGCCGTCACCTCACCGAGCAGAGCGAACCGCGCTCCGCCGCCGAGGTCGCCACCGCGCTCACCAAGGCTCACCCCGAGCGCCGCATCCAGACCAACGTCGTCCGCACCACCCTCGAAGGGCTTGTAGCCAAGAGCAAGGCCCAGCGCACCAGGCAGGGCTCATCCGTCTACTACACCGCTCCCGACGCGCAGGAACCGACAGCACCGTCCCAGGCCGATTCCGAGCCCGCACAAGCGAACGGCTGAAGCTGGGACATTCCCTGCGTGACCGCGGTGAACGCGGTGACCGAGCGCCCGTACGCCTGCCCAGGTCATGCAACCGGCTGTCGACGAGGGGCCGGGCATGCGCGGAAAGGACAAGGGGCCGACGTCGTCGCAGGAGGACATGCCGAGCGTTCTCGTCGTGGCGGGCGAGGGAGCGACCTCGCCCGGGGCCGCCGTCTCGTACTGGACAAAGGTCGCCCGTCCTCCTCCTCATCACCTGCGCCTACCTCCACACCTGCCTCCCCGAGCTCGGCGGGGGGAAAGGGAGGACTACTTCACCAGGCCCTTCCGGACGACTGAGATCCTGGCGCGGGCCCAGGTCCTGCTGCACGGCCGACGTCCCGATCCGTGTGCGGGCATGCCCGTCACGGGGACCTGGTCCTGGACGACGTGGCCGGCAGCGCCCGGCGTGGCGCCAGACAACTCGGCCTCACCCCCGCCGAGTACCGGCTCCCCCGCCACCTGCCGATCAACGCGGGACAGGTGCTGCCGAAGGAACAGATCAGCCTGCACGTCCGGGGCGACTGCCGCGCGACCGAGTCCACGGGCGCCCATGGCCACGTCGGCGTCGTGATCGGCGCGCACCGCGTCGCCGTGGCGGTCGGTGGAGAGCAGTTGCGTAGGCGGGAGCCGACAATGCGGCGGGAGCCGACAATGCGGAGTATGTGGCATGTTCGGTCACACAACCTCGCCCGCTTCCTGGCCCTGCACACGAGAGCGTGTCAGCTCACGGCCTTGGGGGAGGGGCCGTACCGGTTGGCGCCCGGGGTGCTGTCCACCGTCATGCCGACGAGGTAGACGATCGCGCCGACGACCGGAATCAGAGCGATGAGCATTCTCCAGCCGGACTTGCCGGTGTCGTGCAGTCGGCGGACGGAGACGCTGAGCATGGGCGCGACGAACGGCAGTACGAGGAAGCTCAGCAGCGGGACCTCGATGGCGAAGCCGAGCCCCACGAACGCGACGGCGGCGCCGGCGTACACCACCGAGAACCACCAGTACTCCGCGCGCCGGGCGCGGCCGGAGAACGTGGCGTACTTGACGGTGAGGCACATGCGTGCCGCGTCGGCGAACGACATGGTGGCCATGGTGATCCTTTCGCAAAGGGGCGTGAGGGCAGCGGGGATCGCGCGACGGGGGCGAGGCCACGCCGGACAAGCATGCGGATAGGGCTATCCATTTCATGATCGAACAGCCCGCCGATCCACCCCGCCCCGCCACAGTAACAGAGAAGTGGATAGGGCAATCCAATTCGTGTCGGTGATGCTTGCCGTAGGTCAGGTGCCCCTCGCGGACCCGCCGACGATGTACCGGAGCGATGCCCTACCCGGCTGCCGCCTCGGCGAACTGATTGGTGTCGAAGAGCTGGTTGACGTGTCCGCCGAGTTCGGACCAGTGGCGTCCGGAGAGTTCGGCGGCGGAACGGGCGTCTGCGTCGGCGCAGACGTCGACGAGTTCGTGGTGGTGCTCCATGATGTTGTGGCCGCCGAGCAGGGTCGAGAACTTGCGGTAGAGGATGCGGTGGATCTGGGGGTGGAGCTGTTCGACGATCCGGCTGAGGACGGGGTTGTCCGCAGCCGTGATGGGGACGGCGTGGAAGCGGTCGTCGGCGTCGAGTGCGGCGGTGATGTCGTTGGCGGCGACAGCCCGTTCGAAATCGCGGTTGGCCGCTCGCATACGTCTCAAGTCCTGTTCCATCATGACCGGAACGGCTGTCCCGATGGCAAGCCGGTCGAGGGAACGCAGGACTGCGAGGGGTCTTCTCGACGTCGCGGCGGTTGAGGGTGGTGATACGGGTGTAGACGCCGGGCTTGGCCTCGACCAGGCCGATGTCGGTGAGCCGGGCGAGCGCCTCGCGCACCGGGGTGCGGGGTGTGGCTGAGGCCGAGGCGCTCGGCGAGCTCACCGTCCTTGACCTTCTCACCGGGGACGAGTTCGCCGCGCACGATGGAGTCACGCAGGCGGTGGAACACCTCGTCACTGAGGAGGCGGCGAGAGACAGGGCGGTCAAGTGACATATTGCGTACAGCACATCGCCGTTCACTCCCTCTTCATGACTCCCCTTTTACGGCTCTGCCTTCGGTCCGGGCCCGGCGGACCAGAGCCTGGCCAGGACGAGCGCCGGGTCGACGACGGGGACCTCCACGGCGTCCGGGGGAAGCCCGAGCGGAACCTCGGTGCATCCCGCGATCACCGCCTGCGCGCCCTGCTCGGCCAGCGCTGTGCGGCGCGGGCCGGCAACCGGGTAGCCGTGTCGTCGCGCACACCGGCTTTCACCGCCCGGATGGCGGTCATGACCTCACGGTCCTGGCCGACCTCGTCCGGCAGGACGAGGCGGACACCGAATCGGTCCAGCCACTCCTGATGGAGGCCGGCACGGACGGTGCCGGTGGTGGCGAGCAGTCCGACGGTGTGGGTGCGCGGGCTCAGCGTGGTCAGGTGCCGGGCGGTCTCGCCGATCATGTGGACGATGGACAGGCCGACGTGGTCGGCGATGCGCGGGACGAAGGCGTGCGCGGTGTTGCACGGAATGGCGATGACGGTGGCGCCCGCCTCGCGCAGGACGCGGCTGCCGTCGAGCAGCCAGGGGGTGGGGTCGGGGCCGTCACCCAGCAGTGCCTCGGTGCGGTAGGGGATGGTGGGGTCGGACCAGATGACCGTACGGAGGTGGTGCTGATCGCTGGAACCGGGGGTGGCGGCACAACGACGACGCTGCACACCGTCACCAGCACGCTGTTGGCCAACGCAGCGCCCAGCGCGCCCTGTTGCCAGGCCCGGCCGAAGTTGTCCAGCGTGGGCGAACTCGTCGGGCTGATCGGCGAGGAGGTGTCCGACGGGGGCCGCACCGCCAGGTTGACCAGGACGTACACCGGGAAGAGCGCTGGAAGCAGACCTTCGCCCTGTACTTCGGCGAGGTCGAGGGCGACCCCCCGCCCGGCCACCTCGGACTGCACCCGGGGGCATGGCGGCGGGCGGTGCCGCCGGCCCGTCCGTGAGCGGCGGCACCACTCCCGACGCCCTTCGGCCACCCCGCACCCGGGTGGGGTCCCGTTGGCCGCCGCTCCCCTCGCCCAGGGCAAGATCGGTACGGTGGCGGTCGGGACCAGGAGAGGGGCGGCGCAGCCGTGAGCGAGCAGGCAGGGATCAGTACGGCCAAGGAGGCCGCCGACCACGAACTCGTCCTCGCGTTCGGGCGGCTGCAAGGGGCGGCCAACCGGCTGGAGTACATCCTCGGGCGGGCGCTCGAAGTCGAGTGCGGCATCAGCCACCTGATGTTCGAGGTACTGCTGATCCTCGGGCGGGCGGGCGAGCCGGGACTGCCCATGCGGGCCATCGCCCAGGAGCAGGTCCTGACCACCGGCGGTGCCACCCGCCTGGTGGACCGTATGGAGGCGGCCGGGCTGGTGACCCGGGAGGAGTCCCCTGCCGACCGGCGGGGAAAGCTGGTCCGGCTGACTCCGCTGGGCGAGGAGACGGCGGTTCGCGCGGCTGTGGTCCATGTCGAGAACATCAAGGAGCACTTCCTCAGCCCTCTGCCGGTGGCAGACCGCGAGCGGTTCGCTGAGGATCTTCGCATCCTCAGCCATTCGGCTCGGGACGTACTGCCCCGACTGCCCTGACCCGCACGCCGACGCCCCTCACGACGTCCCGACCTGAACCACCTCCATGTGACCCACCTCACGCACACTCCAGAAATACCTGACACATCAGTTACTGTTCTGTCAGGTGATCGCCCGCGCCGGGCGGGCCGTCACGCGCCTGTTGAGGTCACGATGAAGCTGGTCTACGTTTTCGACGCCTACTGCGGCTGGTCCCACGGCTTCTCCGTGACCCTCCGCGAGGTGGCCTCCCGCCACCCCGAGCTGCCGGTGGAGGTGGTCTCCGGCGGTCTCTTCACCGGATCGCGCCGGGTGCCGATCCGCGAGTTCGGCTATGTCCAGGGCGCGAACGCCCAGATCGCGGAGCTGACCGGTGCCGAGTTCGGCGAGGGCTACGAGCGGTTGATCGCCGACGGTTCGTTCGTCATGGACTCCGAGGCCGCCGCCCGTGGCGTGGCCGCACTGCGTCAGGCCGCCCCCGACCGGGCCGCGGCCCTGGCCACGGAGGTGCAGCAAGCCTTCTACTCCGACGGCCGAAGTCTGTCGGACCCGGCCACGTATCGCGCGGTCGCCGAGGCCGCCGGACTGGACGCCGACGCCGTCGTTTCCGCCTTCGAGTCGCCCGAGGCGCGGGCCGCCGCCCAGGCCGACTTCCGCCGCGCGGCCGAACTGGGTGTCACCGGCTTCCCCAGCCTGCTGGCCGTCGAGGGCGGCTCCGTCGCTCCCCTGGCCTACGGCCGCGCCACCGCGGACGAGGTCGACAAGCGACTGGCGTCCCACGCGGCCACCCTTGCCTCCTGACCTTCCCCGTCCCCACCCCCCTCAAGGAGTTCCCCGTGAGCACCCTGTCCTTCAAGGTCCTCGACCTCGACTTCCCGGCCGGCAGCAAGAACAAGACCGCCACCCTGATCACCGGCGAGAGCGAAGCGCTGCTGGTCGACGCCGCCTTCACCCGCGCCGACGGTCACCGGCTGGCCGCCGAGATCCTCGACTCCGGCAAGACGCTGACGACCGTCTTCGTCAGCCACGCCGACCCCGACTTCTACTTCGGCGCCGAAGTGATCGCCGACGCCTTCCCCGACGCCGTCTTCGTGGCCACCCCGATCGTCATCGAGCACATCCAGCACTCCTACGAGGGCAAGCTCAAGGCCTGGGCCGCCCTCGGCGCGAACCTTCCCACCCGCCTGGTCGACCTCCAGCCGCTGACCGGCGACCTCACCCTCGAAGGCCACCTCTTCGCGCTCCGGGGCGGCCCCGCGGGCCTGCCCGACCGCCACTACCTCTGGCAGGCCGAGCACCGCGCTCTCCTCGGCGGCGTCCTGCTCTTCCAGCAGGAGCACGTCTGGGTCGCCGACACCCCCACCCCAGGTGACCGCGCGTCCTGGATCGACCTGCTGGACGAGATGGCCGCCCTGGCCCCGCAGCTCGTCGTCCCCGGCCACCGCCTGCCCGGCACCCCGGCCGACGCCTCCGCCATCACCGCCACCCGCGACTACCTCCTCGCCTTCGAGGAGGAACTGGACAAGGCCGCCGACGGCGCCGCCCTCACCGAGGCCCTCACCAAGCGCTACCCGGACCACGGCATGCTCATCGCCGCCCAGATCGGCGCGAAGGTCGCCAAGGGCGAGATGAAGTGGGGCTGAACATGAGCGAGTTCGCCACCTCCACCGCACCCGCCGACGTCGTACGCCGCCAGTACCTCGCCTCCGCTGCCGGCGACCTGGAAGCCCTGCGGGCCACCCTCGCCCCCGACGTGGAGTGGACGGAGATGGCCGGCTTCCCCCTCGCCGGTACCTACCGCACCCCCCACGGCGTCACCGCCAACGTGATGGAGAAGCTCGGCCAGGACTGGGACGGCTGGACCGCCCACGACGACACCTACATCGCCGACGGCGAGAACGTCGTCGTCCTCGCCCGCTACACCGCCGTCAACAAGGCCACCGCCAAAGCCATCGACGTCCGCGTCGCCCACCACTTCGTCGTACGCGGCGGACTCATCGTCCGCTTCGAACAGTTCGTCGACACCGCCCTCGTCCGCGATGCGGCGGCACCCTGACCGGACTAAAGCTCTCCCGGACCGGCAGGACCGGATCGGCCACGCCCCGCCCGATGTATCGGCCCGCCCCGCGCAGCGACGACCGCGCGGGGCGTGCCGTCGGCGCGGACCGCGGTCCTCTTCCGTCACTCCCCCAGCAGTCGCCGGAGCCACCGCAGCCGGGCCTCCCGGGCGTCGACCGAGAGGGCCGCCTCGGGTACGAGACCGTCCAAGCCGTGGAAGCCACCCGGCCACACGTGCAGTTCGGCGCTCCCCCCGGCCTGCCAGATCCTGGATGCGTAGGTGACGTCCTCGTCCCGAAACGTTTCCGCGGAGCCGACGTCGATGAAGGCCGAAGGCAGGCCGGAGAGGTCGGCCGCGCGGCCGGGGCGGCGTACGGCTCGACGTCGTCGGTGCCGCGCGCCTCACCCAACAGGGCGTTCCAGCCGGTTTCGTTGGCGGTACGGTCCCATACGCCGAGCCCGGCCATCTGGTGGGCGGACAGGGTGTCGTTGCGGTCGTCGAGCATCGGGCACATCAGCAGCTGGCCGAGGACGCGCGGGCCCCGTCGGTCCCGTGCGAGGAGGGCCAGGGCCGCGGCGAGTCCGCCGCCCGCGCTGCCCCCGGCCAGGACGACGCGGTCCGGATCGCCGCCGATCGCCTCGGCGTGTGCCGCCGTCCACACAAGTCCCGCGTAGCAGTCCTCGACCGGTGCCGGGTGCGGATTTGTGCCGCCGTCCACACAAGTCCCGCGTAGCAGTCCTCGACCGGTGCCGGGTGCGGATGCTCGGGGGCGAGCCGGTACTCCACCGACACCACGACCAGGCCCAGTTCCTCGGCCCAGTCGAGGGGCAGGCCCAGCCGGTTGGTGCCCACGATCATGCCGCCGGGATGCGTGAAGTAGACGATCGGGCGCGGGGCGGGCGCGGCGGTGGGCCGACAGATCGGCAGCGAGACGTCCGGCGGGCCCGGCGGGCCGGGCACCGTCCGCTCCTGTACGTCGAAGAGCCCGCCACAGCTCAGTTCGTCGTTCGTCAGGAGGGGGACCTCGCCGTTGAGCCGCTCCCTCGCCGCGGGGATGCCGTCCGGGGTCGCGGTCGTGGGCACCTGGTCGCCCGGTTCGGCGAGCACGGCGCCCAGCTCCGGGTCGAACGGCGGAGGGGGCGTGGTCATCTGAACCTCCGGGACGTGGCGTCGACGTGTGCGACCGGCCGCGGCACGCGTACACCCGACGCCTGGTCGCGGCCGCCCCCGTCCCGGACCCGGACCTGCAACGCGTGCGCCGACAGCAGCGGTTGCGGGTGGGAGCGACCGTGTGACGGCCGGTCCGAGCCCGGTTGCCTCAGCCGTCCAGCGGCTCGTAGTCGAACCAGTCGAAGTGGACGGAGCCGGCGGAGGCGAACAGGCCGAGGACCCGGCCGGTGAAACCGCCGGCGACCTCCGTGGACAGGTACCGGCCGTCCAGGGAGGCGAGTTCGACGAAGGTGCCGTCCGGCTCCTCGAAGCCGAGCGAGACGAGGTCGGGGCCGGTGCGCGCGTCCTTCATGGTTTCCACAGGGACGGTCTCGACGCTGAGAACCACGGGCCCCGAGGGCACCGGCCGGGACGCCACGACGGTGTTCAACGGGCCGATACGGGCACGGACCTGCACCTGCCCGGCGGTGACCTCGACGGAGTAGTGGTGGCTCTCGTCGAGGCGCACGGCCAGGCCGCCCTGGCCCTCCGCCGCGTCGACCAGGGTGCGCACCCGGCACGACCGGTGTCGCTGCCTGTGGCCCACGAACGTCACGTCGGCGTCGTCGAGTGATCCGCCTCGGGCACGCAGGGTCAGCCAACCGGGCCGTTCCTTCGTGGTGCAGTCCTCCGAGGGGCGCCGGCGCAGCGAGATCCAGTGCGGGGACAGCTCGGTCACATCGAAGTCGTCGCGGCGCTCCGGCGCGGCTGCGGGTGGCTGGAGGGGCCACGGCGGTGCGGGCATGACGGTCGACAGTTCGCCGACGACGGGCCAGCCGTCGACCCACTCGACCGGCACCAGACAGGTCTCCCGGCCGAGTACGTGCCAGCCTGGGGTGCCGCCGCCCGGCCGTACGCCGAGCAGCACCATCCACCACGAGCCGTCGGGTCCCTGGACCAGGTCTGCGTGGCCGGTGTTCTGGATGGGGTGGTCGGTGCCGCGGTGGGTCAGGATCGGGTTGGCCGGGCAGGGCTCGAACGGGCCCGTGGGTGCGCTGCCGCGGGCGATCGAGACACCGTGGCCCCGCTCGGTGCCGCCCTCGGCGATGAGCAGGTACCAGTGGTCGCCGATCCGGTACAGGTGCGGTGCTTCGGGGGCCTTGGCGCCGGGCGCACCGGACCACAGCTGGCGGCGCTCACCGAACGTCTCCCCGGTGTGGGGGTCGAGGCGGATCTGCCCTACTCCGGCGGTGGTGCACCAGCAGGTGCCGTCGTCGTCCCAGGCGATGTCCGGGTCGATGCCGTGCACTCCGGGCAGCCGGATCGGATCGGACCAGGGGCCGGCCGGGTCGGTGGCCGTGAACAGCAGATTGCCGTCACCGCTGACGTTGGTGACGATCAGCCAGAACCGGCCCTCGTGGTGGCGCAGGGTGGGGGCGTAGATCCCCCCGGAGGAGGCGGTCTCCGGCGGCAGGCGCAGTTGGCTCGGGCGGTCGAGCGCGTTGCCGATCTGGGTCCAGTGCACCAGGTCCCGGCTGTGGAAGACGGGGATGCCGGGGAAGTACTCGAAACTGGAGCACGCGAGGTAGTAGTCGTCGCCCGCCCGGCAGACGGACGGGTCGGGGTAGAAGCCGGGGATCACCGGGTTGCTGATGGTGCTTACCGGCTCGGACACGCTCGTCACCCTCATCGGGTCCTTTCGCCGTTACGAAAGTTTCTCATCCCATGACGGATAGTTTCCCGAATCAGGCTAGTCATGGCCCGTCCTGACGGTCAATGACCTCGCGGGTCAGCTCCTGGGGGGAGCTGTGCTGGCCCGGACCGTCAGGGTCGTCGCGATCTCCAGCCCGGCCTGGGGTGCGGCCTCTCCCCGACCGAGCGTGAGTGCCAGCTCGGTCGCGGCCACGGCCATCTCGGTCAGGGGCTGGTGAACGGTGGTCAGGGGCGGGTCCACCCAGGCCACGACCGGCAGGTCGTCGAAGCCGACGACGCTCAGGTCGTCGGGGATGCGCAGACCGGCCTCGCGTGCCGCCTGGTAGACACCGAGCGCCTGTAGGTCGTTGGCGGCGAAGACCGCTGTCGGGCGCTCGGGCAGCTCCAGCAGGGAACGCGCCGCCGCGTAGCCGTCCTCACTGGTGAGCTGCGCGTACACGACGAGTTCCGGCCCGACCGGCAGGTCGGCGGAGTGCATCGCGGAGCGGTATCCGTCCAGGCGGGCGCAGCAGTACAGCTGGTCCTGCGGACCGCTGATCATGGCGATGCGACGGTGTCCGAGTTCGGTCAGATGGCGGGTCGCGGCCCGGCCGCCGGACCAGTTGGTGGCACCCACGAACGGGACGTCGTCCGGCAGTTCCGTGGCCGGGTCGACGACGACGAAGGGAATGCCCTTCGCCTTGAGCTGCTCGCGCTCGGCCTCGGAGAGCTGGGCCACGGACAGGACGCAGTTGGGGCGCCGGGAGACGGTGTCGTCCCAGGTGAGCGGGTCCGTGTCGTGCAGCCCGAACTCGGACACCATGACGCCCACGCGGTGTTGGCGGGCCACCCGCTCGACACCCCGGATGATCTCGACCGCCCACATGTGCTTGAGCTCGCGGAACACGAGTTCCACGACGTTGTTCCGGTTGGCGCTGGTCGGCTTGCGGTAGCCATACCTGTTGACCAGCTCCTCGACGCGTGCGCGCGTGTCGGCGGAGACGCCGGACTTGCCGTTGATCACCTTGGACACGGTGGGGACCGAGACCCCCGCCGACTCGGCGATGAACGCGATCGTGACCGGCCGGGACGTGTCGCCCTGCCCGTCGTTCCCGCCCACCGGCCCGTCAGCCGCGTAGTCCGCCAAGGTCGCCCGCCCGTCTTCTGGATCTGCCCGGCTCATTCTGGCACCCCGTACGGCCGCACCTGTGGCCCCCGGAACATCGTCATGTTAATTTTCTCCGCCGCAAGAGCGAAACTTTCCTTCACCGAGTTGTATCTCTGTCGGCTTCCGGCCGAGGCCACGTGTCGCACACCCCCCAACCGCGACGCCCTTTACAGGGCCACGCTCCGCGTCGGCCCGGCAGGCCCCACCGCGCCGACGCCGGGCAGGAGCGGCTGACGCGGTACACGGGCCGATCGGCAAGGAGGGTCCGGGAAGGGTCTTGGTGGCGCGGGCGATGCCGTCGGTTCGTTCGTGGCCGCTCCTGGGCTGCCGAGCGGCACCTGTCTGCCTCCTCCCCACGGCGACGGCGACCGCTGACATCCGGCGTTCCGGCACAGATAGGCTGATCTCCCACGTGAGGGACGGGAGACCGAGGTGACCGGGAGACCGAGGTGACGCTGACCGGGACGACGGTCGTCGAGGTGTTGGCCGAGCTGGCCGATCTCGAGGACCCGAAGGCACGCGAGGTGAACGAGAGACACGGTGACGATCACGGTGTGAACCTCGGCAAGCTGCGCGCGCTCGCGAAACGGCTCAAGACGCAACAGGAACTGGCGTGCCTGCTCTGGGCGACGGAAGACAGCTCGGCGAGGCTGCTGGCACTCCTGACCTGCCGCCCGAAGGCGTTCGGGCGTGACGAGCTGGACGCCATGGTGCGCGAGGCACGCACACCCAAGGTGCACGACTGGCTCGTGAACTACGTGGTGAAGAAGAACCCGCACTCCGAAGACCTTCGCCTGGCCTGGTCCTGCGACCCGGACCCCGCGGTCGCGAGTGCGGGCTGGGCGCTGACCACCGAACGGGTGGCGAAAAAGCCCGAGGGCCTCGACCTCCCAGGGCTGCTCGACGTCATCGAGGCGGACATGAAGGACGCCCCGGATCGCCTGCAGTGGGCGATGAACCACTGCCTGGCCCAGATCGGCATCGACCACGCCGAGCACCGTGCCCGTGCGATCGACATCGGTGAACGCCTGGAGGTGCTCAAGGACTACCCGACCTCCCCGGACTGCACCTCTCCGTTCGCGCCCACCTGGATCACGGAGATGGTGCGTCGGCAGCAGGGCACGTAGGGCGCCTTTGCCGCACGTTCCCGCCGTCACCGGGTCAGCCGCCGTTCCGGGTCCGCCCAGGTTCTCTGCTGCCGCTCGGCGCATCGCTGCATGCGCCGACCCTGCGGGGCCGGCCCCGGCGTAGTCGAACGAGAACACATGTGGAGCGGCTGGAGGACAACAGCGCGAACTCCGTGGTCGTGACCACGCCACCGACGACCTGCGGAGTGGGGGCGGTCCTCGCTCCGGACGACCCGCACACGGTCGACCTCTACTGCGGCTGTGTCGCGATCTGGATCAGGTTGCCGCAGGTGTCGTCGAGTACGGCGGTGGTGACGGGGCCCATCTCCAGGGGTTCCTGGGTGAAGCGCACGCCGAGGCCTCGCAGGCGCTCGTACTCCGCCTGCACGTCGTCCACGGCGAACTGGGCGAGCGGGATGCCGTCCTCGACGAGCGCGTCGCGGTAGGCCTTGACGGCAGGATGGCCGGCGGGCTCCAGAAGGAGTTCGGTGCCGTCGGGCTCGTCGGGTGAGACGACGGTGAGCCACCGGTCCTTCTCGCCGACCGGGACGTCGTGCTTCTTCACAAAGCCGAGGATCTCGGTGTAGAAGTGCTCGGCCTTGGCCTGATCGTCGACGAAGACGCTGGTCAGACGGATCTTCATGAGGTGCTCTCCTGGGGTCCTGATGGGTCGGGCACGAGCCACCGGTCGGCGATCTGCCGCAGCGGGGCTGTGTTCAGATCGTGGAACTTGTAGCGGCCCTCCCGTCTGGTCTCGACGAGGCCGGCGGCCTCCAGCACGGCGAGGTGCTGGGAGATCGCCTGGCGCGAGATGCCGAGCTGATGCTTCATCGTCAGCCGGGAACAGATCTCGAACAGTGTCTGTCCGGACTTCTCGGTCAGCTCGTCGAGGATGGTCCGGCGGGTGGGGTCGGCCAAGGCTTTGAACAGGTCGTCGGCCACGACCACAGGATAGGCAACCAACCACTTGCCTATCAAGTCGAGCTGCGCCCCACCGGGGTGCCGCCACCGCCGGACACGGTGCGGGCGCCTGCTGGACGTGACGGGTGACGCGGTCAGGAGAGCGGGGGCAGCTCGCCGCCGGAAGCACCTGCACTGTCGGAGGACAGCGACTCCTTGAGCGCGCGGAAGAAGGTCCGCCGCTCGACCAGTTGCGCACCCGGCACCTCGGCCAGGGGCTCGGCGCGGTGCCCGAAGCCGGACGGGAGCGAGGGCAGTTCGAGTGCCGCGAACGCCTCGTCGACATGCCGGCGGGGATCACCGGTGCCGCGCAGTACCGCGGTGAGGGGCCGGTGGTCCGTCACGCCGTAGGCCGCCGCCAGCGCGGTCGCCCGTTCTGCCGCCTCCTTCTGGGTCGGCATCTCGGCCGGGTCGGCCCACCATGCGTGGGCGGCCACCAGGCGGCCGTCGCGGTACAGGTGGAGCGTGTAGTCCGCGCCCTCCTTGACCGCCACGAGAACCGGCCACTTCTCGCCCCGACTGAACGTACGGGCCAGCCGGGGCAGCCCGCCCTCGCCGAGCAGGGTCCCGCGCACGCCCTTGCGGCGGCCCGGCTGATCCGCCGAGGGCGCCGCCTCGACGAACGTGCTGCCGCCTGGTGCCGGGACCAGGCGCATGGTCACGCCGGTGATGAGGATCGCCTCGCGGGCGTCCCGCAGCGGCGCGCCGACGAGCGCGACGGCCATGGCCGCGGGCGGGGGCACGTCCTCCGCCGTACCGGCGGCACCCGACGGTCGGCCGACGGCCGGCGCCGGTACGCTGCCGCCGAAGTACGGTGTCCGGCGGGCGACATGGACGCGGACGCCCTGCCGCATCAGGAGGAAGATCTCCCTCGCGTCACCCAGGTACGCCCAGGGAAATGTTCGTGCGTCGGTACCGATGAGGCGGAAGACCTCCAGGGCCTCGGCCTCGCGCCCGGAGCGGATCAGTGCGAGCGCGAGGTGGTTGCGGAAGCCCGCCGCCCGCCGGTCGCCCGGTTCGAACGCGGCGGACAGCTCCAGCCCTGCCTCGACATGCCCCTCGATCCGGGACCAGGCCACCGGGCCCTTCCCGATCCCCGCCTTGTGGTCCAGCGCGTACTCGGTGACCGCGTGCAGGGGCAGTCCACGCAGCGGTGAACCGTCGGGGGCCGCCGCGGCGGCCGACTCGGTGAATTCGAACATCTCCGGGTGCGAGCCGTACCACTTCTCCGCCAGGTACTGCACCGCGCGGGCGTGCAGGCCCACATGGTGCGGATGGGCTTCGCGCCCTCGAGCCAGGTACTCGTCGAAAACGTCGCGGGGCGCACCGAGCCCCATGGCGTGGGCGATGTGGATCCGCCAGGGAACGGGATCGCCGGGGTTGAGGTCGGCGGCCGTGCGCAGGACCGGTGCGGCGTCGCGCAGGACCGCACGAAACGCCTGGAACTGTTCCTGCGACACATGGCGGGCGCGCGCGGCGGTGCGGATCTCCCAGGCGCGGTCGATCTCCAACTCGGCTGCCACCAGGGCGAGATCGGGATCGCCGGGCCGCTCCCGCCGCCAGCCGTCGAGCCATCCGGTGTGGTGCAGCGCGAGTTCGGCCAGGGATGCGCTGTATTCGCCGCGCCGGTCCCAGTCCAGGGTGGCGCGCGTCCGCGCCAGCAGTTCCGCCGCGGGTTCCCAGGCTCCCGACCGGGCGGCTGCGAGCGCAGCCCGCAGAGCGGAGTCCGGCCCGTCCACCTCGACCGCCCCGTCCGGCGGCAGTCCCTCGCCGGTGGCCGCCAGATGCCGCAGCATCCGAGGCAACGCGAGCACTCCGGGCAGCTTGCCCATAATCCAGTCCCTCCCCCAACGGCCCCCCGGCCGCACGCAGTCGATGATCGACAGGCGCAGACCCTACCGACCGGGCCAGGACGCACGACATGGAGGGGAGGGTCCCGCGCGCGAACTGCGGGGAATCATGCCCCTCTGGGCTTCCCCCCGGGCTCCTCCGGGCACCCCTGCAGGGGGACGAAGGGCGGATCGCGCCGGTGGTGCTCGGTCGGTCCGGAGGTCACGAACGGGCCCTCACAACCCGAACAGCTCTGCCGCGTTGTCGTGGCACACCGCCCGTAGCCATTCCTCTCCCAGGCCCAGTCGCTCCAGGGCGTGGAGTTGGTGCACGTACGGGTAGGGGATGCTGGGGAAGTCGGAGCCGAGGAGGATACGGTCACCGAGAGCGGCCAGCCGGGGCAGGGCCCGGCGAGGGAACGGCATGAACCCCTCGCTGAAGTCGGTGAACGCCATCGTCGTGTCCAGCCGCACTTCCCCGTACCGCTCGGCGAAACCGAGGAACTCCTCGTACTCGGGCATACCCATGTGCGCGACGACCAGCCGCAGCCGGGGATGTCGCGCCAGCACCCGCGCGATCGGCTCCGGGCCGGTGTACTTGCCGGGCGCGGGCCCGGAGCCGCAATGGATCACCACAGGGATACCGGCCTCGGCCAGCAACCCCCATGCCTGGTGGAGGAGTTCGTCGGCCGGGTCGTACGCCCCCACCTGTACATGGGCCTTGAAGACGCGTGCCCCCGCCTCGACGGCCTCCCGTACGTACGCTTCGACGTCCGGCTCGGGGTAGAGGGTGGCGGTGTGCAGGCAGTCGGGGGTGCGGCGGGCGAAGTCGACAGCCCAGCCGTTCAGCCACCGGGCCATGCCCGGCTTGTGCGGGTAGAGCATCGCGGTGAACGCCCGGACGCCGAACGCCCGGAGCAGGGCGGCCCGTTCCGCCTCCTCCTTCCGGTACGTGATCGGCCACTCCATCCCACCGGTCAGCGGTCCCAGCGCGTCGAAGTACTCCCACACCTTGCGCAGGACGCGTTCGGGCATGAAGTGCGTGTGGACGTCGACCAGTCCGGGGAGACCCAGCGACTCCCAGAACCGGCGGATCTCTCCGGCCTCCCCGGCCACAGGCACGTCACTCAGCGTCCCTCGCGAACCCGTGGGCGGGGGCGAGGGCGGCGGCGAACCGGAAGGGGTGACAGGTGCCATGGGGTGATCGTTCATGTCCCCACGATCGGTTCCAGTGGGGTGGCGGGTCCACTCCTTCTGCGCAAAAGATCCGTGAGGGACCCGTCAGCCGACTGTCCCCGGGCAGTGAGGTCTTCTCCACGAAATGATCTCGTGAGGCGACTCGGCCCAGGAAATCCCGCGAGCCGCGATGAGTCCTGCGACTCCGGCGGTCGTACTGTCGAACCCGTTACGAGGAGGTTCTGATGCGCAGCGTGACCTATTCGATGAGTGTCTCGCTTGACGGCTACATCGTCGGGCCGGACGGCGGCTTCGACTGGACTGTGCCCGACAAGGATGTCTTTCGCTTCTGGATCGACGAGATTCGAGAGGTCGGCGTCCACCTGATGGGACGACGGCTGTACGAGACGATGCTGTACTGGGAGACCGCCGACCAGGATCCCTCGCTCGACGACGCCGAGCTCGAGTGGGCCGCGCTCTGGAACCCGCTGCCCAAGGTGGTGTTCTCCACCACCCTGTCCGCGGTGCAGGGCAATGCCCGCCTGCTCTCCGGCGGCGTGGCGGAGGAGATCGAGCGGTTGCGGGCCGAGCCGGGGGAAGGCGATATCGCGATCGGCGGCGCGACTCTCGCCGCCGAGGCGGCTGCGTCGGGTCTGATCGACGAGTACCGGGCCATGGTCTACCCGGTGCTGGTCGGCGGTGGCATTCCGTTCTTCCCCCGGGACGAGCGCCGGGTGGATCTCGAACTCGTCGAGACCCGCACCTTCGGCTCGAGAGTCGTCTACCTCCGCCACCGCGTGGCGCGTCAGCCGGTTCGTCCGCGGAGCTCCGGGAAGAACGGGACGGCCAGTCAGTAGTGGCTACAGGTTCTTCTCGCCCTTCACGGCTCGCACGTCCTCCACGAACAGCTGAAAGAGAAGACGCGTGATGTCGGTGTCGCCGATGGAAAGACTGAACGGCTCCTTCTTCTCGGGCTTCAGACCGATGTAGCCCGGAAGCGTCCCTTCACCGGCCGCGGCTTGCGGAAACGCACTGCCGGTCTCAGCCTCACGGGTTTTCCTGATGTGATAGGGAGTTCCCTTGTCGCCGGATATCGCCATGTATTCCGGATGGAACAGGAGCTCCTCCGCACCCTCCTTGAGGGTGAACTCCATCAACACCTGAGCATCTTCATCAGCGAAATACTCCTCGGCCTGACCCATGTCACCCAGGTGATTCTTCACGGGCATGGCTCCGATCGGGCCGCGGCCCTCGTCCACCGTCTCACGGTACCGCTTCGCGATCCCGCTGCCTTCCTTGCTCTCCGTCTGCATCCACGCTTCCGTCTCCGCGGCCTTTCCCTTCCAATTCATGATGGCGACGGCCTCGCTCGTGAACATCGACCGGTACAGCTTCAGGCGCTCCGTGCCTTTTCCGCTCTTCTCCGCCAGTTGGGCCAGGAGCCCGGGCCCGACAGTCTGCAGAACGTCTTCCAGTTTCCGCTTCGGAGCTGCGGACGCCTTGCCCTTCTTCTTCGGTGTCTTGGGCGGAAGCAGCGGGAATCCCGCCTCCGTCATCTTGTCTTTCCAGTGTTTCTCGTGAAGCAGTTCCTGCGGGTCGCCGGGTGCCCGCTGAACCACCGCTCCGGAGTGAACGCCGTGAGAGTCCGTCGACGTCCGGCGAGTGTCGGCCGCCCGCTGCACCGCGGGCCGGGCCGGGCCCGACATCACCCTGTGCGCGTTGGCTTCAGCTGCCTGCTCGAACCGGTCGGACGGGTCGGAGACCTTCAGTCCGCCGCCGTCGTCGGTGCCTGCGACCGGCCCCTGACGCTGCTGAATGACATGGGTGAGCTCGTGGGCGAGAGTGTGCTTGTCCGCACCGCCGTCGCCGATGACCACGTGACTGCCGGAGGTGTAGGCACGGGCGCCGACCTCGGCGGCGGAAGCCCTCGCCACGCTGTCGTTGTGGATGCGGACGTCCGAGAAGTCGGCGCCGAGACGCGCCTCCATGTCCGTGCGGGTGGCGCCGTCCAGGGGCTGTCCGGGGGCGCGCAGGACGTCGTGGACGGCCGAGCGCTGCACGGTGGGCTCCGCGGCGCTCGGGTGGCCGCAGTCGGCACTGTGCCGGTGTTCCTCCTGGGCCCAGGAATGGCCGGCCCGACGGAGCAGCTGGACGACCGCGGCATTGCCCGTGGTGCCCTGCAGTGCGAGCAGCCCCTGGGGCGAGGACAGATCCGGTTGCTGCCGCGCGGGCGATCCTGCCGCCGTGACGGCGGAAGCCCGGTCGGCCTTCCTCTCGTCGCCTGCCTTGTCGCTACCGCGTTTCCGCACTGACAGCCCTCTCCCATGACCAACTGCTCGACATTCCTTGCTACACCGGCGTCGTCCTGTTCGAGGAGGTCCATAGGGGCAGACCTCGGCATCCGTTCGGGCAACGACAAAGCCCGACGTCCTGGACTCCTCATCCGGTCATCCGGCGTACGCCCCCGACCACGACCGGCCCACCCAGCGGCTGACCGGCCCTTGCGGAACGCTCCTCCCGCCCGCTGCACGATGTGGTGTGGATCTCATCGCGCCGGGCACTCGGCAGTCGACCGAGGCAGGACGGGCTGGAGGTGCGGCATGGCGGTACGGCATCGTCTGATCAAGGTGAGTCCGCAGGCAGTGTGGGCCGTCCTCGCGGACGGCACCGGGTACGCGGAGTGGGTGGTGGGAACGTCGGCCTCCGAGCCGGTGCGGGGGCGGTGGCCGGAGGTGGACTCGGCGATCGGGTACGAGGTCCGCGTGGGCCCCCTGCGGCTGCGCAACGAGACGGTCGTCCGGTACTGCGAGGAGGACGCCGAGCTGGGCCTGGAGGCGCGGGCAGGTGCGCTGGGAACGGCGCGGATCTCCATCCGGCTCCGCCCCTGGGGACGGTACTGCCTGGTGATCGCGGACGAACACCCGCTGCAGGGGGTGGGCGGAGCGCTCCACAACGTGGGCGTGGAGGCGCTGATCCAGCTGCGGCATCGCGCGATGCTCGCCCGGCTCGCCCGGCTCTGCGAGACCCGGGCCGAGACCGAGGCCGAAGAACCTCCGAGTCTTCACGGGCGGCGCAGGGCGGCAGCCCACGGCACCGGAGGCCATGCCTGACACGGTGGTGATCGAAGCCGGTCCCAACGGGCTGGTGGCCGCCAACCTGCTCGGCCGACGCCGGATGGAGCATGGAACAACGGCAGACCGCCGTCTACGCCCCCCGCTGGCTGCGCCTGGCCCAGACAACCCGAGCCGCGACCCCGCACCTCGCCCTACGCACCACTCGCCGCTGACTCCCCGCCTCGAAACCGAGCACCCCCTCTGCACCCCACGGCCTGCTCGGCCCGGGCCCACCCGGACACCACCACATCCACGGGCGGCGCGGCGGCCCGGCCCGTGCAATTCTGATGATCATGCGGCGTAAGGGTGCGCGGGGCGGCGGAGGCCGCGACGTGGAGGAGGCTCTCGACGAGCTCTACGCCACGCCGCCGCCGGAATTCGTCTCCCGCCGCGAGGAGCTGACCGCTGGGGCCAAGACGGACGGACGCGTGGAGGACGCACGTCGGATCCATGCCGCCCGCCGACCCTCCCTCGCCGCCTGGACAGCGAACCTGCTGCTGCGCTCCCAGCCTGCGGAGAGCCGGCGGTTCCTGGAGCTGGGGCATGCGCTGCGGGAGGCCTACGAAACCCTGGATGCCGACGGGATCAAGGAGCTGTCCGAGCAACGGCGGAGTATCGTCCACGCGATGTCGCGGCAGGCCGCCGGGCTCGCCGCCGAGGCCGGACACCGGTTGTCGGACACGGTGCAGCGAGACGTCGACTCCACCCTGCGTGCCGTGCTCGCCGACCGGGACGCGGCCGACCGGTGGGCCACCGGCCGTCTGGAGAGCGCCCTCACCCCGCCGACGGACTTTCCCAGCGGCACGACCGCGACGGCCGGCACACCCCGCGAGCCGACCCGCGCACCGGCCGCACCTACTCCGCCGCGGTCTCGCGCCAAGGACGAGGTCGCCGAACGGCGCCGCCGGAAGCAGGAGCAGCTCGGTCGGGCCCGTGAGGCAGCACGGGCCGCCGAGCAGCAGCTACGCGATCTGCGCGCCGCGCAGGCGGACGCCGACGCGCTGCTGGAGCGGGCGCGCGACCGACACGACCGGACCGGAAGAGACGTGTCCGCCGCCGAGCGGCAGCTGCGGCAGGCACGCGAGGACCTTCAGCGGGCGGACCAGGATCGGCAGGAAGCGGAGAAACAGCAAGAGGCGGCTGCCGCCGCCGCGTCCCGAGCCGAACAGGCAGCCCGCGAGGCCGCCCGGGAAGTGAAACGCCTGTCCGGGCGCCTCAGGTAGCGGGACACGCACGTTGTTCGACGGCCAGCGCCGGTCCACCTCCGCCCTCCGCTCTCATCGGTGCCGTAGTCAGGGCTCGGCCTGGTGGTGGGCCATCGCCCTGACCGCGTTCGCTCCGGCCTTCCCCCTGAACCGTGCGAAGGACTGCCTGGCCAGGGGACAGCACCTGGAGGGGGCAGCCTCTGGGAGTTGACGTCGGATGTCCCACCCGCGTCGGTTCTCCCGCGACCCGCGACCCGCGACCCTGCGACCCTGCGACCCTGCGACCCTGCGACCCTGCGACCCTGCGACCCTGCGACCCGCCGCCGTACCCCGTGCTACGCGCGCTCTGCAACCGTGAAGGCGTCCGCGTGCCGCGCAGTCCACTGGGCGAAAGTGCGGGCCGGGTTGCCGGTGACCTTCTCCACGGTGTCGACGACGGTACGGCCCACCTCCGGGGTGTTCCCGTACGCCTCCAGGAGGAAGCCGATGACGTCGTCCGGGTGGCCCGCCGCCCGCCATTGCGCGAGGGCCTCTTCCTCGGTGAGTTCGGTCAGGGCGATCTCCTGGCCCCGGGCGGCAGCGATCGCCGCCACCTTGTCGCCGACGGTCAGCAGCTCCGGGCCGGTGATCACGTACTCCTGGCCCGCATGACCGTCTTCGGTGAGGGTGACCGCGGCGACGGCGCCGATGTCGCCTTCATGGACCATGGCGCTCAGCCGGGAGACGAACGGTTCGCGGACTTCGCCCGAGGACACGATCGCGTCCGCCCACTCAAGGGCGTTCGCCATGAACTCGACCGGCATGAGCACGGTCCAGTCCACACCGTCGTCGGCGCGCACCGCGTCCTCCAGCGGGGACGGCCCGCCGCCGTGCAGCACCGTGATCCGGCGTACGCCGGCCGCGCGGGCCAGCTCCAGGATGCGCGGGCCGGTTTCCAGCGGGGCGAAGTAGGCCCCGCCGAAGGTGATCAGATGGACGCCGGTGACGCCTTCCAGTGCTGGGATCAGGCTGTCGGGTTCGGCCAGGTCGCCCTGGACGACCTCTGCTTCGGGCGGGAGAGCCGCCTTCGACGCGTCCCGGGTGAGGGCACGTACCGCGTGGCCACGGGCGAGGAGTTCGGCGACGACCTGACGGCCCACGGTTCCGGTGGCACCGGTGACAAGTATCTTCTGCGTCTGTGTCATGACACGACGGTAGGGAACCTTGCGGTCGACTTCTGTCCGCAAGGCCCGAGTTCACCAGCGGCGGCAGCCGTTCGGTCACGTGACGACGAGACCTACGCCACCTGCTCTAAATACTCATCTCTGATGCAACATTGCTAGACTGCCCCCGTGAGGCTGACCAGATACACGGATCTCGCACTTCGGGCAGTGATGCGCCTGGCCGTCGTGGACAGCGAGGAGTTGCTGACCACGAGGCAGATCGCCGAGTCCATGAACGTCCCCTATACACACATGGCGAAGGCCATCGCACAGCTGCAGCACCTGGGGGTGATCGAGGCGCGGCGCGGGCGCAACGGTGGACTGACCCTCACCGACGCGGGCCGGCGCACCCCGGTGGGGGACCTGGTCAGGACACTGGAGGGAGACCGGGAAGCCGTGACGTGCGAGGGCGACACCCCCTGCCCACTCTCGGGCGCCTGTCGACTGCGACGGGCACTGCGAGAGGCGCAGGAGGCGTTCTACTCCTCACTGAACGGCGTGACCGCGGCCGATCTGGCGAGGTCCCCGACAGGACCGATACTGCTGACACTGGGTGCTCCCCCGGGCTGACCGCCCACCGGTCGACGACAGCACTGGCCGCAACACCCCCACCGCTTCACATCGTTGGATCGTGACCATGAGCAGAGGTTGCGACCAAAAATTTGCATCCTGAATACCAATTCAACCGAACATCGATCCAGGAGTGTGTCTGATGCTTTCTGCGCGGTCGGCCCCCGTCGTACGGGCGACGCTTCCGGTGGTGGGAGCCTCACTGACCACCATCACGGAGCTGTTCTACCTGCGGATGTTCGAGGAGCGTCCGGAGCTGCTGCGGCATCTGTTCAACCGGACCAACCAGGCCACCGGTGCCCAGCGCGAGGCGTTGGCCGGCTCGGTGGCGGCCTTCGCCACCCTGCTGGTCGAGCGGCCGGACGAACGCCCCGACGCCGTCCTCGCGCGCATCGCCCACAAACACGTCTCGCTCGGCATCACCGCCGACAAGTACCCGCTGGTCGGACGCCACCTGCTCGCAGCGGTCGCCGAGGTCCTCGGTGATGCCGTCACGCCCGAGGTCGCCGCCGCCTGGGACGAGGTCTACTGGCTGATGGCCAACGCCCTGATCGCCATGGAGGCCCGGCTGTACACCGAGGCCGGCGTGGAGAACGGCGACGTGTGGCGGCGCATGGAGATCGCCGAGCGGCACCAGGAGTCCGCCGAGGCCGTCTCCCTGGTCCTGCGCCGGACCGACGGTCGGCCCACCGTTCCCTTCCTGCCCGGACAGTACGTCAGCGTCCGCGTGGAACTACCCGACGGCGCCCGTCAGATCCGCCAGTACAGCCTGTCCACCGCACCCGATCACAAGACCTGGCGCATCACCGTCAAGCGCGAGACGGGCGCCGACGGCACCGTCCCCGACGGGGAGGTCTCGTCGTGGCTGCACGCCCATGCGGAGGTGGGTGACATCCTCGACGTCTCGCTGCCCGCCGGTGACCTCGTGCTGCCCGAGGCCGACACCCCCCTCTTCCTCGCCTCCGCGGGCATCGGCATCACCCCCATGCTGTCGATGCTCGACCATCTCGCCCTCACGTCCTCCTCACGTCCCGTCACCGTCGTCCATGCAGACCGCTCTCCCCAGGACCACGTCCACCGTGACGAACAGGCGGACCTCGTCAGCCGTTTGACCAGGGCAGATCTTCACCTGTGGTACGAGAACGACGCCCACCGCTCCCCCGGCACCCACGTCCTCGCCGGCCGCGCCACACTCGACCACCTCACCCCTGCCCCCGACACAACCGCCTACCTCTGCGGACCGTTGCCCTTCATGCGCCTGGTGCGGGGCGAGTTGCTGGCCAAGGGGCTGCACCCCTCCGCCATCCACTACGAGGTCTTCGGCCCCGACCTCTGGCTCGACAAGTAGGCGAGGAACGGTGCTGACGACATCACCCGTCGCCATGTACGTCGTCGGAGAAGTCCCGCATCCGACGGCGCCGGTGGCGGCCGCGTTCGCCGCCGGAGGACCCGGAGGATCCGCATGACCCACGACGACCGGCGGCAGTCGCCCGCCGCACCGGGGCAACTTCCCGACATCCGCGACCGCCAGGACGTTGAGGGACTGGTGAAATCGTTCTACGACGAGGTCCTCGACGACCCCCTCATCGGTCGGCTGTTCACAGAGGTGGCGCGTGTCGACATGGCCACCCATCTGCCCGTCATGGCCGACTTCTGGGAGAGCGCTCTCCTCACCCCGGGCGTCTACCGCCGCAACGCCCTCCGCTCGCATCGTGACCTGCATGCCAAGAGCCCGCTGCGCGCCGAGCACTTCGAACGCTGGCTGGAGCTGTGGACCGCCACCGTACGTCGGCGGCACGCGGGTCCGGTGTCCGACCGGGCGGTCGCCAAAGCGCAGGCCGTGGCCGGGGCGCTGCTGCACAACACGGCGGGGGACGGACGGCCCCGCCCCGATCGTGGCCCTGTCTTCGTCGACATCGAACCGCAGATGAGACGCACGTCAGAGCCATCTTCGTCACCGAGGGGCGTGTCACAGATCGCGGGGCGACCTGGTCGTAACAGGTGACGTCACCGGGGATCGGAGCAGCCCGTGGCCCTCGCCGACCAACATCTGTCCACCACGGTGCCGGTGATCGGAACGGGAGGCGCTGGGCTGCGCGCGGCGATCGAACTCGCCGAGCCGGTATCCATGGCCTCGCGGTCGGCAAGCGCCCCATGAAGGACGCCCGTAACGGCCCTCGCCGCCGAAGGGATCAACGCTGACCTGGCCACCACGGACCCCGAGGGCGGCCGGCAGCAGCACGCGGCCGGCACCCTCGAGGAGAGCGGTCCCCGCACCACCCGGATCGTCACCGGGGGCACCGCCCTCGGCCTCTCCGCCGTGGGGCCGGACCCACGATGTCCCGGGTGCCCGGGATCGAGGCGGCATGGCGGCCACCCCGGGTGTCGGCGGCCCGCCGAGGTTGCCGCGCCGGAGATCCGGGGTGACGCGTTGCGCCAGGAGCCCGTGGACCTCGGCGAACGGGTGGAGGCCGGCCCTGACGCCCTGCGTCGGCTCGATCAGGGACGGGCACGTGGCGGCCGAGAAGTGCCTGGGTAGGCTTTCTCCCGGAGCCGCGCCATCGTGTGCGCCCGGGTGACCGTGCCGACCGGTACGGTGTGCCGCTCGACCAAGAGAGACGTGATGTCACCGACGATTCGCAGGGCTGTGATCCCCGCCGCCGGCCTCGGTTCCCGTCTGCTGCCCCTGACGAAGGCGACGCCCAAGGAGATGCTCCCGGTCGGCGACAAGCCGGTCATCGAGCACACCGTGCGCGAGCTGGTGGACTCCGGCATCACCGACATCACCATCGTCGTCTCCGGCGGCAAGAGCCTCATCCAGGACCACTTCCGCCCCAACCCCGCCCTCGTCGCCCAGCTGCGCGAAGACGGCAAGACGGCCTACGCGGACGCGGTGGAGGAGGTCGCGGAGCTGGCCCGCCGGGGCCACATCACCTACCTCGACCAGTACGGCCCGTACGGCAACGGCACCCCGGTGCTCAACGCCGCCCGTGCCTTCGGCGACGAGCCGGTGCTGGTGCTCTGGCCCGACGACGTCTTCGTGGCCGAGGTGCCCCGCGCCCAGCAGCTGATCCGCGCGTACGAGCAGACCGGCTGCCCGGTGCTGGCCCTCCTGCCGATGGACCCCACCGAATCCCAGCGCTACGGCGTGCCCATCGTCAAGGAGGACCTCGGCGACGGCCAGCTGCGCATCACCGGCCTGGTCGAGAAGCCCGAGCCCGCCGCCGCGCCCTCGGCGTACGCGGCCATCGGCGGTTACGTCGTCACCCCCGGCATCATCGACGAACTGCGCGAGCAGACCCGGCGCTGGTACGAGCACAGGACCGGCGAGGTCTACCTGACCGACGCCATCAACGCCTATGCCGCCACCCGCGCGGTGTACGGGCAGGTCATCAAGGGCCGCTGGTACGACACCGGCAACCCGGCCGACTACCTGGTCGCCCAGATGGCCTTCGCCCTCGCCCACCCGGAGTACGGCCCCCTCGTGCGCGGTTTGGTCAGCGGCCTCGACGCCGCCGCGGACTAGGCCAGGGCAAGAGCCTGGGCTGGGCCGGGGTCGCCCGCCTCGGCGTCGTGGGGTGCGGATCTCCTTGCGGGAGGAGGCGTCGAGCGCGTCGGCCCGTCGGGGGATCGTCAGGTGACGGAGCGCGGCCAGGTGCCCGCGCTCGTCGTCCCGGGGATCCGAGGCGAGGACCACTGCGAGCCGGGACGGATGCTGTCGGCGAAGGGGCAGGCGCCCCGCACGGTGAGCGCCTGACGCCAGACGCGCGTCGCCCAACCGGCGCAGCGCCCAACCGGCTCGGAGAAACGTCGACTTCGCCTTCCAGGGCAGCGGCGAACATCCCGGCATGGCATTGGCGGTCCTGTCAGATCTCTTGTAAAGGTCCGGACCAACTGCTAATTCCCTTTCTGTTAGGAAAGTTTCCTACCAGTTGGTCTCCCCATTGGACCGATCGGCGACCGTCGATCGACCCCACAGACCGCCAGGAGTCCCCATGAGACCGGCACGATCCGTTCCGCTCGTCGCCGTGCTGCTCCTTCTCGGCCTCGTCCTGACGCCAGGAAACGCACAGGCCGGCCGCACCGCCCCCACCCCCCTGCCCGTGACCACGAGCACGGCCAAGGCCCCGTCGGCAGTCACCCCGGTCGCCGCCAACGGACAGCTCGTCGTCTGCGGCACCAGGCTCTGCAACCAGCGAGGAAAAACGATCCAGCTCCGCGGGATGAGCACGCACGGACTGCAGTGGTACAGCCAGTGCGTCACCAACGGCTCGCTCAACGCCCTCGCCACCGACTGGCGGGCCGACGTACTGCGCATCTCCATGTACGTCCAGGAGGGCGGCTACGAGACCGATCCGCGTCGCTTCACCGACCTGGTCCACTCCGCCATCGAGCAGGCCACGGCCCGCGGCATGTACGCCATCGTCGACTGGCACATGCTCGACCCGGGTGACCCGCACCAGAACCTCGCCCGCGCCAGGACCTTCTTCTCCGAGATCGCCCAGCGTCACCGCGACAAGAACAACCTGCTGTACGAGATCGCGAACGAGCCCAGCGGAGTGAGCTGGTCCCGCATCAAGAGCTACGCCGAACAGCTCATCCCCGTCATCAGGGCCAAGGACCCGAACACCCCGATCCTGGTCGGCACCCGCGCATGGTCCTCCCTCGGCGTGTCGGAGGGCTCCGGCGAGTCCGAGGTGGTCGACAACCAGGTGAACGCGGCCAACATCATGTACACGTTCCACTTCTACGCCTACTCGCACCGGGACGAGTACCTCCGGACCCTGGCCCGCGCGGCCGACCGCATACCCGTCTTCGTCACGGAATTCGGCACCCAGAACTACGCGGGTGAGGGCGCGAACGACTTCGCCATGTCGCAGCGCTATCTCGATCTGCTGGCGGCCAAGAAGATCAGCTGGGTCAACTGGAACTTCTCCGACGACGGACGCACCGGCGCCGTCTTCAAGCCGGGGACGTGCGCCGACAACGGTTCGTGGACCGGCACGTCCTCTCTCAAGCCCGCGGGCGTCTGGATCCGCGACCGCATGAGGACGCCGGACGACTTCTGACCGGCGACGAACGGCACGACGGGAGCCGCTCACCGCCACGCCGGGGGCGGCTCCCGAGACCACCTGTCGAGCCGCATCCTGTGAAGTGACCCGACGACGGTCGCGGGGTGGTCAGCCACCAGGACCGTGAGCATGGTCAGGGCCGCCTCTCGTCGACGAGCCGCCGGACACCCGCCTTGTCCAGCTTTCCGGAGGCGTTCCTCGGGACGGTCGGCACGATCGTCAGGCGCCGGGGCAGCTTGTAGCGGGCCAGCTTTCCCTCCGCGTACGCGTGAACGGCCTCCAGGGTGATGTCCGTCGTGCCGTCCACGCTCATGACGGCCTGTACGGTCTCGCCCCACTGTTCGTCGGGGATGCCGACGACCGCGACGTCGACCACACCCGGCATGGGGGCCAGCGCACGCTCGACCTCCGCCGGGTAGACGTTCTCGCCGCCGCTGATGATCATGTCCTTGAGCCGGTCGACGATGTACAGGCAGCCGTCCTCGTCGAGGTGACCGATGTCGCCCGAGTGGAACCAGCCCTCCTCGTCGAAGGCCGCCCTGTTGGCCTCAGGGTTGTTCCAGTAGCCGGGAGTGACGTTGGGGCCCCGGACGACGATCTCCCCCGGCTCCCCCGGCTGCAGGGGCGTGTTGGTCATCGTGTCGACGACCCTGACCTCGGTGAACGGCATGGGAATCCCGGCGGAGCCGAGCTTGGCCAGAGTGTGTTCGACGGGCAGATGGGTGGCGAACGGGGCGGTCTCGGTCAGGCCCCACGCCTGCTGGAGCAGGACGCCGTGCCCGGCGTACAGCTCGATGAGGGCGGGCGGCACCGGGGCTCCCGCGACCACGATCGACCGCAGGTGGCTCAGGTCCTGTTCGAACAGGCCGGGTTGTCTCGCCAGGGCGGCGAACATCTGGGGCACTCCGAACATGGAGTTGACCCGGTGGGTGACCAGATCGTCGAGACACGTCCGCGGGTCGAACCCGCGCCTGACGACCACCGTGCCCCCGCGCACCAGGGTGCGGATCACGAAGCTGTTCAGGGTGCCGATGTGGAACAGCGGAGCGGCGGCATAGGTGACGTCGCCGCGGCGGGTGTCGAGTCGGAGTTCGACGTTCACCGCGTTCCAGAAGACGTTGCCATGGGTGAGGACGACGCCCTTGGGTGTGCCGGTCGTGCCGGAGGTGAACATCAGGACGGCCGGGTCGTCGGCGGACTTGGCTGCGAAGGAGGTGATGGGTACCGCCGCCGCGAGCAGGGGCGCCCAGGGCTCCCAGCCGGCCGCACCCCCGGTCGGCACCTCGGGGTCGTCGTCCACCAGGAGGAAGCGCGCGAGCGCGGTCCTGTCGCGTACCTCGTCGACGCTCTTCCGGTGCCCCTCCTCGCAGACCAGGGCGGTGGCACCGCCGCGGACGAGGACAGCCTCCAACTCGGCCGCCGCCAGGCGGAAGTTGACCGGGACGAAAACGGCACCCAGCCGGTGGGCGGCCAGCAGGGTGACGAGGAAGGAGCTGCTGTTGAGGCCGAGGTGGGCGACCCGGTCCCCGTCCCCGATGCCGCCGTCGGCCAGGACGGTGGCCAGACGGGCGGCCCTGTCGTCGAGTTCGGCGTAGGTGAGGTCGCCGCCCGCGTAACGGACGACGACGGAGTCGCCCTGGTAACGGGCGTTGCGCGCGACGGCGGCAGCCGGGTTGAGGTCGACCCGCAGGCCCGAGTTACGTGGGTGCGGTCTCGTCGCTTCAGGTGTGGTCACGAGCGGCTCCTCATCGAGCAACAGGTTTCGAGCGGCAGAGTTCGAGTGTCAAAGATCGAGAGTCGAAGTGGTCACCTCCGGCGGCACCGGCGAACCCTCGTACGCCGACACCTCCGTCGCCCTCGATCGCGTGCCCGGTGATCGGACCGCTCCGGAAACAGGAGGCGAGCAGTACGCAGGAACCCGTGACACCGCGCAGGTCGGTGTTCATGCCGCCGCAGGCTACGCCGTTGTGGGCCGTGCGGGCACTACGCGGCCCCGCGGAAACCCACTCACTGCGACCGACGCGCCGCACGGGACGCGGCCCATAGCGGGACCGGCGCCGGACTCGGGCGCGACGGCGGCCCGGCCGACTTCCTGCCGGTGCCGTCCCGGCGCCTCCTCCTACCGGCCGGCGCCTCGCCCCCACCCGGGCCGCCCGCTGTCCGACGCCGGGCTCACCTCGTGCACCGCGGTCGCCGGGATCCGGCCGGCGCCCGGGCCCCATCGAGGGGGCGTCTGAGTGGAAGTCGGCGCGAGCGTGACCGTCGTCGACATCGGCGCCCGGGGGCATCCGGCCGTCCGGATCCTCCGTGCCCACTACGTCCGCCCGGGTGCTCGCGGTGGACGTGCGGGAGGAGCGGCCGCCCCGATCCGACGAAGTGCGGCGCGCCTTTCGGCACCCTCGTACGGACGCACACGGCCGGTGTCCTGCGGAAGCGGACGAGCGATGCGGGGCCGCCGTTCCCGACCTCGTCGGCACCTCCGCCGCACTCCGGCTGAGGCTCGAAGTCCTCCACACCACCCCGCGACGGTGGCCTCCTCAGGGTCGCGGCGAAGCGGTGTGCAGGGCCTGCTCGCCCCGCGCTTCGACTGTCTTGTGGTTGCTGAGGAACTGCAGGAGAGTGAGCGTCGACCTGGAAGAACGCGGTGTTCGGCGACTGAGGAACCTGATGGTGACCAAGCAACAGCTCAAGGGCCGGCCCGAGGACGCGGATCTGAGGCGCGCGGACTCCCTGGCGCGGGAGATCTTCTCCGACGTGGCCAACAAGTGGGCGCTCCTGATCATCGAGACGCTCGGAGAGCGCACCCTGCGCTTCAGCGAGTTGCGCAACGAGGTCGAGGGCGTCAGTCACAAGATGCTCACCCAGAACCTGCGCATGCTGGAGCGCAACGGGCTGGTCGACCGGACGGTGTACCCCACTGTGCCGCCGCGGGTCGAGTACACCCTGACCGAGCCGGGCCGGGCCCTGCGCACCACGGTCGACGCCCTGTGCGACTGGACCCACCGGTACCTCGGACACATCGAGGGCGCCCGCGATCGCTTCGGCACCTGACGGGCGCCCGGCAGCACACCCCGTCGCCTCCTTCAGCGGAGCGACGGTTCCAAGATCGCGAGGGTGGGGCCGTCGGGACGGACGGTGATGCCGTGCACCGCCTTCGTGGGGGTGGAGCGGAAGGCCGGGGTGTGGGCCGGCAGCAGGTGTTCGAGCAGAACGGTCGACTCGCGCAGCGCGAACTGCAGGCCGAGGCAGGCGCGGGGACCGATACCGAAGGGGAAGTAGGCGCCCGGGTGGGTGGGCCGGCCGTCCGGGGTGGTGAAGCGCCGGGGGTCGAAGCGCTCCGGGTCCGGCCACAGTTCGGGATCGCGGTGGGTGAGGTAGGGGCAGACCAGGAGGTCGGTGCCCGCCTTGATGGAGTAGCCGGCGAGGGTGTCGTCCTCGGTGGCGTGGCGGGGCAGGATCCAGGCGGACGGGTAGAACCGGAGCGTCTCGTGGACCAGGGCCTGGATGGCCTGACGGCGTTCCGCCGAGCCCTCGACCCCGGCGGCGAGGGCCTGCTCGCGGGCCTCGGGGTGCCGGTCGAGGAGCAGGTGGAGCCAGGTCAGGGTGGTCGCGGTGGTCTCGTGTCCGGCCGCGAGCAGAGTGACGAACTCGTCGCGGATCAGCCGGTCGGTGTACTCGGGACGCTCTGTGGCGGCGTCGGTCAGAACGTGCAGCAGGCCCGGACCATGGGGGCCCGCCGTCCCGTCGCGGGCTGCCTCGATGGCGTGCCGGGCGACCGCGTCGATCCGGGCGAGATCGGCGGCGACGGCGTCCCGGGCCTCGTCGGCGTCGGCGGGCAGGGTCGGAAGGGCGGCGCCCACGGTTTCCACGGCTGCCAGTTCGCGCTGGGTCGCGTCGTCGAGGGGGTGGCCGGTGAGGGAGCGCCAGATGGTGTCGAGGGCGAAGCGGCGCATCTCCTGGCCGACGTCGAAGGTCTGCCCGGTTCGGGCGTACCCGTCCCAGCGTTCCGCGGCGGTCCGGGCGGCGGCGGTGATCCGCTGTTCGTAGCGGCGCATGCCGGTGCCGGTGAACTGGGACTGCAGCAGGCGGCGTTGCCGTTTCCACGCCGTGCCGGTGGCGGCCAGGACACCGTCGCCGATCAGCAGCCGGGCGCGGTGCGAACGCTTGACGTACCGCTCCGGCTGCCGGGCGAGGACGTGCTGCACCGCCGTCGGGTCCGTGACGAGAACCGTGGGCGCCGGGCCGATGCGGAACGCCGCGACACCGCCGTGCCGTTCGTGCACCTGGGTCAGCAGCTCGACCAGTTCGCCTCCCCCCGAACGCCACCGCTCCACCAGCCCCGGCTCGGCCTCGGGGACCGGCCGCACCGCCCCGGGAACGTGCCGAAGTGCGCCGGGACCGGCTTCGGTGTCCATGTGTCTTCCCCCTGATCGACCGCCGCGTCGGCCATGAACCGTTGAGCATGCGCAGTACGGACTGTACGGGAACGGGCACAGCAGGTGAGAGGAGATCGCCCGCCCGGAAGGCCTCGACGCCTGCTGTGCACCGGACGAGCCGCGCCGTTTCGTGTGCCGGTAAATCGGTCGCGTCCCGGGAACTGAGCCGTTACCTTCCGCCTGGCGCGGCGAGGCACGCGGCACGACGGCGAAGGGAGCCGGGGATGGGGACCGAGGGCACGCGGAACGGCCGATTGGGCTTACTGCTCAACCAGTTCGACCAGGCCAGGGAGATGGCCCAGGTGCGGCTGACGGGGCTCGGCGACGAGGAGTACCTGTGGGAGCCGGTGCCGGGTTGCTGGTCGCTCCGGCGCCGGGCCGAGGCGACGACGCCCAGGGCGTTCGGGCCGGGCGAGTGGGTGCTCGACCTGGGCGCCCCGGACATCCCGGCGAGCGAGTACGCCGAGGTCGCCCGGCAGGCCGCCGACGGCATGACCGTCGCCGGGATCGCCGACGACTGGAGTGTGAGCGTCGAGCGGGTCGAGCAGGTTCTCGCCCACACCGGTGCACCGGAGCCCGACCGGACGCCGGTGACGACCATCGCGTGGCGACTGGCACACCTGCACGTCCAGTTCGCGGGCGGATGGGAGTGGACCTTCGGCGAACGGCGCCAGGATCCGAAGCTGTCGGTCGACTTCACCCCGTCCGCCGCCTCGGCACTCGACCGGTTCTGGCCAATGGTCGACCGCTGGCGCGACAGCGTCGCCGGCGTCACCGACGAGCAACTCGACACGGTCGGCTTCTCGCAGTACCCGTACGGCTCCGCCCCGGACGACCCGTTCGTCGGCGTACTGTCGGGGGCCAACCTCGAATTCATCCACCACATGGCCGAGATCGCCCTGCTCCGCGACCTGTGGCGGACCCGCTCCAGCATCGCATCGCAATCGTGAACTACATCGCATACCCGGGGTTCAGGTTGCGGGCGGGGGTGGGGCACATGTTCGGATGAGCCGATGCGCTCCCCCCACCGCACAGATCCGCAACAGCATGCCCACGACCGCTCAGACGCGCCCCGCAACCCCTACGACGAACTCGGCACCCTCGACGACGGCCCACTGGAAGTGACCTCTCTGGAGGACTTCTTCGACGAGGGCGCCGCGGAGCGGGTGGAGGAGCCGGAGCCCGAGTGGACCCCGCCCGTCCATCGTCGCGGCGGCCGGCGTCGGCGTGGCCGTTTCGGCCGGCTGCCCCTCGCGGTGAAGGCGGTGGTGGGCGTCGTCGTCCTCGCCTCGTTCGTGACACTGGCCGACCGCTGGGCACTGCTGTACGCCGAACACGCGGCCGCGGACGCCCTGGAGGACCGGCTGGACCTGGCCGCAGCACCCGAGGTGGAGATCGGCGGCTTCCCCTTCGTCACCCAACTGGCGGGCAAGCGGCTGGACTCGGTGCGGGTGACCGTGCCGGACGTGGCGGCCGACCGGGTGTCGCTGGCGAAGGTGTCGGCCACGGCCCATGACGTACGACTGGACGTCGACGGTCTCACCTCCGTGCGCGGCGCCCGCGTCCCGCGGCTCGACGGGGACGTGCTGCTGTCCTTCGCCGACCTCAACCGTGAACTCGGCGCGTCGCAGGTGACGTTCACCGGGGACGGTCGTGACCGGGTGCGGGCGCGCGGCACCCTGCCGGTCGCCGGGCGTGACCTGCGGCTGCGCGCCGAGGCGACGATCCAGCGGCAGGGCGAGAGGGGCATCGCCACCCGGATCGGCGGCATGCGCCTGGACATCGGGAACCTGGCCACCTACCGCCCCGGCTCGCGCGCCTCGGACGGCCTGCATCTGACGCCGGAGGCGTCCGCCGCCCTCGCCCGGGAGGCCCGCAAGGCGAAGGCGCTGCTGTCGGTCCCTGCGATCGTACGGCGGCTGGGGGTGTCCGACGCGACCGCGCGCGAGGCACTGGGCGACGACGGCAAGCTCGCCGAACTGACCGGCTCCCCGCGCTTCGCCCGCCAGGCCCAGAGCCTCAATCTCATCGACCTGGCCCTGGACAACCCCGCCGTGCTGCGCGGCCTGGGCCTCGACCCCGACCTCCTCGACGCCCTGTCCCGGCTCACCCGCCCGGTCCTCGCCGACCGGCTGTCCCTGTCCTTCGAACTGCCGGAGCCGGAGCACGGGACCATGCGACTGCGGGACGTCCGCGTGGAGGAGGACGGCATCCGGGTACGCCTCACCGGGTCGGAACTGGCCGTGGGCGGGTCGTAGTTCTGTTTTCTTGATGAAATTTGGTGTGCAGATGTGTTGACCTCTGTTCGAGATCTCTTCTACTTTGCGGGAGTTACAGAGCCGCCGACCTGTACCCCAAGGTTTCGCGGACGCAACTGCCCTGAAAGGGATCTGGTGCCACTAAAGAACCATCGCGGGACAGCCTGCCTCGCGGCGTCGCTGGCCGGCGTCACGGCATTCGGCGGAGTCATCGCCTCCCCCGCGTCCGCCGCTCCCGCAGCCGCCGCCTCCCGCCACGCCTCGCCGCCGCCCGTCAGCGACTTCCGCGGCGTCAACTGGGCCGACCCGCGCGACAACTACGCCGACGACGCCGTCGTGCCCTCTGGCCTGTCCACCACCGACAGTTACGCCACGACCTACGCCAAGTCCCGGGCGATCATCGGCGGGTTCTCCAAGCTCGGCGCCAACACGGTCCGGCTCCCGGTCAACCCCACGTCCGTGAACGGCCCCTTCTGGAAGTCGTACCGGGCCGCGATCGACGCCGCCACCGCCAAGGGCTTCAAGGTCATCCTGGGCTACTGGGAGGCCGACAACGCCAAGGACGGCAAGATCGACGACCAGGCCTCCTGGGACCGGATGTGGAAGCGGATCACCTCCGCCTACAGCCCCAACTCCAAGGTGTACTTCGAGCCGATGAACGAGCCGTTCGGCTACACCTCCCAGGAGTGGCGCGACGTGGCCGCCCGCTGGCTGAGCAAGCACCGCTCCATTCCCCGCGACCGCGTCCTCATCGGCGGCTTCAAGTACAGCGAGGACGTCAAGCCGGTGTGCGCCGACAGCCGGCTCGACGGGACCCGGATCGCCCTGCACAACTACGGCTTCTGGCACACCGACTGGACCAGCGTCGACCAGTGGAAGGCGGACTTCAAGGAGCGCATCGGCACCTGCGCCTCGCGCACGATCCTCGACGAGTTCGGTGCCTCCATGACGACAGGCCTGGACTACAACGGCCCGGTCAACGGCTCCAACGAGGTCGCCTACATCCAGGCCGCGACCGACGTCATCCGGGAGTTGCGCCTCGGTTCGGTCTACTGGCCCGGCCTGCGCAACGGTGACACCTACTCCCTCACCACCCTTCAGGGCACGGGCACCCGCCTCAGCCTGAAGGTCAACAACCAGAGCGGGCTCGACCGCCTGCACTGGGCCTGGAAGATGAAGAAGTAGAGGAAGCGGAAGAAGCAGCGGCGTCGATACGACAGCCGCGATGCCCCCTCCCGGGTCCGGCGCCTCGGGGCAGCCGGACCCGGGAGGGAGTCATATCACCTGGGACTCAGAAGCTCCCCCGCACCACGCAGTTGACGGCCTGTGACCACTACGCGCTCCGCTATGTTCGGCCCCGTTCGAACGCATGACGACCGACCGAACGAGCGACGACCGGCGGGCACGCAGTCCTCCGGGAAGGAAACGTGAGAGAGCACGTGATACCCGGAGACGGCGATGACCGGACGGCGACGCGTGCACAGTGCACGTGACCGTCGTACACCGCGGTTGACGAGTACCGGGCCACGACCCCACACCCACCCTCAGGTGTGCACCGGCAACAGCACACGGAAGGCCGCGCCAGGACCACGGAGTCGATCAGCGGGATTCCGCCGATGAGCCGCCTGAGGGTGCCGTCCACCGCGCCGAGCGAACCGGCCACCACCACGCTGCCGCCGGGCCGCCCCGGGCGACCGCCGCCGTGCCCGGCCGGGACAGCCGGGGCGGGTGCCCCGTGGTGGGCGGCACGTCCGTGTCGCCCGGTGACTCCGGCCGCTCCGGTGGCGGATCGGCCGGGGTCACGGCAGCAGCCCCGCCCGCCGTGCCGCGGTGACCGCTTCGAAGCGGGTGGTCGTGCCGAGTTTGCGCATGACCGAGCGCAGATGGCCCTTGACGGTCTCCAGGCCGATGTCGAGCCGTTCGGAGATGTCGGGGTTGGTGCAGCCCGCGGCGACCGCGGTCAGGACGTCGAGTTCGCGTGGCGAGAGACGCGCCGCCTGCTCCGGCGGTGGCCACTCGGGCGCCTCGGCACAACAGCCCTGTTCCAGCAGGCAGCACACCTCGTGGAAGCGTTCCCTGAGGTGGTCGTCGCCGAGTGTCGCCGTGAGGTCCAGCAGTTCGGCGTGGGCTTCGTGGACGCGTTCCAGGGCGGCGCCGTCACGGGGCGCGGTACCGGCGCCTACGGCCCGGGCCTCCGACAGCACCCGGTGGACCTGTTCATGGGCGGCGAGGAACTGCTCCAGGTCGCGCGTCGCCTGCGTCACCGCGGTCAGCACCCGGTCGCCGAGGCGTACAGCGTCCCGCGACGCCACGAAGAGAACGGCCCGGACGGTGGTGCCCACGATCACCGGCGCCGCCGCCATCGCCCGCACCCCCTCGGCCTCGACGAAGGAGTCGTACTCATGGCTGATCTGCCGCGCCGACAGGTAGTCGCTCACCGCTGCCGGCCGGCCGGTCGTCAGCACCTTGCCGATCAGTCCGGTCCCCGCCGGCACGGACATCCCCCGGCGGTCCCGTGACCTCACCCCGCTCGTCTCGCTGATCCGCAGCTGTCGCGGGCCGACGACCCAGGCCACCCCGGCGACGGGCATCCCGCTCTCTCTGCGCAGAGCCAGGACCGCGGCGCGGGCGGCCGCGGCCTCTTCGCTGTCTTCCGCCGGTAGCACGGCCGGGTCGACTCCTTACCTGACCGACAGTGGGGACACTTCGCTGTGGTCGACTCCCCCGTCGTCAGAAGAACAGTTATTCAAGGGTTCAAGTACGTCAAGAGTGCACAGCAGAAACATAGTTGACGATCTGTCAGATCCTTCGTGAAGTGACACGTGCACGCATGGCGCAGGCATCGCGCCCCATGCCGGCCCCGTCGTCCAGGGCGGCTTTCTGACCCGGCATTCAGTAGTCGTCTCCCCGCGCCTCCCCCTCAGACGGGGGTAGCTGGGCGGCCCGGATTACCTCATGGTGGTGCCAGGGACAGGCCGCTCCCGGCTCCGGCCGTGCCGGGTGCGTGCCCCGCTTCCTCTCCCCCTCCGACTCAAGGCCCGCTGGAAGCAGGGCCGTTGTGTGCCCCCCAGCAGCACCGAGCTTGCGCGCACAGAGAGGCGCCCCATGGACTTCTCGTACTCTCCACGTCTCGCCGAACTCAAGGAAAGCGCTGTGGACCTCGCTCGCAGGATCGCGGTCTACGAGGACGAATGCGAGGCCGACAACGGGCTGAGCCCGGAGAGCAGAGCCGCCCTTCGGCGGACCGTACTGGCCAGTGGTCTGCAGGCGATGAACGCGCCGGTCGCGTGGGGAGGCGCGGGGCTGAGCTGGGTCGAGCAGGTCACTGTGGAGGAGGAGCTCGGGACGCTCACCAATGGTCTGTGGGCCGCCGTGTGGCGGCCGACCGCCGCCGCCCTGCTCGCCTCCACCCCGGAGCAGCGCGAGCGGTATCTCCTGCCGGAGAACCGGGGCGAGCGCTTCGGGGCCAGGGCCATCACCGAACCGGACGCCGGTTCCGACCCCCGGCGCATCGCGACCGTCGCGCAGCGCACCCTTGACGGGTACCGCATCACCGGTGAGAAGTGGTTCGTCACCCTGGGGGATCTGGCGGACTATCTGATCGTGCTGGCGATCGTCCGGCCCGACGGGGCTCCCACGCTGTTCCTCGTCGACAAGGACACACCGGGCGTACGGCTGGTCGCCACACCGCGCTACACCCACCACTTCGCCTACGAACACCCGCACTTCGCCTTCGACAATGTGGCGGTGGGCCACGACGCCGTCCTCGGGGAGCTGGGTGCCGGGCTCGACCTCGTCCAGGCCACCTTCTTCGAGGAACGGGTCCTGGTCGCGGCGCACGCCGTGGGCGCCGCCGAGCGCGCGCTGCGGCTGGCGTCGGACTGGGCGCGCGAGCGGGTGCAGGGCGGACAGCCCATCATCAGGCACCAGTTGATCCAGGCCATGCTGGCGGACTCCGCGACCGACATCGCCGTCAACCGACTGCTGGTGCACCGGGTCGCGTGGGAGATCGACAGAGGCGGCGACCCCAAGACACTGAACGCTCTGGTGGCCATGGCCAAGGTGTCGGCGACCGAGGCCGCCGGGCGGGTCGTCGACCGCGCGGTGCAGATCTTCGGCGGACGCGGCTACATGCGGGACAACCCGGTGGAACGTCTCTACCGCGACGTCCGCGTCGACCGGATCTGGATGGGCACCTCCGAGGTCCAACGGCTCATGGTCGCCAATGAGATCGACAAGCGGGGCCTGTCGGGTCTGCTGCGTTTCTCCACGGCTCCGGCCGAGGAGGAAGAGCCGGACGGGACGAGGGGCCCGCTGATGGAAGGTGCCGCCCGGTGAGCGCGCCGACCGTGACACCCCGGACCACGGCCCGGGCCCTGCACGACGTCATCGAGCCCTACCACGCGGTGCTCTACTACGCGCCCCAGGTTCAGGAGGCGTTCTCGGACGTCGGGCTGAAGGGCATGTGGCGCGGCTACTTCGGCGGACGTGCCGCTCCGCTGGGCCCGGCCCCGGCGGCCGTGGTCTCCGCGCTCTTCCATCACTTCGAGCCGGGTCTGGTCGCACGGGCGGTCCCGTCCGTGTGGGATGCCGCGCTGCCCGACGACATCCTGGCCGCCCGGCTGGCCGGCGTGGACGCGGCGCTGCGCGCGCTGCTGGGCGACGCGGTCGACGGTACGGACGTCGCCGAGGCCGCGTCGCTCGCGGCCTCGGCCGCCGCCGCGTGCGGTGCGCCCGGTCGTCCGCTCGGCGCCGCGAACGCCGTCCTCGCACTCCCGCGGGCACCCCATCTCGCGCTGTGGCAGGCGGCCACGACGCTGCGCGAGTACCGGGGTGACGGGCATGTCGCCGCCCTGACGCATGCCGAGTTCGACGGCGTCGAGGCACTGGTGACGATCACCGCGGCGGGCGGCGAGGTCCGCGAGAGCATCCAGGCACGCCGGGGCTGGACCGACGAGGAGTGGGCCGAGGGCGAGCGGCGGCTCCGCACCCGCGGGCTGCTGGACTCCGCCGGGGACCTCACCCCGGGGGGCCGCGCGGCCCGGGACGCCGTCGAGGCGCTCACCGACCGCTTCGCCTCGGCACCCTGGAACGCCCTCGGCGCGCAGCGCGCGCACCGGCTGTACACACTCCTCCAGCCACTCGGCGAACGGATCATCCACGGCCTGGGCATCCCCCTGCCGGTGGCCGCGAAGACCCCGGGCGGCGGCTGACCCCCGCACCACGGAAGACGACGACCCCCCACTCCCGCCTGGCGGAACACGTGACCCATCTGAACGACCTGGGCGAACCACACGCCCCCGTCCCCTCGCCTGATCCGAACAACCCGGTCGGCGCGAGCGAGTTCGACGAACCGAGCAACCCGACCGGCCCCGGCGCTTCCCCCGACTCCCGCCTCTTCCCCGGCTCCCCTCTCTCCTCCGGCCCGGTCGACGGCTGGCAGGAGGTGCGGGACCGGCTGGACCTGCGCCGCCTCGTCGACACGTACGCCTCCGCCCTGGACCGGCGGAGCACGGAGCTGTTCGCGTCACTCTTCGACGAGGACGGCGAGCTGGTCCTGAACCGCCCGTCCGGCACCGGCCGCCCGCCCCGCGTGTTCGACGGGCGCGACGGCTGGGCGAGCGCGCTGTCCGTGCTGGAGTCGTGCGTCGTGACCACGCACTTCGTCGGCAACCACACGGTGCGGCTGGCCGGGGACAGCGCCACGGGCGAGACGTACTGCCTGGCGCACGAGATCCGCCCCGCCGAGGCCGTGCACAGACTGCGGGTGCGGTCCATCCGCTACCAGGACTCCTACCGGCGTACGGCGGGCAGGTGGCGTTTCGCCCGCCGGGTACTGACCGTCGACTGGACAGAGGACCGCGTCCTCGTGTCCCCCAGCGCCGGATAAGGAACGGGACATGGTTGCAGAGAGCATGTTCACCGAGGACGGCCGGCGCGCGTACGGCGGGACATCGCCGCAGGGCACGGACGGCGGCCTCCCCTGGGCTCCCGACTTCGCCGACGACGCGCTCGTACGCCACGCGCACCGCGTCAGGGAACCCGTGCACATCGTGCGGGAGCAGGCCACCGGGCGCATGGGTCTGGCTCCGGGCGGCGATGCCGCGCGGACCGGGCCGGACGCCGACGGCCGGTACCGGGTGCTCGGCACACTGCCGCCGTTGTACCCCGAGTGGCTCGGCGATCACGGCTTCTGCGCCGATCACGGGGTCCGCTTCCCCTATGCCGGGGGCGAGATGGCCAACGGCATCGCGACCACCCGGATGGTGACCGCGCTTGCGGAGGCCGATCTGCTGGGGTTCTTCGGCGCCGGCGGACTGCATCACCGGGACGTCGAGCGGGCGACCGCGGAACTCGGCGCGCGGCTCGGCGGCCGACGGAACTGGGGGGTCAATCTCATCCACTCCCCGCAGGAACCGGAGTTGGAGGAGCGGGTGGCCGCCCTCCTGATCGACCGGCGTGTACCCGTCGTCTCCGCGTCCGCCTACATGGCCCTCACCCCCGCGGTGGTGCGGTGCGCCGCCGCGGGGCTCACCACCGACCCGGCGGGCCGTGTCCTGCGGCGTACCCGGATCTTCGCGAAGGTGTCGCGGCCGGAGGTGGCCGAGCAGTTCCTGTCCCCAGCCCCGCCGGAGATCCTGCGCGCTCTCGTCGGACGCGGCGACCTCACCGAACGGGAGGCGGACCTCGCCGCGCACGTGCCGGTCGCCGAGGACATCACCGTCGAGGCCGACAGCGGCGGCCACACCGACAACCGGCCGCTCGGCGTCCTGCTGCCCGTGGTGCTGGCCCTGCGCGCCGAACTCGCCGCCCGCCACGGTTACCGGACGCCGCCGCGGGTGGGCGCCGCCGGCGGTCTGGGCACCCCGCAGGCGGTGGCCGCCGCGTTCGCCATGGGCGCCGCCTATGTGGTCACCGGCTCGGTCAACCAGGTGTCCGTCGAGGCGGGACTGTCCGACGAGGGCAAGATCCTGCTCGGCGCGGCCGATGTGGCGGACGTGACGATGGCGCCCGCCTCCGACATGTTCGAACTCGGCGTCAGGCTCCAGGTCCTGCGTCGGGGCACGATGTTCGCCGCCCGGGCCCAGCAGCTCTACGACGTGTACCGCTCGTACGACTCCTTGGAGGAGATCCCGGAGGACGTGCGCGCCCGGCTGGAGCGGAACGTCCTGCGCGGCACGGTCGACGATGTGTGGACCACCACCCGCCGGTACTGGCGGGACCGCGATCCCGGACAGCTCGACCGGGCGGAACGGGACCCCAAGCACCGTATGGCACTGCTCTTCCGCTCCTATCTGGGCCGGTCGAGCCGCTGGGCCATGACCGGGGAGCCGGGCCGGCACACCGACTACCAGATCTGGTGCGGCCCCGCGATGGGCGCCTTCAACCGATGGACGAAGGACAGCTTCCTGGGCCGCCCCGAGAACCGCTCCGCCGTCCAGATCGCGCTGAACCTCCTCGAAGGGGCGGCGGTCGTCACCCGCGCGCAGCAACTGCGCAGCCACGGTGTCCCGCTGCCCGCCGCCGCGTTCGCCTACCGGCCACGGCCGCTGGCCTGAGTCTCTCCCCGCCCGTCAACGCCTCGGACCGCCCACCTCCCTCGTCCCCAGGCCGTCCGCGTCCGTCATCCCCAGGCCTTCCTCGTCCCAGGCCCTCCGCCTCGTCGATCCCCCGCCGCACCGCCCGGCATCCCCACGTGCTGCACACGGAGAACGCCATGACCGCATCGACCGAACCCACGGGATCCGTCCCCTCGACGGCATCGCCCACGCCACCCGGACCGACCCGACCAGCAGGACCGGCACGTCCCGCTCACGTCCCCGTCGCCGTCGTCGGAACAGCCGCACTGACCCCGGGCGCGTCCACCACCGAAGGCTTCTGGCGGAACGTCCTCACCGGCCGGGACCTGATCACCGACGTGCCCGAGGACCACTGGCTCATCGACGACTACTTCGACCCCGATCCGTCCGCCCCCGACCGGACCTACGCCCGGCGCGGCGCGTTCCTCCCGGCGATCGACTTCGACCCGTCCGCGTACGGCATCCCGCCCAACGCCCTGCCGTCCATCGACACCACCCAGCTCCTCGCCCTGTCGGTCGCCGAACGAGTGCTGGCGGACGCCGGTCTGAGCGACCCGGCCGCGTTCGACGGGGAACGGACCGGCGTCATCCTGGGCACAGCGGCCCTGGAACTGCTGCACACCATGAGCAACCGGATGCAACGGCCGGTGTGGCTGAAGTCGCTGCGGGAGAGCGGCGTGCCCGAGGAACACGCCCAGGAGATCTGCGACCGGATCGCCGCCCACTACGTGCCCTGGCAGGAGGAATCGTTTCCGGGGGTACTCAGCAACGTGGTCGCGGGGCGCATCGCGAGCCGGTTCGATCTGCACGGCACGAACTTCACCACCGACGCGGCCTGCGGCAGCTCCCTGGCCGCCGTCACCGCCGCCGCCAACGAACTGGCGGTCGGTACGGCCGACTTGATGATCACCGGGGGCGTCGACACTCTCAACGACATCCTGATGTACATGTGCTTCAGCAAGACCCCGGCACTGTCGCGCACGGGCGACTGCCGCCCGTTCTCCGACGCCGCCGACGGCACGATGCTCGGCGAGGCACTGGTGATGTTCGCGCTCAAGCGCCTGGACGACGCCGAGCGCGACGGCGACCGGATCCACGCCGTCCTGCGCGGCATCGGTACGTCCTCCGACGGCCGGGGAAGCGCCATCTACTCCCCCGTTCCCGCCGGGCAGGCCCGTGCTCTGCGCCGGGCGTACGCCTCCGCCGGGTACGGGCCCGACACCGTCGAACTGGTCGAGGCGCACGGCACCGGGACCACGGCGGGCGACGCGGCCGAGTTCACCGCCCTGCGCACGGTGTTCGAGGAGTCCGGCCGGCAGGACGGGCCCTGGTGCGCGCTCGGCTCGGTGAAGTCCCAGATCGGGCACACCAAGTCCGCCGCGGGCGCCGCCGGTCTGCTGAAGGCCGTCCTGGCGCTCCGGCACAAGGTCCTGCCTCCGACGATCAAGGTGGAACGCCCCAACCCCGCACTGGAGTTGGAGACCAGCCCGTTGTACCTGAACACGCGCGCCCGCCCGTGGGTGAAGGCGCCCTCGCAGCCCCGGCGGGCCTCGGTGTCGAGCTTCGGATTCGGCGGGACCAACTTCCATATGACGCTGGAGGAATACGTGCCCACGCAGGCCTCACGCGCCCGCCCGGCCGCGCTGGTACGGACGGCTCCGACCGAACTGCTCGTCTTCGGCGCGTCGTCGCCGGAGGAGCTGCTGTCCGTGGCGGAGTCGGCGGCGACCAGGGCGACCTCCGGAAGTGGAGGAACGGCGGGTGAGACCGGCGGGACCGGTGAGCCTGACGGGGCGAGCGGAGGGACGCTCGCCGACGTGGCCCGGGAGGCTCAGCGCGCCTTCCGCCCGTCCGATCCCTACCGGCTCGCGCTGACCGCGTCGTCCCCGGAGGATCTGGCGAACCGGCTCCGGCGGGTGGCCGGGCAGATCCGCAGCGCCCCCGACCTCCCCCTGACGACCCCGGACGGCACCGTCTACCGCACCGGAACCACCGCACCCGGGAGGCTGGCGCTGCTCTTCTCCGGCCAGGGCAGCCAGTACACGGGCATGGGCGCCGACCTCGCCCTGCATCTTCCCGCCGCCCGAGAGGTCTGGGACCGGGCCGCCGGGCTCGGCCTCGACGACGAACTCCCCCTGCACCGCGTGGTGTTCCCGGCCCCCGCCTTCACCGAGGACGAGCGGACGGCGCAGCAGGACCTGCTCACCCGGACCGAGTGGGCCCAGCCCGCCCTGGCCGTGCAGAGCGCGGCGCTGCTGGCCGTACTGCGCGCGACGGGCGTCGAACCCGACTGCGTCTCCGGCCACAGCTTCGGGGAGCTTGTCGCCCTGTACGCCGCCGGCGTCATCGACGAGTACGCGCTGATACGTGTAGCCCGCAGGCGCGGCGAACTGATGCGCGACGCCTCCTCGGAGCCGGGCGCCATGCTCGCCGTCGTCGGTGTCCCCCGCGAGGACGTCGACGCACTGCTCGACGGCTTCGGCGACACCGTCTGGCTCGCCAACGACAACGCCCCCGACCAGGTCGTCCTGTCCGGGAAGGCCGAGGCCGTCGCCCGGCTGGAGCGCCGGTTGGGCGCGGAGGGCGTCACGGTACGGCGGCTGCGGGCCTCGGGGGCCTTCCACAGCCCCCTGATGGCCGGGGCGGGCGAGCCGTTCGCGGAGTTCCTGAGCGGAGAGGAGTTCCGTCCGCCGCGGATCGACGTGTACGGCAACGCCGACGCACAGCCCTACCCGGAGTCCCCCGGGCAGGTGCGGGGCCGTCTCGCCGAGCATCTGCTGTCCCCGGTGCGCTTCGTCGACGGGATCGAGGCGATGTACAAGGCGGGCGTCCGCACCTTCGTGGAGGTCGGGGCGGGGGCCACCCTCACCGGGCTGGCCGCCGAGATCCTGGGCGACCGTGATCACCTGGCCGTCAGCCTGGACCGCCGGGGGGTGAACGGCCTCACGGCCCTCCAGCAAGCCCTCGGTACGCTGGCCGTGTCCGGCGTACGCGTGGATCTGGAGGCAACTTGGGACGCCTGCGGGACCTCGCCGGAGGCGGAGCGTGAAGCACGGCCCCGCCCGCGCATGGCCGTTCCGATCTCCGGCGCCAACCACGGTGCCCTCTACCCGCCGCCCGGCGGAGCCGAGGCACTGCCGCGTCCCGTCCCCACCGAGGCGGCTCCGACAGCCGGGGCCGCTACGACGGCGTCGACGAGCGCGGCCACTGCGGCGGCACTCGTACCGCCGGTCACCGCGCCGCAGCCCGTGGCCGCCGCGATGGGCGACCCGTGGCTGCAGGCCTTCCAGGAGACCCAGCGCCAGGCGGCAGAGGCCCACGCGGAGTTCCAGCGGACCATGGCGGAGACCCATCTGCAGTTCCTGCGGACCTTCGAGGCGTCCTCGTTCGGTTCGGCCGGTGCCTCCGCCGTGGAGCACGGCGCCGTGAGCGTCCCCGCGCTGGAACTCACCCCGCTCGCGCCTTCCATGCCCATGCCTGCGCCCACGCCCATGCCTGTATCCATGGCCACGCCCGAGCCGGCGCGTGTGCCCCCGGCGCCCTCGGTCGCCGAGCCCGCCCCGGCCGAAGCCGCTCCTGCCGAGGCCGGCCCCGCAGCCCCCGACGTGGATGCGCTGCTCCTCGAAGTCGTCGCCGAGAAGACCGGATTCCCGGCCGACATCCTCGAATTCCACATGGAACTCGAAACCGACCTGGGCATCGACTCGATCAAGCGCGTACAGATCCTCTCCGCACTGCGCGAGAAGGTCCCGGCACTCGCCACGGTCGACCCCCACGAACTCGCTCCGCTCCGCACTCTTCGGCAGATCGCCGACAAGCTCCACGGAGAGGGCGGCCCCGGCAGTCCCGCCGCCGAGCCTGTCGTGCGCCTGGCACCGCCTCCCCCTGCCCGGTCCGAGGTGGTGCGGGAGGAGGCGCATACGCCCGCCCCGCTCACCCGGGCCGTCACGACGACCGTGCCCGCGCCGCTGCCGGGGTCGGAGCTGCCGGGCCTGCGGGAAGGGCGGGTCCTCGTCACCGACGAGGGAACAGGGGTGGCGCGGCGCCTCGTGGACAGGCTGAGCGAGCACGGGATCCGGGCCGCCGTGACGACCGAGGCCGAGTTGTCCCGATTAGCCAAGTCGGCCGGCTTGGCCGGGTCGGCCGGGTCGGCGGGAGCGGCGAGTCCGGCCGACGAGAAGGTCTGCGGCCTGGTGCTGCTGACCGGTCTGCGTCCGTCGCCCACCGCGGAGGCGGCGACCTCGGTCAACCGCGAGGCGTTCGCCGCCGCCCGTTCCCTGGCCCGGTGCATCGCCGATCGGGCGGGCGTGTTCGTCACCGTCCAGGACACCGGGGGCGACTTCGGTCTCGGCGGAGCCCACGGGCATCGCGCCTGGCTCGGCGGGTCCGCCGGGCTCGCCAGGACCGCTGCGAAGGAGTGGCCCGGCGCATGGGTCAAGGCCGTCGACTGCGAGCGGGCCGACCGGGACGCCGACACCTTGGCCGAACTCCTCGCCACCGAGTTGCTCCGAGGCGGCTCGTCGGGCGACATCGGACTGCGCGCCGACGGCACGCGCCTGACGCTGGTGGACACGGTCCTGCCGCTCTCCCCGGCCGGGACGGAACCGGAGACCTCCGAGCGGCTCGGCCCCGATTCCGTGATCGTCGCGACCGGCGGCGGCCGGGGCGTGACCGCGCTGGCGCTGCTCGCCCTGGCCGAGGCCCATCTGCCGTCCGTCGTCCTCCTCGGCCGCACCGAACTCGTGGACGAGCCAACAGGGTTGGCCGACGCCACGGACGCGACCGCCCTCAAGAACCTGCTCGTCGCACAGGCCCGCGAGCGGGGCGGGAAGGTGCCCGGCCCGGCCGAGATCGGCGCGCTCGCCGCCCGCTTGCTGGCCGTCCGCGAGATCCGGGCCACCATGGACGCGATCGAGGCGACCGGCTCCCGGGTGCGCTACCTGTCCGTGGACACCCGCGACGCACAGGCTCTGGCCCGGGCGCTCGACACGGCACGCCAGGAGTACGGTCCCATCAGCGGCATCGTCCACGGCGCCGGCGTACTCGCGGACGGGCCGCTGGCCGACAAGACCGACGCCCAGTACGACGACGTCTTCGACACGAAGGTGGAGGGCCTGCGTGCGCTGCTCGCCGCGACGGCGGACGATCCGCTGGACCTCGTCTGTGTGTTCTCGTCCGTCGCGGGGCGCTTCGGCAACACCGGCCAGGGCGACTACGCCATGGCGAACGAGGTACTGGCGCAGGTCGCCTCCACCGTGGCCGCGGCCCGTCCCGAGTGCCTGGTGAGGTCCCTCGCCTGGGGCCCCTGGGACGGCGGCATGGTGGGGCCGGAGCTGCGGCAGCATTTCCGCGAGCAGGGCGTGGCGCTCATCCCGCCGGACGCGGGCGCCCGGGCCTTCGTCCGGGAACTGCGTGGCGAGCCCGGTCAGGTGAGGGTCACCCTCACCGCCGGTGACGCCTCCACCTCGCTGGGGTCGCCCGCCGAACCGGCCACGGCGGGCGACCTCCATCTCAGCGCCCGCTCCCACCCTCATCTGATGGACCACTCCGTCGCCACGGCACCCGTGGTGCCGATGGCGCTGGTCGTGGAGTGGTTCCTCGGCGCCGCCCGCGTATGGCGTCCCGACGCGGCCGGGTTCGTCCTGCGCGACCTGCGCGTGCTCAGCCGTATCGACCTCGTCGACTTCGCGGAAGGCAGGGACCCGGGACACCGGCTGAGCGTCCGGAGCACGTCCTCCGCCTCCTCCGGCAGCGGCACCACCGACGGTGAGTCCGGTCCGCACGGCATCGTCCTCGAACTCTCGGACGGCTCGCCCCGGCCCAACTACCGAGCCACGGCCGACGTCCTGACGGGCCGGCCCCTCCCCGGACGGACCCGCAGGACGCCCGAACACCTCGATCCGCCACCGGCCCAGAAGATCTACGACGGCAAGGTGCTGTTCCACGGGCCGGCCTTCCAGGCGATCACCTCGGTGGAGGGCATCTCCGCGGCGGGCGCCGAGGCCCGGGTGCGCGGTGTCCGCGACCTGGACTGGCCGGGAGACGGCTGGCACACCGATCCGGCAGCGGTCGACGCCGGCCTGCAACTCGCGCTGAAGTGGGCCGAGCACGCGTACGGCGCCGCCTTCCTTCCCATGTGCGTCGGCGAAGTCCGTACGCCGGGACGCGGCCCGGTCGGGGCGGGAGCGACATGTGTCGTGGTCGCCGGCAGCGGCTCCGGCGACCTCGACGTCACGTGCGACATCGCCGTGGTGGAGCAGGACGGCACGGTGCACTCGGAACTGCTGGACGTGACCCTCGTCCGTCGCCCCGACTCTCCCGCGTCCGCCTCGCCCACCGCCTCCGCCTCCGCTTCCGCTTCCGCTTCCAAGGGCTCGCAGCGACGGCCGGCCCCGGCGAGCAAGGGTGACAGGAGGTGAGCCCCGCCATGCGCTTCGAGCCGATCGCCGTCGTGGGACGGGGTTGCGCGCTGCCGGACGCCCCGGACCCCGACACCTTCTGGGACAACATCCTCGCCGGCCGGATGAGCCTGACCGAGGCCCCGCAGGGCCGTTGGCGGCTGCCCGACGCCTGGGCGGTCGGTGATCCGGCCGACCGCATCGACGGCCCCGACCGCACCAACGGCACGGACCTCACCGACCGGACGTGGTCCCGGATCGGCGGTTACGTCAGGGAGTCCCCGACCGGCCCGGGCACCGACCCGCTCGGCACGGTACGGGACCCGGCGCTCGACAAGGTGTTCCACTGGACCTCACACGGCGCCGCCGCGGCGCTGCGCGAGGCGGGACAGGAGCGCCTGCTCCACCGCGCCGGGCTGGTGCTCGGCAACCTGTCGTTCCCCACGACCGGCATGGCGGCCTACGCCGAGCAGGTCTGGCAGGGTGAGCGGGACACCGCCGGGCCCGCGGACCCCCGTAACCGGTTCATGTCCGGCCTGCCCGCCCACCTCGCCGCCGACGAACTCGGCCTGGGACTGGGCGGCTTCGCCCTCGACGCGGCCTGTGCGTCCTCCCTCTACGCGGTGGGGCTCGCCTGCCGCAAGCTGCACGGACGCGAGGCGGACCTAATGGTGGCGGGCGGGGTGAACGCCGCCGACGATCTCTTCCTCCACGTCAGCTTCTGCAGCCTGTCGGCGATGAGCCGCAGCGGACGGAGCCGACCGTTCCACCGGCACGCCGACGGGCTGGTGCCCGCCGAGGGCGCCGCATTCGTCGCCCTGATGCGTCTGGACGACGCGATCGCCGCCGACGCCCCGGTGTTCGGGGTGATCCGCGGGGTGGGCCTGTCCAACGACGGCCGGGGCAGCGGCCTGCTCGTACCCTCCGGAGACGGCCAGCGGCGGGCCATGCTGCAGGCGTACGAGGCCGCGGGCGTGGCTCCGGACAGCGTCGGCCTGCTCGAATGCCATGCCACCGGCACGCCCGTCGGCGACACCGTGGAGGTCGAGAGCGCGGCCGGCGTCTTCGCCGATTCGCGCGATCTGCCGACCGGGTCGGTCAAGTCCAATGTGGGGCACCTGATCACCGCCGCAGGCGCGGCCGGACTACTGAAGGCGCTCGGCGCGCTGCGCGCCGGGGTCCGTCCCCCCACGCTGGGCGCCGAGGAACCCGTCGAGGCACTGTCGGGGACACCGCTCCGGCTGCTGCACGAGCCCGAGGTGTGGACCGGGCCGCGTCGCGCGGCGATCAGCGCCTTCGGGTTCGGCGGCAACAACGCCCACCTGATCGTCGACGCCTGGACCGGCGACGACTCCGGTACTCCGGCTCTCCCGCCACGACGCGTACCCTCGGCTGCGGATCGGCCGCGATCCCGGTCCGCCACGGTGTCCCGCACCGAACCCATCGCCCTCGTCGCCATCGGCGCGCGCGTCGGAGACGGCAGGGACGCGGACGACCTGCGGCAGGCGCTTCTCGGCGGCGAGCACCGGAACGCACCCCGCGCCACCGTAGAAGTCGCCCTGGACGGGCTGCGGTTCCCTCCGCTGGACCTCGAACAGACCCTCGCCCAGCAGCTTCTGGTGCTCGAAGCGGCACGGGAGGCCGCTTCCCGGACCGCTCTGCCCAAGGAACGGACCATGGTGCTCGTCGGCATGGGCTGCGACCCCGAGGTGGCCCGGTACATCGCGCGCTGGCGGATACCGGAGCTGCTCGCCGAGAACACGGACCCCGACCGCGTACGGGCCCTGCGGGACGCGGTGCGGGCGCCCCAGTCCGCTTCCGCCGTCGTGGGGAGCATGCCCAACGTGGTCGCGAACCGTATCAGCGCCCAACTCGACCTCACGGGGCCGGGATTCACGGTGAGCGCCGAGGAGGCCTCCGGGCTGGTGGCGATCGAACTCGGTGTACAGGCACTGCGGGGCCCCGACGTCGATGCCGTGCTGATCGGCGCGGTCGACCTCTCGTACGAGCCCGTCCACCGGGCGGCGCTGGCGGCGTTGGACCGCGACGAGCCGCCCGGTGACGCGGCACTCGTCGTCGTCCTCAAACGGCTCTCCGACGCCCGCGCCGACGGCGACACCGTCATCGCCCTCCTCGATGTGGAAGCGACGGACGAGAGCGGTGCGGACCCGGCAGAACTATGGACGGTGGGAGACCTACCGGACGCGGGAGCGAGCGCAACGGACCACCTCGATCCGAGCGACCTGTTCGGCCGTGCCCATGCCGCCGCCGGGCTGCTCGCCGTGGTGGCCGCCGCGCTGGGCCTGCGCCATCGGGCCGTCCCCCGGGCCGGCGCCCCGGCCCGGCCCGCGCTGCGCGCACGGACGGCGTCGGCCGGGGTCACGCCGCTCGGCGGATCCGCCGGACGGGTCCGGCTGCGCGCCGGTGACCCGGCTCCGTACCTCGCCGAACTCCCCCGGCGGATCCACGTGTTCTCCGGAGACAGCCGGGCCGAGGTGATGCGGGCCCTGGCGGACGGCCGGGAATCACGGCGTGGGCCGGCGCGGCTCGCCCTGGCCGCCGCCGGGCCCGACGAGCTCGCCGCCCGCACCGAGGCCGCGAGGACGTGGCTCGTCGGCGAGGGCGTACGGCCCGACCTCACGGCCTTCCACGAACGACCCGTGGCGGGAGAGGTGGGCTTCGTCTTCTCCGGGGGCTCGATGGCGTATCCGGGGATGGGGGCCGACGTCATGCTGGCCTTCCCCGACCTGCTGGCGGCCGTGGAGGAGCGCAGCGGCCCGCTGCACGGGCTGGTGGGCTGGGCCCACGAGGGCGAGTCGCCACGGCCCCGGAGCGCGCTGGACCAGATCTGGGGCGCCTCCGTGGTCGGCCAGCTGCATGCCCGGATCACGCGCACGGTGCTCGGGATCGAGCCGCAGGCCTCGCTCGGCTACTCCTCCGGTGAGTCCAGCGCCCTCGCCGCGCTGGGCGCCTGGCAGGACGTCACCAGTCTGTCTGCCGAGGCCCGGCGGTCGGCGCTGTTCGCCGACGGTGTCGTGGGAGAGCTGCGGGTCCCGCGCCGCGCCTGGCGCGAGCAGGGCGTGCGGGGGACCGAGTGGGCGAGCTACCAGGTCGAGGAGCCGGTCGAGCGGGTACGGGCCGCCATCGGTGACGAGCCGTGCGTCCACCTCATGGTCGTCAACGCTCACGACTCCTGTGTGTTCGGCGGTGAGGCGACCGGCTGCCGACGGGTCCTGGAACGCCTGGGCAGCGAGCACGTGCTCCACATTCCCTACCAAGTGGCCGCACATGTACCGGAGTTGGCGGAGATCCGGTCCACCTGGCGGCAGATGCACCATCTGCCCACCGAGGACGTGGGCGTGCGCTTCTACACCTGTGCCACCTCCCGCTGGTACCACGCGAGCGCCGACGCCGCCGCCGACGCCCTCACCGAACAGGCCCTGGGGCCGATCGACTTCGCCCGGACCGTCGAGCAGGCGTGGGCGGACGGCGTCCGGGTCTTCGTGGAGCACGGTCCGCGCGGTCTCTGCGCCGGCTGGATCCGCCGCGTCCTGGGCGAACGCGAGCATCTCGCAGTGTCGCTGGACGCGCCCGCCGGACGCGGGGTCACCCAACTGCTGGGCGCGGCCGTCGAGTTGGTGGCGGCCGGGCTACCGGCGGACATCGACGCCCTGTGCGACCGGCTGGCCGCCGCCCGGCCCGGGCGGCGGCCGCCCGGCCGTCAGATCACGTTCCCCGCCCACCCGGCCCCGGTACGGCTGCCGCGCCCCGGCGAGGCGCCGTCCCACGAGATCATGCTCCGCGCGCCCCACCTGCCCGGACCAGCCACCGAGCCGTACGCTCCCACGCCTCCGGAGCGGCAACCGGCCCGTGTAGGCCCGCCTCCGGCCCCTGCCCCTGCCCCTGCCCCTGCCCTGGACCCGGACCCGGCTACGGTCCTGTCTCCGTCTCCGTCTCCGTCTCCTGCGCCGGCCGGAACGTCCGGGCACGACCTCGGTCGCGCGCCGGTCGTCGCGGCGACTGCGGGAACCAACGCCTTCGGACATACGGCATTGGGGGCCACGGCCTTCGGGCCTACGGCCGCCTTCAGGGACGCGGTCGTGGAGACACATCGCCACGTCGCCTCGGTCCACCGGCATTTCCTCGCCGTACACGCCCGGGTCCACGAGGAGTTCCTGGCGTCCCGCCACCGCGCAGCGATGGCCCTGGCGGCACACGGGGCCTCCGCCGTGCCCTTGACGGCAGCACCCCCACCCGCGGCGCCCCCTCCCGTCGTCCCCGCCCCCATCGCCCCCGCCGCTCCCCAGGAACCCCACGGCCCCTCCTTCACCCGAGCCGACCTGGAACGGCTGGCCACCGGCCCCGTCTCCGCCGTGTTCGGGCCCCTGTTCGCCCCACAGGACCGGTATGCACGGCAGACCCGGATGCCCGCGCCACCGATGCTGCTGGCGGACCGCGTCACGGGGATCGACGCCGAACCGGGTTCCATGGGTACGGGCACCGTCTGGACGGAGACGGACGTCCGTCTCGACAGCTGGTACCTCGACCCCTGCGGCCGTATGCCGGCCGGCCTCATGGTCGAGGCGGGGCAGGCCGACCTGCTGCTGATCAGCTGGCTCGGAGTGGACCTGCTCAACCGGGGGGAGCGCGTGTACCGCCTCCTGGGCTGCGAGTTGACGTACCACGGCAGCCCTCCCCTGCCGGGCGAAACCCTTCGCTACGAGATCCACATCGACGGCCATGGCGAGCACGGGGGCGTGCGGCTCTTCTTCTTCCACTACGACTGCTACGTCGGCGACGAGCTTCGGCTGAGCATGCGCGAGGGCCAGGCGGGCTTCTTCACCGATGCCGAACTCGCCCGGACAGGCGGGGTGTTGTGGTCCCCGAGGGACGAAACACCTGACCCCCAGCTGCCGTTCGACCCACTCCCCGTGTCCTCCCCCACCGCCCGGTCCTTCGGGCCCGACGCCCTGCGGGCGTTCACCGAGGGGCGCCCCGCCGACTGCTTCGGCCCCGGCTGGGAACTCACCCGCACCCACATCCGCACACCCCGGACCGGCGACGCCGCCACGCACTCGTCCTCGGACGCCGCCACGAACCCCGCCACGGACTCCTCCACGGACGGCCGCCGGATGCGGCTCCTGCACGAGATCCCCGTCTTCGACCCCGTCGGCGGCCCCTGGGGACGCGGCTATCTGCGGGCCGAGACGCCCGTCTCGCCGGACGACTGGTTCTTCGAGGGCCACTTCCCCGACGACCCGTGCATGCCGGGCACCTTGATGTTCGACGGCTGTCTCCAGGCCATGGCCTTCCACCTCGCCGCCGCCGGATTCACCGTCGACCGTGACGGCTGGCGCTTCGAACCGGGGCAGGACAGCCCCATACCCATGGTCTGCAGGGGCCAGGTCACCCCGGACAGCGAGCGGCTGACGTACGAGGTCTTCGTGGCGGGGCTGTCCGCCGGCCCCGAGCCGGAACTCGTGGCGGACGTGCTCTGCACGGTCGACGGAGTGAAGGCCTTCCACGCCCGTGGGGTACGGCTGCGGCTCGTCCCGGACTGGCCGTTGACCCACTGGCGGCAACTCGCGCCCCCGGTGGTCCAGCCCACCGGCGTACCGGTGCCGTCACAGGCACTCGCCGGTCTGACCGGCCACCGCGAGTCCACGGACGTCGCCGAGGTCCAGGGGTTCCGCTACGACTACGCCGCCATGCTCGCCTGCGCCTGGGGGAAGCCGAGCGAGGCGTTCGGCACCGCCTACACCCCCTTCGACAGCGCCCGTCGGCTGGCCAGGCTGCCGGGGCCGCCGTTCCACTTCATGAGCCGGGTCGTGGCGGTGGAGGGCCCGCCCTGGGTGACCCGGGCCGGGAGCGCCGTGGAGGTCGAGTACGACGTGCCCGACGAGGTCTGGTACTTCGAGCAGAACGGCTTCCGAGCGATGCCGCTCGCGGTGCTCATGGAGGTCGTCCTCCAGGCGGGCGGCTGGCTGGCCTCGTACGTCGGTAGCGCGCTCGACCACGATTCCGATCTGCTGTTCCGGAACCTCGACGGCACGGGAACGGTCCTGGGCGAGGTCCGTCCGGGGACGCGAGTGCTGCGCACCCGGACCCGGCTGCTCGACATCGCGCACAGCGGAGACATGATCATCGAGACGTTCGGGGTGGAGTGCTTCGCCGACGACGAGCCGGTGTTCACCCTCACGACGGTCTTCGGCTTCTTCCCTCCGGCGGCGTTCGAGGATCAGGTCGGCCTGCCGCCGTCGCAGGACGAGTGGCGTGCTCCGACGACACCGTGCACGTTCTCCGTCGACCTCACCACGCGGCCCGCGAAGTACTTCGACGGCTCACTCGCCCTGCCGGGTCCCATGCTGCTGATGCTGGACCGGGTGACCGGCTGGTGGCCGGACGGCGGACGCGCCGGGCTCGGACGGCTGCGGGCCGAGAAGGACGTGGACGCCGAGGAATGGTTCTTCAAGGCCCACTTCTTCCAGGACCCGGTGCAGCCCGGATCGCTCGGTGTGCAGGCGATGTACCAGCTCCTTCAGTTCCACGCCGTCGAGAGCGGCCTCGGCGCCGGTCTGCGGCGGCCCCGCTTCGAACCGGTGCTCCCGGGCCGGGCGGTCACCTGGAAATACCGCGGCCAGGTGACCCCGCGCAACAGGAAGATCACCGTCGAGCTGGAGATCACCGAGACCGGCGAGACCGAGCAGGGGCCCTACACCGTGGCCGAGGGCTGGCTGTGGGCGGACGGCACCCGCATCTACCACGTGACGAATCTCGGCCTGCGCCTCACCGAGAACGACTAGCCCCGGCCCGACGAACAAGGAACAAGGAGGTTCCCCACCATGGCCGACCGCGACCTCACCCCTCTCACTCCCCGCACTGGACTCACCGAACTCGTCGACTTCGTCCGCCGGCACTCGCCCTTCTACCGCGACCTCTACGCCCCTCTCCCACCCGGACCGGTCCGTATCGAGGACCTGCCCGTGCTCGACCACGCGGACTTCTGGGCGGCCAACACCGCCCACGAAAGCCGGGTCCTCACCGGCCCCCTCACCGACGGCATCGTCTTCAAGTCCGGCGGAACCACGACCGAGCCCAAGCTCTCCGTCTACACCCGGCGAGAACTGCTGGGTATGGCCAGGCTGCAGGGGAACGGTTTCGCCGAGGCCGGACTGCGCCCCGGCGACCGGATCGCCAACCTCTTCTACGCCGGTGAGCTGTACGCCAGCTTCCTGTTCAACGTGCTGTGTCTGCAGGAGTCGTCGGTACCGAACGTGCACCTGCCCGTGGGATCCGCGCCGCTGGAGTACACGGCCCGTGTGATCCACGAATTCTCCACCACCGCGCTGATGGGTCCCCCGACCACCATCTGCCAACTGGCCGCCCGCCTCGACGACTCCGGCTGCCCCGCCCCGGACGTGCACCTCGTGATGTTCGGCGGCGAGTCGTTCTACGAGGACCAACGCCCGCTCCTCGAAGCCGCGTTCCCGAACGCCTCGATCCGCTCCATGGGGTACGGCAGTGTGGACGGCGGAATGCTGGGCGCACCCGTGGCGGACGACCCCGACCCCCGGGTGCACCGCACCCACCGGCCGCAAACCGTGATGGAGATCGTCGACGACGGCACGGGCGAACCGGTCACGGAACCCGGCAGGCCCGGCCGACTGGTCGTCACCGATCTCGCCCGGCGTCTGATGCCGGTGATCCGGTACCCCACCGGGGACCGTGGCGAGTGGGTGGACCGTGAGGACGGACGGTTCCGGCTGCTGGGCCGCTCCGACGAGGGCGCCCGCGTGGGCCCGATCACCCTGTACCTGGAGGATCTGCGGGCCGTGGTCCGGCATGTGGCCGACGGCCGGCCCCTCGCCGGCATGCAGGTGGTGCAACGCCGCAAGGCCGCCAAGGACGAGCTGGTCCTCCGCGTCGCCGGCGATCTCGGCGATCCCGTCACCGCCGGGAAGGCCATCGCCGCGCGGCTCGACGAGATCCGCCCGATGTTCGCCGAGCACGTCGAAGCCGGACTGATCAACCCGTTGAGCGTGGAATGGGTCCCGGCCGCCCGGCTCACGGTCAACCCCCGGACGGGAAAACTGCTCCGCCTGATCGACGAGCGACAGCCATAGCGCCGGAAATCGCGGATCCCGCACCCCGAACTCCGCATTCGGGAGAGTCGAAAACCCCCTTGTCCACGTACTGGTCCACGTACTCGTTCACAGCAGACGCACAACAAGTACCACTCCCGCACGAAGCCCGGGCATGTATCGGGCAGGGGGCGCATCGCTGCCCCCGGGCAGATCGAGGTAGCCGCATGACAGTGAAATCACCCCCCACCCCGGACGACGACCGCCAGGTCAAACGTGGCATCACCGCGTTACGGGACACCGCCGACGTGGACCTCGCCTTCGGCGGTGTCGTGGTCAGGGGCCGGCACGCCCAGCTGACCGAGTTCACGGGCAACTCCACCAACGCCCTGTTCGGGCTGACCCTCGGATTCGGCATGGGCCTCGGCGGCAAGGTGGTGGCCCTGCACCGCCCCATCGCGGTCAACGACTACGCGAACTCCAAACAGATCAGCCACCATTACGACCTCATGGTCGCCGCCGAGGGCATCCACGCCGTCGTGGCGGCACCCGTGGTGGTGAACCGGAGAGTACGGGCGGTCATGTACGGCGCGGTACGCCGGTCCGTGGCCCTGGGTGACCGGACGGTCGACGCGGTCATGCAGGCCGCCCGTGGTCTGGAACAGAACCTGGCGGTCCGGGACGAGGTGGTACGCCGCCTCGACGCCCTGAACCAGCCCACGGAGACCACCGGCCGGTCCGCAGGCCCCACGTCCCACCGGTGGGAGACCATTCGCGAGGCATACGCGGAACTGCGGATCCTCGCCCAGCAGCTCGCGGACGACGAGTTGCGCGACCGGGTCGTCGGGGTGTGCGACAAGCTGGCCGGCGCCGGAGCTCCCGCCTCCCACCCTCTCAGCACCCTCTCGTCCCGCGAACTCGATGTGCTGTCCTGCGTCGCGCTGGGGCGGACCAATGCCGACGTGGCGGACGAACTCGGCCTCCGGGCCGAGACGGTGAAGAGCTACCTCCGTAGCGCCATGCGCAGGCTGGGCTGCCACACACGGATGGAGACCGTCGTGACGGCCCGCCGTCTGGGCCTGCTGCCCTGAGCGCCCGCACACGGCACACAGCCGGGAGACAACCCATGGACAAGAGAGACACCGACGACGGGGATGAGAAGGCGGCACGTCTCGCCGACGACTTCCACGATGTCGACTCATCCGGTGCGCCCGGGGACTTCATCGCCTATCTCCGGAAGGCGGAGGAGAGCGAGAGCGGGCGGCTCGTACGGGAAGCCACCTACCGCCCGCTCGGCGCCATCGCGGGAAGGGGCGCGGACATCGGATGCGGAACCGGGCGCGCCGTCGCGGATCTCACCCGGCTCGGGAAGGACGTGGTCGGTGTCGACAGCAGTCAGGCCATGGTCGACGCCGCCCTGACCCGGTTCCCGCACTGCGAGGTCGTCAAGGGTGACGCCTGTGATCTCCCTTTCGGCGACGGCGAGTTGTCGTGGTACCGGTCGGAACGGACCTTCGTCCACCTCCCCGACCCCGCTGAGGCCCTCTCCGAGGCGTCCAGGGTCCTGGAACCGGGCGGGACGATCGTCGTCGCCGATGCCGACCTCGACTCCATGGTGCTGAGTTCTCGGTTCCCCCGCACGACGCGGGCGGTCAAGGACGCCTTCTGTTCGGCGATACCGAACCCGCACGCGGGCACCCGTACGGCAGACCACCTCACGGCAGCAGGATTCACCGATGTAGAGGTGACGCCTGTCGTGGTGGTCATGCGCGACTACGTCTCCGCGCTCGACCTGATGGTGGAGCCGGCTCTCACCGCCGCCCTGAGACGGGGGTCCGTGAGCGAGGAGGCAGCGACGGAATGGACGGACGACCTGAAGGACATGTCCCGCCGGTGCGCTTTCACGGCGGCCTCGACCTTCTTCGTGACCACGGCCCGACGCGGTCCCTGATTCCGCGATCCGAAACCAGGGAAGCCGCCCGGCAGTCGCCGGGCGGCCATCGGACGCGGTTCAGGAGGCGAGGGCCTCCTTGCGGAGGCGTTCGAGGACGGCGAGCCGGTCCTCCTTCTCCATGCGCGCGGTGGCGGTGCGCTCGGGGTAGCACCGCATGAACATGTTGGTGAAGTGCGTGCCGTAGTGGATGAACTCGTCCGGCCCGCCCCCTTCCAGAGGCCGCGCGACGGCCTGGAAGGACGGCTCGTGGAAGTACGCGATGGTGTACCGCTCGCGGTCGGCCAGGCGCACCTTGTGCGGGGTCGAGAGGAGGGTCCCGCCTGTGATGAACTGCATGATGTCGCCGGGGAAGACGGTGAACACCGCGGGAACCGGGGTGACGAAGGTCCAGGGCTCCTCGTTCTCGTACCGTCCGGCCATGGACTCGCCCGGCAGCCAGTTGCGTCCGCGTGTCTCGCCCTCCACCGGGGGACGGATGTAGAGGCCGCCCACATCGTCCTGGACCGCGATGACCAGCAGACCGTAGTCGGTGTGGGAGCCGATGCCCCGCTCGGAGGTGGCGTCCGCCCGGGGGAAGCGCAGCACCCGCATATGGTGCCAGCCGTCCTCGGTGAGCTTCGTGAAGTGGTCCATGTCGTCCAGGCCGAGGCCCAGGGCGACCAGCCGGAGCAGTCGCTCGCCGATGTCGCCCACGGACCCCATGTAGTCCTTCATGGCGTCGGCGTACTGCTCGGACGGCCAGGGCGCGGGACCGTGGCAGGGCCACTTGTCGATGACGCGCGCGTCGTCCTCGGGGATGTCGGGACAGACGGTGAAGATCTCCGAGCCGTCCTTCTCACCGGCCGTCTCCTCCTCACCGGACGCGACGTATCCGCTGTAGGTGAGGTCGGACACGCGCCCGGCCTTCTCCTTGAACGGCCGTTCGAAGAAGCCCCGCGAGGCACCGAGGGCCCGCTCGGTGACGGCTTCCTGTTCCGGCGTGGCCTGGACCTGGAAGATACCGTCCGCCTGCCAGGCCGCGATCAGTGCCTGGCCGAGTGCCTTGTCCGTGTCACTGCCGTCAACCGTCGAGGGCAGTGCGAAGGTCTGCAGTTCTGTCATGCCCTTCACCCTGAACCGGACGCACCTGATCCACTACCCCCGTCTGAGGGGACCGCTGGAGTCACGATCCCCCAAATCGGCTGTCTGAACTGGGAGTTCAGGGTTCCACGCAGGTGTCCGACCGGGACAGGGGCGGAGTCAGGGCTCGGTCAGGCCCGTGCGGATGGCATAGCGGGTGAGTTCCAGGCGGTCGCGCAGGCCCAGTTTCTGGAGGAGGTTGGCCCGGTGGCGTTCGACGGTCTTGGCGCTGATGACGAGGAGGCGGGCGATCTCCTTGGACGTGTGGCCCTCGGCGACGAGTTTGAGGATCTCCTCCTCCCGTTCGGTGATGGGGCGTTCGGGGAGCCGGTCACCGGTGCGGGCACGGTCGAGGTAGGTGCGGATGAGGGTGGTTTCGGCGCCCGGGTAGATGAAGGGTTCGTCGCGCAGGGCGGCGCGGCAGGCTTCGACGAGATCCCGGTCGGCCACCGACTTGGGGACGTAGCCGGAGGCGCCGGCCTTGAGGGCTTCGAAGAAGTACTGCTCGTTGTCGTACATCGTCAGCATCAGCGTGCGCGGCTCGGGCCGCAGCCGGGCCAGTTCGCGAGCGGCCTGCAGGCCGGTCCGATGGGGCATGGCGATGTCGAGGACGGCCAGGTCGATGTCACCCTCACGGGCCCGTGCGACCGCTTCGATGCCGTCGGCAGCCTCGGCCACGACCGTCAGGTCGGACTGGGCGTCGAGGATGAGGCGCACACCTTGGCGTACGAGGGCGTGGTCGTCGGCGAGGAGGATGCGGGCCGGGGCCGGTCGGGTCATCGTGCGGTCTCCCGGAAGCGGTCGGCGGTGGGGGGCATGTCATCCGCAGGCAGGTCGGCCGCAGGCAGGTCGGCCGCAGGCGGGTCATTGGCAGGCGAGTCAGCCGCAGACGGGTCGGCCGCAGACGGGTCGGCTTGGCGCGTGTCATCCGGAGGCACCCCACCTGCGGTCGTCCCACCTGGTGCGGTGTCACCCCTCGCGGCGCCGTCGGTCGCGGCGTGCAGGGATATCTCCGTGCCGCCCTGCGGGCCGGGCCCGATGTGCAGGTCGGCGCCGATGAGGAGGGCCCGTTCGCGCATGCCGTTGATGCCGGCGCCTTCCGGCGCGGAGGCGATGCCACAGCCGTTGTCCCGTACCAGCAGGGCCGTCCGGGCGTCGGGCAGGGGCCGGAGGTGGACTTCGGCGCGGGTGGCGCCGGCGTGCCGGGCGGTGTTGGTCAGGCTCTCCTGGGCGATGCGGTAGAGGACGAGTTCGGTGTCCGGGTCCAGACGGGGCAGGCCCGGGGTGATGTGGGCGGTGACCCGCAGCCGTGCGGTGGTGAACTCCGCGGTCAGGGCACGCAGGGCGCTGTGCAGACCGAGTTCTTCGAGGACCCCGGGGCGTAGTCGGCGGGCGATGCGGCGTATCTCCTCCAGGCCGGCCCGGGTGGTCTCCTGCGCCTGGTGCAGGTCGGTGCGCACGGTCTGCGGGGCGAGGTCGGCGGCGTGTCTGAGCTGGAGCAGCACGGCGGTCAGGGTCTGTCCGACCTCGTCGTGCAGTTCACGGGCAAGGCGTCGGCGTTCGGCTTCCTGCGCGGAGAGGGCACGGCCCGAGCTCGTGGCGCGTTCGGCTTCGAGCCGGGCGAGCATGGCGTTGAAGGTCTTGGTGAGTTCGGCGATCTCGGCGGGCCCGGTGACGGTGGTGCGGCTGCCGGGCCTGAGGAGGTCCGCGGTCGTCATGGCCCGGGTCAGCCTGCCGAGGGGAGCCAGTCCGACGCGCAGCAGGACGGCGTTCGCGATCAGCATCACCACCAGCCCGGCGAGCAGCACGAGGGCCTCTCCGAACAGTACGGGCGTGGACACGGTGACCGGGCCCAGGAGCAGCAGAACGGCGACCATCAGTACAGCCGCGTTGGAGAGGAAGATCCGCCAGTACAGCGACATGATCCTGTGCTCCCTTCGCGGTGACCTCTTCTCACCCCCACTGTCTCTCACCGGCCGGGAACGCCCCCGCTCAGGGCCCCGGAGCGGCTTCGCGCACGGGCCTCGGCGGGCGGCGGTTCCGCTGCCCGGCCCTGCGGTGGGCCCGCTGCTCCGCCGATGGTGGGTCCACTGTCCCGCACCAACCCTGTCCGCCACGGACCGGCCCTGTCCATCCGTGCTGACACCCATATGCCCGACCTCTTCGCGGGTGGCACCATGGCCCCTCGTCACGCCCGGTCATCCCGTTTGACGTGGGGCGCGCGTGGTACCGCTGTCGCAGAGTTCTATGAAAAGGGGGAGGGGTTGTGCCTACCGGCCGGATGAGCACCACACCCTTGCCGGGGATCGGTGTCCAGTACGACCTGACCACCCGGGAGCACCGTCATCTGTCGGTGATCGCGCACCGGGACGGCACCCGGACGGTGAACGTCTACCGGGCCGACGACCCGGACGCCTGCGCCCAGGCCCTGCATCTGACGGAACCGGAGACCGCCCTCCTGATGGACGCGCTCGCGCCCGGTCACCACAACCCGAACCTGCTGTCGACCACCGACCTCGGGCTCGTGGCGGAGCGGATCGAGCTGTCGTCGACGTCCCACTGGAACGGGCGTGTCCTCGGCGAGACCCGGATGCGTACCGAGACCGGTGTCTCGATCGTGGCCGTACTGCGACGGGCGCAGGCGATCCCCTCCCCCACCCCTGACTTCCGGCTCGCGGGCGGTGACACACTCATCGTGATCGGCACCCGGGAGGGTGTGGAGACGGCCGCCGTGATACTCGGGCGGGCGTGAGCCGACCATGTACCTCGCTACACACCTCATGACGCAACCGGTCGCGCACCTCGCCGCGCAGTCGGAGTCATCGGGGCACTCCTCCGCCGTCTTCCTGATCGAGTTCGGCGCGATCATCCTCGGGCTGGGGCTGCTGGGCAGGCTCGCCGGACGCCTGCAGTTCTCCCCCATACCGCTGTACCTGCTGGCCGGGCTGGCGTTCGGGGAGGGCGGGCTGCTGCCGCTGGGGACCAGTGAGGAGTTCGTGGCGATCGGCGCCGAGATCGGCGTGATCCTGCTGCTGCTCATGCTCGGGCTGGAGTACACGGCGAGCGATCTCGTCTCCAACCTCAAGACCCAGTACCCGGCCGGCCTCGTCGACGCCGCCCTCAACGCCCTGCCCGGCGCCGCCATGGCACTGCTGCTCGGCTGGGGACCCGTCGCCGCCGTCGTACTCGCCGGCGTCACCTGGATCTCCTCCTCCGGCGTCATCGCCAAGGTCCTCGGCGACCTGGGACGGCTCGGCAACCGCGAAACACCCGTCGTGCTGAGCATCCTGGTCCTGGAAGACCTCTCCATGGCCGTCTACCTGCCGATCCTGACCGCGCTCGTCGCCGGTACGAGCCTCGCCGCCGGCAGTGCCACTCTGGCGATCGCCCTCACGGTCGCCGGGCTCGTCCTCCTGGCCGCCGTCCGCTACGGACGACACATCTCCCGCTTCGTCTCCAGCGACGACCCCGAGAAGCTGCTGCTCGTCGTCCTCGGTCTGACCCTGCTGGTCGCCGGGGTCGCCCAGCAACTCCAGGTGTCCGCCGCCGTGGGCGCGTTCCTCGTCGGCATCGCGCTCTCCGGTGAGGTCGCCGAGGGCGCGCACGGTCTGCTGGCGCCGCTGCGGGACCTGTTCGCCGCCGTGTTCTTCGTCTTCTTCGGCCTGCACACCGACCCCGCCAGCATCCCGCCGGTGCTGCTGCCCGCGCTCGCACTCGCCGTCGTCACCGCGGCCACGAAGATCACCTCCGGCTACTGGGCCGCGAAGCGGGCGGGCGTGGGGACGAAGGGCCGCTGGCGGGCCGGCGGCACCCTCGTCGCGCGCGGCGAGTTCTCCATCGTCATCGCCGGCCTCGCCGTCACCGCCGGCATCGAACCGTCCCTCGGCCCGCTGGCCACCGCGTACGTCCTCATCCTGGTGATCGTGGGCCCGCTCACCGCCCGCTACACCGAGCCGGCCGCCGCCTGGTTCATCCGCCGCCGCACCCCGCGCCCGCCTGCAGCCGGTACCGCTGCCGAGCACCTCGCCCCGCAGGCGCCTTCCGCCGACAACCATGCGGGGACCCCGCGAACCCGGTCCGATCCATGAGGGAGGGGTGAGGCTGCCGGCACAGCGCACGTCCGGACGCTACCCGCCGTTCCGGAAGCCTGGGTACGGCGGGTGAGTGCGACCGGGGGTCCCACCGGTCACCGGCGACTCCGCGCCGGAAGCCCAGGCCTCGACGAGCCGGGCCAGGTTCGCCAGTGCCATGTGTGTGCCCGTCTCGTTGTCGGCGGCGGGCACGGCGTCGGGAATCCCTTCGTGCACGACTAGGACATCGGTGCCGCCGTCCGCGTCCGTGAGCACGGTGGTCATCGTCATCGTGCCGCTGAGCGCGGGGTCCTCCGTCTCGAACCGGAGGACTTCGACCACCTTCTCGTCGGCCACGAGTTTCGCGAAGTGGCCGTGGTACGTGTCGGTGTGGGGCGCCGACTTGCCGGTTCGGGTCGGCACGTCGTAGGTGAGCGAGACGCGAAACCTGCCTCCCTCGCGGGAGTCGAACTCGTGCACCTGGCCACTCATACCGTCCGGTACCCGCCATCGCGCGATCGCGTCCGCGTCCAGAAGCGCCCGGTACACGTCCGCGCGTGGGGCGTTCACATGCCTGGAGACCCGCGTCGCGTACATGGACCCAACCTAGCCTCCGGACTGCTCACTGCCTCTCGGACAACGCCCGCAACCGGTACTCGCTGGGTGCGAGTCCCTGCGCGGTGCGCAAGGGGCGGGTGGCTCGCAGGCAACAACGCTGAACGGTCACGTCACAGCGGCACGCGACGACGAGAGGCCGCCGGTGCGGATGCCACCGCATCGTGCGGGTGGACCTCCGAGTGGTACCGCGGTACCACGGGGGCACCGAAGTGTCCCCCGCGGTCCCACGGTCGCGGGCGGCCGGGCTCATAGGTTCGAACACAGAGGTCGCGGGGAATCGCGGCCCGGTTCGAGGCGAGGAAGGCCCACTGCCATGATCGAAGCGCGTGAGCTGACGAAGCGGTACGGGGACAAGACGGTGGTCGACCGTTTGAGCTTCACCGTCAAGGCCGGTGAGGTGACCGGCTTCCTGGGCCCCAACGGCGCGGGCAAGTCCACGACCATGCGCATGATCATCGGGTTGGACTCCCCCACGGGGGGCTCGGTCACGGTCAACGGGCGGTCCTACGCCCGGCACGCGGCGCCGTTGCACGAGATCGGCTCGCTGCTGGAGGCCAAGTCGGTCCACCCGGGGCGGACGGCGTTCAACCACCTGATGGCGCTCGCGCACACGCACGGCATCGCGCGCGGCCGGGTCGACGAGGTGATCGAGCTGGCAGGCCTGACCAGCGTGGCCGGCAAGCGGGTGGGCGCCTTCTCCCTCGGCATGGGACAGCGGCTCGGGATCGCCGCCGCCCTGCTCGGCGACCCGGCGATCGTGATGCTCGACGAGCCGGTCAACGGACTCGACCCGGAGGGTGTGCTGTGGGTACGCAACCTGCTGCGCCGGCTGGCCGACGAGGGCCGGGCCGTGATGCTCTCCTCGCACCTGATGAGCGAGACCGCGCTGATCGCCGACCATCTGGTGATCATCGGGCGAGGGCGGCTGCTGGCGGACACCACCGTCGACGACTTCGTCCGGGACGCGGGCGGCGGTGGCGTGAAGGTCGCCACCAGCGAGCCATTGAAGCTGCGCTCCCTGCTGGCCGGTCCGGACGTCACGATCAGCTCCTCCGCCACCGAGGAACTGATCGTCGCCGGGCGGGACGCCCGGGAGATCGGGGCGATCGCCGCCCAGCACGGGGTGCCGTTGTACGAACTCACCCCGCAGGCCGTCTCCTTGGAGGAAGCCTTCATGCAACTCACCGCCGCCGCCGTCGAGTACCAGAGCGCTCCCGCCGAGCCCACGCGAAAGGCCGCCTGATGACCGCCACCGATCTCTCCGTGGTCCCCGCCCGCACCAGAGTGCACAAGGTGACCGGCCGCCGGGTGCTGCGCTCGGAGTGGGCCAAGTTCTGGTCGCTGCGCTCCAGTTGGATCACCCTCGGGGTGGCCCTGGTGCTGCTGGTCCTCTTCGGGGCCATCGCCGCCTACACGTACAGTCCCGGCGTCATCGCCGACGGGCCGCCCGGCCCCGGCTCCGGCAGCAGCGACGCGGTCAGTCTGGCGCTGACCGGCGTGACCTTCGCGTCCCTGGCGGTGGGCGTCCTCGGGGTGCTGCTGTCGGCCGGCGAGTACAGCACCGGGATGATCCGGTCCACGCTCGCCGCGGTGCCGCGACGGCTGCCGGTGCTGTGGTCCAAGAGCGCCGTGATCGGGGTGATCGCGCTGGTCCTCGCCACGGTCGGCGCGCTGGCCGCGTTCCTGCTGGGCGTTCCCGGCCTGGACGGGGAGAAGATCTCCCTCTCGCTGGGCGACGACGGGGTCCTGCGCAGCCTGGCCGGCGCCGGTGCCTACCTCGGTCTGGTCGCCGTGTTCGGGGTGGCCCTCGGCGTGCTTCTCCGCTCCTCCGCCGGAGCCATCGCGGCCCTGGTCGGCATCCTGCTCATCCTCCCGGGCCTGGCCACGCTGCTGCCGGACTCGTGGTACGACACGATCACGCCCTACTTCCCCAGCAACGCGGGGTCGGCGATCTACTCCCTCACCGGGTCCGCGGACTCCCTCTCACCCGGACAGGGCCTCGCGGTCTTCGCCGGCTGGGTGGCCCTGGCTCTGGCCGGGGCCGCGTACCGGCTGGTCCGCACGGACACCTGATCTGCGGGATCTCAAGCACCCGCACCTGCGAGACCACGGACGCCCGACCTCCGAGACCGAGGACCGAGACCGAGGACAATGAGGACCATGAGTCCGCACCGCGCGACACCCGCCGCGGAGACCGCCCCGGGTCCGGCGCTCCCGCCGTCCCCGGGGTTCGACGCCGCCTGGCACCCGGTCCTGGGCCGCATGCTGCGGGGACAGCACCGGCGGCAGCTGCTGGACCGGCGGCGTCCCTGGCTGCTCGACACCGCGGTGGTGCTGGTCGTGGTCCTGCTCAGCCTGCCCGACCTTCTCAACCACGGCGGCGACGGCGGCCCCTTCGGGGAGACGGAGTACCGCACCGACCTGCCCGCCGTCGTCCCGTTCCTCTTCGCGGCCGCACTGATCACCCCGCTGTGGTGGCGGCGCCGGGCCCCGGCCGTCACCTACTTCGTGATCGCGGCGGTCTCCCTCGTCCAGTGGTCGCTGGAAGTGTGGCAGCAGGCCGGGATGAGCATGCTCGTCGCCCTGTACAGCCTGGCCCTGCACGGCTCCCTGCGGGTGCTGGGCTGGGCCGTCGCGGTGACCGTCGGTGAACTGGCTCTCGCGGTCTGGCTCCTGGGACAGGTCGAGCATCCGCTGCTCGGTCTCTTCTTCCTGCTGGGCACGGCCATGGCGGCCGTCACCCTCGGTCTCACCCTCCGCATCCGCCGGATGTACCTGGTGACACTGGAGGACCGGGCCACCCGCCTGGAGGTCGAACGCGACCAGCGCGTCCGGCTCACCGCCGCCGCCGAGCGCTCCCGGGTCGCCCGCGAGATGCACGACATCGTCGGCCACAACCTCTCCGTCATGGTCAGCGTCGCCGACGGCGCGGCGGTCCTCGCCACCAACCGGGGCGAGCAGTCCGCCGACGCCCTGCGCATCCTCGGAGACACCGGCCGGCAGGCCATGGGCGAGCTCCGTCGTGTCCTGGGCGTCCTGCGCGAGGGCCAGGACGACGAGCAGCTGCTCGGCCCACAGCCGGGAGTCCGTGATCTGGACCCCCTGCTGGCGCGGGTCCGCACCGCGGGCCTGCCGGTCACCTACCGGACCGTGGGCGATCTCGACGCGCTGGGCAGCGGTGTGCAGCTCACCGTGTACCGCATCGTCCAGGAGGCCCTGACCAACACCCTCAAACACGCCGGGACGGGCACCGCGGCCGAGGTCGCGGTGACCGCCGAGGCCGGAACCGTACGCGTCCGGGTCGCCGACACCGGCGTACCGACGGGGACCCCCGGCCGCTCGGATCCGGAGCCGGGCGCCGACGACCCGGGGCACGGCCTGGTCGGCATCCGACAACGGGCCGCGATGTACGGCGGCGCCGTCGCCATCGGCCCCCGCGACACCGGACACGGCTGGATCGTGGACGTTCTGCTGGACGTGCCCCCCGGGCCACCCACTCCGCCGTCCTCAGGAGATCATCTGTCATGACCACCGTGCTGATCGCCGACGACCAGCCGCTTCAACGGCTCGGCTTCCGCATGCTTCTCCAGGGCACCCCCGGCCTCACCCCGGTCGGCGAGGCCGAGCACGGCGCCGAAGCCGTGCGGCTCGCCGCCCGGCTGCGGCCCGACGTCGTCCTCATGGACATCCGCATGCCCGGGATGGACGGTCTGGAGGCGACCCGCCGGATCGTCGCCGCCGGTGGCCGCACCCGCGTCCTCATCGTGACCACCTTCGACCTCGACGAGTACGCGTACGACGGGCTGCGGTCCGGTGCCAGCGGTTTCCTCCTCAAGGACGCGCGCCCCGAGGAACTCGTCGCCGGCATCCACGCGGTCGCCACCGGCGACGCCGTCGTGGCCCCCAGCCTCACCCGACGGCTCCTGGACGCCTACGCCCACCAGGTACTCGCTCCCACCGGCACCCCTCTCCCCGCCGACCCCCGGCTGAAGACCCTCAGCGAGCGCGAACACGAGGTGCTGGTCGCCATCGGCCAGGGCTGGACCAACGCGGAGATCGCCGAACGGCTCGTCCTCACCGAATCCACCGTGAAGAAGCACGTCGGCCGTGTCCTCGCCAAGATCGGGGCCCGCGACCGCATCCAGGCCGTGATCACGGCGTACGACGCCGGGCTGGTCAGGGCGAAGCCGTAGCCGCCGTGCCCGCCCCGTCGAGGCGCGGGCGCGCGCCGCGCAGGACGGCACCGGCCCACCGTGTGGCAGCGTCTGTGCGAGGCTGACGGACATGACGGTGCATCAAGCCTCGGAGTTCCTGCAGCTGACCCGCCCCGAGGAGGTCACCCCGGGGCTCAGACAGCAGATCGCCGGCTGTTGGGAGGTCGTGGCGAACGCCGGTGGCGCGGTCCTCGCCACCGAGTTCCCTCCCCTGCCGGTGAGCGCGCACGACGTCGGTCCCGTGGTCGACTCGCTCGTCCACGGGCTCGCCCCCGGTCGCGGCAGACTGCTCGTCGCCACCGTCGGCGGCTCGCTCGCCGGCTGGCTGATCGTCCGCCGGGAGCCGCATCCGCTCGGCGCGCACTGCGGCACGGTCAACCACGTCCAGACGCATCCGCGCTTCCGCGGCCGGGGCATCGGCACCGCTCTGATGCACCGCGTGCATGACATCGCCCGGGACGAGATGGGCCTGGAGCGACTCTCGCTCTCCACCCGGGGCGGCGTGGGCCTGGAGGAGTTCTACCGCAAGGTGGGCTGGGAGGAGGTCGGCCGCTGGCCCGGCGCGCTGCGGATCGCCCCCGGTGACGACCGTGACGCGATCCTGATGAGCCTCGCCCTGCGAACCGTCTGACCCTCCGAAGCCCCGCCCCGCCCGGCCCCTCGATCCGTTCACCCGTTCAACCCGTGCGCTCTTCCCGGCCGTCCTGTTCCCCCTCTCCGACCGTCCCGTTCCAGCCGTCGGACGTCGGGAAACAGCCCCTCCCCCACCGGGCCCGATTCCGGAAGGCCCGGCGAGGGGAGGGTTACGGTCGTTATGGCCGATTGCCGACACCGGTACGTCTTCCTCGGTGGGGAGGAACATCTGGGATGAGCGACGACGACCCGTTGTACCTGGAACCACGGCTGGAACCGCGCACAGCGGCTCTCCTGGACTCGGCGCAGCTCCTGCACACCCTCGTGGACGCTCTGGGCTCCCCGCTGAACGTCCTCCTGCCGGACCAGATCGCCGATAATGTACGGCGCTTCCGTTCGGTACTCGACCGCCATCGGCTGGCCGGGCGGATCTACTTCGCCCACAAGGCGAACCGTGCCGGCTCCCTCGTGCGCCGTCTCACCACGACGGACGCGGCCCTCGACGCCGCGTCGCTCGGCGAACTGCGGCACGCTCTCGGGTCCGGGTTCACCGGATCCCGGATCATGGCGACCGGTCCCAAGGACCCGGCGTTCCTCTGGCTCGCCACGCGCAGCGGAGCGTGCCTCAACGCCGACGGTCCCGGCGAGCTGGAGCAGGCGGCGGGTTTCGTCCGCGCCCACGGACTTCCGCGCGTCCGTGTCCTGCTGCGCCTGTCCGGGTTCGAGACGTCCGGAACCAGAACGCTCTCGCGGCGAAGCCGCTTCGGTACGCCGGTGAAGTCCCTGCACCACCTTCTCGATGTCCTCGAACGGCACCGGGACGAGCTGGAACCGGTCGGTGTCGGCTACCACCTCGACACCACGAGCCTCGACGAGAAGGCGGCGGCGCTCGAAGGATGCCTCCAGGCCATGGAGGAGCTGTGGATTCGTGGTTTCCAGCCGCGCGCCATCGACATCGGCGGCGGCTTCGGCGTCAGTTACCTGGCGCACGCGGCCCAGTGGGAGCGCTACACCACCGAGCTGACCCGCGCCGTCATGGGCGGCCGCCCGCCCATGACCTGGGGCGGCCACGGCTACGGTCTGCGGGCGGAGAACGGCACACTCAAGGGCGCGCTGAGCCTCTACCCGGCCCATCGGCCCACGGCCGGTGCCGCGTATCTCGACGAACTGCTGTCCCGCCCGGCGCCGAGCCTCGGGCGCCCGCTGGGCACCCTCCTGCTGGAGAGCCTCTACGACCTCTACGTCGAGCCCGGCCGGGCCCTGGCCGACCAGTGCGGACTCACCCTGGGCAGGGTCCTGGAGATCAGGCCCACGGACACGGGTGAGCCCATGGTGCGCCTCGCGATGAACGCGGGTGCAGTCGGCCTGGAGGACCACGGCGTGCTCATGGACCCCGTGGTCCTGCCCCGCGACCCGGCCCCGCCCGACACGGCGGGCCCGGTGGCGGTCCACCTCATGGGCAACCTCTGCCTGGAGGCGGATCTCATCACCCGCCGCACCGTGTACCTGCCCCGGCTGCCGCGGTCCGGCGATCTCCTGGCCTTCGCCAACACGGCCGGCTACTGCATGGACTTCGCGGCCACACCCGCCCAACAGCAGCCCATGGCACGGAAGGTGGCCGTCTACGAGGAGAACGGCCACCCGCGGTGGTGTCTGGACGAGGAGTACTGGCCGCTCGACCTTACGGGGGACCCGCAGGAATGAGGTACGACAACATCACCGACGCCATCGGCGACACACCGCTGGTCCGCATCGACCCGGCCGTTCACGGGCTGCGCAACATCGACCTGTACGCCAAGCTGGAGATGCTCAACCCCTTCGGCTCGCTGAAGGACCGGGCCGCGTGGAGCATGACCCGGCGGGAGATCTCCGGCGCCAAGGAGCGCGGCGAGACGATCGTGGAGCTGTCCAGCGGGAACACCGCCAAGGCCCTGGCCCTCATCGCCGGCTTGCACGGACTGCCGTTCAAGAGCGTCACCAACCGGATGCGCATACCCGAGATCAAGGACCTGCTCCTGCTGCTCGGCGCCGAGATCGAGGAACTGCCCGGCCGGACCGAATGCCTCGACCCGACCGACACCGACGATCCGCTGACCCTCTTCCACCAGCGGCTGAACCGCCCCGGTGGCGCCCACCTGCACACCGACCAGTACTTCAACGCCCTCAACACCGAGGCCCACGCCACCGGAACGGGCCCGGAGATCATCGCCGACCTGGACGGGCGGGCCCCCGACTGGTTCATCGCCTGCGTGGGCACGGCCGGGTCCTCCACCGGCGTCGCCCGGGCCCTGCGCGCGCACGATCCGGCGGTGCGCGTCGTCGGACTCGTGGGCCGGAAGGCGGACTTCATCCCCGGCATCCGCACGGTCGACGAGGTGCAGGAGGTCGGCATCTTCGACCCGGCCACCTACGACACGCTGGAGGCCGTGAGCGCCGACGAGGCCATCGACGGGATGCTCACCCTGCTCCGCCGCTGCGGCCTGCTCGCCGGCCCCACCGGAGGAGCGGCCTACTACGGCGGAGTCCGTCACCTCCGGGCGCTGGACGCCGAGTTGACGGAACGCAAGGCCGCCGTCTTCATCGTCTGCGACCGTGTGGAGAGCTACCTCGACTACGTCCGCCGGCGCCGCCCCGATCTGCTGGGCCGCCCTCCCGCGAAGACCTCGGTCACCACACTGACCGACACCGAGATCCGCTCGGCGACGGTCATCGACGTCGAGGACGCCCGGAAGTGGATCGCGGCGCAGCGCCCCCTCGTGGTCGACCTGCGCGGCCCCTTCGCGTACGCGGCGCTCCACATCGACGGTTCGGTGAACATCGTCGACGAGCTCTTCGGCGAACTCCTCCGGGGCGGGCTGCCCTTCGGCAGGCGTCAGCCCGTGCTGCTCGCGTGCCCGGTGGGCGAGCAGTCGGCCCGGTACGCGGCCCTGCTCACCCGCATGGGTCACCTCGACGTGCGCAGTCTGGCCGGCGGCATCATCGCCTGGCGGGACGCCGGTGCGCCGCTGGTGCGTGACTGACATGACGGATCCCGTCGCACGGCCGACGGAACTGGTGGAACTTGCGGGGTGGCAGCGGTCGTTGCGCGCCCAGTTCCCGATCGTCGTCGGGCATCCGGACCTCGCCTACCTGGACAGTGCGGCCACCAGCCAGAAGCCGCAGCCCGTCCTGGACGCCGTACAGACGTATCTGACCACCTCGAACGCCAACGCCGGTCGGGGCTCGTATCCCTGGGCCAACACCACGACGGCGCTGGTGGAGAACGCCCGCGGCCGGATCAAGGAGTTCCTGGACGACCCGGACCCGCGGCGGTCGTCGGTCCACTTCACCGGTGGGACCACCGAGGGGCTGCGGAGCATCGCCCGGGACTGGCTGCCCGCGCTCCTCGCCGACGGGGACGAGATCGTCGTCCCCTTCGCCGACCACCAGGCGAACCTTTCCCCGTGGCTGGAGGCACAGGAGCTGCTGGCCCGCCGGGGCGTGCGGGTCCGCGTCCGGTCTCTGCCGTACCAGGAGAGTTCGGGCGACTACGATCCGGGGGCGCTCGCCGCGATCGTCGGCCCCCGCACCCGTTTCGTGGCCGCCACCCATGTCCATCACGTCTACGGCGTTGACATGAACGTGCACCGCATACGGCAGGTGGTCGGGCCGGAGGTGCCGATCTGTCTGGACTCCGCGCAGGGCATCGGCCATCTGCCGGTCTCGACGGCCGGTCTCGACGTCGACTTCGTGGTGTTCTCCGGCCACAAGGCGATGGCCCTGCCGGGTTCCGGTGCCGTGTGGTCCCGGAACCGGCGTGGACCGGCCTTCCGCCCCGGCGGGTGGAGCGGCACTCCCAACACGGTCGGCATCGTCTCCCTGACGGCGGCGCTCGACTGGCTGGACGCCGCCGGAACCGACCGGATCGAGCGCTGGACGGTGGCGCTGACCTCCCGGCTCACGGACGGCCTGGCCCGGATGGACGCCTATGAGGTGCTGGGCTGCCGATCGAGTCTCGCGGCCGGCACCGAGGTGCAGCGGCGCCGGAGTCTCGTCACCTTCCGGCACCGCGAGATCGGTTCACGGGACCTCGGATTCATCCTCTTCAGCCACGGGTTCATGGTGCGGACGGACGGCCACTGCCAGGCGGGCCGTGGTGCGGAGGACGGCGCGGTGCGGGCGAGTCTGCATGTGCACAACACCCCACAGGAGATCGACCAGTTGCTCTCCACTCTCGCTTCTCTGCAATGATTTCCATTAGCAGAGGCGTGACGACACGGAGGCAGTGCGACCGGCATGGATGTGAGCACGGCGACGGCGGCGCGATGGGTGGAGCGCTGGGAACGTCAGCAGCAGCGGTACGCGGTCGACCGCGAGGAGCGGTTCGAGGTCATCGCGGACCTGGTCGAGCATGTGACGCGCGACTGCCCCGCACCCCTCGTCGTCGACCTGGGCAGCGGCCCCGGATGCCTGGCGGCGCGGCTCGCCGGCCGTCTGCCCACGGCCGAGGTGCTCGCCGTGGACGCGGACCCGCTCCTCCTGGAACTCGGCAGCGCCCACTACGGCAGCGCACTGCGGTACGTCAGGACCCTGATCGGCGCGCCCGGCTGGCTCGACACGCTCGCCCTGGCACGCCCCGCGGACGCGGTGGTGTCGACCACCGCCCTGCACTACCTGGGCACGGGCACCCTGCGACGGGTCTACCGGGAACTCGCCGGGCTGCTGCGCCCCGGCGGCATCCTTGTCAACGGCGACCACATCAGCCCGGACTCCACGAAGGTGTCCGAGCTGGCGATCGACATCGGACGCCGCCGAGCCGCCCGGAGCGCCGCGTCCCTCACCGAGGACTGGGAGTCCTGGTGGTCGAGCGCGGCCACCGACCCGGAACTGGCCCCCCTCCTCTCACGAAGGGACGACGGTGGCCGCCCCCACTGCGAGGGCAACGATCTGACCCTGTCCGGCCACGTCGCACTGTTGCGTGACGCGGGCTTCGAGCACGTCGGAGCGGTCTGGCAGGTGGGGCCCAGCCATGTTCTGGCCGCCGTCCGGTGAATTCCAGGTGGGAGACGTCAGGGGCGCGTCACGGCCGGGGAAGTGTCGTGGTCCTTCGTCGTGCGCCCCAGGTAAGTGACCGGGCCTGGGTCCGGGACCTCGATCTCGTGGAAGCCCAGGCGGTCGTAGAAGGCACGGGCCGGCGTGTTGGTGGTGACCATGGAGAGGTGGACTGCCGGGACTCCTCCGGTGTGCAGGGCCCGCAGGAAGGTGTGCATCAGGGCTCGGCCGTGGCCCCGGCCCTGCCAGGCGGGGAGGAGATCGATGTGCAAGTGGGCCGGATACGGGACGACTTCGGGGCGGAGCATGCGTTCGGGGTGGTGCAGGAGCTGGATGATCGCCTCGTCGGGGGTGGCCGGAGGGCCGAGGGGCGCCGGGAAGCGGTCCGCGACCAGGGGGAGCCACTTCTCGCGGAAGTCCTCGACGAAGGCGGGGGTGTTCGCGGTGCCGAGGATGTAGCCGACCGCTTGCCCGTGGCCGTCGTCCAGTACGAAGGTCAGTTCCGGTTCCAGGTGGGCGTACGGGGTGGCGAAGGTCGCCGGGAAGACGTCCGGGTCCGTGTAGACGGGGCGGCTGTCGCCGCCGTTGTGGGCGGTACGGACGCAGATCTCGTGGAGGGCGTCGTGGTCCCCGGGGCGGTACGGGCGTACTGCGGGAGGCGAGGTCATCGCAGCATCCTGCGCCGTGCGGGCCGGTCCCGACAACCGTCCGCGCCAGAAGCGGCCACGCCTCCCCCGTGGGACCGCGCTCAGCCGGCGGCCGCCCCGAACCACCGGGCGAGCCCGCCGAGCAGTTCCCGCTGGTCCTCACCCGCCCAGGCCACGTGGCCGTCGGGGCGCAGCAGCACCGCGGGCACGTCCAGGTCCTCGGCGGTGTCGACGACGTGGTCGACCCGGTCCGCCCAGCCGTCCACCGAGAGCCGGCCGGCCGGGTCGAGCAGGAGGCCTCGGCCCTCGTGCATCAGCTCGTAGAGACGCCCCTGCTTCAGCTGCACGTCCCGCATGCGCCGGCCGAGCAGGTCGTGGCCCTCGCCGAAGTCGTAGCGGACGTCGACCGCTGTGATCATCCCGGTCACGTACCGGTTCACCTCCTCGAAGTCCATCAGCTTCGAGAACAGCTCCCGCAGCGCGGTCGGACCCGGATCGGACCCCAGCAGGGTGATCTGCGCGCGGGTGTTGACCAGCACGCGGGCGGCCACCGGGTGCCGCTCGGCGTGGTAGCTGTCCAACAGCCCCTCCGGCGCCCAGCCGTTGATCGCGGCGGCCAGTTTCCAGCCGAGGTTGAACGCGTCCTGCACACCGAGGTTGAGCCCCTGTCCGCCGGTCGGCGGGTGGGTGTGCGCCGCGTCGCCGGCCAGCAGCACCCGACCGACCCGGTAGCGCTCGGCCTGCCGGGTGGCGTCCCCGAACCGGGACAGCCAGCGCGGTGAGTGCACCCCGAAGTCGGTGCCCGCGCAGGCCCGCAGCTGCTGCCTGAACTCGTCGAGGGTCGGTGGGGTCGTACGGTCCTCGGACACGCCCTCGGCCGGTACGAGGACGCGGTAGTTCCCGTCGCCGAGAGGGGCGAGACCGAACCGCAGTTGGGTCTTGCGGACCTCCTCGACGACAGCGGCGATCGTCGCCGGGGCCTCGGTCGCCTCCATCTCGCCCAGCAGCGTCTCGACCGTGGCGGGCTCCCCGGGAAAGGCGACGCCCAGGAGCTTGCGCACCGTACTGCGACCGCCGTCGCAGCCGACGAGATGGCGGGCGCGCAGCCGCGTGCCGTCCGCCAGCTCGGCGGTCACACCGCTCTCGTCCTGGCTCAGCCCGACCAGTTCGCTGCCGCTCCGGATGTCGGCGCCGAGTTCGACGGCGCGCTCGTGGAGCAGGCGTTCGGTGACCGGCTGCGGGGTGGCGACGCCGTACGCGTGAGCCGTGTCCAGCGTGTCCGGCCAGGGCTTCATGACGCCGCCGAAGAGACCTCCGACCCGGAACTTCTCACTGACCGCGAGGAAGCGGTCCAGCAGGCCTCGCTGGTCCATGATCTCGACGCTGCGCGCGTGCAGGCCCTGCCCGCGGGACTCCCCGGTCGGCGCGGTCAGCTTCTCCAGTACGACCGTTCGCACCCCGGCCAGCCGCAGCTCGCTCGCCAGCATCAGCCCGGTCGGCCCGCCGCCGACGACGATGACGTCGATCATCACAACCCCCATGTACGCGGATTCCCGCTTCGGTGACTCTCGCTTCGGTCGGCGATTGTGCGCCACGGGCGGGGTCTTGCCGCAAGCCCCCCGGTGCGCTATAAGTTGAGAGTGGCAAGGAGTGGTCGAGCTCCTTGCCTTTGTCGTTTCCCGGCGTCGTTCGGTGCCTCGGCGGTCCCTCGGCGGAGTCTGTCCGGTGCATTTCGGCGTCTCTTCCGGTCCGCGGTGGTCGGACACCCCGCTCCGGCGCTTCCGCTCCAGCCGGTTCGCGCGACGGCCTCGGCCGTGCCCACAATGGCGCTGTGCCGGGAACGGAGAGTCCGATGGTGTCCCGAACCGCGGGCGGCCCGGGCCCGGCGGTCAGTCGCTCAGCCGTCGGTGCAGGGGCTGCTCGCCCAGGTCTGCGCCCTTGCGGCTGCCGGCCCGCGCCTTGCGATGCAGCTCGGCCACCGCGGTGTCCTTCTCCCGCTCCGCGTCCTGGACGCACGTCGCGAGGCGCAGCGCGTTGTCCGGACAGGCTCCGACGTAGCCGATCGGGTTGCAGTCCTCGTCGACGGTACCGCCCGGGTACCCGGTCCGTCGCCGCGTGCACGGTTCCGGCCCGCGCGCCGACCGCTGAGGTGTCCCGGCGTCGTCCGAGGGCACACGGCTGTCACATCTACCGCGAAGGGGCCGGATGACGTGCGTACCGTCGGAGTGGAAGAGGAACTCCTCCTGGTCGACCCCGAGAGTGGCGAGCCGCAGGCGCGGGCCGCGGCGGTGCTCGCGCGGGCCGCGCGGGAGGGCACCGGCCAGGGCGTGTTCGAGAAGGAGCTCCACGACGAGCAGGTGGAGTTCGCCACGCACCCGCAGTCCTCGATGGCCGAACTCGGGGCCGAGATCATCCGCTGCCGCAGGGACGCGGCGCGCCATGCGGAGGGACTCGGCAGCGCGGTCGTCGCGCTGGCCTCGTCGCCGTTGCCGGTGAGCCCGACGATCACCATGAACAGCAGGTATCTGTGGATGGCGCGTGAGTTCGGCCTGCCCACACAGGTGCAGCTGGTCTGCGGCTGCCATGTCCATGTGTCCGTCGAGTCCGACGAGGAGGGCGTCGCCGTCCTGGACCGTGTGCGGCCGTGGCTGTCGATCCTGAGGGCCCTGAGCGCGAACTCTCCCTTCTGGCAGGGCCAGGACAGCCGGTACGCCAGCTACCGCAGCCAGGTGTGGGACATGTGGCCGATGGCCGGGCCGACGGACGTCTTCGGTTCGGCGGAGCGGTACCACCAGTGCGTCTCGAACCTGATCGCCACGGAGGTCGTGCACGACGAGGGCATGATCTACTTCGACGCGCGCCTGTCCCATCGGTATCCGACCGTCGAGATCCGGGTCGCGGACGTCTGTCTGCACCCCGACACCGCCGTCCTCGTCGCCACCCTCGCCCGGGGGCTCGTGGAGACCGCGGCCCGTGAGTGGCGGGCGGGTCTGGAGCCGCTCGCACACAGCGCGGGACTCCTGCGGCTGGCCACCTGGCGGGCCGCCCGCTCCGGTATGTCGGAGAACCTCCTGGACCCCGCCACGATGCGGCCCCGGCCCGCCGTCGAGGTGATCCACGCACTGCTGGACCACGTCGAGGAGGCCCTCGTGGAGGCCGGCGACGCCGACCTGGCCCGTGCGGCCGTCGCGGAGCTGATGGGGCGTGGCAACGGGGCCCGGGTGCAGCGCGAGGTGATGGAGCGGACGGGGAGCCTGCGCGAGGTCGTCACGGCGTGCGTCCGGCACACCCAGGCGTGAGGTCGGCGTCCTCAGGCCCGGCGTGTGCGCGTCCGTGGGCGGGGGTGGTCCGGCTACGGCGTTCGCGACGCTGCGTGGTTCGTGGGACGGGCTCCGAGCTGCTGTCGGGCACCTTTGGGGCGTAGGTCACCGGGGACCGGGGTACTGCGTGATGCACGTAGGCCGCACGGGCCCGCCGTGGCGTACTACAGTCCCGTCCGCGACCGGAGCAGGAGGAGCCCGAACATGAGCGCGTGGAGTCCGGACCACCTCGATCGGCAGCCGGTTGTCCCGGCTGGGCGGTCACCGGACGGGCTGCCCGATCTCCTGCACGCCGGCATGTACGTGGTGGACGACAACGGCTCCATCGTCTCGGTGAACGCCCGCTCGGAGGAGCTGCTCGGCCGCACGGCCGACGAACTCGTCGGTCGCGACGCCCACGAACTGCTGCACCGCGACCACCTCGGGCAGACGGTGCCCCGGGCGTCGTGCGCGATGATGCAGGCGTTCCTCAGCGGCCGTACGGGCGGCGGGGACCGTGAGTGGTTCCGGCGCGGCGACGCCACGCTGCTGCCGGTGACCTGGCTGGTCACACCGTGCCGGCTCGAGGACGGCGCGACCGGCGCGGCCATCCTCTTCTACGCGAGCGGCTCGGGGAACGAGGTGCTCCCCCCGGCCACCGAGTCGCCGACGCTGTCGCAGCTGGACCGGCTGGCACTGCTCGCGGAGACGACGACCCGGCTGACCTCGACGCTGGACTCCGACGAGGCGGTCGCACGACTGATCCGGCTGGTCGTGCCGCGGCTGGCGGACTGGGCCATCGTGGACCTGATCACCGAGAGCGACGACGTCTGGCGAACCACGGTGGCGACCCACCACGACGGTGTCGTGGTGCGGCGCGAGGAGCTGGAGGGCCCGCTGCCGCCGGTGCACGAGGAGTCGTTCATGCCGCTGTCCCGGGCCTTGCGCGGGGCGGCGTCCGCACTGGCCGGGCCGGAGACCTACCAGGGGCCGCCCGATTCGGGGATCGCGGTCGCGCAGCAGAAGCTGTTCCAGGTGACGGGTCTGCGCTCGGCGGCGATCGCGCCCATCCGCGGGCCGCGTGCGGTGCTCGGCGCCCTCACGCTGGGCCTCAGTGACCGGCCGGGGGCCTTCACCGACTCCGAGCTGTCCCTGCTGGAGGACATCGCCCGCCGGGCCGGGCTGGCGTTGGAGAACGCGCGCCTGTACCAGCGTCAGCGGCACATCGCGGAGACCATGCAGCGCCATCTGCTGCCCCAGATGCCGGAGGTGCCGGGTCTGCGGATGGCGGCACGCTACGAGTCGGCGTCGGAGTCCTCGCAGGTCGGCGGCGACTGGTACGACGTGTTCTCGCTGTCCGACGGGGCCACGGCCGTGGCCATCGGGGATGTCGTCGGGCACAACATCGACGCGGCGGCGGGGATGGCGCAGGTCCGCAACATGCTCCGGGCCTACGCCTGGGCCCTGGAGGAGCCGCCGAGCGCGATCGTGGAGAGGCTGGACCAGGCCGTGGTGAACGTGGCCGAGGCGTCCATGGCGACCCTGATCTTCGGCCGGGTCGAGCGGAGCGACGAGGGGTGGACGCTGCGGTGGACCAACGCCGGGCATCCGCCGCCGCTGCTGATCACCCATGACGGCCGGTCCCGGTTCCTGGACGAGGAGCACGACCATCTGCTCGGCACGGGCCTGATACGGGCGCGCACCGACACGCTCACCCCGCTCCCTGCGCTGTCCACGCTCGTGCTGTACACGGACGGTCTGATCGAGTCGCCGGGGCAGACGCTCGACCGGGGCCTGGCCCGGCTGCGCCAGCATGCGGCGGCGCTCGCCCACCGGCCCCTGCATGTGTTCTGCGACCTGCTGCTGGAGCGCGCCCGCCCCGTCGACAACGACGACGACGTGGCCCTGCTGGTCCTGCGGACGCCTGCCGAGGGCGGTGAGGCGGGTGAGCGGTAGTGCGCCGACGCCGACCAGGGGCACCGAAGGGCCACTCTCTTTCCCAAGGCCCCACACATCCCTACGCTTTCGCACGCGTAGCCGCTCCGCGCACGGGAAACACGAGCGTCGGAGGAGAACGCGACATCGCGTCCGCCTCAAGAAGCCGAGCGGGGGAAGACGAGTTGGCAACAGAGCCACGTAGGGACGACAAACTGCCTTCCGAGGAGATCTACGACAGCCACGCCGCCTTCGACGGAGAGCTCGGCGACGTGACAGGGGCCCGCACGGCCGCCGAGGGGTTCCTGGGCATCCTCGCGCGCACCTCACCGCCGGCGGCCGTCGAGCACTGGGACGACGTCCTGCTGGTGGTGACGGAACTGGCCGCCAACGCTGTGCAGTACGCTCCCGGGCGCTTCGAGCTGACGATGCGCCGCACCCTCGACGGGGTCCATGTGACGCTGGGGGACTCGAGCACGACGTCGCCGGCGCCGCGCCCCTTCAGTCCCAGCAAGGGCGCCGGCGGGATCGGCTGGTATCTGATCCACACGCTGTGCGACGAGGTGAGTGTGGTGACGCACGACCACGGCAAGGAAGTCCACGTCTTCCTGCCCTGGTGAGGTTCGGGGCGAGGCGTCAGGTCAGCGGCACCAGCACGCTGATCGTCTTGCCGCCGGCCGCGCGGCGCTGGACGTCGACCTCACTGGACAGCCTGTTGATCAGCGGCCATCCGTATCCGTTGGCCTGGTGGGCGCGCGGCAGTACGCCGTGCCCGTGGAGGCTCACGGGCACGGCGGCGCTGTGGTCCCGCACGTTCAGCCGCACGCCCTCCGGGGTGAGGGCGACGTCGAATGCGGCGATGCCGCCGCCGTGCCGGACCGCGTTCGTGACCAGTTCGGACACGACGAGAATGAGATCGATCATCGACTGCTCGGTCGGCGGTCCGGCCGGTGAACGCCACCGCTCCCCCACGAACGCCCGCACGTAGTGGCGGGCCGCCGCCGCGGTGGTGATCGCGACCGGCGGCCGGGCGGACGGTTCCTCCACGGGGGCGGGGTCGTGGCTCACGGGCGGGTGGCGTTCCATCGGCATCATGGTGAGTGCGGGGTCGACGACTCGGGACGGCTCGGCTCATCACTGTTCATGGAGCGCCGCATACCCGCTCGCGCCCGGACCATGGCCGTCGAGTTCCGCGGGGAGTCCCACACGGTTCCCGCACAGCTCCGCGGTCGCGGTCGCCTGCGCGGCGGCGAGCTGCCCGCGTGCCCTTCGCAGGGCCTGGCGAATGTCGCGGGTGCCCGTGGACACGCACAACGTGTACGCCAGGTCCTGCGCGCGGCGCGCTGTCTGGGGGTCGCTCCGCTCTCCCTCGTGGCCCGAGAGTGACTCGTACTCCTCGACGAGCCTGCGCAGGGTCGCGGGGTGAGGCATCAGCATCTGTTTCGCTCCTGGGTGATCCGATGAGGACAGCTGACAGCGGGTCAGGCGGCAGAGGCTCAGGAAGAAGGCGTGTCCGGGCCGAGGGCCTCCTCGCGGACGCGGGCGCAGCTGCGGTTGATGAGGCGGGAGACGTGCATCTGGGAGATGCCGAGGCGGTCGGCGATGCGGTTCTGCGTCATGTCCTCGAAGAAGCGCATGTAGAGGATGGCGCGCTCGCGTTCGGGCAGTCGGCGCAGGCCCTGCTTGACCGCCTCCCGGTCCACGACGACGTCGTACGCGGTGTCGGGCGCGCCGAGGGTGTCGGCGAGGCTGTAGCCGTCGTCGCCGGAGGACATCTCGGCGTCCAGCGACAGGGCGCTGAAGCTGTCGAGTGCCTCCATCCCGGCTTTGACCTCGTCCTCCGTGAGCCCTGCGAGGGCGGCGATGTCGGCGACCGAGGGTTCGGTGGCACCGCCGGAGGTCTGGCTGAGTTCGCGGCGCGCCACGCGTACCTTGTTGCGGAGGTCCTGGACCCTGCGGGGGACGCGAAGCGTCCACATCCGGTCGCGGAAGTGCCTCTTGATCTCCCCGGTGATGGTGGGCACGGCGTAGCTCTCGAACGCCCCCCGCTCGGGTTCGTAGCGGTCCACAGCCTTGACCAGGCCCATCGCGGCGACCTGGCGCAGATCCTCCAGCGACTCGCCACGGTTGCGGAAGCGGCCGGCGATGCGGTGTGCCATGGGCAGCCAGGCCCGGACGAGTTCGTCTCGTACATGGTCGCGTTCGGGCCCCGCGTCCATCGAGGCGAGCCGGGCGAAGGCGGTGGCGGTGTCGGGGGCGTCGTCGTGCGTCCTCCTGTCGGTCGTGCCAGGACGTACGGAGGTACCGGAACCGTTTGCGGACACATTGACCAGCATGGGAAATCGCTCCTGAACGACGCTTTCAGGGACTTGCGGCGGGAAACGGTGGATGGGCGACCAGGCCCGTGCGCGGAAGACCGCTCCCGCCGGCGTGCCTCCGATCCGGAGGCGTGGAACTCCGATTGCCCCGCGATTCCGTGGACAAACAACAGTGCGCGCATTCGCGGTGACGGACGTCGGCCCCGGTGATCCCCTCCGCCGGAGCCGACGGCGACTTCTGGCCAGAGTGGGGAGCGACACGGTCCCTTTCCCGTCCGAGGGGGACTGAGTCGCCAGTAGCGGGGCAAGCGTGGGATGGCAACAAGGCTTCGGGCGAGAGGGGTGGACAGCATGGCAGCCGTGACGGCACGTACAACGGCCACGGCACGGGGGAGGGTCATGGCGGACGGGGTGGACCTCCCGCTGATCGAGGACCCGTCACAGGTCAGGCCGAAGGACGCAAGGGAGATGTCGCGGCAGTTCTTCGACCGGCTGGCCATGTTGGACGAGGGCACGCACACGTATCAGTACGTGCGCAACACGCTCATCGAGATGAATCTGTCGCTCGTGCGGTACGCGGCCTCGCGCTTCCGCGGCCGTGAGGACTCGCTGGAGGACATCGTCCAGGTCGGGACCATCGGGCTGATCAAGGCCATCGACCGGTTCGACCTGTCCCGCGAGGTGGAGTTCACGACTTTCGCCGTGCCGTACATCGTCGGCGAGATCAAGCGGTTCTTCCGGGACACGAGCTGGGCGGTGCATGTGCCGCGCCGGCTGCAGGAGGCGCGGGTGGAGCTGGCCCGCGCGACCGACGAACTGCAGTCCCGGCTGGGCCGGACGCCGACGACGCGTGAGCTGTCCGAGCTGATGTCCCTGTCCGAGGAGGAGGTCGTCGAGGCGCGCAAGGCGTCCAACGGCTACAACACCTCCTCGCTCGACGCGGCGCTCACCTCCGACGGCGGCGAGGACGGCGACGCCGTGCTGGGCGACCTCATCGGCGAGGAGGACCCGTCGCTGCAACTCGTCGAGGACTTCAACTCGTTGGCGCCGCTGATCGCCGAACTCGACGACCGTGAGCGGCGCATCATCCATCTGCGGTTCGTGGAGGAGCAGACCCAGTCGCAGATCGCCGAGCAGCTGGGGGTGTCCCAGATGCATGTGTCCCGGCTGATCAGCCGGATCATCAAGCGGCTGCGCGTAGGGCTCCTGGAACCGGGAGTCGCCTGATCGGGGCCCGTGTGTCCGGACGATTCGCGGGTATGCGCACGGGCGCATCGCCGGGCGATGCGTGGAATCCGTGAATCGGGGCACCCGTCCCGATCGGTAGCGCCTTGGAGGCTCTTGTGTCCGTTGCCCAGAATCCCCTGTCGATCAAGGTCGATCTGCCTCGGGACGACGCCGTGCTGCTCACGATCGAGGGTGAACTGGACATCGACACGGCGACCGAGCTGCAGCATCATCTGGCGAACCAACTGCGGCACGGGCGGCGGCATTTCCTGTTGGACGTGTCGGCCGTCCCCTTCATGGACTCGTCCGGCATGAACATCATCCTGCGGACGTATCAGGAGGTGCGGCGGATCCCGGGCGGCGTGTACGTCATCGCCCCGGCGCCGGCCGTGCGGCGAATACTCGATCTCACCGGCGTCAGCCTGACCGTGGCCACGGTGGACAGCGTGGACGAGGCGCTGGCCGCCGTGGACTCCGGGCAGGTCGCCCGGGACCCGGACGAACCTCGGGCGGAGGAATAGCCGCTGTCGACGCGCCGACGGGCAGGGCCACTTGGCCTGAACGTCGGCGCGACGGGTGCACGCATCGCCAATAGTTGCCGTTTGACAACTATGGCCGGAAAGCAACAGAGTGAGCCGGGTCAAGAGTGTGGGAAGGGCTGGGGATGAGACTGTCGGACCGGGACCGGGTCGGCCGCGGTCACGCGCTCCGGGCGTCGGTGGCGTCGCCCTCGTGGATCTGCGCCGCCGCGGCGGCGCAGAACGCCTCCAGCCCCTCCAGCAGAGCGGTCCGCTTCGTGGTGGGCATCTGCTCCAGCACCGACCGCAGGGCGCGTTCACGGCGGGCACGCAGGTCCACCAGGAAGGCCTGTCCGCGTCGGCTCAGCCGCAGACACAGCTCGCGCCTGCTGGCCGTGCTGGCGTGGCGTTCCACGAAGCCCACGGCTTCCAGACGGTCGCACAGCCGGCTGGTGGAGGGCGGCGTGGAGCCGAGGGCGTCGGCGAGCATCCGCAGGTTGATGCCGTCGTTGTGCTCCAGGATGAAGAGCACGCGGATCTGGGAGGCGGACACCGGAGCCGTCGAGGCGCGCCCCCACAGGACCTCCAGCAGCTCGGCCGCCTCGGAGGTCACCCGCGCCACCTCGTCCGGCCGCTGGTTGGGGGAGGAAGTCACGGGCCCACTCTTCCAGGCATCTCGAACACTGTCAGCTGTGGAAAGAATGGCGTATCCGACATCGTGAACAGATTCGTGGCAGCCGAACGGGCGCTTCGCTCCGCTGCTCCGCACCACCTGCTGGACGCACTCCGCGCCGTACTGGGCGACGACGACTGGTCGGCGCGGGAGGTGGAGCTCTACCTGGCCGACTACTCGCTCACCGCGCTGCGGCCCGTGTCCACGCGCCCCGGCGAGCCGGAACCGCTGCCGATGCACGGCGGTCCGACCGGCCGGGCGTTCGGGGCACAGGAGCCGTACGTGGAGGAGCGCGGCGACGGCCGGGTGCGGGTGCATCTGCCGGTCACCGTGCGCGGCGACCGGCTGGGCGTGCTGCGTCTGACGCTGCCGTCCGCCGCGCACGCAGAGGACCGCCTCGCCGAACTGGCGGAGCTGGCCGTGGTGCTGGGGCACGAGTTGGTCGTCGCGGAGCGGGACACCGATGTGTACGTCCGGGCGCGTCGCTCCAGCCGGCTGACGCTGGCGGCGGAGATGCAGTGGCAGCTGCTGCCGGGCCGTTCCTCCACCCGGCCCGAGTACGCGCTCGGCGGCCAACTGGAGCCCGCCTACGACATCTTCGGCGACAACTTCGACTGGTCCGCCGACGCCGACCGGCTGATGCTGTACATCACCAACGGCATGGGTGAGGGCATCGAGGCCTCCCTGCTGACCAATCTGGGCATCAACGCGCTGCGCAACGCCCGCCGGGCCGGCCTCCCCATCGCCGACCAGGCGGCCCTGGCCGACCAGGCCGTCCACGCCCAGTACGGCGGGGCCCTCCATCTGTCGGTGCTCCTGCTGGATCTGGACCTGGCCACCGGGCGCCTGGCCATCGTCGACGCGGGCTCCCCCCGCATGCTCCTGCTGCGCGACGGGGCGGTCGCCACGGTCGCCCTGGACGCCCAGCTGCCGCTGGGCATGTTCGAGGAAACGGACTACACCGTGCAGGAGTTGACGATCGAACCGGGAGACCGGCTCGTCTTCGTCAGCGACGGGGTGTACTCCGTCGCCACGCCCGGCGGGGAGACGTACGGGGAACGGGCCCTGGCCCGCGCGGTCAACGCCACGCGTCTGCTGCCCGCCGCCGATGTACCCGGCGCGGTGCTCAGGGAGCTCTCCGGCCACCGTGGCACACCCGTGGCGGACGACGACGCGCTCGTGGTCTGTCTCGACTGGTTCGGCCGGGGGGAGGCCGGCCGGTCCCACCGATGAGTTCGCCCACCAGTCGTTTCCCGAAGAGGGGAGGCGCACCAGGACGTGAGGAGAGACCCGTGCCGGAACAGGACACGGCAGGACCGCAGTTGGCACCGGCGCAGGAGGTGGCGGAGTTCCTGCGCAACCGCCAGGAACAGATCGCTCAGCGCTGGGCCGACGCGGCGCTGTTTCGCACCGTGTTCACCCACTCGCGGGACGAGGCGGTGGAGGCGGGCCGGGCGGTCGTGGACGCGCTCGCCGCCGTGGCCGCCGCGGACAGCGTCGAGGACGCGGAGTCCGGCGGCTTCCATGTCGTACGCGAGCAGCTCGCGCGGACGGCCGCCTCCCGGGCGCGGGCCGGTTCCACCGTCACGCAGATCTCCGCCGAGGTGGACGCGCTGCGGCCGCCCGTCACCGAACTGCTGGTCGCCGAGTTCGCCGCCGCGCCGGCCACGCACCTGCGTGAGTGCACCACGACACTGACGGTCCTGATGGGCACCCTGCGTCTGGTGGTGCTGGAGACGGCTCTCAACGAGGGCGAGGAGCTCATCCACCGGCAGCGCCTGCAGCTGATGGAGGTCGCCACGCCGGTGATCAGCCTGTGGGAGGGGATCGTCGCCGTCCCCCTGATCGGCACACTGGACAGCGCGCGCAGCCAGGTGGTGATGGAGCGGCTCCTCGACGCGATCGTCGAGCAGCACGCCCGGTTCGCCATCCTGGACATCACCGGGGTCCCGACCGTCGACTCACTGGTGGCCCAGCACCTCATGAAGACCGTGGCGGCGGCGCGGCTGATGGGAGCCGAGTGCATCGTCTCCGGCATCCGGCCGCCGATCGCGCAGACCATCGTCCACCTGGGCATCGACCTCAGCTCGGTGCTCACGCGGACGAGCCTCGCGGACGCCCTGGCCTACGCGCTGCGGAAGCTGGGCACGGACATCGTGTCCCGTGACGGCGCCGGTTCGGGGCGCAGGTGAGCGGCGATCTCTTCGCCGCGTACGGCGGTCCGTCCCCGTACGGGGCTCCCGTACCGGTACTCAGGCTCGGCAACGTGCTCCTGGTGTCACTCCAGGGCGATCTGCACGACGGCGCGGCGGAACAGCTCCAGCAGGACATCAGCGCCACCGTCGCGCGCAGCGGCGCCACGGGTGTGATCATCGACCTCTCCGGTGTGGAGATGGTCGACTCGTTCCTGGGCCGGGTGCTCGGCGACATCGCCGCCCAGACGAGTCTGCTCGCCGCCGGAACGGTGGTGGCGGGCATGCGTCCGGCCGTGGCGATCACGCTGGTGGAGCTGGGGCTCACCCTGCCGGGACTGCGTACCGCGCTCAGCACCGAGGACGCGCTGCGCCTCCTCGGCGAACCGGACCCGACCTTCCCCCACCGAGTCCACGCCCGCCAGGAGAGTCCGTGATGCAGACCGCCGGCGGCATCTCCGCCTGCCTGCCGATCCACTCGGACCTCGATCTGGTGTGGGTACGTCAGCATGTGCGGCAGGCGGCCGCCCAGCTCGGCTTCGGTCTGGTCGATCAGACCAAACTGGTCACCGCGGCCAGCGAGCTGGCCCGCAACACCCTGGTCCACGGCGGCGGCGGCCAGATGGAGTGCACTCCTGTCGACAGGGGCGGCGCGCGGGGGCTGCGGCTGTCGTTCAGCGACGAAGGGCCCGGTATCCCGGACCTCGACCAGGCCCTCGTCGACGGCTACACCTCAGGCGAGGGCCTCGGGATGGGGCTGGGCGGCTCCCGGCGGCTGGTCCACGACTTCGCGATCGACAGTCGCCCCGGCTCGGGCACCACGGTCACCGTGACGTCCTGGCTTTCGGGTGCGCCGCGCCCGCGCGAGGAGCGGTGATGCCGCGCGTCTGGGAGGTTCCGGTGCACGACTCGACCCGGGTGCGCGACGCCCGGGTGGCCGCCGAGGCCGCGGCTGCGCGGGCCGGGCTGGACGAGGAACGCGCCGCCGGCTGTGCGCTGGTGGCCACCGAGCTGGCGACCAATCTGCTCAAGCACGCCGGTGGGGGGCTGATCCTGCTGGACGTCGTCTCCCGCCCCGCGCCGGAGCGGCCGGACGGCGCGGCCCCCATGGTGCAGATCGTGGCGATCGACCACGGGCCGGGGATGCGCGACGTGGCGGGCGCGCTGCGCGACGGTTTCTCGACGACGTCCTCGCTCGGCGCGGGCCTCGGCACCTGCCGACGGGTCGCCGACGACTTCGACCTGCACAGCACGGTCGGCCGGGGCACCATCGCCCTGGCGCGGCTCGGCGCCCGGCCGGGCCGCCGCGGCGGCCCGGCGTCCTCCTCCGCCCCGGCCGTGCGCGCCGGAGGCGTCAACGTCCCCTTCGCCGGCGCGGAGTTCTCCGGCGACGCCTGGGCGTGGGTCCAGAAGGACGGCCTCACCACGCTGATGCTCGCCGACGGCCTGGGCCACGGGCTGGCGGCGGCCCGTGCCTCCTCCGCGGCGGTCGAGCAGCTGTACCGCGCGCCCGAGCTGCCTCCCGCGCACCTGCTGCGCCGGCTGGAGGGCGCGCTGCGCGACACCCGGGGTGCGGCCGTCGCCGTCGCCCAGCTCGACGTCGCCGCAGGCAGGTTGCTGTTCGCCGGCATCGGCAACATCGGCGCGCGGCTGCGCACCGGCGCGACCTGGCAGCCGTTGCTGTCGCGGCCCGGCATAGTCGGCGCCCACCGGGCCGCCCGTCTCCCACAGCACGAGGCGGCCTGGGGGGAAGACTGCCTGCTCGTGCTGCACAGTGACGGCCTGCCCAGCCGCTGGAGTCCGGGCCCCGCCGCCCACAGCACCTCCCTCGACCCCGCTGTGATCGCCGCCGTGATCGTGCGTGACGCGAGCAGCCCCGCCCGGCCGGTACGCGACGACACCTCCGTCGCCGTACTGAGCCCCTCCCCGCCGGACCGCCTCCCATGACCCGTACCTGGCATGTCAGTTCCGTCATCGACGCCGCTCGGGCCCGTATCGCCACCGCGCGGCTGGCCACCGCGCACGGGGTCTCCGCGACCGACCGGACGCGGCTGGTGTCCGTGCTCACCGCGCAGCTGCGGCAGTGCCTCACGAAGGGGGGCGCGTGGCTGCTGACCGCGCGGGCCACGACGGCGCGGCCCGGCGGCAGCCGGTTCCTGGTCGAGGTGACGTCGGCGAACCGGCGGCCGGGCGAGTTCCGGCAGCCCTGGCGGCTCACGGTCGCCTGCTCGCAGGAGGGCCGCCTGCCGGACAGCGAGCATGTGCCCGGCGATCCGGTGACGCTCGCGGAAGCCCTGTTCGGGGCCGACGAGGACGCCGCGCTGCTGCTGGAGAAGCTCGACGAGCAGGAGGCCCTGGTCGCGTTCCACCGCGAGGAACTCCACCAGACCAACCAGGGGGTCCTGGCCCTGCACGCCGAGCTGGACGCGGCCGGGCGCGCGCAGCGCGAACTCTTCGCCGCCGAGCAGAAGGCCCGCGAGGAGGCCGAGAACGCGCGCGGCCGGCTCACCTTCCTCGCCGACGCCAGCGCCGCCCTGACCGCGTCCCTCAACCCCGACGCGATCGTGCGGCTGCTGCCCACCCTCCTGGTGCCCCGGTACGCCCGCACCGCCGACGTATGGCTGTTCGACGGGGAGGACGACGTGGCCCGTGGCGGCCCGCGACCGGCCGCCGCCGTCGTCGCGGCCCGCCGCGGGCGCCCCCAGTACGCCGCCGACCACCCCGGCGGGCTGCCCGGAGTCGACGACCAGCCGCCCTCGGCGCTCGACCCCGGCCGGCCGCTGCTGTGCGTACCCCTGATGACCCGGCGCGCGCCCCTGGGCGTGCTGACGCTGTCACCGCCGGACGACGAGCGCTGGGACGCCGACGACGCCTTCATGCTGATCGAGCTGGCCCGGCGGGCCGGTGTCGCCCTGGAGAACGCCCGGCGTTTCGAGCACAACCGCGACATCGCCGAGACCCTGCAGCGCGCCCTGCTCACCGAGCTGCCCACCACTCCGGGGCTGCGGCTGGCCGCGCGCTATCTGCCGGCCACCCGGGGCCTGAACATCGGCGGCGACTGGTACGACGCCTTCCGCCAGCCCGACGGCAGTCTGATCACCGTCATCGGCGACGTCACCGGGCACGGTCTGCGCGCCGCGGTGATGATGAGCCAGTTGCGGACCGCTTTGCGCGCGTACGCCGTCGACGGCAAGACCCCCGGCCAGCTCCTCACCCGTCTCCATCTGTTCCTGCACCATCTACAGCCCGACCTGTACGCCACCGCCGTCATCGCCCGGTTCCATCCGCGGGAGCCCACCCTCACCTGGGCCGCCGCGGGGCATCCGCCGCCGGTGCTGCGCGCACCCGACGGGCGGGTGCGCATCCTGGACGCCAAGCCCGGCGCGATGCTCGGCATCCCCCTCCATCAGGAGATCGCCGACCACACCGTCCCGCTGCCGCCCGGCTCGACCCTGGCGCTCTACACGGACGGACTGGTGGAACGTCGCGCCCAGGGCATCGACCCGGGCATCGACCGGTTGGCGTCCGCCCTCGAAGCGCTCCCGCCCGCCGCGCTCGACGACGATCTCCAGGATTCCGCCGACCAACTCCTCCATCCGCTGCTGGACGAAGAGCACGAGGACGACGTGTGCCTGCTGCTCTGCCATGTACACAGCGACGCCGGTCACATCACGGCACGGCCCGGCTGACGATTCCCCCCAGGATCCGCAGTACCTGCTCGACCCGTGCACGCTCGGCCGGTGACATCGTCGCCAGGGCGTCGGTGAGATGCCCCGACAGCCGTTCGGTGACGTCCGCGAGAAACCCGTGTCCGCGCTCCGTGACCACCAGACGCACCTCGCGCCGGTCGCCGTGGCGGACGCACCGCTGGAGCAGGCCGGCCGCTTCGAGCCGGTCGCAGAGCCGGCTGGCCGTGGGCAGGCCCACCCCGAGCTGCTCGGCCAGGGCCGTCAGATTCAGCTCGGGCCGCCGACGCACCGCTCGGAGTGCCAGGATCTGTCTCGGGGACAGCCGCGGAGTGACGTCCTCGACGGCCGAGAACCACAGCGGCACCAGGTTCTCCACGGCGTCGAGAAGCTGTTGGTCGAAGTCGTGGGGGCCCGTCATGCGGGGGGCCTACCCGAAGCGCCCGGGAGTACACGGCCTGCACCGCACGCTCCCGCGTCGCCCGCGCCGGGCAGTGCCGGGGCTGGTGCGGAGGGCGAGCGCGCCCGCTACGCCTTGTGGGCCACTCCCCCGTACACGTCCGTCGGCTCCGGGTTCGTGCCCGGCTCCGGACGCCACAGCGGGCAGGACACGATGCCGGGCTCCAGCAGCTCCAGGCCCTCGTAGTAGGCGCGCAGCTGCCGGGGGCTGCGCAGGACGTACGGGACGGCGCCGGTGTCGTCGTAGCCGTCCTGGGCGCGCTTGAGTTCGGCGTCGGTGTCCGTGCTGTCGTAGTGGACGAAGTAGCTGCCCGGCGGGAGGGCGGCCTGGAGACGGCGGACGATCTCCTGAGCCTCCTCGTAGTCCTGGATGTGGCCGAGGATGCCCATCAGCATCAGGGCCACCGGCTTGCCGAAGTCGAGGACCTTCCCGGCGGCTTCGAGGATGGTGTCCGGGTCGTGCAGGTCCGCGTCGACGTAGTCGGTGACCCCTTCGGGGGTGCTGGTGAGCAGCGCCTGCGCGTGCCGCAGTACCAGCGGGTCGTTGTCGACGTAGACGATGCGGGACTCCGGGGCGACCTTCTGGGCGACCTGGTGGGTGTTGTCGTACGTCGGAAGGCCGGTGCCGATGTCCAGGAACTGGCGGATTCCGCGCTCTCGGGCCACGAAGGTGACCGTGCGGATGAGGTAGACGCGGGAGGCGCGGGCCATCGTCTCGATGTTGGGGGCGATCTCTCGGTAGGAGTCACCCGCCTCGCGGTCGACCTGGTAGTTGTCCTTGCCGCCCATCCAGTAGTTCCAGATGCGGGCCGAGTGCGGCACCGTGGTGTCGATCTTCGACAGGGCTTCCTGATCGGGAGTGGGGTGGCCGTCTGCCATGGGAACTCTCCTGCCTCACATCGCGGGGTCGTCGCTAACCTATCGTCAACTGCCTTGCATTTTGCGAGAGTTGTGACGACCGAGTGACTGGGTCGCGGACGGGACCGCCCGACTCGCCGACATCGACGGTGACCACGGCTACGTGCTGGGCGAGGGTGTGGAAGACGCGGGCGTAGGCCGTGGCGGCCTCCGTGACCTCGGACGTGGTCAGGTGGAGCAGGGCCCCGTCGCGTTCTGCCACGGCGTCGGCGAGGTCCAGGGCCTGCATCCAGGTCACCCGGGAACGGCCCCGGCGCAGTGGCCCCTGGACGAGTTCCGCGATGAGGTTCCCGTCGACGGCCAGCCGTCCGGGTCCGGCGAGGAGTTCGCGGTAGGGCAGGGCCGGGTCCAGGTGGTGGAGGGCGGACGGCATGTGCCGGACGTCGAAGCCGAGATGGGCCAGTTCGGCGACCAGCCCGTTCCGGCCGGCCCCTTCGTGCCCCTCGACGATCAGGGTCCGGTACCGGGTGAGCGAGGGTGGCGGGATCATCCCCGCCCCTCGGGAACGGTCCGGTCGGCGTGCCCGGCGGGCGGCAGGGCTCGACCCGGGACACGAGGCGGCGTGGGCATGCCGCTCCCTTCGGGTGGTGCGCGGCGGGTGTCGACCTCGTGAGCCCGTGCGGGGCCTGGAGGCGACCCCAAGTCTGGGCGCGGCCGGGAGGTGACGGGAGTGCGTGTGTGGGTTGTCCGGTTGTGCGGGCGTAGTGACACCTCGATGGCCGAAGGGCCGTCGGCCGAAGCGGAACAGGGCCACCGACCAGCGTCGGGTCGAGCGGAACGGCTCGGCCGGTCGTCGGCCGGGCGAAGCGGGGCGGCGGCCGGCAAGCCGTTCCGGGCGGGCGAAGCGGGGCGGCGCACGGCCGGGTTGCCGCCGGGTAGGGCCGCAACGGCACGACCGGGCAGTCGGCGTGGACGAAGCGGAAGGGGTCGGCCGGACGGCCGCCGGGCGAAGCGGAGTAGAGCAGAGCAGAGTGGGCGACTGGGTGGCCGTCAGGCGAGGCGAACCCGATCGGCCGGGCGACCGTCGGGCCATACGGAGCAGAGCGGCCCCGCGGCCGTCGGGCGATGCGGAGGGGCGCGGTCCGGCAACCGTCACGCGATGAGGAAGTCGGCCTCCCCGGCCTTGGCGCCCTCCAGGAACGCCACCATCTCCTCCCGTGAGTAGACGAGGGCGGGGCCGTTCGGGTCCGTGGACTGACGCAAGGCGACACTGCCGTCGGGCAGGCGCTTGGCCTCCACGCAGGAACCGCCGTTCGTGCCGCTCCAGGGCTTGCGCCAGCCCTCGGCGCCGAGTTCGGGAGCGGGCATGCCGCTGTGGACGGGGCCGTCGGGTGTCTTTGCCATGTTCACAACTCCTTGCGTAGTGCCGCCAGGATGTCCCTGGTCCGAGCCACCGGTTCCGCCTGCACGGACATCCGGTCCAGCACCTCCAGGTAGGTCACGACGTCCGCGGGCTGGTCGACGTACTGGGCGCCCGCGAGGCCCTCGGTGTAGACGATGTCGGGGAGTTCGGAGAAACCGAAACGGAAGTAGTGGAAGGGGCCGTACGCCCCGGGGTGGGGCCCGGCCGCGAACCGCATGATCTGGATCCTGACCTTGGGCCGTTCCGTCGCCTCGGCGAGCCGGTCGATCTGGGCCCGCATCACCGCGGGGCCGCCCACCGGCCGGCGCAGCACGGTCTCGTCCAGGACGGCCCAGACGGCCGGCGCCTCGGGTTTGACCAGCAGATCCTGGCGCCTGAGGCGCAGGGCGACCCGGCGGTCGACATCCTCGGGGCTCGCGTTCGGGAAGCCGACCCGCATCAGCGCGGCGGCGTAGTCGTGGGTCTGCAACAGACCGGGTACGTACTGGGGTTCGTAGAGGCGGATGACGGCGGCTTCGCTCTCCAGGCTCACGTACGCGCTGAACCACTCGGGCAGCACGTCTCGGAACTTGTGCCACCAGCCGGGCTGGTTGGCCTCCCGGGCCAGGGCGAGGAAGCCCTCGATCTCGGTGCCGGAGACCCCGTAGGTGCGCAACAGCTCCTTCACATAGGGGATACGGAGCCCGACCTCGGCCTTCTCCATGCGGCGGACCGTCAGGGCGGTGACCTCGATGGCGCGGGCGGCGTCGTCGAAGGACACTCCGGCCTGCTCCCGCAGTTGGCGGAGCCGTTTGCCGAGGACCATGCGCAGGACCGTGGGCGCCGCAGGAGTGCTCCCTCCTGAGCGGGTCTCACTCACGTGCAACCTCCCGGGGCGGGATTCACAGCGTGCAGTGTGCCACGGGATCCAATGACACGAACAGGTCCTCGCGGTTCATTCTGAAATTATCAGAACGCAGGTTGCGGGCTGAGTTCTTCGGCCACCATAGTGACCGAGTGACCTGCCGCACATCGCGGGCAGCGTCCCTCGAACTCCTCCGGCCCGCCCAGGAGTTGGCGCCAGGGCGGGCACGGGTCAAGCCGCGCGCCGACACGATGCGACAACCTGGATGGCCGCCGTGACGAACGGATTACACGGATTACCGAGGAACCCGGTGAAGGGGACCGGTGGGCCCAACAAGCCCCTGGCGGCAGCCCTGAAGGAGGCCGGCTGCTCGTACGCCTCCCTCGCTCTCCGGGTCAATGACCTGGGCCGCTGCCAGGGCGCGGACACCAACTACGACAAGGCCTCCGTCACCCGCTGGCTGCAGGGCCAGCAACCACGGGGCAACACCCCGGAGTTGATCGCCGCGGTCCTCGGCGAGCGGCTGGGCCGCGCCCTCGCTCCGGCCGACCTCGGCTTCCCGCTCGATCGCGGACGACCGGTGACGGGACGGGCGTTGATGTACGTGGAGAACGTGGCAGAGACCCTGCACACCCTGGCAGAGCTGGGCTCCACCGACATCTCCCGGCGCAGTCTGCTCGGTTCTGTGCCGTTCGTGCCGGGCGCCCTGACGAATCCGCAGCGGGCCTGGCTGTTGTGGCTGGTGGAGAGCCGGGACACCCCGAGGCTCGCGCCGGTGCCGGGCGGCGGGCCGGTGGAGCAGGTCCACGCGATGCTCCGCATGTTCGACGAGATGGACAACCACTACGGCGGCGGCGGTATCCGCACGAGCATCGTCCAGTACCTCACCACCGAGGTCATCCCGCTGCTCCAGCAGCGCGGCATGCCGCCGCACCACCGGCGCGAGCTGTTCGCCGCCGCCGCCCGGCTCGCCGCCATGGCGGGCTGGAGTTCGTACGACGCCGGGGAGTACGGCCTGGCCCAGCGGTACATGACCCAGGGGCTCAGGCTCTGCGCGGAGGGCCGCGACCATGTGCTGGGCGGGCAGATCCTGGCCGGGCTGTCGCATCTGGCGACCAGCCTGGGCCGCCCCGACGAGGGCGTGGCCCTGGCCCGGGCCGGGGTCGCCACCGCCAAGGACTCGGGCAGCCCTCTCGGCCTGATGCGCCTGCACGCCATGTCCGCGCGCGGACACGCGGCGCTGGGCCGACCCCGCGAGACCGCCGAGGCGTTGCGCGCCGCCGAGAAACAGCTCGACGCGAGCCGGGGCGCCGCCCAGGAGTCGCCCTGGGTGCGGTTCCTCGACCACCACTACCTGCAGGCCGAGTCCGCCGTCTGCTTCCGTGACCTGGGCCTCGCAGCGCAGGCCGAGCACACGGCGGGCGAATCGGTGCGCGCCCACGCCGACCGCCGCCGGCGCCAGGCCATCAGCCGGTCGGTCCTCGCGACGGCTCACCTCCAACAGAACCGTCTCGACGAGGCGATCGCCACGGCCGACGACGCGCTCGAAGCGCTCAGCGGGGTGCACAGCGAACGGTCCATCCAGGCCCTCCGTGACTTCCGGGGCCGGCTGGCGTCCCGCCGCCACGAGCCCCTCGTACAGGACTTCGAACGCCGGTCGCGGGTGGTGCTGGGGGCGGCCGCCTGACGGTGAGGCCGCCTCGATGCGGGACCACCTGGGCAGCCTTCCGGCGAGAGCGCGTTCCGGGCCCGGCCCACGGGCGGATGGGCGCCGGAGACACCCGTCGCCCGGTCGGGGAGCAGGAGGCGTACGACGCCCTCGCCCAGGCCCCGGGTGCACCGGTGACCACCACCCTCTTGCCGCGCATACCGGGCCACCCGGCGGGGACGCCCCGTTCGCGAAGGGGCGGATTCTCGTCGACGTTCACCGCTGGGGAACATGTGCGGCGAGCGCCACCACCCGCCCGCACCTGCACAACCCCTCCACCACCTGGCGCTTTGTGGGCCCGGTGCTGTTGTCTGCGACAACAGCACCGGTGACCCGCCGCGCCGGTCCGCCCCCGTCACCCTGAGCACTCGGAGGAACTCGATGACGGCAGTCAGGGTCGGCGCGCCCCGCCGACGGATCCCTGCAGCGGCAGCGCACGACCCGGGGTGGAGTGTTCATGACGTCCCGCCCGGCGGGGTGGACCGATTCCCGGACACGGTGAGGCTGCCTTGATCTCGCTCACCTCGCTCAACGTGTGGCCCGCGCTCAACGTGTGGCCCGCGCTCGCCGCCCGGGAGCCGATGTGAAGGGCGCCCCGGCCATGGAATCCACGTCGGAACCCACGTCGGGCACCGCATCCCACCACCGGCGCGCACTCGCCGCCGAGTTGGTCCGCAGGGCCGAGGACGAACGGCGGCTGGCCCACGAGGCCCGGTCCGCGCCCACCTCGCGGGCCCGCGCCCTCATCGCCGAGTGCCACGCCGGAAACGGGGACGCCCTCGCCGCGATCGTCGCCCGCCACGGCTGGCCCACCGCCGAGTCGGTCGGCGAACCCGCCTCCACGGCGGCCCTGATGATCCTCCTGCACTCCCCCGACCTCGGCTTCCAGCTCACCTGCCGCGACCTGATCGCCGAAGCCGTCGCGGACGGCCGCTGCCCCGGTGTGCACCACGCCTACATCGCCGACCACTGCGCCGTCGCCCTGAGTCAGCCCCAGTTCTACGGCACCCGCATCAACCCCGGCACTCTCTTCCCGTACCCCATCCGCCACCCCGAGACCGTCGACGAACGCCGCCACGACGTGGGCCTCGGCCCGCTGGCCGAACATCTGCGGGCGGTGCGGTGCGGGTTGGGGGCGAGCGGCGGGCTCTAGGCGCCGGGCACGCCCCACTGGGGAGTTGACGGCGGGGCGTTCGTCTCAGCCCGCGGCCCACCCCGTGTAGAACAGGCCGAGGCCGATGATCACGCATATGCCCTGGATGGTCCAGAAGCGGACCACGACGAGGACTTCGGACCAGCCCTTGAGTTCGAAGTGGTGCTGGAGCGGGGCCATGCGGAAGACCCGCTTGCCGGTGAGTTTGAACGAGCCGACCTGGATGACCACCGACATGGTGATCAGGACGAACAGCCCGCCGAGAACGGCCATGAGCAGTTCGGTGCGGGAGCAGATGGCGAGGCCGGCGAGGGCGCCGCCGAGGGCGAGGGAGCCGGTGTCGCCCATGAAGATCTTGGCGGGCGAGGTGTTCCACCACAGGAACCCGAAGCAGGCCCCCATCAACGCGGCGGCGACGACGGCGAGGTCGAGCGGATCGCGTACCTCTATGCAGGAGGCGGGGTCGGTGAGTTCCATGGCGTTGGCGCACGAGTTCTGGAACTGCCACAGACCGATGAAGGTGTAGCCACCGAAGACCATGACCGACGCACCGGTGGCGAGGCCGTCCAGACCGTCTGTCAGGTTCACCCCGTTCGACATGGCCAGGATCATGAACAGGGCCCACACGACGAACAGCACCGGCCCGATGGTCCAGCCGAAGTCGGTGACGAACGACAGCTTCAGGGAGGCCGGCGTCTGGCCCCGGTCGTCCGCGAACCGGATGGCGAGGAGGGCGAACACGATGCCGACGATCAGCTGACCGGCCATCTTCGCCCCGGCCCGCAGTCCCAGCGAACGCCGCTTCACGATCTTGATGTAGTCGTCGAGGAACCCGACCACACCCATGCCCGCCATCAGGAACAGCACCAGGAAACCGGGGTAGGTCGGGCTCTCACCGGTGATGATTTTGGTGGCGGCGTAGGCGACGAGGGTGGCCAGGATGAAGGCGATACCACCCATCGTGGGGGTGCCGCGCTTGCCGGCGTGGCCGCGTGGGCCGTCGTCCCGGATGTACTGCCCGTAGCCCTTCCGGGCCAGCAGCTTGATCAGCAGCGGTGTGCCGATCAGCGTCAGAAACAGGCCGATGGCCCCGGCAAACAGGATCTGGTTCATGGGACGGCGGTCTCCCCCTCGGTCGCGCTCTGGTACGCGACGGCCTCACCGGTGTCGCTGGTTCTCACAGGCCCCACCCTATGCAGACACCTGATCTTCCTACGGTGGTGGGTAGTTGGCGACGAAGCGAGGGAGGGCAGCCGTCCCCGCCTCACGCTGCCTGCGGCACAATGACCGGTCATGGCCACCCGCCCCGATGCCTGGCCACCCGGCGCCGAGCCGGCGCACCCTTCGAACGGGCTCCCGGCGAACTCGCCGCGCACACCATGGTCACCACCGGCGCGATGACGAAGCGGATCGACCGGCCGGAGCGGGCCGGGCTCGTCACCCGCCGCCGCGCCGAGGACGACCAGCGCGGCCGCATCGTCGCCCTCACCCGGCCGGGACGGGAGTTGATCGACGAGGCGTTCACCGAGCACATGCGCAACGAGCACCGTCTCCTGGATCTGCTGACGTCGGCCGAGGCCGGGTCACTCGAAACGGTGCTCACGACCTGGCTGTCCCGCAGGGAACATCCGGGGCTCTCCGACGGCGAGTGACCCGCCGCCCCGGGCGCCGACCGACCGTCCGGCACGGACCGCGTCGCCGCCTCCCCCACCGGCCCACCGCTCGGGCACCCGGCCAGGGCTGAGACACTGCACGTCATGGCCTCCTTCACTCCCGCGCGCGCCCTGCTGATGCTGACCACCGGGCTGACCTGTCTGCTGATGGCGGGCGGTGCCCTGATCGGCGCGCTGATCGGCGGCGGTCTCGTCGCCCTGGGGGCGGCCGTGTGTGCCGGGCTCGTCGGCATGGTGGGCTCGCTCATCGTGCGGCGGCGGGCCATGGCGCACTTCGCCATGGCCCAGCGACAGGCGGGGCAGCGGGGCTACGCCGAGGGCATCGCGCACGGCGTGCTCATCCATGTGACCGCCTACGAGGCCGCCGTCTTCCCCCGCACCGGGCCGGAGGGCGTCAGTCCCGAGGAGCGCGCGGCCCGCCGCACCATCGCCTACCGCATGGCCGCTCTCGACGAGGTGCCCCAGCGGGTCCGCGTGGCCGCAGCGGACGCCCTCGCCCTGCTCGACAAGACCGACCGCGAGGGCGCCGAGGAGGCTCTTGCCCGCCTCGCCACCACGGTCCGCCTGGAGTACGCCCGCCTGTGAGGCCCTCGTCGCGGCTCAGTGACCGCTGATCGCGCGGGGCGTGTAGGGCCGCTCCAGCTCCTCGATCTCCTTCTCCGTCAGGGTGACGTCGAGTGAGGCCACGGCGTCGTCGAGGTGGTGCGGTTTGGTGGCGCCGACGATGGGGGCGGTCACGGTGGGGCGGCTCAGCAGCCAGGCGAGGGCGACCCGGGCCCGGGGCACGTCCCGCTCACCGGCGATACGGGTGACGGCGTCGACGATCTCGCGGTCGCCCTCCTGGTAGAGGGTCTTGCCGAAGTTGTCGGTCTCGGTGCGCGCGGTGACGGTGTCCCAGTCACGGGTGAGGCGGCCGCGGGCGAGCGGGCTCCAGGGCAGGGTGGCGACGCCCTGGTCCTCGCACAGCGGCAGCATCTCGCGCTCCTCCTCGCGGTAGAGGAGGTTGTAGTGGTTCTGCATGGACACGAACCGCGTCCAGCCGTGTCGCCGGGCGGTGTGCTGCATCTTGGCGAACTGCCAGGCGTACATGGAACTCGCCCCGATGTAGCGGGCCTTGCCCGCCTTCACCACGTCGTGCAGGGCCTCCATCGTCTCCTCGACCGGGGTGTTCGGGTCGAAGCGGTGGATCTGGTAGAGGTCCACGTAGTCGGTGCCGAGGCGCCGCAGGCTGTCGTCGATCTCCGTCATGATCGCCTTGCGGGACAGGCCCCAGGCGTTGGGACCCTGACGCATGGCGCCGTTCACCTTGGTCGCGACGACGACCTCCTCGCGCCGCGCGAACTCCGCGAGCGCCCGGCCGACGATCTCCTCGCTGGTGCCGTCGGAGTAGACGTTCGCCGTGTCGAAGAAGTTGATCCCGGCGTCCAGCGCCTGCCGGATCAACGGGCGTGACGCCTCCTCGTCCAGGGTCCATTCGTGCGTGCCCCGGTCGGGGAGCCCGAAACTCATGCATCCCACACAGATCCGGGACACGTCCAGACCCGTCGAGCCGAGCTTCACGTACTGCATCGTTGCAACTCCTGCCTGTGGGGGTGTGCGGCTGACAAGCGTACGGAAGCGCGGATGCGCCGACCGGTCAGATCCGGTAACGCCGCAGTGCCGGTGTCACCGTCGCGAGGAGCAGCATCGCGGCGATGACGAGCAGTCCGCCGCCGACGACGGCCGTACGGGCGCCGAAGGCGGCGCCGGCGGTGCCGTGCAGGACGTCGGCGAGGCGGGGCCCGCCGGCCACGACCACGGTGAAGACGCCCTGCATCCGGCCGCGCATCTCGTCGGTGGCGGCGGACAGCAGGATGGCACCGCGGAAGATCATGGAGACCATGTCCGCGACACCGGCGGCGGCGAGGAACAGCACGGCGATCCAGAGACTGGTGCTCAGCCCGAAGCCAGTGATGGCCGCGCCCCAGGCCGTGACGGCCACGACGACCATGAGTCCGTGCCGGTGGGAGCGAGAGAAGGTCCCCGACATCAGGCCGCCGACGACGGCGCCGATGGGGATCGCTGCGAACAGCAGACCGAGTGCGAGGCCTTCGCCGTAGGGCGCGTACGTGGTGTCGGCCAGCTGCGGGAAGAGGGCGCGCGGCATGCCCAGGACCATCGCGATGATGTCGGCGAGGAAGGACAGCAGAAGCACCTTGTGCAGGGCGATGTAGCGGAAGCCCGCGAGCACCTCCCGCCAGCCGGCCCGCCTGGTGGTCGTGGTGTCCAGGGGAGGCAGGGAGGGCAGCTTGTGGACCGCCCAGAGGGTGATGCAGAGGGCCACCGCGTCGATCAGGTACAGCTCGGCCAGGCCGATGACCGGGATGAGGGCTCCGGCGAGCAACGGCCCGGCCACCAGGCCGAGTTGCATCACGGTCGAGCCGAGGGCGGCGGCCGCCGCCAGTTCGTCGGCGGGGACCAGTCGGGCCACGGAGGCGTTGCGGGCGGGTGAGTTGAGGCCGAAGAACGCCTGCTGGAGGGCGAGCAGCGCCATCAGGGTCCACACGGATTCCAGTCCGGTGACGGCCTGGATCCAGAACAGCACCGAGGTGACGGCGATGCCGGTGTTGGTGACGAGCAGCAGGGTGCGGCGGTCCACGCTGTCGGCGACCGCGCCGCCCCACAGCGCGAAGACCACCAGGGGCAGCAGCCCGGCGAGGCTCGCGTAGCCGACCCAGGCGGAGGAGCCGGTGATGTCGTAGATCTGCTTGGGTACGGCGACGGCGGTCAGCTGGCTGCCGACGGCCGTGACGATGGTCGAGGACCACAGGCGCCGGTAGGCGGGGCGGCGCAGGGGGCGGGTGTCCATCGCCCAGCGGCGCCGGCCCCGGCGGGGTGGCGTCGGCGGGTCGTCCTCCGGTGCGGTGTCGTCGCCTGCGCTGCTCTTGGTGGTGTCCACGGGCATCCTGATGCTCGATACATCTTTCGATACGGGCACCACTATCGCGGAGATCGCCACCGCCGGAACAGGCGATGCGGCAGCCGTCTCACATGCTGTCACCGCGCCCGAGCATGCATTCGGCTCACCGCGCACGCCGTGGCCTCACGCTCCGGCGATCAGCATCCCGCCGAGCGCGAGCATCGTCACCGCGACCAGGCCGTCGAGGACCCGCCAGGCCGCCGGGCGGGCCAGGAAGCGGCTGAGCAGCCGGGCTCCGAAGCCGAGGGCCGCGAACCAGCACAGGCTGGCGAGGACCGCGCCCAGGCCGAAGGTCCAGCGCAGGGGTCCGCGGTCGGAGGCGATGGAGCCGAGCAGGAACACGGTGTCGAGGTAGACGTGCGGGTTGAGCCAGGTCAGTGCCAGACAGGTGAGGACGGCCCGGCGGCGCGAGCCCGCCGACCCGCTCTCCGTGCGCAGCGCGTCGTCTCCGGGCCGCAGGACACGGCGGGCGGCCAGGGCTCCGTAGACCAGGAGGAAGCCGCCGCCGACCAGGGCGACCGCCTTCAGCGCGCCGGGCCAGGCGACCACCACCGCGCCGATCCCGGCGACGCCGAGGGCGATCAGCACGGCGTCGGAGAGGGCACAGATGGCCACGACCGGGAGCACGGCGTCGCGGTGCAGTCCCTGGCGCAGGACGAAGGCGTTCTGGGCGCCGATGGCGACGATGAGGGAGAGGCCGGTGCCGAATCCGGCGGCGAGGGCGGTCATTTCGCTGAACACACCCACGACGCTAGGAAACACACCGCCCTGCGTACAGCTAAAGATTCTTACGTATCATTAGCAATTATGATGTCCCAGCTTCCGCTCGATCTGGTGCGCACCCTGCTCACGGTGGTGGACGAGGGCACGTTCGACGCGGCGGCCGGTGCTCTGCATGTGACGCCGTCGGCGGTCAGCCAGCGGGTCAAGGCGCTGGAGCAGCGGGTCGGCCGGGTCCTGCTGGTCCGTGAGAAGCCGGTGCGGCCGACCGAGTCCGGCGAGGTGATCGTCCGGTTCGCGCGCCAGCTGGCCCGCCTAGAACACGACGCGCACGCCGCACTGGGCATGAGGGGAGCCGGGGAGAGCACGCGCGTGTCGATCGCGGTGAACGCCGACTCGCTGGCCACCTGGTTCCTGCCCGCCCTCACCCGGGTGCCCGAGGATCTGCGCCCCTGTTACGAGCTGCTCCGCGAGGACGAGCAGCACACGGCCCGGCTGCTGCGCGAGGGCCTGGTGATGGCCGCGGTCACCTCGGCACCGGACGCCGTGGCCGGCTGCTCGGTCCGGCCGCTCGGCCGGATGCGGTACGTGCCCTGTGCCGCTCCCGCCTTCGCCGAGCGGTGGCTCGGCACCGGATCGGGTGTGCGACTGAAGGACGTGATCGTCGACGCGCCGGTCGTGTTCTTCGACCGGCGGGACGAGTTCCAGGACGCCTTCGTCCGGCGGCTGACGCGGGGCCGTCCGGCAAGTACCCGACGGCACTACGTGCCGACGTCGGAAGGCTTCGCCGACGCCGTGGCCGCCGGGATGGGCTGGGGCATGGTGCCCGCCGCGCAGGCCGGGCGGCTGCTCGACGCCGGACGGCTCGTCAACCTGGCGCCGGAGCGGACCGTGGACGCCCCGCTGTTCTGGCAGCAGTGGAAGCTCGACTCCCCCGCGCTGACGGCCGTGGCGGACGCGGTCGCCGCCGAGGCCGCCGAGGCGCTCGACCCTTGAGGCGCTCGACCCTGAGGCCGTCGCTCTACACCCTGCCTCCGGCGGCGAACGGCCCCTCCAGGGCCGCCCACTGGAGCAGCATGATGGTCTTGGCGTCGGCGATCTCGCCGCCGCGGATCATTTCCAGGGCCCGGCGGAAGGAAAGTTCGACGAGTTCGATGTCCTCACCCTCCTCGTCGAGGCCGCCGCCCTCGTGGGTGCGGGTCGACGGGCCGTACGAGGCGGCGTAGAAGCTGACGCGTTCGGTGACCGAGCCGGGGCTCATGTAGATGTCGAAGACGTGCTGGATCTCGCCGATGGTGTGGCCGGTCTCCTCGACGACCTCGCGCCGCACGGCGATCTCGGGATGCTCGTCCTCCTCGTCGAGGAGGCCGCCCGGTGTCTCGATGAGCATCCCGTCGGGGTGGCCGTTGACATACACCGGGTAGCGGAACTGCCGGGTGAGCAGCACGGTTTCGCGTTCGGCGTCGTAGAGGAGGACGGTGGCGCCGTTGCCCCGGTCGTGCGTCTCGCGCTCCTGCGTGCTCCAGGTGCCGTCGGCGCGCTGGAAGTCGAAGGTCGTGGTGCGCTCCACGTACCAGTGACTGGACAGGAGTTGCACGTCCCGCACCCTGACGCGCGGGTTGCCGGTGAGGTTCCGGCCGGTGCGGTCGAGCCCGGTGCGGCCCCGGCGGTCCGGGAGGTCGACGCCGATCTTGTTGGTCATGTGTCCGCTTTTACCATTCCGGTCGAGACGTTGTCAGGCGCCTCAATTCGGTTACCGCGCGCGTCGCTTGGCGGAACCGGTCGGTCCGGGACAGCATGCCCGTATGAAGAGTGATCTTTTCTCCAACGAGAACATGGTCCAGCCGGCGTACGCGCCGGGGATGAGCGTGCAGAACGCCAAGTCCATCAAGTACGCCGTCAACGGCGAGATGCTCGCGCGGCAGGGCGCGATGATCGCCTACCGGGGGAACCTGCAGTTCGAACGCAAGGGCCAGGGCGTGGGCGGCATGCTCAAGCGCGCGGTCACCGGGGAGGGGCTGCCGCTGATGGCGGTGCGCGGTCAGGGCGAGGCCTGGTTCGCGCACGAGGCGCAGAACTGTTTCGTCGTCGACATCGAGCCGGGTGACGTGTTCACCGTCAACGGCCGCAACGTGCTCTGTTTCGACGCCTCGCTGTCGTACGAGATCAAGACCGTGAAGGGCGCCGGCATGACCGGCGGCGGGCTGTTCAACAGCGTGTTCACCGGACAGGGGAAGCTCGGGCTCGTCTGCGACGGCAATCCGCTGGTCATCCCGGTCTCGCCGCAGCAGCCCGTGTTCGTCGACACGGACGCGGTCGTGGGCTGGACCGCGCACCTCAACACCTCGCTGCACCGCTCCCAGTCCTTCGGCTCGATGATGCGCGGCGGCTCCGGCGAGGCCGTGCAGCTGAAGCTGGAGGGCGAGGGCTTCGTGGTCGTACGGCCGAGCGAGCTGACGCCTCAGAAGGCCCAGCAGCACTGAGCCGACAGGCGACGAGGGAGCCCGCGGCTCCCGGAGCCACCGGAAGATCGAACGAACAGACTTTCGAATACCGGGGTACGCTGGTCGTATGGCCATGCACCTCCAGGGCTCCCTCTTCGACCAGTCCGACGATCTCCGCCTCGGCTCCCTGGACGGCCTGCGCCGACGGGAGCTGGGCGCCGGGGCCTGGGTCGATGTGCTGCCCGGGTGGCTCTGCGGGGCCGACGCGCTGTTCACACGGCTCGCCGGGGAGGTGCCCTGGAAGGCGGAGCGACGGCAGATGTACGAGCAGGTCGTGGACGTGCCACGCCTGCTCGCCTTCTACGGCGCCGAGGACGCCCTCCCGGACCCCGTCCTGGACGAGGCCCGGGAGGCGCTCTCCACGCACTACGGCTCCGAGCTGGGTGAGCCGTTCGCCACGGCGGGGCTGTGCTTCTACCGCGACGGCCGGGACAGCGTGGCCTGGCACGGCGACCGGATCGGGCGGGGCGCCCGGGAGGACACGATGGTGGCCATCCTGTCCGTGGGCGATCCCCGCGATCTGGCCCTGCGCCCGCACGGCGGCGGGAGGACTGTGCGGTTGCCGCAGGGGCACGGCGACCTGATCGTGATGGGCGGATCCTGCCAGCGCACCTGGGACCACGCGGTCCCCAAGTCGACGCGGGCGGTGGGGCCGCGCATCAGCGTCCAGTTCCGGCCTGAGGGTGTGCGCTAGAGGACCCCGGGGGCGGGCTACCTCCGGTCGGCGTCGGCGAGGGCACGCGCCTGCGACGACCGGGCCAGCTTCGGGCCCAGCCAGCGCTTGAGGCGGCGCAGCGCCTCCAGGCGGCCGGCCGCGCGGTCGAGTCGGTAGTACAGCTGCGGCGGCACATAGGGCAGCAGCGGGGAGTGCCGCTGACCCAGGAGCGCGAACATCTGCTCCGGGGGCAGGTCGATGTACCGGTGGATGTTCTCGTACCACTGGGCGCTGTGCCGGGCGGCGCTCTGCAGCCGCAGCAGCTCGGACTTGCGCCGTCGCTCGTACACGGCGAGCGCGGTCTGCCTTTCGGGGTGGGCGCCGAGGGCTTCGGCCAGGCAGATGGCGTCCTCCAGGGCGAGGGTGGTGCCGGCGCCGATGGAGTAGTGCGTGGTGTGGGCGGCGTCGCCGAGCAGGACGAGGTTGCCGTGGTGCCAGGCGCGGTTGGTCAGGGTGCGGAAGTTGAGCCACTGGGCGGTGCCGTCGTCCTGGGCCCGGCCCAGGAGGGGGTGGCCGTCCAGGATGTCGGCGAAGAGCTTCTCCAGCAGGGCCAGTCCGTCCGCCTCGCCCAGGCGGTCCAGGCCCAGGCCGTTCAGCGTCCGGGGGGAGCACTCGATGACGCAGGTGCTCTGCTCGTCGCTGAAGGGGTAGGCGTAGGCCCAGATCCAGCCGTGCTCGGTCTCCTGGAAGGAGAACGTGAAGGCGTCGTAGACCTTGCTGGTGCCGAGCCAGATGTAGGTGTTGCGGCCGAGCGTGACGTCGCTGCCGAAGCGGTCGGCGTACCTCTCGCGCACCGTGCTGTTGACGCCGTCGCCGGCGACGACGAGATCGGCGTCCGGCAGGTCGTCGGCCGTGATCCCGTCCTCGTACTCGACGCGGACACCGAGGGCCCGCGCCCGTTCGGCGAGCAGTTCGAGCAGGCGGCGCCGGCCGATGCCGAAGCCGTCGTCGCCGGGCTGGACCGTCGTACGGTCGCGGACGTGGGCCACCCCGCTGTTCCAGTTGACGGAGTTCTCGCTGATGGCGAGGGCCGTCTCGGGGTCCTTCTCCCGGAGTTTGTCCAGCAGCTCGGACCAGTAGGTCACGCCCCAGCCGTACGTCGATCCTGCCGGGTTCCGTTCATGGACGGTGATGTCGTGGGACGGGTCCTGCCGCTTCATCAGGATCGAGAAGTACAGGCTTGCGGGTCCGCCGCCGACGCACGCGATCTTCACGCACACTCCCATTTCGCTGCGCAAAGCGATCAATTGACCACGAAGAGTAGCAGTGCGCGTGTGCCCCGGATTCGCGTCACTTTGCCCGGGTGATGCCGACCACTCGATTCACGCAATCACCGCAAGACCATCGGCCGCACTCGCGCCACCGGGCGGAATTTCCCCCTCCGCCCACGATCGAAGATCCATCACAACAAGATCATCTTTGTTCAACCTTGCACGACATTTACTTAATTGTCCGGATCGCAGCCAACCGGCTTCCTGGGATTTCTCCGGTTCCCCACCGGATCGATAGGCATGACGAGTCATCAAGTCCCCCCTCCCAGGAGGTTTCCGCATGCCCGACATCTCCCGCCGCCATGCCCTCGGCGCCGCGGCCGCCCTCGCCGTGACCGTCGGCGCCCCGCTCACCGCCGCCGTCGCGGACGACCACGGCGGCCACCTGGACCCGCGGGCCCCCCAGGCCTTCGACGAGGTCTACCGAGGCCGCCGGATACAGGGGCACGCCACCGACGGCGGCGGTCACCATCACGGCGCCGGGTACGCCGTGTTCGTCGACGGGGCCGAGCTGCACGTGATGCGGAACGCCGACGGCAGCTGGATCAGCGTCGTCAGCCACTACTCCCCCGTACCGACCCCGCGCGCCGCCGCCCGCGCCGCGGTCGACGAGCTCCAGGGCGCCCGTCTCGTCCCCTTCAACTGATCACCCGAACCACCGCGAACACCGCAAGGAGCCGCAGAGCCATGACCGTACGCAAGAACCAGGCGACCCTGACCGCCGACGAGAAGCGGCGTTTCGTCGACGCGCTGATCGCGTTGAAGCGCTCCGGCCGCTACGACGAGTTCGTCACGACGCACAACGCGTTCATCCTCGGCGACACCGACAACGGCGAACGTACGGGCCACCGTTCGCCGTCCTTCCTCCCCTGGCACCGCAGATTCCTGCTGGAGTTCGAGCGGGCCCTGCAGTCCGTGGACCCCACCGTCGCGCTGCCCTACTGGGACTGGACGGCCGACCGCACGGCACGCTCGTCCCTGTGGGCTCCGGACTTCCTCGGCGGCACCGGGCGCAGCCGCGACGGGCGCGTGACGGACGGGCCGTTCGCGGCGTCCACCGGGAACTGGCCGATCAACGTGCGCATCGACGGCCGGACCTACCTGCGGCGTTCCCTCGGGAGCGCGGTGCGGCAGTTGCCGACCCGGGCCGAGGTGGACTCCGTGCTGGCGATGTCCACGTACGACATGGCGCCCTGGAACAGTGTCTCGGACGGTTTCCGCAACCACCTGGAGGGCTGGCGGGGCGTGAACCTCCACAACCGGGTGCACGTCTGGGTGGGCGGCCAGATGGGCACCGGAGTCTCGCCCAACGACCCGGTCTTCTGGCTGCACCACGCGTTCGTCGACAAGCTGTGGGCCGACTGGCAGCGCCTGCACCCGGGTTCTCCGTACGTGCCTGCCGCCGGGACGCCGAACGTGGTCGACCTGAACGAGACGATGAAGCCGTGGAACGACACGGCCCCGGCGGCGCTGCTGGACCACACCGCGCACTACACGTTCGACGCGGCCTGATCACGTGGGGTGACCTGGAGCGCTTCAAGAAGTTCATCGAGAAGCGCGACCGGAAGACCGGGGAGTGGCGCGGCACAGTCGTGTGACCCCCACGTCTCCCGTGCGGTCCGCCCGGGGGCTACTCGGCTCCGGCCGCCGCCGTGCGGCACTCCGGGTGGCCCCAGCCCTGGTCGTTCTTGGCGATGGGCTCACCGGCGGCGTACGGGCGGCCGCACAGGCAGCGGCCGGGGAACTTCGCCTTGATCGTGCGGGACGACGCCGAGGACGAGGACGAGCCGGTACGGGCGCCGGGCCTGCCGGACTTCCCGGACTTCTTCGCCGCGCTCCAGCGGGACGGGGCCGTGTCGGGCGCGGCCGGCGGTTCCGGGGAGCCCAGCTCGGTGCCGGCGGGTTCCTGCACGATGGCCGCCTGGCTCGCCGCACGGTCGGCGAAGTCGTTGAGGCGGTCGCCGTCGACCTGGTGCGCGGGGACGTAGCGGAACTCCACGGAGCGGCCGTCCAGCAACTCGTCGATGCGGACCACGAGTTCACGGTTGGCGACCGGCTTGCCGGCGGCCGTGCGCCAGCCGTTCCGCTTCCAGCCGGGCAGCCAGGTGGTGACCGCCTTCATCGCGTACTGGGAGTCCATCCGGATCTCGATCGGGACGGCCGGGTCGGTGGCCGCCAACAGCCGCTCCAGCGCGGTGAGTTCGGCGATGTTGTTGGTGGCCCTGCCCAGCGGGCCGGCCTCCCAGCGCGAAGGGATCTCATCGTCCTCGGCGACCACCCAGGCCCAGCCCGCTGGTCCGGGGTTTCCCTTGGACGCTCCGTCACAGGCGGCCACAACACGTTCCGGCATGCGCTCGATCATGCCATGCGCGGGGGCGTGGGGCCGTCCACGGGTTCCACGCCCCCGGCGCCGTACCCGCTCAGCCGACGTCCGAGAGCGCCGGCATCTCGCCCTGTGTCCTGGTGACGTCGATGACCGAGAACGACGCGCCCTGCGGGTCGCTCAGCGCGGCGAAGCGGCCGAAGGGGGTGTCCATCGGGCCGAAGCGCAGGACGCCGCCCAGCTTGGTGGCCCTGGCCACCGCGTCGTCGCAGTCGGGAACGCTGAAGTACACGTTGATGTACGAGGGCACCTCGGGCGGGAAGTCCTCCGCGGTCATTTTCATCCGGCCGAGCAGCGGGCCCTTCCCCAGGTCGAAGACCCGGAAGTCCATCTGGGGGCTGTGGGGGTCGTCCATCTGCTTGGCCCGGAACGAGAAGACGGCCGGGAAGAACGTGTCGGACTTCTCGGGTTCACGGGTGAAGATCTCGGCCCAGATGTACGCGCCGGGCACACCCATGGCCTCGAAGCCCTCGTGGATGCCTGCCTGCCAGACGCCGAAGACGACGTGATCCGGGGAGCGGGCCAGCAGCATGGAGCCGAACTCGCCGACCTGCATCGGCTCCATCAGCACCTCGCCGCCGTTGTCACGGACCTTGGCCGCGGTGGCGTTCACGTCGGACGAGGCGAAGTACAGGCACCAGGCGGACTGGCCCTCCTGGCCGGGCATCGGCGGGACGACCGCCGCAACCGCCTTGCCGTCCACGTACGCCTGCGTGTAGTTGCCGTACTCGGAGGACGACTCGCCGAACGTCCAGCCCAGTACGTCGCCGTAGAAACTCTTCGCCCCCTCGACGTCGCTGAACATCGCGTCGGCCCAACAGGGCGTTCCCTCGGGATGTGCGGCCATCGCTGCCACTCTCCTCGGTTCGTTCAGGTGGTTTCCCGGCTCTCACGCTAGTCAGGACCCGTCCCGGACGCGCGCCGAACGGGACGGACCGCGTGAAACCGGTACGGGATCCACGGGACGGGACCACGGCTGTGCGTCGTCTGATAATTTCAGCGGCGCTCGCACTCCCGTTCGCCTCGACTCGTGAGGTGCCCCCATGTCCGGCCGAACCTTCAGACGTACGGCGCTGCCGTGCGCCCGGGGCCGGTCGGCACACCTGATGCTCGTGGTCGCGTTGGCCCTGACCACGTTCCTGTTGTTCTGCGCGGGCTCGCCTCCCGGTGAGGCCCCGGCGCAGCGCCCGCATTCGGTGTCGGCGGGGCCGTCTGCGAAGGGGTTCGGCGCCGCGTGGGCGAGCCAGGTGGAGCGCGACCCCTGTGAGCACGGTCCCGGCGGGCACGACTGTCACGCCCCCGACCCCGCCGCGGTGCTGGGCCAGGTTCCGCTGCCCGGCGCCGACCACACCGCCGCGTCCTGGCAGCCCGCCACGGCGCCGGCCCCGGTGGCGCTCGACGGTTACCGGGAGCCGGGGCGGGCCCGCCCTCCCGATCTCCACGAACTGCAGTTGCTCCGCGTCTAGGCCGGCCACCGGCCCGCTCGACAGATCCCAGACGACTCGCAGAACCGCCGGGCCCGTGCGGGGCACGGCGGGGAGAAGGACACCCCATGGCTTCATCCAAGGCGAAGGCCAACAACAGCGGCCCCAAGGGCAAGAACAACAGCCCGAAGGCGAGGGAGGCGGCGCGGCGCGCCCGCGTCGAGGAGATACGCAAGGCGGAGCAGGCCCGTGAGCGGCGCATGCGCATGCTCATGATCGGCGTCACCACCGTGATCCTCGCCGGACTCGTCGGCGGCGGCTGGTACCTGATCGACTCCGCCCAGCAGAAGGAGGAGGCGGAGGCCGCGGCGAAGGCTGCGCCGGTGGACGGCGTGAAGAGCTGGTCGAAGCTCACCCAGAACCACGTCGCCGAGCCCGTCGACTACAAGATGAGCCCGCCGGTGGGCGGCGACCACAACCAGGTCTGGGTCAACTGCGACAAGCAGGTGTACACCAAGGCCGTGCCGAACGAGAACGCGGTGCACGCGCTGGAGCACGGCGCCGTCTGGGTCACGTACAACGACAAGGCGGCCAAGGCCGACGTCGAGTCGCTGACCGGGCTCGTGAAGAAGACGACGTACACGTTCATGAGTCCCTACGAGGACCAGTCCTCGCCCATCGTGCTGAGCGCCTGGGAGCACCAGCTGAAGGTGGACAAGGCGTCCGACCCCCGGGTGCAGAAGTTCCTCACCAAGTACGTTCAGGGCGAGCAGACGCCGGAGCCGGGTGCCGCGTGCTCCGGCGGCATGACTCCGTGACCTGACCGCGTGGGGCGTCCGGCCGAACCGGGCGCCCTCGTGGCCGACACGGGTCTTCCGCCCTGACCCGCGCTGTGCTTGCCTGGGGAACCGTTTCGATGGCCGGGGCGGGAGTCGCCGTATGCGCAAGCCGTGGATCACGGGAATGGCGGGGGCGGTGCTCGCCGCGCTGCTGCTGGGCGCGTGCGGGGATCCGGAGTCCGCGCCGGACGAGGCACCGCCGTCGGCCGCGGCGCCGGACGCGTCACCGACCACGCGTCAGCGGGCCGCCACCGCGCGCCCGGACACCGACGGTGACACCACCGACGCCGGCGCGGTGAAACCGGCGCCCAAGGTGCTCTACCTCGGGGACTCGCTCGCCACGGAGAACCAGAACGTCCTCGGCGCGTTCCTGAAGGACGACCTCGACGCCCGTTACACGAGCGCCCCGTACTCGGGCACCACCCTGTGCGACTACCTGGAGGGCACCGCCGACCGGTCGCTCGTCCCGGGCCAGGACAAGGCGGCGGCGCTGGTGCGTCGGCTGAGCCCGGACTATGTGGTGCTGCAGTTCTGGGGCAACGCGTGGGACTACACGCCCTGCATGGACGGCATCACCTATGGCAAGGCCCGCACGGAGTACTTCCGGCGGTACACGGCCGCCGCCGAGCAGCTCACCGACCAGATCGCGAACGCGGGCGGCACGCGCCGGCCGACGATCGTGTGGGTGCTGCAGGGCCCTGACCCGATGACCCCGGACCGGGTCCGCCGGGTCAACGCCCTGTACGAGAAGCAGGCCAGGGCCTCCGGTGACATCGTCGCCGACGCCGGCCGGGCCGTGAGCCCGGCCTCCGCCCGCTACACCTGGGCCCAGTACCTGCCGTGCACCGCGTACGAACGCGAGCACGACGGCTACTGCACCCAGCCGGGTCGTGCCCGCACGGCCCTCCACCACGACAAGGACTACCTGCACTTCTGCCTGGCCCCGACCACGTCCAGGCCGAGGCCGTGCCCGGTGCCGTCGCCCGGCATCACGCGGATGGCCCGCGAGATCGCGCGGGCCATCGCCGACGAAGCCTCCTAGACCGGCTGTGAGGTGTGTTCGTCGTCTCCCGAGGCCGCCGCCCGCTCCTCCTCCTCCTGCTGCTGTCGCTTCGAGGCCCACAGGCTCGTCACCGTCGTCACGGCCAGGACCAGGACGATGAAGCCGAGCGAGAAGGGGATGGATATCTCCGGGACGTGGACGCCGGACTCGTGCAGGGCGTGGAGGACGAGTTTGACACCGATGAAGCCGAGGATGATCGACAGGCCGTAGGAGAGGTGGACGAGTTTCTTCAGGAGGCCGCCGATGAGGAAGTACAGCTGGCGCAGGCCCATCAGGGCGAAGGCGTTGGCGGTGAAGACGATGTACGGGTCCTGGGTGAGGCCGTAGATCGCGGGGATGGAGTCCAGGGCGAAGAGGACGTCGGTGGAGCCGATGGCGAGCATCACGACGAGCATCGGCGTCATGACGCGCTTGCCGTTCTCCTCGATCCACAGCTTGGTGCCGTGGTACCGGTCGGCCACTCCGAATCGTTTCTCCACTGCCTTGAGGAGCTTGTTCTCCTCGTACTCCTCCTCGTGGCTCCCCTTGCGGGCGTCCTCCACCAGCTTCCAGGCGGTGTAGATCAGGAACGCGCCGAAGAGGTAGAAGACCCAGGAGAAGGTGGAGATGATCGCCGCGCCGGCCGCGATGAAGATCGCGCGGAGCACGAGCGCCATGAGGACACCGACCATCAGCACGCGCTGCTGGTACTGCGAGGGCACGGCGAACTTGCCCATGATCAGGACGAAGACGAAGAGGTTGTCGACGCTCAGGGACTTCTCGGTGATGAAGCCCGCGAAGAACTCTCCCGCGGGCTTGCCCCCGCCGACGGCCAGCACGACCAGGCCGAACGCGATCGCCAGGGCGATCCAGACGGCCGACCAGATACCGGCCTCCTTGATCGACACGTCGTGGGGTTTTCGGCCGATGAAGAAGTCGACGGCGACCAGTACGCACAGGGCGACGATCGTGAGCAGCCAGGTGGTCAAGGAGACGTTCAAGGTTCCTCCGGGTAACGGGTGGTGCACAGGAAAGCCTCACGGGCGTCCTTTGCGACCGCTACCCGGCTCAGGTAAAGATTCGTCGAAATCCAGGCACTTCCCCGGTGGGAGGCCCGGTCCTGGGGGCCACCCACCAAGGGGGAAGGTTTCCGGGAAGCCGGCTACTCGCCCGCGTACGCCCTCTCCAGCGCGGCGAGATCGAGTTTGCCCATCGACATCATCGCCGCCGTCGCGCGGGACGCCTTCTGCGGGTCGGGGTCGCTGATCATCTCGATGAGGGCGGTGGGCACGACCTGCCAGGACACCCCGAACCGGTCCTTGAGCCAGCCGCAGGGACCGGGCTCGCCGCCCTCGGTGAGGCTGTTCCAGTAGTGGTCGATCTCGTCCTGGTCGGCGCAGAGGATCTGGAAGGAGACGGCCTCGGTGAACTTGAACTGCGGGCCGCCGTTCAGGGCCACGAACCGTTGGCCGTTGGCCACGAAGTCCACGGTGAGCACGGAACCGGCCGGCTGGGGTGCGCCCTCGCCGTAGTGGGTGACCCGGCCGAGCCGGGAGTTCTTGAAGATCGAGACGTAGTGGGCGGCCGCCTCCTCGGCCTGGCCGTCGAACCACAGGCAGGTGGTGAATCCGTCACTGGACATGGGTGCCTCCTTCGGCGGGGTGTGTTCGTCTCTGTGTCGACCGATCCTGGTCCCGAAACTCATCGGTGGCGCGGGCACGAGATGTGGCCGACCTTGGCGGGCGGTCGTCGCTCTGCTGTCGGCGAATCTGCCGTGGGCAGAGAAAGGCCAGGTGAGGGGCGGTCCATGGGGAGAGTGGAGACAGCGGCCACCGCGGTCGCGTCCATCCACAGGGAGGAACCGTGACTCCACTGATCACCGGCCGGGCCCCGACGCTCGCCCCGCGCGCCGAGGAGGGCGACACCTCGCCGTCACGCTTCGACGACCATCTCGCGGCGCGGCTCCTCGCGCAACGGATCGTCCTGCTCGGCACCCAGGTCGACGAGGTCTCCGCGAACCGGGTCTGCGCCCAGTTGCTGCTGCTGTCGGCGGAGGACCCGCGCACCGACATCAGCCTCTACATCAACAGTCCGGGCGGTTCGGTGACCGCGGGCCTCGCCATCTACGACACGATGCGGCTGGTCCCGAACGACGTGTCGACGCTGGCGATGGGCTTCGCGGCGAGCATGGGCCAGTTCCTGCTGAGCGTGGGCACGCACGGCAAGCGGTTCGCCCTGCCCAACGCGCGGATCATGATGCATCAGCCGTCGGCGGGCATCGGCGGCACCACCGCCGACATCGAGATCCAGGCGGAGAACCTGGAGTTCACCAAGCGGACCATCGAACGGATCACCGCGGAGCACACCGGCCAGAGCGAGGAGACGATCTCCCGGGACGGCGACCGTGACCGCTGGTTCACGGCCGAGCAGGCCAAGGAGTACGGGATGGTCGACCGGGTCGTCGAGTCGCTCGACGACGTTCGGCCGGCCTCTTCACGCCGACGGATGGGACTGCAGTGATGGGGACGTACACCATTCCGAACGTGGTCGAGCGGACCCCGCAGGGCGAGCGGTCGTACGACGTGTTCAGCCGGCTGCTGTCCGAGCGGATCATCTTCCTCGGCACGGAGATCGACGACGGGGTGGCGAACGTCGTCATCGCGCAGCTGCTCCATCTGGAGTCGTCGGCACCGGAGAGCGAGATCGCGATCTACCTCAACTCGCCCGGGGGATCGTTCACTTCGCTGATGGCGATCTACGACACGATGTCGTACGTGCGCGCGCCGATCTCGACGTTCTGCGTCGGGCAGGCGGCCTCGACCGCGGCGGTGCTGCTGGCGGGCGGGGATCCCGGGCGGCGGTTCGTGCTGGAGCACGCGCGGGTGCTGCTGGGGCAGCCGGCGAGCGGGGGACGTCAGGGGACGGTCTCCGATCTCGCCCTCCAGGCCAAGGAGATGGTGCGGATCCGGGCGCAGGTCGAGGGGGTGCTCGCGCGGCACACGGGGCGTGATGTGGGCGAGCTGCGGGCCGACATGGATCGGGACAAGGTGTTCACAGCGGAGGAGGCGGTGGCGTACGGGCTGGCGGACGAGGTGTTGAATCGGCGGTTGGTGGGGGTCTGAGGCTCGCCGAGCGGGGAGGATGCGTCGCTCCTTCCGGCGGCCGCGGTCCGGACGTGACTGCTCGCGCCATGCGGCGAAACGCGCCCACGCGGCGAAAGCCGCCTGTCGACGCGGCCCCGCGCCCCTTCAGGGCGCGGGGCGGGAGCATCAGGCCACGAGGCACAGTCCGTTGTAGGGAACCCCGGACGTCCTGCGGGTGGTGTGGCGGGTCAGTTCCGTCTGGGCCAGGGACAGCAGGTCGCCCAGGCCCAGGCCCAGGGCCTGGGCCGCGGCCGCGAGGACTTCCGACGAGGCTTCCTTGCGGCCTCGTTCCACCTCGGAGAGATACGGCATCGAGATGCGGGCCTCGTCGGCGACGTCCTTCAGAGTGCGTTCCTGGGCGAGCCGTTCGCGGCGGAGTACGTCGCCGACGAGGTCGCGCCAGAGGGGTTCCTTGGCGGGTGGGCCGGCCGGAGGGGCCGTCGCCGGGCGCAGGGTGATGACTCGGGCTTCGTTCGAGGCTTGTTGGCTCACTTCTTCAGCCTAGGAACTCCGTGCGGGAGGGGAAGAGGGCGGCGTTCCGCCCTCAGGGAAATCGTCGGGAATCCGCTCCGGGGTCTCACTGACCGATGCGGCCGTCGATGCGTTCGCGCAGGAAGTCGGCGTGGCCGTTGTGGCGGGCGTACTCCTCGATCATGTGGACGAGCACCTCACGGAGGGCGATGGGTTCGTCGTCGTGGCGGCCGGCGACGGCGAGGTCGGGGGCGGCCGCCACGAAACGCTCGGCGAAGTCGACCTCGCAGCGCCAGGTCTTCCAGGCGTCGGCGACGGCCTCCTCGTCGGCCACGGCGTCGTTGAAGTCCCCGTCGGGGTCGTCCCCGGCACGATAGTGGCGCGGCGACGCCGGCTCGCCCGCCAACGCCTCACGGAACCAGTACTGTTCCACGCCGGCCAGGTGGCGTACGAGCCCGAGCAGTGACATGTTCGACGGTGGCACCGCGCGGCGGGCCAGGGCCTCGGCGTCGAGACCCGCGCACTTCAGCTCCAGGGTCAGCCGCTGGTTGCGCAGGTATCCGACCAGCGTGGCCCGTTCCCCGTCGAATCCTCCCTCGCCGCGCGGGTCCCCCTCGGGGCCGACGAACCTGTCGCCCCACCCCGTCCTCCGCTCCGGCAGTGGCTGTTCGTCGGGCCGCGTATCACGATGGTCGGTCATGCGGAGGAGCATCGGTCGTCACCGAGGCGGTCCGCCACTGCTTTTCGCTCCTCGGCTCTCCGAGACCGACGGCGGTTTCTGTGAACTCCCGTACAACCCTTGCGCCCCATGCGGTGTCAAACAGGTCGCCGGACAAGGAACGGGCCCTTTCCGGACACCCCCGCGCTGCCCGGCCTTTCTTACTGTCTGGAGCCGTACATGCGCAAGAACCGTTCGGCAGCACTCGCTGCCGCCACATTTCTTCTCGTCTCCGGCGCGGCGATCGCCACCGCGCCGTCCGCGTACGCCGGGGTGCCCGGCAGCACCCAGGCCAGTGACCGCAACAGCGACTTCAACGGGGACGGATACGAGGACGTCCTGGTCGGCGCGCCCGGAGCCACCGTCAGCGGCAAGAGCGGCGCGGGACTGGTGACCGTGCAGTACGGCTCGACCAAGGGCATCGGTACGAGCAACGTCGCCAGATTCAGCCAGTCGACGTCGGGGGTCGCCGGCGCGGCCGAGACGGGTGACGGGTTCGGCCGGGCGGTCGCCACCGGCGACCTCGACGGCGACGGGTTCGACGACGCGGTGGTCGGCATTCCCGGCGAGGACCTCGGCTCGGTCAAGGACGCGGGCGGCGTGGCCGTCCTGTGGGGCTCGAAGGCCGGGCTCAAGGGCGCCGAGAGCGACTGGCTGGAGACCCAGGAGCCCGCCGCCGGTGAGCGGTTCGGCGCCGGTCTGGCCGCGGCCCGCTTCACCGCCGAGAGCGAAGGGGACATCCTCGCCGTCCTCGACGGGTACGGCCTCGAACTGTTCGCGTACGACGACGCGGCACCGAGTTCGATGCGCCGGGAGTCCACCCGGCGGCTCGGCGCCGAGGCCGAGGCCCGCGACATCCGGCCCACGTCCCTGACCACCGGCGACTACGACAAGAACGGCTTCGCCGACCTGGTCGTGTCGGGGCTGAGCGTCGGGGAGGAGCCGGGGTACGGCTGGTCCGCGTATCTGTCGGGGAACGCCGACGGGCTGAAGTACGAGCGTGATCTGCGCGGCGGTCCGGTCGCGGCGTCCGGGGACATCAACGACGACGGGTACGACGACCTGGTGACCGGCGAGCCGAATTCCCCGGACGACCAGCCCGGCGAGACGCAGACCGGCGGTCTGGTCGGCGTGCGCCTCGGCGGTCCTGACGGTCCGGCGGCGGAACCCGACTGGTGGGTGCAGGACTCCCCCGGTGTGCCCGGTGTCGCCGAGGCCGGCGACGGCTGGGGTTCGGACCTGTCGGTAGCGGACACCGACGGGGACGGGTACGCGGACGTGGCGATCGGCGCGGCGGGCGAGGACATCGGGACGGTAAAGGACGCAGGTGCCGTGTGGGTGCTGCGCGGCTCGGCCTCCGGGCTGACCTCTACCGGCGCCAGGTCGTGGGACCAGGACTCGGCGGACGTGCCAGGTGCCGCCGAGAAGGGCGACAAGTGGGGCGCCCAGGTCCGGCTGACCGACCCGAACAGCGACGGCCGCTTCGGGCTGCTGGCCGCCGCGCCGGGCGAGAACACCGGCGACGGTCATGTCTGGGTGCTCTCGGCGGGCGCGGGCGGCATCACGGCCACGGGGTCGTGGACGTACAACGGTGCTTCGCTCGGGGCGCCTTACGTGGACGCCCTGTTCGGGTCGGCGATCGACGAGTGAGGCGCACACGCGCCGTGCGGCTTCGCCGACCGGTCAGGAGCCCGGGGTGATCGACTCCGGGGTGTCGTAGAGGGAGGCCGACTCGGTCGTCGTGGTGTCGTCCGGCGGCGAGTCGGCCGACTCGGGGCTCTCCGGCGCCGTCGTGGGCTCGGAGGTCGGCGTCTCCGGCTGAGACGGGGGCGAGGTGGACGGGGTCACCGAGGACGAGGAGGGGCAGGGGCTCGCGCTGTCGTCGGCGTCCCGGCCCGTCGCGGTCTCCGTCGCGCCGTCGGCCTTCCGCCCGTCGTCCGTGGCTCCGCTCGGGGACGACGGGCACGGCTTGGGCGACTTCGAGGGCGGTTCCTCGGAGAACGACGTCGACACCGACGGCGAGGGCTGGTTGACGGGCGGGGTGGTCTTCTTGTCCTTGCCGCCCGTGTCGCCGGAGGGGCGGGTGAACCATTCGTCGTGGTCGGGGTCGTAGAGGACGAAGACGTTGATGATCACCGTCGAGCGCTCGACCACCACGACGTTCTGCGGCCGGTACGAGGGCCAGGAGTCGCCCTTCGGCTCGGGTGTGGTCTTCAGCGCGACCGGCGGCTTCAGCGGGTTGCCGCAGGCGCAGCGCACCCGGGGCACCCCTCGGTCGTCGACGAGGACGGCGGTCCCGGACTGCAGGACGGCCTGGTAGCTGGTGGCGGCGCCGTCGCGGTAGCCGTGGTTGGTGACGCGGGTGTCCATGCGCAGCTGCACCGGGGTGAGTGCGCGCAGATAGGCGGGTACGTCGGGGGACTCGACGCCGGCGACGGAGGCGAACGCGTCGTTCTTGGCGGGGTTCGCCCCGAGCACCTTGATCTGCTTCTCGACGTCGCAGCTGGCGACGTTGCGCGTACCGCCGTAGAGACCGGGGGACGAACCGTCCACGGCACGGGTCACATTGGCGGGTTCCGAGCTGCTCGGTGTGGCCGTGGGGGTCTCGGGCGGGGTGGAGCTGTCCGTGGCCGTCGACTCGGTGAACGGGTCGGGGCCGGACTTGCCCGCGGCCTGGAGGAAGACCTCTCCGCCGGCCGAACCGCCCGAGTCGTCGGAACGGGTGAGGACGATGATCAGGACCACGGCGACGACGGCCGCGGTGACCATGAGGGCGATACGGGGAGCGGACCGCCACCACGGATGGCCGGGGCTCGCGGGCTGCTGCCCGGAGTCGCCGGGGCCTGTGCCGCGCCCGCCGGGTCCCCCTGACCCGCCGCCGGAACCACCGGTTCCGCCCGGCCCTCCGGTGCCACCCGGGCCCGAGGCACCGCTCGGCGGCTCCGGGGGCACCCGGCCGCTCGGCCGCGTCGGGTCGGCCGGGGCGGGGCTGGGCTGCGACGGCCCGGACAGGGGGCCGGAGGGCGGTCCTGTCGGGCGGCCGGAGGACGGCTGTTCGGAGCTCACGGGTCTTCTCCCGCCGTAGGGCTGCTGCGGCGATTCAGATATTTCATCCATTCAATGCCGCTTCGTTCCACAACAGGGCCATTGTGTGCTCTGGTCCCGTGCCCCCCGCAAGCCGAAGGGGCACCGCCGCAGGCCGAGGGGTTCCGAGCTCCCGGCGCGCGGAGTGCCTGCGCCGTGCTTAGCGTGGCAAGAGTGAGTCCCCAGACCCTGCCTCCTCGGCAGACGACAGCACCTGAGCGGGCGGTCGCCCGCCACGGCTGGCTCCAGGCCCTCGCCACCGTGCTGGCCGGGCTGGTCGCGATGATCGTGGTGGCGTCCCTCGGGCTGTGGGCGGCGGGTGCGGCGGACCTCCCGGACGGCGCGTTCCCCCGGGTCGTCGCGGCCACCGTCGTGACGGCGGTCGGCGGCACGATCGAACTCTCCGGCGGCGCCGGGTCCATCGCCGAGACCCAGGCGGGCCTGACCGTGATCCCGCTGTCGGTGACCCTCGTGGGCGCACTGGTGATCGCCGCCGGGTTCCTGCGGCCCCTGCGCCACCGGGCGGTCGCGGGGGCGGCCGAACTCGCGGGCTGGGCCGCCCGCATCGCCGTCCTGTGGCTGGCGGCGCTGATCGGCCTCGCCCTCGCGGCCCGGCAGACCTTCGACGTCTCGCTGGGCGACGTGGGCGACTTCTTCGGCACCTCCGCCGACGTGGGGTTCGAGACGGCCGTGGCGCCGACGGTGTTCTTCGGGCTGCTGTGGCTCGCAGGGGTCCTCGTCCTGGCGCTGCTGGTGTCGCGCGGGGCGCCGCTCCCGGCGCGGTTGCTGCGGTTCCAGGAGTCGGTGCGCCCGGCCGCGTACGCCATGGTCGGCCTGCTGCTGGCGTACGTCGGGCTCGGGCTGGTGATCGGCGTCGTGGTGGCACTGACCCGTGGGCACGCCGCCGAGACGACCGCGCTGATCCTGCTGGGCCTGCCGAACGTCATGTGGCTGACCTTCACGATCGGCCTGGGCGCCACCTGGGACAGCCAGGTCGAGGGGCCTTTCGGGCTGCCGATGCCGAAGATCCTCGACGAGGTCGTGCGCGGGCCCGACGTGTCCACCCTGAACCTGGGCTCGCTCGCCGAGTACGACGGCCGGGTGTGGTGGCTCCCGGTCGTGAACGTCGTGCTGCTGCTCGTCGCCGCGTTCGTGATGGCGGCCCGCTCCCCGGCCCGGACCCGGCTGTGGCAGCACGCCGTGCACATGGCGGCCGCCCTCGCGCTCACCGTCCTGATGATCTGCCTGATGGCCCGGATCTCCGCGCACTACGGACTGTCGGTCATCGGGATCGGCGACCTCGGCGGCGACCTGGGCGGGGAGTTGTTCCTGCGGCCACGACTGTGGTCCACGCTCGGGCTCGCCGTGCTCTGGGGACTCGTGACCGGGTTCCTGGGCGGAGCGCTGGCCAAGGGAGTGCGTCGGCGGGGCGCGGTCGACGCGGACGCCGACCGCCGGTAGACGGGCGGGCGCCGCGCGGCGCCCGCCCCCGGTGTCAGCCGCTCATGGCGTCAGGCGCTCATGCCTCCGTCGTCGTCAGGTCCGTCGTGCGGCGGGCGAGGATGGAGTCGCAGATCTCGCCGGCGCGGACGGCCGTGGTGGAGAGCAGGGTCGAGGTGAGGCCGTGGGTGTGTTCGGTGCCGCCCTGGAGGTAGATGTCCGCGGTGACATCGGGGGCGGTGGCCACCCGGTGGTCACGGCCGACCTGCAAGGCGTCCTCGTCGTCGCGCAGGCAGAGTTTGCCGATCTCCCCCAGGTTGTCGCCGATGCCCCGCGGCCGGTAGCCCGTGGCGTGGACGAGGAGGTCGGCGGAGAGAACCTCGCGTTCCCCCGTCGGCAGGAACTCCACCGTCACCTTGACCTCGTCCGTGCCCGCCTCCACCTCGCGCAGGCGGGAGACGTTCATCATCCGCAGCCGCTCCCGGCCCTGGACCTTCTCCTGGTACATGGACCGCGAGAGCGACTCGATCAGGTCCATGTCCACGACGGAGTAGTTGGTGCTGCGGTGGTAGTCGAAGAGCGACTGCTTCACCTCGCGGGGCGCGCCGTAGTACAGGTCGACGGCCTCGGGGTCGAAGATCTTGTTGGCGAAGGGGCTGTCGTCGGCGGGTGTGTAGCCGTACTTGGCGAACACGGAGCAGATCTCGGCCTCGGGGAAGCTGCGGTGGAGGTAGTCCACGGCCTCCGCCGCGCTCTGTCCGGCGCCCAGGACGACGGCACGGCGTATCGGCCGTCCCGAGCGTTGGGCCTGTTCGACGCGGGGCAGCAACTCACTGGTGTGCCAGACACGGTCGGACAGGGCCGCGCCGGGCGGAAGGTGCGGTTCCAGGCCGGCGGCCACGCAGATGCTGCGGGCACGGCGGACGGTGAGCCGTTCCGGGTCGCCGGGGGTGCGGCTGGTGACGTCGAAGTAGCGGACCTCGCCGTCCCGGGTGACGGGGCGCACGGAGACGACCTCGGCGGAGTACTCGACGAGGTGCGCGACACGGGCGGCGGCCCACTCGAAGTAGTCGTGGAACTCGATGCGCAGGGGGAAGAGGGTCTTCAGGTTGAGGAAGTCGACGAGCCGGCCCCGGTCGCGCAGATAGCACAGGAAACTGAAGTCGCTGGTGGGATCGCGCATCGTCACCAGGTCCTTCAGGAAGGACACTTGCATGGTGGCGTCGTCGATCAGCATCCCCCGGTGCCATCCGAACCGGGGTTGTCTCTCCAGGAACCCGACCCGCAGCCCGCCCGCCGTACCGGCGTTCACGGACTGTTCATGGAGTGCGATGGCGAGTGCGAGATTCGATGGGCCGAATCCGATACCCAGTACGTCGTAGATTTCCGGCCCGGTGTGCAGCGTCGTCACCGCGTCATCGCCTTTCGTAGTACAGGTCACAGAGTTTCACAAGGTGGAACACAGCTCCCCCAGCAGAGACATGTTAGATAAGGTAAGCCTTACCTAGCAACGGCTGAGGAGGGCTCATATGCGGGTCGTTATGTTCGGGTACCAGACCTGGGGACACCGGACACTGCAGGCACTGCTGGATTCCGGCCACGAAGTGGTCCTGGCAGTCACCCATCCCAAGAGCGACCACGCGTACGAGAAGATCTGGAGCGACTCGGTCGCCGATCTCGCCGAACAGCACGGTGTGCCCGTGCTGCTGCGCAATCGCCCGGACGACGACGAACTCCTGCGCGTGCTCAAGGAGGCGGATCCGGACCTCATCGTCGCCAACAACTGGCGTACCTGGCTGCCGCCCGAGATCTTCGATCTGCCACCGCACGGCACGCTCAACATCCATGACTCGCTGCTCCCCACGTACGCGGGGTTCTCCCCGCTCATCTGGGCGCTCATCAACGGCGAGAAGGAGGTCGGTGTCACGGCCCACCGCATGGACGCCGAACTCGACATGGGTGACGTGCTGTTGCAGCGTTCGGTGCAGGTCGGGCCGCACGACACGGCGACGGACCTGTTCCACCGCACGGTCGACCTGATCGGCCCGCTCGTCACCGACTCGCTCGAACTCATAGCCTCGGGCAAGGCCGTGTGGACACCCCAGGACCGCTCGCGGTCGAGCTTCTTCCACAAGCGGTCCCCCGAGGACAGCCGGATCGACTGGACCTGGCCCGCCGAGGACCTGGAACGGTTCGTACGGGCCCAGTCCGACCCGTATCCCAACGCGTTCACCCACCACCGCGGCGAACGGATCCGGATCGTCTCGGCCGCCGTGTCCGAGGGACGTTACGGCGGCACGCCTGGGCGGATCTTCATCCGGGAGGGCGACGGGATCGTCATCGTGGCCGGCGCCGAGGCCCGTTCCGGACGACTGCCGGGGCTGGTGGTCAAGCGGGTTCGGACGGAGGACGGCACGGAGTACGCGGCGACGGACTACTTCCGCACGATGGGCGGTTACCTGACGGCCCGCCCGTGAACTCGCAGGGGTGACGGGGGCCCGTACAGGACCCTTCACGGGTGACTGCCCGCCTCTCGACCCCTCACGAGCCCGTTGCCGCCCCGGACCCGTGAGCCCGAGGGCACCGTCGGCCGCACGTCGGCCGGCGGTGCCCTACACGGGCACCGGGTCCGAGTCCGCGTCCGTTCCCTCGTGGTGGCGGCCCATCGGGATGACCATGGGGGTACTGCTGACAGGGTCCTCGCCGACGACGCAGCGCAGTCCGAAGACGTCCTCGACCATCGTGGCGGTGATGACGTCGGCGGGGGCGCCCTCGCCCGCGACACGCCCGTTCTTCATGGCGATGATGTGGTCGGCGTACCGACAGGCCTGGTTGAGGTCGTGCAGAACCATGACGACGGTGCGGCCCTGGTGCCGGTTGAGGTCGGTGACCAGGTCGAGGACGTCGATCTGGTGGGCGAGGTCGAGGTAGGTCGTCGGCTCGTCCAGCAGCATCACCGGGGTGCCCTGGGCGACGGCCATGGCGATCCAGGCGCGTTGCCGCTGTCCGCCGGAGAGTTCGTCGACGGGCCGGTGGGCGAGGTCGGTCATGGCGGTGGCCCGCAGCGCCTCGTGCACGGCCTCCTCGTCGCCCTGCGACCACTGCCGCCACCATGTCTGGTGCGGTGAACGCCCGCGCCCCACCAGGTCGATGACCGTCAGCCCCTCGGGGGCGACGGGGGTCTGCGGGAGGATCCCGAGTTGCTGGGCGAGGGTGCGGGTCGGGATGGAGTGCACCGAGCGGCCGTCGAGGTGGACGGCGCCGGCCTTGGGCGTCAGCAGCCGGGCCAGGGCACGCAACAGGGTGGACTTGCCGCAGGCGTTGGCGCCGACGATCGCGGTGACGCGGCCGGTCGGGATCACCAGATCGAGATCCTCTACGACGATCCGGTCGTCGTAGGCCAGGCGAAGACCCTCGGCGCGCAGCTCGGGGCCGTCGGCACGGGAGCCGGCGCGGGGATCCGGACGCGGATCGGGGCGGGAACCCGTGGGGGAATCGGTGGGAGTGCCGGCACGGGAATCGGCCGGGACCTCGGCACGGGAATCGGCCGGGTCGTCTTCATGGGCGCCGACCGGGACTTCGGTACGGGAATCGGCCGAGGCGCCCGCACGGGAGCCGGCCGAGGGCTCGTCAGGGGAGTCGGTGGGAACGTCGGCGCGGGACCCGGCCGCCGTGTCCGCACGGGAGTCGGGCGAGGCTTCGGCACGGGAATCGGACGGGGTGCCCGCACGGGAGTCGGACGAGGCTTCGGCACGGGCGTCGTCCTTCGTTACCGGTTCGAACTTCGATGACACGTCTTCAGCCTCCTGAACCGGCGCGGTTGGCGCGGATGAGCAGCCACAGCAGTACGGGTGCGCCGAGTACCCCGGTGACGATCCCGACCGGCAGTTCGGTGTCGGGAATGACCTTCCGGGCGGCGAGGTCGGACACGAGCACCATCACGGCACCGGTGAGCCCCGCCGCGACGGGTGGCGGGAACGGGGTGCCGGCCAGGCGCTGGGCGACCTGGGGTGCGGCGAGCGCCACGAAGGCGACGGGTCCGGCGGTCGCCGTGCCGAAGGCGACGAGCCCGACCGAGATGAGCAGGACGGCCACCCGGACGATGTGGACCCGGGTACCCAGGCCCTTGGCGACGTCGTCCCCGAGTTGCAGGACGCGGATCTGGCGGCCGAGCAGGATCGCCGGGGGCACGAGCACGGCCATGGTGATCGCGAGCGGGCCGATCTGTTCCCAGGTACGGCCGTTGAGGTTTCCGACGAGCCAGCCGAGGGCGGCCTGCGCCTGGAAGCGCTGGCCGCGGGCCAGGAGGTAGTCGGTGATGCTGGTGCAGATCCAGGCGATACCGATGCCGACGAGGACGATGCGGTAGCCGGTGGTGCCGCGTTTCCAGGCCAGGACGTACACCAGCAGCCCGGCGGTCAAGGCGCCCAGCAGACCCAGGGCCTGGGTGCTGAGGCCGCCGTCCCAGCCGAGGACGATCCCGGCGACGACCACCGCGCCGGCGCCCTGGGTGATGCCCATCATGTCGGGGCTGGCCAGCGGGTTGAGCGTCACGGTCTGCAGAAGGGCCCCGGAGATGCCGAACGCGATGCCGACGAGCAGCCCGGCCAGGGCGCGCGGCAGCCGCAGTTCGTGCACGATCAGTTCGGTGCCGGGGTCGCCCGTGCCCACCAGGGCCTTCAGCACATCGGTGAGCGGGAGGTCGATGTCCCCGACGGAGGTCTCCACGGCGAACGCCAGGAACGCGGCGGCCGCGAGCAGCAGGGAGACGGCCAGCAGGCGGGGGCGTACGACACCGGAGACGGGCGGCGCCGGGAACCGGAAGGGGAGGCGGTCGGCCGTGCGGCGCCTGGGGGTCGGATCCGCGGCGCCCTTCGAGGGCGGCACGGGCGCGAGGTCGGTCGTCATCGGCTCACAGCTCCACTGATTCGGTCGTCATGGACCGCCGGCGGCACGGTCTCGAAGGCCACGGACCGCCGATGCCGTGGCCCGGTGGCGACGGGGCCGCATTCCGGCGGCGCGGTGGCCACGGTGCCGCCGGTCCGTGGTTCACCGAATCCCGCCCGCGACCCACTCGGCTCTGCGGCCACGGGACCGCCGCTCCGCGGCTCGCCGGACAACAGCCGGAAACGCCACGGCTCGGCCGCCACGGGACCGCCGTTCGACGACTCACCGAACAACACCCGCGATCCCCGGGGCTCGGCGGCCACCGGCCCCCTGTTCCGAAGCTCGCCGGACAACACCCGCGACCCGCACAACTCGGCGGTCACGGGCAGGGTGACCCGCAGTTCGGCGGTCACCGGCCACGTCCCCCACGACTCACCGGCCATGGGCCCGCGCCTCCCCGGTCGAGAAGTCATCTCACAGCTCCGCGAGGCGTCGGCGGCGGACCAGCGCGATGAAGAAGGGGCCGCCGATGAAGGCCACGAGGATGCCCGCCTGGATCTCGGTCGGGCGGGCGATCAGCCGGCCTGCGATGTCGGCGGCCAGCAGGAGGCAGGGGGCGAGGACGGCCGACAGGGGCAGCAGCCAGCGGTGGTCCGGGCCGACGCCGGCCAGTTGGGCGAGGACGCGGGCGATGTGCGGGACGACCAGGCCGACGAAGACGACGGGCCCGATGACGGCGACCGCTCCCCCGGTGAGCAGGGTGACGGCGATGACACCCTGGACGCGGACCAGGCCGAGCTTGAGGCCGAGCGACTTCGCCACGTCGTCGCCGAGGGCGAGGCTGTTGAGGGCCGGGGCGCAGGCGAGGGCGAGGATCGCGCCGACGGCCAGGAACGGCAGGACACGCAGGAGAACCCCCTCGTCCTGGTTGGCGAGCGAGCCCGCGCTCCAGAAACGGTAGCGGTTGAGGGCGTCCGGGTCGGTGAGGGCGATGGCGCTGGTCAGCGAGAACAGCAGGGAGGTCACGGCGACGCCGGCCAGGGCGAGTTTGACCGGTGTGGAGCCGGACCGGCCGAGCCCGCCGAGGAGGTACACCAGGACGCTGGCGACGAACGCGCCGCCGAAGGCGAACCAGATGTAGCCGTACACCGATGCGATTCCGAGCACACCGACCGACAGGACGACCGCGAAGGCCGCGCCCGCGCTGACACCGAGGATGCCGGGGTCGGCGAGCGGATTGCGGGTCAGCGCCTGCATCAGCGCGCCCGAGAGGCCGAGGGCGGCGCCGGTGGCCAGGCCGAGGGCGGTGCGTGGCACACGCACGGACCAGATGACACTGTCGATACGGGAGTTGGGGGCGTCGCCGAGCAGGGTGTGCCACACCTGGTCGAGGGGGACGCCGAGCGCGCCGAACGCCATCGACAGGGCGCACAGTGTGAGCAGGGCCACGCCCGAGAGCGTCAGCAGCAGTGCCGCGCGGGGGCCTTTCGCCGCCCGGACCGTAGAGGTCCCCACGTCTTCAACTTTCTTTGATGAGGCTTGCCTTAACTGTAGGGCGAGCGCGGGTTGAACTGTAGGTCCTCCGTGGATCGCCGTCCCGCCCTCGGGGCAACTCCCACTATGAGCACCCTGTGAATTAGGTAACCCTTACCTTAGTATGTCGGCGACCCGGCTCAGAACCGGACCCCGACCTGGTGGGAAGGCTCACTGCTGTGTGCGGTACCGAGGAAGTCCTGGCCTATTGGCGGCGGCTGCTGACATCGCTGCCGCTCGAGATCTCACTGCCCGCCGATCGGCCCCACCCGCCGCAGCCGCTTCTCGAACGGGACACGCGCGCTCTGGCGGATGTTCCGGATGCCCCCGACGCCGTACGACTCGCGGCGTTCGTCGCCCTGCTGCACCGCTACACCGGGGCGACGGACCTGACCGTGGGCCATGACGGGCTCCCGCTGCGGGTGTCCGTCGAGCACGAGCCGACGTTCGCCGAGTTGGTGCGTCGGGTGACGCAGGCGCACGAGGAGGCGGAGACCAACCGGGTGCCGGTCGGGCTCCTGGTCGAGGAACTGCGGCCCCGGCCCACGCGCGGTGGCGGCCTGTTCTTCAACACGGCGTTCGCCACGGCCGCGCGGCCCGCCGGTGAGCTGCCCGCCCCGGTCGACGTGCTGCTCGAGGTGGGCGACGGCTCGGCACGGGCCTCGTACCACCCCGGCATCTTCGACGGTACGACGATCGAGCGGTTCCTCGGCCACTACCGCACGCTCCTCGCCGACGCGCTGGCCCGGCCCGGGACGCCGGTCGCCCGGCTGGATCTGATGAGCCCCGAGGAGTACCGCCAGGTCGTCCTCGACTGGAACGACACCGCGCACACGGTGCCGGCGGACACCTGGCCCGCGATGTTCGCCGAGCAGGTGCGGCAGCGGCCGGACTCCGTGGCACTGATCTTCGAGGACGAGGAACTCACCTACGCCGAGCTGGACGAGCGCGCGAACCGCCTGGCGCACGCGCTGATCGCGCGGGGTGCGGGCCCCGAGCGGATCATCGCCCTGGCGCTGCCGCGCTCCGCCGAGCTGATCGTCGCGGAGGTCGCCGTCCTGAAGTCGGGCGCCGCCTATCTGCCGATCGACCACGACTACCCGGCGGACCGGATCGCGTACATGCTGGGCGACGCGCGGCCCGTCTGCATGGTGACCACCGGGGAGACCGCGCGGGACCTCCCCGACCCGGTCGAGGGCATGACCCTCCTGGAGCTGGACTCGCCCGCCACGGCGGCCGAGTTGGCCGGGCGGCCGGCCCACGACCCCGCCGAGGCGGACCGCGGGGCGCCGCTCACCGTGCTGAACGCCGCCTATGTGATCTACACCTCGGGCTCGACGGGCCGGCCCAAGGGTGTGGCCCTCTCGCACGGCGGTGTGGCGAAGCTGGTGGCCACGCAGAGCGAGCGGTTCGGCATCGGCCCGCACAGCCGGGTGCTGCAGTTCGCCTCGCCGAGCTTCGACGTCGCCTTCTGGGACCTGTGCCTCGGGCTGCTGTCCGGCGGCCGGCTCGTCGTCGTCCCGGCGGAGCTGCGGGTGCCCGGCGCGCCGCTCGCCGACTACGCGAACGCGCACGGCATCACCTTCATGATCCTGCCGCCCGCGCTGCTCGCCGCCATGCCCGACGACGTCCACCTCCCGCCGACCGCCACGCTGTTGGCGGGCACCGAGCGTGTCTCCCCCGAGCTGGTGGGGCGGTACGCGCGCGGGCGGATGATGTTCAACGCGTACGGCCCGACCGAGGCCACCACCAACTCCACGCTCGGGCTGTGCGATCCGGACATCCCGGCCGGGGCGATCGTCCCGATCGGCGTGCCCGACCCGGGGACCCGGGCGTACGTCCTGGACGCGTTCCTGCGGCCCGTTCCGGCCGGGGTCACCGGTGAGTTGTACCTGGGCGGCGCCGGCCTGGCCCGGGGCTATCTCGGGCGGCCGGACCTGACCGCCGAGCGGTTCGTCGCCGACCCGTTCGGGGAGCCCGGCGAGCGGCTCTACCGCACCGGTGACCTGGTCCGCTGGCGGGCCGACGGACGGCTGGAGTTCCTCGGGCGCGCCGACGCGCAGGTGAAGATCCGCGGCTTCCGTATCGAGCCGGGCGAGATCGAGTCGGTGCTGCGCGGCCACCCGGCCGTCGACCAGGTCACCGTGGTCGTCCGCGAGGACCGGCCCGGCGACCGCCGCCTCGCCGCCTATGTCGTCCCCGCCCTCGACGCACCGCGCGACGCGGATCCGGACGCGCGGGTCGAGGAGTGGAAGGAGCTGCACGAACTCCTCTACGGGGCGGCCGGTTCCGAGGACTCCACCGATTCCGCCGACACCCACGACGGATCCGGTCTCCGCGAGAACTACGCCGGCTGGAACAGCATGTACGACGGGACACCGATCCCCGTCGAGGAGATGCGCGAGTGGCGCGCCGCGACGGTCGAGCGTATCCGCGAACTCGGCACGAACCGAAGGGTGCTGGAGATCGGTGTCGGCAGCGGCCTGATCCTGTCCCGGATCGCGCCCGACTGCGAGGCCTACTGGGGCACCGACCTCTCGGCGGCGGCCGTCGCGGCGCTGCGCGCCCAGGTCGACAGCGATCCGGACCTCGCCGCGAAGGTCGAGCTGCGGGCCCGGCCCGCCCACGACACCGACGGGCTGCCGGCCGGGTACTTCGACACGGTCGTCATCAACTCGGTTGCCCAGTACTTCCCCGGCGGGGAGTACCTCGTCGACGTCCTGCGCCAGGTGTCGGGGCTGCTGGCCCCCGGCGGCCGGATCTTCGTCGGCGACGTCCGCAACCTGCGGCTGCTGCGTACGCTGCGCGCGGCCGTGGAGACCCGGCGGGCGACCGGTGACGCGGGGGACGCAGAGGACAAGAGCACGCTGCGCACGGCCGTCGAGCAGTCGGTGCGCTGGGAGGGCGAACTCCTTCTCGACCCCGACTTCTTCGCCGGCCTCGACGGCTTCGACGCGGAGATCCGGATCAAGCGGGCCACACACCACAACGAGCTGAGCCGGTACCGCTACGACGTCGTGCTGCGCCCGGGGGCTCCGGCGGCCCCCCGGGAGCTGCCGGAGGCCGACTGGGCGGCGGTCGGCGGCCTCGGCGGACTGACGGAGCTGCTGGCCGGGCGGCCGGACGGGCTCCGCGTCACCGGTGTGCCCAACGCACGCCTCGCGGACGACCTGGCGGACCTGCGGCGGCTGGACGGCAGCAGCCGGGAGGCGTCCTCTGGAGCCGATCCGGAGGACGTGCACGCGCTGGCGGCGGAGCACGGCTACCGGGCGGCGCTCACCTGGAACGGGAACGCCGACGACGGGGCGTTCGACGCCGTGCTCGTCCTCGACGGGCCCTTCGGCCCGCTGTACCGGACGGCCGACGCCCATCCGCGCGCCAACCGGCCCGCGCCCTTCCGTGACGTCGGCGCGCTGATGCGGACGTTGCGCGGGCACGCCGCCGAGTGGCTGCCCGACTACATGGTCCCCTCGGCGTTCGTCCCGTTGCACGCCCTGCCGGTCACGCCCAGCGGCAAGATCGACGCGAGAGCGCTGCCCGCCCCGGACTACGCGAGCATGAGCTCCGGCCGCGCCCCGCGCACCACCCGCGAGAAACTGCTGTGCGCCTTGTACGCCGAGGTGCTCGGGCTCGACACCGTGACGGCCGAGGACGACTTCCTCGCGCTCGGCGGCGACAGCATCAGCGCCATCCAGCTCCTCATCCGGGCACGGGAGTCGGGCCTCAGGCTCACCACGCGTGAGGTGTTCCGGCACCGCACGGTCGAGGCGCTGGCGAAGGCCGCCGTCGAGCGGGTCGCCGAGCACACCGCCGACGTCCCGCTCGTGGAGGTGGACGAGGCCGAACTCGCCGAGATCCAGGGCACGCGCCCGCTGCCGGTCGAGGAACTGCTGCCGCTCACCCCGCTCCAGCAGGGCTTCTTCTTCCACTCCCTCACCGGCGGCGCCGACGGGGACACGTATGTCGTCCAGCAGGTCCTGGACCTCACCGGACCCGTCGACGGCTCGGTGCTGCGCCGGGCCGCGCAAGGCCTCCTGGACCGGCACGCGCCGCTGCGGGCCGCCTTCCGCCAGCGCCCCGACGGCACCCCGGTGCAGATCGTCACGCGGGACGCAGAGCTGCCGTGGCGGGAGGTCGACCTGTCGTCGCAGGACGGGGAGGTCCGGGAGTCGCTGGGCGACGCGGTGGCCGCCGACGAGCGCGCCCGGGGCTTCGACCTGGCCGCGCCGCCCCTGTTGCGCTGCGCCCTGGTCCGGCTCGGCGAGGAGCGCAGCCGACTGATACTGACGTTCCATCACATCGTGGCGGACGGCTGGTCGTTGCCGGTACTGCACCGCGAACTGATGGCGTACTACGGCACCGACGCGCCCTCGCTTCCCGAAGTCGCCCCCTATCGCGGCTTCCTGCGCCGCCTGGCCGAGCAGGACCGCGACGCGGCCCGCGACGCCTGGCTCGACGCGCTCGCCGGACTGGACGAGCCGACGCGGCTCGTCGGCACTCCGGCCGACGCGGCTCCCGTACGGCCCGACCATGTGCGGGTGGAGCTGTCCGAGCGGACCACCGCGCGGCTCGCCGAGCGGGCCCGTGAGCACGGGGTCACCCTCGGAACGGTGGTGCAGGGCGCCTGGGGTCTGCTCCTCGGCAGGCTGACCGGCCGGGACGACGTGGTGTTCGGGACCACGGTCTCCGGGCGCGACGGCGAGGTCGAGGGCATCGCCTCGATGGTGGGCCTGTTCATCAACACCCTGCCGACCCGCTTCCGTTGGACCCCGCGCGAATCCCTCGGGGCGCTGCTCGTCCGGCTCCAGGAGGAGCAGGCCCGGCTGCTGGACCACCAGCACCTGGGCCTCGCCGAGATCCAGCGCCTCACCGGGCACGCGGGCTCCGGCGAACTCTTCGACACGCTCGTGGTGTTCGAGAACTACCCCGCCGAGACCGACCTCCGGGACGCCTCGGGCACCGTACGGATCACCGGCGACTGCTTCCACGACGCCGTGCACTATCCCCTCGCCCTGGTCGTCAAGCCCGGCCGACGGCTCGACCTGCGGCTCAAGCACCACGCGGAACGCCTCGACGGCGACACCGTCCGTGCGCTCGGCGACCGCCTGGCCCGCGTCCTGGAGGCCATCGCCGAGACACCGGACCGCACGGCCGGCGCCGTCGAACTGCTCTCACCCGACGAGGCGCTGCGTGCCCGTCCCGCCGGGGAGGAACGCCTCGTACCGGCGACCACCCTGGCCGAAGGGTTCGCGGCGCAGGTCGCCCGGACGCCGGACGCGACGGCCGTCGTCTTCGAGGGCAAGCGGCTGAGCTACGCCGAACTGGACGCCTGCGCCGAGGCGTTGGCCGTACGGCTGCGCGGCCGGGGTGCCGGGCCGGGAACGTTCGTGGCGGTCGCCGTGCCGCGGTCGGCGGAGCTGATGGTGGCGCTGCTGGGCGTACTGAAGTCGGGTGCCGCCTATCTGCCGGTGGACCTGGACTACCCGGCTGACCGGGTGACCCACATGCTGGCCGACTCGGGCGCCACGACGGTGGTCACGCTGTCGTCGACGGCCGACCGGCTGCCGCAGCCCCAGCCGTCGGAGCGGAACGTTCCTGCTACGCCTTCGGTGCTGCTGCTGGACGCCCCGGACGACGAGCCGGCAGCAAGCCCCGTCACCCTCGTCGCCGCCCGCCCCGACGACGCCGCCTACCTCATCTACACCTCCGGCTCCACCGGCCTCCCCAAGGGCGTCGTCGTCACCCACCGCGCCGTCGTGAACCGGCTCGCGTGGACGCAGGGCGAGTACGGGCTCGGCGCGGACGACCGGGTGCTGCAGAAGACGCCGTCCAGCTTCGACGTGTCCGTGTGGGAGTTCTTCTGGCCGCTCCTCGAAGGCGCGACCGTGGTGCTCGCCCGCCCGGACGGCCACCGCGACCCCGCCTACCTGGCCGGGCTCGTACGCGAACAGGCCGTCACGACCATGCACTTCGTGCCGTCGATGCTGGAGGCCTTCCTCCAGCACGACGAGGTCACCGGCGACCCCACGTGGTCGGCTTCGCTGCGCCGCGTGCTGAGCAGCGGTGAGGCGCTCCCGGTCGCCGCCGCGAGCCGCTGGCACGCGCTGACGGGCGTGCCGCTGCACAACCTGTACGGCCCGACCGAGGCGGCCGTCGACGTCACGTACCACCCGTACGCCTCCGACAAGGACCGGGGCGCGTCCGTGCCCATCGGGCGTCCCGTGTGGAACACCGGCCTGCGGGTCCTGGACGCCTGTCTGCGGTCCGTCCCCGACGGTGTCCCCGGCGAGCTGTACCTGACCGGTGTCCAGCTCGCCCGCGGCTACCACGCCCGCCCGGCGCTGACCGCCGAGCGCTTCACCGCCGACCCGTACGGGCCTCCCGGCAGCCGCATGTACCGCACCGGTGACCTGGTCCGGCGCCGCGCGGACGGGGTCATCGAGTACCTGGGCCGTACGGACCGGCAGGTCAAGCTGCGCGGCAACCGGATCGAACTGGGCGAGATCGAGGCCGCGCTCGTACGCCTTCCGGAGGTCGCGCAGGCCGCCGTGACGGTACGGGACGACGCGCTCGTCGCCTATGTCGTGCCCAGCGGCGACGCCGACGTGACCGGCCTCCGCGAGACTCTGACCGATTCCCTCCCCTCGCCCATAGTTCCGAGTGCGTGGGTGGCCCTCGACGCACTTCCGCTCACCCCCAGCGGCAAGCTGGACCGGGCCGCGCTGCCCGCCCCGCAGGTCGTACGCGGCACCGTCACCCGTGCCCCGGGAACCCCCCGGGAGCAGCTGCTCGTCGAGATCTTCGCGGCCGTGCTGAAGCTCGCGGAGGTCGGGGTCGACGACGACTTCTTCCTTCTCGGCGGGGACAGCATCAGCTCGATCGCCGTCTCCAGCCGGGCCCGCCGCGCGGGTCTGGCGATCGGCCCGCGCGACGTGTTCGAGCACCGCACCCCGGCGGCGCTCGCCGCGACGGCCGCCATCGAGGAGACGGCCACCGGGGACGCTCCTGTCGCGTCCGCGTTCGCGCTGACCGAGGAGGAGCGGGAGCGGGTCGAGCGGCTCGCCCCGGGCCGGATCGAGGACGTGTGGCCCCTCGCCCCGCTCCAGGAGGGCCTGTTCTTCCACTCGAACTTCGACGACAGCTCCCTGGACGTCTACACCGTCCACGAGTCCTTCGACTTCGCCGAACGCGTCGACGCCGAGCGGCTGTCGGCGGCCATGCGCACCCTGCTGGCCCGCAACCCCAGCCTGCGGGCCGGGTTCACGAGTGAAGGGCTGCGCCAGCCGGTGCAGTTCATCGTGCGGGACGCGGAGATCCCGCTGACCGAGGTGGATCTCGCGGGGCTCCCCGCGGCCGAACAGGACCGGCGGATGCGGGAGTTGCTCGACGACTCGCGGTCCCGCCGCTTCGACCTCACCCACCCCCTGCTCTTCCGGATGCTGCTCGTCCGGCTCGGCGAGGAGCGCGGCGACCGGCTGATCATCGGCCGGCATCTGATCCTGTGGGACGGCTGGTCGGCCTGGCTGTTCCTGGACCAGCTGTTCGCGCTGTACGAGAGCGGAGGCGATCCGGCGGGCCTCGCCCGTCCCGGCTCGTACCGCGACTACCTGACCTGGCTGGAGCGGCAGGACGACACCGAGGCCACCCGTGCGTGGCGTGCCGCCCTGTCCGGTTTCGAGGAGCCCACGCTGCTGGTGCCGGCCGCCTCCGACCGGGGGCAGGAGCCGGTGATCCCGGAGCAGCTGGACGCCGTGCTCGACGCGGCGGTGGCCGAGCGGCTGCGCGACATCGCGCGGAGCCACGGTCTGACGCTCAACACGGTGCTCAACGCAGCCTGGGGTCTGGTCCTGGCCGGTGCGACGGGCCGCAGCGACATCGCGTTCGGTACGACGGTCGCCGGACGGCCCAGCGAGGTGCCCGACGTCGAGAACGTCATCGGCATGTTCCTCAACACCGTCCCCGCGCGCATCGCCTTCGACCCGCGTGAGCCGGTGCTCGCCCTGCTGCGCCGGATCCAGGGCGAGCGGCTTGAGGTCATGCCGTTCGAACACCTGGGCCTGGGTGTGCTCCAGGCCGAGTCGGGTCACCGACGGCTGTTCGACACCCTGTTCGTGCTGCGCAACGCCGACACCGACGAGCGGCTGGCCGAGCTGCGCGAACGGCACGGCGCGACGGCCGTGGCCAACGTGGACGCCACGCACTACCCGGCGAACCTGGTGGTCACACCCGGCGAGAAGGTCAGGGCGACGCTCGCCTACCGGCCCGACGTGCTGGACGGCGCCTACGCGCAGCGCCTGTTGGACCGTTTCGTGCTGCTGGTGGGCCGGCTGGTGGCCGACCCGCACGCGCCCGTCGGCTCGCTGGACTCCCTGCTGCCCGCCGAGGCCGCCGCGCTCGCCCGTGAGGAGGCCGAGCGGCGGCAGCCCGTGCCGCACGAGACGGTCGCGGACATGCTGGCCGCGCAGGCCGCCCGCACCCCGGACGCGACCGCCCTGGTCTTCGGCGCGCAGACCCTGACGTACGCCGAACTCGACGCGCGCTGCGACCGCATGGCCCGGCTGCTGATCGGACGGGGCGCCGGACCCGAGAAGGTGATCGCGCTCGGGCTGCCGCGCTCGATCGACATGGTGGTGGCGCTGTTCGCGGTGCTGCGGACGGGTTCGGCTTATCTGCCGCTGGAGCTGGACCACCCGGCCGACCGGCTGTCGCTGATGCTGGCGGACGCCCGCCCGCTGCTCCTGCTGTCCACGGAGCGCGTGTCGGACACGCTGACGGGCGACACGCCCCGCGTGCTGCTCGACGACCCGGCGGTGGCGGCCGAACTGGCGGCCCTCCCGGCCGATCCGGTGTCGGTGACCTTCAGCCTGGACCACCCGGCGTACGTCATCTACACCTCGGGGTCGACGGGTCGTCCCAAGGGTGTCGTCACGCCGTACGTCGGTCTGACGAACATGCAGCTCAACCACCAGAAGGAGATCTTCGCCCCGGCGATCGCGTCGGCGGGCGGGCGGCGGCTGCGGATCGCGCACACCGTGTCGTTCGCGTTCGACATGTCGTGGGAGGAGCTGCTGTGGCTGGTCGAAGGGCATGAGGTCCATGTCTGCGACGAGGAGCTGCGGCGGGACGCGACCGCGCTGGTGGCGTACTGCGAGGAACACCGCGTCGACGTCGTCAACGTGACCCCGACCTACGCCCACCTCCTGCTGGAGGAGGGCCTGTTGGAGGGGCACCGGCCGCCGCTGGTGCTGCTCGGCGGCGAGGCCGTCACCGAGACGGTGTGGAACACGCTGCGGGACACGGAGGGGACGTACGGCTACAACCTGTACGGCCCGACCGAGTACACGATCAACACGCTCGGCGGTGGTACGGAGGACAGCGCCACCCCGACCGTGGGCAAGCCCATCCGCGCCACCCGGGCCCGTATCCTCGACACCTGGCTGCGGCCGGTGCCGGACGGTGTGGCGGGTGAGCTTTTCATCGCGGGTGTGGGTCTGGCGCGCGGTTACCTCGACCGGCCGGGCCTGACCGCCGAGCGGTTCGTGGCCGACCCGTACGGGCAGCCGGGCGAGCGCATGTACCGCACCGGTGACCTCGTACGACGCCGCCAGGACGGCAACCTGGACTTCCTCGGCCGTACCGACGACCAGGTCAAGATCCGCGGCTACCGCGTGGAGCTGGGCGAGATCGAGACGGCTCTCGTCCAGCACCCCGAGGTGTCCCGGGCCGCCGTCGTCGCCCGGGACGACACCAACGCCCCCGGCACCAAGCGCCTCGTCGGCTACGTCGTCCCCGCCGAACCCGACGCCGAGGCACGCGAGTCGGCCGAGCGGGAGCAGATCGGCGAGTGGCAGGAGATCTACTCCGCCGAGTACACCGAGATCGGCACCGCCCTCTTCACCGAGGACTTCGCCGGCTGGGACAGCTCCTACGACGGCACCCCCATCCCCGTGGAGCACATGCGCGAGTGGCGTGAGGCCACCGTGGAGCGCATCCGCGAGCTGAGGCCCCGCCGCATCCTGGAGATCGGTGTCGGCTCGGGCCTGCTGCTGTCGAAGCTCGCCCCGGACGCCGAGGCGTACTGGGCGACCGACTTCGCCGCGCCCGTGATCCGCAAGCTCACCGAGGGCGTCAGGAGCGACCCCGAGCTGGCCGGCAAGGTCGAACTGCGCTGCCAGGCCGCCGAGGTGACCGACGGCCTGCCCACCGGCTACTTCGACACGGTCGTCATCAACTCCGTCATCCAGTACTTCCCGAGCCTGGACCACCTCCACCAGGTGATCCGCGGCGCGCTCGGCCTGCTCGCGCCCGGCGGCGCCCTGTTCCTCGGTGACGTCCGTGACCTGCGCCAGGCCCGGGTGTTCCAGGCCGGCATCCAGGCCGCCCGCGCCGACGCGGACACCGGGCCCGACAGCCTGCGCCGGGCCGTGGAGCGCGGCCTCGCCCTGGAGAAGGAACTCCTGGTCGACCCGGACTGGTTCACCACCCTCGGCGTCGGCGTCGACCTGCGCACCAAGGCGGGACGCCACCACAACGAGCTGACCCGCTACCGGTACGACGTGGTGCTGTACGAGGGGGCTCCGGCGCTCTCCCTGGACGGTGTCCCGGCCGTCGACTGGACCGGACGGGCAGCGCTCCTCGCCCGTCTCGACGGTACCGGGCCGCTCCGGGTGCGGGGTGTCCCGGACGCCCGTACGGTCGGCGACCTCGCCGGTCTGCGCGCCCTGGACACCGGCCGGCCGACGGCCGTCGCCGCCACGGGCGTGGAACCGGAGGACCTGCGGGAGACGGCCGAGGCACACGGCTACCGGCTCCTCACCACCTGGTCCGGCGGACCCGGGCTCTACGACGCCGTGTTCGTCCCCGGCGCCGAGGCCGAGCGCACGGCCGGCCTGTACCGGCCGCGCGCCGACCGCGACGAAGACGCCCCGTACGCGAACACCCCGGCCGCCGGACGCGGCCACACCTCGCTCATCAGACGGCTCCGCGACGACCTCGGACAGCGGCTGCCCGGCTACATGGTGCCCGCCGCCTTCGTCGTCCTGCCCGGACTGCCGATGAACGACAACGGCAAGCTCGACGTCCGCGCCCTGCCGGACGCCGAGCCCGCGGTCGCCCTGTCGGCCGGGCGCGGCCCGCGCACCCCCGTCGAGGAGGTGCTGTGCCGCCTCTTCGCCGAGGTGCTCGGCCTGCCCCGCACGGGCGCGGAGGACAACTTCTTCGACCTGGGCGGCCACTCGCTCCTCGCGACGCGGCTGATCAGCCGCGCCCGCACCGAACTGGGCGCCGAGCTGGCGATCCGCGACCTGTTCGAGGCGCCCACCCCCGAGGCACTGGCGCTGCGGGCGGCCACCGGGCAGCCGGCCCGCCCGGTCCTCGAGCCCGCCGTCGAACGGCCCGCCCGTATCCCGCTGTCGGCCGCCCAGCGCCGGCTGTGGCTCGTGGAGCGGATCACCGGTGACGGTGTCGCGTACAACTTCCCGCTCGTGTTCCGCCTTCGCGGCGCCCTGGACGTCAACGCCCTGCGTGCCGCCCTCCGTGATGTGACGGACCGTCATGAAGCGCTGCGGACTCGATTCTTGGAGGCGGACGGGGAGCCGTACCAGTGGATCGCGGCGCCGGGTGAGGCCGAGCCGGAGTTCCGCCTCGCCGAGGGCGCCGAGACCGGACTCGCGGAGTGGATCGAGGGGGCACAGCGCCGCCCGTTCGACCTGAGCACCGAACTCCCGGTCCGCGCCGAGGTGCTGCGGTCGGCCGCCGACGACCATGTGGTGGCCGTCGTGCTGCACCACATCACCACCGACGAGTGGTCCGACCGTCCCTTCCTCGCCGACCTGCACCGGGCGTACACGGCCCGCGCCGACGGACGGGCGCCCGAGTGGGCTCCGCTGCCGGTGCAGTACGCCGACTACACCCTCTGGCAGGAGCGCCTGCTCGGCGAGGTGGAGGACAGGCAACTCGCCTACTGGACGGGGACTCTGACCGGGCTCCCGGAGGAGATCCCGCTGCCCCTGGACCGGCCGGGGGCGGCCCGCGCCACCGGACGCGGGGCCGTCGTCCGCGCCACGCTCCCCGGCTCCACCGGGGACGCGCTGCGCGACCTCGCCGGCACCCACCAGGTCAGCATGTTCATGCTGTTCCAGGCCGCCACCGCCGCGCTGCTGCACCGGCTGGGCGCCGGGGACGACATCCCGCTCGGCGCGCCCATCGCGGGCCGCACCGACAGCGCGGTGGACGACCTGGTCGGCTTCTTCGTCAACACGCTCGTCCTGCGCACCGATCTGTCCGGCACTCCGTCCTTCGAGGATCTCCTCGGCCGGGTGCGGGAGGCGGCCCTCGCCGCGTTCGAGCACCAGGACGTGCCGTTCGACCGGGTCGTCGAGGCCGTCAACCCGGTCCGGACCGCCGACCGCAACCCGCTCTTCCAGGTGATGCTCGGCTACCACCACCGGCCCGACGGCGACCCGGAGCTGTTCGGGATGCCCACCCAGTGGTTCGACATGGACAACGGCATGGCGAAGTTCGACCTGGACTTCACCTTCGTCGACCACGGCCCCGGCCAGGACATGGCCCTCCTGCTGGAGTACGCCACCGACCTCACCGACGAGGAGACCGCCGCCGGGCTCGCCGAGCGGCTGCTCGACCTGCTGGAGCGGGTCGTCGCGGAGCCGGCCCGTCCGCTGCGGTCCCTCGCCGTCCTCACCCAAGAGGAGGAGACGGCGGTCTGGAACGACACCACCCGGCCCGTGGAGACCCGGTCCGTCCCGGAGATCCTCGACGACGTCGTCCGCTCCCGGCCCGACGCGCCCGCTCTCACCACGGGGGCGTCCCGGCTCACCTTCCGGGACCTGGGCGAGCGGGTGGACGCCGTGGCCCGGCACCTGCTCCGCCGTGGCGCGGGCGCCGAGCGCGTGGTCGGACTCGCCCTGCCCCGGCACCTGATGGTCCCGGCGCTCCTCGGCGTACTGAAGTCCGGCGCCGCCTATCTGCCGCTCGACCCCGAATACCCGGCCGACCGGCTGGAGTTCATGCTCCGCGACGCGGACCCGCTGTGCGTCCTCACCACGGCGGAGCTGGCGGCGAAGCTGCCGGAGGGATGCCCGGTCGTCCTGATCGACTCGATCGACGAGTCGGACCCCGTGGGCGACAAGGCACCGGCCGCCGCGCCTCCCGCGCCCACCGGCACCGCGTACGTCATCTTCACCTCAGGTTCCACCGGCACCCCCAAGGGAGTCGTGGGCACCCATCGCGGTCTGAGCAACTTCTTCGCGGCCCACCGCGACGACTTGATCGAACCCGCGGAACGGTCCCTCGACCGCGACCGGCTGCGGGCCGTGCACGCGGCCTCGTTCAGCTTCGACGGCTCCTGGGAGCCGTTGATCTGGCTGCTCGCCGGGCACGAACTGCACGTCACCGACGAGGCCGTGATGGCCGACCCGGCCGCGCTGCTCGCGTACCTGGGCCGGGAGGACATCGACTTCCTCGACGTCACCCCGACCTACCTCCGCGAGCTGATCCACCACGGCTTCCTGGAGCCCGGCGCCCACCTCCCCGGTGTGATCGCCGTGGGCGGCGAGGCGACCCCGGCCCCGCTGTGGGAGCGGCTGTGCGCCCTGCCCGGCACCCAGGTCCACGACCTGTACGGGCCCACCGAGAGCGCGGTCGACGCCTACGGCTGGCACAGCGACAGCGCAGGCCGCTGGGCCGCGCCGCTGGACAACATCCGCGCCCACGTCCTGGACGAGCTGTTGCGGCCCGTCCCCGTGGGCGTCACCGGTGAGCTGTACCTCGCGGGCGAGGGCCTGGCGCGGGGTTACCTCAACCGTCCGGGGCTGACCGCCGAGCGGTTCACGGCCGACCCCTTCGGCGCGCCCGGCACCCGCATGTACCGCACCGGCGACCTCGTCCGGCGCCGCCGCGACGGCTCCCTGGAGTTCCTCGGACGCGCCGACGGACAGGTCAAGCTGCGCGGCTTCCGCATCGAACCCGGCGAGATCGAGGCACTGCTCGCCGACCACGCCGACGTGGCCACGGCCGCCGTCGTGGTCCGCGAGGACACGCCCGGGGTGCGCAGGCTCGTCGCGTACGTCCTGCCGGCCGCCGGCCGCACCCCGGACCCGGCGGAGCTGCGCGGTCACACGGCCGGGACCCTGCCCGCACACATGGTGCCGACCGCCTTCGTCACCGTGGCGGCCCTGCCGCGCACGGTCGCGGGCAAGCTCGACGAGAAGGCGCTCCCCGCACCCGACCTCGCCGCGCTCACCTCCGGCCGCAGGCCCCGCACCCCGCGCGAGGATCTGCTGTGCGAGGCGTTCGCCGCCGTCCTCGGCGTGCCCGAAGTGGGCATCGACGACGACTTCTTCGCGCTGGGCGGCCACTCGCTGCTCGCGATGCGCCTCACCGCGCGCATCCGGGCCGCCCTCGGCACCGAGCTGTCGCTCCGCACGGTCTTCGACGCCCCGACGGTCGCCCGGCTCGCCCGGCACCTCGCCGACACCGCCGACGCGACGGGCACGACCCGCCCGGCCCTGACGGTCCGGCCGCGCCCGGAGCGGCTGCCGCTGTCCTCCGCCCAGCAGCGCCTGTGGGTGCTGTACCAGGTGGAGGGCCCCAGCGCGACGTACAACATCCCCTCGGCCTGGCGGCTGACGGGCGCGCTGGACGTCGAGGCACTACGGGCCGCCGTGCACGATGTCGTCGTACGGCACGAGACGCTGCGCACGGTCTTCCCCGACGACGAGGGCCGTGCCCATCAGCTGGTGCTGGCGCCCGACGAGGTCCGCGTCCCCTTCGAGCTGACCGACACCGACGACGACCTGCTGCCGGAACTGCTGGCGGAGGCCGGCGCGTACGGCTTCGAGCTGGACCGTGAACTCCCGTTGCGCGTGCAGGTGTTCCGCACCGGCGAGGAGGAGTGGACCGTCCTGCTGCTCCTGCACCACATCGCCGGGGACGAGTGGTCGGAGGGCCCGCTCCATCGGGATCTCGCGCTCGCCTACGCCGCCCGTACGGCCGGGCACGCCCCCGAGTGGGAGCCGCTGCCCGTCCAGTACGCCGACTACACGCTGTGGCAGCGCGACGTCCTCGGCGACGAGAAGGACGAGGACAGCCTCGCGGCCCGCCAGCTCGCGTACTGGAAGCAGGCACTGGCCGGGCTGCCCGAGGAACTGGCGCTGCCCGTGGACCGGGCCCGGCCGCTGGAGGCGACCTACCGGGGCGGCTCCGCCGACCTGTCCCTCGACGCCGGACTCGCCGCCGCGCTGCACGGGCTGGCCCGCGACAACGGGGTCAGTGTGTTCATGGTGCTCCAGGCGGCCGTGGCGACCCTTCTGTCCCGGCTCGGCGCGGGGCACGACATCCCGATCGGCAGCCCGATCTCCGGACGCACCGACGCCGGTCTGGACGAACTGGTCGGGTTCTTCCTCAACACGCTGGTGCTGCGTACCGACACCTCCGGGGACCCCACGTTCCGGGAGCTGCTCGGCCGTGTCAGGGAGGCCGACCTGGCCGCGTTCGACCACCAGGACGTGCCCTTCGAGCGGCTGGTGGAGGTGCTGAACCCGGCCCGGTCCCTCGCCCGTCACCCCCTGTTCCAGGTGATGGTCGTGTACCTGGCGTCGGGCGGCGAGGACACCGGGCTGCTGGGACTGGACGCCCGCCGGGACGACGTGGCGCAGACGACCGCCAAGTTCGACCTGTCCTTCGACTTCGTCGAACGCGGCGACGGTACCGGTGTGGACGGCGTCCTGGAGTACAGCGCCGATCTGTTCGACCACGACACGGCCCAGTCGTTCGCGGACCGGCTGCTGCGTGTCCTGCGTGCCGTGACCGCCGACCCGGACACGGCACTCGGCCGCGTCGACATACTCGGCGCGGACGAGCGGGCCCGCCTCCTCGACGGCTGGCACAGCGGGCCTGCCGCGGGGGCACCGACCACCACTCCCGCCCTCTTCGAGGAGCAGGTGCGTCGCCACGGTGACCTCCCCGCCGCCGCGTCCGACGGCGTCGAGCTGACGTTCGCCGAACTCAACGCGGACGCCAACCGGTTGGCCCGGCTGCTCGTCGAGGCCGGTGCCGGACCCGAGCGGTTCGTCGCCCTCGCGCTGCCCCGCACCGCGCACTTCCTCACGGCCGTCCTCGCGGTCCACAAGGCGGGCGCCGGCTATCTGCCGCTCGACCCGGACGCCCCGGTGGAGCGCACGGCCGACGTCCTCGCCGATGCCCGGCCGGTCCTGACCCTGACCACCCGCGACCTGGCCGCCACCCTGCCGACCGGCACCGAACCCCTGGTGCTGGACGACCGGGACACCCAGGAGCGGCTCGCGTCCCAGGACCCCGCCGACCTCACCGACGCCGACCGCGTCGCCCCGCTGACGCCCCGGCACCCGGCGTACGTCATCTACACCTCGGGCTCCACCGGCCGCCCCAAGGGCGTCGTGATCACCCACGCGACCCTCGGCAACCTCTTCCACAGCCACCGCGAGACGCTCTACGCCCCCGCGATCGACGCGGCCGGGCGGCGCCATCTGCGGGTGGGCCACGCCTGGTCGTTCTTCTTCGACGCGTCCTGGCAGCCGCAGTTGTGGCTGCTGGACGGGCACTGCGTCCATGTGCTGTCGGAAGAGGTCCGGCGTGACCCCGAACTGGTCACCGAGGCCGTGCTCCGGCACCGCTTCGACTTCCTGGAGGTCACCCCGTCGTTCTTCACGCAGATGGCCGACAGCGGTCTGCTGCGGGGCGGCGACTGCCCGCTCGCGGTCGTCGGCGTGGGCGGCGAGGCCGTCCCCGTCGCCCTGTGGAAGCGGCTGTCCGAGCTGCCCGGCACCGAGGCGTTCAACCTGTACGGGCCGACCGAGTCGACCGTGGACGCCCTCGTGGGACGCGTCCGCGACAGCGAACGGCCTCTCGTGGGACGGCCGGTGGCCGGCACCCGGGCGTACGTCCTCGACGACCGCCTCCAGCCGCTGCCGCCCGGCGTCCCCGGTGAGCTGTACCTCGCGGGCGGCGGTCTCGCCCGCGGCTACCTCGGCAGCCCCGGTCTGACGGCCGAGCGGTTCGTGGCCGACCCGTTCGGACCGGCCGGATCAAGGCTGTACCGCACGGGCGACCTGGCCCGCTGGACCGCCGACGGACGGATCGACTACCTCGGCCGCGCCGACGACCAGGTCAAGATCCGCGGCTTCCGCATCGAGCCCGCCGAGATCGAGGCGGCGCTCACCACCCACCCCGAGGTCGGCCAGGCCCAGGTGACCGTCCACCAGGACGGCCCGCGCAAGCTGCTCGTGGCCTACGTGGTGCCGGTCCCGGACACCGCGCCCGACCCGGCGCTGCTGCGCGCCCATGTCGCCGGCCGGCTCCCGGACCACATGGTCCCGGCGGCCGTCGTCGCCCTGGAGCGGTTCCCGCAGCTGGCCAACGGCAAGCTGGACCGGTCCGCCCTGCCCGCGCCCGACTTCTCCGCACTGTCCTCCGGGCGGGCACCCGCGACGCCCGTGGAGGAGCTGCTCTGCACGGTCTTCGCGGAGGTGCTGGGGCTCGAACGGGTCGGTGTGGACGACGACTTCTTCGCCCTCGGCGGTGACAGCATCGTCGCCATGCAGCTCGTGGGCCGGGCCCGCGCGGCGGGCCTGCGGATCAGCCCGAGGCTGGTGTTCCGGCACCGCACGGTGGCCGCGCTGGGTACGGTCGCCGAGGCGGCCGACACCGCCGTGCCACGCCCGGTGGACGACGGCACCGGCACCGTGCCGCTCACCCCGGTCATGCACTGGCTGCGTGAACTGGGCGGCCCCTTCGCCACCTACCACCAGGCGGCCCTGGTCCGCACCCCGGCGGCCCTGGACCTGCCCGGTCTGACCACCGTGCTCCAGGCGCTCGCCGACCGGCACGACCTGCTCCGCGCCACCCTGGTCAGGCCCTCCCACGAGGACACCGGGGACTGGTCGCTGCACGTGCCGCCCGTCGGCACGGTCGACGCGGCCGACTGGATCGAGCGGGTCGACGTGTCGGGCCTGGACGCGACCGCGCTGGGCGAGACCGTACGCGAACACACCACCGCGGCACGGGCGCTGCTCGACCCGGACGCGGGCGTCGTGCTCCGGGCGGTGTGGTTCGACGCGGGCGACGCTCCGGGCCGGCTGCTGCTGATGGGCCACCATCTCGTCGTGGACGGTGTGTCCTGGCGGGTGCTGCTGCCGGACCTCGAAGCGGCCTGGCGGGACGTCCGTGCCGGACGGCCGGTCGGGCTGATGCCCGTCGAGACCTCCTTCGCCCGCTGGTCCAGGCTGCTCACCGAGCTGGCCCAAACGCCGGAGCGGGAGGCGGAACTCCCCGTGTGGGAGGCGATTCTCGACGGCGGCGCGGAATCCCTGCCGCTCACCCGGGAACGGGACCCGGACCGCGACACCACCGCCACCCAGCGCGAGGTCGTGCTGCGGCTGCCCGCCGAGCACACCGGACCGCTGCTGTCGGCCGTGCCGGCCGCGTTCGGCGCCGCCGTCAACGACGTGCTGCTGGCCGGACTCGGCCTGGCCTTCGCCGACTGGCGGCGGCGGAACGGCGGTTCGGACACCTCGGTCCTCGTCGACCTCGAGGGCCACGGCCGCGAGGAGGAGCTGGGCGGCGACGGGATCGATCTCTCCCGTACGGTCGGCTGGTTCACGAGTGTCTTCCCCGTCCGGCTCGATCCGGGACCGGTCGACACGGACGAGGCCTTCGCGGGTGGTCACGCGGCGGAGGAAGCCGTACGACGGGTGCGCGAACATCTGGGCGCGCTGCCCGCGAACGGTGTCGGGTACGGGTTGCTGCGGCACCTCAACCCCCGTACCCGCGAGGTGCTGGCGGCCCACGAGCCGCCGCGCGTCGAGTTCAACTACCTGGGCCGGTTCGGTATCCCGGAGGAGACGGACTGGTCGTACGCGCCCGAGGAGGACGCGGCGGACATCGGGTCGGAGGACTCGATGCGGGAGGGTCACGCGCTGGAGATCAACGTGGTGACCGAGGACCGGGCGGACGGGCCGGTGCTGGCCGCGCACTGGTCTTATCTGGAAGGACTGCTGCCGCGCGACACGGTCCAGGATCTCGCCGAGACCTGGTTCCGGGCCCTGCAGGGGCTCGTCGCGTGGGCGGAGCGGAACCCGAAGTGAGCAAGACCGAAGTGAGAAAGAGGAATGGAATGAGCAACCCGTTCGAGGACCCCGAGGGCACCTACCTGGTGCTGGTCAACGACGAGAACCAGCACAGCCTGTGGCCGGACTTCGTGGACGTGCCGGCCGGCTGGCGGGTGGTCCACGGACCCGACTCTCGGCAGTCCTGCCTCGACCACGTCGAGACCCACTGGAGCGACATGCGGCCGCGGAGTCTGGCCGAGTCGATGGACGGCTGACAGCCGGGGACGGCTGACAGCCGGGGACACTCGGAGACACGCGAGAGGGGGGCCGGTCGGTGACCGGCCCCCCTCCTCGTACCCCCGACCGCGTCAGGACGCGGGCTGCTCCACCTTGGTGTCGGTCTTGCCGTCGACGGCCGCCGCCAGCTGCGGGGCCAGCCGCTCGACCACGTACGGCAGGCTGAGGACGGAGACGAAGGACGTGGCGTTGCCGTAGTCGCCGGTCTCGTTCACGAAGACCTCGCGGCCCTCCTTCACGACCCCCAGGTCCTTGTACGAGGCGTCCTTGTGCAGCTTCGCGGCGTCCTTGACCGGGTCGCCGACGATCCACACGATGGCGTCCTGGTCCAGCAGGTCGGTGCGCTCCTTGCTGATGTTCGCGCCGAACTGGTCGCCGATCGCCTTGTCCAGGTCCGTCGGCAGCGAGAAGCCGAGGCCGGTCAGCAGACGCGAGCGGGCGTCCTGGCTGCCGAAGACGAACATGCCCTCGTACGGGGTGGCCATGACGGCCGTGGAGCCCTTGAACGCCGGGTACTTGTCGGCGGCGGCCTTGATCTTCGCCTCGGTGCCGGCGACCGCCTCGGTGGCCTCCTCGGACTTGCCGAGCGCCTTGCCGATCGTCTCGGTCTGCTCCTGCCACGGCACGCCGTAGTCGTTGTACGCCTTGGGCTGGGCGACCACGGGCGCGAACTTGGACAGCGACTCGTACTGTTCCTTGGTGAGTCCGCCGTACACCGCGAGGATCAGATCGGGCTTGAGCGCGGCGATCTTCTCCACCTGCGGGCCGGTGCCCGTGTCCTTGAGGACGGTCGGCGCCGCGGCGGAGCCGAGCTTGTCCTCGGCCCAGGGGCCGATGGCGCCCTTGTAGGCGCCGAGCCATTCGGTGGTGCCGACGGGGACCTTGCCGAGGGCGAGGACCGCGTCCTGGTCGGTGAGACCGACGGTGACGATCCGCTCGGGTTCGGCCTTGATGGTCGTGCTGCCGTACTTGTGGTCGATGGAGACCGGGAAGGCGGACTCGCCGGAGGAGGTGCTCGCCTTGGCGCCGGTGTCCGACGTGTCGGAGTCCGAATCGCCGCCACCGCACGCGGTGGCGAGGAGCAGGGTGGCGGAGGCGAGCACGACGGCGAGCCGCGGCGCTCTGCGGGAGCGGAACATCAGAGGTCCTTCGGTTCGGGTTCCTGTGGAGCGATACGTGTGGGGGTCTCGGGGTCCGGCCGGGGGCCGGTGTCGCGGGCGTCCGACCAGGCCGACCAGAGGGCGGCGTAGGGGCCCCGCGCGGACTGGAGTTCGTCGTGGGTGCCGCTCTCGACCACACGGCCGGCTTCCATGACGACGACGCGGTCGGCGGTGGCCGCCTGGCTGAGGCGGTGGGCGACGATCAGCGCGGTCCGGCCGTCCACGGCACGGGCGACCGCTTTCTCCAGCGTGCGTGCCCCGGCGCTGCCCGCCTCGGCGGTGGCCTCGTCGAGGATCACCAGGGGCGGGTCGGCGAGGATCAGCCGGGCCAGCGCGAGGGCCTGGGTCCGCTCGCCGCTGAGCCGGTGGCCGCCGTCGCCGACGACCGTGGCGAGCCCGTCGGGCAGCGCCTCGGCCCAGCCGAGCGCCTCGACGCGGTCGAGCGCGGCGCGCAGTTCGTCGTCGGTGGCGTCGGGCCGGGCGAGCCGCAGGTCGTCGGCGAGGGGGCCCGCGAAGACATGGGTCTCCTGGGTGATCAGGGCGATCGTGCGGGAGGCGGCGGTGCCGAGTTCGGTGGGCGCGATCCCGCCCACCAGAACGCTGCCGGTGGTGGGCGGCTGGATGCCCGCCACGAGCTTGGCCAGGGTGGTCTTGCCGGCTCCGCTGGCTCCGACGAGGGCCACACGTTCGCCGTGCCGGATCGTCAGGTCGATGTCGTGGAGGACGGGGTGGCCGGGCCGGTAGGCGTGGCCGAGGCCCCGGACGGTGACGTCTGCGTCGCCGGTCCGCACGGTGTGCGCCGGCACCGGGGGCACGGGCTCGTCGGTGACGCCGACGAGCCGGGCGAGGCCCGCCGTGGCCGACTGGGCGTCGTCGAGGAGGGCGAGGGCCGCGTTGACGGGACCGAACAGGCCGTGGAAGTACAGGGCAGCGGCGGTCGCCGTACCGATGCTGGCCGAGCCGTCGCGGACCAGCCAGTAGCCGGTGACGAGGACGGCGGCGAGCCCGATGTACTCGGCGATGTGCAGCCGGCTGTAGAAGCCGAGGACGAGCCGTACGCCCCGCATGGTCAGCGCCACCACGGACCAGGACCGTTCGGTGACCCGCTCGGTGTGCTCCCGCCCCAGCCGGAACGCGCGCACGGTGGAGCTGCCGCCGATGGTGTCGAGCATCTGCTGCTGCTGGGCGCCCGCGGCCACCCGCTGCTCGGCGTAGAGCGGGATGGCCCGGGTGACGTACCAGCGTGCGGTGGCCGCCTGCACGGGGACCGCGAGCAGCGCGGCCAGCAGGAACCGCCAGTCGAGCAGGGCCATGGCCCCGAGGGTGAGGACGATGGTGAGGAGTGAATGCCCCAGCGCGGGCAGCGCGTTGCGCACGGCGTCGGCGATGAGGGAGACGTCGGCGGTGACCCGGGCGGTCAGGTCGCCGGCGCCGGCCTTCTCGACCCGCTCCAGCGGCAGTGCCAGGGCCCGTTCGACGAAGCGTTCGCGCAGCCGGGCCAGAGTCGTCTCGCCCAGCCGGGCGATCTGCGACAGCCCGAACCCCGCGGTCACGCCCTGGGCCACGGCGACGGCCACCAGCAGGGCCGCGGTGACCGCGATGGCGTCGGCGGACCCCCGGTCGGCGGCCAGGTCGACGATCCGGCCCAGCAGGGGCTGCACGAGCAGGCCGACGGCCGTGGAGGCGACCATCACCGTGAAGGCGGACAGCGCCAGCCGCCGCTGCGGGCGCAGCAGTTCGGCGACCGCGGCCCGGGTGCGGGCGGGCGTGGCGACGGGCAGCAGTTCGGGTCCGGTGCGGCCGCCGTCGCGGGGCGCGGCCTCGACGGCGTCGGATCGCTCGGTCATGTGCGAACCGCCGTCGGATCGCTCGGTCATGTCAGAACCGCCGTACGGTAGTCGGCGCACTCGTGGACGAGGCGCTCGTGGACGCCGGTCGCGGTGACCCGGCCGTCGCGGAGGAGGACGGCGCGGTCGGTGACGGCGAGCAGGGCCGGGCTGTTGGTCACCAGGAGCGTGGTGCGTCCGCCGCGGACGTCCCTGATCCCGGCGGCGATGCGTGTCTCGGTGACGGCGTCGACGGCGGTGGCCGGCTCGTGGACGACGAGTACCGGCGGGTCGGCTGCCAGGGCCCGGGCCAGCGCGACCCGCTGCCGCTGTCCGCCGGAGAGCGAACGGCCGCGTGCGGTGACGGCCGTGTCGACGCCGTCGGGCAGTGCCCGGGCGACCTCGTCCGTGCCGGAGGCGACCATCGCGGCGGTGACTCCGGCCGATGGGCCGGTGGCTCCCGCCGACGCGGCCGTCGCTCCGACCGGTGCGGTGGCGCCGACCGCCGCTGTGACGTTGTCCAGGACCGTGCCCTCGAACAGGTCCGCGTCGTGTTCGGCGACGAGGATCGCCGCGCGTACGTCGGCCAGGCCCAGCGCGGTCAGTTCCGTGCCGTCCAGTTCCACGGCGCCTTCGTCGGGGTCGACGCGGCGGCCGAGGCAGCGCAGCAGGGCGGAGGCGTCGGCGGGGTCGGTCGTGGCGACGCCGACGGTCTCGCCGGGGGCGATGTCGAGGTCGACGCCGCGCAGGGTGCCGTACGTGAGGGCGCGGAGCGTCAGCCGTCCCTCGACGCCGCCGCGCGGGACGGCGTCGGCGGACGGTGCCTCGGACACGTCACCGGGGGCGTCCAGGACCTCCGCGATACGGGCGGCGGAGGCGCGTCCCTGGGCCAGCTCGGCGTTGACCCAGGCGAACTCGCCGAGCGGGCCGACGAGGAACAGGGCGAGCCCGACGGAGGAGACGAGTTCCCCGAGGCCGATGTCGCCGCGTGCGGCGAGGCGTCCGCCGACGAGGGCGACCACGGCGATGAAGGTGCCGGTGAGGATGGTGACGACGCCGTTCTGCCAGGACTCTGCGCGGGCGGCACGCAGGGTCGCGGCGAGGGAGTCCTGGCTGACGCGCCGGTAGCGGGCGACGGCCGCCTGTTCGGCGCCGATGCCCTTGAGGACGCGCAGTCCGGCCACCAGGTCCGCGGCGACGCCGGAGGCCTGCGCGGCCCGTTCCTGTTCGGTCTCGCTGCGCCGTTCCAGGGGCTTGCTCAGCAGGTGTCCGAGCCACAGCAGCAGCGGGGTGCCCAGGAGGACGAGCAGGCCCAGCGCGAGGGAGACCCGCAGCAGCGCGACCGCGCCGACCACGAGACCCGCGGTGGCCGCGAAGGCGACGATGAGGGCCATGGCGACGGCGCCGACCCGTTTGGCGTCCTCGGTGGCGATGTTCGTCAGCTCGCCCGGCAGCCGTCCCTCCTCGGCGCCGCCCTCGGGAGCCAGGACGCGGCCGACGAGTTCGGTCCTGAGGTGGTGCGCGGCGGTGACGGCGGCGCGCTCACCCGCCCTCGCGCTGAAACGGAAGCTGAAGGAGAGTCCGACGTACACGGCGGCCAGGACGCCGAGCCACAGCAGCAGTCCGGGGACGTCGCCGTCCACGACTCCGCGCTCGATGGCCAGTCCGATGAGCACCGGCACGAGGGCCTCGCCCGTCTGGTGCCCCATCCCCAGAACCGCGCCCAGCACGACGTCCCGACGCTGTCCGCCGACCGCGCGCCACAGGACGTACCGTCCCGGTGGGTTCGCTTTTCTCACGCAACACTCCGGACGGGTTTCGCCAACACAGGAGACGTACAAGAAAACTTAGGTAAGGCTAACTACATTTGCCTTCCTGGACCAGCCCCGAAACCTCTTCGAGACCTGACCGACCTCCCCGAACGCAGGGACACTAGCCGACCGGTCCCTCAACTGGCAGACGCAATAAGCCACTTCACCAATACGAGACTCCACCGGGCAGCCGCCCCGACCGGAAGGACCTGTTCGTGCTCAGCACCAGGATCACCAACGCCCGCATCGTCACGATGGACCCGGACCGCCCGGCCGCCCGGGAACTCGGGATCTGGCGGGGGCGCGTCGTCGGCCTGGACGAGGACGTGGCGGGGCTTGCGGCGCGACGGACCCTGGACCTGGGCGGCGCCACCGTGCTCCCGGGCTTCATCGACGCCCATGTGCACCTGGCCTGGACGGGACTGAAGGCGAAGGCCCCCAGTGTCGCGCCGAGCCGACGCGCCGACGACGTGCTCCGCGTGGTGGCGGAGGCCGTGGCGCAGGCCCCCGCCGGCGGCTGGGTGGACTTCGGCGGTTACGACCAGCGCACCCTCGACCGCCCGCTCACGGCGGCGGATCTGGACGCCGTCAGCGCCGGACGCAAGGTGTACCTGGGCCATCTCTCCGGGCATGCCTGTCTGGTCAACTCGGCGGTGCTGAGCGGTCTGTCCGCCGAGGTCGCCCGGCCGGACGGTTTCCTCGCGGAGGGCGCCATGGGGGCCGCGCTGCAGTCCCGGCCGCCGCACTCGCTCACCGAACTGGCCTCGGCGATCGAGCACGCCGCCCGCGTCTGCCGGTCCGAGGGCATCACGGGGTGCGCCGAGGCGGGGGTGGGGGCCCGGCTCTTCGGGCACAGCCCCGTCGAGGGCGCCGCGTACCAGCTCGCCCACGAGTCGGGCCGACTGCCGGTGCGGGTACGGCTGATGGTGGCCGCCGACGCGCTGCGCCCGGTCGGCGCGGCCGCCGAGGACACCACGAGCCGGGCGATCGACCTCGGTCTGCGTACGGGCTTCGGGGAGGGCGCGCTCTCCCTGGGCGCGCTCAAGATCTTCACCGACGGCGGCATGATGGCCCGTACCGCGGCTCTCACCAGCCCCTACCTGGGCACCGACGGTTCCGGTCAGCTCATGCACGAGCCCGAGGTGCTGGAGAGCACGATCGTCGAGGGTCACCTCGCCGGCTGGCAGCTCGCCGTGCACGCGATCGGCGACCGGGCCCTCGACGTCGCCCTGGATGCGCTGGAGAAGGCCCAGAAGCTCGGCCCGCGCCCGCAGGCACGCCATCGCGTCGAGCACGCGGGTCTGGTCCGTCCCGACCAGCTCCCCCGGCTGGCCGCGCTCGGCGTCACCGTCGTCATCCAGCCGAGCTTCCTGCGTTACTACGGTGACGACTACGCCACGATCATGGGCGAGGACCGGGCCGGCTGGCTGTACCGGGGCCGGGGCTTCCTCGACCACGGCATCCGGGTCGCCGGCAGCTCGGACCGCCCGGTGGCGAACGGCGCCCCGCTGCGGGCGATCCAGTTCATGGTGGAGCGGGCCTCGGAGTCCGGCCGTCCCATCGGCGCCGCCGAGGCGATCACCGTCGAGGAGGCCCTGCGCGCGTACACCACCGAGGCAGCGCGCGCCTGCCACTGGGAGACCGACGCCGGCAGCCTCACCCCCGGCAGGCGGGCGGACCTCGTGGTGCTGGGCGACGATCCGCGCCGGGTCGACGTGTCGCGCATCGGGGAGATCGAGGTGGTGCGGACGTTCGTCGAGGGCGAGGACGAGTTCTGACGAGGCGAGAGACGGGGGCCGCCCGTCCGGCGGCGGTCACCAACTCACTTCGGTGGGCGGCGGGCCGGGATCGTGCGGAGGAAGTCCGCCGAGGGCACGAAGAACATGGTCCCGGTCACGGCCCGGGAGAAGTCCAGGATCGGGTCGTGGCCGGTCGGCGGTTCACCCATGAACATCTTCCGCAGCATGGCCTCGGGGACCTCGGGGTCGCGGGCGTAGGCGATGAAGTACGTCCCGAACTCGCCCTGTCCGGGCCTGCCGAAGGGCATGGCGGCGCGCAGGATGCGCTGCTCGGTGCCGTCCGGGCCGACGAGGGTGTTGACGTCGACGTGCGAACCCTCCACGTCCAGCTCCAGGTTGGTCAGCTTGGTCCGGCCGATGACCTTCTCCTGCGCCTCGACGGGGAGTTTCTCCCAGGCCTCCACGTCGTGCAGGTACTTCTGCACGAGCACATAGCTGCCACCGCGGAAGTCGGGGTCCTCGTCACCGACGAGCACCGCCTCGGCGGCGACGCGTCCGACCGGGTTCTCCGTGCCGTCGACGAAGCCGAGGAGGTTGCGCGAGTCGAAGTACGCGAAGGCCTGGACCTCGTCCTCCAGGCCGGCCGCGCCGCGCAGTTGCCGCATGATCTCGGCGGCCAGCGCGAAGCACAGGTCCACCCGCGTCGCCCGGATGTGGAAGAGCAGGTCGCCCGGCGTGGACACGGCGCGGTGCCGGGGTCCTTCCAGTTCCAGGAAGGGGTGCAGGGCGGCCGGCCGGGGGGGGAGCCGAAGAGCCGGTCCCAGGCCTGCGCACCGATCCCGGCCACGCAGCCGAGGGCGCCCTCGGGGGTGGAGAAGCCCACCGACCTCTCCAGCCCGGCGAGTCCGGCCAGCACCCCGCGGGCCGTCGACTCGCCGCCGGGGGCGACGGTGACCACCAGAAAGACCGCGGCTGATGTCAGCGGGCTCAGCATCGGCTGCGGCAGAACGTCCTCGGACACGACCGGCAGCGCCATGGCTCCCCTTTCACGCGCCACACGTGCGCACCACGCGTGGACCACATTCACTCAGGACGGCACGGGCGGTCCCGGCGCCGCCGACACCGCGACTCCGTCGTCGCGTGCCGCATGCCCCGGGCGCGTTCCGCCCTCCTCACCATGCCCGGTCGGGACGAGGACGATGCCCGCCGGTCCCCACTGCCCCGCAAACAATGATGAACGACACAACCTCGCAGGTCACAAAGGCGGTTACGGAAGTGCGGTCCTCGTTGTATACGCGGCGACCGTGACGCCCAATACTGTCCGCAGACGTCATCAGGGGGGCACTCGATGAAGTGGTTTCAGCGCGACCGGGCGAAACAACGGGCCGTTGTGGTGCCGCTGTCCGGGGTCGGCAAAAGCGACGAACCACCTCGGACGGCACCCCCGCTGCTCACCGCGGGCGACCCGGCGCTCCAGCGGATCGGCGGCGACGACGACAGGGTCACCCAGCTGACCACCGGGACGGGTCCGGTCATCCTCGACATCACGCACACGGGGACCGGGCACTTCGTCGTGGACGCCCTGGACGGGCGGCTGCACTCCCAGAGCCAACTCGTCTACACCGACGGCCCTTTCTCGTGCCGTGCCCTGGTGAACGCCGACGACCGGCCGGTCCGGGCCCTGCGGATACAGGCGGACGGACCGTGGACGGTCGACGTGAGCCCCGTGTCGAGCGCGCTCGCCTGCGAGGGTCACACCCGGCGTCCCGCCTCGGACGTGCTGCGCCACACGGGCGGCCCCGGGATCGCGACCCTCCGGTACGAGGGCGATCCGCGGGCCGACGACGGTGGCTACTTCCTCGTCGACACCTTCGAACCGGACGCCACCGGTTTCCTCGACGAGTTGGCCAACCACGTCGGCCCCTGGCACGGCGAAGCCCCCCTCACCGGCCCCTGCCTCATCTACGCCCGCTCGGACGGACCCTGGTCCATCACCGTCCGGTCCCTGGATCCCCCCGCCTCGCCGTAGGCACCGGCCCGGCCGGTGACCGAACCCCGACGACTCGGACGGATTACCAGCCGGGCGCCTCCGAGCAGCCGGGCGCCTCCGAGCAGCCGGCCGGAAGGCCGAGAGCCCGGCCGGCGCCCTCGGTGCCGACGGCACGGTCACGTCGGCGCGGGCGTTGCGGGCGACGGCGCTCGTCCGGTCCCCTGGCCGACCGGACACGGCCACGGCCACGGCCGTCGCGCTGTTCGCGGAGGCGACGGTCACCCCGCCCGGCCATCTCCGGTGGACAGCGGTCCGGCAACGGGCCTGCCGCAAAGCCGACGCCTCGTCCCGCCCCGCCCTGTCCACCCTCCCAGGCCGGAACTGCCGGCCATGAAGGCCGGCACAGTCTTCCACGTGCTGTTACGCGGCGGAGGCCGGTGCCTCCACCGTGTTCGGCTCCTGCTCCTCGGGGCCGGACTCGGAGGCGGCGACCCGGGCGGCGGGGATGAACACGGCGACCGCGGCGGCGACCAGCGCGGCGCCGCAGCCGATCATCAGGCCGGTTCGGAAGCCGTCCTCCGAGGGCAGGCTGAAGCCGCCGAGCGTGGTGGTCATCTGGGCGAGGACCACGCCGACCACGGCGGCGGCGGCGGAGGTTCCCAGAGCCCGCATCAGCGTGTTGAAGCTGTTGGCGGAGGCCGTCTCGGACAGCGGCACCGCGCTCATGATCAGCGCGGGCATGGCGCCGTAGGCGAGGCCGACGCCGGAGCTGACGACGAGGGAGACGATCAGCAGACCCCAGGTGGAGCCCATCAGCACGAGCGCGAGGCCGTAGCCGGTGCCGATCACCAGGGAGCCGGTGACCAGCGTGAACTTGGGACCGCGGGCATTGGTGAGCTTTCCGCCGAGCGGCGAGAGCACCATCATCATGAGCCCGGCCGGGGCCATCCACAGCGCCATGGCCAGCATCGACTGGCCCAGACCGTATCCGGTGGCCTCAGGCAACCTCAGGAGCTGCGGAGTGATCAGCGACTGCGCGTACATGCCGAAGCCGACGAGGACCGAGGCGACGTTGGTGAGCAGCACGCGCGGGTGGGCGGTGGTGCGCAGGTCGACCAGCGGCTCGCGGGTGCGCAGCTCCCAGAAGCCCCAGGACAGCAGGAGGGCGGCGGCACCTGCGAACAGGCCGAGCGTGGTCACGGACCCCCAGCCCCAGTCCGCGCCCTTGGACACGGCGAGCAGCAGGCACACCACACCGCCGCCGAGGGCGAAGGCGCCGACGAAGTCGAAGCGCTGCCCCCTGGCCCCGGCGGGGGTCTCGGGGACGAGGAACCAGATCATGGTGGTGACCGCGACGGCCAGGCCCGCGGCGCCCCAGAACAGCACCCGCCAGCTGGCGTACTGGGCGACCGCGGCGGCGACCGGCAGGCCGAGGCCGGCGCCGATCCCCAGGGATGCGCTGACCAGGGCGATCGAGCCGCTGAGCTTCTCCGGCGCGATGACGTCACGCAGCAGGCTGATGCCGAGCGGGACCACGCCCATGCCGATGCCCTGCAGCCCCCGGCCCACGATCATCGGTACGACGGTCGAGGACAGCGCGCACACCACCGAGCCGATGATCAGCGGGGCACAGCAGACCAGAAGCATGCGGCGCTTGCCGTACAGGTCGCCGAGGCGTCCGCCGACCGGGCCGAAGACCGCTCCCGTCAGCAGGGTCGCGGTGATCACCCAGGAGGCGTTGGCAGCGCTGGTGTCGAGGATCGTGGGCAGCTCGGTGAGCAGTGGTGTGACCAGTGTCTGCATGATCGCGGCGACGATGCCGGCGAGCGCCAGCGTCGCGATGACACCACCCGGTCGGGTGGCGGGCGGGGGGTTGGCCGTCAAGGGGTTCCTCCGTGCGATGTACCGGTGGCGGGGCATACGTCATGCACCTGGCATGCAGCATACCTGCACCGTGCATGGCACACGCCTCATGCACGATGCACATCACGGGTACGTCGCCTGACCCGGCGGGGGCTGCACGCCGGGATGGAAGGATCGCCCTGCCGGTATCCGCAACCAGGAGGTAGACGACCAAGTGGAAGAGCCGACGCGCCGGGTCGAGTACGAGAACATGCTGCTCGGGCGGTACCAGCATCTGAGCCAGAGCAAGGGGCGCCGCAAGGACTCCACGCTGGAGCGCAGCGCGTACATCCTCCTCAGCCGCATCCGTGTCGAGGGGCCGATGTCCATCAGCGAGCTGAGCGACGCCTTCGGCCTCGACGCCTCCACCCTGCGCCGGCAGACCGCCGCCACCCTGCGGGCCGGGCTGGTCGAGCACATCCTCGACCCGGAGGGCGGCGTGGCGCGCAAGTTCCGTATCACCGAGGAGGGCGAGCGCCGGCTGGACGAGGAGCGGGAGGGCAACGTCCGCAGCCTCGCCCTGGTGCTGGAAGGCTGGTCCGAGGACGACATCGCCGGGTTCGCCGACTACCTGGAGCGCTTCAACACGAGCATCGAGCGGCTGCACGGCACGACGTGGCCGCGCCCGTAGCCGGGGGCTGAGGGCCGGGTAGCCTCGGGGCATGCGGATCTCCGTCTCCTCGGACATGGACGAGCCCGTCGCCCGCTTCCTCCTCGCGGAGTTGCGCGGCCGGGGCCACGAAGTACTGACCCATGGCGCGCTGCGCACCGGGGACGACCCCCGGTGGGCGGTCTGCTCGGAGGCGGCGGCGCGCGAGGTCGCCTCCGGGGTGTCGGACCAGGCCGTCGTGTGCTGCTGGACGGGTACCGGCGCGTCGATCGCCGCGAACAAGGTGCCCGGGGTACGGGCCGCCCTGTGCACGGACGCGTACACGGCCGACGGCGCCCGCCGCTGGAACGACGCCAACGTCCTGGCGATCGGGCTGCGGCTGACCTCCGAGCCGCTGCTGAAGGAGATCCTCGACGCCTGGTTCGCCGCCGAGGCCGGCCAGGACGCCGACGACCGGGAGAACGTGGCCCACGTGGACCGGCTCGACGTCAGTCGGGGTACCGGCCGGGCCGGATGAAGACGGGCCCGGCCCATGCCGGTGGTTCCGGCGGGGCTTCGGGCGGTCCTGACGCCTTCGGCGCGACGGTCCGGGTCGGCGCGTGCCCCGGCGGGGAGCCGCGCGTGGTGTTGACGGCCCTGAGCGCCGCGACGAAGGACAGGCAGGAGTCGTACCGGTCGTCCGGGGACTTGGCCAGCGCCGTCGCCAGCACCCCGTCCACGGCCGGGGGCAGATCGGGGCGCCCGCCGGTCAGCGGAGGCGGCTCGTCGTACTGGTGGGCCCACAACAGGGCCATGTCGTCGTCCCGTTGGAAGGGCGGCCGGCCGGCGAGTGTCTCGTGGACGACACAGGCGAGGCTGTAGACGTCGCAGCGGCCGTCGACGGGCTTGCCCGAGATCTGCTCCGGCGCCACGTAGTCGAGCGTCCCCACGAACTGGCCGACGCTGGTGAACCCCGTCAGGGACAGTGACTTCTTTGTCAGGCCGAAGTCGGTGAGATAGACGTGCTCGGGGTGGTCGCTGTCGGTGCCCTGCGCGACCAGGATGTTGCCGGGCTTCACGTCCCGGTGCACCAGGCCGTGGTCGTGGGCCGCGTCGAGCGCTGAGGCGACCTGGGCGGCGATCCGGGTGGCGGTCGTGATCGGCAACGGGCCCTCCCGGTCCAGGAGATGCCGCAGATCGCTGCCGGCGACGTACCGCATGGCGATGTAGAGGACACCGTCCGTCTCACCCGCCTCGAAGACCGGCACGATGTGCGGATGGTCGATCGCGGCGGCCACCCGTGACTCGTGTGTGAAGCGGCGCCGGAACGTGTCGTTGCGGGCCAGTTCCGGGGCGAGCAGCTTCAGCGCGACCGTCCGTTCCAGGCGCAGGTCCAGCGCCTGGTAGACGACGGCCATACCGCCCCGGCCGATCTCGCGTTCGATGCGATAGCTCGCGATCTGCCGTCCGACCAGCTCGGAGGGGCGCCCCGCGTACGGCTGTGTCTCACTCATCGCGGGTCACCGGCGGGACCAGGCGTGTGGGTTCGTGATCGGCGGACCCGTGATCCGCCGGTCGTCGCTCGGCCGGCCCGTGATCCCCCGGTCCGTGTTCGGGTTCCCCCACGACACGGGTCGGCTCCGGGGCCGGGGCCGGGGAGCGCGGGGCGGCCGGGGTCTCCCGCGGCTTGTCCCCCACCGCGAACGTGCTCAGCCGTGCCCCGTCGCAGTACACCCACCGCTCATGCGCGGCGTCGAACAACCACAGCGACTCGCCGTCGACGACCACACCGATCCGCAGCCCCTTCGTACGCTCATGGAAGGACTCCCCGTCGCGATGCCCGGCGGCCAGCGCCTCCGCCTCGGTGCGGTAGCGCGTCAGGGCCTCCTCGACCCGGGCCAGCAGGGGGCGCGGGTCGGCCGTGCGGGTGGCGTCCGCGCCGGCGGCGGGCGGGTCCTGGGGTACGGCGACGAGGAGGCGGCCGTCGATCCAGGCGGACCAGCCGTTGGCGCACAGGACTCGGCCCCAGTCGCCGCGCCGCTCCAGGAGCTGGACGGGCAGCAGCGCGTCGAGGGCCACGGTGGGGTACGACGGGTCGGGGGCCTCCCAGGCGGGCAGTCCGCCCGGCGGGACGACATGGCTGGGGAGGAAGCCGGGGGTCGTCATCGCGGCTACTTCCGCATCACCGCGGGTTCGCGGCGGCGCAGCAGCCGGACGACGAGCCAGCCGCAGAGCAGCGACAGGACGACGAGCATCCCCATGTCGAGCAGCCACACTCCGGCCGAGTGCTCGAACAGCGGGTCCGTCGTGTCGGGGACGATCCGTTCGAGGTCGATCGTGCCGGCCATCGCGGCGAACGCCCACCGCGACGGCACCAGCCAGGCCAGTTGTTCGAGGACGATCGTGCCCTTCACGTCCAGCAGGGCGCCGCAGAACACGACCTGGACGATCGCGAGGAGCACCAGCAGCGGCATGGTGACCTCCTCCTTGCGGACCAGTGCGGAGACGACGAGGCCGAGCATCATCGCGGTGAACGCGAGGAACGCCACGGCGACCGTGATCTCGACCAGGGGTGGCATCAGCACCCCTTCGCCGTTCGGGGCGTTGAGGTCGACGCCGAGCAGGGCGACCAGGGTGAGGACGACCGCCTGGAGGACGGTGACGGTACCGAGGACGACGACCTTGGACATCAGGTACGCGGATCTGGACAGGCCCACGGCCCGTTCGCGCTGGTAGATGACGCGTTCCTTGACCAGTTCGCGCACGGCGTTCGCCGCGCCCGTCAGCACCCCGCCCACACACAGGATGAGCAGCGCGTTCATGGCGGTCTCCCGGTCCAGCGTGCTCCCCGCGAGCGCCCTCGCCATCGCGCCCATCACGAACGGCAGCGCGATCATGATGGCGAGGAAGGTACGGTCGGCGCCGAGCGCGGCCGCGTACCGGCGCACCAGCGTGCCCAGTTGGGCGCCCCAGCTCTGCGGCTTGGGCGGCGGTGCCACGGCGGCCGGCTCCGGGCCGGGCAGATACGGCTGCCCCATGGAGGCGGTGACGTACTGGCGCTGGAAGGGCGAGTCGCGGTACTCCCCCGCCCAGTCCCGCTCCTGATCCCGTTCGAAGGCCTCGAAAGCCTCCGGCCACTGCTCGAAGCCGAAGAAGGCGAGGGTGTCGTCCGGCGGGCCGTAGTAGGCGACCTTGCCGCCGGGCGCGAGGACGAGGAGGCGGTCGCAGACATCGAGGCTGAGGACGCTGTGGGTGACGACGATGACCGTGCGGCCGTCGTCGGCGAGGCCACGCAGCATGTGCATCACCGAGCGGTCCATGCCCGGGTCGAGGCCGGAGGTCGGTTCGTCCAGGAACAGCAGAGAGGGCTTCGTCAGCAGCTCCAGGGCTACGCTGACCCGCTTGCGCTGGCCGCCGGAGAGGCTGTGGATGGGCTGCCCGGCGCGCTGTTCGAGGCCCAGTTCGCGGATCACCTCGTCGACCCGGGCCTGCCGCTCGGCCTTCGCGGTGTCCTGCGGGAAGCGGAGTTCGGCGGCGTAGGAGAGGGCCCTGCGGACGGTCAGCTGGGCATGCAGGATGTCGTCCTGCGGGACCAGGCCGATGCGCTGGCGGAGTTCGGCATAGTCGCGGTACAGGTCGCGGCCGTCGTAGAGGACCGTGCCGCTGTCGGCGGGGCGCTGCCCGGTCAGGGCGTTCAGGAGGGTGGACTTGCCGGCACCGCTCGGGCCGACGACGGCGAGAAGGCATTTCTCGCCGACCGGAAACGAGACCTTGTCGAGAAGCGTCTTCCGGCCTCGGTCGACGGCGACGGTGAGTTCCTGGACATCGAGGGAGACCTCGCCGGTGTCGACGTACTCCTGGAGTTCGTCGCCGACCAGGCAGAACGCGGAGTGCCCGATGCCCACGATGTCACCGGCAGTGACCAAGGCCTGGTCGACCGGCGTGCCGTTGAGGAAGGTGCCGTTGTGACTGCCGAGGTCGACGATCTCGTACGTGCCCCCCGACCGTGCGCGCAGCTCCGCGTGCCTGCGGGAGACGACGAGGTCGTCGATGACCAGGTCGTTGTCGGCGGCGCGGCCGATGCGGACGGTCCGCTCGGGCAGCGGGCGGACGCTCGTGGGCTGCCGGAAGGTGCCGGTGGAGGCGGGGCGGAGGATGCCGGAGGGGCGCTCGGGGGTGAAGCCGGTGAGCACTGCCCGGGGGCCGTCGGGAAGGCTCCCGAAGTGGATGACCGTGCCGGGGCCGACGTCCCACTCGTGGACGCGGTGGCCGTCGGCGTACGTGCCGTTGGTGCTGTTCTCGTCCTCGATCGTCCAGTGGCCGGTCTCGGCCCGCAGCACCGCGTGGTGCCACGAGACCCGGTCGTCGTCGAGGACGATCTCGCTGAGCGGGTCGCGCCCCACGTGATACGCGTGGCTCGGGGTCATCACCGTGGAGCCCGACTCGGTTTCCAGCACGAGTTCGGGCGCGGTCGGTGCGATGGACCGCTCTGCCATGGAGGAAATTCTACCGATTGGTACCGATATGCGCCTGACCGTCTCGGCGAGGGCCTGCGAACCACTGCTCTCGCGCCCCCTCGGGGTCAGGCGGCGGGAGCGGCGATCCGCTGGGCGACGCGCTGCATGCGCATGGCGTCCACGGACTCCGCGAGCAGCTCGTACTCCGTGGTGTCGTCGTTGGTGGCGATCCGGACCAGGTTCCCGGCGGCCAACTCGTCGGCCACCAGCCCCTGTTGGGCGTCGTCGGTGGACCAGGCACGCAGCAGGCTCGGCACGTCCGGTACGGTGTCGGCGACCGGAACGACCGCGTTCGACGGGAAGTTGGGGTTCTCGGGTCGCGGGTCGAGGCGCTCGGCGATCCATAACGCGCGGTCGCGCATCCACCACAGCGCCAGCGCCAACGTGGGGGCACGATAGGTCCCGAGAGGCACGCCGACGCGCCGGCCGTCGCACCATCCGTACGCGGTGACATGGCACAGGAATTCGTCGTGCACGCTTCGCTCCCCCGATCGCACCGCCGACCCGCCCGGCCCCACTCGCCGCGCGGACTTGCTCTCGCCTCACAGATTTGCCGGTCATGCACATCCGGCGATCCGAGCGTCACGCACAGTGACATGACGATCGCGCACGGGTGCGCGTTCGTTCATGGCTCAATCGCCCTGTCAGTCGAGTATCGACACTCCTGACGCTCTGCCACCATGCCAATTCAGCCAGTCTCCTGGCATATGCGAGAGCGCGATTGGCCGAAACGATGCGCAGGGCCCTCCGACCGGGCCTTCCTCGGTATGACCTCCGAGGTAATCGACGCCCTCCGGGACGTCCGGGCATCGTGTGCGGTGCCGGATCACGAGGAGGCCGCGGACGGCTCCGGACCCGGTCCCCGTCCCATACGTACGTCCTCGATGGAGGGTTCAACGATCATGCCCGCGATTCAAGACCGCCGAGACCGGTACGAGACCGCCGTCGCCCGCTACTTCGAGGCCTGGAACGCGGGCGGTGAGGAGGAACTGGCCGGGGCGGTCGCCGCCGCCTGGGCCGCCGACGGCGGTTACACCGATCCACTGGCCGACGTGCGCGGGCACGGGGAGATCGCCGCCCTGATCACCGCGGCCCGGAAACAGTTCCCCGGCCTCTCCTTCCACCTGGTCACGGCCGTGGACGGACATCACGACACCGCCCGCTTCGGCTGGGAGCTGGTGGACGAGGCGGGCGGCGGTGCGCCGGTCGCCGGGTTCGACGTGATCACGCTCGACGGCGAGGGCCGTATCCGGAGCGTGTACGGCTTCCTGGACCGGGTGCCGTCGCCGGCGGCCTGACCGGGGCGTCCGGCCGCCCCGCCGTTCGGCGATGAGTTCTTCCGCCTCCGGTGGTCTCTTGTTCGTGGGGGACCATCGGAAGCGGAGGACGACATCATGAGCACGCTCGACGAGCAGTTCACGGCGGAGCTGCGCAAGAGCCCCGCCGAAGGCGGCTGGACCTACCTCGTGTGGCCCGGGTCCGCCGCCTTCTTCGGCACCCGTGGCCTGGTCAAGGTCCGCGGCACCATCGACGGCCACCCCTTCCGCAGCTCCTTCATGGCCCTGGGCGACGGCACCCACAAACTGCCCGTCAAGGCGGATGTGCGCAAGGCGATCGGCAAGGAGGCGGGCGAGTCGGTGACCGTACGGCTGGAGGAGCGCATCGAGGGCTAGACGGTGGACCGGCCGGGGAGGCCGGCCGTCAGCTCTTGCCCTCGATGATCGCGTCGATGCGGGCCAGTTCGTCCGCCTCGAAGTCGAGGTTGGCGATGGCGCCGACGCTGTCCTCGATCTGCCGGGCGCTGCTCGCGCCGACGAGGGCGGAGGTGACCCGGCCGCCGCGCAGCGTCCAGGCCAGGGCGAGCTGGGCCAGGGTCTGGCCGCGGGACTTGGCGACCTCGTCCAGCGCGCGCAGCCTGCCCACCAGGTCCTCGGTGACGGCGTCGGACTTCAGGAACGGGCTGTCGCTCGCCGCGCGGGAGCCTTCCGGGATGCCGTCGAGGTAGCGGGAGGTCAGCAGGCCCTGCTCCAGCGGGGAGAAGACGATGGAGCCGACCTGCAGCTCGTCGAGGGCGTCGAGCAGACCCTCGCTCTCGGGACGCCTGTCGAGCATCGAGTAGCGCGGCTGGTGGATGAGGAGCGGGGTGCCCAGCTCGCCCAGGATGCGGGCGGCCTCACGGGTCTGCTCGGCGGAGTAGTTGGAGACGCCGACGTACAGCGCCTTGCCCTGCCGGACCGCCGAGTGCAGCGCGCCCATCGTCTCCTCCAGCGGAGTCTCAGGGTCGGGGCGGTGCGAGTAGAAGATGTCGACGTAGTCCAGGCCCATGCGCTTCAGGCTCTGGTCCAGCGAGGAGAGCACGTACTTGCGGGAGCCCCACTCGCCGTACGGGCCGGGCCACATCAGATAGCCCGCCTTGGTGGAGATGGCCAGCTCGTCCCGGTACGGGGCGAAGTCGGCCTTCAGGGCCTCGCCGAGAGCGGACTCGGCGGAGCCGGGCGGCGGGCCGTAGTTGTTGGCCAGGTCGAAGTGGGTGACGCCCAGGTCGAAGGCGCGGCGCAGGATCGCGCGCTGCGTCTCGACGGACCGGTCGGGGCCGAAGTTGTGCCACAGGCCGAGCGAGAGCGCGGGAAGTTTCAGACCGCTGCGTCCGGTGCGCCGGTAGGGCATGTCCGCGTAGCGGTCGGGGTGTGCGGTGTACAACGCGACTCCAGAGGGGTTGGCACGGTGGGACCGAAAGTCCCCGAGAACCGGTGTCCACTCTTTCGCGACCTGGGGGCATTGGTCCAACAGAAGAATCCGATGGGATTCAGCGCCTACGCTTCTCAGTCATGGAACTCCGCCATCTCCAGCACTTCGTCGCGGTCGCCGAGGAGGAGCACTTCACCCGGGCCGCCGAACGGTTGCTGGTCTCCCAGTCGGGTCTGTCCGCCTCCGTACGGGCCCTGGAGCGCGAGTTGCGGACGCCGCTGTTCGTGCGGACGACCCGCAGGGTGACGCTCACACCGGCCGGGCGGGCGCTGCTGACCGAGGCGGAGCGGATCCTGGCGCAGGTGCGGTCCGCCCGTGAGGCGGTGGCCGCGGTGCAGGGTGTGCTGCGCGGCATGCTCGCGCTCGGATCGGAACAGTGCGTGGCCGGGCTGCATGTGGCGGGGCTGCTCGCCGCGTTCCGGCGCCTCCATCCGGATGTGGAGATCTGTCTGCGGCAGGCCGGCTCGGGCGCGCTCGCGGAGGAGGTCGCGAGCGGGCGGCTCGATCTGGCGTTCGCCGTGCGGACGGCTCAGGAGGACACCGACCAGCTGCGTGTCGTACCGCTGTCCAGCGAACCGATGACCGTCCTGTGCCACCCCAGCCACCGCCTCGCGGCCGCCGGCGCCGCCGTGACCCCGGAGGAACTGGGCGGCGAGGTCTTCGTCGACTTCCACCCGGACTGGGGCCCGCGCCGCACCACCGACGCGGTCTTCGCCGCCGCGGGCGTCCGCCGGGCCGTCGCCCTGGAGGTCAACGACGTACACAGCCTCCTCGAACTCGTCGACGAGAACCTCGGCATCGCCGTCGTCCCGCGCCATTACCGGCACAAGCGCGACTCCCTCACCGCCCTCGCCGTCAAGGGCACCGGCGAGACGGTGTACGAGACGGTCGCCCTGCTGCCGCCCCCGCAGGCGACGAGTCCGGCGGCGCGCGCCCTGATGGAACTCCTCGATGCCTCGGTCGAGTGTCGTGAGGTCAATCCGTGAGGGGCGCCCACTGGTGCTGCCCGGTGTCGTACGTGTAGCGCGGCAGTCCCTTGATCCCGGTCGTGCGGAACGGGCGGCCGTTGTCGTCGATCCGGACCGTGCCGGTTCGGCCCTCGGAGGACCACTCCAGCTCCAGGTACCAGAGGCAGTCACAGGTCTCGGTCTGCGCGCTGACCGTCAGGACCTCCGAGTCCTCGGCCGACACACTGTACGGAAAACGCACGGCGGGGAGCGGTACGTCCAGGTCGGCGCCGTCGACCGGGCGGGCGATCGGCCGGTTCTTGTCCAGGTCGACGTCGAAGTACCGGGGGCTGACACGTCCTCCGCAGCCCTGGTCCATCGCGTAGGCGTTGCCCTCGGCGGGAGCCGTGCGTCCGACGACGCGCACCCGCAACGCCGTCAGGACGACGGCCGCGGACGTCCGCCCCTGCACCGTGATCTCCACGATCGTGTTCCGCCCGTGCACGGCCTGCTGCGTCGCGGCCCAGGCGCCCGCGTCCTGCGGCGCCGGCGGCGGGGGCACCTTCTTCGGCGGCTTGGCGATGACGTAGTCGTGGCCACAGCCCAGCTTCCACAGCTGGGAGTTCGCCGTCCAGGTGAGGGGCACCCCGGTGGCCGGGGGCCGCCGCTCCTCGGTGTCGTCGTTCTTCGTGGGGGTGCTTCCGGGCTTCGTGGGCGTGGGTGAGGGAGTGCCCGGAGGGCTCTTCGTGGTGTCCGGCGAGGGGGACGGGCTCGTGGGTGCGATCGACGGGCGCTGGGCTCCTGCCATCGTGCGGGAGGGTGCCGGGTCGCCGCCCTGTGCGCCGTCCGCCGGGGGACGGCCGGACGGCAGGGCGGCGAGGGTGCCCAGGATGGCGAGGAGCACCGCGGTGACCGCCGCACCGACGAGGGCGCGCCGACGGCGGTTCCAGGGGCGCCGGGGCGGGAGCGGGGCCGAGAGGACGTCCGGTCGGGTCGGTTTCGTGAGGGGCGGCTCCTGGGCCGACGACCGGCCTGGCTCGGCGGGATCGGCGGGATCGGCCGGCCCGACGGAATCGACCAGCCCGGTGGGCTCGACCGGTTCGCAGGGACCCGCCGACCCGGCAGGTTGGACCGACAGGACAGGTTCGGCCGGCTGGGCCGATTCCGTCGGCGTCGACGAACCGGACCCCGCATCACCGGACCCTGCCCCAGGCGTACGTGCCCGCTGCCGTGCCGCCACCGCCAACAGCCACAGCCGGTGGAGTTCCAGCCGCTCCTCCCCCGTCGCCCCGCAGAGCGCGGCGAAGCGCTCGACGGGCGCGAAGTCGAGGGGGACGGTGTCCCCCGCGCAGTACCGGTGCAGCGTGGAGGTGTTCATGTTGAGACGCCGGGCCAGCTGCCCGTAGCTGCGGTCCGTGCGTTCCTTGATACGCGTGAGCGACGCCGCGAATTCCTGGACGTCGTCCCGGGCTGCCGACACTGTTCCCCCGTGTCCTCCTGTCCCGGGACGGCATCCCAGGCGCTTCATATATGTGCACGTCAGAAGGGCTGGGATGGTTCCATGGTCGCGGATCTGGCGTCGGGCGTTGCGCCCACCCCCGGCGACGGCTGATGCTCTTGGTGTCGCACCGACCAGGGCCGGACTGACCATCCGGCGTCGGTGGCGCAGATGCACCACGCACTCATCCACGTACCCGATCGGGTACTCGTTCACGGGGGACACCCATGCCCAAGCGCACCCGAGCAAACGTGCTCACCGCACTCGTCGTCGCCGGTCTCACCGCGGGCTCCGCACTCGCCGCCGGCGCCGTACCGGCGGCCGCCGCGAAGGCGAGCAGCGCACCGAAGTTCCTGTCGGCGTCCCAGCTCCCGCCGCACCCCACGTCCTCCTGGACGGCGGGCAGGATCGAGGACGGCGTCCCGGAGGTGTTCCAGTACTGCCTGGGCGACGCGCTCCTGGCCTACGACGCCCGGCACCGCTCCTTCCGCACCGACCTGGAGACCGGCGCCAACCAGCTCATCGTCGTCGCCGGCAGCAACAGCAAGGCCAAGGCTCTCGCCACCCGGCTGAACAAGGACTTCCGGGACTGCGTGAGCGAGTCCTCCGACCCGGACGTCAAGGCCGAGTACCGGGACTTCGGGACGCTGCCCGTCGAGGAGGGCGCCCGCGTCCACGGTGTGGCCACCGTCGCGTCCTGGGGGGCCATGGACATCCGGCTCCTGTCGGTGGGCCGGGACGGCCGGACCGTCACCGTCGTGGACTGGGGACAGATGGGCGGCTTCAAGGACGCGCCGGTCAAGGCCTTCAAGAAGACGACGACCACCGCCGTCAACAAGCTCCACTGACCGCGGACCACCGCGAGAAGCCGGGGCCGCCCGCCCGCACAGGCCGAGGGGGGCCGGGCGGGCGGCCCCGCACCACTGAGACCACGACACCAGTTACAGCTACAGCTACAGCTACAGCTACAGCACGACCATGACCAGAAAACGGGGAACACACATGACCGGCACGCGCACCACCCGTCGTACCGCTCTGGCAGCGGGCCTCGCCCTGGCCCTAGGCCTCGGTGTGACGGCCACCGCGTCCGCGGGCGCCCCGCGCACCGTCACCGGCAAGCCGACCGACCCGATCACCCGCATCGCCGACTTCTACGGCGCCTACATCGACGCCCAGAGCGACCCGGACGGCGGCGGCAAACTCACCGAGGAACTGCGGAAGTACTACCTGACGCCCGCCCTGCGGAAGGAACTCAAGGCCTGGGAGGCCAAGAACCACGCGGACGGTGTTCTGCGCGCCCAGAACGTGCCCGTCCAGTGGAAGGTCACCGACAACGGCACCGCGAACTACACCGAGGCCGGCATCACCTTCACCTGGGGCGACGGCAGGACCAGCAAGCTGGTCGTGGACATGACCCGCGACCTCAAGATCTTCCACATCGGCACGAAGGGCGCCGCCGGAAGCTGACGGACTCCTCGCGGTGCGCGTCGAGGGGGTGGTCCGTCGAAGGGGTCGTCCGTCGAAGGGGCGGTGCGGGCGCGGCCCCGATGCCCGATGGTGGACGTATGGATGCGAAGGACGTTCTCATCGACGCGTACGGCCGGATCAAGGAGGGGGTCCACGCCGCCGTGGACGGACTGTCCCCGGCGGAACTCCGCGCCCGGCCCGCCTCCGACGCCAACTCCGTCGCCTGGCTGGTGTGGCATCTCACCCGGATCCAGGACGACCATGTGGCCGATGCCTCCGGGCTCGACCAGGTCTGGCTGTCCCAGGGCTGGGAGAGGCGTTTCGGGCTGGCTCTGGCCGCCCGGGACACGGGCTACGGGCACACCACGGCGCAGGTGGCCGAGGTGCGGGTCGACTCGGGGGACCTGCTCACCGGCTACTTCGACGCCGTGCACGAACGGACACTCGCGTTCGTGCACGGCCTCGGCGCCGACGGCCTCGACCGGATCGTGGACGAGCGGTGGACGCCGGCCGTCACCCTCGGCGTACGCCTGGTCAGTGTCCTGGCCGACGATCTTCAGCATGTCGGCCAGGCAGCGTACGTACGGGGACTGGTTCAGCGCGCGGCGGCCGAGGCGTAGCCCGGCAGAACGACGTCCTGGATGAGGGCGTTGCGCTCGTCGAACGGGATGAAGGCGCTCTTGAGGGCGTTGACGGTGACCGTGCGCAGGTCGTCGAGGGTCCAGCCGGCCTCGTCGACGAGCAGGGTCATCTCACGGGTCATCGTGGTGCCCGAGACCAGACGGTTGTCGGTGTTGAGGGTGACGCGGAAGCCGAGGTCCCTCAGCTCCGTGATCGGGTGCTCGGCGATGGAGGTGGCCGCGCCGGTCTGCAGGTTGGAGGTGGGGCACATCTCCAGGGCGACCCGGCGGTCGCGGGCCCAGGAGGCGAGGCGGCCGAGCTTGCCGTCGACGATGTCCTCGGTGATGCGGACGCCGTGGCCGATGCGCTGGGCGCCGCAGACCTGCAGGGCCTGGTGGATGCTGGGCAGACCGTGGGCCTCGCCGGCGTGGATGGTGAACGGGACGCTCTCGCGGCGCAGGTGCTCGAAGGCGGCCAGGTGGTCGGCGGGCGGGAAGCCGTCCTCGGCGCCCGCGATGTCGAAGCCGACGACGCCGGCGTCCCGGAAGGCGACCGCCAGGTCGGCGGCCTCGCGGACCCGGTCGAACATGCGCATCCCGCACAGGATCGTGCCGACCCGGACCGGGGTGCCCTGGGCCGCAGCCTTGGCCGTACCGGCGGCCAAGCCCTCCTGCACGGTCTCGACGACCTCGCTCATCGTGAGCCCACCCCGCGTGTTCAGCTCGGGGGCGTAGCGCACCTCGCCGTAGACGACACCGTCGGCGGCCAGGTCGAGCACGTACTCCTCAGCGGTGCGCAGGAGACCCTCACGGGTCTGCAGCACGGCGAGGGTGTGCTCGAAGGTGGCTATGTAGCGCACCAGGTCACCGGAGTTGGCGGCCTCGTAGAACCAGGCGGCGAGGGCCTCCGGATCGGTCTCCGGGAGGGTGTGACCGGCCTCCGCCGCGAGCTCCACGAGCGTGGCGGGGCGCAGACCGCCGTCGAGGTGGTCGTGCAGGACGGCCTTGGGGAGGCGGCGGATGGTGTCGGCGTCGATACGGGGCGCGGTCATGGCGTTCGTTCCTCGTGGTGCGGTGGTGGGGCTGGAGCGGGTGACCGAGTAACTCGGTCGGCGGCGGGCGCCCGAGCGGCGCAGGGCTGCCCGGTCAGTCGGTGGCGGGCTGGAGGAGATCCCAGCGGTTGCCGTACAGGTCCTCGAAGACGGCGACCGAGCCGTACGGCTCGTGGCGCGGCTCCTCCAGGAACCTGACGCCCGCGGCGAGCATCCGGGCGTGGTCGCGGGCGAAGTCGTCGGTGTGCAGGAAGAAGCCCACTCGTCCGCCGGTCTGGTCTCCGACCCGGCCGCGCTGGGCCTCGTTCTTGGCCCTCGCGAGCAGCAGTCCGCCGCTCTGCCCGTCGCTTCCCGGTTCGACGACGACCCAGCGGCTGCCGTCGGGCCTCGGTTCGTCCTCGACGAGCCGGAAGCCGAGCGCTTCCGTGTAGAAGCGGATCGCCTCGTCGTAGTCGTGGACCACGAGGGTGACCAGGGCCATGCGTCTCATCGGGGCCTCTCGGGTGGGGCGCGAACGGCGCGGAGATCGGACGAAGCCCGCACGGGGATCGAGTGGTGATCGTCCGAGAGCCGCTCGGGGTTCCCGGGAGGTTATACGTAACACGCACCGGACGGCAAATAGTATTTTCTCCGTACGGCGCTCGGGAGGTCGTGCCCAGGGCGGGCGGGGTGCCCCACGGCACGACTGAGGCCCCCTGCCGCGCAGGGGACCTCGGGAATCGGGCGGGCCGGAGCCCCGGGTCACTCGCCCGGCGACGCCTTGCGGAGAGCGGCGATGCAGGTGTTGAGGGCCTGCTGGAGGTCCTCAAGCCGCTGGAGCATGTCGTCCTCGTAGATGGCGTCGAGGTCGACGGCGTCGTCGAGCGTCAGCTCCTCGAAGACCTTCGTCGCCTTCTGGAGACTGCTGTAGAACTTCGTCCGGCGCTCCTGGACCCTCAGCTCCGGGTCCGCCTCGACGGTCTGGACGACGAGTTCCTTGACGGTGTCGTACGCCTCCGTCGCCCACTCGCCGGTGTCCTCGTCGTCGTCCAGCTCGTCGATGAGGGACAGATGCCGCTCGGCCTCGGCGCGCAGCTCCGCGGTGGCGTCGATCACCTGTCCGGCCGGGGTCTTGACCTGTCCGTTCTCCACGATCTGCCGGACGTACCCGATACGGCTCGCGGCCTGGGTCTCGTTCGCGACGGCCTTCTTCAGTTCGTCGGTGCGGGCGATGTCACGGGCCAGTTCCGTCTGCAGGGAGGGGTCCTCCTTGAGACGGTCGAGGAGCGCGGTGCGGGCCGCCTGCGCGGTGGACGGGTCGGCGAGGATCGCGGCGCGCAGCGCGGTCGGGTTCTCGGCGACCTCCAGCGCCTTGGTCGGGCGGATGCCCTCGGCCTCGGCCGCCGCCGTGATCGCGGTGCCGCGGTCGGAGGTCGCGCCGGACCGGGAGCTGTAGTACGTCAGCCAGACGTCCGAGTCCGGGAGGTCGATCTCCTCGCCGGGGGCCAGCGCCTCGAAGTGCGGGACCATGCCGTCGTCGGCCGCCTTGTCCCACGCCTTGTAGTACCGCATGACCCGCTCCGGCGAGCACCCGGCCAGTTCGGCGAACCGCTTCGCCGACACCTTCGACGTCTCGCCCGCCGTCTCCCCTCCGGGCCGCACGCTCCGCGCCACCTTCAGCGCGAACGCCCAGCCCCCGGTGCGCGCGTACACCCCGAAGTCCCGGGCGTCGCGGGCGACCTGCTCGTCCACGGCGTCGACGGGGGTGTCATCGCCGGACGCCTGCGCGGGGGCCTCGTCATCGGGCGTCTGTGCGAGGATCTCGTCACCGGATGCCTGCGCGGGGATCTCGCCGGTGGACGGCAGAGCGGCGGCCGCCTCGTCGGACGACTGCGTGGCGGCTTCCTCGTCGGACGACCGCGCGGGAGTCTCACCTCCGGACGACCGCGCCGGCACCTCACCGGCGGGCGCGTCCGTGGGGGTCTCGTCCCCGGCCGTGCCCGGCTCGACCCAGAACCCCTCGTCCCGCGACGGAACTTCCCCGGCCGCGGGCGTCTCGTCGGCGGGCGGTACGGCCGATGCGGAGTGGGCGGTGGCTACGCTCACGAGTGACTCTCCCGGGTGGTGACGGACGGCAGGGGCGGAACAGGCAGCCTATATGAACCTGTTGGTGCTGCTTTGCCCCGACGCCTCGCCCCGGTGTACGGCGTCCAGCCGGGCCACCTCGTCCGCCGTGAGCCGGAGGGCGCCTGCGGCGATGTTCTCGGCCAGGTGGTCCGGATCTCCCGTGCCGGGGATGGCGAGGACGTGCGGTCCCTGGTGGAGGGTCCAGGCGAGGCGGATCTGCGCGGGGGTGGCGTCGTGGGCGCGGGCCACGGCGAGCAGTTCGTCGTCGTGCTCGGTGCTCGCGCCGCCCTCGGGACCGGCGTCACCGGCGATCGCGTAGAACGGGACGAACGCGATGCCCTGTTCGCCGCAGACGCGCAGCACCTCGTCGGCGGCGGGGTCGGGGGTGTGCAGGCCGAACCGGTTCTGGACGCAGACCACCGGCGCGATCGCCCGGGCCTCCGCGAGGTGGCGGGGTTCGACGCCGGAGACGCCGAGATGGCGGATGAGCCCGGCCTCCCTCAGCTCGGCCAGCGCGCCGAAGTGCTCGGTGATGGATTCCTGGCGCATCCGGCGCAGATTGACGACGTCGAGGTGGTCGCGGCCCAACTGCCGCAGGTTCTCCTCGACATGGCCGCGCAGCTGGTCGGGGCGGGCGGCCGTGCCCCACTCCCCCGAGTACTCGCGGTGCGGCCCGACCTTGGTGACGACGACCAGGTCGTCCGGGTACGGCCCGCCCAGCGCGCTGTTGATCAGTTCGTTGGCGGAGCGCAGGGACGAGAAGTAGAAGGCGGCCGTGTCGATGTGGTTGACGCCCAGCTCGACCGCGCGCCGCAGCACGGCGATCGGCCCCTCACGCTCCCTCGGCGTCCCGAGGTGGAAGGCGGCGCTGCCCGTCAGCCGCATCGCGCCGAAGCCGACACGGTTGACGGGCAGGTCACCGAGCGTCCAGGTGCCCGCGGCACTCGCGGTGATCGTCGACGAGGTCACCGCCGCAGTCTCGCACGCGCCGGGCACCGCACCCGCCGGGTTGCTACGGACAGACCTACGTCACGGACGGAGGTACGTGTCGAGCGTCTCCATCGCCGACGCCGGGTTGCCCAGGTCGTAGTGGTGGCGCAGATGTTGGGCCTCTTGCGAGCCGCGGGCCGACGGAACCGCCGGGCACGGTCGTGGCGCGAGGGCTCGGCAGGTCGATGCCCTTCATCGGAGCGAAGGGGGGCCACGGGGCAGGAACCTCGCGCGCACGCGCCGGCGGAGCCGGCCACGGCGTGGGCGCGGCCGTGGTGGGGGTGTGGGGAACACTCAACCGCGTTGGTCTGTACCAGTCAAGGGTGTAGACCAGTCGATCGCATGACACGAGGTCAGGCGCTGCATCGGGTCAGCCCTGGGGGCAGCCGAGCCAGTAGCCGAAGCCGCGCCGGGTGTGGATCAGTGCGGGCTCCTCGCGGTCGATCTTGCGCCGGAGCCGGGCCACGAGTTTCTCGATCGCGCCATGGGCGCGGTACTCGCCCCAGACGTGCCGGCCGATCTGCTCCTTGGACAGCACCCGCTCCGCGTTCGCGAGCAGATGGCGCAGCAGCCGGTACTCGGCGGGTGTGAGACGGAGCGGCCTGGAACCGCGCCGCGCCTCGCAGGCGGCGTCGTCCAGGACCAGGTCGCCGTAGCAGGGCATCCCGTCGAACCGTTCGGAACCACCCCGGCCGCGCAGCAACGCGCGGGCCCGGTCCAGGACTTCGGCGATACGTACGGGTTTGACGACGTAGTCCTCGTCGCCGAGACGGAGGTCGGGGACCAGGTCGGGGAGAGAGTCGCAGGTGGCGAGGAACAGCAGCAGGGGCCGGTCCGCCGGTGCGCCGCGTCGGCCCCGCGCGAAGCGCCCCAGGTCCGGCAGCGCGGCGTCCCAGACGACCAGGTCGTACCGGTTCCGGGCGATCCGCACCATCCCTTCGGCGCCGGTGTCCGCCGCGGCGACCCGGTATCCGGCCAACTCCATTGCAGTGGTGAGGAGTTCGGTGACGCCGGGGTCGTCCACGACGACCAGGACGTGCTGCGCGTCGCCACTCGGCGACGACGGCTTCTCGGTGAGCAGAGTGCGCATGACAAGACCGTTCGCGTGGGGCTTGCACGGAGGGGGATCGCGCCGCGTGCCGTCAGGCGGCGGGCCGGGGGTCGACGGCCGTCTCGGCATGCTCGACGAAGTCGTCGGCCAGCCGGCCGAAGAGGGTGGCCAGTCGCCGCCGATCCTCGGTCGACCACTCGCCCAGTGCCGCCCCGATGTTCCGGCGGCCGGCCTCCCTGACGCGCTCGAAGGCCGCGAGCCCGGTGTCGGTGATGCGGACGCGCTGCGCCCGGCGGTCCTCCGGGTCCGGGATGCGCATCACGTAGTCCGCGCTCTCCAACTGCCTCAGCTGCCGGGTGACATGGGACGCCTCCACGGACAGCCGGACCGCGAGCACTCCGGGGCGCACCGGCTCGCTCTCCGCGATGTGCCGGAGGATCGACACGGAGGCGCGGTCCAGGGACAGTCCGCTCTCGGACATCAGACGCTCGTGCCGGCGGGCCCGGCCGGCCAGATACGCGATACGGGTGAGAAGCCGCTCGATCTCGGTCACGTCCGTGAGGGCGGCCGCTTCGGTGGGGCGCGGTGTGGACATACGGAAACCGTAGCAGACATTTGCCTAAGTCAAGCAATGTCTTGTGGTCATGTGGCACCGCCGCACAGGAGTTGGGCCCTCGTCTCAGCCCAGCTTCAGCTGGTCCGTGCCGTGCCCGATGTGCGCGACGACCAGCCCGGCGCCGGACACCTCCGCGTACTCGGCAGTGTGGTGACGGAAGACGCCGCCCGCCTCGGGCCCCTTGCGGGCCTCGACCGTCCAGCGCAGCTCGTGGAAGAAGAACCAGTCGTCGAAGTGCTGCTTGACGACCTCGATCTCCCGGACCTCGTAGTGGGCGTAGAACGCCTGGAGGTGGACCTTCAGTTCGTCCTTGGTATGCAGTTCGGCCAGGGTACCGACGCCCGCCGCGTAGTCCCGCACGCCCGTCTGGACCTCGGGGTGGGCCCGCTCCACGATCGCGTCCACATCGCCCTTGCGGTAGGCGTCGAGGAGTGCGTCGTGCACCTGGGCCACGGCGAACCTGCTGGCCAGGGCCCCGTCGGCCGGGTCGCCCGGCAGCGGTTCGTGTTGCGTACGGCCCCAGAAGAGTTCGCCGGTGATGCCCTCGGAACCCATCGTCGGGAACAGCACGATGATGGGGCGTTCGCTCTCGGCGCCGGTGTTCTTGTCGCGCCCCCGGCCCGAGCCGCTCACGAAGGTGTACCAGGAGGTGTTGATCTCCGCCACGGGCCGGATCCCGACCACGGCGGCGAACCGGTGCATGTTGCGGTAACTGCTCTCGATGGCCTCGTACGTGTCGACGATCCGCTGTGTCGGGATCTCCTTGCCCTCTTCGAGGGTGGGGACGACGGTGTACGCGTAGGGCCCGCTCGGCGCCAGCGTCGCCAGGATGTCCTCGACGACGTCGACGTACTCGGCCTTGACGTGCTTCCACGCGACCGCCGAGGTCTGCACCTCGAGGTCCGACGTGACGAGGAGTTCCTCGACCTTGGCCCGGTCTTTCATGGTCTTTCTCCTTACGGGGCCGAGCGGCCCCGGTGGGGGGAGCGAACCGTCGCTCATGGAGCCGCCGGGGCTCGGCCCCGGCGATCACATGCAAGCGCAACGGCCTGACCGGTTGCGGCCGTCTACCTGACATCGGGCCGACGTGGCGCAGGTCACACGGTCCACGCCGCCCGAGAAGATGTGATCCTCCGGCCCGGAAGATGTGATCTTTGGGGTCGGAGCCGGGGAGAATCACCCCATGACCACGTCACCGCACCCCCTCGTCGTCCAGGCGCGCCGGCTCGCCGCCGAGGTGCTCGCGCCGCAGGCGGAGCGCGTCGACCAGGAGGGGGTGCCCGCGAGCAGTATCGAGGCCATCAAGCGGTCGGGACTGCTCGGGGTGAGCGCGCCGGTGGCGTACGGCGGGTCGGGGGCACCCAACTCCGTGGCACGGGACACTGCCGAGATCCTGGCGGGGGCCTGTTGCTCCACGTGGTTCGTACAGACCCAGCACTACACGCCCGTGCTGACCCTGGTGAAGAGCGAGCTCCCCGCCCGTGAAGGCCTGCTGGGGAAGCTCGCCACCGGCGAACTGTTGTCCGGCGTCGCGTACGCGCATCTGCGCAGATATCCGCAGGTGCCGGTGCGGGCCGTGCCGAAGCGTGGTGGCTGGCGGTTCCACGGCACGGTTCCCTGGTACACGGGATGGGGGCTCAACGATGTGATGCTGCTGGCCGGGGTGACGGACGCGGACGAGGTGGTGTTCGCCTTCACCGAGGCCAGGCAGCAGTCCGGACTGAAGGCCTCCGCGCCCATGCGGCTCGCGGCGCTCACGGCCGCCCGTACGGTCTCGCTCGACCTCGACGGGCTGTGGATCCCCGAGGAGGCTGTGGCCCTGCACGCCCCGTACGAGTCCTGGGCCGCGAGCGACCGCCCCAAACCCACGAACGCCTCGCCCGCGGTGTTCGGGGTCGCCGAGTCGGCCCTCGGCCTGCTGGACCAGGACGCCCCCACGACGAAGGGGCTGCGGTTGCGGCTGGACAAGGTACGGCGGCAGGCCTACGCCCTCGCCGACCATCCGGCGCCCCACGAGCACATGGAGGAGCGGCTCGCCCTGAAGACGAAGGCGTTCGACCTGATGCGCACGGCGACGACCGCCGCGGTCGTCTCCGGCGGCGGACGCGCCCTCGACCTGGACAGCCGGGCGCAGCGTCTGGCCCGCGAGGCGCTCTTCCTGCTGGTGCAGGGCCAGACCGCCGAGGTACGCCGGGCCCACCTCGGCTCGCTGTCGGCCGCGTACTGATCCCGGCCGACGGGCATGCGGCGGGGGGCCCACGCGAAGCCCGGCCGGTGTCGTGTGATGCTGGCTTCATGACAGACCAGCGCGAGATCTCCATCGTCCGGTGGACGGGTCGGACCTCTTCCGCCGTGGGCGGGCCGACCTCGTTGCTTGCCGCCTACCACCTGCGGACCGAGGCCGAGAAGGGCGAGCCCGTCGCCGATGCGGAGGGGCTGCCGGACCGCTACCGGGCGGAGATCTCCGACCCGGCGGCCGCGTTCGCCGACGATGCCGTGCTGGTGGCCCTGAGCGGGGACACCGCGGTGGGCTGTGTGGTGGTGACCGCTCCCACCGACGGACGGTCGGAGATCAAGCGACTCTGGACGGACCCGGCGTTCCGGGGCCGGGGCATCGCCTCCGGCCTGCTCGACGCCGCGCTCGCACATGCCGCGGAGCGCGGCGTGAGCACGGTGCGCCTGTCGGTGTGGAACTGGCGGACCGGGGCCGTCGCCCTGTACGAGCGGCTCGGTTTCGAGATCACCGAGTCGTGGGACGCGCGGGATCGCCTGGTGTGCATGGAGCGCGCTGTGTGAGCGTCACCCTGCCCGAGGGGGCAGGCGCGGCTCCGCTGTCGCTCTCTTCGGCTCACGCCTTCCGGCTCGCGAACGGCACCTGTGCCGTCACGGTCGCCGGCCGGGCGAAGGGATGCTGCCACAACCCCTGGGCGGCGAGGCGCGGGAGGACGCCCTCGCCGAACCAGTACGCCTCCTCCAGGTGCGGGTAACCGGAGAGGACGAACTCGTCGATACCGAGGGCGTGGTACTCCTTGATGCGCTCGGCGACCTCGTCGTGGCTGCCGACCAGGGCGGTTCCCGCGCCCCCGCGCACCAGGCCGATGCCGGCCCAGAGGTTGGGGTGGATCTCCAGGCTGTCGTGGTTGCCGCCGTGCAGGGCGAGCATGCGCCGCTGGCCCTCCGACTCGCTGCGGGCGAGTCCGGCCTGCACGGACCGTACGGTCTCGGGGTCGAAGCCGTCGAGCAGTCGGTTGGCCTCCGCCCAGGCCTGCTCGGCGGTGTCGCGGGTGATGACGTGCAGCCGGATGCCGAAGCGGAGGGTGCGGCCCTCCTTCGCCGCCAGCCCCTTTATCCAGTCGATCTTCTCGGCGACCTTGGCCGGTGGTTCGCCCCAGGTGAGGTAGACGTCGACGTGCCGGGCGGCGATCTGCCCGGCGATCGGCGAGGAGCCGCCGAAGTACACCTCGGGCACGGGGTCGGGCAGCCGGGCCAGCCTCGCGTCCTCGACCCGGAGGTGTTCGCCGTCGAGGTCGACGGTCTTGCCCTCCCACAACTCCCGTACGACCCGCAGGAACTCGCCGGTCCGGCGATATCGGTCGGCCTTGTCGAGGAAGTCGCCGTAGGCGCGCTGCTCGTGGCTCTCACCACCGGTCACGACATTGAGAAGGAGCCGTCCGCCGGTGTGCCGCTGGAAGGTGGAGGCCATCTGGGCGGCGAGCGTGGGCGAGACGGAGCCGGGGCGGAAGGCGACCAGGAACTTCAGGCGTTCGGTGGTCTGGCTGACCATCGCGGTGGTCAGCCAGGCGTCCTCGCACCAGGCACCGGTGGGAGTGAGGGCGCCGACGAAGCCGAGGTCCTCGGCGGCGCGGGCGATCTGGCTCAGATAGGCGACCGTCGGCGGCCGGTCCCGGCCGGACTCGGTGGCGGGGGTGCCGTGGCCGCCGCCGACGACATGGCGGCTGTCGCCGTTGGTGGGCAGGAACCAGTGGAAGGTGAGGGACACGTGGGGTCTCCGATCAGGGATGTCCGCGGCGGCAGGTCATCGGGGACGACCTTCGGAGCAGGCCGTGGCGTGGGGTCCGGTGCCGTTGAGGACATGGCGGCCGATGTGCTGGATCTTCCAGCGGGCTGGGGCGTGCGATCCAGGAGGGGCGGCACGCAGCGCCTCGTTGAGGGGCCCGCCGAAGAAGAACTCCCGCTGCCGGGCGGTGCCTTGCCGGCGGATCACATGGACGTGGGCGAAGTGGCTCTGCGGGATCCGGGCGAGGCTCGCGTCGGCTGAGGCCGGCAGCCGGAAGACCCCCGCCCGGATCTCCTGCGTCACGTCCGCTCCCCCGTGCTCGGCGGACACGGTGACGGCCGGCAGCCCGGAGGCGGAGAGCCGGTCCGACTCCCGGCGCGCGACAGCCGCCGGTCGGCGTCCCGCTCCGAGGCCCCGGCACGGAACTCCGCGGCGAGCGCGGCGGCGACGGCCAGGGCCTCGGCGTCGTCGGCGACCACCCTGGCGGTCGGCGGATCGGAGAGGGAGGCGGCCGGGGCTTCGGTGAGGACGTCGGTCATGGCGTCAGCTCGCGGCGGCCAGCACCGGCACGGGGCCGAGGGCGTTGAGGAACTGGTCGACGACCTGGCCGAGGGCGTCGGCCGTGGCCGGGGCGACCGTGACCCTGCCGTCCTCTCCGACGGTGATGTCCTTGTCGAGGGTGAACCACCCGGGGACGATGTGCCGGGCGCCCATGGAGCTGAGCACCGGCCGCAGCGCGTAGTCGATGGCGAGGACGTGGGCGGTGGTGCCGCCGGTGGCCAGGGGCAGCACGGTCTTGCCGGTGAGGGCGTACTGCGGGAGCAGGTCGAGCAGGGCCTTGAGGACTCCGGAGTAGGCGGCCTTGTAGACGGGGGTGCCGATGACGATGCCGTCGGCCCGCTCGAAGAGTTCGGTCGCCTCGACGATCGCAGGGTGCTTGAAGTCCGCGCCGAGCAGGGCCTCGGCGGGGATGGTGCGGATGTCCAGCGGCACGACCTCGTGACCCTGGGCGGCCAGGCGGGCGTCGAGATGGCGTACGAGCTTCGCGGTGCGGGAGGAGACGGAGGGGCTGCCGGAGACGGACAGGACGGTGGCCATGGGCCCTCTTTCTGGGAACCCGGGGTGACCGTGCGGACGGGCACCCCGGAAGGGAGCGGTCAGGAGTACCGGGTGGGATGGAACCGTTCGCCTTTTCACGGGCGTGGCGGCATGCGGAACTTCCGTCGCGGAATGTTTCGGGCACGTCTGATTCTTCGGGCACGCCTGATTCTTCGGGCACGCCTGATTCAGGGTCAGGGGGTGTGCGGTCGCTTCAGCAGGAGGAGTGCATACATGTCATGGGATGCACGGGCACGGTGAATTCAGGCGCGGAAAGCAGAATTGCGCGGCGGATCGCGGCGAGTGATCAGGCCGCGGCGCGACAGGAGGCGCTGGAGACGCGCGCGAGGTCGACATGGCGTCGCCGCGTGAGGTCCAGTCGCATCTTCATGCCGTCGATCGTGACAGCCGTCGTCGACGGGCGTCAAGGAGAACCCGACCGGTCTCGTATCCCGGACCATTGAATTTCACGAACGTGTGACAGGGAAACCCTTGAACGGGCTGGAAATCAGCGCGCATTCTGCTGCCGTGCGGACAGAACAACTGGAATACATCACTGCGGTGATCAGGCTCGGTTCGTTGCGCCGGGCCGCCGAGGAACTGCGTCTCTCCCAGCCCGCGTTGAGCGAGACGGGCGGAATCTGGAACGCGAACTCGGGGTCGATCTGCTGGAGCGCAAGCGTTCCGGCGCGACGATGAGCGCCTCGGGCCGGGAACTGCTGCCGCACGTCATCGGGGTGCTGGACGCGGTGGACCGACTGCGGGCCGCGGCGGGCGAACAGCACCGCATCAGCCGGACGGTCCGGCTGGGCACGGTCAACGCGGCGACCGTGCCGCTGCTCATCCCGGTGATCCGCGACTTCCGCGCCACGCATCCCCTCACCCAGGTCGAGGTGGTCGGCGCCCAGCAGACCGACATCCACCGGGGCCTGCTGGAGGGCTCCTTCGACCTCGGGCTCGTCAACCACCTCGACGGCGACGACGTGCCCGCCGAGTTCGAGGCCACCGAACTGCTGCGGGGCCGCCCGGTGGTGGTGGTCCGTGCGGACAGTCCGCCGGCGTCCGCGGCGGCGGTGTCCGTGGACGACCTGGTCGGCGTACCGCTGATCGGGATGCGCTCGGGGTACGTCATGCACCGCTACGTGCACCGGCTCCTCGACGGCCGCGACCCCGCCTTCGCGTACTCCACCGACGGTGCCGAGATGGGCAAGCTGCTGGTGGCGGAGGGGCTCGGGGCGACGGTCCTGCCGGACTTCAGCGTGATCGACGAGCCCCTGGAGCGGCGGGGCGCTCTCGTCCACCGCCCGATCGCCGGTGACCGCACACGGGTCCTGCTGATGCTCCGGCGCCGCAGGGCGGACTCCGTACCGCGGGCCGCGGGGGACCTGCACGAGACGTTCGTCCGCCGGGCACGGGCACTGGGCGCCCGGGCGTCCTGCTGACCCGGGCGCCGGTTGGTCACCGTTCGCCGTGGGCCCGCGCCTCGCCGGAGCCCAGGCTCCCCGGCCACCAGGCACGCTCACCGAGGTCCCGTACCAGCGCCGGCACCAGCAGCGAGCGCACCACGAGGGTGTCGAGGAGGACTCCGAAGGCCACGATGAAGGCGATCTGGGCGAGGAAGGCGAGCGGGATCACGCCCAGCGCGGCGAACGTCGCGGCGAGCACCACACCAGCGGAGGTGATGACCCCGCCCGTGGTGACCAGCCCGCGCAGCACGCCCTGGCGTACGCCGTGCCGCAGTGACTCCTCGCGTACCCGGGACATGAGGAAGATGTTGTAGTCGACGCCCAGCGCGACGAGGAACACGAACCCGTAGAGGGGTACCGACGGGTCGGTGCCGGTGAACCCGAACACGTGCTGGAAGACGAGCGCGGAGACGCCCAGCGTTGCGAGGAAGTTCAGGGCGACGGTGGCGACCAGCAGGACAGGCAGCAGCAGGGAGCGCAGCAGGCCCGTCAGGATGAGCAGGATGAGGGCGAGGACGACCGGGACGATCAGCGTGCGGTCGCGTTCGGCGGTGCGCAGGGTGTCGTACTGCTGTGCGGTGTAGCCGCCGACGAGGGCGTCCGCACCGGGCACCCCGTGCAGGGCGGCCCGCAGTCGGGCCACCGTCCGCCTGGCGGCGTCGCTGTCCGCGGCGGCGTCCAGGGTGACGTCGACCCGGGCACGTCCGTCGACGACCAGTGGTTCGCCGCCGGGGCGCCCGGATCCGGCGACGGCGGCCGCCGTCGCGACGCCGTCGGCGGCACGGGCCGCGGCGAGCACCCGGTCCAGCCGGTCCGCGTCCGCGACGACCACGGCGGGGTTGCCCGAGCCGCCGGGGAAGTGGTCGCCGAGCGTCTTCTGGGCGGCGACGGAGGGCGCGTCGTTGACGAACGTCTCGTCCAGGGGGACGCCCTTGGAGGTGAGCGTGGGCGCGAAGGCGGCCCCGGCCAGCAGGACGACCAGGGTCACCGCCCACACGCGGCGCGGCGCCCTGTCGACGAGGCCCGCGACGCGCTGCCACAGGCCCTCGCCGGTGCGTGGATCGGCTGGTCGGCCACCCGGCTCGGCGGGCCAGAAGGCGGCGGGGCCGAGCGCGACAAGGACGGCGGGCAGGAACGTGAGCGTGGCGAGGACGGCGCAGCCGATGCCGATGGCGCCGACCGGCCCGAGCGCCCGGTTGTTGGTGAGGTCGCTGAGCAGCAGGGCGAGCAGGCCCAGCGCGACGGTTGCGGCGCTGGCCACGATCGCGCCCCAGGACTGCCGCAGCGCGGCCCGCACGGCCGCGAATCGGTCGGTGCGCGTGGCCAGTTCCTCCCGGAAGCGGGCGGTGAGGAGCAGGGCGTAGTCGGTGGCGGCACCGATGACGAGGATGGACAGGATGCCCTGGACCTGTCCGTCCACCCGGACGACCCCGTGGTCGGCGAGCGCGTACACGACCGCGCAGGCGAGGCCGAGGGCGAACACCGCGCCGAGGATGATCAACAGAGGGAGCAGAACGCTGCGGTAGACGAGCAGCAGGATCACCAGCACGGTGAGGAGCGCTACGGCGAGCAGCAGGCCGTCGATACCGGCGAAGGCGTCGGACAGGTCCGCCTGACTCGCGGCGGGTCCCGCCAACTGGACGGTGGTGCCGGGAACGCCTTCGGCGGCGGCGCGGATCCGGTCCAGGGTGCCGGGCAGTTCGTCGCCCAGGCCGGGCCGCAGGGGGACCACTCCTCGCAGTGCTTCGCGGTCCTCGGAGAGCAGTGCGGGCGGGACCGGTCCGATCACACCGGGGGTGCCGTCGAGGGAGGCGAGGACCCGGTCGGCCGCGGCGCGCCGTGCGGCAAGGCTCTCGCCCGTCCAGACGACGATCGCCGGGAGCGACTCGTCCTGCCGGAAGGCCCGCTGGGCGGCTATGACCTCGGTGGATTCGGCGCTGCGCGGCAGGAACGCGGCCTGGTCGTTGGTGGCGACCTCACCGAGGCGTCCGGCGTAGGGGCCGAGGACTCCTCCGACGGCGAGCCAGACGGCGATCAGCAGGAGGGGAACGAGCCGGCGGGCGCGGCGGGGGGTGGTGGACATGGTGCTCCAGGCTCCGGGGCGGACAGGTCTCCATGACTGTCCGCACAACTGTCTCAACGAAAAACAATCTCAATCATTGAACTTGTTGGCGGGCGTGATCATAGACGTCGCCCGTTCTTCCGCCCTCACCCGGCTCTCGGATGCGCCTGACCCACCACGTCAGCGAGAACGGTCGGCGCCCGCACCCAGTTCGTCGTTCATCGCCGTGAGGAACCGCAGCACCACGCCCAGTTCGTCCCCGGTGAACCGGGAGCGTGCGGCGTCGGTCGCCTCCGCGAGGGGCCGGAAGTAGGTACGGGCGGCCGTGCGCGCGTCGGCCGCGTAGTACAGGTGGACCACACGGCGGTCGGCGCTCTCCCGGACGCGGCGGACGTGTCCGGCGCGCTCCAGCCGGTCCACGCAGGCGGTGACGGCTCCGGAGGTCAGTCCGAGGTGTTCGCGCAGCCGTTTGGGTGTCATGGGCGCGTCGGCGTCGAGGATCGCCGCGAGGGCCTGGACGTCCGTCGCGTGCAGTCCGTGGTCACTCGCGAACGCGTGCACCAGCCGGTTGATCTCGCCGTTCATCCGGCGCAGCGCGACGGCGAAGGCGTGCAGGTCGGTCGGTGCCGTGGGGCGGCCGGACCCGTCTTCCCCCGCCCGCCGCTCGGGGTCGTTCACTGTGGCCACGCCGTCAGCGTAGCCGCCGTACCGATCACCCGATCGCGCGGTGGTGCCCCTCCGGCGCATCCGTGACCGCTCTCGCGGTGGAAGTGATGGCAGGGAACGCCGACGTGAGCAACCGAGGAACCGAGGAACCCATGACGGGAGACGAACGCGGCAGCGGACCGCTCTGCCTGGTGACCGGTGCGACCGGGTACATCGGCGGGCGGCTCGTCCCGGAGCTGCTGGAGGCGGGCCTGCGGGTGCGCTGTCTGGCCCGCTCCCCGGACCGGCTGCGCGATCATCCGTGGGCCGGTGCCGTCGAGGTGGTCCGCGGGGACGTCACCGACGCGGAGTCCGTCGCGCAAGCGATGCGGGGCGTCGACGTCGGCTATTACCTGGTGCACGCGCTGGGCACCGGCAAGGACTTCGAGGAGACGGACCGACGGGCCGCGCGGATCTTCGGGGAGCGGGCCCACGCCGCCGGGGTGCGCCGGCTCGTGTACCTGGGCGGTCTCACGCCGTACGGCGTGCCGGAGCGGGAGCTGTCGCCCCACCTGCGCTCGCGTGCCGAGGTCGGCCGGATCCTGCTGGACTGCGGTGTGCCCACGGCCGTCCTGCGGGCGGCCGTCGTCATCGGCTCGGGGTCGGCCTCCTTCGAGATGCTGCGCTACCTCACGGAGCGGCTGCCGGTGATGGTCACCCCGAGCTGGGTGCACACCCGGATCCAGCCCGTGGCCGTGCGGGACGTGCTGCGCGCGCTCGTCGGTTGTGCCCGGCTGCCGGACGACGTCAGCCGGACCTTCGACATCGGCGGCCCGGACGTCCTGACGTACCGCGAGATGATGCGGCGTTACGCCGCCGTCGCCGGGCTGCCGCACCGGCTCATCCTGTCCGTGCCGGTGCTCTCCCCGGGCCTGTCCAGCCACTGGGTCGGGCTGGTGACGCCCGTGCCGGCCTCGATCGCCCGGCCGCTCACCGAGTCACTGCGGCACGAGGTGGTCTGCCGCGAGCACGACATCGCGCGGTACGTGGCGGATCCGCCCGGTCATCCGGTCGGCTTCGACGAGGCGGTACGGCTCGCCCTGCGGCGGGTGCGCGAGGCCAGGGTCACCACCCGCTGGTCGTCGGCCTCCCTGCCCGGCGCGCCCAGCGACCCCTTGCCCACCGATCCCGACTGGGCGGGCGGCAGCCTCTACACCGACCGCTGCGAGCTGCGCGTGGACGCCCCCCGCGCGTCCCTGTGGCGGGTCATCGAGGGCATCGGTGGTGACAACGGCTGGTACTCCTTCCCGCTCGCCTGGGCCGTACGCGGGTGGCTGGACCGGCTGGCGGGCGGGGTGGGCCTGCGCCGGGGCCGCCGGGACCCCGCACGGCTGCGGGTGGGCGACTCGCTGGACTTCTGGCGGGTCGAGGAGATCGAGCCGGGGCGGCTGCTGCGGCTGCGGGCGGAGATGCGGCTGCCGGGCCTGGCGTGGCTGGAGATGTACGCGGACACGGACGACACGGGACACACCCTGTTGCGTCAGCGTGCCCTGTTCCATCCGCGTGGGCTGCTCGGTCACGCGTACTGGTGGAGCGTGGCCCCCTTCCACTCCGTCGTGTTCGGCGGCATGGCCCGCAACATCGCACGGGCGGCCGTGGCGGACGCGACCGCCCGGGCGCGGGAGGGGGCGCCCGTGCCGTGATGCGTGCCGTGCCTGCCCTGAGGTGTGGCGTGGCGGCCCGCAGCCCCGCCCGTCCGCCCCCGCCTCGGCCTCGGCCTCGGGCCCGTGCATCCGCCGGATGTCTCCGGCCGGAAGCAGGGCATGACCGTCCGATCCCCTTCCCCGGAGTTCCGTCATGAACGTCTCGGTCGTCCTGTTCACCTGCGATCTGCGGCTGCACGACCACCCGCCGCTGCGCGCCGCCCTCGACGGCTCGCGGCAGGCGGTCCCCTTGTTCGTGCGCGACCGGGCCGTGGCCGGGTTCGCCGCGCCCAACCGGCTGGCGTTCCTCGCCGACTGTCTGCGCGACCTCGACGCGGGACTGCGGGAGCGGGGCGGTCGGCTCGTGGTGCGCTCCGGGGACGTGGTGGCGGAGGTGTGCAAAGTGGCCGCAGAGGCTGACGCCGACGAGGTGCACCTGGCGGCCGACGTCAGCGCGTACGCCCAGCACCGGGAGGAACGGCTGCGGCGCGCGCTGGAGGCCGAGGGCGTGCGACTGCACGTCCACGACACGGTGACGTCCGCCGTGGAACCCGGCGCGGTGCTGCCGGCCTCCTCGGACCACTTCGCGGTGTTCACGCCGTACTTCGGTCACTGGTCCCGGCAGCGGCTGCGCGAGGCGCTGGCCGCGCCGCGGACCGTGCGCGTACCGGACGGCATCGGCTCCGAGGAACTCCCTTCGCCAGAACGGCTGTCCGGTCTTTCCCCGGGTCTGGCGGCGGGCGGCGAGGCGGAGGGCCGCGCACGGCTCTCCGCCTGGCTGAGGTCGGGGATCGGGGCGTACGAGGACCGGCACGACGACCTGGCGGGCGACGCGACCTCCCGGCTCTCACCCCATCTGCACTTCGGCACCCTCTCCCCCGTCGAGCTGGTCCACCGGGCCCGCCGGGCGGGCGGTCCGGGCGCCGCGGCGTTCGTACGCCAGCTCGCGTGGCGGGACTTCAACCGCCAACTGCTGGCCGTACGACCGCAGGCCGCGTCCGTGGACTACCGCGCAAGGGACGATCGCTGGCGGGACGCTCCGGACGAGGTCGAGGCATGGCGGGAGGGCCGCACCGGCTACCCGGTGATCGACGCGGCCATGCGCCAGCTCCGCCACGAAGGCTGGATGCACAACCGCGGCCGCCTCCTGACCGCGAGCTTCCTCACCAAGACGCTGTACGTCGACTGGCGCGTCGGCGCCCGCCACTTCCTGGATCTCCTGGTCGACGGCGACGTGGCCAACAACCAGCTCAACTGGCAGTGGACGGCCGGGACCGGCACCGACACCCGCCCCAACCGGGTCCTCAACCCGAACACCCAGGCGAAGCGGTACGACCCGGACGGGGAGTACGTACGACGCTGGGTACCGGAGTTGGCGGACGTCGCGGGACCGGCGGTGCACGAGCCGTGGAAGCTGCGGGGGCCGGACCGTGCCGCGCTGGACTATCCGGAGCCGATCGTCGAACTGGCGGAGGGACGCGAGCGGTTCCTGCGGGGGCGCAAGTCCTCGACCGCTCGGACCGCCCGCCCGTAGAGACCGGACAGCGCCTCCACCGCCTCGTCCAGCGAGGACGGCCGGACCATTCCCGAGGCGGGGTGCCCGTGCCAGCCGGGACCGCCGAGCACGACGAGCGGCTGCCGACGGGCGCCCTTCACACCCCAGCGCATGGCGGCGACATGGCGGGCGAGGGACAGGCTCGCGGTGGAACGGGCCTGGGCCCACAGGACCACGGCCGCCGGGCCGAGCCGGTCGACCGCCGCGGTGAGGGCCTCGGCGGGGACGGCCGCGCCGAACATCCTGGTGGGCAGGCCGAGTTCGCCGAGGGCCGCGGTGAGCGCCTCCAGCGGCAGGCTGTGCTGTTCGCCGGGCACGCAGGCCAGGACGACCGGGCCCGGGGCGGTGGTGTCGTGGCGGGGTGCGGGCGCCCCGGGGTGGCGGCGCAGGGTGGTGGAGACATGCCAGGACAGCAGGTGCTCGACCTCGATGTAACGGTCGCCGGACGACGCCCACTTGCGGCCCACCGCGTGCAGCGTCGGCACCATCACCTCCTGCCAGGCGACCGTGAGTCCGTGCCGCTCGACGGCCCCGGCCAACAGGTCCTCCACCGCCGGGGCGTCGAGGCGTACGGCGGCGCGGGCGAGGCCCCGGCACTCCTGGCGGAGGTCTGCCAAAGACGCCGGGCCGGGCGCGGGCGACCGCTGCGGCCGATCCCCGTCCGGCACCCGCGCTCCCCCGGCGCCCTCCTGCGCTTCCCTCGCTCGCGGGGTCGCGCCACCTTCCCGCGCCACGCGCGCCGCCTCCGCGGGGGCCAGCCCGGCGGACGTCAGCCGGCACATCGTCTCGACCACCGCCACGTCCTGCGGGGTCCAGCGCCGGTGCCGGCCGTCGGTGCGGACCGCGGGCCCGATGCCGTAGCGGCGGTCCCAGGAACGCAGGGTCGTGGGCGACACACCCAGCCGACGGGCCAGGGCACCGCTGGTGAGCCCGGGATCGGCGGAGTTCTCCTCCACGTACGCACCCATGAGGGCGACTATACGATGCACAAGCGATGCGAGTTGAAGCCCGGACTCGCGGGCTCGCACGATGGCGGCATCCGCATCGCCCCACGTGAGGAGCCGCCCTCATGAGTCCCGTGTGTCCGCGCGTCGCACCCACCGACGAGGAACTGGCGCGGGGTCTGGTGGCCGGCGACGACGACAGTCTGGCCGCCGCCCACCACCGCTGGTCGGCACTGGTGCACGCGCTCGCCCGGCGCAGTCTCGGCGACACGGGCGAGGCCGAGGACGTCACCCAGCAGGTGTTCCTGGGCGTGTGGCGCGGCCGGCACGGCTACCGGTCCGAGCGCGGCGCGATGGGTGCCTGGATCGTCGGGATCACCCGGCGCCGGATCGCCGACGCCCTGTCCGCGCGGACCCGCCGTGCGGACCTGGTGACCTCGGCGGGCACCGCGCTCACCCTCGTCGACCGGCCCGACCGTGCGTACCCCGAGGCCGCCCTCGACCGCGTACTGATCCGCGCCGAACTCGCCCGGCTTCCCGCACCCCAGCGCCAGGTACTTCACCTGGCCTTCTACGAGGACCTCAGCCAGACCCAGATCGCGGAACGCACCGGCATGCCCCTCGGCACGGTCAAGAGCCACACCCGGCGGGCGCTGCGACGGTTGCGCAGCCGCCTGGACCACGAGTTCCACCCCCACCCTCCCCGCACCCCCGACCACTACACATAAAGGGAAAATAAGCGCAGAATGAACGTACGCGGCGCTTACCGCATACCCCACCAGACGCGGTCAGGCCTGCAGAGTTCAAAGGAGTCGAGTCATGGCCAACGTCTCACACCGGAGTGACATCACCAGTCACCCCGATGCACCCGAAATGCAGGCCCGGTTCGCCCGCATGCTCGGTGATCGCGATGTGGCGCTCGTGGACGGACCGGTGTTCCTGCTCGGTCTGTACTGCGCCGTGTCCCCGTGGATACTCCACTACACGACGAGCCAGCCCGCGCTGGCGTCCCACAACCTCATCGTGGGCATCGCCATCGGTCTACTGGCCCTCGGTTTCACCGCCGCACCGGAGAGGATGTACGGCCTGAGCTGGGCCATGTGCGCGCTGGGCGTCTGGATGATCATCTCGGCCTGGATCGTCGGCGACAGCCCGGACGCCGGTGTCGTGGTCAACAACATCATCATCGGCTGCCTGGCACTGCTGCTGGGGCTGATGTGCGCCGGCGCCTCGGCCAAGGGCAACACGCGTGCGGGCCGCACGCCGCAGGTGTAAAAAGGACGCCCGCGAGGGGTAACGGCGGCCGATCCGCTCCGGCGGGTCGGCCGTCGCCGTTCGCCCCGACCCGCCGGACCGGGCCGCGCCCACCGGAGCGGGCCTCTCACGGTCGTATCACCGCGGGCGCGGCACCTCCCAGGGCTGCCGCGGCAGCACCCTGCCGGTCTCCAGCAGCGACTTGAGGTTGGACAGCACCGCGGGCCAGCCGAAGGACACCTCGTCGAGCGCGCCCTCGTCCGCCAGGTCCTCATGGGTCACGGTGAGCCGCACGATGTCGCCGTGCGGCTCGATGGCGAAGGTGACGCGCGAGTACGTGTCCGCCTCGCCCTCGTTCTCGGGTGAGGTCCAGGTGGTGACCAGGCGGGTCGGGGGCTCACTCACCGCGACCGTGCCGACGACGTCCTCGACGCCGGAGCCGTCGGTGCGGACATGCGCCCAGCGCGAACCCTGACGCCAGTCCGACTCGTTCCGGTGCCCCCAGTAGTCGGCGGTCAGATCGGCGCTGGTGAGCGCCTCCCAGACCTTCTCGGGCGTGCTCGCGACATAGGTGACGTACACGAAGGTGGGCTTGTCGGTCATGGCTTCCTCGGCTCGTCGCTTCACGGCACCCAGCGCCCTCAGGCGCGGGCGCTCGAACTTGCCGGTCCACCGCTCCTGCATCTCGTGGAGCGGGACCGGATTGAGGTAGTGCAGCTTTTCCCGCCCACGCCGCACCGTGCCGACCAGGTTGGCGGCCTCCAGGACGGCCAGGTGCTGCGTCACGGACTGCCGGGCCATGTCGATCCGTTCGCACAGCTCGCCCAGCGTCTGCCCGTTCTGCTCGTGCAGCCGGTCCAGCAGCGTCCTGCGCGTCTCGTCGGCCAGCGCCTTGAAGACCTTGTCCATTCCCGGGTCGCTCTCAGATCGCACACTCGACGTTATGCAGGCAATCACCTGCATGTCAAGCACCGGCATCGCGCACCGGCAACGGCAGGCCCCGGTGGACCGCAGGCGACAGCCCGGCGACCACGGGCGATATTCGTTGGCCGCCCTCCCGTCACGGCCTTCAGACTGTCGCCGTGAGTCGAACCTTCAGCGCATGGGTGACATCGGGTGCGGACTTCCTCGGGGTCGCCGGTCCGTTCCCCGTCGACGTTCCGTGGTGGGCCGAGGTCGAGCCCGTCGTGGCGCGGTTGGAGCACGCACTCGGGGTGCCCGTGTTCGTACTGCGTCTGCTGGAGACGGACGGGGGCGAGAGCGGGCGCGACGGGCATGTGACGTACCACGTGGAGGCGCTGGAGCGGCCCCGGGGCGGGGCCCTGGACCGACACCCCGTGGACCGAGGGCTGTTGCACGCGGACGACGCTCTGCGATCACCGTGGGCGCGCGCCGACGGGCTGCGGGAACTGCTGGACTGGGCCTCACGGACACTGACCGCACTGGGGCGGCCGGTGACGGGACCGGTCGAGCAGCGGCGGACATGGAACCTGGCGGGACTCTTCCGGCTGCCCACCGGGCAGGGGCCGGTCTGGCTCAAGGCGACACCGCGCTTCGCCTCCGACGAGGCCGCGGTCATCGCCGCGTTCGGCCGGTGGGACACGGACCTCGTACCGACGGTTCTCGCCGCCGGCGAGCGCCGCGTGCTGCTGGAACACATCCCCGGCCGGGACTGCTGGGAGGCCGACGCCGCCACGGTCGAGTCCGGGGTACGCCGGTTCGTCTCCGCGCAGGCCGCGCTGACCGACCGACGGCCGCCGGGGCTCCGGGACCGGCGGGACCGGGTCCTCGGCGCACTCGTGCGCGAACTGCTCGACGGGCGAGTCGAGTTGGACATCACCGACGAAGAGCGGGACAGAGCACGGGAGTTGACGTTCCGCTGGGAGCGGCTCGTCGAGTGCGGGCTCCCCGACACGCTCGTCCACGCCGACTTCCATCCGGGCAACTGGCGCAGCGACGGCCGGCCACCGGTCGTCGTGGACTTCGCCGACGCCCACTGGGGCAACCCCGTACTCGACTGTCTGCGCCTGTACGACTTCCTCCCCGAGGCGGTACGCCCCACGGCCGTCCGCGTCTGGGCCGACGCATGGAAGGAGCACGCCCCGGCGAGCGATCCCGCCCGCGCGCTCGCCCTGGCCGAGCCGCTGGCGCACCTCACGTACGCCGTGCGCTACCAGGAGTTCCTCGACGGCATCGAGGCGTCCGAGCGGCCGTATCACGAGGGGGACCCGGCGGCGGTGATCCGCAGGGCGCTGCGGTGCGCGGCGCACCCGAGTCTCACCTCCGTGGAGGTGGCGGGCTAGATGGATCGTGCCGAGGTGCTCCTCATCGGCGGGCGGGCCGGGGTCGGCAAGTCGACGGTGGGCTGGGAGGTCTCCGACCGACTGCGGGTCGCCGAGGTCGCGCACGCGATCATCGAGGGGGACTTCATGGGGCAGGTGCACCCGGCGCCTCCAGGTGATCCGCACCGCGCGGCCATCACCGAGCGCAACCTCACCGCCGTGTGGGGCAACTACGCCGCCCTCGGCCACCGGCTGCTCGTCTACACCAACACCCTTAGCGTGCTGACCGAGACGGCGGGCACCTTCCAGCGGGCCATGGGCGCGGACGTACGGATCGTACGGGTGCTCCTCACCGCCACCGACGAGACGGCCGAACAGCGGCTCAGAGGTCGGGAGATCGGCTCCGAGTTGGAACGGGAGCTGGCCGGCAGTGCGCGCAAGGCGCGTCTGCTGGACGAGCGAGCACCGACGGACACCGTCCGGATCGCGACCGACGGGCGCACCGTCGTCGACATCTCGACGGAGGTGCTGGCCGCCACGGGATGGGTGACGGACTCGTGAAGAACGTGGAATCCGGGCGGACTGCACTCGCGTTCGACGGGCACTCGCACGGTGGCGGGGAACCCGACGAACAGGGGCGGAGATCAGATGGAGATCGACGGCATCATCAGTGCCATCGTCATCGGCGTCGTCATCGGTGTGATCGGTCGGCTCGTCGTGCCGGGGCGTCAGCGGATCGGCATCCTGCTGACGATCCTCGTCGGCGTCGTCGCCGCGCTGATCGGCACCGCGATCGCCGCAGGGGTTGGCGTGGCCGACACCGACGGCGTCGACTGGGCCGAGTGGCTCATCCAGATCGCACTGGCGGCACTGGGCATCGCGGCGCTGGACCGCACGCGGGCACGACGCTGAGGGGCGCGGGGCGACGGCGGGCGGTCGCGTAGGTTCCGGACGGCGATCGGCGGTCGCGTACGTGCCGGACAGCGGTCGCCGGTCTCGTGCACCCGGCATGACGGTCGGCGCCCGTGCGCGCCAGGTATTTCCGTTGCGGGTCGCCGCGCCTGGCGGTTAGCGTCGCCGGGCCTCGCGATCCGCCCGCCGACCAGCCCGGAGCCCCCTTGCCCCCGCGCGTCACCCAGCTCATCGACCCCGCCGCCACTTCGTCGAGCCACCGTCTGGCCTGGCTCGCGTCCCGGGCGGACGGCGTCCCCCTCGGTTCCGCATTCCTGCGGCTGTTCACCAAGGAGGGGCAGACGCATCTGGCAGAGCTGGACGTCGCCGTGCACCCGGCCGAGCGACGGCAGGGCGTCGGGACCGCGCTGCTCGACGCGGCGGTCGGCTCGGCACGCGCCGAGCGGCGCCGCGCGCTCCTCGCACAGGCCGAACAGGGCTCCCCCGGCGACGCGTTCCTCGCGGCACGCGGCTTCCGCCAAGTGCTGACGTTGACGTACGCCCGGCTCGAACTCGCCGGGATCGACCCCGACCACTTCACGCGGATCCTCGAACAGCCCCGTCCGGGTTACCACTTGACGAGCTGGACGGGCGTCGTGCCGGCCGACCTCGCGCGGAGCTACGCCGCGTCGCGCCGCGCGATGGACGACATGCCGATGGGCGACACCGACTACGGGACCGTGGTCTGGGACGTCGAGCGGGTCGTCGCGGCCGCCGAGGCCATCGCGAGGCGCGGCGACCGGCTGTACACGGTGGCCGCGGTGCACACGTCGAGCGGTGCCGTCGTCGGCTTCTCGGAGCTCGTCCTGCCGGGTGACGAAAAGAGCGACGGCAAGGGCGACGGGCAGCACTACGGTACGGCCGTACTGCCCGAGCACCGGGGGCACGGGCTGGGCCTGTGGATGAAGGCGAAAGCCGTCCTCCACGCCCACGGCCTGGCTCCGGCGCTGGCCCTGCTCACCGACACCGCCGAGCACAACATCCCGATGCGCCAGGTCAACGACGCGCTCGGTTACCGGCCCACGCACACGTCCCTCGAATACCAGCTGGACCTGTGACACCCCGGCGCGGCCCACCGCCGGGCCGGTCAGGCGGTCGCCGCGCTCGCCACCGCGTACTCGTACGGCGTGGTCGTCGTGAGCGGCTCGAAGCCCAGGCGGGCCAGAACCGGGCGGCTGCCGGCCAGCGCGTCGACCTGGACATAGCGGTAGCCGCGTTCGGCGGCGACGCGTGCGCGGTGGGCGACGAGGGCCCGGTAGACACCGCGGCCGCGCCAGCCCTCGACGGTGCCGCCGCCCCACAGACCGGCGAAGCGCGTACCGGGAAGCAACTCCATGCGTGCGGCACTCACCGGTTCGTCGCCGGCTAGGGCCACCACGGCCATCACCGTGTCGGGGTCCGCCGAGACATGGGCCAGGAGCTGGTGGCGCATACGGGTACTGTCCCTGCCGAAGGCCTTCTCATGGACCTCCGCCACGAGCTCCACTCCCTCACGGTCGGTGACCGGCAGGATCCGTACGCCCTCGGGCGGCTCGACGTCGAGGGACAGATCGGCGACCTCCGCGATCATCAGCGTCTCCTCCGGAGCGGCTGTGAACCCGGCGTCGCGCAGGCGTTGCCCCAGGTCGACAGGGAGATCGTGGCCGTACAGCTTCCACTCGAAGTCGCGGCCCAGGCCGGAGTAGTACCGGATCTGCTCGGTGATCGCCGCGTCGGCGCCCGCCTCGTCCAGGTCGGACCAGACGACGCCGCTCCAGCCGTTCTCGAAACCGACCTGACGCACCACCTTGCCCACGCGCTCGATCCGGGCTCCGGGACCGTCGGGGCGGGCGCCCTCCCTCATGTCCCGGTCGAACAGTGCCAGCACAGCAGCGTGATCCATACCGCTCACTCCATCATCAGTCGTTCGCCCTGGCAACGGAATTCACCCGCTTCTTCGCATCGGGAGCGATACGGACCCGTACCCGCACCGCTCACCGGGCCGCCCGGCGGGTCCGTACGGGTGTCGCTCGCGCAGGGGCCCGGGATTCGGACACACGACGTAAGGTGCACGTCGCGGAACGTGTCCGGACGGTTTTCGAGGAGGGTGCGACGACCATGGTGAACGACTCCGAACTGGTGTACCTGCGACGCTGTGTGGAGCTCGCGACCGAGGCGCTGGAGACCGGCGACGAGCCGTTCGCTTCGGTCCTGGTCGGTGGTGACGGCACGGTGCTGGCCGAGGACCACAACCGGGTGGCCGGCGGCGACCGCACCCGTCACCCGGAGTTCGAGCTGGCCCGCTGGTCGGCCTCCCGGCTCACTGCGCGGGAGCGCGCGGCGGCGACCGTGTACACCTCGGGCGAGCACTGTCCGATGTGCGCGGCCGCCCACGCCTGGGTGGGCCTCGGCCGTATCGTGTACGTCGCTTCGTCCGAGCAACTCGCCTCCTGGCTCAGTGAGTTGGGAGTAGCCGCGCCGCCTGTGCGGACACTGCCGGTGCGCGACATCGCGCCCGGGGTGACCGTCGAGGGGCCGGTGCCGGAGCTGGTCGGGGAGGTACGGGCCCTGCATCGTCGATTCCACGCCAAGACCGTCGGCGCCGTCGCCGACGATGACTGAGACGGGTGTGACGGGGCAGGCGGTCCGGGTTCCGTCGTCGTCGACCGGAGACCTTTCACCGATGTCCGAAGACGTGGTGCAGCACACCCGCCCCGGCCCCGCGGCCCCGCCCGACCAGGAGAGAGCGCGGGCGAAGCGGGTCTCGCGGGACCCCTACTTCGACAACGCGAAGTACCTCACCATCGTCCTGGTGGCCTGCGGCCACGCGTGGGAGCCGCTGACGTACGGCAGCCGGACCGCGACGGCCGCGTATCTGACCGTCTACGCGTTCCACATGCCGGCCTTCGCCCTGATCTCCGGATACTTCTCGCGGAGCTTCGACATGGCGCCCGGCCGGCTGAGGCGGCTGATGACGGGGGTGGTCCTGCCGTACGTCGTGTTCGAGACGGCGTACACGCTGTTCTACCGGTGGGCGCAGGACGACCCGGGATATCCGCTGAGCCTGCTGGACCCCTGGTACGTGATGTGGTTCCTGGTCGCGCTCTTCATCTGGCGGCTGACCACGCCCCTGTGGCTGATGCTGCGACACCCGCTGCCCGTCGCGCTGGGTCTGGCGATGCTGGCGGCGGTCTCACCGGATCTCGGGGGCGACGTCTCCATCCAGCGCGTGCTGGGCTTCCTGCCGTTCTTCGTGCTGGGTCTCACCCTGCGGGCCGAGCACTTCGAGCGGCTGCGGACCCGCCGGGTACGCCTGATCCTGCTCCCGGTCGGTCTGGGGGCGTTCGTGGCGGCGTACCGGGTGGCGCCCTGGTTCGACGCGGGCTGGTTCTACCACCGGGGCAGCGTCACCGGCCAGGGCGTGTCCCGTTGGACGGGTCTGCTGACCACGCCCGCCCTCTTCTGTCTGGCGGTGCTGCTGACGGCCTGCTTCCTGGCCTGGGTGCCGCGTCGGCAGCTGTGGTTCACGGCGCTGGGCGCGGGCACGATGTACGGCTATCTGCTGCACGGCTTCGTGATCAAGTGGGCGCGCTTCCGGGACTGGTACGCCGTGGAGTGGCTGCACACCCCGCTCGGGCAGCTCACGGTGACGGCCGTGGCGGTCGGCGGTATCACTCTCCTGTGCACCGCGCCCGTGCGGGCCGCGCTCCGCTGTGTCGTCGAACCACGCATGGAGTGGGCGTTCAAGAAGGGCGACGCCGCCCCGCCGGCCAGGACCAAGGACACCACTCCCCCGGCGAGCACGGCGGAGAGGTCTCCCCCGGCCGGGGGAGAGGAGACCTCTCCCCCGGCAGGGACGGGCAACGCCACCCCGTCGCCTAGCCGAGCTCCAGAGTCGTGACGCCGAAGACGCGCTCCGCCGCGTGCGGCCGGATCGGGCCGGTGTACATGCGGGCCGTCTCGAAGGACGGTGTGAGCCCGTACTCCTCGACCAGCGCGACGGCGGCCCTGTTCGGCTCCGGCACGTCGATGGCCAGCTCGCGGCCCGCGGCCTCGGCGGCCAGTCCGGCGAAGAGCGCGCGGGCGTCCGCGGCGGTGTCGGCGAACAGGGGGCCGATCCGCAGGGCGTCCCGGCCGGGGCGGATGACGCCGTAGCCGGTGAGCCGCCCGTCGACGACCCGCGCGAGGGCCCGATGTCCGTCGGCGGTCAGCCAGTGCTCCAGGAAGCGGGGGCGGTCGGCCGGGTGGCAGGCGTTGTCGTACGCCGTGAGGGACGCGGGGTCCTCGACGGGCCGGACACCGTCGGGCACGGCCGCACCGGACACGACGCCCGAGTACCGGAAGGTGCGATGGGCGGGCCCGAAACCGGACTGCCGGTAGTTGTCCTGCTGGGCGACCACACCGTCGAGGCCGACGGTGCGGTCGCCGGCGTGAGCGAGTGCGGTCTTCCAGGTGGTGAGGCCGTGGCCATGGCCGCGCACATCCGGGCGGACCAGGTAGAAGCCGAGGAAGGCGTAGTCGTCGCCGTAGGTGACGACGGAGACGGACGAGACCGGTTCCCCGTCGATCCGGCCGATGAAGAAGCCCTCGGGGTCCTGCGCGAAGAAGCACTCCCGGTCCGAGAGCCCCGGGTTCCAGCCCTCGTCCCCCGCCCATCGGGCGACCACCGCCCAGTCGTCGAGCGTGGCCCGGGTGACGACGAGGTCCTGATGCCCCGGAGAGGTCATCTCTGCGCTCCTTCGCTGACGTCGCGAGTGCGCGGCCGCCGGGCGGCCGCGGGGGTGCGGTGGTCGGCCGCACCCCCGCTGCATCCTCGCCGAAGCCCGATCACGTCCGCGACGCCGGAAACGGCCGACCTCTGCGGGCGTCCGGCCGGTCCGACGGTCCGGTTCACGCGTACGAGCGACCCGCCCACAGCCGTCGTAGGGCATGGGCGCGGCGCAGGGTACGGCACGTTCGTCCGGTCCGCCCGCTGGGAGGCGTGGCCGCGAGGGGCCGCCTATGGTGATCCGGGGGTTGTCCCCGGTCGCCCCGGCCGGGTGTCCCTGGAGGCACGCATGCGGTCCACGCACAGACGGCGCCCGCTCGCCGGAGCCACGGTCGCGGTGCTGGCCCTGCTGGGGGCCGGGCTGCCGACCACGGTGGCGGGCGCCGACAAGAAGCAGGACGACACGCAGGCCGATCTGACCCGCTTCTACCGCCAGAAGATCAAGTGGTCGAAGTGCGAGGGCACGGAGATGCCCAAGGATCTGCGGTGCGGCAAGGTCACCGTGCCGCTCGACTACACCCGGCCCAAGGCCGGCACCCTCGACCTGGCCATGGCCCGCTACCGGGGCACCGGCGACCCGCGCGGCTCGCTGCTGCTGAACTTCGGCGGCCCCGGCGGCCCGGGGGTCCCCGAGCTCGCCTACGGCGGCGCGGACTTCATGGACCTCACCAACGCCTACGACCTGGTCTCCTTCGATCCGCGCGGCGTGGGCCGCTCCTCCCCCGTGAGCTGCGGCGACGGCACCGACGAGGCACTGGAGGCGACCGACGACGGGGACGACGCGAACAACCCGCAGACCGCGCTCAAGCAGCTGCGGCGGGCCGCCGCCGCGTGCAGGAAGAACTCCGGCCCCGTGCTCCCGTACATAGGCACCCTCAACGCCTCACGCGACCTGGACGTGATGCGCGCCGCCCTGGGGGACAAGAAACTCAACTACCTCGGCTTCTCCTACGGGACCCGGCTCGGCGCGGTGTACGCGGCGCAGTTCCCCGAGAAGGTGGGCCGGATGGTCCTCGACGGGGTGGACACCCTCACCGAACCGCTGAGCGAGCAGGGTCTGGTGGGTGCCGCGGGCCAGCAGACCGCGCTGGAGGACTACCTCGACGCATGCACCGAGGAGCTGACGTGCCCGTTCGGACAGGACTCCCGCTCGGCCCGTGAGCAGGTCGTCGCGCTGGTCCACTCGCTGGACGAGTACCCCGTGCCGTCGGACTTCGGGCAGGACTTCACGGGCCAGGACCTGGTGGGCGCCATCAGTCACGCCCTCTACAGCGAACAGATGTGGCCCCTGCTCACGCAGGCGCTCAACATGCTCGTCCACGACGGCGACACCCGGGGCGTCATCGCGCTCACGGGCGGCGGCTTCGCCCCGCCGAGCGTCCCGTACCGCTCCCCCTCGGCCCCCTCCCGCCCGCACGAGCCTTCCGAGCCCAGTACGTCCGGCACACCGACTCCGCACGCCGGCCTCGTCGACGTCGAGAAGGTCCCGCTGGACAACCTTCCCGCCGCGCTCATGGCGATCAACTGCGCCGACGACCCCGACCGGCCCACCGCCAAGAAGATCACCGACAACCTGGAGGACCTGCGCGCGGCCTACGAGGAGGCCTCCCCCGTGTTCGGTCCGTACCGGCTCGCCCAGGTGCTGATGTGCTACGGCCGTCCGGCGGGCACCGACTTCATCCGCGACGAGGTGCGGGACGTCGACACTCCGAAGATGCTGCTCGTGGGCACCCGGGGCGACCCGGCCACCCCCTACCGCTGGACCGTGGAGACGGCGAAGCGGCTCGGCTCCTCGGCCGTCGTCCTCGACAACAAGGGCAAGGGGCACACCGGGTACGGATCGTCGAAGTGCGTGAACGAGAAGGTCGACGACTTTCTGCTGTTCGGAACGCTGCCGGACCACGGAAGTTCCTGCGGAGCCGACGATTGAGCATCGGGCGTGTAACACGCACGGGTTCGGTACAACCACGCGCGCACCCCGCGCGTCAAACTGGGCAGACGTCACCTTTGTGCGTGCCGTACCCGTACGTGACCAAAACTGGGGGATTCCACCGATGCGTATTCGTTCCTTCCTCACCGGCTCGACCGTGGCCGCCGCCGGCGCCGCGCTGCTCCTCGCCGCCGCCCCGCAGGGTCTGGCCGCCCAGCCCGCCGCACCCGCCGCGAAGACCCCGGTCTGCAAGGCGAAGGTCCTCAAGCTGGGGGCCAAGCAGTCGAAGGACGCGCGGGTCGTGCACATCAGCGTCAAGAACACCGGCACCCGCACCTGCACGATCGACCGCCTTCCCGTCGTCACCTTCGGCGACCTCGACGGGGCGGCCCTGCCGGTGCCCTCGGGCGAGAGCGGTCCGTACAAGGTCGGCGCGGGCAAGACGGTCTACGCGGCGGTCCGTACGATCGCCGACCTCAAGGACCCCGAGGCGCGTCGCGTCGGCACGATCACCGTGTCGGCCAATCCCAACCTCAACGGCCGGACGTTCACCGCGAAGCAGCTGGGTTCGAGCAAGAAGATCAAGGTCTGGGAGCCGGTGACGACCTGGTGGAAGCCGTCCAAGGCCGCCGCCGACAAGGCGCTGGAGAACGAAGTCGGCTGACCTCCGCAGCGGCCGCGCGGCACCGATGAGCCCGTCGGCGCGCACCTTCACCGGTGCGCACCGGCGGGCTCGCTCCCTGTCCTGCGCGGACCGCCGCAGCCGCGCGCACCGGGGCCGGATTACCCCAAATGCCCGACACGCGAATCGGTCCTATCGTGAAGTCATGGAGCATGCCCTCAGTTCCGCGACCCTCACCGAACTGCGCCGCCCGCGGCCCTACCCCGCGGTGTCGGTGCTGACACCGACCCACCGCAGGGAACCCGAGAACGCCCAGGATCCGGTCCGGCTGCGCAATGTGGTGGCCGAGGCGAAGAAGCGACTGGAGCGTGACCCCGCGGTCACCCGGGAACGGCGCAACGACGTCGTCCGACAGCTGGACCAGGCGCTGGCCGAGGTGGACCTGACACACGCCGAGGACGGACTGGTGATCTTCGCGGCCCCCGGTGAGCACCGGGTCTGGTCGCTGGCCCGTCCGGTACCGGAGCGTGTGGTGCTCTCGGACACCTTCCTCACCCGGAACCTGGTGGCCGCGCAGGCCGCCGAGCGGCCGTTCTGGGTGCTCTCGGTCTCCTCCGACCGGGTCACCCTGTGGAACGGCGCCGGCGACCGCGTCACCGAGGCGCACACGGGCGGATTCCCGCTGACCAGGGAGCGCGACAACTTCGACGCCGAACGCCAGGAGCGGACCGGCGACCTGCCGTCCACCTTCCGCGACGAGGACACCCGCCACTTCCTGCGCGACGCCGACACCGCGCTGGCCCGGGTGCTGCGCGCGCAGCAAGGGCCCCTCTATGTCACCGGGGAGACGGCGGCACTGTCCCTGCTCGACGAGATCGGCACGGTGACCAAGGACGCCATCCACATCCCGCACGGCGGTCTGGCGCACGGCACCCCGGACGCCGTGTGGCAGGCGGTCCGGCCCCTGGTCGCCGCCGAGGACCGCCGGAACGTCGACACCGTGGCCCGGCAGCTCGAAACGGCGCGCGGCCACAAGGCGTTCGCGGGCAGCGTCGACGAGATCTGGCAGAACGCGCAGCAGGGCCGCATCCAGCTCCTGGCCGTCGAGGAGAACTACCGGACGGTGGTCCGGGCCGACGGTGACAGCGGGGGCGGAGGGGGCGGCCACCTCGTGCCGGCCGAGAGCGGCGACCTCCACGTCCGCGAGGACATCGTGGACGAGATCGTCGAACGGTGTCTGGACACCGGCGCCGAGGTCCGCTTCGTCCCCGACGGCACACTCGGCGACGCCCGGGGCATCGCGGGCGTCCTGCGCTACTGAGCCGGGCCCGCGCGCACCGAGGTACCGGCCGGCCGGGGGTCAGACACCGCCGAGAAGCGACGTCAGGCCCCGGTCGAGCGCCGGGCCCAGCTCCTCTCTTCCAGCGGCGACGACGGCGTAGCTGCGCAGCAGGAAGCGCTGGAGGGCCGCCTTCTCGAACCGGAGCAGGGCCGTGCCGTACGGGGAGTGCAGTTCGACAACCGTGCGGAAGCGGCCGCAGGGCCAGATCTGCACGTCGCCGGCGCCGGCGGGCGCCTGCACCCCCTTCTCCAGCAGGTCACGGGAGAAGGTCCAGGTCACCATCGAACCGTTGAGGGAGATGTCGGCCGGGAAGTCGAGGTGCACGGCCAGCGGATCGTCGGAGGAATAGCGCAGGCTCGCGGGCACCGGGACCTCCCGGTCCTCGGCGGTGACGAGGAGCGCGCGGGCGGGCTGTTCCAGCGTGACGGTCATGAACGGTCTCCGTTTCGGGTGAAGCTCTTCCTGCGATGCGGGCCGGCCGATGCGCCGACGTGCCTTCTCGACCTCGCGGAGGGCTTTCGCATGACGCGGCTTCCTGGATTCACTCCTGTGACCCATATCACTCCCACCCAGGCTCCGGATGCGCCCGGAGGTGCCGGTGCGGCCGGACGCGCACAGGCCCGCTCCATGGAATCGAGCGGGCTCGTACATATGCCCCTCGAACACGGGAATGAAAGACAGGTGAAGGCGGTCGACGGTCCGTCAAGTCGCGTACGATTCCTACGACTTGGACCCCCGGGACGCGTACCGCCCCGCAGTGGACAACCCCAACTGCAAGGACGGTGGCATATGCCAGAAGCACCACCGCATCGTGTCTTGCCAAATCCCTTACAGCGCGTCGCGGCCTGTGCAACAGTCGTAATCGGCCCTTACGTCAGCGTTGGTCGTACCGTCCCCCATCGGAGTACGTGATGCCGTCCCATCTCTCTGCGGATCGCCCCGCCGCCCAGCCGCCCCAGCGGGGCACGGTCGACGCGCTCATCTCGCAGACGCGGCGGCTGCGTGGCGACGTGGACGCCGTCCGGCGCGACGCGCCCGCCGACGAAGAGGACCCCGAGGTCCGCTGGCAGCGGGCACTCTGCGATCTGGCGCTGCACCAACTCAGCGACCTCGACGACCACTTGGCCCAGCTGCGGGACGGCCCGGCCCTGCCGCCGGCCCCCGCGCCCACGGCGGGCCCCCCGGTCGCGCAACCCCCCAAGCCCCGGCCGGCCTCACTGCTCAGCCGGGTCGGCAGCGCCGAGTGGAACCTGCTGACGGACGAGGCCAGCTGGTCCGGGGAGCTGTATCAGATCCTCGGCCGCGACCCGGCCGCGCCGCCACTCACCCTCGACGAACTGCCGTCGCTGGTGCTCGACGAGGACCGGCCGAAGCTGACCGCGATGGTCACGGACTGTCTGATCGACGCCAAGCGCATCGACGGGGAGTTCCGCATCGTGCTCCCCGACGGCGGGACGCGCACCGTGCACATGATGGGCGAGCCCGTGCTCGACGACGACGGCGGCACGGCCTCGATGTGGGCCGTCCTGCGCGACGTCAGCGAACTGCGGCGCAGCCAGCGGGCGGAGAGCGAGACCCGTGACTCGCTGCACCGCCAGCGGCACATCGCGCAGACCGAGCACCGGATCGCGGTCGAGCTGCAGGAGGCCGTGCTGCCGCCTTGGCGCGGCTCCCTGCGGCTCCCGCAACAGGGCCCCGAGAAACTGGACCTGGCGGCCCACTATCTGCCCTGTTCGACCAGCGCGCTGATCGGTGGCGACTGGTACGACGCCCTCGAACTGCCGGACGGTGAAAGCCTGTTGAGCGTCGGTGACCTCACCGGGCACGGCGTCACCGTCACCTCGGGCATGGCCATGCTGATCGGCGCGCTGCGCGGTATGGCGATGGCGGGCACCGAGCCGGGCCGGCTGATGGCCTGCCTCAACCAGTTACTGGACACCACCGTGCAACCGGCCCTCGGCAGCGCCGTCTGCTGCCGCTACCGGCCGGCGACCCGCACCCTCGTGTGGGCGCAGGCAGGGCACCCCGCCCCGCTGCTGTTCCGCGACGGGACGGGGCGCGTGCTGACATCGCCGGACGGCGTCCTGCTGGGAGCGACCTCGGGTGCCGTGTACGGGCAGGCCGAAGTGACGCTCGAACAGGGCGACCTGCTGCTCCTGCACACCGATGGACTGGTCCCCCGGCGGGGAGGAGAGGCAGCCGTGCAGCGGCTGTTGGACCTGGCCCCACGGTTCGGCGAGGCGCGTACGGCCCAGGAGTGTGTACGGACGGTGGTGGAGGAGTTCGGCGAGGCGGAGCGGGCGGACGACGCCTGCGTGCTTGTCGCCAGGGTCAGCTCCTGACGGCCCGAGGGCCGTTTCCCGGCGGTCACGCCGGCGCGATGCCGCCCTTGTTCTTCGACTGGGGCTTGGGCAGGGCGAGTTTGAGCTCCTCCCGCAGTTCCTTGATCTTCGGATAGCTGGAGTACTGACCGGTGAGCCGGTACATCTCACGCAGGCGGTCCCAGGTGCGGTGGGAGGAGTTGGAGCCCATCGACATCAGGGCGAGACGGGCGTACCGGTCCGCCTGCTCGGGGTCGTCGGCGATGAAGCAGGCCGAGGCCATGGAGAGGAAGTCGAAGATCTTCGACCGCTGGCGGCCGTCGACACGCAGGGCCAGGGCCTTCTCCGCGTAGTGCTGGGCCTGTTTGGCCGCGGCCGGGTCGTGCTCCGCGAGGGTGCGGTAGGCCAGGGCCTGCATGCCGTAGAGGTCCTCCTCCTTGAACATCTGCATCCAACTGGGCGGCGGCACGTCGGCCCGGTCGGAGACGAACAGGTCCTCGGCCCGGCCCAGGGTGCGGCGCATGGCCTGCCCCTTGCCCATGGAGGCCTGTGCCCAGGCCTCGACGGTGTGGAGCATCGCCTTGGTGCGCGGCAGTACCTGCTCGCCGGAACCGGACTGGGCGAGCTTCATGAGGTCGAGCGCCTCGTCGGGCCTGCCGAGGTGCACCAGTTGCCGGGCCGCCCGGGAGAGGGCCTCGCCGGCACGGGGCCGGTCACCGCCCTCCCTGGCGGCGTGGGCGGCGATGATGAAGTACTTCTGGGCGGTGGGTTCGAGGCCGATGTCGTGCGACATCCAGCCCGCGAGGACGGCGAGGTTGGCGGCGACGCCCCACAGGCGCCGCTGGAGATGTTCGGGGTGGCGGTAGGAGAGCATGCCTCCCACCTCGTTGAGCTGTCCCACGACAGCCTTGCGTTGCAGCCCGCCGCCACGGGCCGCGTCCCAGGCCCGGAACACCTCGACCGAGCGCTCCAGTTCCTCGATCTCCTGCGACCCGATGGGGGCGGCCTCGTAGCGGTCGAACCCAGCGGGGTCGGCGTGCAGGGGGTTGTCGAGGTCGGGGGCGTCGGCCGCCAGGGCCGGATCGGTGTGCAGCCAGTCGTGCATGGCGCTGCTGAGTGCGGATCCCGCGGTGAGCGCGACGCCCGCACCCACCAAGCCGCGTCGGTTGAGCATGAGGTCCATTCCCGTGAATTCGGTGAGGACCGCAGCAGTCCGTTCGGGCGCCCACGGCACACCGTCGGGATGTTCCACACTCCCGCCGCCCGGCCGTTTTCCCGTACGCCCGTGCCGGACCAGACCGAGGTCCTCGATGGTCACGACACGGCCGAGACGCTCGGTGAACAGGGCCGCCAGCACCCGCGGCACGGGATCGCGCGGGATCTCTCCCATGTCGATCCACCGCCGCACCCGCGAGGTGTCGGTCGCCAGCTGGGGGTGGCCCATGGCCGCCGCCTGCCGGTTGACCAGTCTCGCGAGCTCTCCCTTGGACCAGCCGGCCAGGCCGAACAGGTCTGCGAGTCGGTTGTTGGGTTGTCCGCTCACGTCAAGCCCCCAGGTTCTCGGCTGAGTTGAATGTAGCCCGCTGTCAGTTGCACGGGGACTATTCGCCAGGCTTCGCCAGGGTGCGCTACATGGTGTGCCACGGCCCATCCGGTGTCAGGTAGGAAAGCGCCACCCCGACCCGGTCGCCCGAAGGACACTCCCCAGGGTGCACTTCGGCCGCCGGGGCGGGTAGCGCGTGACCTCGTCGGCACACGAAGGGATCTGTCTTCCCCCATGTACGCAGCATCGTCCTCCGTGTCCGCTCCTCCCCGGTCGCTGCACCCCCGCCAGCCGGGCAGCGGCGGCCCCTACCTCGACCCCACCCGTACGACGGCCCCGGTACTCGGTGGCGGCCGGACGCGGCGTGTGCCGGGGCTCGGCACCCAACCGCTCAGCGGGAGACTCGACCTGTCCGGCCCCCAGGGCGCGCAGCTGCGCACGGCGATCGCCTCGGTGCATCGCATCTGCCCGGAGTTCGCTCCGGTCCAGGTGCTGCGCCGCAGCGGCCGCTCGGTGCTGCTCGTCGGTACGACAGGGCGCAGCACGGCCGTCGCCAAGTGTTTACTGGACCACTCCTCCATCTGGGAGGAGCGGCTCCGGCACGAAATAGCCGCATACCGCTCGTTCGTCCGGCACCGCCCCCCGGTGCGGGCGCCTAGGCTGATCGCGGCGGATCCGGACAACTGCACCTTGGTCATCGAGCGGATGCCGGGCCGGGTGGCCGCCCTGCAGCGGCATCCGGTGGAGGCGCCGCCGCGCGCCGACATCCGGGCGGCGCTCGGCGCGATCTGCCGGCTGAACGCATGGCGGCCCCCGACGGGGACGTTCGACGCCCCGCTCAACTACGCGGAGCGGATCTCCCGGTTCCACGAGCTGGGTCTGCTCACCGACCGGGACATGGGCGATCTGCAGAAGCTCCTGCACGGCATCGCGCACGCGTCGGGCCGTCAGGGCATGGGCCAGTTCTGTCACGGCGACGCCCTCCTGTCGAACATCCTCCTCTCACCGGCCGGTCCAGTGCTGGTGGACTGGGAACACGCGGGGTGGTATCTGCCGGGGTACGACCTGGCGACGCTGTGGGCGGTGCTCGGGGACGCGCCGGTGGCACGGCGGCAGATCAGCCAACTGGCGCAGTCGGCGGGCCCGGCCTCGCGGGACGCGTTCCTGGTGAACCTGATGCTCGTACTGACCCGTGAGATCCGTACCTACGAGACGGCCGTACAGCGTTCGATGCACGACTCGACCCCGGCGGCTCCGGGCCCGGCCCACCCGGCTGCTGCGCCGGTCGGCGAGGAACAGCGGCTGCTGCTCAGGCGGCTGCACGACGACTGCCAGTTGGCCCGCAAAGCCGTACGGGCGGCGGTCGGCACTCGCTGAGGGGATGGGAAGGTCCGCAGTGTGTCCTGGCACGAGGGGCACATCGCGGACCTTCGTCATGTCGGCAAACCTTCGCCAAGTCGGCGGCCTGCGTCACGGCAGGAGGCCTCCGCCGCGGCCGGACCCGGCAATCACCGGGTAACCAGCCTCCTGAAGGCATGATTGACGGATCGTCGGCCGACCGATAGCACTGGTGCCGTTCGGTCCCGCATGCCCCGCCAACGCCCCACCGTGCCAGGAGGCCGCCTTGCGAGGATCCCCCACCGACCGCAGACCCACCCCGCACCTCGGACGTACGCGCAGAACGGCGTTCGCCGCAGCCCCCGCGGTCCTGCTGCTGCCCCTGCTGGGCGCGGCTCCGCCCGACAGCCGGCCGTCGTCTGCCTCGGCTCGTCTGCAGGGCGCCTTCGCAGCCGCGGCCGCCGAGTACGGCGTACCGCGCGACGTCCTGCTCGGCGTCTCGTATCTCCAGTCCCGCTGGGACGCCCACGGCGGCGCGCCGAGTGTCACCGGCGGCTACGGCCCCATGCACCTCACCGACGCGCGCACGGCTCTGGCCGATGCCCCGCACCACAGCGAGGGCACGGAGGACGCGCGCGGCGACGACTCCCGGGCGCCGCTGGTGGCCGAGGCGGACCTGCCCAAGGCCGCCGAACTCCCTTCCAGGCTAAGGACGTTGACGAGAGCGGCCGAGCTGACGGGGCTGCCCGAGGAGACCCTCCGTACGGACTCGGAGGCCAATGTCGCGGGCGGTGCCGCGCTGCTCGCCGCCGCGCAGCGGGAGCTCGGCGCGCGGCCGAGTGCCGATCCGGCCGACTGGTACGGGGCGGTGGCGCGTTTCTCGGGCGCCGACGACCGGGCGACCGCCGAGGCGTACGCGAACGACGTGTTCGCGGTGATCCGCGACGGCGCCCGGCGCGTCACGGATGCCGGCCAGCGGGTGACACTCACCGCCGAGCCGGACCTGGACCCCGGCACCGGGCAGTTGTCCCGGGCGGGGCTGCGCCCGGCGGCCGCGGGCGCCACGGAGTGCCCGACAACGGTGTCGTGCGAGTGGATCCCGGCGCCCTACGAGGAGTTCGGCGACAACGACTACGGCAACCACGACCTCGCCGACCGGCCGAACTCGCAGCCCATCCGGTACATCGTCGTCCACGACACCGAGGGCTACTGGGACACCACTCTCGAACTGGTCCAGGACCCGACGTATGTGTCGTGGCAGTATTCGCTGCGCTCCACGGACGGGCACATCGCCCAGCACATCAAGGCCAAGGACGTGGCCTGGCACGCCGGCAACTGGTATGTCAACGCGGGGTCGATCGGCCTGGAGCACGAGGGCTTCCTCGCCTCGCCGGACGCCTGGTACACCGAGGCGATGTACCGGGCGTCGGCGCGGCTGGTGAAGTACCTCTCCGACAAGCACGGCATCCCACTGGACCGGCAGCACATCCTCGGCCATGACACCGTGCCCGGCCCGACGACGGCGACGATTCCGGGGATGCACACCGACCCGGGCCCGTACTGGGACTGGCGGCACTACTTCGAGCTGCTGGGCGAGCCGTTGGGCGCGACGTCCGGCGAGAACAGCGCCATGGTCACGATCCTGCCGGACTACGCCGACAACCGGCCCGAGTTCACCGGTTGCGCGACCGGCGGTGCGCGCTGCGCGGTGCACGGCTCCAGCGCCGTACGGCTGTACAGCCGGCCGGATGTGACCTCGCCCCTGATCAAGGACATCGGGCTGCGGCCGGACGGCAGCGTCTCGACGATCGGGGTGAACGACCTCGGTTCACGGGTCTCCACCGGGCAGCAGTACGCGGTCGCCGAGCGGCAGGGCGACTGGACGGCGATCTGGTACCTGGGGCAGAAGGCCTGGTTCCAGAACCCTAAGGGGAAGCCGACGGCGGTCGGTGCGGCCGGACTGGTCGTGACGCCCCGGGAGGGCCTGGCGGACATCCCGGTGTACGGGCGCGCCTACCCGGAGGCGGCGGCGTACCCGGCGGGTGTGCCCGCACAGGCGGTGTCCCCGTGGCCGTACAAGCTCCTCAAGGACCAGAAGTACGTGACCGGCGGCCGGGTGCCCGGCGAGTACTACTACGCCGTCTCCTTCGACACGAGCGGACACCGGGTCGTGGTCGGTGAGGATCTGTACCACGAGATCCAGTTCGGGCACCGGGTGGCGTTCGTGCGGGCTGCGGACGTGCGGGTGCTGCCGGCCGCGTGAGGACGGCGCCGCCCCGGGACGCCCCGGGAACGAAGAAGGGCCGGGCGTGAGCCCGGCCCTTTCGTCTTCGTCTTCTTGTTCGTCCTCTTGCGCGCTCAGCCCTGCTGGAACAGCTCCGCCGGGAGCGGCTTGAGCAGCGCGTACAGGTCGTCGGTGATGGGGCGGTCCCAGGCGGCGATGGTCACCAGGACGTTGTCGCTGCGGTCGAACTGGACGCAGGAGATCCGGGACTCGGAGAGCTTGAGGCGGCGGACGATCAGGAGGTTGTCGCCCTGCATCACTGGCATGTCCTCGGAACCGACGACGGTGATGTCCTCCTCGTTCTCCAGCGCGATCAGCAGCTGGGCCACCTCGAAGGGGATCTCGCCGTCGGACACCTCGCGCGCCGGGGAGCCCTCCGGGAGGTTGCCGATGATCATCGCGGGGCCACGGCCGCCGTAGAGGTCGTAGCGCAGGAAGACGCCCTGGCAGCTGCCGTCGGGGGCGGGCAGCAGGCCGGCGCCGAGATTGCCCGGCCAGTCGCCCGGGTCCATGGCCAGTACGTCGAAGTCGGGACCGGCAGGAGTGGCGCTGCGGCGGCGGAGGAAGGACATGCCGCAATGGTACGGCGTGCCGTCCGGCGGTGGGGCCGAGGGAGCCGCGGGGGCAGGGGGCCTTCTTCGGGGCGGATGTCAGCTCGCCCTCCTCTTGTGCCGTTCGTGGTGGCGGGCGACGCGGGCGCGGTTGCCGCAGGACGGCCTGCACCATTCCTGGCGGGGGTGCTCCTTGAGGAAGTAGCGCACGCAGCGCGGTGCGTGGCAGGCGCGCAGCCGCTGCCGTTCGGGGCTCGCGAGGAAGGCGAGGGCGGCGCGGGCGAGCGCCGCGGTGAGCGGGTCCTCGCCGGTGGCGGGTTCGTGGCGTACGACGGGTTCGGCGCCGGGGCCCCAGGTGAGCACCGGGACGGTCGGGGCGAGGGCGGCGGCCTCGTTGAGGCGCGCCAGGGCCTCGGGGACGGGCAGCAGCCGGGCGGCGTCGGCCGGGCTGGGCTCGCCGGGGCTGACGGCGCGGGCGAACAGGGCCCGGACGGCTCCGCGCAGATCGCGTACGGCGGTGAGCGCGGCCTCGTCGGCGGCCGGCCCGTCGACGGCCGGCAGGAAGTCCGCGTGCGCCCGGATCCAGGTGGCGAGCCCCATGGGGTCGGTCAGGTCGTCGGTGACACCGCCGTCGCCGTCGTGGCGGACGGTCAGGGCGAGATCCAGGGCGAGCCGTGCGTCCGTACTGATCGAGTACTCCATGCCGCTAATGATAGGCGAGCTGTCATCCATTAAATCGAGCCGGGAGCGATGCGGGCAGGGAATTCCGGGCACTCGCATTCCCGTAGGAATTCTGGACAATTGGGGGTGAATTTTGGCACGGTGAGGCGAAGCTGCCCGTAAATCGAACACGTGGCCGATTCATTCTGGGGGTCCAGCCATGCCACCCGTGCACCTCGCACCGGATGTCGCCGCCTTCTACACCGCGCAGAGCGCGTTCACCGACCCGAACGACCTCGCCCCGCTCTACGCCGATCTCCCGCGCGATCCCGCTCGACTCGCCCGTGTGGCACGGGATCTGATGATTCATCGGGGCGAGGGTGAGACGTTCGGTTACGCCACCCCTCGGGAGCGGCTGCACAACGACGCCGAGACGCGCTACCTCGACGACATCCTGCGGATCGTCGTCGAGCGGAACGACGCGCCCCTGTCGCACCGCCGCGAGCCCGAGGACCGGTTCGTCGGGGTGTGCCGCGACTTCTCACTCCTGCACTGCTCGCTCCTGCGCCATACCGGAGTGCCCGCCCGGCTGCGGTCGGGCTTCGCCACCTATTTCGGCGACAACGGTTTCCACGGCGACCACGTGGTCACCGAGTACTGGGACCCGGCCCGGGGCTGGCTGCTCGCCGACGCGCAGTTGACGGACCCGCTGATCGTCGACGCCTGGAGCATCGACTTCGACCCGATGGACGTACCGCGCGACCGATTCCTCGTCGCGGGCAAGGCATGGCGAGCCATTCGGGAGGACGGGGCGGACCCCCGGTCGTTCGGCCTGCACCCGCCGGAGGAAGGGCCGCTGCACGGGGAGTGGTTCGTGGCCGGGAACGTCCGGCTCGATCTCGCGGACCTCAACAAGGTCGAGACGCTGCTGTGGGACATCTGGGGCACCGAGACCGAGGCCGGCCAGGAGCTCGTGGACCCGGTCCGCGAGCTGTACGACGAGGTCGCGCCGGTGGTGGGCGACGAGGTGGACTTCGGCGCGGCGCGTGAGCTGTTCGCGGGGCACGAGGGGCTGCGGACACCGCGGACCGTGCTGTCGCTGGCGCCGTACAACGGTCCGCGCGAGGTCACCCTCCGCTGACCGGTCCACCGCCGGACAGTACCGGGCCCGGTTCGGTCGCTCCGGACCCCCGAACTCTCTCACCCCCTCTCTGTCGGTGGGCGCCGCCGGTCTCCGGCCGCCCACCGACACCCCGTGTACGGCCCCCTCAGGTCAGGTCGAACTCGCCCTCGCGGGCCCCCGACACGAAGGCGCCCCATTCGGCGGGGGTGAAGATCAGCGAGGGGCTCTCGGGGCTGCCGCTGTTGCGCATGGCGATGAAACCCTCGACAAAGGCGATCTGGACATCTCCGCGCCCCTGGCTGCTCGACCGCCAGTCCGCGTTGCTCAGGTCCAGTTCCGCCGGTTTGTGCCAGCCGTCGAGGGATCGCTGCTGCATGGTGGTCTCGGCCACGTCCGTGCTCCTCCCGGTTCGTCGTCCGCCCGCCAGACTAGCGATCGACCCCCACCGCCGACAGGCCACGTGAGGGGGAGGTTCACGAGGTGGGCGGCTCCGCGCCCACCAGCCACATCGAGAAGAACTGCGATCCGCCGCCGTAGGCGTGCCCGAGCACGCGGCGGGCGCCCTCCACCTGGTGTTCTCCCGCGAGGCCCCGCACCTGCAGCGCCGCCTCCGCGAAGCGGATCATGCCGGAGGCGCCGATGGGATTGGTGGACAGGACCCCGCCGGACATGTCGACCGGAAGATCTCCGTCCAGCTCGGTGACACCGGACTCGGTGAGCTTCCAGCCCTCTCCCTCCGCGGCGAAGCCGAGGTTCTCCAGCCACATCGGCTCGTACCAGGAGAACGGCACGTACATCTCCACCGCGTCGATCTCCCGGCGCGGATCCGCGATGCCCGCCTGCCGGTACACGTCCGCCGCGCAGTCCCGTCCCGCGCGCGGCGACACACTGTCCTTCCCCGCGAAGAGCGTCGGCTCGCTGCGCATGGCGCCGCCGTGCATCCACGCGGCGGGCCGGGGCGACCGGGCGGCCCCCGCCCGGTCGGTGAGGACCATCGCGACGGCCCCGTCGGAGGACGGGCAGGTCTCCGAGTAACGGATCGGGTCCCACAGCATGGGTGAGGCCTGGACCTTCTCCAGCGTGATGTCGTGCTCGTGGAGATGGGCGTACGGGTTCTTCAGCGCGTTGCGGCGGTTCTTGTACGCCACCAGGGAACCGACCGTGTCGGGGGCGCCGCTGCGCCGCATGTACGCCCGCACGTGCGGGGCGAAGAAGCCTCCGGCGCCGGCCAGCAGCGGCTGCTGGAACGGGATCGGCAGGGACAGGCCCCACATGGCGTTCGACTCGGACTGCTTCTCGAAGGCGAGGGTCAGCACCGTGCCGTGGACGCGGGCGGCGACCAGGCTCGCGGCGACCAGCGCGGTCGATCCGCCGACCGAGCCCGCCGTGTGCACCCGCATCATGGGCTTGCCGACGGCGCCGAGCGCGTCGGCGAGGTACAGCTCGGGCATCATGACGCCCTCGAAGAAGTCGGGCGCCTTGCCGATGACGACGGCCTCGATGTCGGCCCACGTCAACTCGGCGTCGTCGAGGGCCCGTCGGGCGGCCTCGCGAACGAGCCCGGCGATCGACACGTCCCGGCGGGCCGCCACGTGCTTGGTCTGGCCGACGCCTACGACGGCCACGGGCTCCTTGCTCATCGGGGATCCCCTTCGAGTACGGCGACCAGGTTCTGCTGCAGACAGGGGCCGGACGTGGCGTGGGCCAGTGCCCGGTCGGACTCGCCCCGATGGATGCGGGCGGCGGCCTCGCCGATCCGGACGAGCCCGGCGGCCATGATCGGGTTGGCTGCCAGGGCGCCGCCCGACGGATTGACACGCACACGGTCGTCGAGTCCCAGCACCTCGCGCAGGATCACCTCCTGCGAGCTGAACGGCGCGTGCAACTCGGCTGTGTCCACGGGCCGTTCGTACACGCCGGCCCGCTCGGCCGCCAGGCGGGTGGACGGCGAGTCGGTCAGATCGCGTACGCCGATGCCGTGCGCCTCGATGCGGTGGTCGATGCCCCGGATCCAGGCGGGCCGCTCGCACAGGTCACGGGCCCGCTCCCCCGCCGCGAGGATCACGGCGGCGGCCCCGTCGCCGATGGGCGGACAGTCCCCGGTGCGGAGCGGCCGAACGAGGTACTCCCCCTGCGGCACCGGACCCCGCAGCTGGGCGTGGGAGTTGGCGGTGGCGTCCGCGCGGCTGCGCGCCCCGACGGCCGCCAGCGCCGGTTCGTCCGTGGTGCCCGCGTCGATGAGCGCCTGGGCCTGGAGGGCGGCGAGGGCGACGGAGTCGGGCCACAGGGGGGCCACGTAGTAGGGGTCCAGTTGCCGGGTGAGGACGTCCCGTACGGAGCCGGGTGAGGACTTGCCGTACGAGTAGACGAGCGCGGTGTCGGCGTCCCCCGTCTGCAGTTTCACCCAGGCCTCGTACAGCGCCCATGCCCCGTCCATCTCGACGTGCGACTCGGAGATCGGCGGCCAGGCGCCCACACCGTCGAGGGCGAGGGTGAAGGAGAAGGCACGGCCGGCGAGGTAGTCGCTGGAGCCGGAGCAGGTGAAGTCGATGTCGGCGGTCCTGAGCCCGGTGCTCTCCATGACCGCGTGGAGCACCGGCATGAGCATCTCCACCTCGGAGACGTCGTCGCTGGTGCGCCGGTGGTCGGTCTGGGCGAAGGCGACTACGGCGATGTCACGTACGCCTGCGGCTCGTGGCGCCTCGCGCGTCATAGCGTCTCCTTGAACGTGTCGTAGTCCGCGTCGGGTTCGCCGGTGGGCCGGTAGTGGTCGGGGTAGCGGGCCCCTTCCGTCCACACCGGCTCCACGCGCAGCCCCATGCGCACCTGGTCGTAGGGGATGCCGGCGATACGGCCGTGCAGGGCGAGCCCGGCGCCGTCGAGGGCGATGTGGGCGTAGACGTACGGGACTTCGATGTCCAGGTTCTTCGCCTTGATGTTGACTATGCAGAACGTGGTGACCGTCCCCCCCGGCCCGACCTCCACCTGTTCGGCCGTGGCCACCCCGCAGGTCGGACAGGCACCCCTCGGCGGGACGTACACCTTCCGGCAGGAGGGGCAGCGTTCACCGACGGTGCGGCGGCCGCCCAGGGCGTTGATGTAACCGGTCTGGGCTCGGCCGGGCGAGTAGGTGTAGTCGAGGCGGGCGGGGGCGACGATGCCGGTGACCGGGTCGTCGAACTCGCCGCTGTGACCCGCCGGTTCCACCGCGTCCCCGTCGTGCGGCTCGAAGCAGGCGATGTCCGTGATGGCGCCGGACCGTTCCTCGGCCCAGCGGACGCGGACGCGCATGCCGGTGCGTACGGCTTCGGGACCCGGCACGTCCAGGGCGTGCAGGAGCGCGGTGTCGGCCCCGTCGAGCCGCACCAGCACCCAGGCGAAGGGGGTGTCGAGGGGCTGGTCACGGCGCGGGTCGTGGTTCCAGGCCCAGGTGGTCACGGTGCCGGTCGACGCGACCTCGACCAGATCGCGGATCTCCTCGGCCGTGACGGGGTCGTACTCGACGGGCGGGACCAGCACCCTGCCGTCGCCGGTGCGCACACCGAGGACGACCCGCTCACGAAGCCCGGTGAGGAAGGCGCCCTGAACGGGCCCCAGGGACCGGGTGAACGGGAACTCCACGGTGAGGGGTGCTTTGAGGATTGCCGACATCGAAGGTTGCCTCCTTCAGCAGAGGGGCACGGACACGCCCCGCTTTTCAGGGGCGCGGGGAACTGGGCGACCAGCCACGACCAACCCAGCCACAACACAACAGCGCCGAGCGCAACACCTACGCCCGCTTGTAGACAGGGGGCCGTTTCTCTGCGAACGCCCGAGCCCCTTCCCTGGCGTCATCGGTGTCGAAAACAGGCCAGCCCCGCTTCAGCTCGGCGGCCAGCCCCTCCGCTTCGGTCATCTCGGCCGTCTCGTACACGGACGCCTTGACCGCCTCCACGGCCAACGGCCCACACGCGTTGACCTGCTCAGCGATCTCCAAAGCCTTGGTCAGGGCCGCGCCGTCAGGCACGACATGCCCGATCAGCCCGATCCCGGCGGCCTCCCGCGCGCTGTACGGCCGCCCGGTAAGCAGCATCTCCAACGCGTGGGTGCGCGGAATCTGCCGCTGGAGGCGGACCGTGGAGCCGCCGATCGGGAAGAGCCCACGCTTGACCTCGAAGAGGCCGAAGGTCGCGGATTCGCCCGCGACCCGGATGTCGGTGCCCTGGAGAATCTCCGTGCCACCCGCGACGCAGTACCCCTCGACCGCGGCGATCACCGGCTTGCGCGGCCGGTGGTGGCGGAGCATCGCCTTCCAGTGCAGATCGGGGTCGGCCTTGAGCCGGTCCCGGTACTGCTGCCCCTCCATGCCCTTGCCCGCGAGGGCCTTGAGGTCCATGCCGGCGCAGAAGGCACCGCCGGCTCCCGTGAGGACGATCGAGCGGATCGCCTCGTCCTCGTCGGCCTCGACCCAGCCGTCGTACAGGCCGACGAGCATCGGCAGCGACAGCGCGTTCTTGGCCTCGGGCCTGTTGAGCGTGAGCACCAGTGTGGCGCCTTCGCGCCGCACGGTCAGGTGTTCCGTACCACCCATCGCTTCCTCCGTCCGGCAGAGCGAGCACGGGTTCCGTCTCCGGAACGAGAACAGGTTGCAGGAGGCGCGGAGTCAGTACAAGGGTTTTCTGACACACAGTCAGATTTCTTGTGCGCGAACCCTTCACAGTCACGGCGCCCTTTGCTCTGATGACCGGCGAACCGACCTTTACTGCACGCGTCGGGCACGTCCGGGGTCAGGAGGAGCGCGGTGGAGTACAACCTTGCCGACCTGTTCGAGTCGGTCGTCGACGTGGTGCCCGAACGGGCGGCGCTCGCGTATCTCGACGTCCCCGGTACGGGCGCGGAACACCGGCTGACGTACGCGGAGCTGGACGCGGCGGCCAACCGTGTCGGACATCATCTGCTCGACAGCGGGATAGCGCCCGGTGAGCATGTGGGGCTGCATCTCTACAACGGCATCGAGTATCTGCAGACCGCGCTCGGCTGCCTCAAGGCACGGATCGTGCCGGTCAACGTCAACTACCGCTATGTGGAAGATGAGTTGGTCTACCTCTATCGGGACGCGGATCTGGCCGGTCTGGTCTTCGACTCGGAGTTCACCGGGCGGGTGGCGGCCGCGCTGCCGCGGACGGAGAAGCTGCGGCATCTGGTGCGGGTGGGGACCCCCGCGCCGGACGCGCCCGCACTCGACGCCGTCAACTTCGCCGAGGCGGTGGGGACCGCGTCAGCCGAGCGGGGTTTCCCGGCACGCTCGGGCGACGACCAGTTCATCATCTACACCGGCGGTACGACGGGCATGCCCAAGGGGGTGATGTGGCGTCAGGAGGACCTCTTCTTCTCGGGGTTGGGCGGTGGCGCGCCCACCGGGGAGCCGGTGAAGTCGCCGGAGGAGCTGGCCGAGCGGGTCGCGGCCGGTGGTGACGGGATCACGTTCTTCCCGACGGCGCCGCTGATGCACGGCACGTCCACGCTCACCGCGTTCATCGGGTTCAACTTCGGCCAGCGTGTGGTGATCCACCGCAAGTTCGTGCCCGAGGAGGCCCTGCGGACGATCGAGAAGGAGAAGGTCACCAGTGTGTCGCTGGTCGGCGACGCGATGCTGCGGCCGCTCATCGACGCGCTCAACGGCCCGATGAGGGACACGGACTGCTCGTCCCTGTTCAGCGTGTCGTCCTCCGGAGCGATCATGTCGGAGACGGTCCGGCAGCAGTTCCAGGCCCTGGTGCCGAACGCGATGGTGCTGAACAACTTCGGTTCGTCGGAGTCCGGCTTCAACGGGACGGCGACGGCGGACTCGGGCGCGGGCGACGGTTTCCGTATCCGCGTCCACTCCGGTACACGGGTCGTGGACCCGGCGACGTACGAACCCGTGCCGGTCGGTGTGCCGGGCCGGGTCGCCCAGCGCGGTCATGTCCCCCTCGGCTACTACAACGACCCGAAAAAGACCGCCGAGACCTTCTTCGAGCGGGACGGCGAGCGCTGGGTGCTCCTCGGCGACATGGCGACCGTCGACGAGGAGGGTGTCGTCACGGTCCTCGGCCGGGGCTCGCAGTGCATCAACACCGGCGGCGAGAAGGTGTACCCGGAGGAGGTCGAACAGGCCCTCAAGGCCCACCCCGACGTGTACGACGCGCTGGTCGCCGGGGTGCCGGACGCCCGCTGGGGCAACCATGTCGCCGCCGTGGTGCAGCTGCGCGCGGGGGCCGCCCGGCCGTCCCTGGAGGACATCCAGACCCACTGCCGTACCCGCCTGGCCGGCTACAAGATCCCCCGCCAGCTGGTCCTCACGGACACCATCCAGCGCTCCCCCAGCGGCAAGGCGGACTACCGCTGGGCACGGTCGGTGGCGGCGGCGGACGGCTGAGAGCGCCGGGCTCCACGAGAGGAGTCCGCGAGTCAGGGGCCCGCCCCGGCTACCGGGAGCCGCTGCCCGCCTCCGGCCGCGGTCCCTCCACGGCCGGCCCGCAGTCGTCCGGAAATGGGCCACGACCAGTGCGGCGGCCTCCTGCACGATCCGCGTCTCGCCCAGCTCTTGGGCATGCCCGGCGGCGTAGGCCGTGTGGGTTGCCGTGCCGCCGACGATGAAAGGCAGGTCGCCGCTCAGGGGGGTCCGTGCTGCGGTGAAAGGAGAGGCAGCCGTGGCCGGGGAACGAGTGGACAGAGCCGTGGCTCGACGTACGCCGCTTCGATCAGCTCGGGATCACCTCAGCGCGCCTCGGGGTGGCTCTCCAGCAGCATGCGTCAGGTCCGCTCCGCCACTGACTGCTCACCGTGAGGAAGGCCATGACCCGCCGTACGAACCACTCCGGGTCGTCGAGCCAAGGGAAGTGGCCGCCTCCGGGCTGGACCGAGAACTCCGCCGCGGGGAAGAGGCCGACCACGCGTCGGGCGAGTTCCGGAGGCGGGCCTGTGTCGAATTCGCCCGTGTGGACGAGTACCGGGCCGTCAGCGCGGCCAGGGCGGCTCGGGTGGTCTCGGGGTCGTAGGCGCCCGCCGAGCCGTAGACGGCGGACGCCTCGTCGTTCGTGTGCCTTTCGTCGGCGGCCACGTGGGCGCGGGCGGTGTCGTCCCAGCGGCCGTAGGAGAACGGCATCATGGCCATCGTCGAAGGGGCCTCGCCCGGTCCAGGCCGCCTCGAAGGCCGGGTACGCCTCGACGAACCACGGCTCGTCCTCGCGCAGGCGGGCGGCGGCGAGGCGGTCCTCGACGGTCACCGGCAGGCCCACCACCCAGGGGGTGGCGGTGATCAGCGCACCAGGCGGGAGACCCGCTGGGGGTACCGGGCCGAGTAGAGCATGGCCGGGTTGCGGCCGGCCGAGTGGGCGAGCAGGTCCACGCGGTCCAGGCCCAGGTGGCCGCGGAGCGCCTCCACGTCGTCGACCTGCCGGTCGCATCGGTACGTCGCCGGATCGGCGGGGATCGCGGAGTCGCCCGTGCCGCGCAGGTCGAGCAGCACCAGGCGCCGGTGGGCGGTCAGTCCGCCCAGCTCGCCCAGGTAGGCGGATGCGCGCATGGCTCCGCCGGGGAGGACGACGAGCGGGTCGCCCTCGCCGCGCAGGTGGTAGGCGAGTTCGGTTCCTTCGGGTGCGGTGAAGGTCGGCATGACGTCGATCTTCGAGGCCGGGTGACGTCCGCCGCAACGGAGTTCACGGCATACGACATCACCGCATCCACGTTCGCCGACGAGCGCCGGCTCGGGCCGCGCGGCCGGGCCGGGCCGGTGTCAGGCCTGTGCGAAGCGGTCCCGCAGTTCCCTCTTGAGGATCTTCCCGCTCGCGTTGCGCGGCAGCGCGTCCACGAAGTGGATCTTCTTCGGTGCCTTGAAGTGAGGGAGCTTCTCACGGGCGTGGGCGATGAGTTCGTCCTCCGTGGCCTCTGCCCGCCGTACGACGACCGCCGTGACGGCCTCGATCCAGTGGTCGTCGGGCAGGCCGATCACCGCGGCCTCGGCGACCGCCTCGTGGGTGTAGAGCGCGTCCTCGACCTGGCGGGAGGCGATCATGACGCCCCCGGAGTTGATGACGTCCTTCACGCGGTCGACGACGGTGAAGAACCCGTGGGCGTCGCGCACGGCGAGGTCCCCGGAGTGGAACCAGCCGTCGCGGAAGGCATCGGCGGTCTCCTCCGGCTTCTCCCAGTAGCCCTCGCAGAGTTGCTGCGACTGGTAGACGATCTCGCCGGGAGTGCCGTCGGGCACCTCCTCGCCGTCCTCGTCGACGACCTTGGCCTCGACGAACATGACGGGGCGTCCGCAGGAGTCCATGCGGCCCCTGTGCTCGTGCGGGCCGAGGACCATGGACAGCGGACCGATCTCGCTCTGCCCGAAGCAGTTGTGGAAGGCGAGCTTGGGCAGGCGCTCCTTGAGCCGTTCGAGGACGGGCACCGGCATGATCGACGCCCCGTAGTAGGCCTTGCGCAGCCCGCTGAGGTCGCGGGTGTCGAAGTCGGGGCGGCCCGCGAGGGCGATCCACACCGTGGGCGGGGCGAAGAAGCTGTCGGCGCGGCCCTCCTCCACCAGGTCGAGGATGCGGTCGCCGTCGGGTGCGTCGAGGATCGTGTTCGTGGCGCCGACCGCGAGATACGGCACCAGAAAGACATGCATCTGCGCGGAGTGGTAGAGCGGCAGGGAGTGCACGGGCAGGTCGCCCGCCTGGAGGTCCAGGGCGGCGATCGCGCTGAGGTACTCGTGCACCAGCGCGCGGTGCGTCATCATCGCGCCCTTGGGGAGCGCGGTGGTGCCCGAGGTGTACAGGAGCTGGACGAGGTCCTCGGCGCGGGGCTCCTCGCCGTCGTACGGCTCGGTGTCGGCGAGCCGCGCGAGGAGCGAGTCGTCCGCGTCGCGCAGCGGCAGGGTGCGGGTGCCCCCGGGAAGGTTCCCGGCCAGGTCGGGATCGGTGAGGACGAGCGTGCTGCCGGACTGGTCGAGGAGGTATGCGAGGTCGTCGCCGGTGAGGTTCTGGTTGACGGGGACGTGGACCAGGCCGGCGCGGGCGGCGGCCAGGAAGGCGATGAGGTAGGCGTCCGAGTTGTGGCCGTAGGCGGCGACCCGGTCGCCGGGCCCGAGTCCGGTGTCGCGCAGGGCGCGGGCCGCGCGGGAGACCGCGTCGTCCAGCTCGGCGTAGGTCCAGGACCGTTCGCCGTAGTGGATCGCGACGCGGGCGGGGGTGCGCCGGGCGCTGCGCCGCAACGTCCCGTCGACCGTCACGCTGCGGCCAGCCGTCATGATTCCCGCTCCTTCGTCCACGTTTCCGACGCCCGATCCTCGTTCCGTCGCACGAGCGAGGTCAAGCGCACCACCCGCACCACCGGAATCCGGCACACATGGCGGGAAGTCGCTCAACCTCGACCATCGATCGGTGAGTCACCTTGAGGAAAGATCCATCATCCGTATGGACTACGCAGACACGTGTCGACACGCTCAACCATCTTTTTCCTCAACGATGTTGGGAGCCTGTATGCGCACCCGCCTGAGACGGTTGGTGGTCTCCGCCGTCGCCCTGCTCACCGCCTCGGCCGTACTGCCCTCGGCCACCGCCGCCGACGACGCGCGGGACAGTGGGCACCGCACGTCCCACGGTGGCCTGTCCGCCGTGCTCCGCTACACCGAGTACGGCGTTCCGCACATCGTCGCGAAGGACTATGCGAACCTCGGCTTCGGCACCGGTTGGGCGCAGGCCGCCGACCAGGTGTGTGTGCTCGCCGACGGGTTCGTGACCGTGAAGGGCGAGCGCTCCCGCCACTTCGGACCCGACGCGGCGCCCGACTTCTCGCTCTCCTCCGCCACCAGGAACCTCACCAGCGACCTGTACTTCCAGGGCGTCCGGGAAGCGGGCACCGTACAGCGGCTGCTGGACCGGCCCGAGCCGCTCGGGCCGAGCCGCGCGGTCAAGGACCTGATGCGGGGCTGGGCGGCCGGCTACAACGCGTGGCTGAAGAAGAACCGGATCACCGATCCCGCCTGCAAGGGCGCCGCCTGGGTGCGGCCGGTCACGACACTCGACGTGTTCTCCCGCGCGTACGCCCTCGCCGTACTCGGCGGCGAGGGGCGGCTCGTGGACTCGATCACCACAGCGCAGCCGCCCGCCTCCGGCTCCACGAACACGGCAACCGCCACCCCGGACGCGAAGGCCACCGCCCGCGCCGCGAGCGAGCTGTTCGACGCCGCGAACGCGGACATGGGGTCGAACGCGGTCGCCTTCGGCGGTGACACGACGGCGAACGGCCGCGGTCTGCTGCTGGGCAACCCGCACTATCCATGGGCCGGCGGGCGCCGCTTCTGGCAGGCACAGCAGACGATCCCCGGCGAGCTGAACGTCTCCGGCGGGTCGCTGCTCGGCTCACCGATCACCCAGATCGGTTTCAATGCGAAGGTCGCGTGGAGCCACACCGTGGCGACCGGCGTCCCCATGAACATCCATCAGCTGACGCTGGACCCGGCCGACCCGACCACGTATCTCGTGGACGGCAGGCCGGAGCGGATGACGAAGCGGACCGTGACCGTCGGCGTCAAGGACGGCACCCCGGTCACCCGCGCCCAGTGGTGGACGCGGTACGGCCCGGTCGTCACCTCGCTCGGTGCCGATCTCCCGCTGCCCTGGACGGCCGGGACGGCGTACGCCCTGAACGACCCCAACGCGGCGAACATCCGTTTCACCGACACCTCGCTGGGCTTCGCCAGGGCGGGCGGTACGGCCGACGTCCTCAGGTCCCTCGCCCGGCACCAGGGCCTGCCCTGGGTGAACACCGTGGCCGCGGACTCCGCCGGGCACACCCTGTTCACCCAGTCGCAGACACTCCCCCGGATCACCGACGACCTCGCCGCCCGCTGCTCGACGCCGCTGGGCAAGGCCACGTATCCGTCGGCGGGCGTCGCGATCCTGGACGGCTCCCGCTCCGACTGCGCGCTCGGCAGCGACGCCGACGCCGTGCACCCGGGAATATTCGGGCCCGCGAAGATGCCGACGCTGCAGGACGCGCCGTACGCGGAGAACTCCAACGACAGCGCGTGGCTGGCCAACGCGGACCGGCCGCTGACCGGGTACGAGCGGGTGTTCGGCAACCTCGGGACGCAGCGGTCTATGCGGACGCGCGGCGCGATCGAGGACGTGGCGGCGATGGCCGCCAAGGGCGGCCTCACCGTACGGGACCTCCAGCGCCAGCAGTTCGCGAACCGGGTGCCCGCCGCGGATCTGACCGTCGAGGACGTGGCGCGGGCGTGTGCCGCGGTGCCGGGAGGCACCGCGACGGGCAGTGACGGCAAGGTCGTCGACGTGTCGGGGGCGTGCGGTGTGTTCAAGGCGTGGGACCGGACCACGAACACCGACAGCGAGGGCGCGCTGCTCTTCGACCGGTTCTGGCGGCGGCTGAACGCGGTGGTGCCGCGCGGGCAGTTCTGGAAGGTGCCCTTCTCGGCGGCCGACCCGGTCAACACCCCGAACACGCTGAACACGGACGCGCCCGGCTTCGCCACGGCTCTCGCCGACACGGTGACGGAACTGCGGGCGGCCGGTACGGCCCTGGACGCGAAGCTCGGCGACCACCAGTTCGTCGTACGGAACGGTCGGCACATCCCGGTGCCGGGCGGTACGGAGTCGCTGGGCGTGTGGAACAAGATCGAGTCGCCCTGGCGGCCGGCCGAGGGCGGCTACCCGGAGGTCTCGTCGGGTTCCAGCCACATTCAGGCGGTGGGCTGGGACGGCGGCCGCTGCCCGGTGGCCCGCACGCTGCTGACGTACTCGCAGTCCTCCAACCCGAACTCGCCGCACCACCTGGACCAGACGCGGCTGTTCTCTGCGGAGAAGTGGGTGACGTCCCGTTTCTGCGAGAAGGACATCCTGTCCTCGCCGAAGCTGAAGGTGGTCCGTGTGAGCCAATGAGTCGAGGGATGTGGTGCCGCCCCCGCTCGGGGCGGCACCATTCCTATGTCAGCACCATGCCATGGGCATATCACCGCTTTTCTACGAGGAGGCCGCCCGGTGACGCAGGACTCGTTACGCCCGGTGACGGATTCGACCGCCCTGATCGACACGACGGTGCCGCACTCGGCACGTATCTGGAACTACTGGCTGGGCGGCAAGGACAACTACCCGGTCGACCACGCGGCGGGCGACGCCTTCCGCGCGGTGTTCCCCGGCATCACCGACCTGGCCCGCGACTCCCGGGCCTTCCTCGGCCGCGCGGTGACCCACCTCGCCGCCGAGGCGGGCATACGTCAGTTCCTGGACATCGGCACCGGTCTGCCGACCGCCGACAACACGCACGAGATCGCCCAGCGGGTGGCCCCTCGGGCGCGGGTCGTCTACGTGGACAACGACCCGCTGGTCCTCACCCACGCGCGGGCGCTGCTCACCAGCACGCCCGAGGGGGCGACCGACTACATCGACTCCGATCTGCACGACCCGGAGACCGTTCTCCGGGAGGCGGCCCGGACGCTGGACCTCTCGAAGCCGGTCGGGCTGACGATGATGCAGGTCAGCGGGCACATCGCCGACTACGACGAGGCGCGCTCGATCATCGGCGCTCTGATGGCCGCCCTGCCGTCGGGGAGTTACCTCGCGTTCAACGACAGCGTGGACACAAACAAGGCCAACGCCGAGGCAACCCGCGGCTACAACGAGAGCGGTGCGGTCCCCTACCATCTGCGCAGCCCGGCCGAACTCGCCGGATTCTTCGACGGCTTGGAGCTGTTGGCGCCGGGGGTGGTGCCGCTGAACGACTGGCGGCCGGATCCGACGGCGTCCGGCGGCTCCGGCGGCTCCGGCGGCTCCGGCGGCTCCGGCGGCTCCGGCGGCTCCGGCGGCTCCGGCGGCTCCGGCGGCTCCGGCGGCTCCGGCGGCTCCGGCGGCTCCGGCGGCTCCGGCGGCTCCGGCGGCTCCGGCGGCTCCGGCGAGGTGATCGCGGTGGGCGGGGTCGCGCGCAAGCGGTGAGGCCCGCGCGCGACGCAGGTCCTCAGACGGCTTTCTGCCGTCCCTCCCAGTACGGCTCCCGCAGCCGCCGCTTGTAGAGCTTGCCGTTGGGGTCGCGGGGCATCGCCTCGGTGAAGTCGACGCTCTTCGGGCGCTTGTACCCGGCGAGCCTGCGCGTGCAGTGGGCGAGGATCTCCTCGGCGAGCACCGGCCCCGGCGTGAATCCGGGGGCCGGCTCGACCACGGCCTTGACCTCCTCGCCCCAGTCGTCGTGCGGGATGCCGAAGGCGGCGGCGTCGGCGACGGCGGGGTGGGTGAGGAGGGCGGCTTCGATCTCGGCGGGGTAGATGTTGACGCCGCCGGAGATGATCAGGTCGATCTTGCGGTCGCGGAGGAAGAGATAGCCGTCCTCGTCGATGAGACCGAGGTCGCCCACGGTGAAGAAGTCACCGATGCGGTTCTTCCGCGTCTTGCCCTCGTCCTTGTGGTACGAGAAGCCACCGGTGCTCATCTTCATGTAGACGGTGCCCAGTTCACCGGGCGGCAGCCGGTTGCCGTCGTCGTCGAAGACGGCGAGTTCGCTGATGGGCCAGGCCTTGCCGACCGTGCCGGGCTTCTTCAGCCAGTCCTCGGCGGTGGCGAACGCGCCGCCGCCCTCACTGGCCGCGTAGTACTCCTCGACGCACTCGCCCCACCACTCGATCATGGCCCGCTTCACATGGTCCGGGCAGGGCGCGGCCCCGTGGATGGCGTGCCGCATGGACGACACGTCGTAGCGGGCGCGCGTCTCCTCGGGGAGGGCGAGGAGCCGGTGGAACTGGGTGGGCACCATGTGGGTGTGCGTGCAGCCGTGGGCGTCGATGACGCGGAGCATCTCCTGAGGCGTCCACTTGTCCATCAGCACCACCTGGTGCCCGATGTGCAGGGACGCGCCGGCGAACTGCAGGACGGCCGTGTGGTAGAGCGGCGAGCAGACCAGGTGGACGTTGTCACCGAACGGCCGGATGCCGAAGATGCCGAGGAAGCCGCCGAGGTAGGACTCCTCGGGGAGCTTGCCGGGCAGGGGTCGGCGGATGCCCCGGGGACGGCCGGTGGTGCCCGAGGTGTAGTTCATGACCCAGCCGAGGGTGCGCTCGCCGGGCGCCGACTCCGGCTGTCCGTCGAGGAGTTCGGCGTACGGGCGGAAGCCCTCGGCCGTCCCGACCGCGTACCGGTGGCTCGCGGGGAGCCTGGCCTCGTCGGCCGCGTTCCGGGCTGCTTCGGCGAACCGCTCGTGCGCGACGAGCACCTTGGCGCCCGAGTCGGCGACGATCCAGGCGATCTCGGGGCCCACGAGGTGGTGGTTGACGGGTACGAGGTAGAAACCGGCCTGGCTGGCGGCGAGGTAGGCGGTGAAGAACTCCACACTGTTGGGCAGGACCACCGCGAAGGCGTCACCGCGTTGGAGTCCGGCGGCCCGCAGGCCGTGCACCAGCCGGTTGGTCTCGGCGTGCAGGCGTCCCGCGGTCCATTCCTCGCCGTCGGGGGCGATCAGCACCGTACGGTCGGGGTCGGCGGTGGCCTGGGCCCAGAAGCCCTGGGGAATCCGGCCTTGGGGGGCTTGGCCTTGGGAGGCTTGGCCTTGGGAGGCTTGGCCTTGGGAGGCTTGGCTCACTGTCCCTCGCTCCTTCCGGCGATCCGGTTGATGTGGTCCACGGCCTTCTCGAAGCCGCGGGTGAGGTCGTCGAAGACGGCCTGGACACTGCGCTCGCTGTTCATCCGGCCGACGATCTGTCCGACCGGGGTACCGAGCAGCGGGTCCACCTCGTACTTCTGGATGCGGGAGACCGCCTCGGCGACGAGCAGCCCCTGGAGGGGCATGGGGAGGGTGCCGGGTCCGGTGGGGTCGTCCCAGGCGTCGGTCCATTCGGTACGGAGCTGGCGTGCGGGTTTGCCGGTGAGGGCGCGGGAGCGGACCGTGTCGCCGGAGCCGGCGGCGAGCAGTTTCTCGATCAGCCGGGGCGAGGGCAGTTCGGCCTCGGTGGTGGTCAGCCAGAGCGAACCGAGCCAGACGCCCTGGGCGCCGAGCGCGAGGGCGGCCGCCACCTGCTGTCCGCTGCCGATGCCGCCGGCGGCGAGGACCGGCAACGGGGCGACGGCGTCGACGACTTCGGGGGTCAGCACCATGGAGGCGATCTCGCCGGTGTGACCGCCGGCCTCGTAGCCCTGGGCCACGACGATGTCGATGCCCGCCTCGGCGTGCTTGCGGGCGTGGCGGGCGCTGCCGGCGAGCGCGGCGACGAGGACGTCCTGTTCGTGGGCGCGGTCGATGACGTCGGCGGGTGGGGAGCCGAGCGCGTTGGCCAGCAGCCTGATCGGGTAGTCGAAGGCGACGTCGAGCTGGCTGCGGGCGACCTGTTCCATCCAGCCGGTGATGCGCCAGCCGGAGGCCTCGCCCTCGGCCAGCTCGGGCACGCCGTACTTGGCGAGGGTGTCCTGGACGAACTGCCGGTGCGCCGGGGGGATCATCGCCTCGACGTCGGCCTCCGTGACCCCTTCGACCTTCTTGGCCGGCATGACGACGTCCAGGCCGTACGGCTTGCCGTCGACATGGGCCTCGATCCAGTCGAGGTCGCGCTTGAGGTCGTCGGGGGCCGTGTAGCGGACCGCGCCGAGCACCCCGAAGCCGCCGGCCCTGCTGATGGCTGCCGCGACCGCGGGGAACGGCGTGAAGCCGAAGACGGCGTACTGGACTCCGAGTGTGTTGCTCAGCTCCGTCTGCATGGTGCGCAGAATGCCGTAGTCCTCCGGACGAGGGAAGAGTTTTTCTGATGCTCCGTCAGATTTGGCGGGGACGGCGCGCTGGAGGGGGTGCCACGGGAGGCGGTATGGCGCGTGCGGGTCCGTGGGGGCTGGTCGCGCAGTTCCCCGCGCCCCTCAGGGGGTGGATGCGTGACGTGGCTTCTTGAGTGAGGCGCAGGGGGCTCGGCGGCCGGGACGATGCGGCGGCAGCTCGCGTCGGCGCCACCTGTCGGCAGGTGGCGTTCCCGACCTCGTCGGCCGAGGACGGTCCCGCGGGAGCATCCGTCCGGGTCGGTCACGGGGTGGTCGGACCGGGCGCGGCACCGGGTCACCGCGGAGTTGCGAGCGGGCGGCGGCCCTGCTGATCGCGGGCAATCAGCAGGGCGCTTCCCCCGTGAACGGTCCCCCTCGCCGCTCGCACCACCGATTTCAGCGCACGGCGCATTGTTTGGCAGGGGTGTTCCGGCGACCGGACAATGGCCGCAACCGGACTACAGCGAACCGCCACCCGTCCCGGACCCCTCCAGGACCGCCATCGCCGCGTTGTGGCCGGGGACCCCGCTCACCCCGCCGCCGCGCACGGCTCCCGCGCCGCACAGCAGGACGTTGGCGTGGCGGGTCTCGACGCCCCAGCGGCCGGTGTTTTCCTGGGCGTGGGGCCAGGCGAGGTCGCGGTGGAAGATGTTGCCGCCGGGGAGACCGAGGTCGCGTTCCAGGTCGAGGGGGGTCCTGGCCTCGATGCAGGGGCGGCCGTCGGCGTCGGTGGCCAGGCAGTCGGCGAGGGGTTCGGCGAGGTGGGCGTCCAGTTGGGCGAGGGTGGACTTGAGGAGTTCCTCGCGTACGGCGTCGTTGTCGGCCTCGAACAGCCGCGCGGGTGTGTGCAGGCCGAACAGGGTGAGTGTCTGGTAGCCCTGTTCCGCCAGGTCCGGGCCGAGGATGGTCGGGTCGGTGAGGGAGTGGCAGTAGATCTCGGAGGGCGGGGCCTCGGGCAGTGCGCCGGAGGCGGCCTGGGCGTAGGCGGCGGCCAGTTGGTCGTATCCCTCGGCGATGTGGAACGTCCCGGAGAAGGCATCGCGCGGGTCGACGGACTCGTCGCGGAGCCTCGGGAGCCGCTTGAGCAGCATGTTCACCTTGAGCTGGGCGCCCTCGGCGGGGGTGGGCGGTTCGTCGCCGGTCAGCGCGGCCAGTTCCCGCGGCGAGGCGTTCACCAGGACGTGCCGTGCGGCGACGGTGCCCTCCGTCCCGGCCGTCCGGTAGGTGATCTCGGCGGACCGTCCGTCCGTCGCGATCCGGGTGGCCAGGTGGCCCGTGGCGATCACGGCACCCGCCGCGCGCGCGGCCGTGGCCAGCGCGTCCGTGAGGGCGCCCATGCCGCCGACGGGCACGTCCCAGGCGCCCGTGCCACCGCCGATCACGTGATAGAGGAAGCAGCGGTTCTGCCGGAGGGAGGGGTCGTGGGCATCCGCGAAGGTGCCGATGAGCGCGTCGGTGAGAACGACACCGCGTACGAGGTCGTCGCCGAACGTCGATTCGACGGCCGCACCGATCGGTTCCTCGAAGAGGATCCGCCACGCCTCCTCGTCGTCGATGCGGTCGCGCAGGTCCCCCCGGGTGGGCAGGGGCTCGGTGAGCGTCGGGAACACCCGCTCTGCGACGCGGCCCGTCATCGCGTAGAAGCGCTGCCAGGCCTCGTACTCGCGGCCCGAGCCCGTCAGCCGCGCGAACGCCTCACGGGTGCGGCGTTCGCCGCCGCCGACGAGCAGGCCGGTGGGCCGGCCGTCGCGTTCGACGGGGGTGTACGACGAGATCGTGCGGCCGCGGACGCGGAAGTCGAGGTCCAGGTCCCGCACGATCTTCCGGGGCAGCAGGCTGACCAGGTAGGAGTACCGGGACAGCCGGGCGTCGACCCCGGCGAACGGCCGCGAGGACACGGCGGCGCCGCCGGTGTGGTCCAGCCGTTCCAGCACGAGTACGGAACGCCCCGCGCGAGCGAGGTAGGCGGCGGCGACCAGGCCGTTGTGGCCGCCGCCGACGATCACGGCGTCGTACGAGTCGTGCGGCCGGGGTCCGGCCGGGCGTCCGGGCTGGGCCGGGTGTGCGGGCCGGGCCGGGTGTGCGGGCCGGGCCGGGTGTGCGGGGGTGGCAGGCATGGCTCTTGGTAACACGCGCTGATCGAGGTCGGCCAGGGGTGCGGGTGCAGGTGGACGAACCTGCCGTACCGTCGGCGGAGTCTGCGCTCCGGGGGCGACGTGGGCAGCTGGGTGCCCACGTCGCCCCCGGTCCGGGCATGGATCAGGTGACGCCGGTCAGCCGGTCGTCACGGCGGTGTCGTCGACGACGAAGCTGGTCTGCAGCGAGGAGTCCTCGACGCCGGTGAACTTCAGGCTCACGGTGCTGCCCGCGAAGGACCCGAGGCTGAAGGACTTCTGTACATAACCGGAGGCCGCGTTGAGGTTGGAGTACGTGGCCAGGGTCGTCGACCCGGCGGTGACCGTCAGCTTGTCGTACTGGGTGCTGGTGGTGGTCTCGGCCGTGTCGACGTGCAGGTAGAAGGTGAAGGTGGTGTTGGTGCAGCCGCTCGGGATCGTCACCGACTGCGACAGCGTGTCGGTGTGGGTCGATCCGTAGCCGTCGAGCCAGGCCTTGTAGGAGCCGGTGCGGGCCGCCTGGTCGGTGTCGCTGGTGATGACACCGCTCGACGCCGTCCAGGTCGTGTTGCCCGACTCGAAGCCCGCGTTGCCCAGGAGCTGTGTCGAGGTGCAGCTGCCGCCTCCGGAGGAGCTGACCGTCCAGGTGAAGCTCGCCGTGCCGGTCGCGCCGGTGCTGTCGGTCACCGTGACGGTGGTGCTGTAGGTGCCGGCCGTGGTCGGGGTGCCGGAGACGACACCGGTGGAGCTGCTGATCGACAGGCCGGTGGGCAGGCCGCTCGCGGCGTAGGTCAGCGAGCCGCTGTTGGTGCTGGAGGCCGAGATCTGCAGGCTCACGGCGGTGCCGACGGTCGAGGACTGGCTGCCCGGGTTGGTGACCGTGACCCCGGTGGTCGGCACGGTGATGTGGCTGCCGACGTTGATCCCGGCGAAGGCGTTGCCGACCCCCGCGTACTGCGTGGAGCTGGTGCCGTACAGGGCCGCGGCGGCGTTGAGCGCGGCGGTGCGGGCGCCGGCGTAGGTGGTGCTCGACGTCATGTACGTCGTGAGCGCCTTGTACCAGATCTGCAGGGCTGCGGCCCGGCCGATGCCCGCGACGGCGACGCCGTCCGAGGTCGGGCTGTTGTAGGTCACTCCGTTGACGGTCTTGGAGCCGCTGCCCTCGGAGAGCAGGTAGAACATGTGGTTCGCCGGGCCCGAGGAGTAGTGGACGTCCAGGTTGCCGATGCCCGAGTACCAGCTGTCCGCGGAGGAGCCGTCCTTGTCGGGCTCGTCCATGTAGCGCAGCGGTGTGCCGTCACCGTTGATGTCGACTTCCTCGCCGACGAGGTAGTCGCCGACGTCGGAGCTGTTGGCGGCGTAGAACTCCACGCCCGTGCCGAAGATGTCGGAGGTCGCCTCGTTGAGGCCGCCGGACTCTCCGGTGTAGTTGAGGTTCGCGGTGTTGGAGGTGACGCCGTGGGTCATCTCGTGGCCGGCGATGTCGAGCGAGGTGAGGGCCTTGGTGCCGCCCTCGCCGTCGCCGTACGTCATGCAGAAGCAGGAATCGTCCCAGAAGGCGTTGACGTACGCGGTGCTGTAGTGGACGCGCGAGTAGGCGGCGACGCCGTCGTTCTTGATGCCGCTGCGGCCGAGGATGTTCTTGTAGAAGTCCCAGGTCGTCTGGGCGCCGAAGTGGGCGTCGACGCCGGCGGTCTGGGTGTTGGAGCCGGAGCCGGTGCCCCACACGTCGTCGGCGTCGGTCATCAGGGTGCCGGTGCCGGACGTGCCGTTGTTGAGGTTGTACGTCTTGGCGGTACCGCGCGTGGTGTCGTTCAGCTGGTACGTCGAGCCGGACAGCGTGGTACCGATGGTGACGGTGCCGCTGTACTGGCTGTTTCCGGTACCGGTCTTGATGGCCTGGAACTGGTAGAGCTTCGCGCCCGTGGTGGCGTCGGTGATGACGTGGAGCCGGCTGGGCGTGCCGTCGTCCTGGAGGCCGCCGACCACCGTCTCCCAGGCGAGTTTCGGCGTGCCCGCGCCCGCCCAGATCACCTTGCGGGCGCTGTCGGTGGTGGGCTTCTCCGCGTCGAGGGCCTTGGCCGCCTTCAGGGCCTTGCTCTCGGCGGCCGACTTGGTGAAGGTCGGGGCGGTGGAGGCGACCTTGATGGTGCGCTTGCTGTTGAAGGTGGTGCTCACGGTGCCGGAGGCCTTGGCGGCCGGCGGGGTGTGCACGACCAGGTCGCCGCCGAGGACCGGCAGACCCGCGTAGGTGCGCTCGTACCGTGTGTGGAGGGTGCCGTCGTTGTCCTTGGCGACGTCCTTGACGACCAGCTTCTCCTTGGCGCCGAGGCCCAGGGTGTCGGCCGTCGTCACGGTCTGCTTGGATGCCTTCTTCAGCAGCGCCGTGTGCTGGGCCGGGGTGAGGTCGGCCGGCAGGCCGCCCGTGCGGAGGGGACTGGGGTGGGGCACGGGCTTGGCGGCGGCGGGGACCGCCTGTATGCCGAGAGCCAGGAACGCCGCCGTGGCCGCCAGGGCTCCGGCTGCTGCCGCCCGAGGGGGGATTCGTCTCACTCTTGCTCCTACTGCGACGGCCGCGCGTCGGCGGCCGGTGACAGACCGGGCAGACGGATCGTGCTGCCCGGGGCCAACTGAGCAGTGCGGTGTGGGGGGTTCCCGACCTGCGCACACCGAGCGAGGCATGCGTGGAAGGTGGGGGAAGAATGGCAGTGTTGACCGAGACATGCCATTCCCCTCGGCGTCATTAGAGGGCTGGTCGAGGGATATCCCTCTAACGCGCCCGAGGCCCCCCTTTGGGCCGGAGCCGCACACCGCGGGACGGCCGCCACGACGGGCCGCCACGACGGTCGCCGGGTGACGGAAGGCCTCGCCCGGCCTCAGCGCCCGCCGGTCGCCCGTCGCTGCCGTGACGCCGCCACCCGCCGGTACAGCTCCGCCGCCTCCTGGCCACGGCCGAGTTGTTCCAGGCAGTGGGCCTCGTCGTTGCGGCTGGCGAGGGCGTCGGGATGATCCGGGCCGAGGACGCGCTCGCGGGCGTCGGCGACGCGGCGGTACTCGGTGAGAGCGTCGGGCCAGCGGCCGAGCCAGCCGAGGCCGACGGCGACCTCACGGCGACTGACGAGGGTGTCGGGGTGGTCCGGGCCGAGGGCGCGCTCGCGCAGTGCGCAGACGTCGCGGGACTCGGCGAGGGCCTCCTCCCAGCGGCTGAGGCGGCCGAGATTGACGCCGAGGCCGTGGCGGGCGCGAAGTGTCTCGGTGTGGGCCGGGCCATGGACGCGGGCTCGGTCGCCGACCAGGGCACGGTAGAGGGTCAGCGCGTCGGTGCTGCGGCCGAGCCGGCCGAGGCTGATCCCCACCTCGTGGCGGGCGGCGAGAGTGTCGGGGTGGTCGGGGCCGAGCGCCTGGGCGCGGGACTCGGCGACCTCCCGGTAGGTCTGCAGCGCCTCGGGCCAGCGGCCCAACTGACCCAGCGCGTAGGCGACTTCGTACCGCGTGACGAGAGTGTCGGGGTGGTTGGCGCCGAGCACGCGGGTGCGGGCGGCGGCGACCTCGCTCGCCATGCGGTACGAGTCCTCGAGCCGGCCGAGCCTGCTGAGGTTGAAGGCGAGGTTGTGGCGGCAGCGCAGGGTGTCCGGATGGTCGGGTCCGGCGATGCGTTCGCGGGCCGCGAGGACGGACACGTACGCCTGGTGGGCTTCGAGGTGTCGGCCCAACTGCCCCAGTACGTATGCCATTTCCTGCCGGGCGGCGAGGGTGTCGGGGTGCTCGGAGCCGAGAGCGTGCTCGCGGGCGCGGACGACGTGGGCGAACTCGCGCAGCGCGTCCGCGGGGCGGCCCGTGCGGCTGAGGGTGAAGCCGACCTCGTAGCGGCTGGACAGGGTGTCGGGGTGGTCGGGGCCGAGGGCGTGCTCGCGTTCGGCGGCGACCGCGCGGTGCACCTCGCCGGCCTCCGTCCAGCGGCAGAGACGGCCCAGGCTCAGGCCGGCGTTGTGCCGCCCGGCCAGCGTGGTGATCAACTCCGGTGACGGGGTGGGCCGTTCGGTACGGACGGGTTGCTCCACGCGGCCGGTGGCAGGACGGGCGATCCACTCCCCGGTGAGGCCGGCGGAGGCGTCCGGCGGAGTGAGGCCCAGCCCGGCTCCAATACCGGTGGCCTTGTGGCCGGTGGTCATGCCACGAGTCCAGGAGGGCAGCCGGGCTTCGCGCGACGACGGCTGCTCGGGGCGCGTCCGGGGCCGGTGCGTGCCGTGAGCGGACTCGGGCGGGGCAGGGAGCGAGACGACGGTCGGCACAGGGGAGCGAGCCGGTGCCGCCGCGGTCGCCGCCCGCCCCTCGCCGACCCTGCGGCCCACCTCGCGCGCGTCGTGCGGCCGTTCCTCGGGCTCCTTGGCCAGCAGGTCCAGGATGATCCGGTCGAGGTACTCGGGCACCTCGTCGCGATGGCTGCGCGGGGGCCTCGGCGCGGTGTCGCGGTGGCCCATGAGGACCGCCCAGGCGTCGTCGAGGTCGAACGGCGGTGCCCCGGTGGCGATCTCGTAGAGCACACACCCGAAGGAGTAGAGGTCGCTGCGCCGGTCGACCTGGTCGCCGCTGATCTGCTCCGGCGACATGTAGTGCGGGGTGCCCATCGCGATGCCGGTGCCGGTGAGGCGGGAGGCGAAGGTGACGTCGCGGCCGAGGCGGGCGATGCCGAAGTCGCAGATCTTCACGGTGCCGTCGGTGAGAAGCATGATGTTCGCGGGCTTCAGGTCACGGTGCACGATGCCCTGTTGATGGGTGTGGGCGAGGGCGGCGGCCACCTGGTCTGCGATCTCGACGACCGCTGGGACGGCCAGCGGATGGTGTCCGTTGTCCTCCAGGAGCTGGCTGAGGTTGCGGCCCTCCAACAACTCCATGACGAGGAACAGCACCCCGTCGAACTCGCCGAAGTCGTGGACGACGGTCACCCCCCGGTGCTGGAGGGCGGCCGCGACGCGCGCCTCGCGCCGGAAGCGTTCCCGCAGGACACGGGTGAACGACCGGTCGGGCTGGGTGTTGACGGGCTTGAGACACTTGACCGCGACCAGCCGCCCCAGCGACTCGTCCCTCGCGCGCCAGACCTCGCCCATCCCCCCGCGCCCGATCCGATCGAGCAGCCGGTACCGGCCCTGGATCAGCCTGGTGTCCGCCATCGCCAACGATGCCCCCGTATCCGTACGGACCCGCCGTCCCCTGAGCTCTGTCGTTCGGATCAGGTCCGGGCCGCGAGGCTCGGCACGCCCACCGGTGGTCATTCGGCGCCCTTCGCCCGAAGCCGACCTGATCCGAAGGACAGACCCTGGCCCGTCCAGTATGGCGACCTATCTGCCGACTTTGTACGGTGCCGGGCGGGAGCCGGGGCCTAGCCGTGACATGGCGCGCAGGATGTGCTTGGGCGGGAGTCGCCAGCGCAGACGTGCGGGGACACAGCGCAGCAGGGTGCCGGTGTGCCGTAGGCGGCGGGTGACCACGGCCGGTGCGGGGGCCGGCCTGCCGTACAACTCGTGGGCGTACGGCGGCAGGGAGGCATACGCCAGGTTCGCGACGCGCCGCCACAGTGCTTCTCGTGCCGGTACGAGCAACGGGTGGGTCGGCGGCCGGCGCAGGAAGTCGTCGACGTCCCGTGCCTTGGGCCCGGCGGCCAGCTCGGGCCGCACCTTCTCGAAGTAGGCCGCCAACTCCGCCCGGTTCCCGGGTGCGTCGTCCGGGGCGAGGCCCACCAGGCGGGCACTGACGCGGTGTTCGCCGACATAGCGGTCGGCGGCGGCCTCGGTGAGGGGGTAGCCGGAGCGACGCAGGATGTGCAGGTAGGAGTCGATCTCGGCACAATGCACCCAGAGCAGCAGCTCGGGTTCGTCGACGCCGTACCGCTCCCTCGTGTCCGGTTCGGTCGCCGAGACCAGGCGGTGGATCTTCCGGACGCGGGCACCCGCCTTCTCGGCGGCCTCCGCGGTGCCGTACGTCGTCGTGCCGACGAAGTTCGCCGTGCGCATCAGCCGGCCCCACGCGTCCTTGCGGAAGTCCGAGTTCTGCATGACGCCGCGCACCGCGCGTGGGTGCAGGGCCTGGAGGTACAGCGCGCGGATCCCGGCGATCCACATCACGGGGTCGAGGTGTGTCGGATTCTGCAGTCGTCTGCGCTGATGTCCGCAGTCCCCTGCATGTGATGTTCAGGGCTTCATGGCGGCGATTCTTCACCGCAGTCTGGCGCGGCCGACCTGGGTTCACCTGCACTGATGTCGTAGCCCTCTACTCAGCTCTACGCAATCAGGGCGTCGCCGCGTCTCGCCCGTTGAGGCGAACCCTGAACGGCGAGGAACCCAGTCCAGGAGTGGACCTCGAACAGCAGGTCCGGCAGGTCGATCCTGGGGAGCATCGCTTCCGTGGTGGCCTTCAGCCAGGTCAGTGACTCCGGCTCGCCCACCGCGCCGAGCTTGTCCACCGACAACCGCGCCCGGCCGCCTCCCTCGGGGACCACGATCTCCGCTTTCGCGTCGTCGCCGACCTCGGCAAGCCGGTCGGCCATCTGCCGCCACGCCGCATCCAGCCCTCGCGTGAGCTGGGCCAAGCGCTCGTCGGCATCCTCCTCAGGGACAGGCCCGCAAGAACGTCCGGGCGCATTGCCTCCCACCGCGGGCCGTCCAGCGGCCGGGCGCGTGGGTCGGCCCACCGGTTCGAGGGGCGGCGAACGCGTCGCGCCGGTTCAGGGCACGGTGCCGCTGCTCCAGCGTGCACACCACGTACGCGTCCCGGTCTACCGCCCCCTGCGGCAGCTTGGTGTTCGAGAACACCGCCCGCTTCCACATCGCGGGCACCAGCTCGGCGTCGACCTCGCGGGGCAGCAGCGGTTGGTCCTTGAACCGCCGGCGGGAGAACGCGGGCAGGCGGCGCACCGCCTTCAAGATGCGCCGCCCGGCCGGGGCCGCGCCCAGCGCGTCCGACTCGCCCAGCAGGGACAGGAAGGGGCGCACAGTGTCGTAGCGCAGGGCAAGCTTCTCGCGCATCGCCACCTCGGCCGAACCGTCGTCCTCCGGCACCACGGCCTCGACGGTCGCGAACGCCCCGGCCACCGCCGTACGCGGCACGGCCTCCTCCACCGCCGCCCACAGCGCGGCCACGTCCAGGTCCGCGTCATGCTCGGCGACCAGGTCCAGCTCCTGGGTGAGGATCTTCGACGCCTTCGCCAGGATGCGGGCCGCCTTCTCCAGCTGCGGCAGCATCGCCAGCCGTTCCCGCTGCGACGCCCGCCGGGCTGGACTGATCAGCCGGTTCGCCATCAGCACCGCGAACAGATCCAGCGCGTCATCGACCGCCTGCGCCTCCAACCCACGACATACCGAAGAACCTCCGCGTCGCCGGCGTCATCGTGCTCCTCTACGCACAACCCCTCACCCGCATCGTCCGGCTCACCGTCGACGACGTCGTGCACGACGGAGAAGCGGTACTCCTCCGGCTCGGGGAACCGGCCTCACCCGTCCCCGAACCGGCCGCTTCCCTGCTGCTGGACTACATCGCCGACCGCGACCACATGAACACCGCCACCAACCAGGCATCCCCCTGGCTGTTCCCCGGCCGCCGGGCGGGCCAGCCCTTCCGCCCCGACCACCTGTCCGCGCTCCTCAACGAGATCGGCGTCCCAGTGGCTGCCGCCCGCGGCGCCGCCATCCGGCAACAACTCCTTGAGATGCCCGCTCCCGTCGTCGCGGACGCTCTCGGCTACCACGACAAAACCACCACCCGCCTGCTCAACGAGACCGGCGGGACCTGGAGCCGATACGCCGCTGGCGATCACACGAAGTCACCGGCAGGTTGGATTCCTCGGGGCACCGGCGACAGTTGAATACGCGAGTCCACCAGTAAACCGCCGGTTCGTACACTGCGAGGGTGGAAGACCATAGGGCCACCAGGATCTATGCACGTCCGGCGCCCGCCTTGCGGCGGTACGTCGGCTCGTATGTCGGTTTCGATCTTCGTGGGTTCCCGGCGGGGGTGCACTGCGGTCCGCCGGGCCGCGTGCTCACTGCGGTGATCAGTCTGTCCGGCCCTTTGGAGGTGGCGGCAGGCGTCGACGACGGGTCACCGGTCACCCGATTCGGCAGCGTGGCCGGCGGTCTGATGCGCCGGTCCGTCGCGATCCACCACGACGGACGCCAGGAAGGCGTGCAGGTGTCGCTGACACCGCTCGGGTCCCGGGCCGTCTACGGCATGCCCGCCGCTGATCTCGCCCACCGACTGGTCCCACTCGACGAGCTTCTCGGAGCGCTCGGCGTCGAGCTGGTCGACCGGCTCCGCGCGGCGACGACATGGGCCGCGCGGTTCGCCGTGCTGGACGAGTTGCTCCTGCGAGCCGTCGGCCGTGGCGCCTGCGGCGACCGCGTGTCCCGGGTGCGCCCCGAGGTGGCCGAGGCCTGGCGCCGCCTCTTGGCCGCGCGGGGCCGCGTCCAGGTTGGGGCGGTCGCCGCAGAACTGGGCTGGAGCCGTCGGTACCTCACCGAGCGGTTTCGCGGTGAGGTGGGCCTGTCACCGAAGACCTTCGCCCGGGTTCTGCGCTTCGAGCACGCGCATGAACTGGCCACCACGCACGGCCCGCTTCCGTGGGCCGATGTGGCGACCATGTCCGGCTACGCCGACCAGGCCCATCTCGTCCGGGACTGGAGCGAGTTCACGGGCCGATCGCCGACAGCCTGGCGTCGCGGCGAAGTCCTGCTCGGGACCGGGTAGTCGCCGACCGCGCCGCCCATCGCGTCGGCTTCTGTTCCCTTTCCTTCAAGACCACCCGATTGCCGTCCTGTGACGATCGTCGGCATGAGACTCGTCAACCACGAACCCAACGCCATCGACCTGCGGACCACCCCCGTGCACCTCGGGCTGGGATCGAGAGCGAAACCCGTCGAGGGCTTCGCCTGGGACCCGGAGGTGCTCCATGCCTACAGCGCCGCGGTCGCGGCGGACGGCGCCGAGGGCCGGATGGTGACGATCTTCGACGGCGACGGCCCCGGCGACCATTGGGAGCGCCACCCCGCCGGCGACGAACTGGTCGTCTGCCTCAGCGGGTCGGTGACGGTCACCCGCGATGTGGACGGAGTGCCCGACCGGGTTGTGCTCGGGCCGGGCGAGGCCACCGTCAACCCGGCCGGGACATGGCACGCGGTCGACATGGCGGGGCCGGCGTCCATCCTGACCATCACCGCTGGCCTCGGCACCGACCACCGTCCCCGGACCGAAGCCCGCCCGACCGAGCACACCGGCACGTCCGGCCCGCGAACACCGTGACGACCCGTGTCGCGTGCCTCGGCGACAGCCTCACCCGCGCGCAGCTCAGCGTCGACTACCTGGACCTTCTCGAACGACGCCGCCCTCCCGGCGACGTACGGCTCGCCCGCTTCGGCGTCAACGGCGACTTCGCCCACAACCTCTCACGGCGTCTCGATGCTGTCGTCGCGGACCCACCCGACGTGATCACCGTACTGATCGGGACCAACGACGCCCGAGCGAGCCTCGCCGGCTACCCCATCGAGCGGGCCATGAAGCGCAAACAACTCCCCGAGCGCCCGTCGGCCGGCTGGTTCCAGCAGTGCCTGGGAGCCGTCGTCGAACGGCTGCGAACGGAGACCGACGCGACGATCGCTCTGCTGTCCCTCCCGGTCCTCGGCCAACAACTCGACGGAGCTGCGGCACGGGCATCACAGGCGTACAGCCGCATGATCGCCGAGGTCGCCACCACCAACAAGGCGACCTACCTCCCGCTCCACGAACGCCAGACCGAGGAACTACGCCAGGCGGACCCGCCGCCGATCCCCTACCGGGACCCGACGCCCGCGGCGAGCGTCAGCGTCCTCGTCCGGCACGCCGTGCTGCGCCGCAGCCTCGACACGATCTCGCGGCGCCGAGGTCTCGTGCTCACGACCGACCACATCCACCAGAACAGCCGCGGCGCCGCCCTTGTCGCCGAGGTCATCGACACCTGGCTCCCGACCCGGAGCGCGTAGCCGGTTCCGGCGGCGGCCCCTTTCCTGCGTATTCGGTTCCCACCCCTACCGGGGCAGGCAACGACAACCGGACCATCTCTCTCGGCTACCACGACAAAACCACCACCCGCCGGCTCAACGAGACCGGCGGGACCTGGAGCCGAAACGCCGTTGGGGATCACACACGGTCACCGGCAGATTGGGTTCCACGGGGAACTGGCAACAGTTGATTACGAGAGTCCGCCAGTATCACACCCGGGGATCCCCGTGGGTTCAAGGAAACCGAAGCTCCTTCAGCCTGAACCCACGGGTCCACCGGTCTGCTTCAGGTCGGTAGATCCGTGGGTTCGGTTGGAACACGAGGGTGCTGTGCAAGCCGAAGAGCTTCGGCCGTGACTTCGGCGTCCACCTGTGCCTGTGTTCTGTCGCCGCATTCAAGGATGTCGTAGTCGTCGTCCAGGTTGGCGAGTCGCTCTGCCAGAGGCAGCTCGTGCCCGAAGCGCTGGTGGATCCTGAAAGCCAGCTCGCGTGGCGTCAGTTCGCCGGCCAGCATCCGGGCGGCAAGTGCGCGCGCGGCGGCTTCCTGTCCGGCAACGCTGCCCGCTGAGTGGAAGGTGAGGCCCAGTTCATCGAGTGCCGGGGGAAGGAGGTCGGGGACGTCGTAGTCCGCCTCCGCGCGTGTGCACGCGGCCAAGATCCGCAGGGCAGGACTGTCGAGGCCGGCGACGAGTGCATCACAGGCAGCAGTGACGACGTCGGTTGCGCGGATCTCGCCCATGCTCCAGAGAACGGCGCGGTCCTGAAGCTCGCGGGCTGCTGGTTCGGTCGACGACATCCGTCCATGATCTCGTCAGTCGGTTGAGCAGGTCGAGTGGGTTTCACTGCGATGCCTGCTCGGCGGGTTCTCCCAGAAGCGCGCGTGCTGAGTCCGCGTAGCGGATGGCGGTCTTCTCGTCGATGCCGAAGACCAGTGCGAGGTGGAGCGGGTCGGCGCCGTGGGTGAGGGGCTCTTCGAGTTGCCGGGCGAGTCGTCCGGCAGGTCTCCCATGCTTCACATCAGGGAGCGGCGATCGGTGAAGGCACATGTGGAGCTCACGGATCGGGGGAGGCGACGGACCACCGTCGCCGACGTGGCGCACCGGTGGGGCTTCTCCGGCCAGGCCGTCCTCGCCGAGTTCGGTTGCCCGGTCGCCGTCACCCTGCTGATCGGGTTCCTCCTCGCCTACCCCGCACGGGCCCGCCGGCTCCCCCTCACCCTCGCCCCGGCCACGGCACTGATCGTCGGCGTTCTCGGTCCGCACAGCGGCGGCGCGACCAACCCTGCCCGCCAGCTCGGTCCCGCACTCCTGTCCGGGGAATCCGGCTACCTGGCTGTCTACCTGATCGCCCCCACGTACGAGGTGGTCGTCACCCGTCCCTGATGACCGCATGAAAGCGGGAGCCCGGGCACACGGAGGTGGCTTCGTGTGCCCGGGCTCCCGGCGTCGCAGGCATCTCCAGGGTTGAGGAGATCGCGCAAAACCGTACCGGCCACCAGCCGCTGCCAGGCTCGCACCTGTGTCCGCGGAGATGGCCCTGCTCGTGGTCGCGCAACGTCGGCCTGCTCGGTGTCCGAGTACTGCGGCGCTCTGCAGAGGCCCGGTCCGCCCAGATCTGGGCAACAGCCTCAGGGGGCGCCTGGCACGGAGCTGCACACCACGACCGCGCCGACAGTCCTCTTCCGAGCCTCCGGGGCCCGCTTGATCATCGGCGGTCTGCCCAATCAGCGCGCGTCAGCCGTAGCAAAGCGCTCCCGGTGTTGGCGGATCTCGTCATGGTGATCGGCGGCCCAGCCGATCAGGGAACCCACGATGCCGATCAAGCTGGCACCGAGGGGAGTGAGGGCGTACTCCACGCGCGGTGGTACCTCGGCGTAAGCGGTCCTGGTGACCAGGCCGTCCTGGTGGAGCTGGGCCAGGGTGCGGGAGAGCATGCGCTGGGAGATGCCGGGGATGCCGCTCTGCAGGTCCTTGTAACGCATCACGCCACCGCCCCGCAGGCTGATGATCACCATCAGCGTCCACTTGTCCCCGATCCTCTCGAGGACCTGGCGGATGAAGTCGGCGTGTTCGACCGGGACGGCGCTGCAGGGGACCGGGAGCGCCAGGGTGTCCGGAGCGGCGGCGTTCTTCTGAGCTGCTACGGCCTCCATTACGGACACCTTCCTTCGGTTGCGGACACGAGTGTTCCTTTTGTACAGCCTTCCATACTGGCGCATGATGGCGCTACATACCAAGCGTAAGTATTGGAGGTGAGCGCCATGAAGGTGGAAATCTGGGCCGAGGTCACGTGCCCGTGGTGCGGTCTGGGCAGTCACCGTCTGGACAAGGCCGTCGAGCAGTTCGAACACCGTGACGAGGTCGAGCTGATCCACCGCTCGTTCCCTCTCTCCGACGATCTGCCGGGCGAGGGAGTGATGAGCGTGCGCCAGGCCCTCAAGCGGGTCCACGGCGTGGCGGACGACCGTTTGGAAGTGGGCCCCCGCAGGATCGAGGCGCTGGCCGCGAAGGAGGGGCTGGTTCCGTACCACGTACTCGAGAACGTGGTCGGCAATACCTGGCGGGCGCATGAGTTCCTCGCCCATGCCTCCGCTCAGGGCAAGAACCGTGCGGCGTGGGACCGGGTCTTCCGCGCCTACTACGGCGAGCAGCGGTCGGTCTTCACCGTCGATGCCCTCGTCGACCTGGCCCCCGGTCTCGGGCTGGACCCGGTCGAGACCCGGCGGGTGCTGAATGACGGCCGCTTCGGGCAGCAGGTGCAGGACGAGGCACACCAGGCACGGCGCCTCGGTGCCACCGGGGCGCCTTTCCTCGTCATCGACGGCCGGTACGCCGTCCCTGGCGCCCAGGGCACCGACAGGCTCCTGCGCGCGCTGCGGCAAGCGTGGGACGAGGCCCACCCACCGATTGTCCCGATCCCGGTGGCGGACGCCGAGGGGGTGTGCGGGCCGGACGGGTGTGCGGTGCCCGCCGCCCATCCGGCCCGCACCTGATCCACGATCAACCCCCGTTCCCCTCCCTTCCCCGCATTTCCCATTCGACATACATAGAGGTCACCATGTCCTACCTGCTGCACATCGACTCGTCCTCCATAGGGACCGCTTCGGTCTCCCGCCAGGTCGCCCAGTCCTTCCGGGACACCTGGACGGGTGAGGTCGTCCACCGGGACCTTGCCGCTTCCCCCGTGCCGCACCTGAGCGCGGCGGGTGTCTCGGCCCGCTTCACCGACCCCGCCCGGCGCACCCCGGAGCAGACCGCGGCGGCGGCCGTCCAGGACGAACTCATCGAGGAGTTCGTCGGGGCGGGCGCGTACCTGTTCACCGTGCCGCTGTACAACCGCTCGATGCCCTCGGTGTTCAAGGCGTGGCTGGACCAGATCATCGTCGACGGCCGCACCATCAACTACGGCGGCCAAGGCACCGCAGCCGGCCGCCCGGCCGTGCTGATCTCCGCCCGCGGCGGCGGCTACGGCCCCGGCACCCCCAACGAGGGCAAGGATTTCCTCGTCCCGTCCCTGGAGTCCGTCCTGGGCGACCCCGCCGTCCTCGGCCTCGACGTCACCACGCTCACCCCCGAGCTGACCATGGCCCCCGTCGCCCCGACGCTCGCCCACCTCCTCTCGCTGCACGAGGCGTCCCTGGCGGACGCGCACGAGCAGGCCCGCGTGCGGGCCGAGAAGATCGGCCGGCAACTCGCCGCCTGAGCCGATCCGGCACGCGCCGTCGCGGTGGGGCCCCTCACGGACCCACCGCTCCGCCCAGCCGTTCCACACCACCAGGCATCCCTCTCAGGAGCCCTTCATGGGTCAAGCCGAGACCACCCGACGCAAGCGGCCCCCGGTCGCGTTGTTCCATGCGGCCGACCGCCTGGTCCGCCCGCTGCTCGCCTCGCGCCTGCACGGCATCCTCAGCAGATTTCTGATGCTGCTGACCTACACCGGCCGCAAGTCCGGACGCCGCATCACCATCCCCGTCGGCTACTTCGACTGGGAGCCCGGCACCGTCCTGGCCACGTCCTCGCAGAGCACCTGGATCCCCAATCTGCGCTCCGGCCCCACCGTGCACCTGCGTATTCGCGGGCGGGAGCACGAGGCGGTGCCCACCGTGATCGAGGACCGCACCGCGATCACCGAACTGCTCGCCGAGTTCGCCGACCGCAAGACGCCGCGCGAGGCGAAGATGCTCGGCCTGCCCGGCGACCGCAAACCCACACCCGAAGAGCTGTACGCGGCCGGCGGACGAGGGCGCTTCGTCCTCTTCCGGCTCCAGAGCCGAACGGCAGGGCCACCCCTGATGGACCACGGTGCCGCAGGCCGTTGCCTTCGACGCCGTGCTGCCGCTCGTGACCGCTCATCGTGAGCGGGCTTCTGAACCCGACCCTGTTTGGAGCACCTTGATGCGTGTCACCGTCTTCGGCGCCAGCGGCGCCATCGGCCAACTTCTCGTCCACCAACTCCTGGACGCCGGACACCAGGTCACCGCCTACGTCCGCACCCCCGCCAAACTCACCCTCGTCGACGAGAACCTGATCGTGACCACCGGCCGGCTCTCCGACACCACAGCGGTCCGCAAGGCGGTGGCAGACACGGACGCGGTGATCAGCGCACTCGGCCCGTCGCTGAAGCGGTCCGAGAAGGGCACCGCCGTCACGGACGGCACCCGCACCATCGTCGCGGCCATGCGGGCCGAGGACGTCACGCGGTTCATCGGTCTGGCCACACCCTCTCTGGCCGATCCGCACGACAAACCGCACTGGAAGCCCAAGGTCCTGCCTGTCATGGCCAAGCTCGCCTTCCCCAACGCCCTGGCCGAGTTGAAGGGCATGACCGAGGCGGTCACCTCCACCCCGCTCGACTACACCATCGCCCGGATCACCAACCCGGTCGACAAGCCCGCCACCGGCCGTATCAAGTCCGGTTTCCTGGGCCACGACAAGGTCGGCTCGGCGATGACCCGCGCGGACATCGCCGCATTCCTCGTCTCGCAGCTGACCGACCCCCGCTACCGCCGGGCCATGCCCGTCATCAGCAACTGAGGAGAACCCAGCCAGGAGCCTCACCTCAGGTCTGTCCGCCAGTCGTCGGTGATCGCCACCCGCGCGGGCTCCCGCATCGGCCGCGTCACCGCCCTGCGCTTCGCCACCCAGGACGCGCGCGCCTCGTCCTCGCCGACACCAACGCCGACGGAGCCAAAGCCGTGGCCGACGGGATCACGTCGGCCGGTGGCACCACCCTCACCGTGATCGGAGACCTCAGCGACCAACTCGTCGTCGCCCAGGTCGCACCACCGCCGGCGACGCCTTAGACACCGCTGGCTGGATGGCTCGTTGGGCCGTTCGTGGTGGACCTGGTGGAGCGGCTGGTGCCGGATGAGTTGTGGGTATTGTTCCGGCGGGTGGTGCCGCCAGGACCGGCGACAGCACCCCGCCGGATCATCAAGGACAGGGGCAACGAGTCATACCGGCCCTGGAGGCCACGAGCCCGAACCGGGCTCTACGAGGAAGGCAATGGGCGGCGTCGGGCGGGCGACCGGGAGACGCTGGCGGCGATCATTTTCGTGGCGACCTCCGGTTGCACTTGGCGGCAGTTGCCCCCTGTGTTCGGTCCGGCCTGGCCCACGGTCTATCGACGCTTTGCGCGATGGAGCCGGGCCCGGGTCTGGGCCCGGCTCCATCGCGTCATCCTCGACGAGCTCGGTGCCCGTGGTGAGCTGGACTGGTCGCGCTGCGCGATCGACTCGGTCAGCGTGCGGGCGACAAAAGAGGGCCCTTGACCGGACCGAATCCGACTGACCGCGGCAAGTTGGGATCGAAGATTCACCGATCATGGACCGGAACGGACTGCCGCTGTCTCTGGGCATCTCCGGTGCCAACATGCACGACAGCCTGGGTTTGGAGCCGCTCGTGCGCGGCATCCCAGCCGTCCGCTCCCGCCGTGGCCCTCGGCGTCGACGACCGGCGAAACTACACGCCGACAAGGCCTACGACTACAACCACCTGCGCCGATGGCTCCGCGAGCGCGGAATCTTCCACCGCATCGCCCACAAAGGCATCGAGTCCTCGCAACGGCTGGGTCGACACCGTTGAGTGGTCGAGAGAACCATGTCCCGGCTGTCAGGCTGCCGCCGGCCGCACCGCCGCTATGAACGCAAGGCCGAACACTTCCTCGCCTTCGTCGGTCTAGCCGCAATCCTCATCGGCTATCGAAGACTCACAGGCTGAGGCGTCGACTACCCGATGAGCTGTTCCGCCGCCTGGCGATACTGCTTCGAGCTGACTTCCGCCAGTTTCCACAGAACGGGCAGACCGTCCTTCCGAAGCCGGTCCTCCGCCTCCAGCTGGCAAGCCAGCTCAAAGCGGGCCATGCTGTCGAAGGAGCAGATACGGACGGCGGACGGCCAAGCTGCCGCCGCCTGCGAGGCGAAGTCCAGCGCCTGAGCTGCCCCGAAGTTCTGCTGCTTTGCCTTGGTCAGCCCCACCGTGCCGAACACCAGACGCGACCAGTCGTTAACGAAAACACGGCCCGCGAGCCCTGCCGGGTACCTGGCACCCAGGGACCAGCTCTCGGCAAACGCAGAACCAAGCAAGTCGTCGTCGAGTTCCTTGCCGTCAAGAAATGCCGTGATGCTCTCCACTCCCGCCATGATCGGGACGTAGTGATCAAGCAGGCCAGATCGCCCGGTCAGCACCTGCACGGCTCCGCCCAGGCGAATGGCTGCGGCGCAACACAGTGCTTCTCCCACAGCGTCAAACGTCTCGTCCACGATCCCCGGTCCCTTGTCCACCCCGATGGAGGGTGCCCCCAGGCACGACAGCCGCAATGGCACCATAGGAAACGACCTCTTAAGGCCGCGGCCGGTACGCCTGCAGCTTGGGTCTGTCAAACGAGCGGCTCTGGCCCGTGGTCGACGCCTTGTCCGACGAACTCGTCTCCGGCATCCGCGCGGTGGCCGCCGGCGACGCCGTCATCTCACCCGGTCCGACCCGCAAGCTCATCGACGCCTTCAGCAGCCGTCTGCCGGGCCACACGCCCGAACAGCAACGGCAGTCGGCGCGCCTCACCCACCGCGAACGCGAAGTACCCACCGCCGTCGCGACCGGCTGGAGCAACACCGAGATCGCCGCACGCCTCTCCCTCGCCGAGTCCACCGCCAAGTCACACGTGAGCAGCATCCTCACCAGGATCGGGGTCCGGGACCGGGTCCAGGCCGTGATCTTCGCCTACGACGCCGGCCGCGTCAGGCCCGCCTGAGCATGGCCGGAGGGCTTCGTGGCGGGCTCGGACGCCGTTTCCTGGGTCGGAGGAGACGGGCGGCGCCTTCTTCGCCACAGCAGCGAGCCCCCGATCGCCGTCAGAGCGACCAGGGCGAGGGCGGGGCCGCCCAGCGTGAGAACGCGCTGGAGAGAGGTCGCGGCGGCGTATCCGACACCCGCCTCCGCTGTGGCCCACACACAGGCGGCGACGACGCTGTAAGGAGCGATGCGCCTGTAGGGCAGGCGGGTGGCGCCCGCGGAGTGCGGGGCGAGGGTGCGCACCACCGGCAGGAAGCGGGCCGCGAAGACCGCCCGGCCGCCGTGGCGCGTCATCAGCGTCTCGGCCCTGCCCCACGCGGCATCCGGAACGCGACGGCCCATGTGGCCGCCGCGCAGCCGGTCTCCGAGGTACCTGCCGGTGCGATGGGCGAGGAAGTCACCCGCCACCACGGCACCGGCTGCGGCTGCGATGACGAGGAGAAGGTTGACGTGGCCGGTGCGGGCCAGCGCGCCGGCGGTCAGGAGCAGGGTCAGCGTCGGGACGAAAGCACCGATCAGAAGGATCGACTCGGCCAGGACCGCAGCGGCCACCACCGTGTACGCCGCGGCCGGCGAGAGGTGGCCGAGGATGTCGGAGAGCGCGTTCACCGACTCGCCCCGTCCGGCCGCGGCGCGAGTTGGTCCGCGGAGACGAAGGGTCGTTGCAGATGCCAGACGTAGGCGGGGGGAAGGTTGGCCCATACCGTCCAGCGGCCCGTGGCGTAGGTGCGCTGGTAGCCGGCCATGATCTCGTCCACGGCGGCGTGGCGGCGGGCTTCGGCTCGCGATGCCGTCAGGGCGCGGGCCCTGCGGGTGCCGAGGTAGGCGAAGTAGGTCAGTGTGCCACCGGGGTGGAGGAGCTCCAGGTAGCGGGCCATGATGCGCTCGACCTGCGCAGGCGTGAAGTTGGTCAGGGGCAGCCCGGAGACGATGACGTCGTACCGTTGGTCGGTGTCGAGCTGCTCCACGTACGTCTGATGCACGTTCACCTGCGTAGACGCGCCTGTCAGGTGCGGGTGCGTGGTGACGAGACGGCGCAGTCGCGCGGCGAAACGCGGGTTGGCCTCGACGATGTCCAGGCGGCTGCCTCGGGACAGCTGCGGTATCAGGGCCCGGGTGACCGGGCCGGTGCCGGCACCGGCTTCCAGGACTGCCAGCGGGTGGGGCGCCTGAGCCCGTACGGGGTCGGTGAGCACGCGGGCCAGGGCCTTGCCGCTGGGGGCTATGGCACCCGTGGTGCGCAGATCACGGGCCGCCTCGATCAGGAACATCCAGCCTTCGGCATTGCGCTGCGCCAGGACACGGTCGTGGGAAGTGGTCCAGTCGTTCATGGAATTGACGCTAGAAAGCCGCGCCCGGCATGGGATCCGCCGTTCTACGACGGCGTCCCCCTACGAAAGTAGGGGATGGGTATCGCCGATCGTCAGACGGAATCGCGCACCGGTCTGCCTAGCATGGGCCAGGTGAGCAGCAGAGAAGGCTCCAGGTGGGCGGCCTACGGGCGTGGGGCAGTCGTGGCGTTGTGCGTGCTGGCCGCCGCGCTGAACGACATAGCGTTCGAAGGGGGCTACCTGGCCCCCGTCATCATCACAGCCCTGGTGTGCGGAACGGCCCTGCTCGTGCCCCGGCTGCGATGGCCGGTCGCGCCGTTGTTGGTCACCGTGGCCACGGCATGGTGGGGACGGCCGCTGCTGCCCATGCTGGCCATCGCCCTGTTCGACCTGGCTGTGGACCGCCGGGCGCGGGCGGCCGTGGGCTGCGCAGTCGCCGCGCTGGGCGCCAGCCTGCTCAGCTACCAAGCCACCTCCCTGTGGACGGCGCAGTCCTACGCGGCCACGCTGGTCCTGCCGGTGCTGGCCGTGCTCGTCGGGCTGTGGCTGGGCAGCCGGCGCCGCCTGGTCCAGGCGCTGGCAGCCGACGTCGAGCACCTACGCGTCGAGTCCCAGCTGCGCGAGGAAGCGGCCCGCATCGCGGAACGGTCCCGCATCGCCGCCGAGATGCACGACGTCCTGGCCCACCGCCTGAGCCTCATCGCCCTGCACACCGGTGTGCTGGCCACGAAGAGCGACACACTGCCCGCACCGATCGCCGAACGCCTCGGCCTGCTGCGCACGACATCCGTCGAAGCCCTCACCGATCTGCGCGATGTTCTCGGTGTACTGCGCGACTCCGACGCCTCGCCGACCAGCGCCGCCCTCACGCCGGTGATGAGGGAAGTGGGGGAACTGGCCGACGATGCCCGCGCCGCCGGCCAGCACATCGAGCTGACCACCGACGGCCCTCCCGAGCAGGCTCCCACCACTCACCGCCTGGCCGTGTACCGCATCGTCCAGGAGGCACTGACCAATGCCCGCAAGCACGCCGACGGCGCTCCGGTGACCGTACGCATCGGCTACGGGCCACCCGCCACTCTCGTCGAGGTCACCAACCCCCCTGGCACTCCCCGCACGGACACCGTCGGCAGCGGCTACGGACTCGTCGGCCTGCGCGAACGTGTCGCCGCCCTCGGCGGGCACCTGGACTCCGGGCCGGCCGGCGCGGGCGCCTGGCGGCTGGCCGCACGCATCCCCCACCCCGCCGGCATCGAACAGAACGGCACCCGCACATGATCCGCACCATGATCGTCGACGACGACGCCCTGGTCCGCCTCGGCCTGGCCGACCTCCTCGACGGCGACCCCGGCATCGAGGTCGTCGCCCAGGCCCCCGACGGCCTGAAGGCCATCGAACAGGCCACCGCCCACCGCATCGACGTCGCCCTCGTCGACGTACGCATGCCCCGCATGGACGGCATCACCGCCACCGCCCGCCTGCGAGCCCTTCCCCACCCGCCGAAGGTGATCATCCTCACCACCTTCGACCTCGACGAGTACGTCTACAACGCCCTCGCCGCCGGAGCCGACGGCTTCCTGCTGAAGGACACCGACCCCGCCGAAATACTGCGCGCCGTCCACCTGGTGGCCGCCGGCTCGGCCATGCTCCACCCCACCGCGGCCCGCCGTCTCATCGACCGCTACCACGCCGCCAACCAGCCCGAAGCAACCGCCGCCAAGGCCCGGCTGGACCGGCTCACCCCCCGCGAACGCGAGGTGCTCACCCTGCTCGCGCACGGCGACACCAACGCCGACATCGCCACTCGCCTCGCCATGCGCGAGAGCACCGTCAAGGCCCATGTCAGCCGCATCCTGACCGCGCTGGAAGTCACCAACCGCGTCCAGGCCGCCCTCGTGGCCCGCGACGCCGGCCTCGCCTCATCATGACTGCCTTGTCGGGCCGATACCGTCGAGCCGATCCCCGGCGGAAGCCTTGTTACAGCCTTGAATGTCCTTGCCTGTGCTCACAGTCGGCGTCTGAGGACCCGGACCTATGCCCGCCATGTCGTGGCAGTGCGGTTGTGGGTGTGTCGAGTGCGTAGCCGGGTAGCGTCCTGGCCCGGCGGGAGGCCGTAGGTGCTGCGGTACTCGCGGTTGAACTGGGTGGCGCTCACGTATCCGACCGCCTGAGCGATCTGGGCCGCGGTGGCGTGGCCGGCGAGTAGGCGCCGCCGTGGCCCACCACACTGATCCTCAACCGGGGCCGTGCCGACATCCCCACCCGCGCCAAGGACATCGAAGACGGCCTGGCCGATGTCATCACCGTCGGCTCGATGACCCTCGCCGACCCCGACCTCGTCGAGCGCGTACGCTCCGGCCCACCCCTCAACACTCCTGACATCAACACCTTCTACGGCGGCGGCGCGACCGGCTGCACCGACCACCCCACCCACGCCGCCTGACGAAGGGCAGCCCGGCACCCGAGGGAACCGCCGCCCTTGAGCGCCTCGACACAGCTGCGGCGCACGACGGCCCGGCGACCCGAGGAGTCAGGGGCCGCCACCGACGTGCGCCGCAGCAGTTTCACTTCGCCCCCGGCGTTCCACCGAGGGCGAAGGAGTCCGGCATCACTTCACAGGCACCGGTCGCCGCCGGGGTCACCCCTGGGAGGGCGGCACCGGGAAGAGCATGCAGCTGCTGGTGGCGTGGGCGAGCAGGCGGTCCTTCACGTCGACCAACTGCGCCTGGGCGAGGGCGGTTTGACGGCCCTTGCTGACCACCGTGCCGATGGCGCGTACCGTACCCGTCTCCACCGTGATCCGCCGCAGGAACTTCACCGTCAGGTCGAGCGAGGTGTACGCCATGCCCTGCGGGAGGGTGGACTGGACGGCACAACCCGCCGCCGAGTCGAGCAGGGTGGCGAAGATGCCGCCGTGCACGCTGCCGATCGGGTTGTAGTGCTCCTCACCCGGCGTGAGGGAGAAGACCGCCCTGCCGGGCTCCACCTCGTCCAGGGTGAAGTCGATGGAGTAGTTGATGGGCGGCCCCGGCAGTCGCCCCGCCTTCAGCTCGCGCAGGAAGTCGATGCCGGCCATGCGTCCGGCGGCCTCCGCAAGAATCGCGGGATCTTCCCATTGATACGTACGCATCCGTCCCACGAACCGAGCACCTTCCCATCTGACTTTTACAAGTGAAGCTAGCTTCCACCTCACCTGACTGTCAATGACGAAGCCAGGGACCTTACGATGGCGGTATGGAGTGGATTGAGGCGAGCACGGACAACTGCCCCGTCCAGCGCACACTCGACGTGGTCGGAGAGAAATGGACGCTGCTGATCCTGCGTGACGCCGTCAACGGAGTCCGCCGCTTCGACGACTTCCACCGCCACATCGGCCTCTCGGAAGCCGTCCTCAGCGACCGGCTCCGGAAACTGACCGCGGCCGGCGTCATGAAGACCGTCCCCTACCAGGAGCCCGGCAGCCGCCCCCGCAACGAGTACCGCCTGACCCGTAAGGGCTGGGACCTGTGGCCCGTCCTGATGGCACTGACCCAGTGGGGCGAGGCCTACGCCCTCAGCTCCGAGGGGCCGGTACTGGACATCCGGCACACCGACTGCGACGCCCCGGTCCGCGTCGTCGTCGAATGCTCCGCGGAACACTCCGCCCTCACCCCCGCGGAAGTCACCGCCCGACCGGGACCAGGGGCCCGCCTCCGATCGTGAGTCATCGCCCACCGGTCCGCACGACCACTGATCAGCAGCGGAATTAGCACACCGATCATCATATTACATACGTCAGGTCATGAATTGGGCCGGCTACGAGTCGGCCCGACGGAGCGAATGGAGGGAGCTCGTGGTGCGTTACGCCAAGGAGCACAAGCAGGTGACGCGGCAGCGCATCATCGAGAGGGCCGGCCACCGGTGAGAGGGCCGGCCACCGGTTCAAGCCGGACGGCATGGACGGCTCGGGCATCTCCACACTGATGTCGGGTGCAGGGCTCACCAACGGTGCCTTCTACGCCCACTTCGCGTCCAAGGACGACCTCGTCGCCCATGTCGTGGCCGACGAACTGCGCACGCGGGTCGCGAGGTACGGCACCCTCCGGCCCGGCCGCGCGGACTCGAGGACCTCATTCGCGAGTATCTGTCGCCTGCCCATCGGGACCGCCCCGGCCTCGGATGCCCTTCCGCCGCCCTGATCGACATGGAACCACTCTTCGAACAGTGCATCGGCGAACTGACCGTCCCCCTCGGCCTGCCCCGGAAGCCCTGACAAGGCGGGACCGTTTCGCGTGATGGTGAAGCGGCCCCGCGGGATGTGACTGTCAGCCGTTGAGAGCGTCGATGAGGGCCTTGGTGACATCCTCCGTCGAGGCGGTGCCGCCGACGTCGCGGGTGAGGATGCCCGCGGCGGTCGTGGCCTCGATCGCCCTGTTCAGGCGGGCCGCCTGGTCGGGCAGGCCGAAGTGCTCCAGCATCAGCGCGGCGCTGCCGACCGCGCCGATGGGGTTGGCCAGGCCCTGCCCGGCGATGTCCGGGGCGGAGCCGTGGACCGGCTCGAACATGCTCGGGAAGCGGCGCTCGGGGCTGAGGTTGGCGCTGGCCGCCAGGCCCAGGCTGCCGGCCAGGGCGCTGCCGAGGTCGGACAGGATGTCGGCGTTGAGGTTGGAAGCGACGACGACCGAGAGATCCTCGGGGCGCAGGACGAACTTTGCGGACATCGCGTCCACGAGCACGCTCTCGGTCTCGACGTTCGGGTAGTCGGCGGCGACGCGCTTGAAGACGTCGTCCCACAGGACCATGCCGTACTGCTGGGCGTTGCTCTCGGTGACGGAGGAGACCTTCTTTCGCGCCCTGGTGCACGCCAGATCGAAGGCGAACCGCATGATCCGCTCGCAGCCCACCTCGGTGAACAGGGCGGACTGGACGGCGACTTCACCGCCCTGTCCGCGAGCGGAGAGGTTGCGGCCGCCGAGACCCGCGTACTCGCCCTCGCTGTTCTCGCGGACGACGACCCAGTCCAGCTCGGTGTCGTCGGCCTTGCGCAGGGGGCTCTGTACGCCGGGCAGGAAGTGCACGGGCCGGACGTTGGCCCACTGGTCGAAGTTCTGGCAGATCCTCAGGCGCAAGCCCCACAGGCTGACGTGGTCGGGGACGGTCGGCCAGCCGACCGCGCCGAAGTAGATCGCGTCGAAGTCCTTGAGCTGCTCCAGGCCGTCGTCGTCCATCATGTTGCCGGTGCGCTCGTAGTACTCACAGCCCCAGGGGAACTCCTCCCAGCCGAAGGCGAAGGGCTCGGCGGAGTCCCGGGAGTTCTCGGCCAGGGCGTCCAGGACGGCCCGCCCGGCGGCGACGACCTCCTTGCCCACCCCGTCGGCGGGGATGGCGGCGATACGGAACGTGCGGGGTGCGGCTGTCATGGGTGCCTCCGGCTCGCGTCGTGCGGTCGGATTCGAGTCAACACACCGACCTCGCGGTGCGTCCAAGACCTGCTTTCGATACGACGTATAGGCGTGGCCGATCGGTCCTGCGTCACGCAGTACGGGCCCGCCGCTCCGCCAGCGCCCCGGTGAGAGCGAGGAACGCCCGCGCGGCCGGTGTGAGGTGCGCGGGCAGACTGACCATCGCCACGTGGAGGCACCGGGGTGGGCGTCGCGGTCCTGCCCTCCGCCTGGGCTCGGCTGGCCCGCCGATGCGGTGCCGTGGTCGCCCCCATCGAGCCGACCGCGTCGACGTGCGGTGGTCCACGACCGTCACGATCTCCGTTCCGGTGCCGCCCGCGGTGATGTCGTCCACGATGCTGCGCATCAGGCTGGCCTCACATCCGGGATCTCAGCACGTCGACCTCACAGCCCGACGCGAACGGGTCGAAGCCGTGCTCGATCAGCCAGCGAACTGCCAGCAGGCTTCGCAGCGACCACCACGCGTGGATCACGTCGAGGTCGACGTCGGTGCCATAGCCGGCGATGACGTCGTCGAGGTGCTCCTCGTGTCCGAGCGTGAAGGTGGCGAGGTCGTACAGGGCATCCCCCTGGCCCGCCTCGGACCAGTCGATGATGCCCGTGACCTCGTCGCCGTCGACGAAGACGTGCGCGATCTGCAGGTCGCCGTGCGTGAACGCCGCAGTCCACGGCCGCAGCGCGGCCTCGGCGACCTGGCGGTTGCGGGTGACCAGGTCGGCGGGCAGGAGGCCGTTCGTCACGAGCGACTCGCACTCGTCGTCGAGTTGTGCCGCCAGCGCGACGATGCTCCGGCCGGCCCCGCCGGGCCGGGGCGGCAGCGGCGCGTCGTGCAGCTTCCGGATGGTGGCGCCCGCCGCGGCCCACGCCGCCGGCGACCCGGTCGACGGCCCGCCGAGGCGCCCAAGCGTCGTCCCCGGGAGTGCGGCGATCGCGAGCACGTGCGGCTTGTGCCACAGGACCTCCGGGGTCGGGACCGGCGCGAGGGACATCGCCTCGACCTCGACGTCGATGCGCGCCTGATCGGCGTCCACCTTCAGGAACACGTCGCCGACGCGCAGAGTCGCGCGCTCGGAATGGGCGACGACGACTTCGACCTCATCCATGGGCGACCAGTATCCCGGGGATGATCGCCGACGTCGCCAGGTTTATCGCGTGCGATAACGCGGCTGACCGCGTCCCGCTACCCGGCGGCCTCGTGCACGACACCGACCTCTGACCAGGTCAAGCCCACCACTTTTGTCAGGAGTCCTAAGTATCTCCGGAGCATCACGTTGACCTGCACTTTTGCCAACCAGCTCCAGCAGTACGGGGAGGTGTCTGCCGAGCACTTGGCGCATCGGGTACAGATTCGTAGATCTTCCTGCCCTGCACCGCAAGAAGGCCCCCTCCCTCCTCAGGCTGCCTGCACGGCGTGCTGCGTGCCCTCCACGAGGCGGGCCGTGACGTGCCGGGCGCGACGCCAGCCCGGTCGGCTACGACGACATCCCCGAGGCCGCATACGCATGGCCTCCGTTGACCACGGTGCGGTATGACTTCGGCGAGGCCGCGCGTCGCGCGCTGGAACTCCTTGTCGCCCAGATCGAGGGCGGGCCGAGAACAGGAACCCTGGTCGCGCTGGAGCCCGAACTGGTTGTACGGGGCAGCAGCGGCCCTCCTACCTGACTGCGGAGTCGGAACCAGCGGATCTTCCGGGACTACCTGCCCGCCCATCCCGGGGACGCGAACCGGTACACGCAGCTCGAGCAGGCGATCGTCGCCGCTGGTACGGGACCGGCCGGTGAACCCTTCCAGCCAGAGCAGCAGCGACTACTCGAACCGGCTCCAAGCGGCGGACGCCCGTTCGGCGTTGGCCGCGGCCTGGCGGTGTCCCTTGCCTGTGCGGCATGCCCCACCCTCATTTCGGCGGACGGGAGATCATGGGCCGACCGGCCTCCATCATCTCGGCGACCCGGGTCGTCGTCTCCCGCAGCCACATGTGCGCCGCGTCGTGCATGTGGACCGGATGCCACCACAAGGCCTGCTGGAGCGGCACGGCGTCATAGGGCGGTTCCATGATGCGGACGGGTGCCATTCCGTCCAGCTCGTCGGCGAGACGCCTCTGAAAGAGAGCTACCCGACGGGTGCCTGCGACCAGGAGTGGCATCAGCTGGAAACTGTCGACGGAGACCGCCACGCGCGGCTCGATGCCGAGCATGGCGATCTGGCGGGCGGCGGGGGCGTCGTAGGCTCGTTGGTACGTCACCCACGGCAGCCGGGCCAGGTCGTCGAGGGTGAGCTGCTCGCCGACCTCCGGGTTGTCGTCCGCGACCAGGAAGACCCAGCTGTCCTGGTAGAGCTCGACCGTGGGGAAGCCGCGAATGATGCCGTGGGGCAGCAGCAGCCCGTCCACGCTGCTGAGCAGCGACCCGGTGCTGTCGATGAATTCGTTCGGTACCTGTTTGAACCTTAGCCGTATGCCTGGTGCCTCGGCTTGGACGGTGCGGGCGAGTTCGATGCCGAATACAGCAACCGCATAGTCCGAGGCGATCAGCGTGAACTCGCGTTCCTCGCGGGAGGGGTTGAATTCGGCCTGACTGGCGAAGACGCGCTCCAGCAGGTCGCATGCAGTGGTGGTTCGGTCGAGGAGGGCCTGCCCGAGGGCGGTCAGTTCGTACCCTCCGCCCACCCGGGCGAGCAGGTCGTCGTCGAAGTGGCGACGCAGCCGGGCCAGGGCCGCGCTCATCGCGGGTTGACTGAGCCCGATGCGCTGGCCGGCCCTGGTGACGTTGCGCTCCTGCAGGAGTGCGCGCAGGGCAACGACGAGGTTGAGGTCCAGGCTGGCCAAGTTCACGAAGCATCCCAATTCCGGAGCCGGGCCCCGTCCGTCGGTATTCACCGGCTGGATTCTCATATACAGGAAATCGATTTCCCTGATTGCAATCTACGGGCCAGATTAGTGGCACCGCAATCGGGAGGACATCTCCGTGAAATCCGCAGCCACGTCGGCACTCTTCACCCCCTTCTCCGGACCGTTCGCCATCGGCACCCTTTCGGCACCGGCCGAGGCCAGGTTCCCGGGCCTCGTGACGCCGGACGGCCGAGCGCTCGACCTGCGTACGACACTGGACGAACCCGCGTTGACCACGCTCACGCTTCTGGAGCGCTGGGACGAGGAGTTGCCCCGCCTGCACACCCTCGCCGGGGACCCGGCGCGCGACTGGCGGCCGCTGGCGGACCTGGTGGTGCACGCGCCCGTCGAGCCCCGGCAGATCTTCCAGTCCGGCGCCAACTACCGGCAGCACGTGATCGACCTGGCGGTCGCACACCGCGCCCCGGACGACCCGCGCACCGTCGAGGAGTCCCGCGCCGAGGTCGCGGCGGTCATGGACAAGCGGGCTGCCGAGGACCTCCCGTACGTCTTCGTCGGCCTGCCGACCACGATCAGCGGTCCCTACGACGACGTGGTACTACCCGACTGGGCCGAGAAGCCCGACTGGGAACTGGAGCTGGTCGCGGTGATCTCCCGCCCCGCCTACCGGGTCACCGTGGAGGATGCGCTGGAGTACGTCGCGGGCTACACCATCGCCAACGACCTGACCGACCGCGCGACCGTCTTCCGCCGGGACATGCCCCCGATCGGCACCGACTGGCTGCGCAGCAAGAACGCCCCCGGCTTCACCCCACTCGGCCCGTGGATCGTCCCGGCCGACTCCATCGCCGACCCGTCCGACCTTCAGGTCACCCTGAGACTCAACGGCGAGACCATGCAGGACGAGTCCACCAAGGACATGGTCTTCGGCGTCGCACGGCTGGTCTCGTACATCTCCCAGAGCGCCCAACTCCTGCCCGGCGACCTGGTTCTGACCGGCAGCCCGGCCGGAAACGGCATCCACTGGGGCCGGCTGCTGCGCGACGGAGACGTGATGGACGGCTCGGTCACCGGGCTCGGCGCCCAGCGCACCCGCTGTGTCGCGGAGGAGGACCGATGAGCGCCGACCGTATCGACCGTACGGATCCCGAGACGGCGATCGACGAGGCCGCCAAGGCGTACTCGAACTGGGGCCGCTGGGGCGAGGACGACGTGCTCGGCACGCTCAACTTCCTCGACGAGGCCAAGCGCCGCGAGGGCGCGGCCCTGATCCGCGACGGCGTCAGCTTCTCCTTGTCCCAGGCCTTCGACATGGACGGCCCGCAGAAAGGCTGGCGGCGGCGTACCAATCCGGTGCACACCATGCTCGCCACCGGCACCGACGCAGCCCTGGGCGGCCAGGGCTTTCCGCACGGTTTCGGTGGCGCCGACGACGTGATCGCCATGCCCTTGCAGTGCTCCACCCAATGGGACGGCCTCGGGCACATCTTCGATCACGGCAAGGCGTGGAACGGCCGCCCGGCGGAGAAGGTTGTCACCTCCGAAGGCGACCTGGTCACCGGCATCGAGCACATGGCACCGCACGTCGCCGGGCGGGGCGTCCTCCTTGACGTGGGTCTGGTCGTCGGCCAGGACGGCGAACTGCCCGACGGCTTCGCCATCACCGAGGAGCACCTGACCGAAACCGCAGCCTCGCACGGTGTGAGCGTCGGTCGTGGCGACCTGGTCCTCGTGCGCACCGGGCGGCTGACCCGCGCCCGCCACGAAGGCTGGGGCGACTACGCGGGCGGGCCGGCGCCGGGGCTGAGCTTCAGCACGGCCGGCTGGCTTCACCGGAGCGAGATCGCCGGGATCGCCACCGACACCTGGGGCTTCGAGGTGCGGCCCAACGAGTTCGACCACGCCTTCCAGCCGCTGCACCAGGTCGCCATCCCCCACATCGGTCTGCTCATCGGTGAGATGTGGGACCTCGACGCCCTCGCCGCACATAGCGCCGCCGACGGCCGGTACGAGTTCTGGCTCACCGCCGCGCCGCTGCCCATCACCGGATCCGTCGGCTCACCGGTGAATCCCATCGCCGTCAAGTAGCGCCTGGACTGCCGGGCGGGCCGCGCCCGGACGGCCACGCCACTCTCACCCGCCCGGCCTGCAAGCCCTCCTCTGCCGCTCGAAGTCGCGCGGCACCATCTCAGGGAGAACCCATGAACGACCCCCGTCCCCGCACCGTCCTCGTCATAGGCGGCGGCGCGTCCGGCAACGCCGTGACCGTGCTGCTGCGGCGGGCGGGCATCGCCGTGGAACTGATCGAGGCCAAACCCGACTGGAACGTGCTCGGCTCCGGCATCACCCTCCAGGGCAACGCGCTGCGCGTGCTGCGCGAAGTGGGCGTATGGGACAAGGTCCGGGAGAGCGGCTACGCCGTCGCCGCCGTCGGCCTGGCCGCGCCCGACGGGACCGTGTTCCATGTCCAGCAGGACATCCGCACCGGTGGGGACGACCTGCCCCCGATCTTCGGCATGCAGCGGCCCCGGCTCCAGGAGATTCTGTGTGAGGCCGTTCTCGAGAGCGGCGCGACGATACGCCTTGGCATCACCGCCGAGGAACTGGTCCAGGACGCATTCGGCGTCACCGCCCGGTTCAGCGACGGCACCGAGGGCCGCTACGGCCTTGTCATCGCCGCCGACGGCGTCGGCTCGCACACGCGCGCGATGATCGGCATCAGCGACAAACCCGAACCGACCGGCATGGCCATCTGGCGCGTCCCCGCGCCCCGCCCCGAGGGCGTGGAGCGCATGGACCTGTCCTACGGCGGACCGTGCTACATCGCCGGTTACTGCCCCACCAGCAAGAACACCATCTACGCCTACCTCGTCGAGGCCAACCGCGACCGCGCCTGCATCGACCCGGCCTCGTACGCGGACGAGATGCGTCGGCTGGCCGGGCCCTACGGGGGTGCGTGGCCGGAGATCGCCGCGAGCATCACCGACCCCGCCAAGGTCAATTACACCTGGTTCGACCGGCTGCTCGTCGAGGGCTCCTGGCACCGCGGCCGGGTCGTCCTGATCGGTGACGCGGCCCACGTCTGTCCCCCCACGCTCGCGCAGGGCGCGGCCATGTCGCTGGAGGACGCCTCCGTACTGGCCGAGATGCTGAGCGAGGAGCAGGACTGGAGTTCCCTCGACGCCCTGCTGACCGGCTTCTACGAACGCCGGATCGACCGTGTCCGCATGGTGGTCGAAGCGTCCGTGCAACTCGGTCAGTGGCAGCTGGACGGCGTCCGTGACGCCGACGCACCCGGTCTGATGGGCCGCACGATGTCCGTCCTCAAGGAGACCCCGTGAACCCCGTGAACCCCGTGAACTCCATGAGTTCCCAGGACAGCGCGCCCACGATCGACGTCCACGCGCACGTCCTGCTCCCTCAGGTCGAGGACGCCGTTGCCCGACACCCCGGGCTGGCCGCCGCCCGCGATCTCGACGCCCGCCGCAACGGCCCCGAAGCCATTGCCGTCAGCGGTCCGATGTTCCGGGACCGCTTCCCGAAACTGACCGACGTCAAGGCCCGGCTCGCCGCGATGGACGCCTCCGGGATCGACGTCCAGCTGGTCTCGCCGTCTCCGTCGCACTACCACTACTGGGCCGACGAGGACCTGGCCCGTACGGTGTGGGAACTGGCCAACGAGGGCACCGCCGCGCATGTCGCCCAGGACCCGGAACGGTTGCACGGCCTCGGCCTCGTCCCGCTCCAGCACCCGGGCCTCGCCGTCGAAGCCCTCGAACACGCCCTCGACCTGGGGCTGCGCGGTGTCGAGATCTCCAGTCACGCGCCGGGACGCGAACTGTCGGACCCCGCGTACGAACCGTTCTGGACACGGGCCGAGGAAACCGGCGCGATCCTCTTCCTGCATCCCTTCGGCTGCACGCTCGACGAGCGCCTCAACCGGTGGTACCTGTCCAACACCGTCGGCCAACCGACCGAGAACGCCGTCGCCCTGTCCCATCTGATCTTCTCCGGAGTCCTGGACCGGCACCCGGGGTTGCGCGTCGTCGCCGCCCACGGCGGCGGCTATCTGCCCACGCACATCGGCCGCTCCGACCACGCCTGGCTCGCCCGCACCGACACCCGTGGCTGCGCGCACCCGCCCAGCAGCTACCTCAAGCAGCTGCACTTCGACTCTCTTGTCCACGACCCGGACGTCCTGCGCGAGCTGATCCGGGTGGCCGGCCCGGACCGGGTACTTCTCGGCTCCGACTTCCCCTTCGACATGGGCACCGACGACCCGCTCGGCGCTCTGCGCGACGTCACGGACCTGCCTGCCCCCCACTTCCACGCCGTGCGCGGCGGCAACGCTGCAGCGCTGCTCCGCCTTGTCTGAACCATCTGAACCGCAGAGGAGAACCCCCACCATGAGCACACGTCTGCTCACCCACCTGCGCCACGTCGACCTCGCCGTGCCGGACTACGACAAGCAGCTCGACTTCTACGCCGGCGTCTGGGGCCTGACCAAGGTCGCCGAGGACTCCGGCATCTCCTTCCTGGCCGCCGAGGGCTCCCCCGAGCAGTACGTCGTCCGGCTCCGCAAGGCCGAGGAGAAGCGCCTCGACCTCATCTCCTACGGCGCGGCGAACCCCACCGACGTGGACACACTCGCCGAGCAACTCCTCGCGGGTGGAGTGCGGTTGATCTCCCGGCCGGGCAAGGTCGACACCCCCGGCGGCGGCTACGGCTTCCGCTTCTTCGACATCGACGGCCGCACCATCGAGGTCTCGGCCGACGTCGAGGCGCGCCGGCACCGTCGTGTCGAGGAGAAGGAGTCCATTCCTGTCCGTCTCTCGCACGTCGTCCTGAACTCCCCCGACATCAACGCCACCCGCGCCTGGTACGAGCAGCACCTCGACTTCCGGCTGTCCGACACGATGACCTTGCCGCACATGGGCGAGGTCATGCACTTCATGCGGATCAGCAACCAGCACCACTCCATGGCCATCGCCAGCGGTCCGCACACCTCCCTGCAGCATCTCTCCTTCGAGATGCGCGGCATCGACGAGTACATGCGCGGCTCCGGCCGCGTGATGCGCTCCGGCGCCCGCAAGATCTGGGGCCCCGGGCGGCACATGGCGGGCGACAACACCTTCACGTACTTCCTCGACCCGCACGGCAACACCGTGGAGTACACCACCGAGCTCGAAAAACTGGACGAGGACACCTGGCACCCGCACATCTACGACCTGACGAAGCCCGAGAACGCCGACCAGTGGGGCACGTCCAACGCAATGAACGAGATGGTCGCCAAGGAAATGCTCAACGACGTCGACCGCGGCGTCTTCGTCGCTCCGCCGGTCTGATCCCTTGACCCCGGGGGCTCGGCGCACTCCCCCGCCCTGCCACGCCGCCGCGCCCCCGGCCTGTGTCAACCCTCCCAGCTCCCTAGGACTGCCATGCGTTTCGCCACCTACGAACAGCACGGCCGCAGCCGTCTCGCCACCGTCGAGGACGACGGCACCCTTTACCCCTGCCCCGGCACGGGGACGCTTCTCGACCTGATCCAGGCCGGTCCCGATCCACTGCGCGAGGCGGGCAACGCAAGCCTGGACGTGCCGCGCGGCCCGCACGTCTCCCAGGTGCGACTGCTGCCGCCGCTCCAACCGCCGTCCGTACGCGACTTCGTCACGTTCGAGGAGCACGTCGAGGGCGTACGGCGCAGCATCGACGGACTCCCGGGCGCCCCGGACGCCTGGTACGACGCGCCCACCTTCTACTTCACCAACCCCTATGCGGTCATGGGCGCTCACGACGACGTCCCCGTGCCGCCCGGCAGCCAGGCACTGGACTTCGAACTCGAAGTCGCCGCCGTCATCGGCCGCGAGGGCCGCGACCTCACCCCCGAGCAGGCCCGCAACCACATCATCGGCTACACCGTCTACAACGACTGGTCCGCCCGCGACCTCCAGTCCCGCGAGATGCAGGTCGGCCTCGGTCCCTGCAAGGGCAAGGACACAGCCACCACCCTCGGCCCCTACCTCGTCACCGCGGACGAACTGGAGCCCTACCGCGACAGCGACGGATTCCTACGCCTGGCGCTGACCGCCGAGATCAACGGCGAGGTCGTCGGCAAGGACCTGCTGTCCAACATGAGCTGGACCTTCGAGGAGATGACCGCATACGCCTCCAGGGGCACCTACGTACGCCCGGGCGATGTACTCGGCTCCGGCACCTGCGGCAACGGCGGCTGCCTCGCCGAACTCTGGGGCGTACGCGGCCGCCAGGACCCGCCGCCGCTCAAGCCCGGCGACATCGTCACCCTCACCGTCGAGGGCATCGGCAGCGTCTCCAACACCGTGGTACCCGGTGCCGAACCGGTGGCCGTCCCCCGCGCCCGTAGGCGCCCGCGAACGCGCCCGTGAACCACGCGGCGCAGAGCAAGGCCGGCCGACAAGGTCGTCGTCACCGGGGCCGCACGCGGGCAGGGCAGGGCACGGTCGAGGCGCCCGCCCGGGACTGCACCGACCAGTTCAGTTCGCCGACTTCACCGACGCCAAAGGCATCGACCGGAATCGGCCGGCCCTTTCAACCGTGATGCACCTCGGATTCTGCCGCGACCATCCCTGTCCACAGAGACACACTCAAAGTGACCGGCAGCGCGCGGCCCGCCGCCCCGGCGGCCGGCACGAACTGATCAGGGCGACATACAAGTCTACCGAGGGCTCAAACCGAGGCTGGGACAGCCAGGACCCGTTCGACGAGCACGGGCCACGCGCACACCCAGGACCTCCTGCCCGAGCACCGAGCCTGTATGGGAGAGGCCCGCCCTCACCATCTACCAGGTCAACGACGATCAAGACTGAGGAACCCACCATGAAGAAGCTTCCCGTCAAGCGCGGCCGTGTCGCCGTCATCGGCGCAGGGCCCGGTGGCATGGCCGCCACACTCTCCGTCCACCAGGCCGGCCATGAGGTCGTGCTGTTCGAGCGCTACCCGCACGCCAGACCCGCCGGCAACATCCTCAACCTGTGGCCGCCCCCCATCAAGGCACTCGGGCTGCTCGGAGTGAACACCGAGGACCTGGGTGCGCCCTGTACGTCCGAGTTCCGCAACGCCCGCGGCCGCCGCCGGGTCCGCGCGGCCCTTCCGGAGCAGGTTGTCCGCGACTACGGCGGCGGCTTCATCGGTCTGCTGCGCCCCGAGCTGTACGAGCGGCTGCTCGATGCGCTTCCCGAGGGAGTCCTGCGGGTCAACCACACGGTCGAGCGCGTCGAGCAGGACGAGACCGGTGTTCGACTGCACCTCGGGGACGGACGAGTCCACGAGGCGGACCTAGTGATCGGCGCGGACGGCATCGATTCCCTGGTCCGGCGCACTCTGTGGGGCGACAGCACCAAGCGCGAGCACAACCTGCACATCTTCGGCGGCTACACCTTCGACGAGAGCGTCGAGACCGAACCCGGGATGTGCGTCCTCTCCCACACCCGCACTGTGCAGGGCAGCTGGACCGCCATCCGCCACAAGGGACGTGACGGCCACCAGTGGTGGATGCTCGAAGCGTTCGACGCGAGCCGGGAATTCACCGGGGACCTGCACTCGACCGCGACCAGCCTCGGCCAGGCCTTCGCCCGTCCGCTCCCCCAACTGATCACCGCGACCGACCCCGCTCACGTTCAGCGCTGGGTGATCCGCGACCGAAAGCCGCTGAAGCAGTGGTCCAAGGGCCGTGCCACTCTCGTCGGCGACGCCGCTCATCCCACGTCCCCGTACGCCGGGTACGGCGCAGGTATGGCCACCGAGGACGGCTATTTCATCGGCCGCCGCCTGGCAGGGGTGGACCTGAGCGACTACGCCGCTGTCCGCCAGGCACTCGACGCCTTCGAGGCCCCCCGCAAGCCGCACACCGCCCGACAGTCCCAGCACGCCTACGCCCTCGGGCAGGTCTTCCATCACGCGCCTCGCGCTCTGCAACCGCTCCGAGACGCGATCCTGGACCACACCCCACTGATGCAGAAGGTGGTCGGTGACTCCACCCCCATGTCGATCCTCACTCAGCTCGGTGAGATCGACCGGGCCGAAGCCCGCTTCACCGCGCTCCTCGGCCTCGGCCTCGGCGAGACACACGACACCGCTTCCTGAACCGCGTGGCTGGGGCCGCGCCCGCGCCCGGCGGGGCCGGCGCCGCCCCAGAACAGCAGCCCGCCCGACGCACGCCCCGGCACAGACGCCCTGCGTTCATCAAGAAGTCGAGAACAACCTCTCCTACGCTCCGCGACCGTCGGTCAACGCATCGCTGGGGTCGCTCGGAGGTGGCCGAGCGCGGACTGGGGTTCGCCGCCGACAACTCGGCCACAGCCGGGTCACGGGTACACCGAGCACCACGCCGATCGAGAACAGCGTGTCCACCATGGGATTGCCCGCGCCCTGCTCCAGATTCGAGAGCGCCTGCTTCGCCAGCCCCGCCTGTCCGGCCAACTCCGCCAGGGACAAGCCCCGTTGCTCTCCGAGATGGAGTCAACGCCGCACCCGGGGCATCCCCAGGCCGATCCACGAGATGATCTCGCGCTGGATCTCGTTGTTGCCGCCGCCGAAGGTGAAGATGACGGCCGAGCGGTAGCCGCGTTCGAGTTCGCCGTGGAGGACCGCGCCCGCCGAGCCCTCCTTGAGGGCGCCGGCGGTGGCGACGATCTCCATGAGCCAGGCGTAGGCGTCGCGGCGGGCCTCGGAGCCGTAGACCTTGACGGCGGAGGCGTCCTGCGGGGTGAGGGTGCCCTCCTGGAGGGCGCTGACCATGCGCCAGTTGAGGAGCTTGAGGGCGTCGAGTCTGGTGTGGGTCTGGGCGAGGCGGCGGCGGACCCAGGGCAGGTCGATGACGCGGCGGCCGTCGGCGAGCTTGGTCTCCATGGCCCAGCGCTGGACGTTGTGCAGGGAGCGGATGGCCATGGTGCCGTGGGCGGCGAGGGTGACGCGTTCATGGTTGAGCTGGTTGGTGATCAGGCGCCAGCCCTTGTTCTCCTCGCCGACGCGGCGGGAGACGGGGACGCGGATGTTCTCGTAGTAGCTGGCGGTGGTGTCGTGCGAGGCGAGGGTGTTGATGAGGGTGCAGGAGTAGCCGGGTTCCGTGGTCGGCACGAGGAGCATGGTGATGCCCTTGTGGGGCGGGGCGTCGGGGTCCGTGCGGACCGCGAGCCATACCCAGTCGGCCGTGTCACCGTTGGTCGTCCAGATCTTCTGCCCGTTGACGACGTACTCGTCGCCTTCCCTGACCGCGCGGGTCTTCAGCGAGGCCAGGTCCGTGCCGGCGTCGGGTTCGCTGTAGCCGATGGCGAAGTCGAGTTCACCGGAGAGGACGCGCGGCAGGAAGTACGACTTCTGCTCCTCGGTGCCGAACTGCATGATCGTCGGGCCGACGGTGTTGAGCGCCATCAGCGGCAGCGGGACGCCGGCCTGGGCTGCCTCGTCGAAGAAGATGAACTGTTCGATGGCGGTCAGGCCGCGTCCGCCGTACTCCTTGGGCCAGCCGACCCCGAGCCAGCCGTCGGTTCCGAGGCGGCGGATGGTCTCACGGTAGAAGCGCTTCTGCGCCGCCGGGTCGGCGTGGCGGGTGTAGGAGCCCTCCGGGACCAACTGGGCGAAGTAGGCGCGCAGTTCGGTGCGCAACCGCTGCTGCTCGGGCGTGTTTTCGAGGTGCACGGCGCCTCCAGGCTCCCCAAGGCCGACCTGACGGCGCACACGCTAGAACGTGTTCCAGTAATTGGGAACAGGCGGGAGCGGCAGCCTTTCCCGGCACCCGGTGATCAGCGGAGGGTGGCGAGGAAGTCCGTGCAGGCCCGGGCGCACTCGCGGCAAGCCTCGGCGTCGTTCTCGGCGCCGGGGGAATCGTCGAAGACGCGCGCACATTCCAGGGCCACGGTCCGGCACCACTCCACCTGGAGGCGGATGCCGGCCTCGTCCAGGTTGGCCTCCTCCGAGAGCGCCCTACAGGTGGCGTCGCACACCTCTGCGCACATGATGCCCTTGCGCCGCATCTTTTCCTGGTCTTCGGGCCCGTCCGGATCGGCGAGGCCCGCCCGCAGCGCGCATGCCCGCGCACATTCCGTACACGCCTGCGCACAGGCGAAGCGGTCCTCAAGGAATCGGATGAGTTCCTGCTGGGATGTAGTCGTCGAGGTCACCACAGCCGGGTAGCCGGAGCCGATCCGGCCAAACACGGCGGACGGAATCCGCGCAGTACCCGGTTCGACGGGTCCCGCCGCCCGGCTCAACGGGTTCCGTTTTCGGGACACAGGACAGGGCACCCGGGCACGAGCCGTTCGAAGCGGGCCGATTCACTCGACCTATTGGGGGTATTCATCCCTTATGAACATGGAATGGACTGATATAGCCGCAGAACGTAGTGTGCTGGGTGGTATCGCACCGTTCCTGGCGGGTGTCGTGCTCGTGGCCATGCTGATCGGCGCCGTCTGGCTCGGTGCCCGCGTACGCGCCCGTGAGCCGCGCCGACCGCGCCCCGACGAGCAGCCCCGGATCCCCGAGGGCGGCCCTGTCCATGAGGAGCAGCTGAACCGCGAACCCGACGAGATCCCCAGGAGCGACCGCCGGCTGACACCGTACGAGGTGCACGGCAACCAGGGGACCCGGCCGAGCCCGGACAAGAAGCGGCCGCGCTGGAGCGGGAAGAGCAGCGGCGGCTTCGGCAGCGGCGGCCTGGGCGCGCACTGACACCCGCACCAGACCCGAGACAAGACCCGAGGGGACTGTCGACCGATCGGTTCGACAGTCCCCTCGGCGTTCGGTGTTCGGCGGTCAACCCGGTCAGGAATCGGTCTCCAGCGACAGCCCCGTGTAGTTCTCGGCGAGTTCGGCCGCCGCGTGGCGTGAGGTGGCGACACGGTCGAGCTGGGAGAGCTGGAGCCGGGTCTCGAACGGGGACTGGTCCGGGTCCACGTGGAGGGTCGTGGTCATGAAGTAGGAGAAGTGCTCGGCCCGCCAGACCCGGCGCAGACAGGTGTCGGAGTAGGCGTCGAGCAGCTCGGTCGAGCCGCTCTCCTTGAGCCGGGCGAAGGCGCGGGCCAGCACGATGACGTCGGTGGCGGCCAGATTGAGCCCCTTGGCACCGGTCGGCGGCACGATGTGGGCGGCGTCACCGGCCAGGAGGACCCGTCCGTAGCGCATCGGCTCGGTGACATGGCTGCGCATCGGCAGGACGGCCTTGGAGGTGACGGGCCCACGCTTGAGGCGCCAGCCGGGGTTCGCGGTCAGCGCGAACCGGGCGTCCAGCTCGTCCCAGATCCGCTCGTCGGACCAGTCGGCCGGGTCGGTGCCGTTCGGGACCTGGAGGTAGAGGCGGCTCACGGACGGCGAGCGCATGCTCGCCAGCGCGAAGCCGCGCTCGGAGTGGGCGTAGATCAGCTCGTCGTAGACGGGCGGGGCGTCGGCGAGGATGCCCAGCCAGGAGTAGGGGTACGTCCGCTCGTACGTCGTCCGCACACCGTCCGGGACGGCGTCGCGGGCCACGCCGTGGAAGCCGTCGCAGCCGACCACGTAGTCGCAGGTCAGGGTCTGCTCGCGGCCCTCGTGGGTGTACCGGATGAACGGGCGGTCGCTGTCGGCGCCCTCCACCGCGTGCACCTCGGCCTCGAACAGCAGCGGCCCGCCGTCGGTGAGCTGGAGGGCGATGAGGTCTTTGACGACCTCGGTCTGGGCGTAGACCCACACCCGGCGGCCACCGGTCAGCCCGGGGAAGTCGACGCGGTGGGCGCGGCCGTCGAAGCGCAGTTCGATGCCGTCGTGAGGCATGCCCTCTGCGTTTAGACGGGCGCCGGCGCCCGCGGAGCGCAGCACGTCGACGGTGGCCTGCTCCAGGATTCCGGCGCGCTGACGCTGCTCGACGTAAGCGCGGTCCTTGCGTTCCAGAACCACACTGTCGATTCCCGCGTTGTGCAGCAGACGGGCCAGCAGCAGCCCCGCCGGGCCGCCGCCGATGATGCCGACAGTGGTGTGCATTGAGTACTCCTCGTCGTTGAGGACGAGCCGCGTCCCGTCCCCGGACCCAGACCGTTGTTCGCCAGGTGAACTTCACTTCACAATCTTGTACGCCTGAGTGTGCTCCCGGCCTGCCCGCCTGTCAACGGTCACACTCCCCCAGAGGGGTCGGGCGGGCGGTCGGGTTCCGTCCAGGGGCGAACGGAAGGGTCAGTCGAGGAAGTGGAACCCCGGGTGGGGATGCATCAGGAAGTCGTGGTGCGAGATGTTCCAGGCGTACGCGCCCGCGAGGGCGAAGACCACCCGGTCCCCCGCCCGCAGCCCCGGCGCGTGGACGTCGCGGGCCAGGAGGTCCTTCGGCGTGCACAGCTGTCCGCTGAGGCTGACGCGCTCCCCCTCGGCCGCCGGGCGCGGCCACGGGTGCGGCCACTCCTCCACTGCCAGCACCGAGCACGGCTGGTCGTGCCCCTTGGTCGCCGGGGTGCGCAGATGGTGGGTGCCGCCCCGGACGACGGCGAACTCCTCGCCGTGGCTGCGCTTCACGTCCAGCACCTCGGTGGCGTACCAGCCGCAGTAGGCCGTGAGCGCCCGGCCGGGTTCGATACGCAGCGTCAGTTCCGGATGGGCGTCGGCGAGTCGGGCGAGGCCCTCGCCGTAGGCCTTCCAGTCGAAGCGTCTCTCGGGGTGCGCGTAGTCGACGGCCATGCCGCCGCCGACGTTCACCTCGGCGAGACGTACGCCCAGTCCCGTCGCCCACCGCACGATCGAGCGGGCGACGGAGAGCTGTTCGGGTGCGTCGAGTCCGCTCGCCAGATGTGCGTGGACTCCGAGCAGTTCGAGGTGGGGATAGGTGCCGTCCGTGAAGGGGCGGAGCACGTCCGGCGCCTGCGCGTGGTCCAGGCCGAACGGGGTGGGCCGTCCACCCATGGCGAGCGAGCTGCCCGCCAGCGCATCGTCGGCCACCGCGAGGTTGAAGCGGAGCAGTACCCCGACCGGCGTGGCCCGTGGCACCCGGCGCGCCAGCTCGGCGAGCATGCGCAGGTCGTGCTCGCTCTCGACGTGGAAGCGCTCGACGCCCTGTTCCAGGGCGGTCCGGATCTCGTCCGGGGTCTTGCCGGGGCCGCCGAAGGCCAGCGGACGACCGGGGACGGCCCGGGCGACGTGGGCGAGTTCGCCGCCGGAGGACACCTCGTAGCCGTCGACGTAGGGGCCGAGGGCGGCCAGGATCTGCGGCTCGGGGTTGGCCTTGGCCGCGTAGTACAACTCGACCTGTTCGGGGAGGGCGGCCCGTACGTGTGTGGCGTGTTCGCGCAGAGCCGTCAGGTCGTACACGTACGCGGGGAGCCGGGTGGGCGGCAGGGACATGACCCGGTCGCGTACGGCGGGGGTGGGAAGGGTCATCGACGGCTCCTGGTTCATCAAGTGCTCCCGGCTCATCAAGTGCTCCTGGTTCATCCAGTGCTCCTGGCTCATCGAGGGCTCCGGCGCAGGACGTCCTCGGCGAGGGGTGAGGGCAGGCGGACGTAGCCGGCCTCGCGGTCGGCCTTGCGTTCCCAGCGGGTGAGCAGGTTGGTCTTGGCGGGCAGCGGCACCCCGGCGAGGAGGGCGGCGAGGCGGGGCGGGCAGCCTTCCTCGTCGGCGTACGCCCGGATGGTCGCGCGGACCGCCGCCCACAGGTCGGCCTCGCTCGCCGGGTGCAGGTCGGCGAGGGCGGCGAGCAGCTCGGCGACGTGGTTGACGAGCAGGCAGTACACAACGCGGTCCCAGCCCCGCCGGGCTTCGTACGACAACGGGCCGGCGACCTGGGGCGGGAGGGCGGCGAGGGTGTCGGCGTGGTGGTCGGGGACGAGCTTGGTGCCCTCCAGGTCGCGGAAGAGGACCTGGGCGGGCATGCCGTCGGAGTCGACGCAGATGAGGACGTTCTGGAGGTGGGGTTCCAGGACGAGGCCATGGTCGAAGTAGGCGCAGAGGACGGGCGGAAGGAGCAGGCGCAGGTAGGCCTTCCACCAGTTCAGGGCGGCCTCGGGGCCCGTGCCGGCGAGGAGGCGGGAGATGTGGGCGGCGCTGGTCGGGTACTCGTCGGCGACGGCGGCCGCGAGGAGCGGGGTCGTGCCGGGCAGCAGCCGCCGCGAGAGGCCCTCGCGGACGATCACACCGAAGCCTTCGAGGAGGGCGCGGTCGGGCCTGCCGTCGGGGCCGGGGACGGCGAGACTGCGGTAGGCGGGTTCACGCAGTATGGCGCTGCCGGGGAAGCGGGTCTCCAGGTCGGTGAGGGCCGGGGCGAGGACGCGGGTGAGGGCGACGGCGCCGGAGAGTTCGTAACTGGCGTTCTTGCGAAGGCAGTTGGTGATGCGGACGTTGAGGCTGAACTTCAGGAAGGCGTCGCCGTCGAAAAGGGTACGGACGGAGGCGGTGGCCGCGTACTCCCGGCCGCCGGGGCCCAGGTCGAGGATGTCGCCGCGGCCGAGGGCCTCACGCAGCAGCCGGTGTTCCCGGAGCATCTCGTACTGCCAGGGGTGGGCGGGCAGCAGCCGGTAGCCCTCGGGGACGTCCCCGCGTTCCCAGTCAAGCACGGCGGTGGCTCCCGCCTCGGCGCTCTCCTCGGCGATCAGGTGGTCGCGGACGGCGAGGTAGCGCAGCGGGAAGGTGGCACCGGCCTCGGGGGCGTACGACTGCCAGGCGTGCGCGTCGCCCGTGCGGGCCTTGGGGGTGGGGTGGAAGCGGTGGCCGAACAGCAGGGACTGCTCGGAGTCGAGGTAGTCCGGGAGCCCGTGCGAAGCGTGTGCGCCGGTCTCGCCGGTCTCGCGGGCGGTCAGCGTGGTGGCGAGGGTGCGGTGGCTGGAGTCGATCTGGTGCAGGAACTCGTCGTTGCGGACGCCGGTGCGCAGGGACAGCTCGTCGTGCGTGTACTCGGCGAGGCGGCGCCAGTCGAGTGCGCTCCAGCCGGTGTTCGACTGCTCCAGCACCGGGCCGGTGAAGCGGTGGGCGCCCAGCAGGGACGTACGGCGCAGGGCGACGCGAAGGAGGACGCCGCGGCGGGGCAGGCGCAGCAGGAGGTGGCCGTCGATGACGGCGGTCTGGTGTTCGGGGCCGGACACCTCGCGCAGCAGGCAGTTGAGAAGGGTGTGGGCCACCGCGTCGTCGGCGGTCGGCAGAGTGGACAGGTGGGTGGTACCGAGCGAGTCGGTGAGCGGGGGCATTCAGTGGCTCCAGCGGGTACGCGGATGTGGGGGCAACAGGGTCGCGAAGACGGTGAGGGCGGCTATGCCGCCACCTATCAGCACCGGTGCGGTGGGGCCGAACCGGGCGCTTCCCATGGCGGCGGTGACGCCCGCGGCGACGGCGCCGGCCTTGGAGAAGAACTCCAGCGAGCCGAACATCTCGCCGGAGGCACGACCCCGGGCGCAGTCGGCGGCCAGAACCGACAGGCCGACCATGCCGAGGGTGAGGCCCGCGCCGAGCAGCAGCCGTACGGCGACGAGGGTGGGCAGGGTGTCGGCGACGCCGTGGCCGGCCAGGCCGAGGGCGATCAGCGCGAAGCCGATGGCCAGGCCGAGCCGGGGACGGGTGTGCAGCACTCGGTGCACCGCCATGGCCGTGATCAGGTAACAGAGGTGCGGCAGGGCGAAGAGCAGACCGGAGAGGGCGGCGGAGGCCCCGGGGAGGCGTTCCTCGACGAGGGAGATCAGGTAGGGGAAGGAGACGACCGTGGAGAACACGAAGGCGAACTCCAGCGCGTAGAGCCTGCGCAGCGCGGCCTTGGGGGCGGGGGCGGCGGTCTGCGTCCGCTCCTGTTCCGGCTCTCCGGTCTCGGCCGGTTCGGGCAGGGCGGCGAGCAGCAGGGCGGCGGCGAGCGGGAGCAGCGCGAGGAGGGCGTACTGGCGGTGCGGGGACATCCACGGTGACAGCGCGCCGACGACGATCGGCGCGAGGACGAGCGCGGCCCGCGCGCTGCCCTGCATGAGGGTCAGCGCCTTCGACAGGTGCGGCCCCTCCAGAGCGGCGCCCAGATAGCCGTTGGAGGCCGCGAAGGTGCCGCCCAGGACGCCCTGGAGCACCAGCGCCACCGTGAACATGGTGAGCGAGTCGGCCCAGCCGGCGAGGACGAAGGAGACGGCGAGGCCCGATTGGGCCCGCAGCAGCAGCCGTTTTCGCCCGAAGCGGTCGGCGAGCCGCCCCCACAGGGGTGCCGCGAGCGCACTGAAAACGGTGGGCACTACGTACAGCACACCGGCCCAGCGGGCCGTGCGGTCGCCGAGTTCGGGCAGTATCTCCGTGAAGTACGGCGGCAGCCCCAGCGCGGCGAACGACGCCACGAAGTAGCAGGCGGCCACGGCGTGCACCTGCCGACGGCCGAACGTGGGGCGGGCCATGGCAAGCGTCTCGGTGGTCATGCCGAACCACCCTCCCGGAGGAGGTAGTTGGGCCCGGTCGTGTAGTGCTTGTTGATGTCGGCGGCGCCCGACCGCTCCTTGCTCAGCAGGGTTCCGGCGCTCACCATCGCCTTCACCGGCAGCTCGGGCGCGTGCAGGACCCGCTCGCGCAGGGCGGCCGCCGCGTCGCCGCCGAGCCGGTCGACTGCCTCGGTGAGCCGGTCCCGTACGAGGGTCAGCAGCTCCGCCAGGGGGGCGCGGCCGTGCCGGGCGAGGCCGAACGCGTAGGCGCCGGCGCACAGATGGACGGTGATGGTGGTGAAGACGTCGACCACCGCGCGGTCGTCTGTGGTGAAGGTGCGGGCATCGTCGAAGCCCCAGGTGCCACCGTCCTCACCGAACTCGGCGGCCAGCCGGGCGCTGTTGACGCGCGGGCCGTCGTTGTCCTTCAGCAGCAGTCGCAGCTCGCCGGGCCCGGGGCCGAAGACCAAGGAGACGTTCTGCTGGTGCGACTCCAGGGCGATGCCGTATCCGAAGAGCGTGGTCTGCCAGTCGAACAGCAGGGTGAGGACGGCGTCGAGCAGGGCGGTCGGGTCGCCGCCGTGGAAGCGGTCGGCGAGGTGGTCGACGACCAGTCGTCCGCCGGGCGCCCGGGCGAGCAGTGCGGCCATGGGAACGACCACGGAGTCGTCGAGGTCCGTCGGGTAGCGGCGGCAGAGCACGGCGAGCAGTTCGTGACCGGCGTGCGCGTACACCGTCTCGTCGGCGTGCAGCACCCGGCCCCGGAAGCGGGGCTCGCGGTCGATCACAGCCGCCAGCAGCCGCTGCCCGGCGGCGCCGTCGACGAGGGTGCCGGGCTTGATGGAGCGTCTGTTGCGCAGGCCCAACGTGGCGATGGCCAGGGGGAGTTTGAGGTGCAGGGAGGGGGCTGCGGCCGGAGCGACCGTGCGCATCGACAGCGTGGGCACGACGGAGAGGTACGCCCGGTCGGCGAGCACGGCCCGGTCAGTGAGCCCCGCCTCGCGCAGCGCCGCGTCGAGCGGCGCGCCGACGGTCAACGGGTGCACGGGCAGGACGACATGGGTGCGGTCGAGGTCCGCGAGGCCGAGTCCGGAGGGGATGGGCCAGCCGTCCGGCAGCTCCCCGGTCAGGGTGACGGACTCGCGGGGCAGGGCGAGCCACTGGAGCGCGAAGCTCGGGTGGAACTCCGGTGCGTAGCGTCGCAGTTGGTCCTCGTCGAGGCCGGAGCGGCCGCGTGCGGTGGGGTAGACCGGATGGTCGAGGCGTGCGGCGAGGGTCTCGTACGCGAGGCCGCCGCGCAGGCCGGTCCAGTCGGCGAGGTCGGTGCCGTACAGGTCGGTGAGCCCGTCGGCGATCTCCTCCCCCGTCGCCTCGTGCAGCCGCATCGTGGCGAGGGTCTGTCGGCACTCCTCGGCGAAGGCGTCGAAACCGTCGTGGTCGACGGGCTCGGCGAGGTCGCGCAGTGCGGCGAGGACGGTGGAGCAGGTGGCGAGGTGCGTACCGTCCGACTCCCGTGCGAGCAGCGGCAGCCGGGCGGTGTACGTGTGCTGGAAGCCCTCCTCGGTGACGGGGAGGAGGAGGGCGTCGTCGCCTTCGGTGGGAGGAAGCCGGAGCCAGGGGCCGTCGGGGCGGTGGACGAGGGTGCTGCGGGAGCGCAGGCCGACGACGTCCTCGCGGAGCAGGGCGCCGAGCACGCGGGTGAGGAGTACGGCTTCGACGGTGTCGGTGGGCGCGACGGCGGTGGTCACGGCAGCGTTGGTCACGGTGGCGTCGTCGGAAGCGACGGAAGCGACGGCGGTCACGGCTGGATCTCCCAGCGCCGGGCGGCGAGGAAGTCGGCCACGACCCGGTCGACGGTCTCCTGGCCGGTGCCCGTGGCGCGGAGCACGCCGAGGTAGTCGCGATTGGTCCGGTACAGCTCGTGGCGTTCGCCCGGCCGACGGAGCGGACGGTACGTCAGATGCACTCCGTCGACATGGAGTTCGGTAGCGGCGGGGGCGGCGACGAGGGTGCCCGCCCTCTCGGCGCAGGGGTACTCCAGGCGGGCCGCGCCGTCGCGCCGGATGTCCAGTTCTGCGGGCAACGGCTCGCCGAGGTGGGTGCGGAGGATGTGCTCGAAGAGTGGGAGGTCGAGGAGCTGGGCGAGCAGCAGGTCGCACTGGTCGCCGATGGCACGGTAGTTGACCTCGATGATGCGTGCCCTGCCCTCGTGCACGACGAACTCGGTGTGGCAGGACCCGAATCCGACGCCCAGCGCGTCGAGTTGGGCGAGGATCCGCGCGACGACCGGCTCGGGGTGGGCGGGGACGAAGGTCAGCCGCTCCTCGATGAAGTACGGCGGCGGGGACAGCTCGGTGTGGAAGCCGCCGAGGACGTGCCGGACGTGGCCGTCGCCGAGGGTCTCCAGGGTGTACAGCTCTCCGGGCAGGTACTCCTCGACGACGAGGGTGACGCCCGGACGCCGGGTCAGGATCTCCTTGCCGCGGGCCACGAGATCCTCGGCAGTGTCGACGAGCACGACGTCCTCGCTGGCGACGCCCTCGCGGGGCTTGACGACACACGGGTACGGGGCGTCGGCGACGAGGGAGCCGGTGAGGTCGGACGGGTCGCTGATCTCTGCGGACCAAACGGTGTCCACTCCGGCTGCGGCCAGATGGCGGCGCATCTCGCCCTTGTCCTTGGCGCGCAGGGTGGCCCGCCAGTCCTTGCCGGGGAGCCCGAAGTAGTGGGCGGCGAGGGCGGCCTGGGTCTGGAGGTGGTCGCTGTTGGTGAAGACCGCGTCGGGGCGGTGGTGGGTGGAGATCCGGGTGACGACGGCGCGATAGTCCCGTACGTCGCACTGCAGAACCTCGGTCTCGGGGTACGTGCCGAGGTTGGCGTCGGGCTGGTCGGTGAGGATCGTGACGTCCAGACCGAGCCGGGCGGCGGCGGGCAGGAAGCCCTCGGTGACGGAGTCGGTGGGGTTGAGGGCGAGCAGGTACAGACGCATGGGGTGGGGCACGGCTTCCGTTAGCGGGTGGGGGGCGGCGGGACCGGGGAGGCGAGGGGGTTGCGGAACAGCCGCTGCAGGACACAGCCCGCCACGCCCGGACCGGCACCGGCCACGATGGCGGCGACGGCACGCGGCGCCCGGAACTGCTGCACCACCAGTACGTCGCCCGGAGCGCCGAGCCCGGCCAGCGCATGGAGCGCGGTGGGGGCGGGCATGTCCATCTCCCCGGTGGAAACCGAGATGGTGAGCAGCGCGAGAAGCGCGAGGAGGCCGGTCGCGCCGTACGCGAGGAGACGGGCACGGCCCAGGGCGCGGCGCGTGTCCGGTCGTACGGCCGCCTTGGAGGTCGGCGTCATCGGGCGACCTTCCGGGCGAGCAGGGCGAGCAGCGGGGCGCCGAGGAAGGCGGTCACGATGCCGACCTCCAGTTCCGCGGGGCGGATGACCAGGCGGCCGAGGATGTCGGCCGTCAGCAGGAGCAGGGGGCCGACGATCAGGCAGCCGGGAACCAGGAGGCGGTGGTCGCCGCCGAGCAGCGGGCTGACGAGGTGGGGTGCGGCGAGTCCGACGAAGGCGACGGGCTCGGCGACGGCGACCGCCGATCCGGCGAGCAGGACGACCGCGATGCCACCGGCGAGCCGGATACGGGTGACCGGCACGCCGAGCACCTGGGCCGAGTCGTCGCCCAGGGCGAGGGCGTTGAGGGCGGGCGCGACGGCGTCGGCGAGCAGCAGGACGAGCACGAGGGTCGGCAACACCGGGCAGACTGTCTCGAGTTGGCGTCCGGCGATGGAGCCCGCCGGCCAGAAGCGTGCCTCGTCGAGGGTGCGCAGGCTGGCCAGCATGACCGCCGACGTCCAGGACAGCAGCACGAGTTGGAGCACGGTGCCGCCGAGGGCGAGCCGTACGGGGTCGATGTCACCGGCACGGCGGGCCAGCGCCTGGGCGAGGACGGCGGCACCGGCGGCACCGGTGAATGCGAACCACACGTACTCGACGGGGTCGGTGAGCTTCAGCGCGAAGATGGCGACGACGACCGCGAAGCCCGCACCCGCGTTGATTCCCAGGGTGGTTGGCGACGCGAGCGGATTGCGGGTGATTCCCTGTGTCACGGCACCCGCGACTCCGAGCGCGGCACCGACCGCGAGGCCGATGACCGTGCGCGGCAGCCGAAGCCCCGTCACCACCAGTGCGTCCCGGCTCTCCGTGGGGCCGGAGAGAGCGTCGAGCACCGTGGGCAGGGGCACGGAGCGTGCTCCGAGGGCGAGGCTCAGCGCGGCGCAGAGCGCCAGCGCGCCGATTCCGCCGAGGAACAGGGGCAGGTGCCTCAGGGCACGCGGGGGCACCCCGGTCGGCGCAACCCGCTCGGTCACAGTCACGAAACGTGAGCTTAGGTTAGGCATGCTTTAGCCTTCAACAGCTATGGATTCACCGTGATCCACACCGCCCTTGGTCAACCCGCAAGAAACTTCGCTGGCCAACGACACACATGACTACTTCACACCCCACCTGGCCACCGGCACGCGATCTTGCAGCTAAGGTAAGCCTTACCTCCTCCGACTGCCAAACCCCTTCACGCTCTGGAGTTACCGATGACCGTGGCCCACCTGGAAACCGCCCAGGCCGATACCGCCACGCATGTCCCGGAACTCCTCTCCGCCGCCTACCACCGCCTGGACGCGGTGTGCGAGGCGCTGTCCGTACGCGTGGCGGAACCCGGCCGGCCCACCGACCGGCAGCCGTCCGGTCCCACGCACTCACCCCGAGTCGCCCTGCGGACGGTCGGCTTGATGGACGGCCAGGAGAGCGTGGAGGCCTTCGTCGAGGCGGAGGCCGCCCGCATCCAGACCCGCTACGACCACTCCGCACCCCGGCATGTCGCCGCCTCCCGCGCCCTGCACGACTACGCCTGGTCGGTCGGCCTGCTGATGAGCGGTGTCTGGTGTCTGGAGCGGCGGGTGCCCCGCATCTCCCCCGCCGACATACGGGTGGATCTGGCGACGGGCGCGTTCGAGATCCGGCCCGGCTCCGACCTCGTCTGCCTGCCGGACGACCCGGCGGCGGGGCTGCCCGGCGCGCGGGCCGTCGCCCACCAGGAGTCCCTGCGAGCCGAGTTGAGGGCCGCCGTCGCGGACCACATGGGCCCGGTACTGGACGCCATCGGCCCGTACGCCCGCCGGGGCTCGCGCGCGCTGTGGGGTCTGGTCTCCGACGACCTGGTCTCGGGCCTCTGGTACCTGGGCCGCATGCGGGGCGACGAGGCCGCCGGCGTCCGGGCCGCCTCCGCGGTCCTCCCCACCGCCCACGCACCCTTCCCCGGCGGCGCCGACTTCCGTTCCCTCCGTACGGGTGATGGTCGCGAGCACCCCACCCGCACCCGTATGGGCTGCTGCCTCTACTACACGATCCGCCCGGCCGAGGCCTGTTCCACCTGCCCTCGCACCTGCGACGCGGAACGGCTGCGCCGACTGGAGGGCTGACCGCGCGGCCGCGGTCGGTGCGCCCTGCTCCACGAGGTCGGGGTTCCAGGGCAGGACCCGGAAGTCGCCGGTACCGCCCTCGACCTTCCCCAAAGGGCACACACGGATCCCGCATGCACCCTGAGGCTTACGCCGGGTATGCACCCCTAGCCGCGTCCCACCCGGGGCGTGGGTCGATGCGGACACCGGGCATCCGAAGACCGCCACCGAGCGCAGCACCTCTCCGTGGCGCGTCCCGGACGGCGTTTCCCCTGGCCGTGGCCGTGGCCGTGATCACCTCGGCTGGTGTGGCGGGCCCGGGCGGTCCGCTGCTCGCCCGAGGCGACCGCGACCTGCGCGAAGGCCCCGCCGTCGAAACTTTCGATGCAGCTCCGGAGCCCCGTGCCGATTGACGGCGCTCGTCGCAGATAGCAACACTCTTCGACGGGTTTCCAACAGGAAACGCCAAAAGGTCGCAGCACTGGAGGTCGGCTTGCGAGAGTACGCCGGATACGTCTTCGTCTACTTCACCGGCGAGGGCAGCCCGGACGGCGAGCAGGTCAGGTTCGCGCTCAGCCGAGGCGACGACCCGTTGCGCTGGCGTGAACTCAACGGCGGCGCCCCGGTGCTCACTTCGGACCTCGGCACACGGGGACTGCGCGATCCGTTCCTGGTCCGCGCACCGGAGGGCGACCGCTTCCACCTGATCGCCACCGACCTCAGGATGCACGGCGAGCGTGACGGCGACTGGGAGCAGGTGCAGCGCACCGGCAGCACCTCGCTGATGGTCTGGGAGAGCACCGACCTGGTGCACTGGACCGACCGCCGCCTCGTGCGCGTCGCCCCCGACACCGTCGGCAACGTCTGGGCGCCCGAGGCCTGCTACGACCCCGACCTCGGCGCGTACGTCGTCTTCTGGGCGTCGAAGGTGTACGCCGAGGACGACCCGGGCCACACCGTCGAGACCCACAACAGGATGCTGTACGCGACCACCCGCGACTTCCGCGTCTTCAGTGAACCCCGGCTCTGGAACGACCCCGGCCACTCGGTCATCGACTCGACCGTCGTCCGCCACGACGGCGTCTACTACCGGTTCACCAAGGACGAGCGCGGCAACTCCCCCGCCGCGCCCGGCGGCAAGTTCATCACGGCCGAGAAGTCGGCCGGGCTGCGAGACGCTTCGTACGCCTTCGTCGCCGACCGGATCGGTCAGGGGGTCGTCGAGCAGGGCGAGGGGCCGATCGTCTTCCGGTCGAACACCGACGACCACAAGTGGTACCTGTTCATCGACGAGTTCAGCGAGCGCGGCTATGTCCCCTTCGAGACCACCGACCTCGGCTCCGGCACGTGGACACCCTGCGAGTCCTTCGCGCTGCCGCCCGGCGCCCGGCACGGTTCGGTGCTGCCGGTGACGCGGGCCGAGTACGAGCGCCTCCTCGCCGCGTACGCGCCGAAGGCATCGGTCGTCGACGCCACCGTCCCCGGAGGCCCGAAGGCGTACGCGATCGTGGACGACACGGCCTCGAAGGTCGTCCTGCCCTTGCATCCGGGCACCGAACTCGACGGCCTGGCACCGGAGTTCGATGTGTCGGCGGACGCCCGCATCGACCCGCCCTCCGGCACCCCGCGCGACTTCCGCACCCCGCGGCCGTACACGGTCATGACGGCAGACGGGACCGTACGCACCTGGACCGTCGAGGCCGTGCACATGCGCAGCCCGCTGCTTCCGGGGCTGCATGCCGACCCCAACATTCAGGAGTTCGACGGCCGTTACTACATCTATCCGACGACGGACGGCTTCGAGGGCTGGGGCGGGACACGGTTCGAGGTGTACTCCTCCGACGACCTGGTCACCTGGGAGGGCCACGGAGTCGTTCTCGACCTGGAGTCCGACGTGAGCTGGGCGGACCGCTACGCCTGGGCGCCGGCCGCCGGCGAGCGCGAGGGGTCGTACTACTTCTACTTCTGCGCGGACCAGCAGATCGGGGTGGCCGTCGCGGACAGCCCGACCGGCCCCTTCCGGGACGCCCTGGACCGGCCGCTCATCGGGCGCGACGACTTCGCGGGCCAGATGATCGACCCCGCCGTCTTCAAGGACGACGACGGCACGGCCTATCTCTACTGGGGCAACTGCGAGGCGTACGGCGTACCGCTCAACGAGGACATGGTGTCCTTCGACCCGGCGCAGGTACGGCGGTTCACCCCGGACGACTTCCGCGAGGGCGCCTTCGTCATCAAGCGGCGGGGCGTCTACTACTTCATGTGGTCGGAGGACGACACCCGCAGCGAGGACTACCGCGTCGCCTATGCGACCGGGCCCTCGCCGCTCGGTCCGTGGACGAAGAAGGGCGTCATCCTGCGGAAGCGTCCGGAATACGGAATCCTCGCCACGGGCCACCACACGGTCGTGAACGTCCCCGGCACCGACGACTGGTTCATCTGCTACCACCGGTTCGCGATTCCCGGCCCCGGCACTCCGCGTGGCGACGGCATGCGCCGTGAATCCACCCTGGACCGGCTGGTGTTCGCGCCGGACGGCTCGATCGAGGAGGTCGTGCCGACGCTGGAGTCCATCGGGCCGGCGGTCAGTCCAGGGTGACGCGGGCGGCGACCGGAAGATGGTCGCTGCCGGTCGCGGGCAGGGTGCGGATGTCGGCGACGGCCGCCGAGCGGGCCATGACCTGGTCGATCCGGGTCAGCGCAAGCCCGGCCGGATAGCTGAAGGCGAAACCCCGTTCCGCCACGTTCATCCGTGTGGTCAGGGGCGCCAGCCCCCGGTCGTCGACCGTGCCGTTGAGGTCGCCCAGCAGGATCACCGGGTTCCGTTTCTCGGCGGCGACGGCCCTGCCCAACAGGACGGCGCTCTCGTCACGCCACTGCGAGGCGAGTCCGCCCGCCCCGACACGGACCGAGGGCAGGTGCGCGACGTACGCCACCACCTCGGCGCGCGGCGTACGCACCACCGCCCGCAGCCCTCGGCTCCACTCCTCCTCGATCCCCTCGGGTTTGATGTCCACCAGCCGGGTGGCGGTGAGCGGATGCCTCGACCAGAGTCCGACGGTGCCCCGGACCGCGTGGTACGGGTAGTCCGGGGCGAGGGTCCTCTCGTAGGCAGGCAGCGCCGTGGGCACCAGTTCCTCCAGCGCGATGAGATCGGGCCCGGCGTCGGCCAGGGCGCGGGCCGTTCCCACCGGGTCGGCGTTCTCGTCGCTGACGTTGTGCTGCACCACCACCAGGTCGCGCGCGCCGGGGTTCTCACCGGGCAGCAGCAGCCCACCGAAGCCGTACGTCCAGGCAGCCACCGGCAGCAGGAGAGCCAGCAGCGCGACCGCCGAGCGGTGCAGCAGCCCCAGGCCGAGCAGTGCCACCGCCACCAGACCGAGCCAGGGCAGGAACGTCTCCACCAGACTGCCCACGCGGCCCACGGAGTTGGGAACCGCACGGGGGAAGAGCAGCAGCCCGGCCGTCGGCACCGCCACCGCAGCGGCCACCCGGCCCGGACCGGGACGGTCCGGCCTCACGCGGTCGCCTTCGTCGTCGCCGGGGTATCGCGCGCGTACCGGGCGAAGGCACGCGCCCGGCGGATGGGCGAGACGCTCGCGGCGTGGGCGGTCACGACTCCGGCCTCCTCCAACGGGTCGCCGATCGTGAGGAGGACGCTCCTTGGCCCGCCGCCGCACCGGCAGTTGCGCTCCGAGCCGGCCCTCCAGGCCGGCGATCCGGTGGAGATGCGCGCCTGGGACGCGGGGCGCCGCACGGAGGCCGCGCTCACGGAGGCCGTGTTCGGCACGGCCACGAAGTACTCCAGCTGTCCGAGCGAGAAGTGATCGGTCATGGGCCGTCCCAGCCGTCCTCAGTCGTGCGGTGCCTGTCCGCTGACCCGGTGGTCCGCGTGGCTCAGCGCCTCCACGACCAGGCGCCGCAGATGCCCGTCGGCGAGGCTGTAGTGGATGTGGCGCCCTTCCCGGCGAGTGTCCACGAGCCCGGCGAGCCGCAGCTTCGCCAGATGCTGGCTGACCGCCGTACGGGACGCCTCGCAGCGGTCGGCCAGTGAGCCGACGTCCGACTCGCCCTGCGCGAGCAGCCACAGCAGATGCAGCCGGGTGGCGTCGGAGAGCATCGCGAACACTCCGGTCGCCTCGGCGAGCCGCGCGCTGTCGGGGGCGCGCAGATGCGCACCGGACGCAGGTGACACGGCATGGCGTTCAGGCATGCGCCCAGCGTAGGCGCTCCGCTGGGGGCGTGGGGGCGTGCGCTGTCTGCGGCTTCGTCGTGGCTGGTCGCTCCCACGCGGCGGAGCCGCATTCGCCACCGCGATGTCACCGCTCCACGCCCCTTCGGGGAACCATCATGTGCGCAGGTGCGCACATGATGGTTACACTTGGCTGCAGCGACACTCAACGCCACGCCGAGGGGAGCCGTTCCCATGCTCGTCGTCCTGCGTCACCGCGCCTATCGGCGGCTGTTCGCCGCCCAGGTCGTGGCCCTGGTGGGCACGGGACTCGCGACCGTCGCCCTCGGGCTGCTGGCCTACGACCTCGCGGGCTCCGACGCCGGTTCCGTCCTCGGTACGGCCCTCGCGATCAAGATGGTGGCGTACGTGGTGATCGCCCCGGCTGTCGGCGCGGTCGCCGACCGGCTGCCGCGCCGGGCGCTGATGGGGACGGCGGACCTGGTGCGCGCCGGGATCGCCGTGTCCCTGCCGTTCGTCGGCGAGGTCTGGCAGGTGTACGTCCTGGTCTTCCTCCTCCAGTCCGCCTCGGCCGCGTTCACGCCCACGTTCCAGGCCGTCATCCCCGACGTGCTGCCCGAGGAGCGCGACTACACACGGGCGCTGTCGATGTCACGGCTCGCGTACGACCTGGAGAGCCTCTTCTCCCCCGCGCTCGCGGCCGCCCTGCTGTCCGTCATCACCTACGACCGGCTGTTCACCGGCACCGTCCTCGGATTTCTCGCCTCGGCCGCGCTGGTGGTCTCGACCGCCCTGCCCGAGCGGGCCGCCGTCACCGTCCCGCGCACGGGCGGCGCGTACACCAGGGCCACGGCCGGTATCCGCTTCTTCCTCGCCGTCCCCTGGCTGCGGGCCCTGCTCGCCCTGAACCTCGCCGTCGCGGCGGCCGGTGCGATGGTGACGGTCAACTCCGTCGTCTACGTCCGCGAGGTGCTGGGCCTGTCGGCGGGCGCCCTACCGCTGGCGCTTGGGGCGTACGGGGCCGGGTCGATGGCCGTGGCCCTGGTGCTGCCGCGTCTGCTGGACAAGGTGCCGGACCGGGCGGTGATGCTGCCGGGCGCGCTGTCGCTGACCGTCGTCTTCGCCGGGCTCGGAGGTGTCACGGCCGCGCAGGGCGGGGGTTGGCGGCTGCCCGCGTTGCTGGTCCTCTGGGCCGCGTTCGGTGCCGCGTCCTCGGCGGTGCTCACCCCGGCCGGACGGCTCGTCCGCCGCTCGGTGGCGCCCGGGGAGCGTACCGCCGCCTTCGCCGCGCAGTTCTCCCTCTCGCACGGCTGCTGGCTGCTGACGTACCCGCTGGCCGGGTGGCTGGGAGCGGCGGCGGGGCTCGACTGGGCGGTGCTCGCGCTGGGTTCGATCGCCCTGGGTGCGGCGTGTCTGGCCGTACGGCTGTGGCCGGCGCGGTCGACGGCCGACGCGCACACGGCCCCCGCGCCGGCGTCCCACGTGCCGGCGTCCCACGTGCACGCGGACCTTCCCCTCGGCCACCCTCATCTGGCGGGCGCCCTGCGCGTGCCGGCGGGCTGGCGGCACAGCCACGGGCACCTCACGGACGGGCTGCACGCGCGGTAGCGCGGCGCGAGTCCGGCGTGTACGCCGCAGACGCCTGTGGTGCGGACGGCGTACACGCATCACGATCGGCTTCCTCTCAGAGGGCGCGACGGACTCGGTGCGCGCCGGGGACGGCCAGGGCGTGTGTCGTGCGGTGATGTGCACCCCGCCCGCCGGCAGTGCAGTCGGCACACGCATCGAGCGACGCCGACGGTGGACCGTCAGACACTGAGCGCCGCCCGGACGGTCTGCTCGGCCCCCGTACCCCCCTCTCCCGAGGAGGTGACCCGGCCCGCCTCCAGCACGTAGTACCGCTGCGCTGCCCGCATGGCGAAGCCCACGTGCTGTTCGACGAGGAGGACGCAGAGCCCGCCCCGGCGGGTCAGGGCGAGGATCGTCTCCTCGATCTCGGCGACCACGGAGGGCTGGATGCCCTCGGTCGGCTCGTCGAGCAGGAGGAGTCTGGGGCGGGTGATCAGGGCGCGGGCGAGAGCGAGCTGCTGACGCTGGCCGCCGGAGAGGAGACCTGCCCGGCGGCCGGACAGCTCCCGCAGGACGGGGAACAGGTCCAGGGCTTCCGAGACCGCCTCCTTTCCGTCCGGGCGGCCGTCGGCGACCAGTTGCAGGTTCTCGGCGGTGGTGAGGTGCGGGAAGGACTGCTGGCCCTGGGGGACGTACGCCATGCCCCTGGCCACCCGCTGGTGCGGGGCGAGGTGGGTGATGTCCTCGCCGTCCAGCAGGACGGTCCCGTTCTTCGGCTTGACGAGCCCCATGGCGGCGCGCAGGAGGGTGCTCTTGCCGGCGCCGTTGTGGCCCAGGACGGCTGCGACACCGTCGCGCGGGACGGACACGGTCACACCGTGCAGCACGGTCGTGCGGTCGTAGCCTGCCTGGACGGAGTTGATCTCCAGCATGGGTGTCACGCCTCCTCGGTGACGGGGACGGGAGCGGCGACCTGTTCGGCGGCGGTCACGGACGCGGGCACCGGCTCGGACTCGGGCTCGGACGCGCGGCCGAGGTAGACCTCCTGGACCTTGGCGTCGGCCTGCACCTCGGTGACGGAGCCCTCGCTGAGGACCCGGCCGGCGTGCAGGACGGTGACGCTGCGGGCGAAGGAGCGCATGAAGTCCATGTCGTGCTCGATGACCACCACCGTGTGGTCCTCACCGACCCGCTGCAACAACTCGCCCGTGGCCTCGCGTTCGTCGTGGCTCATACCGGCGACCGGCTCGTCGAGCAGCAGCAGCTTCACGTCCTGGACGAGCAGCATGCCGATCTCCAGCCACTGCTTCTGGCCGTGCGCGAGCACACCCGCCGGACGGTCGCGCAGCGCCGTCAGACCGGTCGTCTCCAGGGCCCTGGTCACCTCCTCGGGGACGCCCTTGCGGCGCCGGAGCATCGTCAGGGGGCCGCGGCCGGCGCCCGCCGCGATGTCGAGGTTCTGCAGGACGGTCAGCTGCTCGAAGACCGTGGCCGTCTGGAACGTACGGCCGATGCCTCTGCGGGCGATCCGGTGCACCGGCTTGCCGATGAGTTCCTCGCCGCCGAAGCGGACCGATCCGGTGGACTTCACCAGTCCGGTGACGGCGTCGACGAGCGTGGTCTTGCCGGCACCGTTCGGGCCGATGAGGAAGCGCAGGTCGCCGGGGCGGATGTCGAGGTCCACACCGTCGACGGCCTTGAAGCCGTCGAAGGTCACCCGCAGGTCGCGGACCGTCAGTCCCTCGCCGCTCATGCCGTTCCTCCTGTCGGGGCCGAGGCCGGGGCCGTGATGGTGGTGGTCGTGTTGGGGTTACGGCGCCGGCGCGCCACGCTCGCCAGGGAGGCCAGGCCGCCGGGCAGGAAGCCGACCGCCAGCACGAACAGCAGACCCTGGAGGTAGGTCCACGCGGCGGGGAAGGCGTCGGAGAGGGTGCTCTGCGCCCAGGCCACCGCGATCGCGCCGAGCACTGCACCCACCAGGGAGGCCCGGCCGCCCACCGCCGCGCCGATGACGAAACCGATGGACGGGACGACGCCGATCAGCGCCGGGGAGATGATGCCGACCGCCGGGACGAACAGGGCTCCCGCGAGGCCCGCCATGCCGGCCGCCACGACGTACGCGACGAGCTTGACGTTGGCGGGGTCGTAGCCGAGGAAGCGGACGCGTTCCTCGGAGTCCCGTACGGCGACGAGGAGTTCGCCGTAGCGGCTGACGAACAGCTGGCGGGCGGCGGCCATCAGCAGCAGGAGCACGGCGGCGATGACGAAATACACCATCCGCTGGTTGACGGGATCGTCGAGGTCGTACCCGAAGAAGCCCTGCATGTCGGTGAGACCGTTGGTGCCGCCGGTGGTGGCCTGCTGGCCGACGAGCCAGATGGCGAGGGCGGCGGCCAGTGCCTGGCTGAGGATCGCGAAGTACGCGCCCTTCACCCGTCGGCGGAAGACGAAGAAACCGAGCAGCGCGGCGACCGCCATGGGCAGCAGCACGGTCATGGCGAGGGCGAAGGCCGGGTCGGCGAACGGCCGCCACCACCAGGGCAGGGTGTCGCCGGTGCCGTAGAGCTGCATGAAGTCGGGCAGCGTCTGGCCGGTGTCGGCGGCGTCGGCGAGCTTGAGGTGCATGGCCATGGCGTAGCCGCCGAGGCCGAAGAAGACGCCCTGGCCGAGGACGAGCAGCCCGCCGCGGCCCCAGGCGAGGCTCACACCGACCGCCACGATCGCGTAGCACAGGTACTTGGCCAGGAGGTTGAGCCTGAAGTCGGAGAGCGCGAGCGGGGCGACCCCGATGAGCAGGACGGCGCCGAGGAGGAAGGCGCCGGGGACACGGAAGCGGACCAGGAGGGAGGGCGACGGCGGCGCGACGGGAGCCGTCTTCTCGGGGGAGGGCGTGGTCGTCTTCATGCCAGGCTCCGGGTACGCAGTGTGTACAGGCCCTGGGGTCGCCACTGCAGGAAGGCGACGATCGCCACGAGCACGACGACCTTGGCGACGCTGACCGTCGTCGAGTACTCCAGTACGGACTGCAGGACGCCGAGTGCGAAGGCGGTGATGACGGCGCCCTTGAGCTGGGCGACGCCGCCGACGACCACGACCAGGAAGGCGTCGACGATGTAGTTGGTGCCCATCGTCGGACCGATCGGGCCGACCAGGGTGAGCGCGACACCGGCCACGCCCGCGAGGCCCGAGCCGATGAAGAACGTCGTACGGTCCACGCGCTCGGTCGCGATACCGGACACCTCGGCGAGGTCCCGGTTCTGCACGACGGCCCGGATACGGCGGCCCAGCGGGGTCGTCCGCAGGATCAGGGTGAGGCCGAGGACGCAGAGCAGGGCGAGACCGAGGATGAACAGCCGGTTGTTGGCGAAGGTGATGCCGCCGACCGAGATGTTGCCGGTGAGCAGGTCCGGGGCGCGGGTCTGGACGTTCGGGGCGCCGAAGATGTCCCGGGCCAGCTGCTGGAGCATCAGGGAGACGCCCCAGGTGACCAGCAGGGTGTCCAGGGGTCTGGTGTACAGACGCCGGACGAGGAGCCATTCGAGCAGCGCGCCCATCGTCCCGGCCACGAGGAAGGCCAGCGGCAGGGCGAGGAGCAGGGAGACACCGGCACCGCTGATGGACTTCTGCAGCACGTACGTGGTGTACGCGCCGGCCATGATGAACTCGCCGTGCGCCATGTTGATCACGCCCATCTGACCGAAGGTGAGGGTCAGGCCGAGGGCGATGAGCAGGAGGACGGCACCGATACTGATGCCGGTGAAGGCCTGGTTGAGGACGACCGTCATTGAGCGGCTCCGGGTCGGGGGAAGGGTTGTTCGGCGGGCGGGGGAAGGGCTGTTCGGCGGGCGCGGTCCGGTGGGGCTTCCTCCGCGGTTCCCCGCGCCCCTGGAATACAGGGGCTGCGCCCCGTGCTTTTCGGCCCGAAAGCCCGTCGTCTTCAGGCTCGCAGGGCCTGATCTTTCAGGGGCGCGGGGAATTGCTCGACCAGCGCCCACCCACCGTCGGACTCACGAAAGACCGGCGGCCCAGTCGTAACCCTTCAGATACGGGTCCGGCTTGATCGGCTTGCCGGAGTTCCACACCTCCTCGATCAGGCCGTCCGAGCCGATCCTGCCGATGCGGGCGGTCTTGTAGACGTGCTGGGTGGCTCCGTCGACGGTGACCTTGCCCTCGGGGGCGTCGAGTTCGATGCCGCCGGAGGCCTTCTTGACCTTCGGCACGTCGAAGGAGCCGGCCTTCTCGACCATCTCCTTCCAGAGATGGACGGAGATGTAGGCGGCCTCCATGGGGTCGCTGGTCGGCTTGTCCTTGCCGTAGGCCGCCTGATAGGCCGCGACGAACTTCGTGTTGGCGGCGCCCGGCGTGGTCTCGTAGTAGTTCCAGGCGGTCAACTGGCCTTCCAGGTACTGGGTACCGATGCTCTTGACCTCCTCCTCGGCGATCGACACCGACAGCACCGGCAGGCTCTTCGCGGCCAGCCCGGCGGACTTGTACTCCTTGAAGAAGGCCACGTTGCTGTCGCCGTTGAGGGTGTTGAACACGGCGTCCGCGCCGGCGTCCTTGACCTTGTTGACGATGGTGCTGAACTCGGTGGAGCCGAGCGGCGCGTAGTCCTCGCCGACCACCTTCATACCCTGGGCCTGCGCGTACGCCTTGATGATCTTGTTGGCGGTGCGCGGGAAGACGTAGTCGCTGCCCACCAGGTACAGCCGTGTCAGGCCCTGCTTCTTGAGGTAGTCGAGGGCGGGGACGATCTGCTGGTTGGTGGTGGCGCCGATGTAGAAGATGTACGGGGACTGTTCCAGGCCCTCGTACTGCACGGGGTAGAAGAGGAGCGACTTGTAGCGCTCGAAGACCGGCTTGACGGCCTTGCGGCTGGCGGAGGTCCAGCAGCCGAAGGTGGCGACCACCTTGTCGTCGGTGATCAGGGCCTCCGCCTTCTCGGCGAAGGTCGGCCAGTCGGAGGCGCCGTCCTGGCTGATGGGCTTCAGTTTCTTGCCCAGGACGCCACCGGCGGCGTTGATCTCCTTCACCGCGAGGAGCAGCGCGTTGTGGACGGTGACCTCGCTGATGGCCATCGTGCCCGAGAGCGAGTTCAGCAGACCCACCTTGACGGTGTCGCCGGAGGTGTCCGCCTGCGCTCCGGCGGCCGATGACGTGCCGCTGCCGGTCTTGGCTCCGCACGCGCTGAGGGCGACGGTCGTACCGAGCGCCGACGCGCCCGCGAGAAGACCGCGTCTGTTGATGCCGATCCCGGACATGCAATACCTCCTAGGTCGCTGAAGTGCGACCACAGCCTGCGAGGCCACTGTTTCCCTTGCGTTTCGGCGCAATTGAAGAACAGTTTCCTGAGGAAGTATTTTTTTGAGGCCCCGAAATATTTGTCACTTCTCGCGGAAAGGATGTACTCCTGGTTTTTCTGTCAGGAGCGGGATGGTCGAAGGTAAGCTCCGGACATCACCGTCGAGGGGGCGGCTGAAGGCGAGTTGGGGAGTGCGATGGCGAGGCGGCCCGAGGAACTGCTCCGTCTGTTGACCCGGGCCGAGCGTCTGTCCGTGCGCCGAGTGCAGTCCGTGCTCGACGAGTTCGACTGCTCCGTCGAGGCGTGGCGGGTCCTTGACCTGCTCTCCGACGGGCAGGGCCACAACATGACGGCCCTCGCCGAACACGCCTTTCTGCCGGCGCCGAGCCTGACCAAGCTGATCGACCAACTCGTCGACCGGAACCTGGTCTTCCGTCGCGTCGACCCCGCCGACCGGCGCCGCGTCCTCGCCCACCTCACCCCGCGCGGCAGCGAGCGATGGCAGCAGCTCGCCCGCGCGGTGCGCGCCCACTGGGCAGAATCGGAGCCGCTCACCGACGAGGACGGGAAGCGGCTGGAACTCCTGCTGGACCTGCTGGCCCGGACTCTGGAGAGCGGTGGGCCCGACGACGGTCGGGGCAGGGTCAACGCAGGTCGTGCGGAGCGCGCAGCTGGGCGAGGACGTTGAAGTCGCAGCCGTCCGCCCGCGCGAGGTAGATGCGCTGGCGCACATGCCGCCCGTCGAGGCCCAGCAGGCCGCGCGGCCCCTCGTAGGAGACGGTGTCGGCGGTCGCCCCGATCGCGGCCACGTCCAGGGCGCGCGCCCGCTCGACGAGCGCGGCGAGCAGCAGGACACCCTCGTAGCAGGACTCGCCGAGGCTGCCCGGAACGGGCGCCTCCAGACCGAAGCGGTCCGCGTACTGGCCGTGGAAGTCCAGGGTGTTCCGGTCGGCGAGCGAGGCGAAGAAACCTGCCGTGCTGTAGAGGTCGAGGGTGGCCTCGGGGCCGCTGCCCATCAGCATGTTCTCGTCCATCAGCGTGCTCAGCCGCAGGCACCGCCGGTCGAGCCCGGAGGCGGCGAAGGCCCGGTTGAAGCGGACCGCGTCGCTGCCGACCAGGAGCATCAGGACCCCGTCGGCGTCGGCCCGCTCGATGCGTCGCAGGACGTCCTCGAAGTCCTCGGTGCCGAGCGGCAGATACGCCTCGCCACTGACCCTGCCCCGGCACTCGCGGGCGTAGCCCCGGGCCGCCCGTGCCGTGCGGCGGGGCCACACGTAGTCGTTGCCGACGACGAACCAGCGGCGTACACCGCGTGACTCGGCCAGCAGCCGCATCGCGGGCAGCAGTTGCCAGGACGGCGTCTCACTCGTCATGAAGACGCCCTCGGTGCGTTCCCCACCCTCGTACAGGGCCGTGTACACGTACGGCACCCGGTGCGCGATGCGCGGGGCCAGGGCCCGCCGGACGGAGGAGATGTGCCAGCCGGTGACACCCTGCACCGCTCCCGAGGCGACCAGGGCCTCCACGTCCTCGGCGACCCGCCACGGCTCCGCGCCGCCGTCGACCTCGATCAGCCGCAGCTCCCTGCCCAGCACTCCCCCGGCCTTGTTGACCTCCTCGGCGGCCAGCCGCGCGCACGCCCCGCAGGTGGGGCCGAAGATCCCGGCGGGGCCCTGCATCGGGTAGACGAGGGCGACGTCGAGGGTCGAGTCGTCGGCCGTGAACCACTCGGGGGTGTGGAGGCGCGGCGGAGGCCGATTCATGGGCCTCATGATGGCGTCATCGCCATCGGCGCCCCAGGTGGCGCCACGGATCGAGACCGATTCGTAGGCCGGGGCCGATCCGCAGGCCTGAGCTGATCCGCAGGCCTGAGCCGATCGGCAGACCTGGGCCGATCGGCAGACCTGGGCCGAGGGCGGGTCACGGGGTCGCCGGGTCGCGGGTGGGCGTTCTGCCCGTCGTCCACTTCTCCTCGATCCGCCCGAACCGCCACACCAGCAGCGCGACCGCCCAGGTGACGAAGAACAGGCCGACGACGACATAGCCGATGATGTTGAGGTCGAGGCCGGCGACCCGGTCCCAGAACGTGCCGTGCAGATGCGCCTTCTCGGCGACGAGGCCGAGCAGTTCGACGGTGCCGATGACGAGGGCGACGGCCACCGAGAGGCCGGTGATCGTGAGGTTGTAGTAGACCTTGCGGACCGGCTTGGAGAACGCCCAGCCGTACGCGAAGTTCATGAACGAGCCGTCGATCGTGTCCAGGAGCGACATACCGGCCGCGAACAGGATCGGCAGGCACAGGATCGCGTACCAGGGCAGTCCGGAGGCCGCGCCCGAACCGGCCAGGACCAAGAGCGCGACCTCGGTCGCCGTGTCGAACCCCAGGCCGAAGAGCAGGCCCAGCGGGAACATCTGCCACGGCTTGGTGATCGACTTCATCAACCGTCCGAGGAGCCGGTTCATGAAGCCCCGGCTGTTCAGCCGCTCCTCCAGCGCGGCCTCGTCGAAGGAGCCCGAGCGCATCTCCCGGAACACCTTCCAGATGCCCACCATGATCACCAGGTTGATGATCGCGATGACGTAGAGGAACGTCCCGGAGACCGTGGTACCGATCCAGCCGGCGAGGTCGTGCAGCTGGGAGTCGCCGTTCCGCACCGGTCCGGCGAGCGCCTTGACGCCGAGGGTGAGCAGGAAGGTGAGGGCGAAGACGATCGACGAGTGCCCGAGGGAGAACCAGAAGCCGACCGACAGCGGGCGCTGCCCCTCGCCCATCAGTTTGCGGGTGGTGTTGTCGATGGCGGCGATGTGGTCGGCGTCGAAGGCGTGCCGCATCCCCAGGGTGTAGGCGGTGACGCCCATACCGATGCCGAAGGTCCTGCTGCCGACGCTGTAGTGCTCGGGGGCGACGATCACGACCAGCGTGAACCAGCCGATGAGATGCAGCGCCAGGATGAAGCCGGCCATACCGCCGAGGCTCGCCCACTCCGCGCGCGTCATCGAGGCGCGGATCCGGCGCCATGAGAAACCGCCCTTCTCGGCGGTGGCCGAGGAGGCGGTGTCGGTAACAGGGGCCATGGGGCGTGCGCCTAACTCGTCGTGCCGCGTGCATGTCGTCGAACCCCTTCACCCTTGTGCGGGGAGCAGGTAACTGCAAGGAGGTCGCAGTAAAGCCCGTGCCACGTTTCGGTCAGGTCAGGGTCTTTCGGTGGACGGCGCGGCCGCACGAGCCCCGGATCGGGCGGACTCGTCAGCCGGTCCCGTCCCGGCGGGACCGGAACCACCACAGACCGCCGCCGAGCGCGAGGAGGACGGCCGCGCCGATGCCGAGCGGTACGGCGGGGGAGACACCCTCGTCGCCGTCGGCGCTGTCCGCAGCGGGCTCCGCCGACGGCGCGGAGGTCTCGGCGCTCGTTTCGGGTGAGGGTGAGGGTGAGGCCGTCGTGGGTTCCTCCGACGGGGTGGGGCTCACGACTTCGGCGCCGGGGGCGGCGGCCTTCAGGTCCAGACGGGGTGCCGGGTGACCGTGGCCGTGCCCGTCCCCTTCGGACTCCTCCAACTCGATCCAGCGGTCCACCTTGCCGTCGCTGTACGACTGCAGGGTCTTGAAGACCAGCGACTTGGCGTCCGGCAACTGCCGTACGGTGACGACGTACTCGACGTCCTCCCCCACCGCGAGCTTCGAGCCCGACACGGTGTAGCCCCGGCTGGTCGGGGTGAACTTCCAGCCGTCGGGGCCCTCCTCGTAGGCGATGTCGGAGGGGACCACGCCCTTGGGGAGGATCACTTCCAGCTTGGTGATGCCGGCGGAGGAGGACTCCGACTCCGCGGAGAAGGTCAGTTCGACGTTCTGGTCGAGGGCTCGGGCGCCCTCCGCCTCGACCTCCGCGTGGGCCGCGGCCGGCCCCGCGGTGGCGACGGCGACCGCGAGCGCTGCTGCGGTGAGAACGCCGAGACGGCGTGAACTGCGTACCAAGGTCGGGCGGTGCACTGCGGACTCCCTGTGCCGATGGCGTGAAGGGTGAATTCAAGCGCAGGGCGGGACCTGTGGCCAAGGGCGACCAGGTGTGCGAGCGGATCCGGCCACTTGCCGTCGTCGTGAGTTCACCCTGGTGCGGCGTGGGGCTCACGGGGCGTGCGCCGTGGTGTGAGCTGTTCCACGGCGCCCGCGCGCCCCTCGTCTCCGCTTGTCAGCGCCCTTATGTGGGCACTACTGTCACCACGCCTTGGTGAACGGGAAATCCGGTGTCATGCCGGTGCGGCCCTCGCCACTGTGATCGGGAAGTCCGGCTCCAGTCCTCACGGACAGCCACTGGGTCCTTGTGACCCGGGAAGGCGGAGCATGGGCGGTGTCACCCGTAAGCCAGGAGACCGGCCAAGGCGCGTCAACCATCCACGAGGTGCTGGAGAGGGTCTGCTGAGCCATGCACATAGCCGAGGGTTTCCTTCCTCCGGCGCACGCGATCGCCTGGAGCGTCGCGTCCGCGCCATTCGTCGTCCACGGAGTCCGGGCACTCACCCGTGAGGTCAAGGAGAATCCCGAGAGCACGCTGCTGCTCGGCGCCTCGGGGGCCTTCACCTTCGTCCTGTCCGCGCTGAAACTGCCGTCGGTCACCGGGAGTTGCTCCCACCCCACCGGCACCGGACTGGGCGCCATCCTGTTCCGCCCGCCGATCATGGCGGTCCTGGGCACCATCACCCTGCTCTTCCAGGCACTGCTGCTCGCGCACGGCGGCCTGACCACGCTCGGCGCCAACGTCTTCTCGATGGCGATCGTCGGGCCCTGGGCGGGCTACGCCATCTACCGGCTGCTGCGGCGCTTCGACGTGCCGCTGATGGTCACGGTGTTCTTCGGCGCGTTCGTCGCAGACCTCGTCACCTACTGCGTCACCAGCGTGCAGCTGGCGCTCGCGTTTCCCGACCCGAGCAGCGGCTTCCTGGGCGCGCTCGGCAAGTTCGGCTCCATCTTCGCCGTCACCCAGATCCCGCTGGCGGTCAGCGAGGGCCTCCTCACCGTGCTGGTGATGCGTCTGCTGGTGCAGTCGAGCAAGGGCGAACTGACCCGGCTCGGCGTGCTCCTGACCGGCAAGCGCGACCGCACCGAGACCGAGACCGAGGCGGTGGCCCGATGAACCGGAACACGAAGATCAACGCCCTGCTGCTGCTCGTCGTGGCCGCGCTCGCCGTCCTGCCGCTGGCGCTCGGCCTCGGCGACCACAAGGAGGAGCCCTTCACCGGCGCCGACGGTGAAGCGGAGACGGCGATCACCGAGATCGAGCCGGACTACGAGCCGTGGTTCTCGCCCCTGTACGAGCCGCCCTCCGGCGAGATCGAGTCGGCGCTGTTCTCCCTCCAGGCCGCGCTGGGAGCGGGCGTCCTCGCCTACTACTTCGGCATCCACCGGGGCCGCCGCCAGGGCGAGGCGCGGGCCCGGGCAGAGCTGGACGGGGCCGGGGACGCCACCACGGCCGGGACGGCCGAGGCCCTTCCGGTGAGCACGACGGTCGCGGCCGGTACGGCGGCTGTGACGGCCACGGCAGCCGCGAAGCCCTCGCCCGGCGACGAAGGCTCCTCCGCCGGCTCCGGGGAGTCCCCCGCCGGGCGGGTCTGAGCCCTCGTGCTGCCGATCGACGCGGCGGCGCACAGCAGTCGCTGGCGCCGCCGCCATCCCGTGGACAAGGCCGTGCTCGGGCTCGGCCTCACCGTGCTCGCGATCTCCCTGCCGCCCTGGCCCGGCGCGGCCCTGGTCCTGCTGACCGCGCTCGCCGTGCTGCTGGGCCCGGCGGGCGTGCCCGGCCGTCGCCTGTGGCGTGCCTACCGGGTGCCGCTGGGCTTCTGCGTGACCGGCGCGCTGCCGCTGCTCGTCCAGGTCGGCGGGCCCGACGGGTTCCTCACCCTGGCCGACGGCGGCCCGGTCCGCGCAGGGGAACTGCTGCTGCGCACCTCGGCCGCCTCCCTCGGCGTCCTGCTGTTCGCCTTCACCACACCCATGTCGGACCTGCTGCCGCGCCTGGTCAGGGCCGGGGTGCCCGCGCCGGTCGTGGACGTGGCGCTGGTCACGTACCGCATGAGCTTTCTGCTCCTGGACTCCGTGCGCCGGATCCGGGAGGCGCAGGCCGCCCGGCTGGGTCACACCACGCGGGCGGCCACCTGGCGTTCGCTCGCCGGTCTCGGCGCCACCGCGTTCGTACGGGCCTTCGACCGGGCGGCCCGGCTGCAGACCGGGCTCGCCGGGCGGGGTTACGACGGCACCCTGCGTGTGCTGGTGCCCGAGGCCCGGATCTCCGCCCGCTTCACCGCGGCCAGTGTCGTGCTCCTCGCCACTGTGGCCGCCCTCACCTTCGTCCTGGAAAGGCCGCTGCCATGAGCGAGCCCGTGCTGGTCGCCCTGCGGGGCGCGTCCTTCGCGTACGAGGACGGTCCGGCCGTGCTCAGCGATCTCGACTTCGAGGTGCACGAGGGGCGCGCGCTGGCCCTGCTGGGCCGCAACGGCAGCGGCAAGACCACACTGATGCGACTGCTCAGCGGCGGGCTGCGGCCCCGTACGGGCGAGCTGGCGGTGGAGGGGCGGCCGGTGACGTACGACCGCAAGGGCCTGACCCGGCTGCGTACGACGGTCCAGCTGGTCGTCCAGGACCCGGACGACCAGCTCTTCGCCGCGTCCGTCGCGCAGGACGTGTCGTTCGGGCCGCTCAACCTCGGGCTGTCCGACGCGCAGGTGCGGGCCCGGGTGGACGAGGCGCTCGGCGCGCTCGGCATCAGTGCCCTCGCCGACCGGCCCACCCATCTGCTCTCCTACGGTCAACGCAAGCGGACCGCCATCGCCGGCGCGGTCGCGATGCGGCCCCGGGTGCTGATCCTCGACGAGCCGACCGCCGGGCTCGACCCCGACGGACAGGAGCGGCTCCTCGCGACCCTGGACGAGCTGCGCCGGTCCGGCACCACCGTCGTGATGGCCACGCATGACGTGGATCTCGCCCTCCGGTGGGCCGACGACGCGGCGCTGCTCACCCCGTCCGGCGCGCGCACGGGCCCGGTGGCCACGATGCTCGCCCGCACGGACCTCCTCCAACAGGCCGGGCTACGGCTCCCCTGGGGCATCGCGGTCGTTCAACTGCTCTGCGAACAAGGGTTGTTGACCGAGGACGAGCCCGGTCCGCGCACCCCGGAGGAGCTGGTCGCCATGGCTCAGATCCGCAGGCCGTAGACGCGGACGGCGGTGCCCGCGAAGACCTCCCGGTGTTCTGCCGGACCGAGTCCGGATGTCAACGACCTGGCCGTGTCGAGGACTTCGCGGTAGTCCGAGGCGAGCCGGCAGACGGGCCAGTCGGAGCCGAACATCAGCCGGTCGGGTCCGAAGGCGTCGAGCACGGTGTCGGCGTACGGGACGAGGTCCGCGACGGACCAGGCTTCCCAGTCGGCTTCCGTGACCAGGCCGGAGAGCTTGCAGACGGTGTTAGGGAGGGCGGCCAGTCGCCGTGTCCGCCTCGCCCACGGTTCCAGTTCGCCGGAGGTCACGGGCGGCTTCGCCACGTGGTCCAGGACGAAGGTGAGTTGGGGGAGGCGGGTCGCCGCCTCCACTGCGGCCGGGAGCTGGTGGGGCTTGACCAGGAGGTCGTAGACGAGTCCCGCGTCGGCGACGGCGGCCAGGCCCCGTAGGACGTCCGGGCGTACCAGCCAGCGGGGGTCGGGTTCGCCCTGCACCTGGTGGCGGAGGCCCACCAGGTGCTCGCCGCCCTGTCCTTCGCGCAGTTCGGCGAGAGCGGCGGCGACATCGGGCGACGTGAGGTCGGTCCAGCCGACGACGCCCGCGACCAGGTCACTGTCCGCGGCCAGGGCCAGGAACTCGGGGGTCTCCTCGGGCACGGTGATCGTCTGCACCAGCACGGTGGCGGTGACACCGGCGGCGCGCGCCTCCGGTTCCAGGTCGCGGAGGGTGAAGTCGCGCCGCAGCGGGGCGAGTTCGGGGCCGGTGATCCAGCCCTGGTCGCGGACGGAGAGGTCCCAGACGTGGTGGTGGGCGTCGACGATCCCGGTGTTGGCGTCCGTACCGGTTGGCGTCACAGCTCCCACACCACGGGCAGGCCGACGTCGGACCCTGACGCCGAGTAGTCGTGGACGACGTCGAGCAGGTCGGCCATGCGGGCCTGCCAGGCGATGTTGACCGGGAGTGTCTCCAGCTCGGCGATCATCGCCGCGTAGTCCTCGACCTCCAGCAGGTGGAAGAGGTCGGTGCCGCTGCGCCAGATCGTCCACTCGCTCACCCCGGCGGCGCGGATGGCGGTGGTCAGCTCTTCCGGTACCTCGCGGTGGGCCGCGTCGTACTCCTCGACGCGGTCGGCGCGGACCCTGGTGTGCAGGGCGATCCTCACGACGGCTCCTTCTCTTCGAGGGGTGCGGGCTCGTCGAGATGCACGGGGGCTTCGACGGGCACGGGGGCTTCCGGGGCGAGCAGGCCCTCCGCGCGCAGCTCGTCCCAGAGGGCGGCCGGCACCGGGTGGCGGGACTGCTCAACGGTGTCGCGGACCTCGTCGGGCGAGCGGGCGCCGGTGAGGACGCTGACGACGGCCGGGTGGCCGAGGGGGAAGCGGAGGGCGGCGGCGCGCAGGGGGACACCGTGGCGTTCCGTGACCGCTTTCAGGCGCAGGGCCCGTTCGAGTACGGGTTCCGGGGCGGGCGCGTAGTCGTAGGTGGCGCCCGGCTTGGGGTCGGTGAGCAGGCCGGAGTTGAAGACGCCGCCGATGAGCACGCTCCGGCCGCGTGCTGCGGCCTCGGGGAGCAGTTCGGCGAGCGCGTCCTGTTCCAGGAGGGTGTAGCGGCCGGCGAGGAGGACGACGTCGATGTCGGTCTCGCGCAGGAAGCGGGCCGGGAGGGCGGACTGGTTCATGCCGACGCCGATGGCGCCGACGACGCCTTCGGCGCGCAGCCGTTCGAGCGCCGGGTAGGCCTCGTCGAGTGCCTGTTCGGCGTGGTCGTCGGGGTCGTGGAGGAGGACGACGTCCACCCGGTCGAGGCCGAGGCGGTCCAGGCTGGCTTCGAGGGAGCGGCGGACGCCGTCGGCGCTGAAGTCCCAGACGCGGCGCAGGGTCGCCGGGACGGCGAAGCCGTTGGCCAGGTCGTCGGCCGCGCCACCGCCTTCGCCGCCCTCGTGGGCGGGCACCAGCAGGCGCCCGACCTTGGTGGAGACTGTGTACGAGTCCCTGGGGCGGTCGCGCAGGGCGGCGCCCAGGCGGCGTTCGGACAGGCCGAGTCCGTAGTGGGGTGCCGTGTCGAAGGTGCGGATGCCCGCGTTCCAGGCGGCGGTGATCGCGGCGGCCGCCTCCTCGTCGGACACCGGGCGGAAGAGGTTGCCGATGCCGGCGGCCCCGTACGCCAGCTCGGTGACCTGGACGCCGGTGCGGCCGAGGGTCCTGGTCCTCACGACCGGTCCGCCGGGCGGAGGCGGAGGCCCTGCATTCCGCCGTCGACGGCCAGGGCGGTGCCGGTGACGGAGGCCGCGGCGGGGCTCGCCAGGTAGGCGATGGCGGCGGCGACCTCGTCGGCGGCGACCAGACGGCCCAGGGGCTGGCGGGCGTTGAGGGCGGCGCGCTCGGCCTCGGGGTCGTCGGCGGCGTCGAGGAGCCGGCCGACCCAGGGGGTGTCGGCGGTGCCGGGGTTGACACAGTTGACGCGGATGCCCTCACGGACGTGGTCGGCGGCCATGGCAAGGGTCAGCGAGAGGACCGCGCCCTTGCTGGCGCAGTACAGGGCCCGCTGAGGCAGTCCCGCGGTGGCGCCGATCGAGCACGTGTTCACGATGGCCGCGTGGGAGGAGTTCCGCAGATGCGGCAGAGCGGCCCGACTGACGCGCACCATGCCGAGGACGTTGACGTCGAGGACCCGGTGCCACTGCTCGTCGGGGTTGTCCTCGACGGTGCCGATGGCGCCGATGCCCGCGTTGTTCACGAGGATGTCCAGACCGCCGAGCCGCTCGACGGCCTCGGCGACCGCGGCCCGTACGGAGACGTCGTCAGTGATGTCGGCCTTGAGACCGAGCAGCGGGGCCGATGCCCCGGAGGGGTCGATGTCGAGGACGGCCACCGCGGCGCCCCGTGCGGCGAGCAGCCGGGCGGTGGCCAGCCCGATGCCGGACGCGCCCCCGGTGACGATCGCCCTGAGCCCGCCCAGTTCGCCCCTCGGCTCGGTGGGTTCACCGGTCGTCTCGGTCGGTTCACCTGTCTGCCCGGTCATGCGACTTCCTCTCGTCCAGCGAGGTCGGCGGCCCAGAACGTGCCGTCCGGGTAACGGTATTCGGCGAGCGACTCGGGATGCATGGTGGCGGAGAACCCCGGCGCCAGCGGCGCGGTGTAGTGCCCCTCACGCATCACCACAGGGGCGACGAAGTGCTCGTGGAGGTGGTCGACGTACTCGATGACCCGGTCCTCGGTGGTGCCGGACAGCGCCAGGTAGTCGAACATCGACAGATGCTGGACCAGCTCGCACAGCCCCACCCCGCCCGCGTGCGGGCAGACCGGCACCCCGAACTTCGCCGCGAGCAGCAGGATCGCCAGGTTCTCGTTGACTCCGCCGACCCGGGCCGCGTCGATCTGGAGAACATCGATCGCCTCGGCCTGGAGAAGCTGCTTGAAGACAATACGGTTCTGCACGTGTTCACCGGTGGCGACCTTCACCGGGCCGACGCCCCGGCGCACCGCGGCGTGGCCGAGGATGTCGTCGGGGCTGGTGGGCTCCTCGATCCAGTACGGGCCGAACTCGGCCAGCGCGTTGGTCCACCGGACCGCCTCGTCCACGTTCCAGCGCTGGTTGGCGTCGATGGCGATACGGATCGTGTCACCGACGGCGGCACGGGCGGCACGCATCCGGCGCACATCGTCGGCGAGGTCGGCCCCGACCTTCAGCTTGATCTGGGTGAAACCGTCCGCGACGGCCTGCTTGGCCAGCCGGGTCAGCTTCTCGTCGGAGTAGCCGAGCCAGCCCGGCGAGGTGGTGTAGCCGGGATAACCACGCTCCAGCAGCACCGCCTCACGCCCGGCCAGCCCGCTGCGTCCCTCCCGCAGCAGCCGCAGCGCCTCGGCCGGGGTGAGCACATCGGCGATGTAGCGGAAGTCGACCTGGGAGACCAGCCACTCCGGCGACGCCTGCGCCAGCAGCCGCCACAACGGCTGCCCGGCGCGCTTGGCCGCCAGGTCCCACACCGCGTTGACCACGGCACCGACCGCCATGTGCATCACCCCCTTCTCCGGACCCAGCCAGCGCAGCTGACTGTCCCCGATCAGGTCACGGCTGACCGAGCCGGGATCGGCACACACCTCCCGCACCGAACGGCCCACCAGATGAGGCCGCAGAGCACCGATCGCGGCGACCTGCACATCGTTGCCACGCCCGATGGTGAAAGTGAAACCATGGCCCTCGAGCCCGTCACCGGCATCCGTGCGCAGCACGACATAGGCAGCCGAGTAGTCGGGATCCGGATTCATGGCATCCGACCCGTCCAGCTCCCGCGAGGTGGGAAACCGGATGTCATAGGTATCGACCGCAATGATCCGGGCGGAGGTATCGGAGGTTGTAGTCAAGGGGATGCTGCCTTTCACGCTTGGCCGAAAGTCTGGCGCTGGCTGCCCAGCCCGTCGATCTCCAGATCGACGGTGTCACCAGCACGAAGGAAGGGAGTACCGGCAAGACCCAGAGCCACCCCGGCGGGCGTACCGGTGTTGATCACGTCACCGGGCTCCAAGACCATGTACCGGCTCAGATACGCCACGATCTCGTGGACCGGGAAGATCATGTCCCGGGTATGACCGTCCTGACGCCTGACACCGTTGACACTCAGCCGCAGCCCCAGCCCCTGCGGATCACCGACCTCATCAGCGGTGACCAGCCACGGCCCCATCGGGTTGAACGTCTCGCAGGACTTGCCCAGGTCCCACTGCGAGGAGTACTCCAGCTGGAACTCACGCTCCGAGACGTCATGACTGACCACATAGCCCGCGATCACCCCGGCCGCCTCCCCGGGACCCTCCAGATAGCGGGCCCGCCGCCCGATCACCACCCCCAGCTCGACCTCCCAGTCGGTCTTCACCGAACCACGCGGGATCAGCACCCCGTCATAAGGACCCACCACCGTGCCCGGATCCTTCATGAACACCACCGGACGCGCCGGGATCGCCGCACCGGTCTCCGCCGCATGATCCCGGTAGTTCAGACCGACACAGATCACCTTGCCCGGCCGCGCCACCGGAGCGCCCACCCGCAGACCACCCGCATCAAGAACCGGCAGCCCACCCGCCCCGACCGCCACACGAACCCGCTCCACCCCACCCGAGGCAAGGAACGCACCATCGATGTCACCGGCCACCGACGACACATCCAGCAGCCGGCCGTCATCGGTACGAACGGCAGGCCGCTCCCCTCCCGGGACACCGACACGTAGCAGTTTCACTGGAGACTCCCTTGCCATGCGGGTTCGCTCATTCATCGGAGGAATGGCGCACCGTGACTTTAAGGGCAGTTAGGCGCCCTGACAACGCATTCCTCGGATGTATTTGATCGACGCCGGGCTTTCGCAGCTCACAGATCCGACATATCCGACACCCTCTCGGCCGGAGCGTCGCCCGCTCCTCGCGATCAGGCCGGGAAATTCATCGGGGCCACCTCTTGTCAACCCCGGCAATGCCGTCGTAACGTCCTCGACGTCCGAGATACATCGGAGGAATCGCACCGCTGCCACGCAGAAACAGGGCCGTTCACACTCCGCTGCTCGTTCATCGGTTGACCCTCCATCCCTCCCCTCCGACGGTCCACGCATGCCTGTACCGGAGGGCGGCCTCCCCGTCCTGGCTAAGGAGAACCCGGCCATGAAGCTCGTTCGCACCCGCTCAACCGCCGCAGCGGCCTGCGCCCTCGCGGCTCTCACCCTCCTCACCGCGTGCAACCGCGAGAGCTCCTCCGGGTCGGCCGGTGCGGGCGGTGACAAGCCCGCCATCGGGATCGACCTGCCGCGCTCCGACTCCGACTTCTGGAACTCCTACGCCGAGTACCTGAAGAAGGACGTCAAGTCCGGGGACATCAACGCGCTGCCGCTCAGCAACTCGCAGAACGACGTCACCAAGCTCGTCGCCAACGTGCAGGTCTTCCAGAACACCGGCGCCAAGGCCGTCGTCATGGCCCCCCAGGACACCGGCGCCATCGCCTCCACCCTCGACACCCTCGCGTCGAAGAAGATCCCCGTGGTCAGCGTCGACACGAGACCCGACAAGGGCGACGTCTACATGGTCGTGCGCGCCGACAACCGGGCCTACGGCACCAAGGCCTGCGAGTTCCTCGGCGAGCAGCTGGGCGGCAAGGGCAAGGTCGCCGAGTTCCAGGGCGCACTCGACTCCATCAACGGCCGCGACCGCTCCGAGGCCTTCGCCGAGTGCATGAAGACGAAGTTCCCCAAGATCAAGGTCTTCGAGCTGCCCACCGACTGGAAGGGCGACGTGGCCTCCGCCAAGCTGCAGAGCCTGCTCGCCCAGCACCCCGACCTCAACGGCATCTACATGCAGGCCGGCGGTGTCTTCCTCCAGCCGACCCTGGCCCTGCTGGAGCAGAAGGGCCTGCTCAAGCCCGCCGGCGAGAAGGGGCACATCTCGATCATCTCCAACGACGGCATCCCGCAGGAGTTCGACGCCATCCGCAAGGGCCAGATCGACGCCACCGTCTCCCAGCCCGCCGACCTGTACGCCAAGTACGCGCTCTACTACGCCCAGGCCGCGGCCGAGGGCAAGACCTTCAAGCCCGGCAAGACCGACCACGACTCCACGATCATCGAGATCCCGAACGGCCTGGAGGACCAGCTGCCGGCACCGCTGGTCACCAAGGACAACGTGGACGACAAGACCCTGTGGGGCAACAACGTCGGCTAGTCGCCGAAGGGCCGACGACCGGGCGGAGGGACGAGGCTCGTCCCACCGCCCGCACCCCCTCGTATCCACCCCACGAAGGACGGTATCCACCATGGCGGACACCGCGACCACCGCGGCGAACGGCGGCGGGAACCCCGCTGCCACGAGCCCCGCCCCGGTGGCCGAGGCCACCGGCATCAGCAAGAGATTCGGCGCGACCGTCGCGCTGCGCGACGCCCGGATCACCGTCGCCCCCGGCGAGGCGCACGCGCTGGTCGGACGCAACGGCGCCGGCAAGTCGACGCTGGTGTCCATCCTGACCGGACTGCAGCACGCCGACACCGGCACCCTGCGCTTCTCCGGCGAGGCGGCGCCCGTCGTCGGGGACATCGACGCCTGGCGCTCCCGGGTCGCCTGCGTCTACCAGAAGTCGACGATCATCCAGGACCTGACCGTCGCCGAGAACCTCTTCCTCAACCGGCAGAGCGCCGGTGCGCTGCGCCCCATCCGCTGGAAGCAACTGCGCGCGCGGGCCGAGGAGTTGCTCGCCGAATACGGCGTGGACGTGAAGGCCGACGCGCGGGCGCGGGATCTCACCGTCGAGCAGCGGCAGTTCGTGGAGATCGCGCGGGCGCTGTCGTTCGGCGCCCGCTTCATCATCCTCGACGAGCCGACCGCGAAACTCGACGCCCGCGGCATCAATCGCCTCTTCGACAAGCTCCACGACCTCCAGCGGCAGGGCGTCGCCTTCCTCTTCATCTCGCACCACCTGCAAGAGGTGTACGACCTCTGCACCACCGTCACCGTCTACCGCGACGCCGCCCACATCCTCACCGCCCCCGTCGCCGACCTCGGCCACCAGGCACTGGTGGAGGCCATGACCGGGGAGACCACCGGCACGGCGGCGGCAGCCGTCGACAACCGCGCCCCGGTACGGGCCGACGCCCCCGAACTCCTGACGGTCGAGAGTCTCACTCTGCCCGGCGCCTGCGAGAACCTGTCGCTCACGGTGCGCGCGGGCGAGGTGGTCGGCCTCGCCGGGGCGGCGGCCAGCGGCAATGTACGGGTGGGTGAGGCGATCGCCGGGCTGCACCGCCCCGAGCAGGGCACGATCTCCGTCGGCGGGCGGCGGGTACGCGGCGGCAGTGTGCCGTCGGCGCTCGCCGTCGGCGTCGGACTGGTCCCGGAGGACCGCCACCTCCAAGGGCTGGTCAACAACCGCAGCGTGGCGGAGAACGCGACGCTCACCGTCACCCACCAGCTCGGCCCGTACGGCACGGTGCTGCCCGCCCGCACCAAGGCGTTCGCCGGACGCATGATCCGGGACCTCGACATCAAGACCCCGGGAGCCGCCACCCCCGTCTCCGCCCTCTCGGGCGGCAATCAGCAGAAGGTCGTCGTCGCCCGCGCCCTGGCCACCGACCCCCACGTGCTGGTCGCCATCCGCCCCACCAACGGGGTGGACGTCAAGTCCAAGGAGTTCCTCCTGGGGCGCATCCGACAGGTCGCCGACGGCGGGAAGGCCGCGTTGATCGTCTCCGACGAACTGGACGACCTGAAGGTCTGCGACCGGCTCGTGGTGATGTTCCACGGGCGGGCGGTCGCCGAGTTCGACCGCGGCTGGCAGGACGAGCACGTCGTCGCCGCCATGGAGGGTGTGGCCGGCCGGGCGGAACCATCCGCCGAGCGCCTGGTCGGCCGGGCCGAAACCTCCGACATCGCCTCCTCCGAGGCCTCCCCCGCCACTACCTCGGACACCACCGAAGAGCACGGAAGGTAGTCATGTCCGCCACCACTGATGTCACCGACCCCGCCACGAGCGTGGCACGGGAGACCACCGGGGACACCCGCCGCGGGCTGGGCCTCGGGCGCTTCCGTGAGCTGTCCCTGGTCCCGGCGATCCTCGTCCTGGGCCTGATCGGGTTCATCGTCTCGCCCGCCTTCCTCACCGCCGACAACCTCATCGGCGTGGCCCAGCAGTCCACCGAACTGAGCCTGCTGGTCCTGGCCACCGCACTGATCCTCATCTGCGGCCGCATGGACCTCTCCCTGGAATCCACCATCGGCGTAGCACCCGTCATCGCCGTCTGGCTCGTCCTGCCCACCAGCGGCGCCCGCTTCACCGGCCTCGGACTCCTGCCCGAATGGACAGCCGTACCCCTGTGCCTGCTGGTCGGCGTCGTGATCGGAGCCGTCAACGGCTTCCTCATCCTCAAACTCCGCCTCAACGGCTTCATCGTCACCCTCGGCATGCTCACCATGCTCCGCGGACTCCAGGTCGCCCTCTCCGAAGGCCAGTCCATCGTCGAACTGCCCCCCTCCTTCACCTACCTCGGCAAAACCTCATGGCTCAACATCCCCGCCGCCATCTGGATCTGCGTCATCCTCTTCGCCCTCGGCGCCGGCGCCCTGGCCTGGCTACGCCACGGCCGCGCCCTCTACGCAATCGGCGGCAACGCCGAAGCCGCCCGCACCGCCGGCATCCGCGTCGACCGCATCGTCTGGACAGTCCTCATCCTCGGCAGCGTCCTCGCCGCCTTCGCCGGCATCCTCTACAGCGGCCACTACGGCTCCATCTCCGCCACCCAGGGCAGCGGCTGGATCTTCCAGGTCTTCGCCGCCACCGTCATCGGCGGCGTCAGCCTCAACGGCGGCAAAGGCTCCATATTCGGCGCCCTCACCGGCGTCCTCACACTCCAACTCGTCGTCAACGTCATGACACTGGCAGGCGTACCCCCACTGTGGAACCAGTTCCTCAACGGCGCCATCATCATCGTCGCACTGATCATCTCCCGCTTCGCCTCCGGCGAGAAGCAGGAGTAGTTCGGGTGGGCCCGGTGCAAGGAGGCCTCTCATGGCGCTGACGGACGAGGCCATGGACAAGATCAAGGCAATGATCGTGGCCGGTGAACTGGCACCGGGCTCTCGCCTTCCGAAGGAGGAGATCCTCGCCGCCCAGCTCGGTCTGTCCCGCAGTTCGCTGCGGGAGGCGGTACGCGCCCTGACCGCGATGCGGATCCTGGTGACCCGCCAGGGCGACGGCACCTACGTGTCCAGCCTCGAACCGCACCTCCTGCTGGAGTCGCTCTCCTTCGCCTCGGACGTCTCCCAGGGGCGGACGGCCCTGCAACTGCTCCAGGTGAGGCGGCTGCTGGAACCCCAGGCGACCGGGGCGGCAGCCACGCTGCTCACCGCCGACGACCTCCGGGAACTCGGTGCGATCCTGGAGCGGTCACGGTCCGCCGCCACGGTCGAGGAGTTCGTCGGCCACGACATCGCCTTCCACCTGCGGATCGTGGAGGCGGTCGGCAACCCGGTGCTGTCCATGCTGCTCCGGGTGCTCTCCACCCGTACCCAGCGGGCCCGGATCGTCCGGGGCACCCGCACCGAACGGGCCGTGGAACACGCCCACCGGGAGCACGAGGAGATCCTGCGCGCCCTGCGGGCCCGTGACTCCGCGCTGGCGGTCTCCGCGGCGACGGTCCATGTCGCGGCCGTGGAGCAGTGGATGGCGGCCGGACTCGACGAGGACCCCCTGAGCGCGATCGAGGACTGACCGCGGGGCGGCGCAGCTCCGTAGCCGTACGCCCAAGTCGCAGTCCTCGGCGTCACCCACTGGCGGATCCTCCCCACCTCCGTGCGCCGGCCCGCGAACCGGTCGTCACGGCCGCCGACCTCCTCCGGCGGCCGTGACGGGCCCCTCACATGCCGGTGGCGTCCACCAGTTCGCCGAGGTCGACGAACTTGAAGCCGGTGGCCGTGCGGGTGCCGCCCTCCCCGTCCGAAGTCCCGGGGGTCTCGTGGCCGTCCTGGACGACGAGGAGGCCGCGTGGATAGCGGCTGCCCAGCGGGGCGTTGAGGACGGCGGCGCCGTCGCACTCCTGGACGCCGTCGAGGGTGTCCGACGCGGCCGCGATCCGGAAGCCGCCCTCGTACTCGTTGCCCTCGCTCACCTCGCGGTCGTACAGGGCGAAGGTGTTGTCCCCCTGGCTGGAGGCGAGCAAGTAGCCGTCCCCTCCGCGATCCTGATAGATCGTCAGACCTTCGACGTCGGCCGACAGCCGCTTCCCGCCGTAGCCGGGGTCGGCACCCGGCGCGCACTCCTCGCTCTCCTCGTCGTACGTGCCGGGTACCCCGTACTCCCTGGTCCTGTCGACCAGGACCGGCTTGCCGGTGAGGTCGGCGCGCAGGCGCCAGATGCCGATGTCCTCCTGCCCGGCGTAGAGGGTGCCGGTGGCGGGGTCGACGACCATGCCCTCGACCTGCGGGAGTTCACCGGGCTCACCGCAGGGGCTCCACCTCGTGCCGTCGGGCAGACGGAAGGATGAGGGCAGGTCGAGGGTGCGGATCTTGCGGTAGCCGACCTTGCCGTGCGCCGCCGGGACGAGTTCGAGCAGGGCGAGGCGGGTGCGCTCGCGTTGGCTGACCAGCGCGTACGTGCGGCCGGTGGCCCTGTCCGTCCAGGTGGCGAGGCCGTACGCGGTGTGCTGGTCGTTGATCTCGGCCTGGTCGGCGGAGAACACGGGGGCGGCGGCCGGGTCCGTGATGTCGGTCAGCGGGCCGTTCGGGCGGGAGGGATCGACGCGGTAGATGCGCAGCCGGTCGTTGCCCCGGTCGCTGACCACGGCCACGTCGGCCCGGCCCGCGGAGGTGCGCAGGCCGGTGACGAGGTCGACGTTGTTGTACCGGCCGGGGGCGTCGTCCGCCGTCGGCGGCTTCGGCGCGGGCACCGACTGCACCAGGCGGGCGTCCAGGTCGTAGACGCGCAGGCCGCCCTCCTTCGCGGTGGCGACGACGAGGCTGCGGCCCGGGTCGGCGGGGTTCCGCCAGATCGCCGGGTCGTCGGCGTCGGAGTTGCCGCCGGCCTCGTCGTCGTACAGCGCGGCCGATTCGCTCGTCGCGGTCACCGCCGGGAGGGCGGACGTACCCGCTCCTGCGGGGGTTGCCGCGAGGCAGGTGGTCAGGGCGGTGCCGGAGGCGAGGAGGGCGAGTCCTCGAGCGGTCCTTGGCGTTCTCACAGGCGTTCGCTTCCTTACCGTCATGTATGCCGTCGTGTGTCGGGGACATGCAGATGGTGCGGAGAGAAGCTTGCGTACAGGCGGACATGACCTGTCCATGCCGTCATGGTGAAACGGCTGCGGTTCGGCCGAAGTTCGTCCGGTCATCACCTGATGTGGCGTGCCGGGCGCGTGCACAGGTGGAGCAGATGCTCCAGCGGTCCACGCCGGAACCACCGGGTCCAGGCGGTGGCTGTCAGCAGCGCGACAGAACTGTGGAGGAGGAGGTCGACGAGCGCCGGTCCGGTCTCGTCCTCCATGCCGAACTCCCTGACGGCGAGGATGTGCAGTACGTACGCGGTCAGGGCCGTCATCCCGACGGCGCGGACGGGGGTGGCGAGGCGGCCGAATCGCGGGAGCCGGTCCATGGCCGTCATGCACAGGACCACGACCAGCAGCGCGACACCGGTGTTGCCGAGGATGGAGAAGGTCGTCTGACTGTGCGGGGCGCCCACCAGGAGCCAGGCCGCCGGGGTGTCGTCGACGAGGGGGCCGACGGTGTCGGACCACCAGGCCGAGGCGGCCGCGTCACCGTCGGTGGTGGCGGCGACGGTGGCCTGCGCGTGCGGGACGAGGCGGAGGGCCAGCCAGGAGCCACCGTAGCCGAGCAGGGTCGACGCCCCGCCGATGAGAGCCAGTCGGGTGCGGACCGCGCTCCGCGTGAGGTCGAGGCGGGCCACCGCCATGCCGGCGAGCATGAACGGCGCCCAGGTGAGCACGGGGTATTCGCCGGCGAACAGCAGTTCCACGAAGCCGTCCGTGTGGCCGATCCGGGCCAGCGGATCCCGGGCGACGACGGTGTCCGCCCAGTTTCCCTCCTCGATCGACAGGCGTATCACGTACAGGACTTGGGGCATGACGAGCGCGTTCACGGCGGCGAGGATCGCGAGCGTCCGGGCGCTCAGCCGGTACAGCGGGAGGACGGCGAGGAAGGCCAGCCCGTAGAAGGCGAGGATCACGTCGACTTCGGTGTCGAGGGCGGTCAGGGCGAACCCCAGGGCGATCAGGGCGACGGAACGGATGACCATCCGGGCCACCGCCTGCCGTCCGCCGCGCCCGGTACGCGGGTGCGGGCGGCCGGTGATGAGGACGAGGGTGAATCCGGCGAGCAGTGCGAACAGCGCGGAGGAACGGCCCCGCGCCAGCTCCATGACGAAGCCCAGCGGCCCGCCGGCCGCGGGGTCCGGGCCGACATGGGCGGCGTACATGCCGAGGACCGCGAGCCCACGGGCCAGATCGATGCCCACCAGCCGCCCGGCCGAGGGCCCACGGGAGAGTGCGGCGGGGCGGCCCGCTTCGGTCGCGGCGGACGGGACGGCGGGGGGCGGCGCGGCGGCGCACGGCATGGCGGCGGGCGCGTTGGCCGGCTTGGACGACAGGTCCGATGACGTGTCTGGTGTCATGGCCTTCAGAGTCGGGGGCGCGAGGGGCGCGAGCCCATCCGGCGGGTGGCTGGAAGGTTCCCGCCGACCAGCCGGAGCCACCCCCGCCAGGTGACCGGAAACCGGGAGAAAAAGGAACCCGTCGGCGGTCCCGGACGTCGTAGGGATTCCACGAGCAGTCCAGTGGTGGTCCGACGGCGAGCGGGGCACAGGTGATCCGGGTACTGGTGGTCGACGACGAAGCCCTGATCCGCACGGGTTTCGAGCACATCCTCAACTCCGCGGACGACATCGACGTGGTGGCGGCGGTCCCCGGCGGCCGGGCGGTCCACGCCGTACGGGAGCTGCGTCCCGAGGTCGTCCTGCTGGACATCCGTATGCCGGACGTGGACGGGCTCACCGTCCTCGCCGCACTCCGCAGACTCCCCCGCCCTCCCGTGGTGGCCATGCTCACCACCTTCGACATGGACGAGTACGTGGCAGCGGCCCTGCGCTCGGGGGCCGCCGGTTTCCTCCTCAAGGACACCGACCCGGAGCAACTGCCCTATCTGGTGAGGACGCTGGCGGCCGGAGGTGTCGTACTGGCGTCGCGGGTGACCCGTGCCGTGGTGGACGGCTATCTTGACAACGGCCCTCGGCGGGCCGCCGTCCGGCTGGTGGACCGGCTCACCGAACGCGAGCGCGCCGTTCTCGTCCTCATCACCGAAGGGCTGTCCAACACCGACATCGGTGACCGCATGCATCTGAGCACCGGGACGGTCAAGGACCATGTGAGCGCGCTCCTCACCAAGTTGGAGGTGAGCAGCCGGGTGCAGGCAGCGCTGCTGGCCGAGCGCGCGGGCCTGCTCAGGCCGTCGCGCTCCGTCGCCGGCGAACGGGAGGGCGGATGAGGTCCCCCGCCCGCGCCCCGCACGGGCCGGCGATGGACACCGTGCTCGTGGCGGCCTCGCTGCTCGACGTGTGGATCCACGACGTGGGCACCCGTCACCCCCGGGAACTGGCCGCCGCACTGCTCGCGGCCCTGGCGCTCGTCATACGCCGCAGGCTGCCGTCGGCGACCTTCCTGCTCACCCTGCCGACCGCCCTGTTCACGGACGCGGTGTTCGCCACGCTGGTGGCGCTGTACACGCTCGCCTCGCGCACCCACCACCGGGCGCTCCTGGCCGTGTGCGCGCTGGGGTTCACGGTCTGCGACCTCACCTGGTGGTCGTGGCCGTCGCCGGAGTTCGCCGACCTGTCCGACCGTCAGGCCCTGATCCCCCTCTCCTACAGCGTGGCGCAGGCGACCGCGCCCCTCTTCCTCGGGCAGCTCGTCCATGCCCGCCGGGAGCTGTCCCTGCGTCTCGTCGAGGTCTCCGAGGCCCGTGAGCACGAGCGGCTGCTGATCGCGCAGAGCGTCCTGGCGAAGGAACGCGCCCAGCTCGCCCGGGAGATGCACGACGCGGTCTCCCACCAGGTCAGTCTGATCGCCGTCCGCGCCGGAGCCCTCCAGGTCGGCAGCCGGGACCCGCAGGTGAAGGAGGCCGCGGCCACGATCCGGCTGCTCAGCGTGCAGACGCTGGACGAGCTGCGGCACATGGTCGGCATTCTGCGCGCCTCCGGCAGCCGCCCCACCGAACTCACCCCGCAGCCCTCCCTGGCCGACCTCGACCGGCTCGTCACCGGCAGTGGCATCGACACCGACCTGCGGACGGACCTGCCCGCCGATCTCCCGCCGCCCGTCCAGCGCGCCGTCTACCGCACCGTTCAGGAAGCCCTCACCAACATTCGCAAGCACGCCCCCGGCGCCACGGCCACCATCCGCGTCCTCCAGCGTGAGGGCACCCTCCACGCGACCGTCACCAACACCGCGCCCAGCCGTCCTGCCCTCTCGCTGCCGGGGGCCCACCACGGTCTGATCGGCCTGCGCCAGCGGGCCGAACTCCTCGGCGGAACGGTCACGTCCAGGCATCTGCGGGACGGGGGCTACGAGCTGCGACTGGAGCTGCCGAGTGACGGCGGACCCTGAAACGGCCCCCGGGGAGCCGACGGTGTGAGCCACCGGGACGATCCGAAAGTCACCATCGGCGCGCTCACTCCTGCGCACGGCGGTCGCAGGAGAGGCCGTCGACGGGGACCGCGTCGGCCAGCGCGTTCATGGCGGCGTCGTTGGGGTGCAGGTGATCGCCGTTGTCGAAGAACGGCAGGATCCGCTCGTGGTCGTAGGGGTTGCGCAGGACCTGGTCGAAGTCCGCCACGGCGTCGAACTCCCCGCCGGTGCGGACGAACGCGTTGACCTCCTGCCGTACGCTCTCGGCCGCCGCGTCCCACTCGTACCAGCCTTTGAAGGGCCCGACCGTCGCCCCGACGACGCACACACCGGCGGCGTGCGCGCGGCCGATGATCCGGCGGTAGCCGTCGATCAGGTCCCCGGCCGTGACACCGGTGTGCGCCTTGATGTCGTTGACGCCCTCGAAGAGGAGGACCGTGCGGACGCCGGGGTGCCCCGCGCGGTGAGCAGCGCCCTCGCGCCCTCGACGATCTCCTCGGGCGTCGAGCCGTCCGGGCGGATCCGGTCGCCGGGGAACAGCTGGACGAGGGGGGACAGATGCCGGTGGGTGGTCTCCCCCAGGTTGTCGGGGGACATCCACTCCTCCAGCCAGCCGGTCTTCGGGCTCACCCCCGGCAGATGGAGCCGTCGTTGGAGGCCGGCGACGGTCCGTGCGTACGCGGTGTCCCTGCCCAACACCTCGCACGTCGTGAGGTAGTTGGCGAACAGGGCCCAGACCGACTCCTGGGCGTAGGTGATGCCCTTGGCGTCGAGCGGGCCGTGCTCGGGTGACCAGTCACTGTCGGCGACGAGGACCTCCCGCTTCTCGCCGGAGACCGGGTCCGTGACGGTCGTCGTCAGCAGCCTCGCCTCCCAGAACTCGCAGGCCCCCTTGAGCATCGGGTGGATGCGGGCGAGATGGGTGCGGTCCTGGGTGAACTCGTAGTGCTCGTAGAGGGAGTTGCACAGCCAGGCGTTGCCGGCGGGGTGCCACCACCAGCCCATGCCGCCGTGGATGTTGGTGGAGATGGCGACGGTCCAGCCCGCGAGCTTCCCGGTGGGGTTGCGGTAGCGGTTGCGGGGGTCGTCGAAGCGGGTGCGGGTGAGTTCGGTCCACGAGGGCAGCTGGGCCAGGCAGTAGTCGGTGAAGGCGTCGAAGCAGTCGGAGAGGGCGGCCCGGTCGGCCATCCAGTAGTTCATCTGGAGGTTGATGTCGGTGTGGTAGTCGCCCATCCAGTCCGGGTCGTTGCCGTCGAGCCACAGGCCCTGGAGGTTCAGCGGCAGACTGCCGCGCGAGCCGGCGATCATCAGGTAGCGCCCGAACTGCAGGTAGGCCGCTTCGAGTTCGGGGTCGGGCGTGTCGTCGGTGTGCCGTGCCCCGATCCGCTCCCAGGTGTCCATGCCTCGTTGCAAGGGGCTGGATGTGCCGAGCGACACGTCCATGCGCTCGAACAGCTCGCGGTGGTCGGCGACATGGGTGTGCAGCAGGGTGGCCGCGGAGTGTTCGGCGGCGTCGAGGACCTTACCGCGGGCCAGCCTGCGCGGGTCGAGCGACGGGGCGCGGTAGCCGGTGGCCGGGTCGGGCGCGTAGTTCGTGCCGCCTGCGACGATCACCGTCAGGCTTCGGCAGTTCCGGAAGGAGATCCGCGCCCCGACGACGGCGACGGTCCCGCCGCTGCCGTACGCGGTGACGGCCGCCCCCGTACCGCAGCCCGTTCGCGAACTGTGCACCGAAGGACGCGTACCGGCCCGACCGCGTGCCCGTGGTGGCCTCGCCGTGGGTGCCGTCCAGGCTGATGTCGCCGCTGTAGCGCCCGCCGCCGTCCTGGGTGAAGTGCAGGACGATGACGTCGTCGGGCCCGCTGGCGAACACCTGGCGTCGGTACGTCACGCCGGAGCGCACGTAGGCGGCCGTGACCAGGCCCTGGCGGAGGTCGAGGGCGCGCCGGTACCCGGAGACGGCCGAGAGGTCGTGGTCGGGATGTCGACGGTCAGCTTGCCCAGCAGGGTGAACGACCCGAAGTTCTCACGGGCGTAGGGGAATTGGCCGTCGTCGTCCAGGGTCGGGTTGAGGTCTCCGGTCCACAGGGTGGCGTCGGTGAGGAACAGCCGTTCCCGGCCGGGGTCGTTGCCCACGAGCGCCCCGAGGCGGCCGTTGCCGACCGGGAGGCCCTGAGTGATCATCGAGCCGTCGTCGGCGGGTGCCTGCCACCACAGTTCGGTGGTGCCGCCCTGGCCCTCGGGCAGCATCGGGGAGCCGACGGGTCTCGCGGGTGCGGCGGAGGCGGAGAAGGCGGGCAGCACGCCGAGGGCGGTCAGGGCTCCGCCGGCGGCGGCGACGGAGAGCAGGCCGCGTCTGCCGGGGAGGGTTCGCAGCGAATCGGGGCGTGGAGTGTCCATGGTTGCGCTCCCTTGCGAGGCCGTCCGTCAGGACAGGTTCGGAACGTCGAGCCGGTCGATGTCCGGGGCGTAGCCGTCGCCGCTGTCGAAGGTGACGGTGTTGGCGCCGGCCTTCAGGTTGAGCGGCACACTCACCGTCTCGACGGTCCCCCAGTCGCCCGTGGAGGGGAACCTGTGCCCGGTGGCACCGCCGCTGTTGGCCGAGATCCGCACGGACCGCGCATCACCGCTGACGTAGGAGATGTCCACGACGTACCGTCCCGCCTTCGCGACCGTGACGCCGTTCATGGTGAGCCTGCCGCCGAGGTAGAGGCTGCCGACCTTCCTGTCGCCGGAGCAGGCGCCGCAGTCGGCCACAGAGGCGTTGCCGGCGAGGGTGTTGGTCCCCGCCTCCGCCTCGTAGGCCGTCTTCGTCAGGGCCGGGCCCTGCGGGGTGACGGTGAACAGCCGCGAGCCGTGCGCGGGGAGCGCCTGCGTGACCTTGTCCTTGTACACGCCTAGGTTCTCGCGGTTCCACAGGTCGCGGACCTTCGCCTTGCCGGAGAAGCCGAGGGCGGACCAGTCGGCGCTCACGGACGCGGGCGCCTCGCCGAGGTTGAACAGGGCGACCGTGAAGCCACCGTCGGGGTTCTTCGCCGCCCAGACCTGCTGGTCGTCGGAGGGGGTGAGGGGCCTGGCGGGCGGGGCGCCGCCCCGGTTGACCGCGATGACCTCCTTGTTGGTGAGGAGCGAGAGCCCGTAGGAGTCGAGGCGCGTCAGGTCGTCGCCGGTGTAGAGGGGCGACTTGGCGATGGCCCACAGGGTGGCGTAGCTCTGCCGTTCGGCCTTGGTGAGCCCGTCCATCTCGCCGTTGCCGACGTTGAGGGAGTCCAGGTCGTTCCAGCCGCCGGGGCCGGCGTGGCGCGTCCAGGCGGGGTGTCGTCCCAGCGGTCCTCGACGGAGTTCTCCCAGGTGACGATATTTTCTGCTGTCAATAAAAGAAGCAGGACTTGCCGGTTCGAGCCCCTTGCCACAACTCCGGCATCCCGGGGGTGTGTTGATCACCCTGGGTGGCAGGAAGATCTTCTCTCTGCCGCCACGGATCGGCGACCGACCTGAAGGGGCCGACGGGCCGGGGCCCCACTCCACCCCGGCCTGCCCGAGCGCTATGCGACGCCGACGGGCCGAGACCGGACCCCGCTCCGTCCCGTCAAGCGGAACGTTTCATCCAGTCGATCAAGCCGGTCGAGACGGTCGAGACGGTCCGGCCACCCCGGGCGATCCGAACGGTCCGCCCTGTCCAGCCAGTCCGTCCGCAGCGCGAGAATTCCCGCACGCAACGCCGTGACGACGAGGTGCGTTCGGTTCTTCGCGCACAGCTTCTCCCTGATGCTGCGCATGTGGGCAGCCACGGTGCGGGGGGAGATCGACAGCCGCTGGGACATGTCCGCGTCCGACATGCCGTGGGCCGCCAGAAGAAGGATCTCCAGTTCCCGGGCGCTGAGTCGGCCGGAGCTGTCCACTGCCATGGGGTGCCTGCCTTGTTCGGAGGGGGTCGAGGACCCGTGGGTCGTCCCCGTGGGTCGTCCGTCTGGTGCGCTGTGACTCTTCCGTGACATCCGGTGCCCGGCCATCGACCATTCGACCGATACCCGGCAGTAGTCATCGGCCGATCGACCCCGGCCTTTCCGCCACGGGCGCCGCTATCGCCGGGAAAGTGTCAACCGCCCGATTCGGCACGGTCATCGGGTCCGCCGGCTTCCGCGGACGGCCGGACCGGTCACGTGATCCGTGGCATGCTCGGCCCCGTGAGCAGCACCCCCACACGCGTGATGATTGCCGACGATCAGGATCTGGTCCGGGCCGGCTTCCGTCTCATCCTCGACGCCCAGGAAGGCATCGAAGTGGTCGGAGAGGCCGCCGACGGGCTCGCGTGCGTGGAGTTGGCGCGCGTGCTGCGGCCGGACGTGTGCCTGGTGGACGTCCGGATGCCCAAGCTGGACGGACTGGAGGTGACCCGACTGCTGGCCGGGCCGGGGGCGACGCACCCGACGCACGTCGTGGTCGTCACCAGCTTCGACCAGGACGACTACCTCAATGTGGCGCTGCGCAACGGAGCATGCGGCTTCCTGTTGAAGGACGCCGCCCCCGCGTTGCTGATCGAGGCGGTGCGGGCGGCGGCGCGGGGCGACGCGCTGGTGTCGCCCGGGGTGACCGTCCGGCTGCTGAGGCAGCTGGAGGAGCGGACGTCGGCTCCGGCGGATGGCACCGGGGTGCCCGAATCCTCGCTCAGCGCACGGGAGCTGGAGGTCGCCCGGCTGGTCGCGGTGGGCCGCACCAATCAGGAGATCAGCGACGAGCTGTGCCTGTCCCTGTCCACGGTGAAGACCCATCTGGGCCACATCCACCACAAGCTGGGCGTGCGCAATCGGGTCGAGGTGGCCGCGTGGGCGTGGGCCAACGGGACCGTGCGGACGGGGCGTTGACGGGGATGCCGTGATCATCTTGTGGATGATCTGTGTCCCTCCCCACAGATCGATCCACCGTCTGCGAGCAAGGCATGTGCATGCCTAGCCTGCGGTTGTATGACAACCTCGTCACTCGCGGCACTTTCGGCACAAGCGACCCAGCCGCACCTCGGCCCGCTGCGGTTACCCGTGCGGCAGCTGAAGCACCGCGCTCTGTATCCGGCTCTGGGCGTGCTGTGGCTGCTCGACGTCGGCATCATCGTGTCGCAGCAGCGCGGCCCCCTCGACTGGCTGCCGCTCGTGACCGGCCCCGTCGCCCTGGCGCTGGTGCTCGTGCCGGAACCGCGGCTGAGCACCGAGTGGCGGGCGGGGATCTCCGCTGGCGCCTCGACGGTGGTGACGCTGGGCACCGCCCTGATGGGGCTGGCCCTGCCCGCGTGGGGGCTGTTGGAGACGGCGTGCATGCTGGTCCTGCTCGCCCGCACCTGCCGCAACGTCACCCGGCCCGGCGTCGTCCTCGCCCTGTCCGCCGCGATAGGGGCCAGCATCATCGACGAACCCCTGCGCACCGGGGGTACAGGCATCACCCTGACGTACCCCTTCCTGCTGACGTTCGCCGTCGGCGGGGCCGTCGGAGCAGGGTGTCACCTGCGCACCCTGGACGCCCGGCGTCGCCGTACGGTCGCCGCCGTACGGCTCGCCGAGCGCATGCAACTCGCCCGGGACCTGCATGACTTCGTCGCCCACCACGTGACGGGCATCATCGCGCAGGCACACGCCGCCGGGGTGATCCACGAGACTTCGCCCCAGCAGGTCGGCCCCATCCTGGACAACATCGCCGAGGCCGGGCAGCGGACGATGGACTCCATGCGCCGCCTGATCAGTGTGCTGCGCGAGGACCGCGAGCAGAGTGCCATCGAGTACCCCGAGACGCCCTACGCCGAACTCACCAAACTGGTCTCGGCGTTCAGCGGACAGGGCGACGGATCGACCGCCCAGCTGGAGATCACCGGAGTCGCCCGCAGGAGCACACTGCTGCCCGAGGTGGGCTGCGCGGTGCACCGCGTGGTGCAGGAGGCGCTGACCAACGTACGGCGGCACGCACCGGGCACCCAGGCGACGGTGCGCGTCCATCTCACCCGCGGCGACCTGCTCCGGGTCGACGTGTACAACAACGGGCCGGAGCGGCGTGTCTCCCGTCCCACGGGCGGGCGCGGCGGCTACGGCCTGATCGGGCTGCGCGAGCGGGCGGAGGCGGTCGGCGGCTCCCTGACCGCAGGGCCGGCCGACGACGGCGGCTGGTGGCTCATCGCCCATTTCCCGGTACTTCCGGAAGCCCCACCCGAGGACATGGAGAAGTCGGAGAAGTCCGCCGCTTCGGTGTCCCGCCGCCCGGCCGGACGCCATGCCAAGCCGAATGCCCATACGGAACCAGAACCGGACATGAGTTGGGACGCGGGTTAGTACTGCGGCACCGGTCGGTCCGGGGCGTGAATTAGGCAATTCTGCGAATCGCGCCGGGACGGCCCACCCCCTAAGGTCGAAGAGCCAAAGGCGCCGGGACGGCCTTCTCACGTCCCGCAGAGTGGTGAATCGGCCCGGACCGGGTCCCTCAAGGGCCCGTTCCACCGTTCCACCGTTCTCCCGTCCGCCCCCTTCGCCACTTCGCGAACCGGCGAACCGGCGAACCGGTGCCCAACGTCGAGGAGACGCAGGAGACGTATGACTACGGCCGTCGTGGTGGGCAGCGGTCCGAACGGTCTCGCAGCCGCCGTGTTCCTGGCCCGGGAGGGCATCGAGGTCACCGTCCTGGAGGCCGCCGACACGATCGGCGGCGGCACCCGCACCAGTGAACTGACCCCGGGCCTCCTGCACGACCACTGCTCCGCCACCCACCCCATGGCGGTCGGCTCGCCCTTCCTGCGGAGCCTCGACCTCGGCCGGCACGGGCTCACCTGGTGCCTGCCGGACATCGACTGCGTGCATCCGCTGGACTCCGGCGAGGCCGGGGTCCTGCACCGGTCGGTGGAGGAGACGGCCGACGGCCTCGGCGGTGTGGACGGACGACGGTGGCGGCGGATGTTCGGGCCGCTCACGAACGGCTACGACGCGCTGGCCGAGGACCTCATGCGGCCGCTCACACACGTGCCTCGTCATCCGCTGCGCCTGGCGGCCTTCGGGCCGCAGGCCCTGCTGCCCGCCGCCGCGGTGGCCCGGCTGTGGCGGTCGCGGACCGCCCGCGCGCTCTTCGCCGGCGTGGCCGCGCACGCCTTCCGCCCGTTCCACCGGCCGGCCAGCGCAGCGGTCGGCCTGACGATCATCGCCGCGGGTCACCGGCACGGCTGGCCCGTGGCCGCGGGCGGTTCCCGGGCCATCAGCGACGCGCTCGCGGCGCAGCTCACGGAGTTCGGCGGCCGGATCGAGACCGGTGTGCGGGTGCGCTCCCCGGCCGATCTGCCCCCGGCCGACGTGGTCCTCTTCGACCTCGTGCCCCGCACGGTCGCCGACATCCTGGGCGACCGGCTGCCGGGGCGGGTCGCGCGCGCCTACCGCCGTTACCGCCACGGGCCCGGAGCCTTCAAGGTCGACTTCGCGGTCGAGGGCGGCGTCCCGTGGACCAGCGAGGCGGCCCGCCGGGCCGGCACCGTCCACCTCGGCGGGACGTTCGAGGAGGTCGCCGGCACCGAGCGGACGATCCACGCCGGACGCATGCCGGAGCGGCCCTTCGTCCTCGTCGGCCAGCAGTACCTGGCCGATCCCAGCCGTTCGAAGGGCGACCTCCACCCGGTCTGGACCTACGCCCACGTCCCGCACGGCTTCGACGGCGACGCGACCGAGGCAATCGTCGGGCAGATCGAGCGGTTCGCGCCGGGGTTCCGTGAGCGTGTTCTCGGCATGGCCGTCCGCCCGCCGGCCGCGTTCGAGGACTACAACCCGAACTACGTCGGCGGGGACATCGTCACCGGGGCGAACACCGCCCTCCAGCTGGCGATGCGCCCCCGCGTGGCCCTCGACCCGTACCGCACGGGGGTCCCCGGGATGTACATCTGCTCCGCCGCGTCACCACCGGGCGCCGGCGCCCACGGCATGTGCGGCGCGAACGCCGCCGCGTCGGCCCTGCGTCACCTCGGGCGGCGACGCAGCGAGGGATGAGACGGGGAGACGGCCCCGTCCCGCACCTGTCCACGAAAAGGCCTGGACCGTTTCGGTCCAGGCCTTTTCCATGCCCGGTCCAGACCTTGCCCGCGCCTCGCGGGATTTCCCTACGGATACGAAAGAAGGCGCCCAACAATAGGCATTTTTATCGATGCGAAGGCGGGCGGCGAGAGCCTAGTGTTTTCTCCATAAGGGCACCGGAAGAAAAGAACTTCCGAAGTCCCGAGAGCGAGAGGATCAAAGAAATGAGCAGCATCGAGAACGCGCTGAACAGCGTGGAAATCCCCGTCGAGGGTGTCGTCTACGTCGCCGCTCGCCCGACCCTGGGCACCCCGCGGATCGCCCGGGTGGGCAACAGGCTGGGCGGGCTCGCCCAGGCTGCCGAGGGCGTCGGGGCCATCGGGGCGCTGGCCACCGCCGCGGTCGGTGTCGCCCAGGCCGCGGAGGCCAACAACCTGGCGGCGGAGGCCAACGCCCAGAACGCGGCCGCCCTCGCGGCGGTCGGTGGCGCGCCCGCGGCCTGACACCGGCGGTGAACACAAGGAACCCGCTGTCGGACCAGAGGGCTGTTCTGGTCCGGCAGCGGGTTCCTCCGCACGTGAAAAACGTGCTCAAAAGTACCAGGAAAAGAGGTTCCATGAAACTCGTACGAAGGATCAATTCCGCGGTGCCGGGCAGGGTCGCCTCCGCGGTGTTCAGCCCGATACCGGTGGGCCGGGACCGTGCGCTGGGCCTGTCGGAGCGGCTGGCCGCCGCGACGAGCCTCACCTCGTCCCTCGAGTACCTCACCCAGCGCCACGAGATGGACAAGGGAGGCATGAACGACTGGGAGATCGCCAAGGACAGCATCGCCCACGCGAACCCTCTCGTGCGCCGGCTGATCGACATCGCCAGCGGACCACGGACCACGACGGCACTGCACGTCACACGGGCCGCGGTCGCCACCGCCATGCTGCTACCCGGCAAGTCGGGTTGGCGCGGTGCGGGCAGCCTCTTCCTCGGTGCGACCTCCGCCCTCCTCGGCCCCCGCCAGCACTACGGGAGCGACGGCGCCGACCAGGTGGCGACCCTCGTGCAACTCGCCACCGGCGGCGCCCGCCTGGTGCCCTCGCCGGCCGCCAAGGACGCCCTGCTCTGGTACGTCGCCCTGCAGTCCAACCTCTCCTACCTGGTCTCCGGCTGGGTCAAGCTGCTCGGCCCGGACTGGCGCGACGGCTCCGCACTTCCGGGCGTGATGCGCACCCACACCTACGGCCACGAGGGCATGCACACCTGGATCCGGAACAACCCCCGGGCCGCCAAGCTGCTCGCCCACAGTGTGCTGGCGCTGGAGTGCCTCTTCCCGCTCGCCTACCTCAAAGGCGGCAAGCTGACCCGTCCCGTCCTGGCGAGCGCCGCCGCGTTCCACCTGGCCAACGGCTACTTCATGGGGCTCGGCAGGTTCGCCACCGCGTTCCCCGCGATGCACCCCCTGATCGCCTACACCGCGGCCCCCCGCACCCACCCCGCCGTCGCGGGACGCGACGACCGCGCCCTGCCGGCCGCGCTCACCGTGCTCGCCGGGGCGACGGCGGCCGCGGCCGTCACCGCCGTGCAACGGCGCATGCGCGCCACCGAGGGCTGGCGGACCTCACGCGTGCTGACGACCCGACACGGCAACCGGCTCCAGTACGAGGAGATGTCGGCGGGCGACACCGACCGGCCGGTCTTCGTGCTCGCCGCCGGCCTGCTGTCCACCAGCGAGCACTACGCCTGGATCAGCGAGCGGCTGTCCTACGAGACCACGTACGGCGTCATCAGCTACGCCCGCGCCGGATACGCCGGAAGCCGCCGCCGGGCGGTCACCGCCTACCGGCTGACGGAGTCCGTCGACGACCTCGTCGACCTGGTGAACGGGGCCGTGGCACCGCACCGCAAGGTGATCCTGGTCGGCCACTCGATCGGCGGCGAACTCGCCCGTCGTGCCGTCCAGCACCTCGGCGACCGGGTGCACGGCGTCGTCTACCTCGACCCCTCACACCCGGACCAGTTCAACCGCTCCGCCCAGCAGCGGGTGACCGGCGCCGCTCTGGGCAGCACCTTCGCGTCCATGAGCCGGGCACTGCGCCTCGGCACCGGGGCCCTGCTGACCCGCCCGTGGTGGATCAAGGAACTGCCCGCCGCCTACCACGACAAGGTCTTCGCCCAGTACGGGGACACCCGGATGTGGTACGCGGCCCGCCGCGAATGGGCCGCCCTGCAGGAGGACTTCAAGACCTTCTCCGGGCCGCTCGACCGGATCGACGGTGTGCCCGGCCTGGTGATCTCCGCCCAGCGGACCGTGGACCGCGACCCCGAGCAACTGCTCATGCACCGGGAACTGGCCGAGGCCCACCGCCGGGCACCCGGCGAGACGGTGGTCGTCGAGGGCGCGGGACACGACTCCCTGCTGATCAACAGCCGTTACGCCCACCAGGTCACCGACCGCGTCCTGGCGTTCTTCCAGGGCGTCGAGGAACGTGCCCGGGCACCCCGGCCGGCCCGGTCCGTCACTCTCGCCAAGGAGACCACGCGATGAGCACCCCCCGACGTTTCCCGCCGCGGAACCCGTTCACCGGCGAGGGCGCGGCCTGGCGGATCGCCGGCGCCGCCATGCTGGTCGTCACCGTCGCCGGCCAGCACCCCTTCGAGCAGTTCTCCCGGTTCCGTGCCAAGGACGTGCTGTCCCTGGTGCCGAACTGGCGGTTCTTCGCCCCCAACCCCTGTATGCACGACAGTCACTTCCTGTACCGCACGGTGGACGCGGACGGCGGCGCCTCTCCGTGGCACGACGCGTTCGCGACGGAGACCCGCAAGCCCCAGCACATCGTGTGGTTCCCCACTCGCCGCGCGGACAAGGGAATGGTCGACGCCTGCGCCGACATCCTGCCGACCCTGGAGTTCGGCGGCTTCGAGGGGGCCGCGCGCACGCCCGGGTACCGGATGATCACCGAGAACCTGCGCGTCCTCATCAGGTCCCGGGGGCCCGTGCCCGAGGACGTCCGGGGCTTCCAGTTCGCCCTGGCCAAGGCCACCGGCTACGACACGCGTCACCGTCCCTCGCTGCTGTTCGTGTCCCCGTTCGTCCCCCTCGACCCCCAGGCCCCGGGCACCCCGTTGACGCGGACCCCGGCCAAGACCCCCGCAAAGGTGTGACCCATGGACAACGCGACCCCCTTCATCCTCCTCGGCATCCTGATATTCGCGGTCGGCCTGCTCAAAGCGGGCCTGCGGCTGGCCAGGGACCGCGCGGAATCGGACGAGGACGGCAGGGAACACGAGTGAACCGGGCGCGGACGGCCACCGCGGGGCCGGGGGCGCGCGATGAGTGACCGTCCGGTCGGCCGGGGGCGGCACACCCGCCCGCAGGATCCGCCGGTGAACCTGGAGAAGGAGGGCGACCCCGGTGGCGGCAAGCGTGCCACGCACCGGGCGGTCCCCCAGCTGAATCTGCACCTGCTGTGGGGCGAGGGAGCGAAACCCTGGCGGGCCATGGGCCGGCACCGCCGACTGGTCCTGCTCGGCATCCTCCTGGGCCTGCTGGGAGCCGCGACGTCCCTGGCCCAGCCCGCGGTCATCGGCGGACTGGTCGCCGCCGTCGGAGAGGGGCGCTCGCTGACCGGCCCGATCATGGTGGGCGCGGCACTGTTCATCGCCGACGCGATGCTCGGCGCGGCCCACTCCTACGTCATCGGGCTGGCCGGGGAGAACATCGTCTACGACATCCGCCGGACCCTGGCCTCGCGGCTGCTGCGCTCCCGGTTCAAGGCGTACAGCGGGCTGCAGCAGGGCGACGTGTTCTCCCGGATGGTCAGCGACACCATGCTCGCCCGCTCCACCATGACCCACGCGATCGACAGCATCCTCAACAACAGCTTCCTGGTCATCGGCGGGATCGCCCTGATGGCCTGGATCGACACCGTGCTCCTCACCGCCACCCTGGTCTGCCTCGGCGCGACCAGCATCGTCTCGCTCTATCTGGCGCGCGGCGTACGGAAGGTGTCAGTGCTCAACCAGGCCGACCTGGGCACCTTCGGTTCCGCCCTGCTGCGGGTGCTGGGGGCGATGCCCACCGTGAAGGCGTCCCGGGCCGAGGCCCGGGAGGCCGAGGGGATAGCGGCCATCGCCCGGCGGGCCCGGAAGTCGGGGATCAAGGTGACGGTGATGTCGTCGCTGCTCGACCCGACCATGAGCATCGGCACCCAGCTGGCCCTGACGGTGGTCATCGGTCTGGGCGCGGCGCGCACCGCGACCGGGGCGATGCCCACCGCAGATCTGACGGCATTCATCCTCTACCTGTTCTACCTGGTGGCGCCGTTGCTGACACTGTTCGAGTCGATCGCGCAGTTCCAGATCGGCAGGGCGTCGGTGGAACGGCTCGCGGAGCTCGGCAAGATCGAGGTCGAGACGGACCCGGACGGCAGCCGGCCCGACGAACGGCCGTCCGGCGCCCGCCCGTTCGGGCGCGGGTACGAACCCGGACTCGTCTTCGACAGCGTCCGGTTCGCCTATCCGGGCAGCGAGAAGGTCGTCCTCGACGGGGTCTCCTTCACCATCCCGTCGGAGGGACTGACCGCCGTCGTCGGTCCCTCCGGCGGCGGCAAATCCACCGTCTTCCAGCTGATCGAGCGGCTCTTCGACCCGGTGTCCGGGGCGATCAGCATCGACGGCACGGACATCTCCGACCTGCCGCTCAACCAGCTGCGCTCCATCGTCGGCTACGTCGACCAGGACCACACCCTGCTGCGCGGCACCGTCCGGGCGAACCTCACCTACAGCGCGCCGGACGCCGACGACAAGGACATCGCCGAGGCCCTGCGCATGGCCAACCTGACCGAGGTGATCGCCGCGCTGCCCCGGGGCCTCGACACCGAACTCGGCGACCGGGGCGCCGGTCTGTCGGGCGGCCAGCGCCAACGCCTCGCCATCGCCCGTACGTTGCTGCAGGCTCCCCGGTTCCTGCTGCTGGACGAGGCCACCGCCAACCTCGACACCGAATCGGAGAACGCGCTGCGCGACAGCATCACGATGATCTCCGGATTCTGTGCGGTCATCGCCATCGCGCACCGGCTGTCCACCGTCACCGAGGCCCGGCAGATCGTCGTGCTCGACCGGGGGCGGGTGCACGCCGTCGGCACCCACGACGAACTCCACCGGAACAGCGACCTCTACCGCCGCCTCGCCCGGCTCCAGGAACTCAGCGACGTGGCGTCCTGATCCGGGAACGACGGGGCGGCACAACCGGATTCACCCCGACAGGAGAAGACATCCCGACAGGAGAAGTGTGTGAACGACTTTCTGCTCATCCCGTCCGTGGTAGCCCTCGGCATCGTCGGCTTCCTCATCGCCACCCGGGCCGTCAGCACTCCCGCCGTCATCGGCGTCGCCCTGGTGGTGCTGTGGGGCGCCTGCTCCCAGGCCAGAAGCAACATCCACGCGAGGAACACCCCGTCCAAGAAGCGGAGGCAGCACCCATGAACACCACCACGACGTCCATTACACCCGGCGCCACGTCGAACGGCAGCATCGACGACATCGGCTACGGCCGGCAGTTCGGCGACTGGTACCACCGGCTGTTCCCCGACGACGCCTCCGTCGTCGCCGAGGTCGAGCGCCTGGCCGCCCTGCACCCCGATCCGGCCCTGGGAACCGTCGAGTTCGGCGTCGGCACCGGCCGGATAGCGCTCCCGCTGGCACGCCGGGTCGGGCCGATCACCGGGGTCGACTCCTCCCCCGAGATGCTCGACGTGCTGCGCCGCGACCTGACCGACGACACCCCCGTCGAGCCCGTGCACGGCGACATCTGTACCTACACCGCCGACCTCACCGTGGGGCTCGTCTACTGCATCTGCGCGACCCTGTCCATGTTGCTCACCCCCGAGGAGCAGCAGCAGGCGGTGCGTCGCGCGGCCGAACTGCTGGCCCCCGGCGGCAGGCTGGTGATCGAGACCCACAACAAGCCGGCCATCCTCGCCCTGCACGAGGGCAGCGCCCGCGCCACGTACTTCTCGCCCTACCCGGAGCCGGGCACCGGTCTGCAGAGCCACTCCGTCCTCCTGCCGGAGGGGTCCCTGTGGCACCTCTCCCACGTCTGGTACGAGGCCGACGGCACGACCCGCGTCGGCACCGAGATCTCCCGGCTGACCGCCCCGGAGGAGATGGACACGTACGCCCGCGCCGCCGGCCTCGTCCCCGAGAACCGCTTCGGTGACTGGCCCTCCGACGCGGACCCGTACTCCCTGGACTCACCCCTGGCCATCTGCACCTACGTCAAGCCTTGACGGCCCCGGCCCGGAATCACGGGTCAGCACCTCATGCCCATGTCCGTCGAAGGGGGCCGGGACATGTCCCGGCCCCCCTCGCCCGCGGCTCGGCACCCACGGCCTCACAGAGCGATCAGGCCGGCTGCCGTCTCCTTGAAGCCGCAGGCATCGACATAGAACGACCGCAGGGGCTCCTCGAAGTCGACGTGGAGCCATTCGCACCGTGCGGCACGGGCTTCGTGGGCGGCGGTCGCGACCAACGCGGCGCCGACACCTCTCGTACGGCGATGCCGTGCGACCACCGTGTCCAGGATGAAGGCATGTACTCCTCCGTCCCAGACGACGTTGACGAAGCCGATCAGCGAACCGTCCTCCCACGCACAGACCCAGCCGAGACTGTGGCGCTCAAGCCGTCCCCGCCAGTCGGTCCCTGCGACCGGGTGACCGAAGCCGTCGGCGTGCAGCGTGTCGAGGGCCGTGTTGTCGAAGTCGCCCCGCCACTCGTACGTGATCGTCACCCCTGAATCGTAATGTCCGTGCCACATCGGTCACCGCATCCGAGCCGACCCTGCGAGATCTCTTGGCGGGCACACCGGTGAACTGTCCACCGGACCGCCACGAACAGGCCCGCACCGGAGCCGGAGTGTGGAGAACTAAATCGGTGGGGTGGTGGAGAACGATCTGCCACGATCGTCGCATGGGTGCATTGGACGCGGTGGCAGGCAGAGTCGCCGACGGGGCGACCGTGATGTTCCGGCCCAGCGGTTCCTCGATGGTTCCGCTGATACGCAGTCGGCAGCAGGTGGTCGTCGCTCCGGTCGACCCGTCGAAGGTCGAGGTCGGGGACATCGTCCTCGCCCGTGTCGCGGGAACGGTCTACCTGCACCTGGTGTCGTCCGTGGACCTTGCCAGGAAGCGGGTGCAGATCAGCAACAACCGTGGCCACGTCAACGGCTGGACCGGCCACGATCGTGTCTTCGGCATCTGTGTCGCGGTCGACGGCGCAGCCCGCTCAGGAGTCGCGGGCAAGACGCGTGCGCCCGACTCCGACGGCCCGCCCGAAACCTGACGCCCTGGCCACCCGCGCACCCGGAATCCGTCAGGGTCCCTCCCCCCGGATGCGATTCCGTCGGCCCGCGCCCGACCGGTGCAGGGTGTCGGCGGGCACGCCGACAAGAGGACGTACCGTCATGCTCATTCGCCTTCCGACCCCTTGGCGCGTCGCACGGCCGGCACCGGACCGCGCGATGGTCGGACCCATGACGACGCCCGGTCGGCAAGCCCCTGTCGAGGCACAGCCGGCCGGCCCGGTACCAACAACGCACCGTTCCCGGCCGACGGTCGACATCGGGTGAGCAGGACACCCCGTTCGGAGATCTCAAGAGCCAGACTCCGAACTCAGGACCGCACCCCGCCGATTCTCCCCACACCCACGGCCCCCGGCCCGGTCCCGCCCAGGATGTTCGATTCGGATCGGTGAGCACCCGCGTCGTCGTCGACAGCCCCGTCGTGCTCCCGGACCGCGTCGGCCGGTCCGGGAGCGGTGGTCGTTTCACCGGCGCTTCACGGTCTGCCGGATACCACGGACGTATGGATCAGCGTGCCGCCGTCAGCCGGCGAGGATGTCCGTGACCAGCTCGGTCACGCGGACCCGGTGCCCGTACGAGCGTGCGACGACGTCCTGCGGTCCTCGTCCGGCATCGGGTCGCCTGGTCCGGGCAGCCCACTGGGACCGGCTTCTGGGACCGGGTGTCCGAGGGCCGACTCGGTGCTCTCGCCGAGGAAGCCGCCCGACTGGTGCTGCCACAGCTTGGCGTAGGCACCGTTCGCCGCGAGCAGCTCCTTGTGGCTTCCCTGTTCGACGACGCTTCCGCGGTCGAGGACGACGAGACGGTCCATGCCGGCGACGGTGCTCAGGCGGTGGGCGACCACGAGGGCCGTACGTCCGTCCATCAACCGCCACAGGGCGTCCTGGACGAGGAGTTCGCTCTCCGAGTCCAGTGCGCTGGTCGCCTCGTCGAGCAGCAGGATCGGGGCGTCGCGCAGGATGGCCCTGGCGAGGGCGACGCGCTGGCGCTGGCCGCCCGAGAGTTTCACGCCCCGCTCCCCCACCAGGGTGCCGAAACCGTCGGGGAGTTGGTCGGCGAACTCCGTGACGTGCGCGGCCGCGGCGGCGGCGTGGATCTCCTCGTCAGTGGCGCCGGGCCGGGCGAAGGCGATGTTGTCCCGCAGGCTGCGGTGGAACATGGCGGGTTCCTGCGGGACGTAGGCGATCAGTGAGCGCAGGTCGGTCTGGCGCAGCCGGCTGATGTCCTGCCCGCCGATCAGGACGCGTCCGTCGTCGATGTCCGACATCCGCAGCAGGAGCCGGGTGAGTGTGGTCTTGCCGCCGCCGGACCTGCCGACCAGCCCGATCCGTGCGCCTGCGGGCGCGTCCAGGTCGAGTCCCTGGAAGATCGGCTTCGCGCCCGCGTGGGCGAAGGTCACCGCCTCGAAGCGGATGCCGGTGTCCCGCGGTGCGAGCGGTTCGGGTTCTGTCGGGTCGAGCACGGTGGGCGGATCCAGCAGCAGCTCGGTGAACTGCGCGGCCTCGGTCATCGAGCTTTCCAGACGCCGGTAGATCTGGTTGAACTCGAACATGATCTGGGTCGCGTTGGAGTAGTAGGTGAAAGCGACGACGACCTCCTCCACTCCCTGGCCCGGGCCACCGAAGACGATGGCGACCAACAGACCCAGCACGTTGGTCAGCACGGACATGGGGGCGATCAGGGTGTCGACGCGCAGATTGCCGAAGTCCCACGACCTCAGTGTCAGGCGCCGGGAATCCGCGACACGGCTGCGGTGCTCGTCGGCCTCCCGCCCCTCGGCCGCGAACGCCCGGATGGTCTCCATGTTCGCGAGGCTGTCGGCGACGTGGCCGGAGACCCGGGCGATCGCCGCCTCACGGTCGTTGACGAGCCGCTGTCGGCGACGGATCAGAGGTGTCGCGGCCACCACGGTCAGCGCGATCATCACAAGAAGACCGGCGACGAGCATCGGTTCGTAGCTCCACAGCACCACGGCACCGAACGCCAGGGGAACGAGACTGCCCACGATCCGGTACGTCACCGTGTCGACGAAGTCCTCGAAACGCTTGCCGAAGCTCAGCACCCGTTTGGTCAGGGAGCCGGCGAAGTTGTCGTGGAAGAACGCCGCGTCCTTGGCGAGGAGTTCGTCCATGCCGCTCACGTACAGGTGTTCCATGCCGAGGGCGTCCACGCGGTTCAGGCAGTGCTGCCCGACCCGCCACACGGCCTCGGCGAGCAACAGCGTCACGCCGAAGCCCAGCACGTACGGCAGCGCCGAGCTGAGGGTGAGACCGTTGTCATCGGCGGCCTGACCTGCCAGTTTGGCGATCAGGAGGGGGGCGACGTAACGGATGCCGATGTTGCCCACGGCCGGCAGCAGCAGCGCGGGCAGGGCCAGCCGTCGTAGTCGCAGCAGTTCCCGTCCGTAGAGGCGCAGTGCCAGAACGACCGCGCTCCTGCCGGGCGCCGGTCCTCGCGTATCTGTTGTCCCCATCACACTCCCGCAGTTCGGAAGTCGGAAGTGTCCCGTCGAGGGAGGTCCTCAGTCCAGGCATTTACCCCGGACCGGCGAGAACCGGACACCGCTGCCTTCGGCCTACGCAGCAGAGGTTTCCGCTGGTGAGCCTGCGTCAGTCGGTGCAGCCGTCGTCCTCACGCGGGGTCCGCGAGCACCGTCGCAAGCACGGCAACCGAGCCGTGATTCACCGTATCGGCGGACCAGTGAGGCCACCGGCTCCCGAACCACGCATCGGCTCTGTCGACAGAGCCACGTCCACGTGTGGCACGCAATCCGTGCCGCTGGGCTCCGGTTCACGTGCGGGTGCGGACGCGGACCAGGAGGAGTGCGACATCGTCGTCGGGCTGCGGGCGCAGGGCGTTGAGGAGGGCGTCGCTGATCTGTTCCAGGCTGGTGCTGCCCGGGGACCTGAGGAAGCGGGTGAGGGTGGTGAGACCGGTGTCGATGGGTTCTGTTCGGTTCTCGACCAGTCCGTCGGTGTAGAGCGCGAGCAACGAGCCGGGGGCGAGTTTCAGTTCCACTGTGCCGAAGTCCACGCCGCCCACTCCGAGCGGTACGCCGCCGGGGACGTCGACGAGGCGCGCGGTACCGTCGGCCGTGGCCAGGACGGGCGGCAGGTGACCGGCGCTGGACAGGGTGCAGGTGCCGCGCTCGAGGTCGCACACGGCGTACACGCAGGTGGCGATGGAGTCGCCGAGCGAGCCGGCGATGTCGTCGAGATGCCGCAGCAGTTCCGCGGGCTGGAGGTCGAGGCGGGCGAGCGCACGGGTGGCGCTGCTCAGCTGTCCCATGATCGCGGCGGCCTGGACGCCCTTTCCCATCACGTCTCCCACGACGAGCCCGGTACGCCCCGGCCCCAGTGGGAGCACGTCGTACCAGTCGCCGCCCACGTCACTCAGGGCCGGGCGGTACCGGGCGGCGATGTCGAGCCCCTCCCGCTGGACCGGGGTGACGGGGAGCAGGCTGCGCTGCAGCGTCAGGGCGGTGGCACGTTCCCGGCCGTAGAGGCGTGCGTTGTCGATGCAGATGGCGGCACGCGCGGCCAGTTCCGAGGCGAGGAGGCAGTCCTGATCGTCGAAGGGGCGGTCGTTGACCGTGCGGTACAGGCTGAGGGTGCCGAGCACACTGCCCCGGGCCACCAGAGGCAGCGCCATGTAGGAGTGGACGCCGGCCTCGAGGAGGGCACGGGCGGCGTGTGCGTCCCGGGCGATCCGCCGCATCGAGCGTTCGTCCACGCGCTCGACCAGAACCGGCCGGGCGCTGCGGACGCACTGGGTGATGATCCTCGACGCTCTGTGGGTGGCCAGTTCGCCGACCGGGTCGGCGGCGTGGATCGCGTCGGAGGGGTATCCGGCCGCCACGGCCAGTGCCCGGAACTCGGCCGGGGAACGACCTGCGACAGGGATGACGCTCCCGAGGGTCACGACGGATTCCAGGACGTCCACGGCAGCCAGATCCGCCACATGCGGCACGGCTACGTCGGCCAGTTCCTGCGCGGTCTGCTTCAGGTCGAGCGTGGTGCCGATCCGTACCCCTGCGTCCGCGATCACGGCCAGGCGTCGGCGTGCCTGGGCCACCTCGGCGGCGGCCTGCTGGCGTTCGGTGACGTCCAGGACGGCCATGGCGAGACCGAGCACCCGGCCGCCCGTGTCCTCGATGCGGTGGTACGACTCGGAGAAGGTGCGATCCTGGGCATCCGCCGCCGTGTGGCCGACGGTCTGCTGATCGAGCAGGGGTCTGCCGGTCTCCAGGACGTGCCGCATCCGGGTCTCGATGGCTTCCACATCCAGATCCGGCAGCACTTCACCCACCCGGCGGCCCACCAGAGCCGACTCGGGCACCCCGTTCATGCGCTCCAGAGCGGGGTTGACGCCGACCCACCGCAGGGTGGTGTCGAAGACAGCGATCCCCAGGGGGGTCTGGTTGACGAGGCTGTGGGAGAGGGCCAGATCCCGTTCGACGCGGCGCACGGTCATCGCGTCCGTGGCCAGCCCGAGCAGGTGTGACTTCCCCTCGCTGTCGAGCAGCCGCATCGTGCGGAACTCCACGGCGCGTTCCCGGCCGTCACGGTGCCGCAACGGAAAGACACCCGTCCACCGGGACCCCGACCGGACCTGGGCGAACAGCGCTCTGGCCCGCGGCCGGTTCTCGGGCGTGACCAGCAGCGTGTCGGCGCGCTGCCGGAGTGCCTCCTGCGCGGAATAGCCGAGCAGCTGCTCCATCTCGGGGCTCCACAGCGCGATGCGCCCGCCCGCGTCCAGGACCACCGACGCAACGTCCAACAGGTCCAGCAGCCCACCGGGCGTCGCCAGGATCTCATCGCCATGCGTGGTCGCATCCCCGTGCATGCGAGCCGCTCCTTCCGGCGCGGCAAGGGCACCACCGTTGTTCCGCACGTCGTCCGATGAGGTCAGGGTACGGCCGGAGCGGCGGGACCGCCTCGCGGGATGCCTCAGCCAAGGGGTGACGTCAGCGGCCAGGACCGGCCGCCCGTCGGCTGCCCGCGGCAGTGGTACAACGGCCGATGCCCGCCGCAGCCGGCCGGAATCGATGCTTCCACGGGCCACCACGGTGTGGAGCCCTCCATGACCGAGGCGGTGGTCACCCACCAGCGACGGCTCGGCAGGCGACCTCACCGGACCGTCGCCGCGTAGAACGGCGTGGTCGTGGAGCTCGCCTCGGGGCTGGGGACGGCCTGGAGGACGGTGGCGTCTCCCTGCCGTGAGGGCCGGTCGTCAGGTTGTCCGCAGGGGGAGCCGCCGGCAACGGGACCGCGATCGTTCGGCTGCAGGCCGCAGGCCGCAGGCCGCAGGCCGCAGGCCGCAGGCCGCAGGCCGCAGGCCGCAGGCCGCAGGCCGCAGGCCGCAGGCCGCAGGCCGCAGGCCGCAGGCCGCAGGCCGCAGGCCGCAGGCCGCAGGCCGCAGGCCGCAGGCCGCAGGCCGCAGGCCGCAGGCCGCAGGCCGCAGGCCGCAGGCCGCAGGCCGCAGGCCGGTCAGGACAGGGGGAGGCGGGACCGTTTTCGACGGCAGCCGACCGGTTGTCGCGTGCCGACATCCGCTTCGCGGGCTTCTCCTGCCCGAGCAGGTCGAGCAGGACCATCGCGTCGTGATCGGCGGTGCCGGGCTCGGCGTAGGACGTCACCATGCGGTGACCGAAGGTGCCTTCCGGCTCCATGGACTGGTAGCCGAGAGTGAGGTCGCCGACCTCGGGGTGGTGGAAGGTCTTGCGGCCGTAGGAGTGCCCCTTGACGTCGTAGCGCTCCCACAGGCGGGCGAACTCCGATCTCTTGAGGAGGAGTTCACCGGCGAGCCGGGTGAGGTCGGGAGCGTCGGGATCGGTGCCGGCGAAAACGCGCAGCCGGGCCACGCAGCCGCGGACCTGGTGTTCCAGTCGTGGAACAGGACGCGCGAGGCGGGGTGGAGGAAGAGGTAGCGGGCGATGTTGTGTTCCCTGGCCGGCCAGTCCTCGATGCCGGGTGGAGTCGCAGTCCGCCGGGGTTGGCGGCCAGCAGGTCGTTGGTGCGGCTGACGGCGTGCGCGGGCTGGGGGCGCAGACTCTCCGGGAGCAGTTTCACGCCGGGCCGAACGGTGCGGCTGGGCGCGGTGGGCGGCTCGGGCGCCCTGCGCGCGGCGCGGGCGGCCAGGCTGCGCAGGTGCTCGTGCTCGTCGTCCTCCAGGAGGAGGGCGCGGGCGAGGGAATCGACCACGGACGCGCTGGGCCGGGTCTCCTTGCCGCGCTCCAGGCGGACGTAGTAGTCGATGCTGATCCCGGCCAGGGCGGCCAGTTCCTCACGGCGCAGCCCGGGCGTACGGCGCAGGCCGGAACCGGCCGTCAGGCCGGCCTCCTCCGGGCTCACCCGGGCCCGCGGTGATCGTGCCGGCCTCGCTGGCGCTGATCCGCGAGGCGTTCCCCGACCCGGCCGAGCGTGCCCGGGCGATCTCGGTGTGGGCGATGGGCGGCTCGGTGGGCGCCGCGGCCGGCCCGGTACTGGGCGGCGTACTGAGTGAACTCAACTGGCGGATGATCTTCTTCGTCAACCTGCCGGTGGGCCTGCTGGCGCTGTTCCTGCTCGCCCGCACCGCTCGCTCGCCCCGAAAGAGCGACGCCCCCTTCGACTGGACCGGCCAGATCGCCGCGGTGGCGGCGATGGGCGGCCTGACCTACGCGGCCATCGAGGCCGGCGCCGTCGGCATCGGTGCTCCGCGCGTGCTGCTCGCACTGGCGGTCGCCGTGACGGCGGCGGTGGTCTTCCTGACGCCCCAGGCACGCGGCCGGAACCCGATGGTGCCGCTGGAGCTCCTGCGCGCCCGGACGATGGCGCTCTCGGCGACCATCGGGTTCGCACTCAACATCGGCTTCTACGGCATGATCTTCCTCCTGGGCCTGTACCTCCAGCAGGAACAGGACCTGTCGCCGATGGCCACCGGCCTGGCGTTCCTGCCGATGACACTGCTGACCGCGGTCAGCAGCCCGACCACCGCCCGGCTCAGTGCGAAGTTCGGGGCGCGGATGCCGATCATCACCGGCCAGCTCCTGATGGCCGTCGGCCTGGTGGCGCTCTGCGTCCCGCCGGCCTCGGCGCCCGCCTGGCATTTGGTCCTGCTGATGATCCCGGTCGGAACCGGCGGCGGCCTCGCCGTACCGGCGGTGACCTCACTGCTCCTCGACCGCGTCCCCGCCCAGCGCGCCGGCACCGCGAGCGGCGTACTGAACGCCTCCCGCCAGCTCGGCGGCGCCCTGTCCGTGGCCGTCCTCGGGGCCATGGTCTCCCCCCACGCGCAGTTCCTGCACGGGCTGCGCACCAGCCTCCTGATCGCCGCACTGCTCGTGGTCCTGACCGCGGCGGCCTCCGTACTCCTCAAGGAGAAGACCTCATGACCTCGACATCGGCGACATCGGCCTGGACTGGCCAGGAGCTCGACAGCATCGAACACGCGGAAGAACTGGAGATCGCCTCCCTGCGACGCGACGGCGAGCTGGGAAGTCGGCGAACCATCTGGGTGGTTCGCGTCGGCGACGGCATCTACGTCCGTTCCGTCAACGGCCCCGGCTCCGACTGGTACCGCGGCACCCGGGCACGCCAGGAAGGCCGTGTCCAGGCCTGCGGGGTCGGGAAGGACGTCACGATCGTCGACGCCGCCGACGACACCACCGTCAACGACGCCGTGGACGCCGCGTACCGGGCCAAGTACGGGCACTACGCCGCGTACATCATCAAGGCCATCACCAGCCCCGAGGCGAGCTCCACCACGATGCGGCTCGAACCGCGCTGACCCAACTCCTCTACAACCAGCGCGAGTTCCACCAGAACGACCAGACCGGAGAAACGGTTGACGCCCAGTAGTCGGGCCAGGAACGTCATGGTCACCGCTCTGTGGCGGCGGAGGATGGCTGCCAGGAGCCGGTGGGTGTGGTCCACGCTGCTGGTCTGTGGGTGGCGGTAGCTGCCCGGGCGGTGGAAGCGTCGCTGGAATGCTGCTTCGGCAGAGATGACGAGGCGATACGCGGCGAGCCTTGCGAGCACTGCCGAGCGCGAGTTCCTCGCCCTGGCCGAGCTCGGGCGCGACGGGCGCGAGATCGGCATGGACCGCCGCGACATGCTCGACCTCGTACAGCTCGACCGCCGCACCGACCGCATCCTTCCCAACGGTTACTGCCTGCTGCCGTCCACCCGGTCCTGCGACAAGGCAAACGCATGCCACGGCTGCGACCACTTCGCAACCGACCGCACCTTCCTGCCGGACATCCAGCGTCAACTCGCCGAGACCCAGACCCTGGTCGCCGCCCGGCGGGCCCGCCACACCGAGCGGTACGGCGAGCCGATGAGCGGGGCCAACGTCTGGCTGGAACAGCGCAACGCGGAGATCCGTAGCATGCAGTTGGAGATCATCGCCCTCGAAGTTCAGCCGACCGACAGCACCACTGTCGTCCGCGGCGCCGACGTGCTCGGTCGCACCGGCCACCAGGACGCCACCGACTCCTCGGACAGCAGAGGGGCATCACGCTCATGAACAAGCGGCCGGACGACGCGGTCCCGGAGACCGTGCCTCCTGCTGACCGGCGGATCGCCGCTCTGTGGCAGGCCGCACAGAACAAACACCAGCTGGCCGTCCAACGAGCGGAGGCGGGCATCCGAAGGCTGGTCAAGAGGGGCGAGGAAATCAACTTCCGGGCCGTCGCCCGCGCAGCGGGCGTCAGCTTGGACTTCCTCTATGCCCACACCGACCTGCGCAAACGCATCGAGACCTTGCGCAGTCAGTAACGGGCCGAGAACCGCTCTTTCCCACAGGCACCCTCAGCTGACGACGGCACCGTGATTCATGCCCTTACCGAAGCCCTCCGCCGTGAGCGCACCACCCATCGAGAGCACGTCCAAGAGCTCGAACAACGACTGGGCGCGGCACCCGGCGAGGTCCTGCGCTTGCAGCGCGTGATCACATAACCCGACACCGTGACAGCACTCGCTTGGCCCCAGAGCTCACGATCCGGAACGCAGTCCCAGAGCACTGTGCCCCACCACACCCGAGGGAAGATCGTTCTCCCCTGAAGCCCGAGCAGTCAGCTCCACGAGCCCGGCCCGGAGGTCGGTGGCCGGCTCGCCAAGGACGATCGCGCTGATGATCAGCTCCATCATCAAACGGTCGTACTCGTCGCCCATGCTCCGATAACGCTTCCCATCGGCCTCCACCACAGCAGAGGCAATCCTCCTCCCACCACCAGCCACGGGGGCAAAGGACGCCTCATAGACGCCGTGACCGGTCCAACTCCGGTGCATGAAAACAACGTCGCCTTCGGCAAAGACGTTCCACTTCTCATCCATGTCCCGGGCTCGATATCCGCGCCGGATCCGGTCCCAGCCCTCGTCAGTCCAGACACGATCCGGCAACTGAGACACCGGCCTGGGCACATTGATCGGATGGAGGCGTCGGAACGACTCTCGTGTGAGCGGGGCATTGGCAGTCATGACGTGATCCTACGGATGCACCACTCCAACAGGACAGCGACTTACTTCCAACTGGGCAGCGGACGAACCTCAGCCACCTTTGGGACGCGTCCGCAGCTTCCTGAACAGCGCCCTTGCCAGGCTGCTACACCGCTACCCCAGACAACTGCGGGACTACGACTTCTCCGCCCAGCCCGAGTTGACCCCCGCACGGTCAAAGACCTCGCCGCTCTCTCGTTTGTCGAGGCCAAGGCCAACGCTGCCTTGCTCGGGCCGCCCGGGGTGGGCAAGACACATATCGTCGTGGCCCTCGCGGTCGCTGCCTGCCGGGCCGGGTAGTCGATCTACTTCACCAGCCTCGACGACATGGTCCGCAACCTCACCGCCGCCGAAGCCGCGGGACGCCTGACAAACAAGCTCGGCACGTACCTGCGACCAGCAGTCCTCGTCCTGGACGAAGTCGGCTACCAGCCACTAGCCCGCGCGGAGGCCAACCTGGTCTTCCCAATCATTTCCAAGCGCTATGAAAGGGCTTGATCATCCTGACCTCGAACAAGACCTTCAGCAAAGCCCACATGTTCCGGTGAACCTGTGTCAGGCAGCGGCTGAACAGCACGGGTTCAAATGGAGAGGTAGACCATCGAGCTGAACGTATCCTTCGTGCCGTGACGGCGACATACGTGTTGGACGGCAGTCAGGTGAGGACGCTGGAAGACTTCTGGCGACTCATCGGCGAGGCGGTCAATGGCCCTGGAGGCTACTTCGGCAAGAACCTCGACGCCTTCGCCGACTGTCTCAGCGGCGGCTTCGGGCAGCCCGACGATGACGACTACGTTGTTGAATGGCGTGCCCACCAGGCATCTCGCGAGTATCTGGGCTATCCGGAGACGGCTCGCCAGCTGGAGATTCGCCTCTCGCGATGCCATCCCACAAACCGTCCTGCTGTCAGCGCGGATCTGACCGCGGCGCATACGAAGCACGGGCCGACCGTCTTCGACTGGCTGATCACGATCTTCGAAAATCGTGCCCCTGGCGTCCTGCGACTTCAGTAACCACCAATGCCTGTTTTGACCGAGGAGTCGCTGGATCGCCACGAGGTCCACACCGCGTTCGTAGGGGTGGGTCGCGCAAGCCCGCCGCAGGGCATGCGGGCTGAACCGGTCGGCGGCCGGGCGTCCTTCGAGTTCCATCAGACAGCGCAGGCGGTTGCGGATCGTCCCGCGGTGCAGGCGGTTGCGGATCGTCCCGCGGTGCAGGCTGCCGCCGGATTCGTCCGCGAACAGCACCGGCGAGTTGGGGAACTTGCCCCGCACGTCATCGAGGAACCAGTGCAGGACGAGGTCGAGGCCGTCCAGCATGGGCACCCAGCGCGGCCTGGGGCCGCAAGTGCGGGCGCCTTTACCGAAAGGGACGTGGAGTTCGCCGAACGGGGCCCGCGAGAAGTGGACGTCGGGACGCTCCGGCAGGAAGGTATCTTCCGAGCGCAGGCCGACGTGATACAGAGTCCGGAACACTGCATAGTCCCTGGCCGCGGGCCCGTACTTGCGCGCAGTGGCTATCCGGGCCTTGAGGAAATCGAAGAACTCCGCCACCCGTTCAGGTGTCGACGGCGGCAGTTGAGCCGGGGAATCGTCCCCGACATGCCGCGAGGCGTTGAACTCGTCCACCGGGCAGACCAAACGGACGCCGAACGCCGCTCCAGTCTCAACGGCCTTGCGGACCTGCAGGAACCGGTGGAAGCCCTTGAGGATCGCACATACTCGCGTCGGGTCGATGCCCCCGCCCGGCGAGGGCCATGTCGCCGACGACGCGGTCGATGTCCGCCGGGGTGACGTCCCACGCAGGCCGACCCAGCGCGTTCAGCGTCCGTTCCAGCAGGCCAATGTCGTTCTCGACGGTCACCGGGCTGAACCCGCGGGCCCGCCACGAGGCGACGAACGCCTCGACGCATTCGGCCTGGAACTCCGAGGGATCGGCGGTCACCGGCTCCAGCAGGACGGCACCACCTTCGATCACTCGCAACTGGGATGTCACCGGCACACCTTCCTCGCACCTGACCGATCAAGGCAGCACCTGGAGAATCCGAGCGCCACCGTGAAGACCAACGAGGACCGCAGGAGATGGATTCGGGCCGGTGGCAGCAGCGATCCTCGAAAAGGAACATGTGCCAGCCCCAGATGAATGGGGGCGGGTGTTCGGCGACAAGGTGTTGGCCACCGCCATCCTCGACCGCCTCCTCCACCACTGCGGAGTGATCTCCATCAACGGTCCCAGCTATCGGCTCAAGAACCGGCTGGCCGCCATCGAACGAGAGCGGGACGACGCAGCCTGACAACGTGGTCGACAATGACCGCATGGATGTCACCGAGCTGCTCGAATCGGCTTCCCTCCTCGTCCCGGAAGGGGTCGCTACCGAGAACGACATCTCGGTGCAAGACATCTGGGACTACCTCGCCCACGACGAATGGCAGATCGCTCTGAGCCTGCTGGAGGAGCTCGGAGACGGGCAACCGCTGCCCTTGACGTTCTGGGAGCAGCTTGCCGAGGCGGCTGAGCAACTCGGCCTTGAACGGAGCGCGGCTTGGTGCCACTGGCGGCGTTCCGAGATCCGAAACGGAATGATCCGGGCGGATCTGACGCTTCGTCCACCCACGGAGGCCCGACGCAAGACACCAATCTCCGGTCACGGTGTTCTGCGACCCATGTGGGACATCGGGAACCTCTCACCCACCGGGGCCGCTTCGGTGAGTATCGCCGGGCTCTGGGTTGAGGACATGCTCGTTCTGGAGCCTGGCGGCCGAGCCACTGTGCGCCTCGTTCCCCTCACTCCCACTCACTGGACGCACGTCAAAACCGGCCAGCAGATCAACATGCACGAGGACCGGACCGTGGCCGGCACCGCAGTCGTGCTGGAGGTTCACCTCCCCACCCCCGCCATGCCCGCGAGATGACCCGACCGTCCCGCCCTCACGCTGGTGCAGATATCTCCGTACTCGGTGGAGCAGTCACAGGAGTACGTCGACACCGGGGTGCGCTGGCAGATCGAGGAGTGCTTCGACTGGGGTGTCGGCGACAGGCTGTCCGCGTACTCGAGCCACGACAACACGGCCTCACGCAGGGGGAGATGCTTGCTCATACGGCCTGAACCAGCTGCCCCAGTCGCCCGTGGGCAGTAGCTTTCCAACGGTGGAACCAGTAGCGGCCGGGTCGGCCTCGATGTACATGAAAAGGATGACCATGCCGGGCCCGGCATCCGGGCAGCCGGCCCGAGAGATTCTTCTCCGGGCGAGTCTCCCGCGCCGCCCACCACGCACAGACCACGTCGCGTTCGATCTGTTGCGGCTGTCCGGGACGTACACGGTTAGCGTGACGGGCGTCGCGGCCGCAGTGCTGCGGCCGGCCGCTCAGAGGTGGCCGTCCAGAAGCTCCCGTACCTCGGCGATGGTCATAGGTCCTGTGCCGTGCGCCACCACCTCTCCCTCCTTCAGAAGGACGTAGGACGGTGCTCCGGTGATCCCGTATCGCTCGGTTACGGCCGGGCAACGCGTGATGTCGGTGCGGACGGCCGTCAGGCGGCCCGTGTAGTCGTCGGCGATGCCACCCACGACGAGGTCCATCTCCCGGCAGGACTCGATTGCCCTGGGCCATGTCCCGGTGAAGTATGCGAGGACCGGAACTCCGCTCATCCCAAGGATGAAATCGAACTCCGCGTCCTCACGGGGTTGATGAAACCGCTTCGCCATGGAGGCTCCCGACCTTGCGTTCCGTCATTCGATCCCCATCATCCCCCGCGCGGTGCGGCAGGCCGGCCCGGTCGGTCGTCCGGCTGGCCTATCGGAAGGCAGGGGCGGGGCCGTCGCCGAACCACGGTGGTCCCACATGTGTGTGGAGATCAGTTGCCGCATGGGCGGCAACCTCGGTACGACGTGCTGGTTGCCCTCGACGCCACCCATACCTTGTGCAGGTCGGGTCATCCTGGCAGTAAGACATCGATCGCTGTCTTTCCACCTACCTGATCGAATGCCAAGCCCGGCAAGCCCTCGCAGGTGACCAGAAGATGGTGGGCCCGCCGCAGGTGGCAGTCGGACTGAAAACTCGGGTAAGTGGCAATAATCTCGACCTTCTGGGCAAATAGCGCGACTACTCAACCTTTCGAACTCAGGTCAGTAGTTCGGAGAAGCCTGCGCCAGATGTTCGCGCCTGCGACCCGACCCGGCCCAACGAGCACGGCTTGCCGAGATCCGCGACAACGTGATCGTCCGAATCGCCGAAGCCGAGGCGGAAGGCAGGCTCGGCGCGGTCGATGGTCTCCAGGTCAGCCTGGCCGGCGCCGAGGAGACGCTCCGCCAGCTCGATCGGGGCCACGGGCAGCCTACGGCCGTGGACCTGGCCCCCACCACAGGTGGTGATCGATGAACCCATGAAGGCGGGCTGCCGCATGGCGCAATCAAGATCGAGAACAGGTTCGAAGCAGCGAGCGTCAAACACCCTTCAGAACACGATCAAGTGCCGCCCGGCCTACGGGTCCCCAGTTCGGCTTGCCGCCGGGAAGGCCCCGATCTCCGTTCCGCCCCATGAGCATCAGGAAGAGGCTCTTCATAGCGGCCAGCCCGCGGGCGCGCCGAATCGTCGCCTCGTCTGCACGCGCGTACGTGTCGAAGAACCGTGAGGCCGTGCCCGCGGGTAGCAACACCCATGCGGCGGCGAGGTCCAATGCCGGATCGCCGGCGAACAGGTCACCGAAGTCGACGATGCCCGAGAGCGTTCCGTCCGAGACCACGACGTTCGCGGGATGGAGGTCGCCATGCACCCAGAGCGGTGGCCCCTCCCACTCGGGCGCTGCGCCGGCGTCGTCCCAGACGGCCCGGACATCGTCGGCGAGGTCGTCGAGGGCAACGGCGTGGAAGAAGTGGTCGAAGCCGTCCGTGCAGTTCCTCGGATGGGCACCGCGGTCCGTAGCGATCGGCGCCTCGGCGGGCGCCTCCACATGGAGCGCCCGGAGGAAACCCGCCAGCGTGTCGGCCGCGTGGGCACCGCGGCTGATCGAGCCGTGGTCCAGCGGCTCGCCGGGAACCCACGTCATCACGGTCCAATGCTTGGGGAAGCGCTCGGACGGTTCGCCGAACCGCACCGGGGTCGGCACCGGGAGCGGCAGATGCGGGGCCAGCACAGGCAGCCACCGCCGCTCCTTCAGCTGGAGTTCCGGGGTGGGGTCCATGCGCTGCATGCGCACGGCCAACTCGTCCCCAAGGCGCCACATTTGGTTGCCCCAGCCGCCCGCCACCTCGCGGATGGCCAGCCCTGCAAGATCCGGATGTTGCTCCTGCAGCAGGTCGCGGACCAGGTCTGCGGTGATCTCGATCTCGGTGTCGGTCATGCGAAGTCACAGTACCGAGGCGGCAGGCGGAGCGGCTCTCGCTCTCCGGAACGTCTCCCTGTGATTCCTCTGGCATCACCAATTCGGTTTCAGAGAGCTGCAGGCCAGAGGCTGAGGGACGGAACGGCCCCAAAGTTCAGGGAAGCGTGTACTCGATGCTCCATGCCCCGACCGGATCCGGCTCGGAGACACCGCCTCGTCGAGATCCGCGACAACCTGATCGCCCGATTCACCGAAGCAGAACAGGAGGGATGGCTCGGTGAGATCGAAGGATTCCAAGTCAGCCTCGCCGGCGCAGAGGAGAAGCTCACCCAGCTCGATGCAGAACAAGTCCGTCAACGCCAAGTGATCGGTCTCGGCATGCCCCGCTTCAGCCAGATCGCGACACGAATCAGTGCGGCAAGAGGGCCTTCAAGCTAGCCGAACCTCATCCACGCGGATGATCTACACCACCCCAACTCACGCCCTACGGGCGGCGGGCCAGCACATGGGTGTCGAGAAAACCCCGGTCGGACGCCGGGTCGTGGAGCAGCCGGGCGAACGTGACGAGCCCGGCCCCGGCCAGCAGCTCGGCGAACCGGTCCACAGGCCAGCTGTAGGCGGGCGTCACCTTGTGGTCGAAGCGGACCGGCTCCGGTCCCTCGGTCCCGAAGAGGGACACCAGGAGCAGGCCCCCTGGTGCCAGGACACGCACCTGCTCGGCAAGCAGCGCGGGCAATTCTCCAGGTGGGGTATGGATCATCGAGTAGTGGGCCAGCACTCCGCCGAGCGCGCCGTCCTCGACCGGCAGGGCTTCCATTCGCGCTTCGTCGAACCGCAGCGCCGGATGGGCCCGCCGAGCGTGGTCGACCATGGCCGGGGAGAGGTCGATCCCGAAGGCGTCCAGCCCCAAGTCGTGCAGCATGGCCGTCAGATGACCAGGTCCGCACCCGACGTCGGCTACCCGCAGGTTCCTCGTGGCACGCACGAGCTCGGCGAAGGTGCCGATCATGTTCCGCGCGAACGGCTGTGTCTCCAACTGACTGGTGAACATCGAGGCATACAGGTCGACAACCCCGTCGTAGGCCGCCTTGGTCTCGTCCTGATGTTTCAACACGGGAAGGAAACTAACACCCGCACCGTTCGCAGCCGTTCTCCGGCCCCATGCCGGCGCTCCCTCTCGGGACTGATCGTCCCGTCACCTGATCACGGGACACCCTCCTCAGTCCAGAGAAGTCACCAGCCCGAAACTGATCGCACCCGACCATACGGTTCGGGGCGCAGCACACCTCCGCCACAGCCGCGAGACCCCCAGCTGTAGGGTCTCGCGGCTGATGTCGTAATCTCACGGGCCGTGTCGTAGCGATGTCGTATACGACATCACCGTGAGACCAGCGCGTGGGTGCTGCTGCTCAGCGCCTCGTCTCGTACCTGGTCAGGATCACGCCGCCGGGATACGTCCGCGTCTCCACCAGGTTGAGGTTCACCCAGTTGTCCAGCGCGGTGAAGAACGGCGTGCCGCCGCTCACCAGGACGGGCGCGGTGGCCAGCACGTACTCGTCAATCAGCCCGGCCCGCATGGCCGCCCCGGCGAGCGTCGCGCCGCCGATGTCCATCGGGCCGCCGTCCTCGGCCTTGAGCCGGGTGATCTCGGCGACCGCGTCGCCGGTGACCAGGCGGGTGTTCCAGTCGACCTTGTCGATCGTCGAGGAGAACACCACCTTCGACATGTCCCGCCAGCGGCGCGCGAACTCGATCTCCGCCGGGGTGGCGCCCGGCTGCTGGTCGCCGGTCGGCCAGTGGGAGCTCATCGTCTGCCACAGCTTGCGCCCGTACAGCGTCAGGTCGGTCGCCTGCAACTGGTCGGACCAAAACTGGAAGAGCTCGTCGCTCGGCACGCCCCAGCCGATGTCGTCGCCGGGCGCGGCGATGTAGCCGTCCAGGCTCAGGTTCATGCCGTAGATCAGTTTCCGCATGGCGCCGGCCTTCCGCGAGTCGGTCTCACACGTACAGACCGGCGCGGCGCGGGAAACTCATCGGTGCGGGATCTGAGCTCACATGTGGTCCTCGTGCTCGGGGCTCAGCCTCAGACTCCGTTCCGCCGAGGAAATGGCATCGATCTGAGACTGATCTTGGGTGACATCGCGGTGAGACAACAGAGAGCCAGCAGGTCACAGAAGATCGACATGTCATCGGCGGTGTCGCCCTACACCAGTCTACGAGCGGCCACGCCCGGCGGCACCGCGACGGCCCCGCCGGGTGTCCGACCACCGGCGAGCTGGTGCGCGGCATCGAGAGTCGCGGCGCGGCGGGCGGCGCGCACGATCCACGCGTTCACACTCATGTGGCGCCCGAAGCCGCCTTGATCGAGGGGGCCAGTTATCAGGGATACGCAGAGTCATTGTGGTGACAGACATGAATGCGGAATAGCCGCCGTTTCACGGTGGCGTCATCGGTGGCATGAGATGTGCCCGCGCAGCCGCCCTACGCCGGGGAGATCGCTCCTCGCCGGGCGTGATGCCCGCAGATGAGCTTCGGTGTCTATGGAAGGCTGTGGCACGCGGACCAGACCTCTTCCAGGAGTGCCGGGTAGTCCTCGCCGTAGGTGACCACGCCCGCGTACACCGCGTCCAGGGCGGCCTGGAGCGGGTCGGCTTGGGCGGCATCGGTCAGTGCGGGCAGGGCCATGTGCGGCTGCGACATCCGCAGGGACGGGTCGGGGGCCCCGATGACGACGGCCATGGTGTACGAGGTCGGGCTGTCGTCGGGCTGTGGTGCGGGCGGGCTCGGCGGCTTCGCCGCGGCAGCTGCGGGGCCCACCACTGGCGGTGACGCCTGCGGGGGATTCGGCAGAGGCTCCTGGCCTCTTGGGGGGACGGGCGGGTGGTGGGGCGGCCGTTCAGGCGGGATGGCCCGGCCGACGGTCCTGTTCGGGACACGCGGGTCCGAATCCAGTACCCGCCACAGGCGGTCCGGGTCGTCGAAGGGCGGCGGCAGCGGACGGCCGGCGGCCAGGGCTGTGAGTGCGTCGGCGATCCAGTTCAGGCCGGTCAGACCGGCCCTCTCGCAGGCCCGGCGGGCCGCAAGCAAGGCCACCGAGCGCTGGGTGGTGGGGCCGGCGGCGTCGATGGCGTGCAGGAGTGCGGGGTCGAAAGCGAGCAGGCCTCGGACGTTGCCGCCGACGGTGCGCAGGGCCTGGCTGGGCAGCTGTCCGCCCCATTGCTCTCGTTCGTGGGCGAGCAGGCTTTCTCGTTCTGCTTGTTGCCGGGTGAGGCGGGCTTGGTGTTCGGCTGCGGCGCGCTCGGCGGGTGTGGGAGGGGGCGGCTGCCGGCGGGCGTAGTCATGCCAGTAGGCGGCGTTCTGCGAGGTCTGCTTGAGTACCTGGTCGGGCCGCGGCGACGCGGGCCAGAACTGCAGCAGGTATCTGTCGAGTTGGGGGTCATCGTCCAGTCGGGTGTCCCCCTCGCGTGCCGCGTCCATGCCTGTGGCGCAGTAGCGCACCCGGTAGTCGGTCCTGTCCAGGTCCAGCGCCCAGGCGTCCTCACCTGCCCATTCCATGAGCACACTGTTGGCGGACAGCGGGCGGAAGGACACCTCCACGACGTCCTCCCACGACGGGTCCAACGGCGGGGCCTGGTCGTGGACTTCGACGGTGAAGCCGACGCTGCCGGTGTGCAGCCCGGTCGTCAGCCACAGCGCCCCGGGAATCGCCGCCCCGCACAGTCCGCTGCTCTGCCCGGCGAACGCCTCCGCGAGACCGGGACCGAAACCGTCCGGGTCACTTTCGACATAGATCTGGCCGTAGTGAACATGTACCTCGCCGTCGACGGGCCTGCGCACCTCACACCCTCCCCGACACGAGTGTGCGCAAGGTGCAGCAGTCCCTCACGGGTGGCACGGAGGTGGACTCCTCGATGAGCTGGAAGCCCACCGCACAGCTGCGTACATATGCGCCGTACGGCATCGGGCGGGAAGGGTCGACGCCCATGTCGCGGTGCAGTTCCTTGTCGGCCTGCATGGCGCTGAGTTCGATCTTCTCGACGTTGTCGTCGCTACGGTCGGCCTTCGCCATATAGGAGCTGTAGATGCTCAGTCGCTGGTCGACAAGGCTCCGCTCGCGGTCCACCTCGGTGGTGCTGGTGGCCTTCAGCATCGCGATCGCACCCTTGGTGGTGTGCGGGAAGCCGGTCTCGTTCCCGTACCTGTCGGTGCGCTCGCCGCCGGGCAGTACCGCCCACCGCTCGGGCTCGGTCCAGTCCTCAGGTGCGGCGGAGGTTGGCGTCTGTGCGGGCTCGGCGGGTGCGGTGGTGGACGGGCTCGCCCCGCTCTTGCTGGCAAAGACGCCGTCGTCGCTGTCGTCGGTGGACGCGCACCCGGTAAGGGCGAGCATCAGGACGGCCATGGCGCCGGCGCCCCACATCCCGCCCCTCGTCAGGGAGTTCCTGCTCACAGCCTCAGCCCTCGATGCCGTTGACGATGGAAATCAAACCTCCGGCCAGGACAGGGGGTAGCGGTTCCCCCAGATTCAGGACGGATCGTCAGGTGATCACTCTAGAGGCTGGTTCGGGCAAGCACGGGCGGGCAGTTGGTCCTGGTCACTGTGATCCAGGGCGAGGCCGGCGAGGGCTGCAGCGCGCATGGAAGGCAGAAGGCCGTGGCAATGTCCGGGGCGGGCTCGGCGTGCCATGGCGTTGCAGGGGGTGTGAAGGCCGGTCGCTGGGACGGAGCGGCACTGATCGGGGGGCGGCTGCCCGGTTGTCATGCACATAGGGTGTGGTCCATGCAGGATGACTCCCCCTTGATCCAGAGCCTTCGTACGGCTGTTGCGGCGGCACCTGCCGACGTCCCCCTACGACTGCACCTGGCGCAACTTCTGTTGAACGGCGGACGGCCTGACGCCGCCGTCGCGGAGGTGGCCGTCGCCCTGCAGCACGTACCGGGCGATGCGCAGGCGCGGGAACTCATGGCCCGTGCGGCCGCTTCGGCATGGGCTTCGGGGTGGAGGAGTTCACCGAACGCCGCTGGATCACGCTGCGTAAGGAGCCTCGCGACTTCGGGTTCTGGCGGGGTTGCAGGGTTTCCGCCGCTGACTGTCCTTGGCGGCTTATCAGTCGCGCTATATCGCCTGTACGGTGATCAACTCGCCGTCGGTCGGCCTGTACACGACTCGATGCGTGTCGTCGATTCTCCGCGACCAGTAGCTCAGGGGTTGCCAAGCAGACTCACCCCGACGGACATTTCAGTCGATCGGGCCTGCTCAACGCCGCTCGGCCTCGGCCGACTCGGAGCCGGAAAGGACACGCGGCCCCTGGCCCGTCCGCGAGCACACGCGGACGGGCCAGGGGCCGTTCGTTCGTCAGCCTCCGCTGGAGAGCGACCACTTCTGGTTGGATGCGCCGGTGCAGCTCCACAGCTGGACCTTGGAACCGTTCGCCGTTGCCGTTCCGGTCACGTCGAGGCAGAGTCCGGACAGGTCGTTGGTGACGTTGCCGTTCGCGTGGAAGGTCCACTTCTGGCTGGAGCCGCCGTTGCAGTCCCAGGTGATCACCTTCGTACCGTTGGCCGTGCCGTTCCCGGACGCGCCGAGGCACTTGCCCGCGACCCGGAGTTCACGGCTCGCCGAATAGGTGTAGGCCTGGTTGGCGGTACCGGGCACACCGCAGTCCCAGATGTACTGCTGGACACCGTTGGCAGCGTTGCCGGTGTCGTCCAGGCACCGGTTCGACCCCTGGCCGACGATCTGCGCGGCGGCCGTCTGCGCGCTCCGGGTGAAGGTGACCGTGGCGCCGGCGGGCAGGGTGTACTGGAAGGATCCCGCGTTGTTCCAGGTGACGGTGAAAGCGGTGCTGCTGGAGTTGTTGTTGTGCGCGACCAGCACCTCTCCTGCGTCCGGGTTCTTGTAGGCCTGGGCCCAGACGTTGCCGCCGTCGCTGTAGCCGATGCGCGTGGCGCCGGGGGCGACGAATTTCGAGAACTGGCCGAGCTGGTAGTAGTTGTTGGTGTGGTGGCCTTGCCGGTCGAGAGCTGGGCGTCGACGGCTCCTCCATCGCCCCCGGAGGCGCCGTACAGCAGCAGACCGCCAACAACACCGCCAACCACTGGTGGAAGATCGTCCCGGCCGAGAACGGCTACTACAAGATCTTCAACACCAACAGCGGACAGGTCCTCGGCATCAAGGACGCCTCCAACACCGCCGGGGCCACCGCGCTCCAGTGGGGTGACACCCTGACCGCCGACCACCTCTGGTCGATCGTCGACGCCGGCGGCGGCTACGCCAAGCTCGTCAACAAGAACAGCGGCAAGGTGCTCGGCATCCAGAACATGGCCACGTCGTCCGGGGCCCAGGCCCTGCAATGGGACGACACCGGTACCGCCGACCACTTGTGGCGCATCACCGCGGAAGACGGCTCCACACCGTTCACCACCTGACCGGACGTCAGCCGCGGTTCCCCAGGGACCGCGGCTGACGCCTTTCACTTGGCTGGAAGGCGGAAGCTCGAGATCCTCGGGCCCCTCCCCGGCGTTGTTCGCCGGCGGGCACAGGGTCCTCTCTTCCAGTCACCGATGACGCTTCCACTGGCCTGCTCGGCGAAGGTCGTCTGCGGACACGCGCCCTCACCGCAGCGGAACCGACGGACCTGTAACTCGATCACCAACCGACGCTGCCCGACCGCAAGGCCGCAAGGCCACGTACCTATCGGTGGTGCACCCACGCGGACCTCACCTCGCAGCCGGAACATCCGGCCCGCTCCGCAGTCGCCCGGGCCCGCACAACCACCAACGGGCGTACGAAGTTGCCTGGCTTTGGCAAGATTTTCGTAGGCGTAGATCATTTCGGTGCCGTGATCGACCGGTCCGCGCATTGGCGGCGGAGGTGGGCGATCAGGACGACGCGGTGGCGTAGAAGTGGGACACGGGCTCGTCCTGCCATGAGGCGCTTCTGGAGCTCGACGTCGGTGATGCGGCCTTCGTCGACAGCAGAACTGTGGATCGTGGCGATTCCTTGGTCGACAGCCTCCAGGTCTTCGCGCAGGGCTCCGGCGAGACAGGCAAGCGGTGGCAGTCCACTGCTGGCGGGTTCGTCGAGCCAGGCAGGCAGGGAGCCGGCGTCGCGGTTGTCGAGCATGACGGCGAACCGGCGGACCAGGTCGTGGGCGTATTTGAGTTCCGGGCAGCGCTCAAGGAGCCGGTGCAGGCGGGTGGTGACGTCAAGGCCGCGGCGATCGGGGTGAGTGGTTTCGCGCAGAAACCCGGACGAGCATCGGACTGGTCGATGTCGGCCGACGGCTCCGACGCCCATCTGGCCGCGTAGGTTCGCGCGCGCACCGCCTGGTCGGAGGTTCACCGCTAGTGGTCGCCGGGGGCATGCAGTCACACGACACTCAGCCGGTCGGGGCCGGTGAGCTCCAGCGCGTCCTCGATCGAGGGGAGCACTCCGTCGCGGCTGAAATCCCACTGGCGGCGCACATCGGCCGTGCGATTCGCTGCGGCCACGGAGGCAGGACGGAAGAAGGCCTCTGGGTTCGGAATGGACGTACTCGTCTGCCCGCCACCACACCCTGTCACCACCGAATGTGAGAAAGGACCGTTGATCAGACACTCCCGCTCCCCCTGGGCGGCGAGGCAAGGGCGCTGTCCAGGGGGAAGGAGGATCGGCGGCTGTGTCAGGGAGTTACGAGGCGTTGGTGAGCTTCTGGATCTCTGTGGGCAGGGGCTTGTCGAGGTCGGCCACGTAGATCTGCATCGTGTCGAGGGAATCGTCGACCGCGATGGCGATGCCGGGGTCGACACCGGGGATCTTGTATGCGGGCGATTCCGGCTGAGGGACGAGGCCGTCGTTGTTGTCGTCGGGTGTGTCGTTGCAGGCGACATGGACGGCCTTGCCCACCTTGTTCCCCGCCTTGAAGTCGTGGTGGACGGTGATGCCCGTGTAGACCTGGCCGGCGAATTCCACTTCCGCCGCGCAGGCGCTTTCAAGCAGCGGCGTTGCCGCCTCGGTCTTCGTGGTGGCGCCGTCGATGAGCTTCTGAACCCTGGCGGGCAGCTTCTTACCGGAGTTGACCACGTAGAAGACGTCGTCGACCGCGATGGCGATGCCGGGGTCGACACCGGGGATCTTGTATGCGGGCGATTCCGGCTGAGGGACGAGAGCGTCGTCCTTCCCGTCCGTGTCGTCGCACGTGACCGAGACGGCCCTGCCCGCCTTGCCACCGATTTCGAAATCGACGTTCTCGACGGCCCTGTAGACGCGGCCGTCGAACTCCACGTCGAGCGGTTCCGCGCAGGCAGCGGGGGCAAGCTGGGCCGGGCTCTCCGACCTGGTCTTCGAAATTGCCTGCTCCGGCTGGGACTTCGCGCTCGTGTCGTCCGACGTAGTCGACGAGCATCCGACGGCGAGAGAGGCGAAAGCAGCCGTCACCATCAGTATCTTCTTCACATTTCGGGCAGCAGTGATCGTAGTGGTCATGGTTCTTCTCCTTGATGACTGTTCGGCGGACAGGGAACTCTTCCCGTGCCGAGAGGGGGGCCTGCGTGGCTGCAGACCGCGATGCGAGGCCGCCGTACGGCGACCGAATGTTTCTGCCGCGCGTCGGATGCGGTGTGCCGACGTATGAGGCTGAAGTGCGATGGGGCGCCGCTGCGCCCCGCCAGCCGGGCGGCACGGCGCCTACCCGGGTTCGCTCATTTCCCGAAGGCCTGGCGGAACAGGTTCCTGTCCTGGTCCGTGGCCCGGACCGTTCCGCCGCACACCGGCACTACACCGTTCTCGGCGGTCACGAGGTAGTGCTGACCCGCCTCGAACACCCATCCCTCCGGCCAGTCCTCGTCGTTGCTGAGGCGGGCCGTGGTGGTGTCGCCGCCGCGGTACCAGTGGTCGATACGGAACTCGACCCTGTCGCCCGCTTCTGAGGTCACCGTGCCCTCGAAAGCGGTCGAATTGCCGCGCAGTGTGTCGACGGTGGGCTTCGCGCACGCGGCTGAGGGTGCCCCGCTGTCGACGCCCTCAACGGTCAGAGCCAGAGGGCCGGCCGAGGGCGACGGACCTTGGTTCGTCGTGATCCCCCAGGTGATACCGCCTCCCACGAGCAGCGCGGCGACCGCTGCCAGCGCGAGGAGGTTACGGCGGCCCGCGCCTGGGCGGCGCTTCGGCGGCAGAGCCGTGACGGTGGCGGCGCTGGGCGCCGAGTGGGTCCTGGTGTCATGGGTGATCGCGTCCTCCACAAGACGGTTGACGTCCGGCAATGGAGCGTTCGAGGTCAGTGCCGGGTCCACGGCCTTCAGGTGGGCCAGCAACTCGTCGTCGTTCACCGACTGCTCCTTCCTTCACTCGTCTCATGTCCGGCCGGTGCGCTGTTCTTTCGCTCGAGCAGTCCGGCGAGTTTCTTCTTCGCCCGGTGCAGCCGGATGCTCACGGCATTGGAGGTCATGCCGGTCACCTCCGCGATCTGGCGCGGCGTCAGCTCCTCCCACGCCCACAGGAGCACCACCTCACGATCCAGCGCGCCGAGCTTGTCGAGTGCGGCGTGCAGGTCGGTGTGGTCGGCCGGTGCGGTCGGGAGCGCCTCGCGCGTCCGGGTCAGCCGCTCCACCAGCCGCAGCCGACGTCTGTCCGCTCGGCGGGCGTTGGCCAGACAGCCGCGGGCCACGCCATAGCACCAGGGCAGTACGTCGTCGGGATCGACCGCGGGGCCTGCCCCGAGCCCCGGCACATCGTCGAGACGACGCCAGAGCACAAGCAGCGTCTCAGAGAGGACGTCATCGACCACGTCCACCTCCGCCCGCCGCACCAGATACCGGTACAGCGGCTCCACCACCACCTGCGCCAGAGCCTGGAAGCGGGCCTCTGGATCCCGGGTCGTTCCCTGTTCCGTCATAGATTCCACACCCTGCCCTGTCCGGCACCCGCCGCATCCTTTCAAATGAGCGACCCGGACCATCGGCAGGGAAACACCCCTGAGCGTGGGCCGTCACGCGCAAGCTGCTCGTGCGACGAGCGGCACCTGCGTGTGATGCGCTCCGGAGCGAGTTTTGCCCCGACGGTTCGTGCCCAGCCATCCGGTGGGCTGGACCGACAGATCGACCAGTGCAATCCGCGAAAATGCCTGGTCAAGAGTTCGATGGACAGGAGTGGGCGAGGCCGCCGGGTGAGTCTTGCTGCTCTGTGGCCGCTGCGGCGCCTCGCCGGATGTGTTGGCGTTCGGCGCGGGCCCAGCCGGTCTCCGCGCAGCTGTGGTTCGGCCGACACTGGGGTTATCGAATCATCAATGTCGAACATTCCGATCATCGCCCACGCCTTGTACCCGGCCGTCGCAGACGCGGACCACGTCGCGGACGCCCTGGTCAGGAAGGTGCCCGGCCGCCGGTCCCCGCCCACCATGTCCACGGCCACCCAACGGTGCCGGGTCGAGCCGTCGTGCACCCGGTCCGTGCCGAGCTCAGCGAAGAACTCGGTGATGTACTCGCTGGATCGGTAAGGGAAGTACTTCGGCTCCGACGAGGCGCCCGCATCGTCAGAGCCGAGGTTTCCGCACACCTACTCGCCCGGCGATTCGAGCGTTCCCTTCCTGGACTTCAGGGCAGAGCCCCCACGCCATCGCTGCCGCACCAGGTCGGCCGCGCGCACCCTGGCACGCGCATGAGCGCCCATGCACGTGACCTTCGCTGCCGCTAGGTCGATACTTCCTGCAGATGCGATCCCGCCGAGCCGTGCCCGACCACTCCAGACACCTGACGCCTCGTCATCAAAGTCAGCACTGAGTCCGCATTGAGTCAGCATTGAGTCAGCATTGAGTCAGCATCAGTACCGTTGGAGCCCGACCGCGACCGCCACGAACCGTCAAGGTCGACAACTGAACGAACCTGTGATGACCTGCAAAAGGCGCCGGCCGGAGGCTCGTCTCATCATCTCACCAGGAGGCACCCATGAAGATGTTGATCAACGTCGCGGAGAGCGTTGTCGCGGACGCGTTGCGGGGGATGGCGGCCGCGCATCCCGAGTTGACCGTGGACGTGGAGAACCGGGTGGTGGTGCGGCGGGACGCGCCGGTGGCCGGGAAGGTGGGGCTGGTTTCCGGGGGTGGCTCGGGGCACGAGCCGTTGCACGGTGGGTTCGTGGGGCCCGGCATGCTGTCGGCGGCCTGTCCCGGTGAGGTGTTCACGTCGCCCGTGCCGGACCAGATGGTCCGGGCCGCCGCGGCCGTGGACAGCGGGGCCGGGGTCCTGTTCATCGTGAAGAACTACACCGGTGACGTGCTGAACTTCGACATGGCGGCCGAACTCGCCGAGGACGAGGGCATCCGGATCGCCAAGGTGCTCGTCAACGATGACGTGGCCGTCACCGACAGCCTCTACACCGCCGGGCGGCGCGGCACGGGCGCGACCCTGTTCGTGGAGAAGATCGCGGGGGCCGCCGCCGAGGAGGGGCAGCCCTTGGAACAGGTGGAGGCACTGGCCCGGCAGGTCAATGAGAACTCCCGCAGTTTCGGGGTGGCCCTCAGCGCCTGCTCCACGCCGGCCAAGGGCAGCCCCACTTTTGATCTCCCCGCCGGGGAACTGGAGTTGGGCGTCGGCATCCACGGTGAGCCGGGGCGTGAGCGGCGCGCGATGATGACCTCGCGCGAGATCGCCGACTTCTCGGTGAACGCCGTCCTGGACGACATGAGCCCGCGCAATCCGGTGCTGCTGCTCGTCAACGGCATGGGCGCCACCCCCCTGCTGGAGCTGTACGGCTTCAACGCGGAGGTGCAGCGGGTCCTCACCGAACGCGGGGTCGTCGTCGCCCGCACCCTCGTCGGCAACTACGTCACCTCGCTCGACATGGCCGGCGCGTCGGTGACGCTGTGCCAGGTCGACGAGGAGTTGCTGCGGCTGTACGACGCGCCCGTGCGGACACCGGGACTGCGCTGGGGTGTGTGAGGCGGCCGACGGCCGCCCCGCCCGACGAAGGTCTCGCGACCGCGTCCTGACTGTCTGTCAATTCACGTATCACGCAAGGAGATTTTGTGCTCGACGCCGACTTCTTCCGTCGCTGGATGACGGTCGTCGCGGCCTCGGTGGAACGCGAGGCCGAGCGGCTCACGGCGCTCGACTCGCCGATCGGGGACGCCGACCACGGCAGCAATCTGCGCCGGGGGTTCGCCGCCGTGGCGGCCGTGCTGGAGAAGGAGGCGCCGGACACGCCCGGCGCCGTCCTCGTGCTCGCCGGACGGCAGCTGATCTCGACCGTCGGTGGCGCGTCCGGCCCGCTGTACGGCACTCTGCTGCGCCGCACCGGCAAGGCGCTCGGTGACACGGCCGAGGTGAGCGAGACTCAGTTGACGGACGCGCTGCGCGCCGGGGTCGACGCGGTGATGGCGCTGGGCGGGGCCGCTCCGGGCGACAAGACCATGATCGACGCGCTGGTCCCGGCGGTCGACGCGCTCGCCGAGTCGTTCGTCGCCGCACGGGCCGCCGCCGAGGAGGGCGCCCTGGCGACCACGCCGTTGCAGGCCCGCAAGGGCCGGGCCAGCTACCTCGGTGCGCGGAGCATCGGGCACCAGGACCCCGGTGCCACGTCCGCCGCGCTGCTGATCGCCGCCCTCGCCACCGCCGCCGGGAGCCCGGAGGCCACCGATGTCTGATGTGAAGCCGGTCGGCATCGTGCTGGTGTCGCACAGTGCCGCCGTCGCCGCCTCGGTCGCCGAGCTGGCGATGGGGCTCACCGGTGGGGGCGCCGCCGTTCCCGTCGCCGCGGCCGGCGGCACCGAGGACGGCGGCCTGGGCACCAGCGCCGAGCTGATCTCCGCGGCGGCGGCCTCCGTCGACCGCGGCGCCGGCGTCGCGGTCCTCGCCGATCTCGGCAGCGCGGTCCTCACCGTGAAGGCCCTCCTCGCCGAGGGCGACGAACTCCCCGCGGACACCCGCCTGATCGACGCCCCGTTCGTCGAGGGCGCCGTCGCCGCGGTCGTCACGGCCTCGACGGGCGCGGACCTCACGGCGGTGGCCGCCGCGGCTTCGGAGGCGTACGCGTACCGCAAGGAGTGATCATCCGAGGAACCCGGCACACGGGTTCGGGCCTGTCGCCCGATCGGCGACAGGCCCCGAACCGGTGAGGTCAGCCCGCCGCCCCGCCACGCATCGTCGCCCCTCTGCTCATCGCCACCCCTCCCACCCATTTCCGCGCCAGTTCCTCCCCCAGCTCCACCGCCGCCTCGTGGTCCTCGATCGGGGTCACCCTGGAGTCTTCGAAGAGGATGTAGGTGACGCCGGAGGCCGTACCGCCCTTGCGCGGGTCGGGGCGGATTCCGAGGGCCTCGGCCGTGGCGTACGAGGCCTCGCCGATGATGTTCTGGGGTCCGGTGTCGCCGACGACGGCGTACTGGACCCTGCCCTTGTACACGACGGCGGCGACCGAACCGCCCTTGATGCCGTGGACCCGGTAGTCCCAGACACGGCTCGCGACGGGGACGACGATGAACGGCAGGCTCTCGGAGCGTAGGTACCGGCCGTCGGACTGCAGGAACGACGTGGCGGGCTGGAACCACGGGTCGGTGCTCCTGTTGCAGCGCGGGCTCGGCCGACCGTCGCAGTCGATGTCCATGTCGGCCTTCCAGAACACCGCGCCGTCGACGCCGCAGACCGGGATGCCGGCGGGGGTGCCCGCGTCGCTTCTGTACAACCCCTCGGACACTCGGACGCAGCCACGCGCCTTGGCCAGCAGCTCGGCGGCGGTCACACCGCCCTCCCGGTGCACGGGCCGCTGCGGGTGGGCCAGGGCGGGCAGGGCGACGGGGGCCAGCAGGGCGGCGCCGACGGCGGCCAGCGTCAACGAGCGGACACGCACGATGAGGAACCCTCTCCTGGGGGAACATGACGGACACTCACCCAAAGGTGGTGCGCGTCGAAGAGGACGGCCACCGGGAGAGGGCCGGACGGATCACGGCGCCCGTCGCACAAGTGCGCGGCCGAGGGCCCGGGCCGGACTCGGCCCCGGCCGCTCGGCCGCTCTAGTCGGCGCGGGATCGGCGACGACAGCGGCCCGCGCCGTACGACGCGAACGGGCCTGGAAATCACGCGAGTTCACGCCGTGTCAGAGCACCAGCATACGTATCCGCCCGCCGTGCCGTGAACCGCGTCGCAGCCACCACGGCCATCGGGCGCGGCGCTGGGCGGCGGTCGTTCACTCCCCGCTCACCTCTTGATGTGACCGCGTCGGTCGTGCCATACAGGGAGATAGGTACAGACCAATCCCGCCATGGTTCGACGATCGGGGGGCAGGATCGTGCGACGCGTTCCCGTGCCGGCACTCGTCCCGGCACTCGTCCCGGTGTCGCTGATCTGCGGCGCGCTGCTCCTCACGTCCGCCTGCGCGACGGAGGAGAGCCCCGGTCGCCGGACGCCGTCGGCCCCACCCGGCGTGACCGCGGAGGCGGGCAGCGCCACCAGCGTGCACGTCATGTGGAACCGGGCATCCGGTGAGCCGGAGACAGCCGGGTACGAGGTGTACCGGGGCCGCACGAAGGTGAAGGACGTGCCGGGCGGTGAGCACATGGTGGACATCACCCGGCTCCGGCCGTCGACCACCTACGTGTTCACGGTCCGGGCCCGCGGCACCCACGGGGGCCTCGGGCCGCCCAGCGCGGAGGTCCGGGCCACGACGCCCGCCGCCGGGACGGCGGACCGCCGGGCCCCGACCCGCCCAGGGGGCCTCGGCGGAAAAGCGCTCGAGAGCAAGGCGGCGCAGTTGTCCTGGGGGCCGTCGACGGATGACCGGGACGTGGTGTCGTACGACATCCTGCAGGGCGACTCGAAGATCCACAGCGTTGGCGGGGAACAGACGGCGGCCGTGGTCACGGGGCTGCGGCCCGGCACCCGGTACTCCTTCACCGTGCGGGCGAGGGACGCGGCGGACAACGTCTCGCCCGCGAGCCGGGCGGTACGGCTCACCACCGAGCCGGGGGCGGACGACGGGCGGGGCACCGCGCCCACCGGGTTCCGCGCCGGCACCCGCCGGGCCGACGGGGCGTACTCCATCGACCTGTCGTGGCTGCCGCCGCGGGTCGACGGTGTGATCACGGAGTACGAGATCCAGCTCGACGGGCGGCGGGCGACCTCGCTCGTCTGGGGCGGGACCCCGCCCCGGGACCGGGCCTCCTACAGCTTCTACCTGGGCCGGGAGTCCGGGGCGTCATACCGGGTGCGGATCCGCGCGAAGCTCCCGGACGGGACCTGGGGCGGCTTCTCCGCGGAACGGACGGTGACCACCGGCGAGTGACCCGGGGACCCGGGACGCCATCGGCGAGTGACCCGGGAGGCCACGGCGGGCGGGTGAGCCGCGTCGAGCGCCGCCGGGCGAGCAGGTTCCCCCGCACGGCGGAGTCCGTCACCTGCCCGGGCCCCGTCCGCATGCGGTCGGGGCGAACTGCACGTTGGCTCACCCTGAGGCAGCACGGGTCTCCCGATCCTCGGCGGCGCACGGGACGTGCCGCCACCGTGCCGCTGGAGGGCAGACCATGCGTACGTCTCAGCTACTCCTCCGCTTCGGCCCGACCGCGGCCGCCGCCGTGCTGCCGATCGCCCTGGCCGCGCCGTCGGCCGTCGCCGCCCCCACGGGGATCTCGGTGAGCACCACGGGATCCGTGGTCGCCGTCACCACCAACGATTGCCCCACCAGCACCAACGGCACGTTCGGTACCGCCTCGCTGCTCTCCAGCGGGCAGGCGAACTTCTCCCAGGGTCGTCAGGCGACCCTCACCGGCACGAGCACCACCCAGGCCGCCTCCTGGGCGAACGTGGGCCCGGGTACGTACACCGTGATCGCGGTGTGCAAGGACGGAACCACGGCGGGCACCCAGTCCGTCATCGTCACCGCCTCCACCCCCGCCATCTCCACGACGGCCTCGCCTGCACGGGGCGTCATGGGCGGTGTCGGTGGCGCCACCCGGGAGTACGGCACCGTCACCCTCGTGGGCGGCGGGGCGCTGGTGGCCGTGGGCACGGGGGCGGCCGTCTGGTACCTGCGCCGCCGCGCGAAGCCCCACAGGCTGTGAGCCCCGGGTGCGCGGTCGCCCCGTGACGCGGACGGCCGCCTACTCGCTCCCCGTGCTCTCCGCACCGCCGCCGGTGCTCTCCGCACCGCCGCCGGTGTTCTCCGGCAGCGTCCCGAACTCCTCCAGAGCTTTCGTCAGCCACTGGGTCCAGAACGTCTGCAGGTCGATGCCCGCCCGCAGGATCAGATGCTGAAGCCGGTCCTGGGCCGTGTCCCGGCCGGGCCCGAAGTCCCGCTCCTCGATCTTCTCGTACTCCGCCAACTGTTGCCGATGCAGGGCGAGATGGCGCCGCAGATCGTCCTCCAGACCGGTCGTGCCCACGACAGCGGCGGCGCGCAGCCGGACGAAGAGCGCGTCGCGCCACGGCTTGGGGTCCTGGGGTGCCGAGGTCCAGCGGGCCAGTTCCTCGCGCCCGGCCGGCAGTACCTCGTAGCTCTTCTTCTGCCCCCGGGCGGGCCGCTCGGAGGGCAGGGCCCTGATGAAGCCCTCGCCCTCCAGTTTCCCCAGCTCGCGATAGATCTGCTGGTGCGTCGCCGACCAGAAGTAGCCGATCGACCTGTCGAACCGCCGGGTCAGCTCAAGGCCCGACGACGGCTTTTCGAGCAGGGCGGTGAGGATCGCGTGCGGGAGTGACATGGGCTCATCCTAGGAAGGCCGGAGATCACGACAGCCGCACGCACCCCGCGGCCAGGCTCCTACAGCGCCGCCGCCAGCTCCGTCCCCTGTTTGATCGCCCGCTTGGCGTCCAGTTCGGCCGCCACGTCGGCGCCGCCGATGAGGTGCGCGGACCGCCCGGCGGCGATCAGCTCGTCGTACAGGCCGCGGCGCGGGTCCTGACCCGTGCAGAGGACGACCGTGTCGACCTCCAGCACCTGGCGGACCCCGTCGACGGTGACGTGCAGTCCGGCGTCGTCGATCAGGTCGTACTGCACGCCGGGGACCATGGTGACACCGCGGTGCTTGAGCTCGGTGCGGTGGATCCAGCCGGTGGTCTTGCCGAGTCCGGCGCCGACCTTGGAGGTCTTGCGCTGGAGGAGGTGGACCGAACGCGGCGGGGCGGGGCGTTCGGGGGCGGCGAGGCCGCCGGGGACGCGGTAGTCCATGTCGACGCCCCACTGACGGAAGTACGCGGCCGGGTCCTCGCTCGTCTTGTCCCCGCCGTCGGTCAGGTACTCGGCGACGTCGAAGCCGATGCCGCCCGCGCCGAGGATCGCGACGCGGTCACCCACGGCGACGCCGTCGCGCAGGACGTCCAGGTAGCCCAGGACCTTGGGGTGGTCGACGCCGGGGAGTTCGGGGATGCGGGGGGTCACACCGGTGGCGACGACGACCTCGTCGTAGGCCGTGAGGTCGTCGGCCTCGACACGGGTGTCCAGGCGTACGTCGACGCCGTGCGCGTCGAGTTGGTGGCGGAAGTAGCGCAGGGTCTCGTCGAACTCCTGCTTGCCGGGGACCTTGCGGGCCACGTTGAGCTGGCCGCCGACCTCGCCCGCGGCATCGAACAGCGTGACCTCGTGGCCGCGCTCGGCCGCGCTCACGGCACAGGCGAGGCCTGCCGGGCCCGCGCCGACGACCGCGACACGTTTGCGCAGCCGGGTCGGGGAGAGGACGAGTTCCGTCTCGTGGCAGGCGCGCGGGTTGACCAGGCAGGAAGTGATCTCGCCGCTGAAGACATGGTCGAGGCAGGCCTGGTTACAGCCGATGCAGGTGTTGATGGCGTCGGAGCGGCCCTCACGGGCCTTGTTGACGAAGTCCGGGTCGGCGAGCATCGGGCGGGCCATGGACACCATGTCGGCGTGGCCGTCGGCGAGCAGCTCCTCGGCCACTTCGGGGGTGTTGATGCGGTTGGTCGTCACGAGCGGCACCGAGACCGCGCCCATGAGCTTGCGGGTCACCCAGGAGTACGCGCCGCGTGGCACCGAGGTCGCGATGGTGGGGATGCGGGCCTCGTGCCAGCCGATACCGGTGTTGATGATGGTCGCCCCGGCCGCCTCGACGGCCTTGGCCAGGATGACCACCTCGTCGAAGCTGGAGCCGCCGGGCACGAGGTCGAGCATCGACAGCCGGTAGACGACGATGAAGTCCTCCCCGACCGCCTCGCGCACCCGGCGCACGATCTCGACGGGGAAACGCGTCCGGTTCTCGTACGAGCCGCCCCAGCGGTCGTCACGGTGGTTGGTCCCGGCGGCGATGAACTCGTTGATCAGATAGCCCTCGGAGCCCATGATCTCGACGCCGTCGTACCCGGCCTGCCGGGCCAGGCGGGCCGCCCGCGCGTAGTCGTCGATCGTCTGCTCGACCTCGGCGTCGGTGAGTGCGTGCGGGACGTACGGGCTGATCGGGGCCTGGAGGGCGCTGGGCGCGACCAGGTCGCGGTGGTAGGCGTACCGACCGAAGTGCAGGATCTGCATCGCGATACGGCCACCCTCGCGGTGCACGGCGTCGGTGATCTCCCCGTGCTTCTCGGCCTCGGCGTCGGTGGTGAGCTTGGCGCCGCCCTCGTAGGGGCGTCCGGCCTCGTTGGGCGCGATGCCGCCGGTGACGATGAGGCCCACTCCCCCGCGTGCTCGGGCCGCGTAGAACTCCGCCATGCGCTCGAAGCCGCGCTCGGCCTCCTCCAGGCCCACGTGCATGGAGCCCATGAGCACGCGGTTGGGGAGCGTGGTGAAGCCCAGGTCGAGCGGGCTCAGCAGGTGCGGGTAACGGCTCATGGGGCCCTCCGTGCGTGGCGTCGTCATCAAGGTTGTAGACGACGCCACAGGGTTTATGCAACTAGTTGCACAATGGTTGAGGGCAAGGCCACATCAGGGCGCGGCGAGCCTTGAGTGAGCCCTTCGGTGCGTCAGGGTCTGGTGCCGAGGACCACGTGGGCGTACATCTCCTCCGAGACGGCCGTGCGTGCGGTGAGGCCGTTGCGGTGGAAGGTGTCGAGGGCGAGCGGCGCCTGGCGTTCGCTCGTCTCGACGAGCAGACAGCCGCCCGGGGCGAGCCATTCGGCGGCCTCGGCGGCGACTCTGCGCAAGACGTCGAGGCCGTCCCTGCCGCCGTCCAGAGCGACGAGGGGTTCGTGGTCGCGGGCCTCGCTCGGCAGGAGCGGGACCTCGCCGGTCGGGACGTAGGGGACGTTCGCCGCGAGGATGTCGACGCGGCTCCGCAGGCAGTCGGGCAGCGCCGCGAAGAGGTCTCCTTCATGGGCGTGGCCGTCGTGCGGGGCGATGTTGCGGCGGGCGCAGCGGACCGCCGTCGGGTCGATGTCGGCGGCGTGGAGTTCGGCCGCGTCGAGCGAGGAGGCCAGGGCGGCGCCCACCGCACCGGAGCCACAGCAGAGGTCGACGACTACCGAGGCGTCGGGGACGGTGGCGAGGGCCCGCTCGACGAGGAACTCGGTGCGGCGCCGGGGGACGAACACGCCGGGTTCCACGGTGATGCGCAGTCCCGCGAACTCGGCCCAGCCGAGGACGAGTTCGAGGGGCAGGCCTGCGATACGCCGGTCGACCATGGCGGCGGCCTCGTCCGGGGTGCGTGCGGTGGTGAGGATCAACTCCGCCTCGTCCTCGGCGAAGACGCAACCGGCGGCGCGAAGTGCCGTGACGACAGAGGAGGTTGAGAGAAGTGGCATGACAGCCGAGAAGCCTTTCGGTGGGCCGAAGGGCGCTCCCGCGGTGGCCTATCGGCGATGCACCGCGCCGCGTTGAGGTGAGAGCACCCGACCTGACACAGCGGTAATGGGTCCCACCTCCTCGGTTCACGTGCTGACTGGCCCGGTCACCCTACCCCATGATCAAGAGCCGTCTCCGAGGGTGCGACGGGCGAGACCGTGGTCCGCCTTCGCCCGCGCGGTCCGGCGGTGCCGGCACGACACGGGCCGGATCGGGTCGGGGCGGATCGGGGCGGATCGGGTCGGGTCGGGGCGGATCGGGTCGGGTCGGGTCGCACGGCAGGTGGCCGCCGCGATCGGCATCGCACCGCGCGCCGGAAGCTCCCGGCACTGCTGTGCGTCACCCGGCCCTTGGCCACGGCACTGCTTCCGGTCGTACGGCCGCCGGCCACAGCGGTCGGGCACGCATCGCACCACGGGAGGGGCCGGGCACATGTACTGTCCCACGGCAGCCGGCCGGCACGGCTTCCTGTCGCACCGTCGAGGCTCGGGACGCCCCCGGCCCACCGGTCCGGGCCCACCAGTCCAGGAGCGGGCTCCCCGCTCGGCCGCCCCCGGCCGAGCGGGGAGCCCGCTACACCACCACCCGCTGCTCCCCCGGCTCGACCACCGGCACCCTAGCCGCCATGAAGCGGGTGCTGCGGCGCAGGCGAAAGCCGAGGGATTCGTAGAGGCGGATGGCGGTCGTGTTGGTCGCGGCGGTGTGGAGGAAGGGGGTCTCGCCGCGTTCGCGGATGCCGTGGGCGACGGCGTGGACGAGGCGGGTGGCGAGGCCCGCGCCGCGGAAGGCCGGGTCGGTGCAGACCGCGCTGATCTCGGTCCAGCCCGGCGGGTGCAGCCGCTCGCCGGCCATGGCGACCAGGGCACCGCCCCGGCGGATACCGAGGTAGGTGCCGAGTTCGACGGTGCGGGGCAGGAAGGGGCCGGGCTGGGTGCGCTCGACGAGGTCGAGCATCTCGGGCACGTCGGCGGCGCCGAGGAGTACGGCCTCGTCGTCGGGGGCCGCGGCGACCCCGTCGTCGACGAGCTGTACGCCCGCCAGGTCGAAGGTCACCTCCCAGCCGGCCGGGAAGCCCCCGGTGTAGGCCGGGACCGGGACCTCGGCGCCGGGGCCGGCCAGCACCGCGAGGTCGGCCCAGTCGTCCGCGTCGGGCTCGTCGGGCAGGCCCAGCCACGGCGACACGTCCAGCGGGTAGCGCAGCACTCGGCCGCGCCGCTCGGCGAAGTGGGCGTGCGGCCCGGTGAGGGAGGCGAGGGCGGGGTTGTCGAGGACGTGCGGCGCGCTGCCCGCACCCTTGCTGCCACTCGCGTACTCGGACATGCGCTCTCCGCTCTGCTCTGCTGTCACCTGGTCGTCGGCCATCGGGTACGTCGGCAGCGACTGAAGGCGGCAAGGAAGATCGCCGAGGCGCTATTCCCGGGCTGGCGAAGAGTTCACGCGGCCGCAATGATCGCAGCGCGGCCCCGGGGTCGGAGCGCCTCCCACCGGCACGTACGGTGGGATGACTCAGCAGCCACCACCGTCACGTTGGACCCCCATGAACGTCACCCGAGGCTTCACCGGACGCCCTCGCGTCCACCATCCCGGACTGCCGCCCGGCCAGTACGACGCCGGCGACGACTGGCCCGTCCTGTCGGCCGAGGTCACCCCCGACCTCGCGCCCGCCGACTGGACGTTCCGGATCGACGGACTGGTGGCGGAACCGCGCTCCTGGGACTGGGACGAGGCGCACGCGCTGCCGGCGTCGCCGTACGAGGGCGACATCCACTGTGTGACGAGCTGGTCGAAGTTCGGGGTGCGGTTCGGGGGTGTCTCGCTGGACGCGTTCCTGGACGTGGTCCGGCCCGACGCGTCCGCCACCCACGCGGTCGCGTACTCCCACAGCGGCTACACCACGAACCTCCCGCTCGCCGACCTCACCGGCGGGCGCGCCTGGATCGCCTGGGAGTACGACGGCAAGCCGCTGCCCGCCGAGCACGGCGGCCCGGCGCGGCTGCTGGTGCCGCATCTGTACTTCTGGAAGAGCGCCAAGTGGATCGCGGGGCTGCGGCTCCTCGACCACGACAAGCCCGGCTTCTGGGAGCAGAACGGCTATCACGCGCGGGGCAACCCGTGGGAGGAGCAGCGGTACTCCGGTGACTGAGACGACACTGCCCGTGATGACGACCCAGCCTGGGACGGCACCGACCGAACCGGCCTTCACACCACCCGCACGGTTCGCCGTGCCCGGCCGTATCACTGTGAGCCAGCGGGCCGCGGCGCTCTGGCAGAGGGCCACGCTGACGGAGATCCGGCGGGAGACTCCGGCCGTGGCCACGTTCCGCTTCGCAGTGCCCGGGTGGGCGGGACATCTGCCGGGGCAGCATCTGATGCTGCGGCTGACCGCCGAGGACGGTTACACGGCGCAGCGCCACTACTCACTGGCGTCCCCGCCGGACGACACCGGACACATCGAGCTGACCCTGGACCATGTCGAGGGCGGCGAGGTCTCCGGGTGGTTCCACACCGAGGCCCGGCCCGGCGACGAGGTCGAGGTGCGCGGCCCGCTCAGTGGCTTCTTCGCCTGGCCCGGGGACCGGCCCGCGCTGCTGATCGGCGCCGGTTCCGGTGTCGTGCCGCTGATGTCGATGATCCGCCATCACCGGACGCACGGGCTCGACGTACCGCTGCGACTGCTGGTGTCCGCGCGCGGGCCCGAGGAACTGGTCTACGCGGCGGAGTACGGCACGGAGACCACGGCCGTCTTCACCCGTCGGGCACCCGAGGGGGTGCCAGTGGGACGGCTGTCGGCGGCGCATGTGGCGCCGCTGATGGCCGAGCGGCCGCCGGGCGGGTGGGAGGCCTATGTGTGCGGCTCCAACGCGTTCGCCGAACACGCCTCGCGGCTGCTGGTCGAGGCCGGGCAGCCCGTGGACCGCATCCGCATCGAGCGGTTCGGCTGACCGCTCGGCCGCTTCGGCTGCCCTTCGGACAGTCCCGCCGACGCTCCAGACGGCCCCACTGACACTTCAAACAGTCCCGCCGACGCTCCAGACGGCCCCACTGACACTTCAAACAGTCCCGCCGACGCTCCAGACGGCCCCACTGACACTTCAAACAGTCCCGCCGACGCTTTGACCGATTCGGCTGGACGCTTCAGGCAGCCCGGATGACGCTTCGGGAAGCCCGACCGACATCAAGTGGCCCGGCTGACTCTTCACGTGGCTGGCGTGCTTTTTGAGTGGCCCGGCTGCCCCTTCGGAGCGGTTCGGCTGCCCCTTCGAAGCGGTTCGGCTGCCCCTTCGGAGCGGTTCGGCTGCCCCTTCGGAGCGGTTCGGACGGCCCTCGGGCCCGGACATCGCAAGCTCCGGCGGCCTCGTTTCCATGATTTCCGACGCAAATCATGCCATCACGCCCGCTTTCGGGTACACCGGAAGTGCGGACCAGTCCTAACCGGGGTTCTCGCGTGCGAGGGCCGGGCCGGTGAGGGAGGGCGAGATGCGAGGCCAGGTGTTCGGGTGGCGTTGGCGGCCCAATCCACTGCGCCGACGGTCGGATGTCGTCGAGGCGTGGACGGTGCTGTTCGTCGCGCTTCTGCTCGTCCTCGGCGCCCCGACCGTCGGGTTCGCGGTGGGCCGGTGGGCCCACGGGGACGCGCGGGCGCACGCGGTGGCCGAGCGGGCCGCGCTCGACCGGGTCAGCGCGGTGATCGTCGAGCGGGCCCCGGCCTCGGTGCCCTCGGCGCACGACGACAAACAGCCCACGTTCTGGGTCCGGGCACGCTGGACGGAGCCCGACGGCGGCTCCCGTACCGGTGAGGCCCGGGTGCCGGCGGGCACCGAGCGCGGCGACCGCGCCGACGTCTGGCTGGACGAGGCGGGCCGCAGCGTCCAGCCGCCGCCGACCGACACGGCCGTCTGGCAGCACGCGATGGCCATGGGGACCTGCGCCACCGGCGGCGTCGTCGGCATCGTGCTGCTCGGGCACGTGCTCGTCCGCCGGGTCGCCATTCGGCATCGGCTCGCCGAATGGGAACAGGAGTGGGCGCGGACCGGACCCGACTGGGGACATCGCTGGGCCTGACGACAGAAACAAGAACATTGCTCAGCTAAAAAGCTGCGCACCGCATGTCGGCCAACCGCGAAACGTCCACAAAATTCATCCCGCCAACGCAGTTGATACTTCAATTGCGTTGCTGCCATACTCCGCCTTCTCCCCCACAGGCATAAGGCAGCGAAGAGGGTGCATTGTGTCCAACTACACGGCACGGCACGACAGTTCCCCACCGATTCCCCCCACACGAACAGGCCGGCAGCCGATACACGCACACCCTGAATTTCGTTCAATAAGCGCGGCATATCGCAGATTCGGAGTATGGGCGACCACCTTGTCCGTGGGGGGATTCCTGTCGTACGTCCTCCTGTCGAGTTTCGTTCCGGGAGTAATGAATCAGCGATTGATCGGACATCTGACGCTGGGGCTGGCCCTCGGCCTGGCGCAGTTCGCCGTCATGGGTGCGACCGCGTTCCTGTACGTACGGCACATGCGCAAGAACATCGACCCGGTCGTCCGTCGACTCCGTGCCCACCTGGAGGACCAGGAGGCCGAGCAGCGGCGCGTCCCGGCCGGACGGCGGTTCGGCGCATGGTGACCGTCTCCGCGAGCGTGGCGGACGCGTTCAGCCTGCGGCTGACGTTCGTGCTGTTCCTGTCCGTCGTCGTCATCACCCTGTTCACCGCGTTGCTGACGGCACCGCAGCGGGACGAGATCAGCGAGTTCTACCTCGGCAACCGTGACATGTCGCCGCTGCGCAACGGCCTCGCCATGTGCGGCGACTATCTCTCGGCCGCGACCCTGCTCGGCAGCACCGGCCTCGTCGCCCTGACCGGGTACGACGGGCTGCTCTACCTCGGCGGCACGGTCGTCGCCTGGATGATGGTGCTGCTGCTCATCGCCGAACCCCTGCGCAACTCGGGCAGGTTCACCCTGGGTGACGCCCTGGCCCGGCGGTTCCCGCTGCGGCACCGGCCCGTCCGGCTGGCGCTCGCCATCTGCACGCTCTCCGTGTGCACCCTCTATCTGGTGGCCCAACTGGTCGGCAGCATCGCGCTGATGACACAGTTCGTGGGCGAACCCGGCCCGACCACACGCACCATGGTCGTGATCATCATCGGCACGATCGTGACCATCTACGCGGCGATCGGCGGCATGCCGGGCGCCACCTTCATCCAGGTGGTCAAGGCCGTGATGCTCGTCGCCGGGGTCACGGTGGTCGCCGTGCTGGTGTTGAACCGCTTCGACTGGAACGTCGACGAGCTGATGGCGTCCGCGAAGGCGGGCAGCGGGCTGGGCGACGCGTACCTCCAGCCGGGCCTGCGCTACGGGGGCGGCCCCATCAGCAAGATCGACTTCTTCAGTCTGCAACTGGCCATCGTGCTCGGGCTCGCCGCGCTCCCCCACGTGATGATGCGGATGTTCGCCCCGCGCAGGACCCGGGTGCTGCGCGCCTCGGTGGTGTGGGCCGTGGGCCTCGTCGGGTTCGTGTGCCTGATGGCCGGCGTGCTGGGCCTCGGCGCCACCGCCGTCGTGGGCCGGGACACCATCTCGGACATCGACCACAAGGGTGACGCGGCCGTACTGCTGCTCGCCAAGGAACTCGGCGGCGAGGTCCTCACGGCGATCGTCTCGGCCCTGGCCTTCGTCACCCTGCTCGCCGTCGCCGCCGGCCTCATGCTCGCCGCCGCCTCGTCCGTCGCCCACGACCTCTTCGGCGAGGTCCTCCGCAAGGGAAAGGCGAAGGAGACGCAGGAGTTGGGCGTAGCCCGGATCGCGGCGGTGATCCTGGGCGTCCTCAGCATGATGTTCGCCCTCCTCGCCTGGGGCACCAACACCGCCACCCTGGCGTTCCTGGCCTTCGCGATCGCCGCGTCCGCCATCCTGCCGACCATCGTCTACAGCCTGTTCTGGCGCGGATTCACCGCCCGCGGTGCCCTGCTCAGCCTGTACGGCGGCCTGGTCACGTCCGTTCTGCTCGTGCTGTTCTCGCCGGTCGTCTCCTCCACTCCCGACTCGGTCTATCCGAACGCCGACTTCGCGTGGTTCCCGCTGCAGAACCCGGGCATCGTGTCGATCCCGGCGGGCTTCCTGCTGGGCTGGCTCGGCTCCTGCCTCGGTCCCCGGCAGGAGGAGACCGCGTACGAGGACTTCGAGGTCCGGGCACTGGTCGGGGCCGATCAGAGGTGAGCCTCGGGGCAGGCCGGAGATGAGGCGTGGGGCCGTCGCGGGCCCTGAAGACACCCTTGGCGGGCCCGCGGCGCCCCACGTACGGTGTGATCATCCGCACCTCAGAACTCAAAAAAGGTGGTCATCCATGGCCCTGTTCGACCTGCCGTTGGACGAGCTCCGTGGTTATCGAAGCGCTTCGACGGAGCCCGGCGACTTCGACGCCTTCTGGACGAAGACGCTCCAAGGAGCACGCGAACACGACCTCGACGCCCGTTTCGAACCGGTCGAGACCCACCTGAAGACCGTCGAGGTGTACGACGTCACCTACTCGGGGTTCGGCGGCCACCCGGTCAAGGGCTGGCTGGTCCTCCCGGCCGGAGCCGGCGAACCGCTGCCCACCGTCGTGGAGTTCATCGGCTATGGCGGCGGCCGCGGCCTGCCCCACACCCACCTCCTGTGGGCCGCGGCGGGCTACGCCCACTTCGTCATGGACACCCGGGGCCAGGGCAGCGCCTGGGGCGGAGGCGGCGACACCCCCGACCCGGTGGCCGGCGCCCCCGCCTTCCCCGGCTTCATGACCCGGGGCATCGACGCCCCCGAGAACTACTACTACCGCCGGGTGTACACCGACGCCGTACGCGCGGTGGAGGCCGCCCGCGCCCATCCGCGGACCGACGCGGCGCGCACGGCCGTCGTCGGCTCCAGCCAGGGCGGGGGCATCGCCATCGCCGTCGGCGGACTCGTCCCCGACCTGGTGGCGGTCGCGCCCGACGTGCCGTTCCTGTGCGACTTCCCGCGCTCCACCACTCTCACCGACCGCGATCCGTACCGCGAGATCGGCAAATACCTCAAGACCCATCGCGGCCGGACCGAGCAGGTCGGGCGCACCCTCGCCTACTTCGACGCCGTGCACTTCGCCGCGCGCGGCCGGGCGGCCGCCCTGTTCTCGGCGGCCCTGGAGGACCAGACCTGCCCGCCGTCCACGGTCTTCGCGGCCTTCAACGCCTGGGCCGAGGCCAACAAGCGCATCGAGGTCTACGACTTCAACGACCACGAGGGCGGCGGCCCCTTCCAGGAGGCGGTCAAGCTGCGCTGGCTGGCCTCACAGCTCTGAGCGGGCGGGACACGATGGACACGGCCGAGGCGGCCCGTCGCTTCGTGGGGGTGTGGCAGCGGGCGTGGGCCGCCCATGACGTCGACGCGATCCTGGAGTTGTACGCCATGGACTGCGTCCACCGCTCGATGCCGTTCCGGGAACCGCACCGTGGCCGGGACGGACTGGCCGCGTATCTGCGCCGGTCGTTCGCCGACGAGCGGGTGGCCGATGTGCGCTTCTCGGAGCCGATGATCGGCCCGGACGGTCTGGCCGTCGCCGAGTTCCGGGTGCTGTCCGACGAGAACGAGGCACCACAGACCCTCGCGGGCTGTGTGTTCGTACGGTTCGACGCGGCCGGACCGGCCGTGGAGACCCGGGACTACTGGCACACGGTCCGGGAGCACAGAGAGGCCATTCGTCCCATGTTCCTCCTCTGACTCGCTCCGGGGGCGGTGGCTGAGGTTCCACCGCGCGGCTTCCCTCCTGTCCGACCAGTCGGTATGTTCAGGGAGGCCGGGCGGCCCTCGCGCCGGCGAACGGCGGCGGACGACGGAGGGTTCATGTCCCAGTCACAGGTGCGGGGTCGCTGCGAGGCACGGTTCGAGGCCGTGCGCAACGCGTTCGAGGAGAACTTCGGCGAGCGGGACGAGCTGGGGGCGGCGGTCACGGTGACGCTGCACGGGCAGACCGTGGTGGACCTCTGGGGCGGCTGGGCCGACGCGGAGCGGACCCGCCCCTGGGAGCGGGACACCGTGGTCAACGTGTGGTCCACTACCAAGGGCGCGACCGCGCTGTGCGCGCACATCCTCGCCGACCGGGGCCTGCTCGACCTGGACGCTCCGGTGGCCGCGTACTGGCCGGAGTTCGCGGCAGCCGGCAAGGAGGGGGTGCTCGTCCGGCATCTGCTGTCGCACCGGGCGGGGCTCGCCGGGCCGCGTGAACCCCTCTCGTTCGAGCAGTTCTGCGACTGGGAGCTGACGGTCAAGCGGCTCGCGGCGCAGGAGCCCTGGTGGGAGCCGGGCACGCGGTCCGGTTACCACGCGACGACGTTCGGCTTCCTCGTCGGCGAGGTGGTCCGGCGGGTGTCGGGGCTGCTGCCGAGCGCCTTCCTGGCGCGTGAGGTCACCGGGCCGCTCGACATCGACTTCACGATCGGGCTGCCCGACGCCGAGGCGGCTCGGGCGGCCGAGCTGGTGCATCCGCCGACCGCGACGTCCAGTGAACAGGCCGCTGTCTTCGCCCAGTTGACGCCCACCGCACTGGCCGCCCTCGCCAACCCACTGGTCGGCGCCGCCGAGGCCAACACCCCCCGGTGGCGGGCCGCCGAGGTCCCGGCCGCCAACGGTCACGGCACCGCGCGGGCGGTCGCCGCGCTGTACGGGATCCTCGCGCTGCGCGGCACCTGGGGCGGGCGGCGGGTGCTGTCGCCGGAGGCGGCCGAGCGGGTCCGCGAGGGCCAGGGTGCCTGCCGTGACCTGGTGCTCGGCGCCGGGTTCGGCCGGGACACTGAGATCGGGCTCGGGCTGTGGCTGAGCGGCCCGCACGGCTCGTACGGGCCGAACCCGAGGGCCTTCGGCCACGACGGCTACGGCGGTTCCAGTGGCCTCGCCGACCCCGAGGCCGGCGTCTCCCTCGGCTATGTCATGAACCGTATGGGCCCGCACATCGCCGACGACCCGCGCAAGATGGCGCTCGTCGAGGCGCTGTACAGCGCGCTGTGACCACACCGGGAGAGGCGGGGTACGGCCGGAGCGCGTTGCGTCGCCCCGGAGAGAACGGGGGAACGGGGGAACGGGGGAACGGCTGGAGCGCGCCGCGCCACTTCTGCGGTGTCACCCTCGTACGCCTGGTGATCAGGTCCGGACGAGTTCACGGTGTCGGTGCCGAGCGCGGGCGCGCCCGTGCTCGGCGGCGAGGGCGTCCGTAGCCGCGTACAGGTGGTGTACGGGCAGGGAGGTCGACGAGCCGCAACTCGCCCGCGCCGGCCAGTACCCGCCGCTTGCGCGTTCCTCGTGGGTGACCGCGCACCGCACGGACACGTCCGCCATCGCCGCCCGGAAGGCCTCCGCCCACTCGTGCGCGAGCAGCTCGGCCGTGTCAGAAAGGATCACCGCGGCCCCCCTCCTCGCGTCCCCCCGGGCACAGGGAGTCGGCGGCACCCGGCGGCCACCCTGGCCGGGTCACCCCTTGCGGGTGGCCACGACCATCCGGCACCGGGGGCTGCCGTCGGGCCGTCGCCCGAACTCGGGCAGCGCGAACAGCTCGGCCTCGAACCCGGTGCGTTCCAGCTCACGCCGTACGACGCCGAGCCGGAACGGCCGGTAGTACATGACGAACGGCGGCCGCCAGAGCGCGTTGCGCACCCGCATCGCCGCGTCGAAGCCCAGGGCCGCCCAGTACCAGGGGGAGTTCGGCGGAGCGGGCGCGGGCAGCGGGAACGCGAAGCGCCCGCCCGGCCGCAGCGCGGAGTGCACCTCGGAGAACAGGCCCGGCAACTCCTCCGGCAGGAAATGCCCGAACGCGCCGAAGCTGACGGCCAGGTCGAAGACGGGGGCGAAGGGCAGCGCCAGGGCGTCACCACGCACCCAGGAGACGCGGGGGCCGCCGGAGCCGGGGGCGGCCGGACCCGGGCCTGCGGAGCCGGCGGAAGCCGCCCGCGGACCTGCGGAGCCAGGGGTGGGCGAACTCGGGCCGCCCGAGCGGGCGGAGGCGGTCCCCTCGTCTGCCGAGGTGCGGGAGCCCACCCGCTCCCTGCCCACCGCCAGCATCCCGGCGCTGATGTCGACGCCGGTGACACTCTCCCGGCACACCTCGCGCAGCACCTCCATCCCGGCCCCGGTGCCGCAGCAGAGGTCCAGCCCGTGGTCGAACGGGCCCAGCGGCGACAGGGCCGCCTCGACCGCTTCCAGGATGGCGTCCGGTGTCCGGAACGGGGTCTGGTCGAACTTGGGCGCGAGCAGGTCGTAGCCGTGTTCGACGGAGGAGAGCGCCTGAACGGCGAGTTCGCGGAGGCTGGGGCCTTGCGGGGTGAACATCACGTCAGCTTAGGCCCTGGCTCGGGGCAGCGGCCGGGGTGTGCCCTCGCCTATGGTCCAGGACATGACTTCGTTCCGTCCTGCCCCGACCTGGCTGGCCGACGCCGTCTTCTACCAGATCTATCCGCAGTCCTTCGCCGACTCCGACGGGGACGGCATCGGGGACTTCGCCGGGATCACCGACCACCTCGACCATCTGTCCTGGCTGGGCGTCGACACCGTCTGGCTGAACCCCTGCTTCGTCTCCCCGTTCCGCGACGCCGGGTACGACGTCGCGGACTATCTGAACGTCGCCCCGCGCTACGGCTCGAACGACGACCTCGCACAGCTCGTCGACGAGGCGGGCCGCCGGGGCATCAGGATCCTGCTGGACCTCGTCGCCGGCCACACGTCCATCGACCACCCGTGGTTCAGGGCCTCCGCGAACGACCCGGACGACCACCGCTACATCTGGACGGCGCAGGGCCGCCCGGAAGGCTTCGTGGCCTCCCCCGGGACCCGGCCGGGCGCGTACCTCCCGAACTTCTTCGACTCCCAGCCCGCCCTCAACTTCGGCTACGCGCGCGAGAATCCGGCCGAGCCCTGGCGGCTGCCGGCCGACTCCGACGGCCCGCGCGCCAACCGCCACGCCCTCCGCACGATCATGGACCACTGGCTGAGCCTCGGCCTTTCCGGCTTCCGTGTCGACATGGCCGCCTCGCTCGTCAAGGACGACCCGGACCGGGCCGAGACCGCCCGCGTCTGGACGGAACTGCGGCACTGGCTGGACGCCGCCCATCCGCACGCCGTATTGCTCGCCGAGTGGGGCGAGCCGGAGGTGTCGATCCCGGCCGGCTTCCACGCCGACTTCTTCCTCCACTTCGGCGGCCGCTCCGACGGCCTGGCGCTGCGCTCGCTGTGGAACAACGGCGGGGGCACGGTCCATGAGAACTGGGACCCCCTCGACTGCTTCTTCGACGCGAGCGGCCATGGCTCGCCGCGCCCCTTCGCCGAGGCCTGGCAGCAGGCGTCCACAGCCGTCGAAGGCACGGGCGTGATCGCGCTCCCCACCGCCAACCACGACTTCTCCCGCCTCAACTGCGGCCCCCGCACGGCCGATCAACTGCCCGCCGCGTTCGCCTTCCAGCTGACCTGGCCGACGCTCCCGGCGATCTACTACGGCGACGAGATCGGCATGCGCTACCTGCCGGGCCTGCCCGACAAGGAGGGCAGTGTCCTCGGCCCCCGCTACAACCGAGCGGGCTCCCGCACCCCCATGCAGTGGGGCGACACCCCGAACGCGGGCTTCTCCACCGCCCCCGCCGATCGTCTCTACCTCCCCGTCGACCCCTCCCCCGACCGGCCGACCGTCGCCGCCCAGCGCGCCGACGACACCTCGCTCCTCCACCTCGTACACCGTCTGATCGCCCTGCGCAGGCGCACGCCCGAGCTGGGCTCCGGCGGCTCGGTGGAAGTGCTGCACGCGGGGTATCCGTTCGTGTACCTCCGGGGCGGAAGGTATCTGGTGGTCGTCAACCCGCAGCGCCATGAGGCCGGTTACCCGTACACGCTCCCCGTCCGGAGCACTCTGGAGGGGCAGGGCGTGGACATCGTGGGCGGCACGATCACCGCACGGGGCTTCGGATACGGGATCTTCGAGCTCGGCGGTTAGCCGTCGGGGCCGGCTGCCCGGAGCCCCGCTCCGGGCAGCCGCTCACGCGGTGCGGACTTCTACGGCGAGGGCGAGCCGGCCACGTGCGGCTCCTCGCCGTACGCGGTGAGGAAGCGGTCGCGGAAGGAGTCCATGCGCCAGACCGGGGCGTCGTCGCCGGGCCGCAGACCGTCGGACCAGCCCCAGTCGTCGATCCTGTCGAGGATCTTCGGGTCGTGGGCGACGACGGTGACCGGTACGTCGTGGCCTGCGCCGTTGCCGCTGACGCTCGCCATGGGCTGGTGGTCGCCGAGGAAGACCAGCACGGTGTTCTCGTCGCCGTACTTCTCCACGTACTGCAGGAGGCTGTGCAGGGAGTACTGGACGGACCTGCCGTACTCCTCCTTCACCTTGACGGGGTCGGTGAAGACGTCCGCCGGGTCCTTGCCCGCCTTCTCGATGCCCTTGTACACGGAGCCGTCGCCGACCTCGTCCCAGCCGACCATCTCCGGCAGCGGCGCCCACGGCTGGTGACTGGAGGTCAGGATGATCTCCGACATCAGCGGCTTGTCGCCCTTCTTGGCGGCCTCCAGGCGTTCGAACGCGGTGAGCGCGTACTGGTCGGGCATCGTCGACCAGCTGAACTTCGGCCCCTGGTAGCCGAGATCGCGGGAGTCGTAGACCTTGTCGAGGCCGTAGAAGTCGCCCTCCGGCCAGTTCTTCTGCACCCCGGGCACGATGCCGACCGTCCGCCAGGCCCCGCTCTTGTGGAACGCGCCCGGCAGCGTGAGGCGTTCGCCGGCGGTGACCGTACGGTAGCGGCTCTGGTTGTCGATCCACAGGCCGGTCAGGAAGGTGGAGTGGCCGAGCCAGCTGCTGCCGCCGTACGTCGCGGAGGTCAGCCAGCCGCTCTTCGCCGCGAACCCGGCCCTGGTCAGCGCCTCGCCCTCCTCGTCGAGGGCCCCGTTCACGCCGGGCGCGACGGCCGGGTCCTCCAGGGCGGCGCGCCCGTAGCTCTCGATGAAGGTGATCATCACGTCCTTGCCGCGCAGCCCGGTCAGCAGCCGGTCGCCGGGCACATCGGCGAACCTGTCCCTCTTGGCCTCCTCGGCGAACGCGGCCTCGTCCCTGAGTGTCTCCTGGACCCGGGCCCAGCGGTCCTGCACGAAACCGATGGTGCTCCTGGAGGCGACCGCGGTGTTCTCGATGGGCGTCAGGCCCAGCGCCGCACAGGTGATCCACACGGCGCCGGCGATGATCGTGCCCCTGGTCGCCCGGTCCCGTTCACGGGCCAGGAGGTTCACGAGCCGTACCACCGCCAGGGCCATGACGACGAACAGCAGCAGCACCAGGGCCGCGAGACCGATCACGGCGGCCCGCGCGCCCGTGGAGCCGAGGGTGTCCTTGACGTAGGACTCGGCGTCGTCGAGCAGGCCCCAGTCGAGGACCACGTTGAAGCCGCGGCCGAGGAATTGGTTGAAGCCGATGTCCAGCGCCTTCACCACCACCAGCGCGGCCAGACCCACCCCGATGCCGACCGCCGCCACCAGCCTCGGCCGGCGGGGCAGCACCATCAGCAGGGCGGCGCCGAGGATCGGCTCCACCGGTATCCGCAGGAACTGCCGCACCTCGAAGAACTCGGCCTTGCCCGGCATGAGCAACGCGAAGTACACCAGGGCGGCGGCCAGCGCGGTGACCCCCCACGACAGACCTCGTGCGGCGAGCGGGTACTTGTCCTGGAACGCCGTGCGGTGTCTCAGCCATCGACGGACGGGGGCACCGGTCCTCGCCGGAGCGCCCGCGGCGGGATCGTCCGACGCCGACGCGTGGGCCGTCGACCGCTTGCTCGTCTCGTCCGTGGCGTCCGTGTCGGGTGATGGGCTGGAGCGCGTGAAGAGCGACACGCGACGTTCCTTCCGTGCGAAGACCGCTGGCGGTGCCCCCATCTGTACGAGGGGTCCGCGAGATCAGTTCAAAGGCCACGGGTAAGCCATCGGTAAGGAACTCCCCAACAGACGGCCACTGATGGTGGTACACTCGCCTTGGCACGTGTGTATCGCCCATTTTCGGGGCGCCGGTGCCGCTCTCTCTCAGATCCTGAGGTCTCTTCCGCTGAACCGCCCGTCGATTCCCGACCGGCCGTCAGTTTCCCCGCACCACCCGCGACACACAGGCCGCCACACCGCGCGGCCGTGAACGGCTCGGCCGTACCCCGGGTGTGCGCTCCCCCTCCCTTCCCCATGCGTTTTCCTCACGTCCTCGAAAGGACCCCCATCCATGACCACCACCACACTCGAACGCACTTCCACCGATCGGCAGCCTCCGGCACTGGTCACCGGCGTCCTGGAGATCGCACAGAGCGGGCAGGGACACCTGCGCGCCGAGTGCGGCCTGCTCAGCCCTTCCGACCCGCAGGTCCCCGCCGCGCTGATCCGCAGGTACGGCCTGCGCAAGGGCGACACCGTCGAGGGCGTACGCGACGGCCGGCGCGCCCTCACCGAGGTCGAACGGATCAACGGCCGTACGCCCCAAGAGCTGCGCGGCCGCCCGCACTTCCACGACCTCACCCCGCTGCACCCGCGCAAGCGGTTGCGGCTCGAACACCCGGCGAGCGGCCTGACGGGCCGTCTGGTCGACCTCGTGGCCCCCGTCGGCAAGGGGCAGCGCGGGCTGATCGTGGCCCCGCCCAAGACCGGCAAGACCGTGCTGCTGCAGCAGGTGGCCGCCGCGATCGCCGCCAACCACCCCGAGGCCCGCCTCATGGTGGTGCTGCTCGACGAGCGGCCCGAGGAGGTGACCGACATGCGGCGCTCCGTACGGGGCGAGGTGTATGCCTCGACGTTCGACCGGTCCCCCAAGGAGCACATCGCGCTCGCCGAACTCGTCGTGGAGCGCGCCAAGCGGCTCGTCGAACAGGGCGAGGACGTCGTGATCCTGCTGGACTCCCTGACCCGGTTGTGCCGGGCCCACAACAACGCGGCCGCCTCCGGTGGCCGCACCCTGAGCGGCGGTGTCGACGCCGCCGCACTGCAAGGCCCGAAGCGGCTCTTCGGCGCCGCCCGGCTGACCGAGGAGGCCGGTTCCCTCACCATCCTGGCCACCGCCCTGGTGGAGACCGGGTCCCGCGCCGACGACTTCTTCTTCGAGGAGCTCAAGGGCACCGGCAACATGGAGCTCCGCCTAGACCGCGCCCTCGCCGACCGGCGTGTCTTCCCCGCCGTCGACATCACCCCGTCCGGCACCCGCCGCGAGGAACTCCTCCTGACACATGGCGAGTTGACGGCCGTACGGGGGCTGCGCAGGGCCCTGCGGTCGCGCGAGGGGCAGGCGAACCTCGAAACGATCCTGGAGCGGCTGCGTGCCACACCGGACAACGCGACCTTCCTGCGGCAGGTGCAGCCCACGCTGCCGACCGCATGACATGAGGCATCCGGGTACTCGATCCGCGCCCTCGGCCCTGGCACCCCGGTCCACGGCGCGACCGTTCCTACGTTTGCGGTATGACCATCGGATTCTCATCCCGCGTCCCTCGTGTTACCCGCGTCGCCCTCTGCTGCTCCGCCGTCTGTGCGCTGGGGGCCCTGGCCGTCGCGACGAACCCGGAAGGTGCCGGCCTCCAGGTCGGGGCGGGCGCGCGGGACGCCAAGGCCGCGCAAGAGCCGCCGTCCCTGTACCGGTCGGGGACACAGGTACGGCCACGGCCCGGGGCGCCCCGAGTGCCCCAGGGCGTCTCCGCGGTGTCGTGGCTGGTGGCGGACGCCGACAGCGGCGCGGTACTCGCCGCGCACGACGCGCACCGAAAGCTTCCGCCGGCCAGCACGCTGAAGACCCTGTTCGCGCTCACCGTGCTGCCGGGGCTCCCCGCGGGCCTCAGACACACCGTCGAGGCCGAGGAGTTGGCGGGCATCGGCGCCGGCAGCAGCCTGGTCGGCATCAAGGAAGACCTCACCTACCGCGTGGCGGACCTGTGGCGGGGTGTCTTCCTCAGCTCGGGCAACGACGCCGTGCGTGTCCTGGCCGCCCTCAACGGCGGCTGGCGGGCCACCGCCGAGCAGATGCAGGACAAGGCCCGGTCCCTGGGCGCCCTGGACACCCATGTCGTCTCGCCCGACGGGTACGACGCGCCCGGCCAGGTGTCGTCCGCGTACGACCTCGCGGTGTTCGGACGGGCCGGGCTGCGCAACGCGGAGTTCGCCGAGTACTGCGCCACGGCCACCGCACAGTTCCCCGCGGGCGGCTGGTCCTACGGCATCCAGAACACCAACCGCCTGCTCACCGGCGCCGGCATCGAGCGCTATCCGGGACTCATCGGCGTCAAGAACGGCTACACCAGCAACGCGGGCAACACCCTGATCGCCGCCGCGAAGCGAGGTGGGCGCACCCTCGTCGTGACGGTGCTGCGTCCGCAGTCCGGCAGCGGCTACGCCGTCTACGAGGAGGCGCGCTCCCTTCTCGACTGGGGTTTCCGTGCCGCCGGGCGCGTCGAGGCCGTGGGCTCGCTGCTGCCGCCGCGCCCGGCGGCTGGGCCTCGGGCCGCCCCCGGGTCACCGCCCGCCCGTGAGGAGAACGAAGAGGTCACCGCCCCCGGCTGGTCGTCGGCAGGCACGGTCACGGGCGCGGCCGGAGTCGGTGCGGCCTGCGTGGCGCTGGCGCTGTGGCTCAGGAACGGCCGACTCAACCGCGGCTGACCGACCGGCAGCCACAGGAGCAGGCCGAGGGTGATCCACACATAGGTGTTGCTGCCGACGAAGCCGCCGATGCCGGACGCGTCGTCGAACCACAGCCAGACGACGCTGCTGCACAGCAGCACGTACAGCGCCGCCGCAAGCGGCAGCAGCCGGCGGTGCCTGAGCAGGACGGCGAAGGACGGCAGCAGCCAGACCAGATGGTGCACCCAGGTGATCGGGCTGACCAGACACGCGGTCAGCCCGGTGAGGGCGAACGCGGCCGTCCAGTCCTCGGTCCGCATCGCCGTACGGACCCGCCATACCCATACGCACAGCACGGCCAGGACGAGCGCCGCCCAGACGGCGCGGCTCGGTTCGTGCGGTGCCACGAGCCGGGCCAGGACGCCCTGCAGCGACTGGTTGGAGACATAGTCGAGGCGGCCGATGCGGCTGGTGTCCCACAGTGCCTCGGTCCAGTAGAAGCGCGAGGCGGCCGGGGCGATCCAGGCCGCCGCCGCGGTGGCGGCCGCGGCGACGGCCGCGGCGACGGCCGTCGCGAGCCCGGCGGCCCGCCACCGCCGGGCGAGCAGCAGCAGCCCGATGAAGATCGCGGGCGTCAGCTTGACCGCCGCCGCCAGGCCGATGCCCACCCCCGCCCAGCGGCCCCGGCCGGTGGCCAGCAGCCAGGCGTCGGCGAGCACCAGGGCGAGCAGCAGGAGGTTCACCTGGCCGAAGCTGACGGTGTCCCGCAGCGGCTCGAACAGGGCGAGCACGCAGAGGGCGAGCGAGACGCCGAACCAGCCGTAGCGGCGCAGGACAGGCCCCACCAGCACGTACAGGACCGCTGCGAGCGCCACCAGGTCGAGCGCGAGGCACAGCACGATCGCGGTGCTCAGCCCGACCAGCGCCATCGGCAGCATGACGACCGCGGCGAACGGCGGATAGGTGAATCCGTAGGTCGTGCCCGGCACCAGATAGTCGTAGATGCGGCCGCCGTGGTGGACCCAGGTGTCGATGGCGCCGTGGTAGACGCGCAGGTCGAACCAGTCGCGCAGCAGCGGGACGGTCGCGGTGAAGACGGTGACGGCGGCGGCCATGCCGAGCACGAGGAGGACGCGGGCGCGGTCGGTGCGCGGCCGGAACCACCTCTGGCACGGTTCGCTCATGCCGTGCGCTCCAGAGCCGGTGCCCGGGAGGCCTGTTCTGCCTGCCACAGCACGACCACCGCGAGCACTCCCCCGCACACCGCCAGAACGACCTGCGCGGTGTCCGCCGGATCACCGCTCGGCAGGACGGCGAGCGCGAGCATCCCGCTGGCGACCGCGACCCGCCGCTGCACCAGGACGCTCCGGGCGGCCGCGGCGATGAGGAACAGGCCCCACAGCGCGTACCAGGGGCGGATCGCGGGGCCCAGCGCGGCGACGACGGCCAGGCTGAGGCCGAGCGCGTACACCGGTCCGGGTCTCAGTCGGAGCCATATGAAGAGGACGACGGCGAGGGTCAGCAGGAGACCGGCCGCGCGCCAGGCCGGGAGGGCGAGGGGGGCCAGGTCGCTGCCGAGGTCGTGGAGCAGGGTGCCGGTGGCGCGGCCGAGGACGCTGGTGGGCGACCAGTTCTGCGGGGACACGGGGGTGCGCAGGGCGGCGATCCAGCCGTATCCGGTGCCGGCCAGGGCGGTCACGGCCGCCGTGGTGCCCGTCGCGACGGCCAGGGTGGCCACGCTCGTCCGGATCCATCCGGTACGGCCACGCATCACGACCACCGCCAGCAGGCCGAGCGCGGCGGGTGCCTTGACCAGGGCGGCGAGCGTGACGAGGACGACGCCGAGGAGGTAGCGGCGGCCCCGCGCGAGCACCAGTCCGACGCCCAGCAGTCCCAGCATCATCGCGTCGTTGTGGGCCCCGGCCACCAGATGCAGGAGCACGAGCGGGTTGAGCGCGCCCAGCCAGAGGGCGACGGAGGGGTCGGCTCCGCCGTGCCGGGCGAGGCGGGGCAGCGCCGCGGCCATCAGGGCCACCCCGAGGAGGGCGATCACACGCATCCCGATGAGCCCGGCCGGTATCCGGCCCTCGGTCAGGCCGGACAGCCCGGAGGCGACAGCGAGGAAGACGGGGCCGTACGGCGTGGCCGTGTGGCGCCACATCGGTGCGACCTCGTCGGCGAGCGGCCCGCCGAGCCGGGCGGGACCGTGCAGATAGACGTCCATGTGCGCGTCGACCATGGCGCCCTGGGCGAGATAGCTGTACACGTCCCGGCTGAACAGCGGCGGCGCGAGGAGGAGGGGTGCCGCCCAGACGGCCAGCACAAGGAGCAGCGCACGGGGGGCCGGGGGTTCGGGGCCCCGTATCACCTTTCCCAGCAGCGCCCAGGCGGCTATCAGCAGGACGACGCCGAAGTAGACACCGACCAGACCCAGCGCACCGCGCCCCGAGGTCGGCGACAGCAGCCCCTGGACCGGCAGCGCACCGGCGGTCTCACCTCCCAGGGCGAGAAAGGCGGATCCGGCCAGGCCGAGCGCCTGGCAGCAGCGGAGATCGACGGGGAAAGCGATGGCCAACACTCGGTCAGCGTGTCAACGCCGAGTGGCGCGGAGACGACGCGGCGCCTTCGTGACGGGTACCGGGGCGTGACCCGTGCGCGAACCCGCCCCCGCGTTCGGTCCACGGGTTCGCTCCACGGGGTCGGTCCACAGGTTCGGTGCCGACGGCGACGGTGGCGCCGATGGCCGTCAGAAAACGGACAGTCCCGTCAGGGTCGTGAAGCGTTCCAGCGCCGCCACTCCCGCCACCGAGTTTCCCCGCTCGTCCAGCCCCGGACTCCACACACAGAGCGTGCAGCGCCCCGGTACGACGGCGATGATGCCACCGCCCACCCCGCTCTTGCCGGGCAGGCCCACACGGTAGGCGAACTCGCCGGCCGCGTCGTACGTGCCGCAGGTGAGCATCACCGCGTTGACCTGCTTCGCCTCACTCCGCGTCAACAGGCGGGTGCCGTCGGCGCGGACGCCGTGGCGAGCGAGGAAGGTGGTGGCGAGGGCGAGGTCGGCGCAGGAGGCGGTGAGGGAACACTGCCGGAAGTACTGGTCGAGGAGGGCCGGTACGGGGTTGTCGATGTTGCCGTACGACGCCATGAAGTGCGCGAGGGCCGCGTTGCGGTCGCCGTGCGCGGACTCGGAGGCGGCGATCTGCGCGTCGAAGTCCAGGTCCGGGTTGCCGCTCTCCGATCGCATGAAGGAGAGCAGCTCGCCGGCCGCGTCACCGGTACGGGTGTGGAGACGGTCGGTGACGACGAGGGCACCCGCGTTGATGAAGGGGTTGCGCGGGATGCCGTTCTCGTACTCCAGCTGGACCAGGGAGTTGAAGGGGTTGCCCGAGGGCTCGCGGCCCACGTGCTCCCAGAGGTCGTCGCCCTCCCGGGCCAGGTCGAGGGCGAGGGTGAACACCTTGGTGATGGACTGCGTGGAGAATGGCTCCCGCCAGTCCCCCACGCCGTACACCGTGCCGTCCGGCTCCGCGACGGCCATGCCGAAGCGGCGCGGGTCGCGGGCCGCGAGCGCCGGGATGTAGTCGGCGGGCCGGCCGCGGCCCGGGGTCCGTCCGATCTCCTCGGCGATACGTTCCAGCACCGGCTGGAAGGTGGTGGCCTCCATCAGGCCGAAGGGGTGCCGCTGCCCGCGAGCACCTCGGGCCGCAGCAGTTCCCGGAGCCGCTCGGCGGGCAGCAGGCCCTTCTCCTGGACGAGTTCGGCCACGCCCCGGCCGGTGGCGAGGGCCTCCTTGGCGATGTCGGTGGCCGCCGTGTAGCCGATGTACGGGTTGAGGGCGGTGACCAGGCCGATGGAGTTCTCCACGCTCGCGCGCAGCGCCTCGGTGTTGGCGGTGATGCCGTCCACGCAGCGTTCGGCGAGGGTGAGGCAGGCGGCGCGCAGGTGGGTGATGGACTCCGACAGGGAGTGCAGGATGATCGGCTCGAAGGCGTTGAGCTGGAGCTGTCCGGCCTCGGCGGCCATCGTGATGGTGACGTCGTTGCCGATGACCTCGAAGGCGACCTGGTTGACGACCTCGGGGATCACCGGGTTCACCTTGCCGGGCATGATGGACGAACCCGCCTGCACCGGCGGCAGGTTGATCTCGTTCAGGCCCGCGCGCGGTCCGGAGGACAGCAGCCGCAGGTCGTTGCAGCTCTTGGAGAGCTTCACGGCGATGCGCTTGAGGACGCCCGACATCTGCACGAACGCGCCGCAGTCCTGGGTGGCCTCGACCAGGTTGGCGGCGGTGACCAACGGCAGCCCGGTGATCTCGGCGAGATGGCGGCGCGCCGACTCCGCGTATCCGGCGGGGGCGTTGAGGCCGGTGCCGATCGCGGTGGCGCCCAGGTTGATCTCGTGGACCAGTTCCACGGCCTCCGCCAGGCGGCTGCGGTCCTCGTCCAGCATCACCGCGTACGCGGAGAACTCCTGGCCAAGCGTCATCGGTACGGCGTCCTGGAGCTGGGTGCGCCCCATCTTCAGCACGTCACGGAACTCGACGGCCTTGCGGGCGAACGAGTCCTGCAGCACCGCCATCGCCTTGAGCAGCTCGCGCACGGCGTAGACGGTCGCGATCTTCACGGCGGTCGGGTAGACGTCGTTGGTGGACTGGCCGAGGTTGACGTCCTCGTTGGGGTGCAGGTACTCGTACCGGCCCTTGGTGTGGCCCAGCAGCTCCAGCGCCCTGTTGGCGACGACCTCGTTGGCGTTCATGTTGGTGGAGGTGCCGGCTCCGCCCTGGACGACGTCGACGACGAACTGGTCGTGCAGCTTGCCGTCGCGGATCTCCCGGCAGGCCTCGATGATCGCGGCGGCCTTCGCGGGCGCCAGCAGCCCGAGTTCCTCGTTGGCGCGGGCGGCGGCCTCCTTCACGGCGGCGAGCGCGTCGATCAGATGAGGGTAGGCGGAGATCGTGGTGCCCGTGATGGGGAAGTTCTCCGTGGCGCGCAGGGTGTGCACGCCCCAGTACGCGTCGGCGGGGACGTCACGGTCTCCGAGCAGATCGTGTTCACTGCGGGTCACTGCGGCGGTCATGACTGGGCAGGCCTTCTTTCGTGATGTGCGGGTGGCCGGGTGGTGAGTGCGTGCCTACGGGTGGGTGGGGGCTGGTCGCGCAGTTCCCCGCGCCCCTGAAAAGCAGGGGCCGCGCCCCGTGCCTTTTCGGTCCGAGAGGGCCGCGGGCCCTCCAGGGGCGGGGAACTGCGCGAGAAGCCCCACCGAACCCGCACCACGGGGGTCGAAGGGGCGCAGCCCCTGGTGATGGGAAGGGCAGGCGCGGCGGGGGCGATCGAAGTTCGTTACTGACGCGGCAGTGGATCCAACGCCCGGACCGCACTGACACGACCGACCGCACGGCCACCCCCGAGCAGAGCCTCACCCGCGAACTCCGCGAGGACCTCGGGAGCGACCCCCGCCCGCACGAGCGCGGCCGCGGTCACCGGCACCCGGGCCCGGTTGGCGCCATCGGCGATCTTCACGGCGACGGCCCGGCCGTCCGGCAGCGCGGCGGCCTGGACGCCCTCGAAGCCGTCCTTGGTGAGCAGTCCGGGCACGGCCCGCATCAGCCCGGCCACGTCGCGTCCCGCGCCGGACGCCATCTCGGCGTGCGCGCGCATGGCGTCGGCGACCGTGCGCTCGGGGGTGCCCTCGGTGGCGGTGGTGATCCGGGCGAGTGCGCGGGCCAGGCCGTGCAGGGAGACGGAGAAGAGGGGGGCGCCGCAGCCGTCGACGGTCACCTGGGCGATGGCCTGTCCGGTGAGGTCCTCGACGATCTCTGCGATGGCCTGCTGCAACGGGTGGGCCGGGGCGAGGTAGTTCTCCAACGACCAGCCGTTGAGCCGGCACGTGTACAGCATGGCCGCGTGTTTGCCGGAGCAGTTCTGCGCAAGACGGGAGGGCTGCCTCCCCTCGCGTATCCACCGGTCCCGGACGGCCGGGTCGTACGGCATGTCGGTGACGTTGCGCAGGTCGTCCTCGGTCGCCCCGGCCAGCTCCAGGATCTGCCGGGCTCCGGCGAGGTGGCGTTCCTCGCCGGAGTGGCTGGCCGCGGTCAGGGACAGCAGTTCGCCGTCCAGGGGAAGTCCGGCGCGCAGCATGGCCACGGCCTGGACCGGCTTGAGTGCCGACCGGGGGTAGAACGCCGCCTCGATGTCGCCGAGTTGGAGTTCCACCTCCCCGTCGGCACCCAGCACCACGACAGAGCCGTAGTGGATGCCCTCGATGACACCTCCGCGTACGAGGTGGGCGACGGGGGCGTGGAGCGGTTCCCGGATCGCGGGGGCCGCGGCCACCGGAGCCGCAGGGATCGCCGCGGCGCCGGTGGTCGTGGGGTCGTACGTCACTGCCTGAATCACTTCTTCACTCCGGCCGACTGCTGGGCGACCCGGCGACGTACGCCGAACCACCCCGCGATCAGCGCCAACACGATGAGGGGGAGGCACAGCACGGTCGTGCGGCCCGCGCCGCCGTCCGCGTACATCAGGACGAGGACCGACGCCAGGAAGAACAGCGTCACCAGCTCGGTCCACGGGGAGCCCGGCAGCCGGTAGCTCGGGCGGGTCAGCTCGCCCTTCTCGGTCTTCTGCCAGAACACCAGGTGACAGATCATGATCATGCCCCAGGTGCAGATGATGCCGATCGCGGCGAAGTTGAGCACGATCTCGAACGCGTCGGCCGGGACCACGAAGTTCAGCCCGACACCCAACACGCAGATACCGCTGGTGAGCAGGATGCCACCGTACGGGACCTGGCTGCGGCTCATCACACCGGTGAACTTCGGGGCGGAGCCCGCCATCGCCATCGAGCGCAGGATGCGGCCGGTGGAGTACAGGCCCGAGTTGAGCGAGGACATGGCCGCGGTCATCACGACCAGGTTCATGATGCCGCCGGCCGCCGGGATGCCGATGTTGGAGAGCACGGTGACGAAGGGGCTCTCGCCGGCCTTGTACGAGGACCAGGGCAGCAGCATCGCCAGGAGCAGGACGGAGCCGACGTAGAACAGACCGACGCGCCACATGATCGAGTTGATCGCCTTCGGCATGATCTTCTCGGGGTTCTCGGTCTCGCCCGCCGCGACGCCGACCAGTTCGACGGAGGCGTAGGCGAAGACGACGCCCTGGATGATCAGCAGCATGGGCAGCAGACCGTTGGGGAAGATGCCGCCGTTGTCGGTGATCAGGGACGGGCCGGGGGTGTGGCCGTCGACGGGCTGCTGGGTGACCAGCAGGAAGATGCCGATCAGCATGAAGATGACGAGCGCGCTGACCTTGATGATCGCGAACCAGAACTCCAGTTCGCCGAACATCTTCACCGAGATCAGGTTCACGGCGAGGACGACCCCGAGCGCGATGAGCGCGATCACCCACTGCGGGATGTCGGAGAACATGCCCCAGTAGTGGGTGTAGAGGGCGACCGCGGTGATGTCGGCGATACCGGTGGTGGCCCAGTTCAGGAAGTACATCCAGCCGGCCGTGTACGCGCCCTTCTCGCCGAGGAACTCCCGGGCGTAGGACACGAAGGCGCCGGACGAGGGCCGGTAGAGGACCAGTTCGCCGAGGGCGCGGACCACGAGGAACGCGAAGATTCCGCAGACCGCGTACGCGATGAAGAGGGACGGGCCTGCGTCGGCGAGGCGGCCGCCGGCGCCGAGGAAGAGGCCGGTGCCGATAGCGCCGCCGATGGCGATCATATTGACGTGGCGGGACTTCAGGGACTTGCTGTAGCCGGCGTCTCCGGCGTCGACATGCGCCGGGGCCTGTCCGGGGTCAGCCTGTACGACGTCTTTGTCGAGGGACTGCTCGCTCACGTCTCGCGTCCGCCTTCCGTGGAGCTGTCCGTGCGCGGGGAACGCACGATGTCGGTGAGGGTGGTCTCGACGCGGTCGAGGTGGTGGGACATGGCCTCCACCGCGTCGTGTTCGGAACCGTCGATCAGCGCCTCGACGATGGCCCGGTGCTCACGGTTGGACTGCTCGCGCCGGCCGCCCAGCTCGTTGAGGAAGGCCGACTGGCGGGCCAGTGCGTCCCGGATCTCCTCGATCACCCGGCGGAACACCGGGTTCTGGGCGGCCTCGGCCACGGCCAGGTGGAAGAGCGTGTCCATCGCGACCCAGGCGGTGGTGTCGGTCTCCCGTTCCATCCGGTCCAGGAGGTGGGCCAGGTGGTCCAGGTTCTCCGGGGTGCGGCGCACCGCCGCGTACCCGGCGACCGGGATCTCCACGTGCCGGCGCACCTCCAGCAGGTCGCTCGCCGCGTAGTCGCCGAAGGTGGGGTCCTCGACGGCGTTCCCGATCACGAAGGTGCCCTTGCCGGTGCGGGACTGGGTCAGTCCCATCACCTGCAGGGCGCGCAGCGCCTCGCGGAGTACCGGACGGCTCACTTCGAGCTGGCGGCAGAGCTCCGCCTCCGAGGGGAGCTTGTCCCCGATGGCGTACTTGCCGCGCTCGATGGCGTCGCGGAGGTGGGTGAGCACCGCTTCCATGGCGCTGACGCGCCGGGGTGCCGAGCCACCTGTCTGGCTGTCTGACAGGTTCACGGGGGTGATCCTGCGGGTGACGGGACGGGGCTGTCAAGGGGCCCCGGATTCGATCTTCCAGGTCACGGGCGGTCGTGGATCAGCCACACGGCGCCTGCGGCGTGTGCTGTCAGCTGAGGCCACCCGCGCCGAGCAGCCCGAAGAGGAGGACCCCGACGACGATCCGGTAGGACACGAACACGTTGAAGGAGTGCCTGGTCACGAACTTCAGCAGCCAGGCGACGGAGGCGTACGCGACCGCGAACGAGACGGTGGTGCCGACGATCAGCGGGGCCGCACCCACCCCCGCACCGAGGGCGTCCTTCAGTTCGTAGAGCCCGGCGCCGGTGAGGGCCGGGATGCCGAGGAAGAAGGAGAGCCGGGTGGCCGCGACCCGGTCGAGGTCGAGCAGCAGCGCGGTGGACATGGTGGCGCCGGAGCGGGAGAAGCCGGGGAAGAGCAAAGCGAGGATCTGCGAACCGCCGACGAGCATCGCGTCCCTGAACCGGGTGTCCTCCTCAGCGCGCCTGCGCCGGCCCACCTGTTCCGCGACCCACATCACACCGCTGCCGACGATCAGCGAACCGGCCACCACCCACAGCGAGGCGAGCGGCCCCTCGATGAGCGACCGGGCGGCCAGCCCGACGACCACGATCGGGATCGTCGCGGCGATCACCCACCACGCGAACCGGTAGTCGCGGTCCTGCCGCTGCGCCGAGTGGAAGATCCCCCGGAACCAGGCGGAGCCGATCCGAACGATGTCCCCGCGGAAGTAGACGAGCACCGCCGCGATCGCGCCGACCTGGATGACCGCCGAGAACCCGACGACCGCCTTGTCCTCGACCTGGATCCCCATGAGCCCTTCGGCGATCTTCAGATGCCCGGTGGAGGACACCGGCAGGAACTCGGTCACCCCCTCCACCGCTCCGAGGACGACGGCCTGACCGACGGTGATGGTGCTCATGGGGTCCAGTTCTGCTCGGCGAGGGCATGGCTGACAAGGGCACGGCTGAGGTACGGCCGGCCACGGGTCACGGCGGGGCGTGATCGCGCCGGGGAGGCAGTCGTACTACGGCCGGGTAAGGGTTAGGCGCTCAGGACCAGAGGGCCTGCGCCGCCGCAAGCCCCACGAAGACCGCGCCCAGCCCGGCCGTCACGCTCGCGACCACGTTGGCGGCGGCGTGGAAGCGGGCGCCGCTCCGGGCCAGCAGCAGGGTCTCGTACGAGAAGGTCGAGTACGTGGTGAGCGCCCCGCACAGTCCGGTGCCGAGGAGAAGCTGCAGGTCGGAGGTTGCGGCACCGGCCGTCACGGCACCGGTGAGGGCACCGAGGACCAGGGATCCGGTGACGTTGACAGCGAACGTGCCCCAGGGGAAGTCCGTGTCGTGCCGCGACTGCACGGCACGGTCGGTGAGATAGCGCAGGGGCGCGCCGACCATTCCGCCGACGATGACGAGCACCCAGTTCACGACGGCCTCTTACCTTTCTCACGCGTTTCGGTGGGCCCGGTGTGCGGGAGCCCGGTCCGCAGGGCCAGACGCGCTGTCGCCGCCGCGAGCCAGACCGCCGTGAGGGCGGCCAGGAGGGTCGCGGCGAGGTAGGCGAGGGCGGTGCCGGGGTGGCCCTCCTCCAGCAGGCGCCGGATGTCGACGGCGTACGTCGAGAAGGTGGTGAAGCCGCCGAGTACTCCGGTGCCGAAGAAGGGGCGGACCAGGCGGTGGGCCGCCCATCTCTCCGTGATCGCGATCATGAAGAGCCCGATGACGAGACAGCCGACGACGTTCACCCAGAACGTGGTCCAGGGAAAGCCGGCCGGGCCCGTGGGCCAGAGGAGGGAGGCGCCGTACCGGGCCGTCGCGCCGATGCCGCCGCCGACCGCCACGACCGCGACCACGGGTGCCTGACCGTGCCCGAGGGCGGGCCGGGGCGGGTCGGCCACGGGGGCGTCCGGGGACGGTGAGGCTTCGGGCCCGTCGGGGTGCGGGGCTGGCATGGGCGTACGTCTCCTACTCGCCGGGGCCCGGGTGTCCGCCGGGCGCGCTCCGTCGCAAGCAGGGACCGTTGTCGGCACCGATGCCGCGGTTCGGGTACGGCGGGCCCCACCGCCGCGCCGCGAAGGGGATCGCGGCTGGTCGACAGCCTATCTCCGCCGCTGTCACCCCCGCACGCGCCCCGTACCCGATCCCGGCCGGACCTCAGCCCGGCTTCCCCGGCAGCTCGCACACCGCGATCCCCCGCTCCCACAGGCTGCCCAGGATCAGCCGCCCCTCGGCGACGCAGACGCCGGTGACCATACGGAACCGGGAGTGGTGATCGACGAGGGTGTGCGCGACATGCCCCTCGTCGTCGACCGCGACGACCCCGGCGAACCCGAGCGGGCGGAAGGGTGCCCGTACCGCCACCCGGCTCGCGGCCCGCCGCACCGCCGGACTCGCGCGGTGCAGACGGTCGAGGGCGCCGATGCGGGGCCCGGCCAACGCCACCCACATCAGCCCGTCATGGCCGCGCCACATGTTGTCGGGCGTGCCCGGCAGGTCCTCGACGAAGGGCTCGCTCGTGCCGGCCTTCGCTCCGGTGAGGTGGACGCGGGTGAGCCGGCGGGCGCCCGTCTCCGCGAGCACCAGGAACGACTCGTCGGCGGAAGGCGCGAGACCGTTGGCGAACTGGAGCCCCTCCAGGACGACTTCGGGCGTACCCTCCCCCGGCGCGAGACGCAACAGCCTTCCGGTGCCGGTGTGTTCGACGATGTCGCCGATCCACTGGTCGAGGGGGTAGCGGCGGCTGGAAACGGTGAAGTAGACCGTCCCGTCGGAGAGCGCCACGACATTGCTGCAGAACCGCAGCGGCTCACCGTCCGCCTCGTCGGCGAGCACTCGCACGGTGCCGTCGCCGGTCGCGACCCGCAGCAGCCCCCGCTCGGCGTCGCACACCAACAGGTCTCCGTCCGGGAGTAGTTCGAGACCCAGCGGCCTGCCACCGGTCTCGGCGAGCGTCTCGACCCGCGCCCGCCCCGGCTCCGCGAGCCCGTCCACCCGCAGGACGCGTCCGTCCTCGACACCGGTCAGCACCCGCCCGCGCTCGTCGACGATCACATCCTCGGGTCCGCGTCCGCCGATCCCGACGAACACCTCCGGTACGAGTCCGGCGCCCCTCGCGTCCATCATGTCCGCCTCCTCATCGTCCGCCCGCCAAGCCCCCGCCGGTCCATCCTGGCAGGGGGCCGGGCTGCCCTTGGTGACCTCGGGTTAAGTTGGCCGTCACCGACCAGGGAGACCGCCGTGCCCGCCCGCCCCAGCCTGCTGTACGTCACCGACCTCGCCTACCCGGCCCGTGGGCGGCGCTACTGCGACGAGGACATCCTCCTCACCTCCCGGCTGCGCACGGACTTCGACCTCGCCCTGTGCCACCCGCTGGACGCGGCGGCGCTGATGGACGGCTTCGACGCGGTCGTGGTCCGCAACAGCGGCCCCGTTCTCCACTACCAGGAGGCGTACGACGCCTTCCGCGAACGGGCGACGGCACTCGGCACCCCCGTCTACAACCCGCTGACCGGCCGGGCCGACATGACCGGCAAGCGGTACCTGCTGGACCTCACCCGGGCCGGGTACCCGGTCATCCCCACCGTCGACCGGCCCGAGGACCGGACACGCCTGCCCGACACCGTCTCGTACGCGGTCAAGCCGAAGGCCGGCGCGGACTCGATCGGCCTGCGCTTCGTGAGCGGTGCCGAACTGGCGGGCCTGACCTGGGGTGACATCCTGGTGCAACCACGCGTCGACTTCCGCTACGAGGTGTCCTTCTACTACGTCGACGACGCCTTCCAGTACGCCCTGTACGCGCCCGACCCCGACCGGCGCTGGGTCCTGGAACCCTACGAGGCCTCGGAGGCCGACCTCGCCTTCGCCCGGCGTTTCATCGACTGGAACACCCTCGACCACGGCATCCAGCGCGTGGATGCCTGCCGCACCCGGGACGGTGACCTCCTGCTGGTCGAGTTGGAGGACCTCAACCCGTATCTCTCCCTGGACCGGGTGTCCGAGCAGGTCCAAGACACGTTCGTGGACGCCATGACAGCCTCGCTGCACCGCTTCCTGGACACGACGGTCGCCTCCTGACGACCGAAGGGGGCCGCGCGCCAAGGCGTGCGGCCCCCTTCATGGACGGGGAGCGCTACCGGTGGCCGAACCACGCCATCGCCGGAAGCGCCCTGTCGTCATAGCCGAACAGCGCCTGGTTCTCCCAGCCGTTCCCGGAGGACGAGTCGGTCGGGTCCCAGCCGTTGCCGCTGCGTGCGGTCCAGGTCGACTCCCAGTAGAAGATCCCGAGACCGCGGCCGTTCGGGACGGCCTCGACGATGCTCGCGACGTCCTTCATCCAACGGGTCTGACCGGCGGTCGTGGCCGGGTAGCCGGACACGAGTTCACTGCTCAGGTCGATGATGTTCTCGTGCGAGTCCTCGCTGTCGAGACGGAAGGGGTAGGCCGTCTCGGCGAGGAACACCGGCTTGGAGTAGCGGGAGGCCGCGTCGTCCAGCGTGGTCTGGAAGTCGGCCAGGGTGCCGTGCCAGTAGCCGTAGTACGACAGGCCGATGACGTCGAACTTCACGCCATTGGAGACTGCGCTGTCGAACCACCAGCGGGTGCCGGACAGGTCGCCGCCCTTGGCGAGGTGCAGTGCCACCTGGGTGGAGGAGTTGACCGCCTTGACCGCGTCGTAGCCGGAGTTGAGCAGCCCGGCGAGCTGGGACCAGTTGGAGGTGGAGCCGGCGGACCACAGCATGCCGCCGTTGATCTCGTTGCCGACCTGGACCATGTCGGCGGTGGTGCCCTGGGACTTGAGGGCGTTGAGGACGTCGTAGGTGTGGTTGTAGACGTCCGTCTTCAGCTGGCTGTAGGAGTGGCCTGCCCACGAGGACGGCACGGTCTGTGCGCCCGGGTCGGCCCAGGTGTCCGAGTAGTGGAAATCGACCAGCAGCTTCATACCCTGCGCCTTGATGCGCTTGGCGGCGGCGAGCACGCGCGTCTTGTTGTTGTAGCCGTCGGCGGGGTTCACCCAGACCTTGACGCGCGCGTAGTTCTGTCCGGCGCTCTTGAGGATGGCGAGCGCGTCGCCGGTGGTGCCGGAGCTGTTCTTGTAGACGCCGCCCTTGGCCTCGCTCTTGATGAGCGACGACACGTCGGAGCCCTTGACGGTCAGGCCCGTCGTACCGGACGTGAAGGTCAGGTCGTCGACGTTGATCCAGTTACCGGCGTTGGCGTCGGAGTTGACGCTGATGGTGCACTGGTTGTTCGTCACCGCGATCGAGGTGACGATCCGGATCCAGCCGCCGGCGGAGACCGGGATGTCGGTGCGCTGTTCGGCGCTGCCGCAGTTCTTCAGCGCGAGGTACGCGGAGTTCTGGCCGCCGCCGGAGCGCACCCACGCGGTGAGCTTGTAGTTCCCGTTGGTCAGGCCGGACAGGTACTGGTAGGTCTCCACTTTGTAGGCCGAGGCCGAGTAGTGGGACAGGCGGTAACTGCCTCCGTGGCCACCGGACTCGGTGAAGGAGGCGGAGTTCTGCCCGGCCGCCGAGTACGTCGACCAGCCGGCCGGCGTCGCGGTCCCGGTGCCGCCGGACTCGAAGCCCCCGTTGGTGAGCGTGGAGGCGGCGTGTGCCGACGTGGCGGGCAGGGTGGTGAGCGCCAGGCCTGCGAACAGCGGTATCAGCAGGGCCCTGAGGGCGCGTCTCGCGTGGAACATCGTCGTCCCTTCGACGAAGGTGGGGATCTGGTTGCGCGATGCTGTGGCGGCGCCGCGCCCGAAGGCCGTGGGCGCGGCGCCGCCGGTACCGGCCGGATGTCCCCAGAGATCAGGCCGGTGTTCGGGGGTGGCCCGGGGCTGGAGATCAGCCTCGGGCGGGGCCCGGAGCCGGGGCGGCTCCGGGTGGGTGACCCGGAGCCGGAGATCGCCCCGGGCCGGCCCGGGGCCGGTGATCGGCCCTGGGCCGGGAGCGGCGGTCGTCACCCTCTACGGCTCGGTGACCGGTCGCCGCCCACATCCGGTGGTCAGGCGTCGAGGCGTACGACCCTGACGGCGCCGGCGGGTACGACGAGGTGGCCCGCCGCGCGTTCGCCGGTGAGGAGTTCGGTGCCGTCGGTGTCGAGCGGCACCTTCGTGTCGAGGGCGGTGTGGTTGATCGCGAAGAGGAAGTCGCCCGACTCCCCCGCTCGGCGGACCACTTCGACGTCGCGCGGCAGATCCGCGCGGGGCGCGATGCCCGCGTCGTCGGCGGCCCAGCCGAGGAGCACGTCGAGGCCGTGCGCGTCCAGGCGGGTCGACACGTACCAGGCGGAGCCCTCGCCGAGCCGGTGCCGGGTGACGGCGGGCCGGTCGGCGGCGAGCCCGTCGGCGTACGTCCACACGGCCTCGGCACCGTGCGGCACCACGAACTCCGTCCACACGTCACCGGTCAGTTCGGAGCCGTCGGGCCCGGTGATCCGTACGTTCTCCCCGCCGAGCAGCGGCGAGAACTCCTCGACGGTCAGGCCGAGAACGTCCCGCAGGGCGCCGGGGTACGGGCCCTCGTGGACGGCGTCGTGCTCGTCGACGATCCCGGAGAAGTAGGAGACGACGAGGGTGCCGCCGTTGTCGACGTACTCCTTGAGGTTGTTCCCCGCGGCTTCGGTCATCAGGTACAGCGCCGGAACGACGACAAGGCGATAGGCCGACAAGTCGGCTTCCGGGTGGGCGAAGTCGACCGTGAGGTGGCGGTCGTAGAGGGCCTCGTAGAACGCGTCGGCGCGCTCGCGGGCCTCGTGGTCCTCGTTGGGGCGCCAGGCGAGGTTCTGCGCCCACCAGGACTGCCAGTCCCACAGGACGGCCACGTCGGCGACGGTCCGGCTGCCGCGGATCTGGCTGAGCGAGTCGAGGGAGGCACCCAGCTCGACGACCTCGCGCCACACCCGGGAGTCGGTGCCGGCCTGCGGCAGCATCGCCGAGTGGAACTTCTCGGCGCCGCGCCGGGACTGCCGCCACTGGAAGAACATGGCGCCGTCGGAACCGCGCGCCACATGGGCGAGGGAGTTGCGGGCCATCTGCCCGGGGGCCTTGGCAGGGTTGCGGGCCTGCCAGTTGACGCCCGAGGTGGAGTGCTCCAGGAGCAGCCAGGGGGCGCCGCCGCCCACCGAGCGGGTGAGGTCGGCGGCCATCGCGAGGTTCACGTGGGTGCGGCGGCCGTCGGTGATCAGATAGTGGTCGTTGGTGACGAGGTCGACCTCACGGCCCCAGGCCCAGTAGTCGATGGAGTCGCACTGGCTGAGCGCGGTCATGAAGTTGGTGGTGACCGGGATGCCGGGTGCCAGTCGGTGCAGGATGTCCCGCTCGGCGACGAAGTTCTCGCGGATGGTGTCGTCGGCGAACCGCTTGTAGTCGAGTGTCTGTCCGGGGTTGCCGACCGTGGGGGCCACGCGCGGTGGGTTGATCTGCGCGAAGTCCGTGTAGTGCTGGCCCCAGAAGGCCGTGCCCCAGGCCTCGTTGACCGCCTCGACCGTGCCGTACGACCGCTCCAGCCAGCGGCGGAAGTGGGCGGCGCAGGAGTCGCAGTAGCAGGCGGAGACGGGGACGCCGTACTCGTTGTGCACGTGCCACAGGGCGAGCGCCGGGTGGTCGGCGTAGCGCTCGGCGAGCTTGGTGGTGATGTGCGCGGCGGCGGCCCGGTAGTCGGCGTTGCTGTGGCAGATGGCGCCGCGTGAGCCGAACTCGTAGCGGGTGCCGTCGGCGGTCACGGGCAGCGCCTCGGGATGCTCGCGGTAGAACCAGACCGGCGGGACGACGGTGGGGGTGCCGAGGTCGACGCGGATGCCGTTCTCGTGCAGCAGGTCGAGCAGGCGGTCGAGCCAGGCGAAGTCGTACACCCCGCGCCCGGTCTCCAGCAGGGCCCAGGAGAAGATGCCGACACTCACCATCGTGACGCCGGCCTCGCGCATCAGCCGGACGTCCTCGTGCCAGACGGTTTCCGGCCACTGCTCGGGGTTGTAGTCCCCACCGAAGGCGAGCCTGGTGAGGCCCGTGGGGGTGGTCTCCGGCATGGATCTCTCCCGTTTGGTCGATCATCTGGGAACGTGCACACACAATGGCGACGGTGCGAGCCCAACATAACCGCACAGCAACAACCATTGACAAGTGTCCGGGATGTTTCTCTACTGTGAACGCTCACAGAAGCATGACACGGTCTTCGCAGTGGGCGAGGACCCAGGTCAGGGGAGAAAGATCCATGCCCAACATCTCGAAGCACCGGCGCTTTGTGGCCACTACCGTCGCAGTCACGCTCGGCGCCACCACACTGGCCGCCTGTGGCGGGTCGTCCGACGACAGCGGGGACCGGTCGGGGCCGGCGAAGCTGACGTACTGGACCTGGACGCCGGGCATGGACAAGGTCGTGGACCTGTGGAACAAGGGTCCCGGCAAGGAGCAGCAGATCACCGTCACGGTGAAGAAGCAGGCCTCCGGCGACACCCTCGTCACCAAGATCCTCACCGCGCACAAGGCGGGCAAGGGCCCGGACCTGGTACAGGCCGAGTACCAGGCGCTGCCGACGCTGGTCAGCAATGACGCGGTCGCCGACATCGCGAAGGAGGCGGGCGACGCGAAGAGCAAGTTCGCCGACGGTGTCTGGCAGCAGACCACGCTGGGCACGGACGCCGTGTACGCGATCCCGCAGGACATCGGGCCGATGATGTTCTACTACCGCGAGGACCTCTTCAAGAAGTACGACCTGACGGTTCCGAAGACCTGGGACGAGTTCGCCGAGACCGCGCGGAAGCTGAAGAAGGAAGACTCCGACGTCGACCTCACCACGTTCTCCGCCAGCGACTCCGGTCTCTTCGCCGGTCTCGCCCAGCAGGCGGGCGCCCGGTGGTGGACCACCGAGGGCCAGAAGTGGAAGGTCGGCATAGACGACCCGGCGACGCAGAAGGTCGCCGACTTCTGGGGCGGCCTGGTCGAGGAGGGCGCCGTCGACAACCAGCCGATGTACACCCCGGCCTGGAACAAGGCACTCAACACCGGCAAGCAGATCGCCTGGGTCAGCGCCGTGTGGGCGCCGGGCACACTGACCACCGCCGCGCCCGACACCGAGGGCAAGTGGAAGGTGGCGCCGCTGCCGCAGTGGTCCTCCTCCGAGAACACCACCGGCAGCTGGGGCGGTTCCTCGACCGCGGTGACCACGGACTCGGACGACAAGGGTGCCGCCGCGAAGTTCGCCGCCTGGCTGAACACGGACCCTCAGGCGCTGACCGCGCTGGCCAAGGAGGGTGGCATCTACCCGGCCGCCACGACCGCGCAGACCAGTGGCGCGTTCACCGAACCGCCGGCCTTCTTCTCCAACCAGGCCGACTTCTACACCGTCGCCTCCGAGATCGCGAAGACGACGGCGCCCTCCGCGTGGGGCCCGAACGTGAACGTCGCCTACACCTCCTTCAAGGACGCCTTCGGCGCCGCCGCCAAGGACAAGTCGGACTTCGGCGCCGCCCTGAAGACCATGCAGGACGACACCGTCGCCGACATGAAGAAGCAGGGCTTCGAGGTCGCGGAGTGACCAGCGCACGCCGGAGGTCGTACGGGGTCAGAACGGCCCCGTACGCCTTCCTCCTCCCCGCGACGATCCTGTTCGCCCTCTTCTTCGCGCTCCCGATCGGCTACGCGGTCTGGCTCAGCCTGCACAAGGTGCAGGTCAAGGGGCTGGGCCTCGGCTCGGGGGCGCGGAGCGAGGTGTGGGCGGGGTTCGAGAACTACACCGACGCCCTGACCGACTCCGAACTGCTCGACGGTGCCCTGCGCGTCCTCGGCTACGGCGCGATCGTGGTCCCGGTCATGCTCGGCCTGGCCCTCGTCTTCGCCCTCATGCTGGACAGCGACAAGGTCAGGCTCGCCCCCTTCACCCGGCTGGCGATCTTCCTGCCGTACGCCGTCCCGGGCGTCGTGGCGGCCCTGCTCTGGGGCTTCCTCTACCTCCCGGACGTCAGCCCCTTCTACTTCGTCCTGGAGAGACTGGGTCTCCCGCAGCCGGATCTGCTGGACGGCGGCGGCCTGTACGCGGCGCTGTCGAACATCGCGATCTGGGGCGGCACCGGCTTCAACATGATCGTCATCTACACCTCGCTGCAGGCGATCCCCGTCGAGGTGTACGAGGCGGCGAGGCTGGACGGCGCGACGCCACTGCAGATCGCGCTGCGGATCAAGATCCCGATGGTGGCGCCGTCCCTGGTGCTGACCTTCTTCTTCTCGATCATCGCCACGCTCCAGGTGTTCAGCGAGCCGACCACCCTCAAGCCCCTCACCAACTCGGTCTCCACGACGTGGAGTCCGCTGATGAAGGTGTACCGGGACGCCTTCGGCGAGGGCGACATCTATTCGGCGGCCGCCGGCGCGGTGATCATCGCCGTGGCCACGCTGGTCCTCTCCTTCGGCTTCCTGAGAGCCGCGAACTCCCGTACCAAGCAGGAGGCAGCACGATGAGTTCTCTTGCCGTCAGCAAGACCGCCCCGGCGGGCACCACGCCGGGCACCGTCCAGGGCCCGCCGCTGCGCCGCCGGATCGCACTCGTCCCGACGCTCACCCTGCTGCTGGGCGCGGTCTACTGTCTGCTCCCCGTGGCCTGGGTGCTGATCGCGGCCACCAAGTCGGGCAGCGAACTGTTCTCCACCTTCACCTTCCTGCCGGGCAGCGGCTTCGCGGACAACCTGTCCGACCTGAACGCCTACCGCGACGGCATCTACTGGCAGTGGATGGGCAACTCCGCCCTGTACGCCGGCGTCGGCGCCCTCCTGTCGACGGCCGTCTCCGCGGTCAGCGGCTACGCGCTGGCGATCTACCGTTTCAAGGGCCGTGAGACCGTCTTCAACGTGCTGATGGCGGGCGTGCTGATGCCGCCGGTGATCCTCGCGATCCCGCAGTATCTGCTGATGGCGAAGGCCGACCTGGCGGACAGCTACTGGTCGGTGCTGCTGCCGCTGGTCCTCTCCCCGTACGGCGTGTACCTGTCCCGGATCTACGCCGCTGCCGCCGTCCCCTCCGACGTGGTCGAGGCGGGTCGGATGGACGGGGCGAGCGAGTGGCGGATCTTCACCGGGATCGCGCTGCCGATGATGGTGCCGGGCCTGGTGACGGTCTTCCTGTTCCAGTTCGTCGCCGTCTGGAACAACTTCCTGCTGCCGTACATCATGCTCAGCGACGACGAGAAGTTCCCGATCACCCTGGGCCTGTTCACACTCCTCGAACAGGGCGCGAACACTCCGGCGCTCTACACCCTGGTGATCACGGGTGCGCTGCTCGCGGTGATCCCGCTGATCGCGCTCTTCCTGGTCATCCAGCGGTTCTGGAGTCTGGATCTCCTCTCCGGAGCCGTAAAGTCATGACCATGAGCAGCACGGGGGGCAGGCGCAAGCCGCCGACCATTCACGATGTGGCGCGCGAGGCGGGAGTCTCCCGGGGAACGGTCTCGCGCGTGCTCAACGGCGGTCACTACGTCAGCCCGACGGCCGCCGAGGCCGTCAACGCCGCGATCCGCAAGACGGGTTACGTCGTCAACCGGCACGCCCGCTCGCTGATCACGGGCCGCTCCGACTCGATCGGCTTCCTGCTCACGGAACCGCAGGAGAAGCTGTTCGAGGACCCCAACTTCAACGTCCTGCTGCGCGGTTGCACCCAGGCACTGGCCACGCACGACATCCCCCTGCTGCTGATGGTGGCCGGCACGGAGGACGAGCGGCGCCGGATCACGCGGTACATCACGGCGGGCCACGTCGACGGGGTGCTGCTGGTGTCCAGCCACTCCGGGAACCCGGTCGCCCAGGAACTCCGCGAGGCGGGCATTCCCCTCGTGCAGTGCGGCAAGCCCATGGCGCCCGGCTCCAAGGTGAGTTACGTGGCCGCCGACGACCGGGACGGTGCCCGCGACATGGTGCGCCATCTGCTGTCGCTGGGCCGCCGCCGCATCGGCGTCGTGACCGGTCCACTGGACACCCCCGGCGGTGTCGACCGCCTCGCCGGCTACAAGGAGGTGCTCGCCGAGGCGGGCGTCGAGATCGACGAACGGCTCATCGTCTCCGGCGACTACAGCCGGGCCAGCGGCGAGGCGGGCACCGAACGGCTGTTGGCCCAGGCACCCGACATGGACGCCGTGTTCGTGGCCTCCGACCTGATGGCGCAGGGCGCCCTGGCGGCGCTGCGCCGGGCGGGCCGCCGGGTCCCCGACGACGTGTCCGTGGGCGGCTTCGACGACTCGGCCGCGGCGACGGAGGCCGTCCCCGCCCTCACCACCATCCGCCAGCCCTACGACCGCATCAGCAACGAGATGGTGCGGGTCCTGCTGGCCCAGATCGGCGGCGAGGACCCGGCGGCGGTGATCCTCCCGACGGAGCTGGTGCGGCGGGAGTCGACATGAGGGTCCGCCGCGCACGAGCGGCGGCGGACGTCAGCGGTTCGCGGGTACCCGTCGAGGCTTCTGCGTCTCTTCGGTGACCCGCGTTCCCGGATGCCGCAGCGCGCACAGGAAGGCGATGCCGAGCGCGATGGCCATCCCGTAGAACACCCACTGGTTGGCCTCGGCGAAGTCCATGCGGATGGCGTCCATCGAGTCACGCATCGCCGTGGCGACGGTGCCCTCGCCACTCGGCACCTGACTGTCCGGGTTTCCGGTGACCGCTTCGGAGATGTCGCGGGCCGCCTCCCGCGCCTGGTCGTCCGGCACTCCCCTGGACCGCAGCGTCTCGACGATGTTGTCGGTGGTGACGTGCGTCAGAATCGTGCCGAACACCGCGAGGCCCACGGCCGCCGCGTAGTTGCGCACGGTCTGGGTGATGCCGGTGACCTCGCCGTACGAGGCGTTGAGAGAGCGGTTCACGGCGTCCGTCGAGGCGGGTGCGAGCAGGAGGCCGATACCGGCGCCCGCGAGGGCTGCGTAGGGCCACTGGTCGTGCATCGAGAGGTCCGTCAGTTTGTTCGCCCACAGCGCGAAGCCGACCGCGCCGAGGGCCGTGCCCAGTTTCATGGCGGGCCGCGCGCCGCGGTTGTCGAGGATCCGGCCGCCCCACTGGGAGGCGAGTCCGAAGCCGATGAAGAAGTACAGCAGGAACAGCGCGGCCTGGTTGGGCGAGGCGCTGAGTGAGACCTGGGCGTACACCGAGGCGAAGAAGAACACCGGGACGAAGGCGAGCATCGCGAAGAACAGGACGGCCGAGTCGACGCTGAACGCCTTGTCGCGGAAGACCTGGAGCTTGATGAGGGGTTCGTCGACGCGGAGTTCGTAGGCGCAGAACAGCACGAGGACCGCGAGCCCGCCGATGATGCAGGCCCAGGTGGCGAAGCTGCTCCAGCCCCAGGCCGAGGCCTGTTGCAGGCCGAGCACGCTCAGGCCCATGCCGACGGCGACGAGGACGGCGCCGGGCAGGTCGAGGCGTTCACGGCGGGCCTGGTGGGGGATGCGGGCGAGCGCGGTCAGGACGAGGGCGACGATCGCGACGGGCACGTTGATCCAGAAGATGGCGCGCCAGGTCCAGTCGGTGAGCCAGCCGCCGAGGAGCGGGCCGAGCGCGGTGAGGGCACCGGACAGGCCGAAGAACAGGGCGAGGGCCCGGCCACGTTTGTCGACCGGGAAGACGGCGACGACGACGGCGAGCGCGGCGGGGAACATCAGGGCGGCGCCCAGGCCCTGCGTGGCGCGGAACACGATCAGCCAGCCCAGGGCGAAGCTGTCGTCGGGGACACAGCCGCAGAGCACGGAGGAGACGACGAACAGCAGGGTGCCGATCACCATCATCCGGCGGTGCCCGAGAACGTCTGCGAGGCGGCCGCCGAGCGCGAAGAACGCGGCCAGGGCGAGCAGATAGGCGTTGACCACCCACTGCATGCCCGAGGAGGACAGGCCCAGCTCGTCCACGATGCTGGGGGCGGCGATGGCGACGATCGTCTGGTCGATGAAGGTCATCGAGACGGCGAACAGCATCGCCGCGAGAGCCATGGTCTGGTGGGGCGGTGCAAAGCCGGGGGCAGCCGGCCCGGGCCCGGATCTTTCCCTTGTGTCGGCCATGAGTGGAATCCTCCCCTCATCCGGCGCGTGGCGCATGCGCGGGAGGACCGCGTAAGAACCCAGAACTCCCGGTCATCACCCGAACGGTCGTCCGAGGATCGCGTCCCCACCGGGATCGGAGCGCCGACACGGGGTACTCGACGGGCACCGGCCCCGGATCCGGTTGGACACTGGAGTGCGGCCGGGGTGTGCCGGCGGACGAGACCAGGACGCGACTGCCATGAACAGCGACAGCAAATTCGAGGGCTCGGAGAGCGTCGTCTCCAGCCATTCCGTCTTCGGGGCGCCCTGCTGGGTGAGCCTCACCAGCCGGGACCTGCCGGCCACGGAGAATTTCTACGCCGCCGTGCTGGGCTGGCGATGGCGTACCGCGAAGCTCGGCGACCACTTCCGGATCGCGCTGGCGGACGGGGTGCCGGTCGCCGGGATCGCCGGGGTGGCGTCCCTGTGGCAGATGGCGGTCGCCTGGACCCCCTACTTCGCCGTGTCCGACGCGGACGCGGCGGCGTCCCGGGCCAGGGAGCGCGGCGGCACGGTCGCGGTCGGCCCCCTCTCCTTCCCACCCGGCCGGGCGGCCCTGCTGGCGGACCGCCACGGAGCCTCTTTCGGGATCTGGGAGGGCACGCTCTTCACCGACTGGGAGACCTGGCGCAAGGCCGCCCCGGCCTTCATCCGCCTCCACACCCGCGACGCCTTCGACGCCGCGATCTTCTACGGCGAGGTCCTGGAGTGGGCCACCGAGAAGCCCGGCTGCTGCGAGGTCCACTACGAGGGGAACGAGGTCGTCCTGCGCAGCGAGGGCGAGGCCGTGGCCCGGATCACCTCCGGCGCGCTGGAAGCCGCGCCTGACCCCACGATCCGTCCGCACTGGCAGGTCCACTTCTCCGTCTCCGACGTGGCGGCCCGCGTCGAGGCCGCCCAGCACCACGGCGGCACGATCCTCACGCACGACGCGCAGGAGGCGGTGCTCCGCGACCCGGACGGCGCCCAGTTCACGATCACTTCACGCACCGCGCGCTGACCCGGCGACGCCCCGCCGACCGCACTCCGGCGGGGTCAGCCGGCCCGGGACGGCCGCGACAGCAGCACCAGCCCCCTGGCCTCGACGGAGATCACGGTGCCCGCCTTGTGCTCGGCCTCGTCCGGGACGCCGTCCGGCTCCGCAGCCGTGTCGACGAGGGTCGCCCAGCGTTCGCCGTACGCGGTGCCGGGCAGGCGGAAGTCCATCGGCTCCCAGTGGCTGTTCAACAGGAGCAGGAAGGAGTCGTCGACGACCGCGTTGCCGTGGGCGTCGGGTTCGGCGATGGCGTCGCCGTTGAGGAAGACGGCCACGGCGTGGGCGTCGGAGCGGTCCCAGTCGGTGTCGGTCATCTCCGTGGCGTCCGGCAGCAGCCACACCAGGTCGGGGAGCGGCTGGTCCGCGCGGATCGGAGTGTCGCCGTGGAAGAAGCGGCGGCGGCGCAGCACGGGGTGGTCGGCACGCAGGGCGATGAGGTCACGGGTGAACGCCAGCAGCGCACGGCGTTCGACGTCCATGCGCCAGTCCAGCCACGAGACCTCGTTGTCCTGGCAGTAGGCGTTGTTGTTGCCGCGCTGGGTGCGGCCCGACTCGTCGCCTTGGCAGAGCATCGGGATGCCCTGGGACAACAGCAGCGTGGCCAGGAGGTTGCGCTGCTGGCGGGCGCGGAGCGCGCGGACGCGCGGGTCCTTGGTGGGGCCTTCGACTCCGCAGTTCCAGGACCGGTTGACGCTCTCGCCGTCCCGGTTGCCCTCGCCGTTGGCCTCGTTGTGCTTGTCGTTGTACGAGACCAGGTCGCGCAGGGTGAATCCGTCGTGCGCGGTGACGAAGTTGACGCTGGCGCGCGGGCGACGCCGGCTGTGCTCGTACAGGTCGGAAGAGCCGGTCAGGCGGGAGGCGAACTCGCCGAGCGTGTGCGGGCGTCCGCGCCAGAAGTCCCGTACGGCGTCCCGGTACTTCCCGTTCCACTCCGACCACAGCGGCGGGAAGTTGCCGACCTGGTAGCCGCCTTCGCCCAGGTCCCAGGGTTCGGCGATCAGCTTGACGCGGCTGATCACGGGGTCCTGCTGGATCAGGTCGAAGAACACCGAGAGGCGGTCCACCTCGTGGAACTGCCGGGCCAGCGTGGCCGCCAGGTCGAAGCGGAAGCCGTCGACGTGCATCTCGGTGACCCAGTACCGCAGTGAGTCCATGATCAGCTGGAGGACGTACGGATGCCGCATCAGCAGGCTGTTGCCGGTCCCGGTGGTGTCGTAGTAGTGGCCCCAGTCGCCGTCGACCAGCCGGTAGTACGAGCTGTTGTCGAGGCCCCGGAAGGAGAGGGTGGGGCCCTTCTCGTTGCCCTCGGCGGTGTGGTTGTAGACCACGTCGAGGATCACTTCGAGGCCGGCCTCGTGCAGCGCCTTGACCATCGACTTGAACTCGGTGACCTGTTGGCCGCGGGTGCCGTGGGCGGCGTAGGCGTTGTGCGGTGCGAAGAAGCCGATGGTGTTGTAGCCCCAGTAGTTGGTGAGGCCGCGGTCCTGGAGGACGCCGTCCTGCACGAACTGGTGGACGGGCATCAGCTCGATCGCGGTCACGCCCAGCGAGGTGAGGTGCTCGACGACGGCGGGATGGGCCAACCCGGCGTAGGTGCCGCGCAGTTCGGCGGGGACCTCGGGGTGGGTGCGGGTGAGGCCGCGGACGTGTGCCTCGTAGATGACGGTGTCGGCGTACGCCCGCTGGGGCGGACGGTCGTCCCCCCAGTCGAAGAAGGGGTCGGTGACCACGCCGAGCATGGTGTGCCCGGCGCTGTCGGCACCCGGTTCGTACAGGGAGGGGTCGTTGTCCGTCCGCCCGTCCACGGCCCTGGTGTACGGGTCCAGCAGCAGCTTCGCCGGATCGCAGCGGTGGCCGGCGGCGGGGTCCCAGGGGCCGTGCACGCGGTAGCCGTAGCGCTGTCCCGGTCCGACGCCGGGAAGGTGGCCGTGCCAGACGAAGCCGTCGACCTCGGTGAGCGGGACGGAGCGGTGGTCGCCGTCGTCGTCCACGAGGACCAGGTCGACGCGTTCGGCGACCTCGCTGAACAGCGCGAAGTTGGTGCCGGTGCCGTCGAAGGACGCACCCAGCGGGTAGGGGTGCCCGCTCCACACGGGCACCCCTTTCCGGTCCGGCCGCACGGTCACCGCGCGGCCGCGCACGGGTCCGCCGCTTCGCCTCGGGGCGAACCGGCGAGCACGGCGACGGGCGTCTCGCGGGGCACCTGGAGCACTTCGCGCAGGGCCGGCTCGGGCACGGTCGGCACCAGGGGCACGCTCTGGTCGACCGGCGCCCGCTGGGTGAACCAGATGACCGTGCTGCCGGTGGCCGTCGAGCAACAGCCCCAGCCGTCGCTCAGCGCGGCGATACGGGTCAGGCAGGGACGCAGTTCCCGGTCCGGGCGCATCTCCCGGTCGTTCGCACCCGCCGCCGCAATGAGGTGCTGACCGTTCCACCACATCTCGATCGAGGTGTTCTTGTCCGTCGCGTGCTCCTCGATCGCGCGCAGCAGCAGTTCTGCACTGTGGCAGACGGGCCCGACGAGGGCCTCCAGGTCCCAGAACCGGAGGTGAGCGGCCATGATGCGGCTGACCTGTCCGACCCGTTCCGGAGTGACGTCCACGTCGAGGTGGTAGTAGCGAGGCACTGCGGTCTTCATCGTCGTTGGCTCCTCACCGGCGAAGTTCCCGCTCACGAGCACGAAGCGTGAGCAATGACCACTTCTGAGTCATCTCCAGAGTGGGAGTGCTACGCCATTCGTGCAACACGAGCGACTCCTGGGGTAGTTGAAGAACCAACAAGACGCCTGGTGGCTATCTGTGCACCATGAGTGAAGGCATCGGCTCCGTGAGGCGTCGGTGCCCCTCCGTGCACGACCTCCCCCGGGAAGCGTGCTCCGCCGAGAGTGCCGGGAGGGACCAGCACATGCTGCTGCCCGCCAAGAACGAGGTGGCCAGACATCTGCGGCGCTACCGCACCTGGGAACGCGTGATGCTCGCGTCCCCGACCGACCGCGCGGCCCGGGACAGCTTCGAGGACTCGGGCTACACGCTGTGTGTGCTGATGGGGAAGCGCTGTGCGCGCGAGGCCGTGACGGCCGCCGAGCGCTACCTCCGGACGAGCCTGCCCGCCTATCTCCAGGAGCAGACCGGCCGTCCCAAGCAGGAGCAGACCGGCCGTCCCAAGCAGGAGCAGACCGGCAAGGCCCGCAAGGACCAGTCCGGCAGGCCCCGCAAGGGCCAGTCCGACAGAACCCGTTCCGCCCGACGCGGTCCGCCGTCCGGCCGGCGTTTCACCGCAGGGCGGTAGGACCCGTTCAACACCCGTTCGGCCCAGCACCGATTCCCGAGCACGGCGGAGGTGAGACCCCATGAGCCCGATCCCGGCCCCGGTCGTCGGCCGCGTCCCCGTCAGGGACGTCCGCCCGTCCGTCGAGTGCGGCAGGCGTCCCGCGAAGGCGGTCGTCGGCGAGACCTTCGAGGTCACCGCGACGCTCTTCCGGGAGGGGCACGGCGTGGTCGCCGCCAACGTGGTGCTCAAGGACCCGGAGGGCCGCCCGGCCCCGTGGACCCCGATGCGTGAACTCGCCCCCGGCACCGACCGCTGGGGCGCCTGCGTCACCCCGACCGCCGAGGGCCGATGGACGTACCGCGTCGAGGCCTGGAGCGACCCGATCGCCACCTGGCGCCACATCGCCCACATCAAGGTCCCGGCCGGTATCGACACCGGACTCGTCCTGGAGGAGGGCGCCGAGCTGTACGCACGCGCCGCCGCCGGGGTGCCCGAGACAGACCTCCACGCAGCCCTGGTGACGGCCGTGCGGAAGCTCCGTGACGACACCCTTCCGGTCGCCGACCGGCTGGCGGCGGCGTTGGCGCCGGAGGTGGACGAGGTCCTGACCCGCCACCCCCTGCGCGAACTGGTCACGTCCTCCGAGCCGCTGCCGCTGCTGGTGGAACGGGAACGGGCCCTGTTCGGCTCCTGGTACGAGTTCTTCCCACGGTCCGAGGGCACCCCCGAGCAGCCCCACGGCACGTTCCGCACCGCCGCCCGCCGCCTGCCGGCCATCGCCCGGATGGGCTTCGACGTCGTCTACCTCCCCCCGATCCACCCGATCGGCACCACCTTCCGCAAAGGCCGCAACAACACCCTCTCCCCCACCCCCGACGACGTCGGCGTGCCCTGGGCGATCGGCTCCCCCGAGGGCGGCCACGACGCCGTCCACCCCGACCTGGGCACCCTCGAGGACTTCGACTTCTTCGTCGCCGAAGCCCGCGCCCTCGGCCTGGAAATCGCCCTGGACTTCGCCCTGCAGTGCTCACCCGACCACCCCTGGGTGCACAAACACCCCGAGTGGTTCCACCACCGCCCCGACGGCACGATCGCCTACGCGGAGAACCCGCCGAAGAAATACCAGGACATCTACCCCATCGCCTTCGACGCCGACCTGCCCGGCCTCGTCGCCGAGACCACCCGGATCCTGCGCCACTGGATGGACCACGGCGTACGGATCTTCCGCGTCGACAACCCCCACACCAAACCGGTGCTCTTCTGGGAACAGGTCATCGCCGACGTCAACACCACCGACCCCGACGTCATCTTCCTGGCCGAGGCCTTCACCCGCCCCGCCATGATGCACACCCTGGCCGCCACCGGCTTCCAGCAGTCCTACACCTACTTCACCTGGCGCACCACCAAACAGGAACTCACCGACTACGCCACCGAACTCGCCGGGGACGCCGCGAGCTACATGCGGCCCAACTTCTTCGTCAACACCCCCGACATCCTCCACGCCTTCCTCCAGGAAGGCGGCCGCCCCGCCTTCGAACTCCGCGCCGTCCTCGCCGCCACCCTCTCCCCCACCTGGGGCGTGTACTCCGGCTACGAACTCTGCGAGAACACACCCCTCAAGCCCGGCAGCGAGGAATACCTCGACTCCGAGAAATACCAACTCCGCCCCCGCGACTGGGACACAGCCGCACAAGACGGACGTACGATCGCACCCCTCATCACCGCGCTCAACGACATCAGACGGCGCCACCCCGCACTGCACGGGCTCAGGAACCTGCGCTTCCACCACACCGACAACAACGCGGTGATGGCCTACAGCAAGAGCGCGGGCCCGGACGCGGTCGTGGTGGTCGTGAACCTCGACCCCCACCGCGCCCAGGAGGCCACGGTCACGCTCGACATGGCTCAACTCGGCCTGGGCCCGGACGAGAACGTGCCGGTGCACGACGAGTTGACGGGGGAGACCTACCGCTGGGGAAGGACGAACTACGTGCGCCTGGACCCCGGGCGGGCGCCCGCGCACGTCCTCCACGTCCAACTCCCTGCCGGGAGCACGTCCTCCTCGTCGCAGATCGGAGGGTCAGGCACGCCATGACCATGAACAAACCCATCCCGGACACCTTCGAGGACACTCCGCAGAAGGACCGGGACCCCGACTGGTTCAAACGCGCCGTCTTCTACGAGGTCCTCGTCCGCTCCTTCCAGGACAGCAACGGCGACGGCATCGGCGACCTCAAGGGCCTCACCGCCAAACTGGACTACCTGCAGTGGCTGGGCATCGACTGCATCTGGCTCCCGCCCTTCTTCACATCGCCCCTGCGCGACGGCGGCTACGACGTCTCCGACTACACCGCCGTCCTCCCCGAGTTCGGCGACCTCGCCGACTTCGTCGAGTTCGTCGACGCCGCCCACCAACGCGGCATGCGCGTCATCATCGACTTCGTCATGAACCACACCAGCGACCAGCACCCGTGGTTCCAGGAATCCAGGAACGACCCCGACGGCCCCTACGGCGACTACTACGTCTGGGCCGACAAGGACGACCAGTTCCAGGACGCCCGCATCATCTTCGTCGACACCGAAGCCTCCAACTGGACCTTCGACCCCGTCCGCAAGCAATACTTCTGGCACCGCTTCTTCTCCCACCAACCGGACCTCAACTACGAGAACCCGGCGGTACAGGAGGAGATCATCTCAGCGCTGCGGTTCTGGCTGGACCTGGGCATCGACGGCTTCCGCCTGGACGCGGTGCCCTACCTCTACCAGCAGGAGGGCACCAACTGCGAAAACCTTCCCGCAACCCACCACTTCCTCAAGCGGGTACGGAAGGAGATCGACGCGCACTACCCCGACACCGTGCTGCTGGCCGAGGCGAACCAGTGGCCGGAGGACGTCGTCGACTACTTCGGCGACTTCCCCAGCGGCGGCGACGAATGCCACATGGCATTCCACTTCCCGGTGATGCCGAGAATCTTCATGGCGGTCCGCAGGGAATCCCGCTACCCCGTCTCCGAAATCCTCGCCAAGACCCCCGCCATCCCCTCCAGCTGCCAATGGGGCATCTTCCTGCGCAACCACGACGAGCTCACCCTCGAAATGGTCACCGACGAAGAACGCGACTACATGTACGCGGAGTACGCCAAAGACCCGCGCATGCGCGCCAACATCGGCATCCGCCGCCGGCTCGCCCCCCTCCTGGACAACGACCGCAACCAGATCGAACTCTTCACCGCCCTGCTGCTGTCCCTGCCCGGCTCGCCGATCCTCTACTACGGCGACGAGATCGGCATGGGCGACAACATCTGGCTCGGCGACCGCGACGCCGTACGCACCCCCATGCAGTGGACACCCGACCGCAACGCCGGCTTCTCCTCCTGCGACCCCGGCAGGCTGTCACTGCCCACGATCATGGACCCCGTCTACGGCTACCAGGTCACCAACGTCGAGGCGTCCATGTCGTCGCCGTCGTCACTGCTGCACTGGACCCGCCGCATGATCGAGATCCGCAAACAGAACCCCGCGTTCGGCCTCGGCACCTACACCGAACTGCAGTCGTCCAACCCGGCCGTCCTCGCCTTCCTCCGGGAGGCGCCCTCGACCGAGGGCGACGGGGACGACCTGGTGCTGTGCGTCAACAACTTCTCCCGTTTCGCACAGCCCACCGAACTCGACCTGCGCGCCTACGAAGGACGCCACCCCGTCGAACTCATCGGCGGAGTGCGCTTCCCCGCCATCGGTGAACTGCCCTATCTCCTCACCCTCGCGGGCCACGGCTTCTACTGGTTCCGGCTCTCCCGAGTCCTCTCCCGCACCGCCCGAGGGCGTTGAGGCGCGGGCCGGCGAAAGGACGCGTCACCATGTCGAAGACCGCAACCGCACTGCTCCGGCCGAGCAGCGCCGGGGTCGCCGCCGACCTCATGACCTCGCTCGCCGGGCTGCTGCGCAAGTGGCTGCCGCGGCAGCGCTGGTTCGCCGGCAAGGACCGCCCCGTCGCGGACCTGGCCCTGCTGTCGATGACCGAGCTGTATCCGGGCTGTCTGCACCTGCTCGTGCACACCGGCCAGCAGAGCCACACCGGCCACGGCGGGGTGCCCGCGCCCGGCGGCACTCCCCCGGCCGGTGACTGCTATCAGCTGCTGCTCGGTGTGCGCGAGCATCCGGTGCCGCACCTCGGCCGGGCGCTCATCGGACAGGCGCACGAAGGGCCGCTGGCGGGTCTGACCGTGTACGACGCGCTCTACGACCCCCGCTCGGCCCAGTTGCTGCTCGAACGACTGCGCCACCCCGGTACGGCCGGCCCTCTGTGCTTCGAGGCGGACCCGGACGTACGGGTACCGGCCGGGCTGGCTCCTCGGCTGCTGGACGCCGAGCAGTCCAACTCCTCGCTGGTGTACGGGGACGCGTTCATCCTGAAGGTCTTCCGGCGCATCCAGCCGGGGGTGAACCCCGATCTGGAGGTGCCCGGCGCGCTCGCCGGGCAGGGGTGCGGCAGGGTGCCTGCGCCGGTGGCCTGGTTCCGGACGACCTATCCCTTCGCGGCGACACTCGGCGTACTGCAGCCGTTCCTGCCCGACGCGTCCGACGGCTGGACGCTGGCGCTCGGCGCGCTCGCAGCCGGCCACGACTTCACGGCGCAGGCGCGCGAGCTGGGCCGGGCAACGGCGGAGGTGCACATGGCGCTGGCCTCGGCCTTCCCCTCCGGGGCCCATGACGAGAACGGACGGACGGCGGCCACGATGACCGAGCGGCTGGACGCCGCAGCGCGCTGTGTACCGGCGCTGCTGCCGTTCGTCCCCGGTCTGCGCACCGCCTTCCGTGCCCTGCTCTCCTGCGATGCCGGGCCGCCCGCCCAGCGCGTCCACGGCGATCTGCACCTGGGGCAAGTGCTGCGGGCCGGCCGGGAGTGGTTCGTCATCGACTTCGAGGGCGAGCCGTCCCGTCCGCTGGCCGAACGGTGCGGCACCCAGTCACCGGTGCGGGACATCGCCGGGATGCTGCGCTCCTTCGACTACGCCGCGCGGCAGCGCCGCCCCTGGCGCCCGGAGTGGGCACGCCGCTGCCGGGAGGCGTACTGCGCGGGTTATGCCGCCCACGCCGACTGGGACCCGCGCGAGAAGCACGGGCTGTTGCGCGCCTACGAGACGGACCGGGCCGTGTACGAGGTCCTCTACGAGGCCCGGCACCGCCCCGACTGGCTTCCCGTACCCATGGCGGCGATCGAGCGTCTCGCCGTGAGAGGAGACTGAGACCGTGGCCCTGCGCGACACCACTCCCCCCGAGGCGGCGGGTCCGCCCCCGCGCAGAGCACGGCTGACCGTGGCCGCCCCTCCGCTCGACCCTGGCGACCGTACGCGACTGCTCTCCGGCGCCCACCATGACCCGCACGCCCTGCTGGGCGCCCACCCGGCGCCGGGTGGGATCGCCGTACGGGCACTGCGTCCTTACGCCCACGCCGTGAGCGTCGTGATCGACGGCGAGCGTACATATCTCGCCTCGGAGGGCGACGGCCTCTTCTCCGTCCTGCTGCCGCTCGACACCGTCCCGGAGTACACGCTGCTCGTCTCCTACGAGGACACCGCCCAGGAGGTCCACGACCCGTACCGCTTCCTTCCCTCGCTCGGCGAGCTGGATCTGCATCTGATCCGGGAGGGGCGGCACGAGCAGCTGTGGAAGGCGCTCGGGGCCGAGCCGATGACCCACCAGGGCGTGACCGGCACCCGGTTCACCGTGTGGGCGCCGAACGCCCGGGGGGTGCGTGTCGTCGGAGACTTCGCCTGCTGGAACGGGACGGCGTTCCCGATGCGGTCCCTCGGTTCGTCCGGGGTCTGGGAGCTGTTCCTGCCGGGGGTGGGCGAGGGCGCCCACTACAAGTTCGAGATCACCTCGCGCCACGGCCACCGTCTCCTCAAGGCCGACCCGATGGCCCGCCAGGCGGAGGTGCCCCCCGCGACGGCGTCCATCGTGACGGTCTCGCGCTACGAGTGGGGCGACGCGAAGTGGATGGCCGGGCGCGGGGACATCCCGGTGCACGAGGCCCCGTTCTCCATCTACGAGATCCATCTACCCTCCTGGCGCCCGGGGCTGACGTACCGTCAACTCGCCGATGTGCTCCCGGAGTACGTCCGTGACCTCGGCTTCACCCACGTCGAGCTGATGCCTGTCGCCCAGCACCCCTTCAGCGGCTCCTGGGGCTACCAGGTCACCGGCTTCTACGCGCCCACCGCACGGCTCGGCACCCCCGACGACTTCAAGCACCTCGTCGACGCGCTGCACCGGGCGGGTATCGGCGTGATCGTGGACTGGGTGCCCGCCCATTTCCCCAAGGACGACTGGGCCCTCGGCCGCTTCGACGGGGAGCCCCTCTACGAACCCGGGGACAGCCGACGGGCCGAACATCCGGACTGGGGGACGTACGAGTTCGACTTCGGCCGCACCGAGGTGCGCAACTTCCTGGTGGCGAACGCCGTCTACTGGTGCGAGGAGTTCCATGTCGACGGGCTGCGGGTGGACGCGGTCGCGTCGATGCTCTACCTCGACTACTCACGTGACTCCGGGCAGTGGTCCCCCAATGTGTTCGGCGGGCGGGAGGACCTGGACGCGGTCGCCTTCCTTCAGGAGATGAACGCGACGGTGTACCGGCGCGCGCCGGGTGTGGTGACCATCGCGGAGGAATCCACGGCCTGGGACGGCGTGACCCGCCCGACCGACAGCGGTGGCCTGGGCTTCGGGCTGAAGTGGAACATGGGGTGGATGCACGACTCGCTGGGTTACATCCAGCACGAGCCGGTGCACCGCAAGTACCACCACGACGAGATGTCGTTCTCGATGGTGTACGCGTACAGCGAGAACTACGTGCTGCCCATCTCCCACGACGAGGTCGTGCACGGGAAGCAGGCGCTGGTGTCGAAGATGCCGGGCGACTGGTGGCAGCGGCGGGCGAACCATCGCGCGTATCTCGGGTTCATGTGGGCCCATCCCGGCAAGCAACTGCTCTTCATGGGGCAGGAGTTCGCGCAGGGGGCGGAGTGGTCGGAGCCGGACGGACCCGACTGGTGGCTGCTCGATCCCGCGTACGGTGCCGAGGCCGACCACCGGGGTGTGCGCGACCTCGTCCGTGACCTCAACACGGTCTATCGCCGTACGCCCGCCCTCTGGCAGCGGGACACCGATCCGGACGGTTTCCAGTGGGTGAGCGCGGATGCCGCGGAGGACAACGTGTTCGCGTTCCTGCGGCTCGACGCGGAGGGTGTGCCTCTGTTGGCGGTGTCCAACTTCACCCCTGTGGTTCGGGAGGATTACCGGCTGGGGGTGGCCGATGGCGTGTCGGCGTGGGGTGAGGTGCTGAACACCGACGCCGTGGTCTACGGGGGGAGCGGGGTTACCGGCTCGCGGCCCGTCGAACGCGAGCCGCATGCCTGGCACGGGCGAGCGTGCAGCATCCGGGTGACCTTGCCGCCGCTGGCGACGGTCTGGTTCCGCCCGGCATAGCTCTCCTCGCCCCCGCCGCCCCTACCCGTCCCATCCCCAGGGGCTGCGCCCCTTCGACCCCCACCCGCGGGTCCGTCGTGGTTGCTCGCGCAGTTCCCCGCGCCCCTTTCCAGGGGCGCGGGGAACTGCGCGAGAAGCCCCACCCACCCGCACCCGACAACGAACCCCCACGGGGTCGAAGGGGCAGCGCCCCTGGGGACGGGACGGGTAGGGGCGGCGGGGGCGAGAAAAGGCCGGCCCGGGCAACCCGTCAGGATCGGAGAAGCCACCCGGCCCTCCCGCGTCCTAGCGTTGACGGCAGATCCCAACGACCGGAAACAACCACCGAGGAGTACGCCATGACCGCCGGACTCAAGACCGTCATCTACCCCGTCAAGGACCTGGCCGCCGCGAAGGCCCTGTTCAGCGCCCTGTTGGAAGTCGAACCGTACGCGGACTCGGCGTACTACGTCGGATTCAAGGACGCGGGGCAGGACGTGGGCCTGGACCCGAACGGGCACGCGAAGGGGATGACCGGCCCGGTGCCGTACTGGCACGTCACCGACATCCGGTCGACGCTCGCGGGTCTGCTCGGGGCCGGCGCGGAGACGTTGGAGGACGTGCACGAGGTGGGCGGCGGCCGGCTCGTCGCCTCGGTGAAGGACACGGACGGGAACCTGGTCGGGCTCCTGCAGGACACGGCGGCCGAGTAGCGCGAGGGCGGTGGTTGCACCTGCACTAGTTGCACGGACAACGATCGTTTCGCTCTCTGTTACCGTGCACATATGGCAGCGAACACGACCGGTGTCCGGCTCGAGGACCAGTGGCGGGACATCCTGTCCGTGCACGCCCGCACGATGTGCGAGATCGACCGCGTACTGCATCCGCACGGGCTCGGCGCCAGCGACTTCGAGGTGCTCGACATCCTCGCGTCGGGGATGGCCGCGGCCACGGCGGCCGGCGACCTGTGCCGGGTGCAGAACATCGCGGAGAAGGTCCACCTCAGCCAGAGCGCGCTGTCCCGGCTGATCGGCCGCCTGGAGAAGGACGGCCTGGTGGAACGGTCCGTCTGCGCGGAGGACCGGCGCGGTGTGTGGGTCACCCTGACGGACAAGGGCCGCGACCTGCACGCGGAGGTCCTGCCGTTGCAGCGGGACGTCCTGGCCCGCATGTTGCAGCAGGGCTGACGCCCACCGCCGCTCCGCACACCGTTCCCTCAGCGCAGCAGGTCCCGTACGCCTTCGAAGGCGGCCTCCACCTCAGCCGGATCCGCGCCGGGGAGGGCGAGGGCACTCATCGGGATGGGGGTGACGGGCGGGAGTCCGTCGCACGGGACGAGCCCGTCGGGGGCGGCGCCGACCGCGGCCAGGAGGGTGGTGCAGTGCGACGGGGCGGGGGCCGCGGTCGAGGCCGAGACGGTCGCCCGGGCTGTCGCGCCACTGGCGGCGACGGTGGAGACGGCCGCCGACCCGGTCGAGGCGAGTCCCTGCCGGCCGCGCGGCGGCTGGCGCTGCCCGCGATGGAAGGGCTGGGGCGGCCTCTGATCGAGGACATCGCGGTGCCGCGCTCCCGCCTCGCGGAGGCGGTCCGGGAGATCCGGGCGATCTCCGTACGGCACGACGTGCCGGTGTTCACCGTCGCGCACGCGGCCGACGGCAACCTCCACCCGATCGTCGTCGTGGACCCGGCCCTGCCTGAGCTGCCGGACGCGGCCTGGGAGGCGGCGGGCGAGATCTTCGCGCTGGCCCTGCGGCTGGGCGGAACACTGACCGGGGAGCACGGGGTGAGGGTGCTGAAGCGGCAGTGGGTGGCGGAGGAGCTGGGTCCGGCCGCCCACGGGCTGCAGCGGTGGATCAAGGAGGTGTTCGACCCGCACGGGATCCTCAACCCGGGGAAGGGGTTGTGAAGCCGTGAGGGCCGTTCCCTCGGCTGTTGTCGGTGGATGTCTGCGGTTGTCCGTGGGTGTTCTGCGGCTGTTCTGCGGGTCAGATGCCGTGTCGTCCCAGGAGGGTGCCCACGTCGTGGGCGTCGAGGGTGAGGCCGTGCGGGGATCCGGCGTCGATGGTGAGGGAGAGGTCGACGTCGGCCGGCCACTGCGAGGCCAGGGCGCCCAGGGGTACCAGGCGGTAGCGCGACACATAGGGCAGGAGTTCGGCCATCGCGGGTTCCGAGGTGAAGACCGGCACGATCTGTTCGCCGCCCGGCTGCTCCAGGACGGGCAGCGCCACGGCCGTCGGGTCGCTCACGGCCGCCTCGTCGGCGTCGTCCGGCACGGGAATCAGCACATCGCTTTCGGCGAGCGTGTTCAGCGCGGCCGTGTCGTGGGTGTCGAAGGCGAGCACGGTCAGCGCGCGCTGGGCCGGCGAGGCGGCCTGGGGCGCGTGGTGGCCGTTGGAGGATATGTCCATGGAAGATCCCAGGTAGTGATGGAAAGGCCGCCCGGAACGGCGTCCGTTCCGGGCGCGTCGCCCCTCGCGTACCCGACAGGGGCGCGGGCATTCCTCTACGTCACTTCAGGTACGGCCGTAACTTCAGGTACGGGCCATCACTTCAGGTACGGGCCGTCACCGCCGATCTTGCCGGGGCCGTTGAGCACGTACACCCGCAGGTTGCCCTTGCCGGGTGCGCCGACGCTCAGGGTGCCGGTGGAGACGGTTCTCACGTCACCGGTGACGGCGTCGCGGTAGGTGCCGTTCGGGATGCCCGTGTAGGTGGCGCCGCCGGTGACGGTGACGAGAGCGAAGCTGTCGGTCGAGCCGCTGGTGTAGCGGCGTTTGAAGGCCATCTGGCCGCTGATGCCCTCGGTGGAGTACTGGCCCGTCTGCAGGGCGGGGACGGCGCGGCGGATCTGGTTGAGGCGTTGCAGATGCTTGACCAGCGGCTGGGAGAGTGTCGTGGCGACCTGTCCGCTCGCGGAGTCCGCCCTGCCGAAGTCGGAGGCGGTGACGGTTCCGGCGAGATGGTCGCCGTAGTAGGCGCGTCCGGTGGTGGCCAGTGGGCATGTCGGCCCGCAGTCGATCTTCCGGCCCGCCTGGAACTCGATCTCGGAGCCGTAGTACAGCGTGGGGATGCCGCGGAAGGTCCACATCAGGGCCATGCTCTCGGCCCAGGCGTCGGTGCCGCCGCTGTAGCGGTTGCTCGACTTGTTGGGCCCGTAGTCATGGCTGTCGACGTAGACCACGTTGTACGTGGCGTCGTTGACGCTGTCGTCGGAGTCCTTGCCGTTGCCGTAGGCGTTCTGCGCGTCGCCGAAGTTCATGTGCATGCGCATGTCGATGATGTTCATGCCGGAGAACCGGCTGTGGTCCGGTGCGTGGTAGCTGTTGCCGTTCAGGAAGGCGTTCGTGGACGTGGGCTGGTTGCCGGTGCCGAGGCCGTTCTCGTAGTCGAACTGTTCGAGTGCCGCCTTCTCGTCGTCGGCGCTGTACTCCTTGCGCTCCTTCCAGGTGTAGAACTGCGCCGAGTGGTTGACCGAGCCCCGGTTCCACTTGTCGTTGACGAAGGCAGCGACCTCGCCGAAGACGAAGAAGTTCCTGGCCGCCTCCGCGCCGAACCTCTGGGTGACCCGTTCCTGGATGGCGGGCAGGAAGCGGCGGTTCCAGGTGACGCGCGGGATGTGCACGGCCGTGTCGACGCGGAAGCCGTCGACGCCCATGTCGATGTACTTGTCGTAGGCCCCGATCAGATAGTTCTGGACCGTCGTGTTCTCGGTGTTGAAGTCGGCGAGGTCCTCGTGCAGCCAGCACGAACGTGCGTCCTCGCCCTCCCAGTTCCCGATCCAGCACTGGTGGTAGTACGCCTTGGGGAACATGCCCGACGTGGGGCTCGGCCACTGGCAGTTGTAGAGCGCGTAGCCCTCCGCACTCTTGCCGCCCGTGGGCTTGCCCCAGTTGACGCAGGTGTTGCCGGTGGGCTCGGCCGTGGACCACAGGTCGCCGTTGTAGTACGACTTCCCGGACTTGGGTTCGACGGTGAGGCCGTCGTACTCGAAGCCCTCGTTCTTCTCGTCGTAGTACCAACTCCACTGGGCGTCCCGGACGCCGTAGACCTTCGGCGTGGACAGGCCCTTGGCGCCCCAGCGGGAGCTGTGGTTGTAGACGACGTCCTGGTAGATCTTCATGCCCTTGGCGTGGGCCGCGTTGATCAGGTCCTGGTAGCTCGCGCCGGCCGATTCGAGGCGCGGATCCACCTTGTAGAAGTCGTAGCCGTGATAGCCGTGGTAGTCGTAGTCGGATCGATTCAGGACCACCGGTGTGATCCACACCGCCGAGAATCCGAGCGCCTTGATGTAGTCGAGTCTGTCGACCAGGCCCTTGAAGTCGCCCCGGAACATGGGGTCGTCGCCCGCCGCGTTGCCGGACTTGGTGTGCTGGCTCCCGCCCCGGTTGTTGGCACTGTCACCGTCGAAGAAGCGGGCGGTGAGGACGAAGTAGATGGGGTCCTTGCGGGGGTCGGTGCCAAGAGGGGTGCCGGAGGCGGGCTCGGGGGTCTTCTCGCCGGTGGTCGCCCCGGCCCCGGCGGAGGCGGGCGAGGTGTTGCCGGCCGCGTCCACCGCCTTCACCGTGTACGTGTAGGCGGTCCTCTCCTCGAGTCCCGTGTCGGAGAGGACGGTTGCCCCGACGTCCGTGACGGTCGTGCCCTTGGTGCCGCCGGTGCGGGTGACCTGGTACTTGGTCACGCCCTTGTTGTCGGTCGAGGCGTCCCAGCTCACCACGATCGAGGTGTGGGTGGCGCTCGCGGTGACCTTGGTGGGCGTGGTCGGTGCCTCGGTGTCGGGTTCCTCCGCCGCGCAGGGGTCCTTGGCGTCCCGGGTGACCGTGCGGTCCTTCACCGTCGTCGTCCCGGCCGGGATCGTGTAGTCGGCGCTGTTGTTGTTGTCCCAGACGCCGTTGCCGTTGTTGAAGGCCGCCTTGAGGGAGGTGGCCGTGCCGATGTCGAGGGTCTTCCTCCACCAGCCGGCGCAGGCGGACTCCATGCCCACGCCCGGCGCGGTCGTCCAGGAGCCGCCGGTGGGCTGGTAGTGGATGTTGGCGGTGGTCCAGCCGGTCGTCGCGGTCGAGTAGTAGACGGTGGCCCTGGTGCCCTCGACGGGGTCGGTGCCGGCGCAGGGGTCGCTGTGGGCGATCACGCCGTCCTTGACGGTGATGTTTCCCGTGCCGAGGGCGTAGTCGGCTCCGCCGTTGTTGTCCCAGGTGCCGCTGCCGTTGTTGAAGGTGGCCGCCAGTCCGGTGGCCGAGCCCAGGTCGACGGTCCTCTTCACCCAGTCCGTACAGGCGGTCTCCATCCTGGTGCCGGGGACGGTGGTCCAGGCGCCGCCGTCGGGGGCGTAGTGCAGGTAGGTGGAGGACCAGTTCTTGGTCTTCGTGTAGTAGAAGACGGTCGCCGTGTTCGCCTCGGCGGCGGTCCGCTCCATGGGGAGGGAGCCTGCCTCCGGGACCGCCGCGAGCGCCGCGAGCAGGCCGGTCGCGGCGAGGAACGCCACGAACGGGCGCCGTGGCCGGTCAGGGGGTGTACGTCTCATGAGCCGTCTCCAATGGGGGCCGGGGTGTGGGGAGTTGATCCGCCGGGCGATACGCGCGGCGATCTGCAAGCAGAACCGGCAATTTCCTGAAAGCCCTTGCAGCGCGGAAGCTACAGGGACATGACATCCGCGTAAAGGGATCGCGCGGCGAACGCATCGCCGAAGCGCCTCGGGGTGAAAACGAACCAGTACTGGTGACCGGCGCCCACGCGCCCGCCGGGGCCCGCCGCCTAGCGTGGCCGCATGACCATGCAACCCTGGTTTCCCGCCGCCAAACTGGGCATCTTCATCCACTACGGCATCTACGCCGTGGACGGGGTCCCGGAGTCCTGGTCCTTCTACTGGGGCGAGGTGACGCACGAGCAGTACATGAAACAGCTCGACGGCTTCACCGCGTCCGCGTACGACCCCGCGGCCTGGGCCGAGTTGTTCGCCCGGGTGGGCGCGAAGTACGCGGTGCTCACCGCACGCCACCACGACGGCGTCGCCCTGTGGGACACCGCCCGGGGTGACCTGGGAGTCGTCCGGCGCACCCCGGCGGGCCGGGACCTGATCGCCGGATACGTCGACGCGCTGCGCGAGCGGGGCCTCAAGGTCGGCCTCTACTACTCGCACTCCGACTGGAACCACCCGGACTACGCGAGCGTCCGCCACCCGGAGATCGACCAGTGGTCGAACACCCACCCGGGCGGCAACGATGCCAACCCCTACTCGCATGCCGCGCACGGCGAGGAGGACCCGGCGGCCTGGGACCGCTACCTGGCCTACCGTGACGGTCAGGTGAGCGAGCTGGTGGAGCGGTTCCGCCCCGATCTGCTGTGGTTCGACGGCGAGTGGGAGCGCACCGAACAGCAGTGGCGGATCCGGGAGTTGGCCGAGCTCATCCGCGCGGAGAACCCGGACACCGTCCTGAACGCCCGCATGCTCGGCCACGGCGACTACGCCACCCCCGAACAGGGGGTGCCGCTGGAAGCCCCGGACGGGCCCTGGGAGTTGTGTCTGACCATCAACGACTCATGGGGCTTCCAGCACGCGGACCACAACCACAAGTCGGTGCGCCAGCTGGTGCGTTACTTCGCCGAGACGATCGGCATGGGCGGCAATCTGCTGCTGGACGTCGGGCCGAGGGCGGACGGATCGATCCCCGCCGAGCAGGTCGAGCGGCTGGAGGGACTCGGCGCGTGGATCGGGCAGCATCGCGACGCCGTGTACGGGACGGTCGCCGGGCTGCCCGCCGGGCACCACTACGGCCCCAGCACCCTTTCCGCCGACCGGCGCACCCTGTATCTGATGTGCTTCGACGTGCCGCGCGAGTCCGTGGCGGTACGGGGGCTGCGCAACCCCGTCAGGAAGGTCACGGTCCTCGGCACGGGCACCGAGCTGGGCCACCGGGTGATCGGCGGCCTGGACGCCGTGCCCGGCGTGACCTGGATCGACGCCCCCGAGGAGACCGACCTCGACGCTTACGCGACCGTGCTCGCCCTGGAGTTGGACGGGGAGCTGGACCTCTACCGGGGTTCGGGCCGCGACTGAGCGAGGACCTCGTCGACGGTCACGACCCGGACCAGCGGCCGGTACAGGTCCAGTACGTACAGGGCCTTGGCGTGCGACTCGTCGTCCGCTCCCGCGCAGGCATCGGCGACCACCAGTACCTCGACGCCCGCGTCGGCCGCCGCGAGGGCGGTGGACAGCACACAGCAGTCGGTGCTGACCCCGGCCAGGACCAGCCGCCCGCCCGTTCCCAGGCGGGCGGACAGCTCCGGGCCCCACTTGCCGAAGGTCGGGGCGTCGACCACGTCCCGTGCCTCGCCGGAAAGTTCGTCGACCAGTCGCCACAGGCGCGCGTCGGGGGGCTGCAGCGCGAAGGGCGCCTGGGCGTAGTACGCCCGCCAGGCCCCCTCGGGCCGCTCCGGCGCGACGAAGCGGGTGAACACGGACCGTCCGGCGAACGCCGGCAACAGACGCCGTACGCCTGCCGCGGCCTCGGCGAAGCGCGGGGCCGCCCAGGGGCTCGCGGGCTCGGCGAACACGCGCTGCATGTCGATGACGGCGAGCAGGTCGGGCGGGCCGGACGCGCTCATGGGCGACCCTCCTGCGCCCGTACCCGCCCCCGCGACAGGAGCAGTGTGCCGAGGAAGCCGGCCGCCAGAGCCACCAGGACGCCCAGGTTGGCGTAGGCCCAGTCACCGTTCCTGCCGCCGAGGCCGAAGGGGCCGAGAAGGTAGCCCTGCCAGTCGAGCCAGCCCGCGGCGGAGTTGGTGACCAGGCCCCAGCCGAGGGCGGTGGCGGCGACGGTGAGGAGAAGGGGGAGCGGCGGGAGGTCGCCGTAGCGGCCGTCCGGGCGGAACAGGTCGGCCTCGGCGTAGTCGCGGCGGCGCAGCAGGAGGTCGGCGAGCATGACGCCGCACCAGGCGGCGATGGGGACGCCGAGGGTGGTGAGGAAGCCGATGAACGGGCCGAGGAAGTCGTCGGCGACGAAGACGATGTAGACGGCGCCCGCGATCATCAGCACACCGTCCACGAGTGCGGCCAGCGGGCGCGGCACGCGCAGGCCGGCCGCGAGCAGGGCGAGGCCGGAGGAGTAGATGTCGAGGACGGCGCCGCCGACCAGGCCCAGCACGGCGACGGCGGCGAACGGGACCAGGAACCAGGTGGGCAGGAGCGTGGTCAGCGCGCCGATGGGGTCGGCGGCGATGGCCTCGCCGAGGTCGGCGGACGAACCCGCGAGGAGCAGACCGAAGACCAGCAGCAGGAGCGGGGCGAGCGAGGCGCCGAAGGTGGTCCAGGCGACGACGCCCCGACCGGAGGAGTCACGCGGCAGATAGCGGGAGTAGTCGGCGGACGCGTTGACCCAGCCGAGGCCGAAGCCGGTCATCAGGAAGACGAGGGCCCCGATGAACTCCTGGGCGGATCCGGCCGGTACGGCACTGACGGCGGACCAGTGGACGTGGTCGGCGACCAGTGCGACGTAGACGACCGTCAGCACGCCGGTGACCACGGTGATGACGGTCTGGAATCTCATGATCAGGTCGAAGCCCATCACGCCGACGACCACGACCAGTGCGGCGACCAGGACGAGCGCCATCACCTTGGTCCCGGTGCCGCCGCCCGTGCCGAGCCGTCCGAAGACCGTGGCGGTGGCCATGGTGGCGAGCGCGCACAGCACGGTCTCCCAGCCGACCGTGAGCAGCCAGGAGACGACCGCGGGCAGCCGGTTGCCGCGCACCCCGTACGCGGCACGGCTGAGCACCATCGTCGGGGCCGAGCCGCGTTTGCCGGCGACCGCGACGAAGCCGCAGAGCAGGAACGAGAAGACGATGCCGATGACCCCGGCTGCCAGCGCCTGCCGGAAGGAGATGCCGAAGCCGAGCGCGAACGCGCCGTAACTCATGCCGAGAATGGAGACGTTGGCGCCGAACCAGGGCCAGAAGAGGGTGCGGGGGGTGCCTTTGCGGTCGGCGTCGCCGATCACGTCCAGGCCGTGGGTCTCCACCTGGAGCGGTCGGACGGCGGCGGGGCCGCCGGGGGTGTCGGAGTCCGTCATCGTCGACCTGCCTGTCTGATCGCGGACCTGTCCGTCCGATCATGCTGATCGCGTCGAGGGGAACCTAGGTGCGCCGGTCAGGGGCGTCAAGGTGGCACCACGACGGGCGCGGAGAGCGGACCGCCGACATGTCGGGACTACGTACAATCTTCGAGAATCGGCCGGAGGTTCGCGATCAGGAACCTGCGGATCGGCCCGGGACGGCCCGGGGCCGGCTTCGGGGGGAATCGCATTGCCGTGGGACGTGGCTCCGCTGGTGAGCCGGGAGACCGAGTTGGCGCGGCTCGCCGAGGTGCTCGACGGGCTGACGGGGACCGGCCGAGGACCGACGGAGTCCAGCCACGTGCCGACGGAGTCCGGCCACGTGCCGACGGTCGTCGATGTCACCGGCGCGGCCGGGATCGGCAAGAGCAGGCTGGTGTCGGAGTTCTGCGCGCGGGCGCGGGACCTGGGCATGACGGTGCTGCGCGGCCGGGCGACCGAGTACGAGCAGCATCTGCCCTACCAGCCCCTCGCCGACGCCCTCGCGGACCTCGACATCGAGACCGGGATCCCGTCCCCGTTCGCCGACGTCCACACCGTGGACCGTTTCGCCCTGCAACGCGCGGCGGCCGCCTTCCTGGCCCGGATCGCACGGACGGGCAACGGCCTCGTGGTGGCCCTGGACGACGTGCACTGGGCGGACCCGGCGTCCCTGGAACTGCTCGATCATCTCGTACGGCATCCGCCGCGGCGCGCCCCCGTGGTGATCGTGGTGGCGCGCCGCGAGCGGCAGACCTCACCCCGGCTCGTCGCCTCACTGACCCGGGGCGTGGAGACCGGGACGGTGCTGCGTCTCGAACTCGGGCCCCTGGACCGGAGCGCCTGTCTCGCGGCGCTCGCCCCCGACCGACCGGCCGGTCTCGCCGCCGAGCTGTACGCGGCCAGCGAGGGCAACCCCCTGTACTTCCTCGCCCTGCTCCAGGCGGGCAGGCCCGCGGGCCTCAGCTCACTGCTCCTGGACGAGCTGACGCCGCTCACCGACGGCCAGCGCCGGACGGTCCAGGCCGTGGCCGTGCTCGGCGACCACGCGGCACCCTCCCTGGTGGCGGCCGTCACCGGCCGCCACGAAGACGAACTCGACCCGGACTTGAGGGAGTTGACCGCCCGTGATCTCGCGCGGCCGGGGCCCGACGGCCGCTGGGCACTGCGGCATCCGGTGCTGCGGTCCCTCGTCCACGACACCACCGACCCCTTGCTGCGCACCCGCATGCACCATCTCGCCGCCGCCGAACTGGCCCGGGTCGGGGCGCCGGTCACCGAACGGGCGCACCACGTCGAGCGGTCGCTGACCGGCTGGGACCCGCACGCCGTGACCGTCCTGACCGAGGCCGCCCGGCAGGCCGCCGCGACGGCGCCCGCGAGCAGCGCCCACTGGCTGGGCGTCGCCCTCGCGCACCTGCCGGAGCGGCCGGAGCACGGGGCGCTGCGCCGCGACCTCATGCTGCGGCGGGCCGAGGCGCTCGGCGCCTGTGGCGGACTGTGGGAGAGCAGGGACCTGCTGCATGAGGTGATCAGCCTGTCGCCGCCGGGCACCGACGACGGTGTACGGGCGTCGGCCGTCACCCTGTGCGCGGCCATGGAGCGTCACCTCGGCAGGTACGCGGAGGCCGTGGCCCTGCTGCGCCGCGAACTGGCCCGGGGCCCCGACCTCTCCCCCGCCGAGACCATCGAACTCGGCCTCGAACTGGGCTCGTCCGCGCCGCACGCCACCGCCTACCCGGACGTACGCGACGACTTGGCCCGCACCCTGGAGCTGGCCCGGTCGCTGGGCGACGAGGTCGCGCAGGCGGGGGCGCTCGCCGTCACCGCGCTCGGGGAGGTGTACGAGGGCAACACGGTGGCCGCCGCCGAGGCCGCCGACCGGGCCACCGCGCTCATCGACTCCCTCACCGACCAGGATCTCGCGGGCCTGTGCGAACCGCTGGCCCGGCTGAGCTGGGCGGAGGCGTTCCTCGAACGTTACGCCGACGCCGAACGGCATGCCGAGCGCGGCCTCGCCATTGCCCGCAGGGGCGGCCTCCTCTATGTGGTGCCGCATCTGCTGCTGTGCATGTCGCACATCCAGGTCATGACGATGCGGCTCGGGCCGGCCGTCGATCTCGCCGAGGAGGCGGAGACGATCGCCCGGGGCATCGGCAGCGACGAGTTGCTCGCCTTCGTGCTGGCGTCCAAGGCCCAGGCGCTGATCCCCGCGCTCCCGCCCGGTGACGGCGGTGCGCTGGCCGTGGCCGAGGAAGCCGTCGCGCGGGCCGGTGCCGGCACTCGCTGGTGGGCGTCCATCGCCTGGTGCGTGCTCGGGTACGCCGCGCTCCACGCCGGTGATCCGGCGCGGGCCCGCGCCGCCGTGCTGCGGGCGGGCGGGGAGGACCTCGACGGCCTGCAGCCGAGCATGCGCCCCCTGTTCATGGAGATCCTCGTCACCGCCGCGGTCGCCACCGGGGAGCACGACGAGGCCCGGCAGTGGGCGGACCGTGCCCGCAAGGAGGCGGAGCGGCTCGATCTCGTGGTGCAGCGGGCGTCCGCTCTGCGCAGTTCGGCGTACGTGCCGCTGACCGACGGCGATGTGGTGGCCGCGGCCGACCTGTTCGAGCAGGCCGCCCAGGAGTCGGCCCGGAGCGGGGGCCGGCTGTGGGAGGCGCAGACCCTGCTGCTTGGAGCGCCGCTGACCGCGTCCGTGGGGCGTACGGCCCGTGCCCGCGCCATGTGGGAGCGCGCCCTGCGGCTGAGCACCGAGGGTGAGGCCCATCTGCTGACAGGGCTCGCGGAGGCGATACGTCCGGCCGTCTTCCTCGAACCGGAGCCGGACCCGGCCTCGACCGCGGACGCGAACGGGCAGGCCCTCCCGCGAACACCCGCGCAGGAACCGACGCCGGTGGAACTGACCGCGCTGTCCCCGCGTGAGCGCGAGATCGCCGCACTCGTCGCGGAGGGCCTGACGAGCCCCGCCATCGCCGAACGGCTCTTCCTCAGCCCACGCACCGTCGAGACCCACCTCTCCCGCATCTACCGCAAGACGGGCGTGACTTCGCGGGCCGCGCTGGCGGCCCTGCAGGTACGGGACGAACTGCGTGACGGGGCCAGGTGAGCTTCGTACGGGGCGTGCTTACGCAATCTCCCTGATACCGCCCCCGACCGCTGTCCGGAACGGGCTCTCGTGGTCGGCGGTGTCCTCCTCACCACCGGATGCGGCGCCGCCGCCGGCACCGAGGCCGAGAGCACTCCGTCGGTGACGGCGTCGAAGGCCGCCGCCGTACCGTCCCGTACGCCTCTGCCCCACCGGCCCGGATCGCGAAACTGCTGCAGAGCGAGCCCGGGTACGACGGCCCGCCGTGCGAACCGATCGACCGCACTTGTCCGGTCCGGCTGTGGAGCCGAGGACGGGCCGATGTGCCCCCCCTCGGTGCATCTCCTCCGAGCGAGGTGGTTAGCATATGAGCGCCGCCTAGCTCGAAAGATAAATCTGTGACTGTCAACGAGGACTCGTTCACCAACTGGAAGAACCGCGAGGAGATCGCGGAGTCGATGATCCCGATCATCGGGAAGCTGCACCGTGAGCGGGACGTGACGGTCCTGCTGCACAGCCGCTCCTTGGTGAACAAGTCGGTGGTCAGCATCCTGAAGACCCACCGGTTCGCCCGCCAGATCGCCGGTGTGGAGCTCTCGGTCACCGACACCCTGCCGTTCCTGCAGGCCCTCACCACACTCGATCTCGGCCCCTCCCAGATCGACATCGGCCTCCTCGCCGAAGCCCACCGGGCCGACGACCGAGGCCTGTCGATCGCGGAGTTCACCGCCGAGGCCGTCGCCGGCGCCACGGGTGCCAACAAGATCGAGGGCGCCGAGGGACGCGACGTCGTCCTCTACGGCTTCGGCCGCATCGGCCGTCTCGTGGCCCGCCTGCTGATCGAGAAGGCCGGCTCGGGCAACGGCCTGCGGCTGCGCGCGATCGTCGTGCGCGGGGGCGGCGAACAGGACATCGTCAAGCGCGCCTCGCTGCTGCGCCGGGACTCCATCCACGGCCAGTTCCAGGGCACGATCACCGTCGACGAGGCGGACAGCACGATCATCGCCAACGGCAACACCATCAAGGTGATCTACGCGAACGACCCGTCCGAGGTCGACTACACCGAGTACGGCATCAAGAACGCCATCCTCATCGACAACACCGGCAAGTGGCGCGACCGCGAGGGCCTGTCGACGCACCTGCGTCCCGGCATCGACAAGGTCGTCCTGACCGCGCCGGGCAAGGGCGACGTCCCGAACATCGTGCACGGCGTCAACCACGACACGATCAAGCCGGACGAGCAGATCCTGTCCTGCGCTTCCTGCACCACCAACGCGATAGTCCCCCCGCTGAAGGCGATGGACGACGAGTTCGGTGTGCTGCGCGGCCATGTGGAGACCGTCCACTCGTTCACCAACGACCAGAACCTGCTGGACAACTACCACAAGTCGGACCGTCGGGGCCGCTCCGCGCCGCTCAACATGGTCATCACCGAGACGGGTGCCGCCTCGGCCGTCGCCAAGGCACTGCCCGAGCTGAAGGCGCCGATCACCGGCAGCTCGATCCGCGTCCCCGTCCCGGACGTCTCGATCGCGATCCTGAGCCTGCGCCTCGGCCGCGAGACCGACCGCGAGGAGGTCCTCGACTACCTCCGCAACGTCTCGCTGACCTCACCGCTCAAGCGCCAGATCGACTTCACCAACGCCCCCGACTCGGTCTCCAGCGACTTCATCGGCTCCCGCCACGCCTCGATCGTCGACGCCGGCGCCACCAAGGTCGACGGCGACAACGCGATCCTCTACCTCTGGTACGACAACGAGTTCGGCTACTCCTGCCAGGTCATCCGGGTCGTCCAGCACGTCTCCGGGGTGGAGTACCCGACGTACCCGTCTCCGGCGGTCTGATCCACCGGGCCGTACACCCTCACCACCATGGGCCGGAGGAGCGGATCGCTCGTCCGGCCCTCGGTGTTCCGTCCGGCCCGCGGTGTTCCGTCCGGCCCGCGGTGTGCCGGAGCCGGCAGCCCGGGTCGCGGAGGAGTCCGACCACTGCATGCGGCGGGCCCGGACGCAGTGGATCGCGCTGTCAGTGGCCGGATCTACGGTTCGGCCATGCCCTTTCCTCTGCCTGACGGCCTGCCCGGCGGCCGGTTCACCACGCGCGGACCGTCGCACATCTGGATCTCGGGCGAATTCCCCCGCGCCCTTCCGGAGTTGTGGCCCCGGCTGCTGAGCGAGCACGAGGCGACGGGGCTGCTGCCCGTGCTGTACCGGGACGACGGCCTGGGCGAGCCCGTGGATCCAGGGCTGGTCGACGACGTCCGGCTGGAGGACGTGCTCCCGGCGGACTTCGCCGAGTACCGGCGCCGGCGGCTCCCGCTCTGGACGGATCCGACGCCGGAGCCGGTGCCCGAGGACGTCGAGCCGTGGCCGCACGATCCCGGCCCGCCCTTCGACCGGTGGCCGGGTCCGGCGCCCGCGATGCCGGTCGTGCCCGCCGACCCGACGCCGATGGAGGTGGCCTCCGGGGCACCGGCCCGGCTCGCCCGCACGGACCACGGGGTGCTCGACTGCAGTCTCGTGCTCGTCCCGGCCCGTCGCGGCAGCGACGCCCTGGCGTTGCTCGGCTGGAACTCCGATGCGCCCCTGCCTCTGCTCTGTGCCCTGCTGCGCAGTTGGGAGGAACGGTTCGGCGCCCATGTTGTGGCGGTGCACGGCGGCACGCTGAACGTCTCCGTCGCCCGGCCGCCGCGTACGGCGGAGCAGGCGAACCTGCTCGCCCTGGAGCATGTGCTCTCCACGGCGGACAACATCGTCGACGACCCGCCGACCCCGTTCCCCGTGTACGCGGCCGACCTCGTGGGACGGGACCACTGGTCCTTCTGGTGGGACTAGCTTTCGAGTCGTTCGCCCCGAGGGCGTTGTCAGTGGTGGGAGGCAGGATGGTGCCCATGACGACATCAGTTGCAGTGATCGTGGATGCCGCCGCCTACGCGCAGGCCGTCGAGGACGCGGTGCGGGCTTCGGCCGCCTACTACACGGGCGGAACCTCGGTGTTGGACGATGACGCGTACGACCGGCTCGTGCGGGGGATCGCGGAGTGGGAGGCCGCTCATCCCGAGCAGGTGCTGCCGGACTCGCCGACCGGAAAGGTGGCCGGCGGAGCGGTCGAGGGGGACGTGCCGCACACGGTGGCGATGCTGAGCCTGGACAACGTGTTCTCCGCCGAGGAGTTCACGGCGTGGACGGCCTCACTGGCCCGGCGGATCGGGCACGAGGTGGAGCGGTTCGGTGTGGAGCCGAAGCTCGACGGACTGGCGATCGCCGCCCGGTACACGCGGGGGCGGCTCACCCGGCTGATCACGCGGGGCGACGGGACGGCCGGGGAGGACGTCTCTCACGCCATCGGCACCGTCGAAGGGCTGCCGCGAGAGCTGGCCGAGCCGGTGACGGTGGAAGTTCGGGGCGAAGTCCTCATGACGAACGCCCAGTTCGAGCACGCCAACGAGGTGCGCACCGGGCACGGCGGGCAGCCGTTCGCGAACCCGCGCAACGCGGCGGCGGGCACCCTGCGCGCCAAGGAGCGGGCCTACACCGTGCCGATGACGTTCTTCGGGTACGGGCTGCTGCCGCTGCCCGGTACGGACGCCGAATCCGCCGCGCGGCTGGGCGAGCTGGCCCACAGCGAGCTGATGGCACGGGCCGCCGAACTGGGGGTGAACACCACATCGAGCACGGCCGTGCCCGGTGTCACCGCCGGCACGGTCGAGGAGGTCCTGGACCGGGTGAAGGAGATCGCCACGCTGCGGCCGGAGCTGCCGTTCGGGATCGACGGGATCGTCGTCAAGGCCGACCTGGCCGCCGACCAGCGGGCCGCCGGGTCCGGTTCACGCGCCCCGCGCTGGGCGATCGCCTACAAGCTGCCCGCCGTCGAGAAGATCACGCGGCTGCTGGAGGTGCAGTGGAACGTCGGCCGCACCGGGATCATCGCCCCGCGTGGTGTGCTGGAGCCCGTCGAGATCGACGGCTCCACGATCACGTACGCCACCCTCCACAACCCGGCCGACATCACCCGCCGCGACCTGCGGCTGGGCGACCACGTCATGGTGCACCGCGCCGGTGACGTCATCCCCCGCGTGGAGGCGCCCGTCGCCCATCTGCGCACGGGCGACGAACAGCCCATCGTCTTCCCCGAGGTATGCCCGAGATGCGGCTCCGGCATCGACACCGGGGAGCAGCGCTGGCGCTGCGAGAACGGCCGCAACTGCCACCTGGTGGCGTCCCTGTCGTATGCCGTCGGCCGCGATCAGCTCGACGTCGAAGGGCTCGGCCACACCCGGGTGGTCCAGCTCGTCGAGGCGGGCCTGGTGGCCGATCTCGCCGATCTGTTCGCCCTCACCCGCGAGCAGCTTCTCGGTCTTGAGCGCATGGGCGAGACCAGCACCGACAATCTCCTCGCCGCGCTCGACACAGCCAAGGGGCGGCCGCTGTCTCGGGTGTTGTGCGCGCTGGGTGTGCGGGGCACCGGACGCTCCATGTCCCGCCGTATCGCCCGGTACTTCGCCACCATGGACAACATCCGCGCCGCGGACGCCGAGGCGATCCAGCGGGTCGAGGGCATCGGCACCGAGAAGGCCCCGTCCATCGTCGCCGAACTCGCCGAACTCGCCCCGCTCATCGACAAGCTCGCGGCGGCCGGGGTGAACCTGACGGAGCCGGGCGCCACACCGCCCGCCCCGGCCCACGACTCCTCCGCCGACGCGGAGGAGGGCGCCGAGCCCGCGGGCGGGCCGCTCGCCGGGATGGCCGTGGTGGTCACGGGCGCGATGACCGGCGTACTGGAGAAGCTCAGCCGCAACCAGATGAACGAACTCATCGAACGCGCCGGCGGACGCGCCTCCTCCAGCGTCTCCAAGAAGACCTCCCTGGTCGTCGCGGGCGAGAACGCCGGCTCCAAGCGCGCCAAGGCCGAGACCCTCGGTGTCCGGCTGGCCGACCCGGACGAGTTCGCCGTCCTCGTCGCCGACTTCCTCGACTGAGCGCCGCCCGGATCACAGCCGGATGATGACGAGGGCCGCGTCGTCGGTGGCACGCCCGTCAGGGAGGAGATCGAGGAGGAGGGCGTCGGCGAGGGGCTCGGCGGTGGACCGGCGGTGGCGGTTCAGCGCATCGGCAAGGCGGGCGAGGCTGTGGTCGATGTCCTCGTCACGGCGTTCGACGAGGCCGTCCGTGTAGAGGACGAGCATGTCGCCCTCGGTGAAGCCGAGGGTGGCCTCGGGGCGGGGAGTGTGTTCGGGGCGGGCGCCGAGCGGCGGATCGGTGGCCTGGTCGAGGAAGACGACCTTGCCGTCACGGCACAGCAGAGCGGGCGGCAGATGCCCGGCGCTGCTGTAGGTGATGGTGTGGGTGTCCCAGTCGACGCAGGTCTGCACGGCGGTGGTGTTCTCGGCGCCGTCGACGGAGCGGGCGTACAGACCGAGCGCGTCCAGCGCCTGGGCGGGACCGTCCGCCACCAGGGACGCGGCGCTCAGCGCGCTGCGCAGCTTGCCCATGACGCAGGCGGCGGCCAGGCCGTGCCCGACCACGTCACCGACGGCGATCCCGATACGGTCGCCGCCGGACAGGCCGACCAGGTCGTACCAGTCGCCGCACACGTTCAGCGCGTCGGTCGCCGGCTGGTAGCGCACCGCCGCACGGTGGTGGCCCAGCGGGTTGGGCGCGGGCAGCATCGCCGTCTGCAGGGCGAGCGCGACCTCCCGTTCGTGGGCGTGTGCCTCGCGCAGTCGCTCGTTGACCTCCTGCAGCTCACGGGCGCGGGTGTACAGCTCGGCCTCCAGCACGCCGGCCCGGGCGCCGGGTGAGCGCTCTCGGGCCCGGATCAGCTCGGTGACCTCCTCCACCTTGTGGATCACCAGCACCACCTTCCCGTCGGGGCCGAGGATGGGCGCGTTCACCGGGCTCCAGTACCGCTCCTCCCACTCCCCCGGCCGCTGCACCGACTCCACGTCGTAGCGCTGCAGCGCCATCGCGTCCCGCTCGCCGGTCTCCACCACCCGGGTGAGAGAGGCCGCCAGGTTCCGCATGCCGTTCGCGGACGGGTCGGTGGGGTTGTCGGGGAACACGTCGAAGAGGTACCGGCCGACCACCTGCTCGCGGGTGCGGCCCGACAGCCGCAGAAACTCCTCGTTCGCGTCCGCGTACACCAGCCCGGGTGTCAGCAGCGCCACCATGCCCGGCAGCGCCTGGAACACCGCCGCGTAGTCGATCTCCGTGTCCGCCATGGTCGCCGCCTCAGCGTCCGTCGCCTTCCTGTGATCTCCACCATAGGAGCCGATGGCCGCCGGAGCGCGGTCCTGTTCCAGGAAAACGAGCAGGTCACGCACGGTTGTGCAATAGAGGACGCAGCGTCACGGCCCCGTCTCGCGCAGCGTCACGGTCCCGTGACGCTGCGCTGAGCAGAATGACCCGCGTGGAGCCCATGCCGTCCTTGCTCTCACGGCTGGACAGCTTCGCCACTTCGCGCAGGTGGGGCCTGTGTCGACGCCCGTCTGCCGCGCGTTCGCACAAGTCTCCGGCAGTTCTCCGGCGAACCGGGGACTCCGCAGCCGCGTCTCCTGGAACCGTGTCTCCTGGAGCCGCGTCTGCTGCAACCGCGGCGAGCGGCTCTCCGCGACGGCGGCCTCCGGCACTCGCGTGGTCCGGCTCGACTCGACCACCGGCATCGGCCACGTGGTGGCCCGGGCCCGACCGAGCGGCAAGTGCGGCTGACCGGGCCCGGCCGGGGTCAGCGGTCCGTCGGGCGTCCGCCCGGCGGACCGCTGACGGTCGCCGACCCGATCATGACCGCGACCGCTGTGGCGGCGAGGGCCGCGCTGACCCATACGGCGTCCCGGTAGTCGCCGGTCGACTCCGTCACGGCCCCGGCGAGCAACGGGCCGCAGAACGCACCGGCGTTGAGCGCGACCGTGGCGAACGACCCGCTCATGGCGGGCGCGTCGGACGCTGCGTGCATGACACGGCTGACGAGCGCCGATCCGATCCCGAACGACAGCCCGCCCTGAACGACCGCCACGATGAACATCGGCGCTGTCCGACCGCTGGTCGCCGCCATGACCGCCCACCCGGCCGGCAACACCCACAGTGCGAGAAGCATGCCTCGCCGGAGGTGCACCACGGCGGTACGTCCGGCGATGTTCACGCCGATGAAGGCGCCCGCGCCGAAGGCCGCGAGCAGCCCGGTGACGGCGGCCGCGGGGAGTCGGGTGACATCCGTGGCGATCACGGCCAGGTAGGCGAAGGTCGCGAAGGTCGCCCCGTTGACCACCGCCGCGAGGACCGACGCCGTGCGCACCGGCGGGGAGTTGAGAGTACGCAGTTCCCGGCGGACCGAGATGTCGTGGCCGTGGGCCGCGTCGGCGGGCGCCGACCGGAACACGAGTGCCAGCGCGGGCAGGCACAGGACGGCGACCGCCCAGAAGGCCGAACGCCAGCCGGCCCACTCACCGAGCAGCGCGCCGGCGGGTACTCCGACGACACACGACAGCGTGACCCCGGACAGCAGGACGGCGGTGGCCCGGCTCCGCCGGGCCGGTGCCACGAGGGTGGTCGCCGCGCTCATCGCGACCGCCAGGAAGCCGGCGTTGACGATCGCGGCGACGATCCGGGTGCCGAACAGCACAGCGAAGTCGGTCGTCATCGCACCGGCGACGTGCACGACGACGAACGCGGTGAGAAAGCCGGCCAGTGCGAGACGGCGTGGCCACCGTGCGCTCAGCGCGGCCATCACCGGCGCACCGACGATCATCCCGACGGCGTACGCGGACGTCAGGCTCGCGGCGGCGCCCACCGACACGGACAGATCACGGGCGATACCCGGCACGAGACCGGACAGCATGAACTCGGAGGTGCCTTGGGCAAAGACGGCAAGGCCCAGGACGTGGACGAACAGGGGCACGAAGTCGACTCCGGTGGTGACGAGGGCGGGCAGGAACATCCGCGCACCGGCCGTCGTACGGGGTCACCTGTGAAGGGACGATCCGCCGCCGACCGGCGGCTCCGTTCTGTCCGACTCGGGGCTCATCACCCCAGGCACCGTACGCATCACTTCCCCGGCCCTCAACCGGATTACGGGGTGGCGTCGGTCTTCGGGGCATGGCCGGGGGCGTGATGCTCGGTGAGTTCGCCGCCTCGGAGGTCGCCGGCTCCTCCGAGTACTGCCTGTCGGGCAGCGCCGGCCCGCCACGTTCACCGAGGTTCAGTGGGTGACCGCACAGCCGAAGGCCGACGCTGCCCGTTCTGCACCACGCGCGCCGATGCGGAGGGTGAGCGCGTCGGCCTTACGACATCCGGGATCGGTGACTGGCCGGTAATACGTACTCCGGTTACGTAGGTCTACGGATGCGGCGGCGTTCTCGCTTCGCTTGGCTTGCCGGACGCCGGAGGGATCGTCTCGTGCTGCCTGTTCGCCGTCGGGGTTCCCGGCGCGTCGAAGGGGACTTGTCGGGGGGCGCCCGCACCGATTGTCAGTGGCTGCCGCTAGCGTTCCGCACATGGTCGCACTTGGGCCGGGATTCCCCGGCTGAACTGTGCTTTCTTCTTGTGGAACTGACGCGGAGGGCTGTGTTTCGTGGGTTGGCTGTCGGCGGGTGACGGGTATGAAGTCGCCCTTGTGGAGGGGCGGGTGGCGGCGCGAGCCACCTCGGGCCGGGCGGCGGGACGGCAGTTGAAGTCGCTGCCGAAGGCTCTGAAGGACCACCCGGAGGTGGACCGGCTCCGGCGGTTCGCCGAGTGGCTGGATCGGCACGCGGCGGCGTGCGTCACACAGGTGGACGCCTGGATGGTGTCGTCACTGCCCGTACCCACCGGTCTGCTGGCCCGGGTGTGGCCGGACGAGGCCTGGCAGGCCGCGCTGCGCGACCTCGCGGTCGTCGGCGACGACCCGGACGAGGTCGGCTTCCTGCGGGGCGCCACCGACTCCGGCGAGCTGCGGATCGTGAACCTGGACGGGGAGACGGTCCGCCTCTCCCCGCGCACGGTGACCCTGCCGCACCCGGTGTTGCTGCCGGACCTCGACGACATCCGGGAGTTCGCGGCGGAGCTGGGCATAGTCCAGCGCGTCGAGCAGATACACCGGGCGACGTGGCGGCGGCCCGACGGCCTCGCCGCCAAGGCGACCCAGGTGCGGGACTTCACCGGGGGCAAGTTCCGCTCCCGCTTCGCCCTCGCCGCGCGCGCCACCTCACTGGGCTACCGCGTCTCCGGCGGTTACTGCACCGCCCGGGTGCGGGACGGCGAGCGCACCGTCGAGGCCTCCGTGTGGATCGGGGAGCCGTACTGGGACCACGAGGTGGAGACCGGCAGCCTCACCTGGCAGGACCAGGACGGCCGCGCACTGCCGCTGAGCGATGTGGGCCCGGTGGCCTGGTCGGAGGGGATGCGGATGGCCGCGGCGCTGTACGCCGGGCGCGTGATCGAGGAGGGCAAGGACGCATGAGCGGGGGGACGCGGGTGTCGTACGAGGAACTGCTGACGGCGGGCGGGGTGCTGCCGCCGGACACCGAGGGGGCCGGGGAGCGGGCGGTGCCGCTGACGGCGCGGACGTACCGTCATCCGGGCCTGGACGACCGGGTGGTGGTGCGGCTGGTCGCCGGGGAGCTGGGCGCGGCGGAGGATCTGGCCGCCGGGTTCCTGGGGCTGGAGCAGGATGCGGAGCCGGAGGTCGTGGGGCTGGGGCTGCGGCAGTCGCTGGGCTTCCCCGAGTGGGTGCTGGTGCACCACCCGGCGGACGGGCACCACGCGCTGGGCATCGTGCCGGACCTGGAGCGGGCGGCCCGGCAGGCGAAGTCCAAGCCGAAGATGGCCATGGACGCCTACCAGGAGCTCGGCGAGCGGCTTGCGGCATCGGTGCCGCACTTCCTGCCGACCTTCTACGAGCAGGCGGGGCGGGTGTTCCTCGCGGAGGAGAACGCCACGTACGCGGCCCAGTTGTTCACCCGCGCCCGTAAGGCCGAGGCCGAGCACGGGCTGACGGTCGAGGAGGAACGGCTCGACGCCGTGTTCCTGGAGTTCGCCCTGGCCGGGGCACTCCCGGTGAAGGTGCTGTCGGCGTACGCGAAGGAGCTGGCCGCGCGGGTCCCGGCCGAGGAGGCGCTGCGGCGCTTCACCAAACTGTGCCTGCGGCGTACGGCGGGCGGTCTGCCGCCGTCGGCGCAGATGGCGGGCGACCTGCGCAGGCTGGCACGGGCCGCCGGCCGGGACGCGGACCTGTCCGAACAGGACTATCTGGCCGAGCTGCTGGTCCTGCCGTCCACGCTGCGCGCCGCAGCCGGCTGGTGGAAGGGCCACCGTACGGCGCTGGTGGCGCTGGCGGCGCGCGAGCCGAAGGTGCGGGGCACCCTGCTGGACACGCTCCCTTCGTCCCACGACGACGAGATGCCCGCGCTGTGGCTGGACATACTGACGGTCTCCGGCGCCACGGCCGGACTGTGGGACGGCTCCCTGCCCGCAGAGCAGCGGCCGCACGACGGCACGGCGGGCTGGCTGGAGCGGTTCCTGACGTTCCGGGAGCGGGCGCGGTCCTGGCGCGGCTCCACCCGGATGCCTGAGCTGTACCCGCTGGTGGAGCGATCGGCGGACCGGTTGCGGGCCGAACTCACCACTGCCGGGCGTGAGTTGCAGGTCACGCACGACATCGATCTGATGGATCTGCTGCTGTCCCTCGACGTTCCCGTGGCCGCCCCGCAGAAGGACGGATCGCTGCCGCTGGAGCAGTGGGCCTCGGGTGAGGGACACCGTGAGCTGCTGTCGCTGACCGCGGACTCCCGTTTCCACGACGCCTTCCGGCGCGGCGCGGACCGGTTCGGTGACGACGACTCCGGGCGGCGCGCGATCCGGGTACTGGCCGCGTCGCCGGGCGGGCGCCCGCTGCTCGCGCGGTGGGTGAGCGCAGTGGTCCGGCGGTTCACCGCCGTGGGGCTGCCCCAGCTGCCCGACGCCCTCACCCGGCTGAAGTGGCTGCCCGCGGAGGCGCTGGCGCTCGCCGAGGACGAGGTGCGGGCGGCCGTCGCCACCGACCTGGCGCCGGTGCTGTCGCGGACCCTGCGCGCGGGGCTCTTCGACGAACTGGGCTGGCCCGCCTGGGAGGACGCGACCGCCACCCTCGTCCCGAAGGACGATGTCGAGGACATCATCGTCGCCGACGCCTGGCCGCATCTCGTGGTGGCGGGCGCCGCCCAGGCCCGCGTGATCGGCGCGCAGGGCACGCTCCTCACCCACGACCTGCGCATCCCGGCGAACGACAAGTGGGGCGACCCGGGCTTCCACCACGTGGACGGCGAGCTGCTCGTCTACTGGCGCTCCCGCAACGACGGCCTGCGCGGCTACTGGCACACCCGCGCCGACAGCCCCCGGACCATGGAGGGCCCCGGCGGCACCCGTGGCACGGAGATGGACTGGTACAAGGCCGACCTGAGGCTCACCCTGCCCCTGCCGGGCGGCGGCCGCACCACCGGCGCGGGCGTGCTGCACGTCGGGGACACCACGATCCCCGACGAGCGGTGGCTGGTCTTCGACGGCGCCTCGTACTGGGTGTGGATCGCGGAGGGCGAGCACGACACGCCCGGCTGGTACGAGTACGACCCGACCACCGACAGGCGCGGGCGTATGAGCATGCCCGCCTTCCTGGCCGACGCGCTGCGCGACGCCCCCGAGGGCAGCGCCTTCGACAGCGGCTGGCTCGGCCCCTCGCCGACCGTCGGCCGCGCGCCGGCCTCCGCACCCGTGGACGGCGTGGTCGGCATCCGCACGGTCAAGCTGCCCGACGGCTCCTGGCGCAGCCAGGACCTCGCCGGGCACACCGTCACCCTGCCCGCCGACAGGGGCAGGCCGTCCGCGCTCGTCGTGTTCCCGGGCGACGACCGGGCCCGTGCCGTCGTCCGCCACGGCTGGCAGCTCGAGATCGTCGACACGGACGGCGTCGTCACCTCCGTCGCGAAGACGGACCGCACCCCGGGTGTCTTCGGCGAGGGCACGCTGCTGCTGCCGCCGGTGCAGTTCTGGGAGTGCATGACCGCCCGCGACCCGGAGGGCTCCGCCGCGCTGCGGCGCATCGACGGGAAGACGTCGGCGGCCCTGCTGACCGCGGCCGCCCAGGACGACAAGGGGGCGCTGCCCGACGCGATCCGCACGCTGCTGCCGGTCACGCACGACGCGCTGGTCGCCGGCATCGCCGGAGTCGTGCGCCACGCCGCCGGCCAGCAGGCCGTCCTCGACGCGGCGGCCGCCCGGCTCACCCGGGCCCTCGACGGGGGCGTGGAGGAGGACGAGGGCCCGGCCGGGCCGGCGGACACCGTGCTCATCGACGCCATGAGCGGTCTCGGCATGGTCAGCGGCTACTGGTGGCGCCGGGACGAGGAGGACGACTCCGTCTTCCGTACCTTGCGGGCGATGGGCAGGGCCACCGGACTCTCCGCCGCCACCGTTCCGGAGAAGGCCGCCGCCCGGCTGCACCTCGATGGGCGCGAACTGCCGACCGGATACCTGAACGTGCAGACGCTGCTCGACCGGGCCGCGGCTCTCACGTTCCGGGCGGCGGCCGGGACCACCGCGGAGGAGCACCGGGAGGCGCTGCTCGCCCTGCTCGGCCGGTTCGACGCGCTGGGGCTGAGTGGCGGCTCCGGGTCCGAGCGGTGGCGCAAGGTGATCCTGCACCTGGCGGCCGACCGGTTGCGCACCCCGTCGGGCCAGTGGCGCGAGGGCTCGTGGAACGGACTCCTTCCCCTGGGCGGCGGCGCCTTCGTCGCGATCGTGGAGCGCCGCGCGCTGGACGACAACGGCGGTGTCTTCGCCGGGTTCTTCCACGACCCGGCGGGACGGTTCGACACACCGGAGCCCTACACCCTCCGTGAGTCCTCCCCGCTCGGCGAGGAGGGAGGGGCGCCGCCGCCCGGTGTGTTCCTCGCGGAACTGGCGGCGCGCGGACCGGCGCCCTGGTTCCCGGAGGCCGCCGAGGAGTTCGCCCGGCTCACGGGCGTCACCGGGACGATGGCCCGGCTGATCGTGGCCGGCCTGCCGCACATCGACGTCCACGAGCGCACGTTCCTCACTACGCAGGTGCGCACCACCATCGGGGTGAAGGCCGCCCCGGCGGCCGTCGCCAAGGACGAACTGCGCAGCGTCGACGGCAGGATCCGCGCGGCGGTGGTGGCCGCCCTGCTGCCCGCCGATCCCGCCCGGCTGTGGACCGAGGGGCCGGACGTGGCCGCCGCGGCCGAGGTCTGGAACAGCGAGGTCGGCAGGCGGACGGCTGTCCCCGAGGAACTGTTCGGCGACGCGCTCCGCGCGGTCAAGCACTCGCACTGGGAGGTTCGCCAGGCCCTGCCCGCGCTGTTGCACCCGGCCGGTGAGCCCCGGCTCACCCGTGACCTGGAGTGGGCGGTCAACGGCGACCGGGTCAAGCCCGTCGGCGACGCCGCGGCCGGGTTCACTGCGGACACGCTGGTCGGCTCGGTCGGCCTCGCCGCCTGGCTCGCCCACCGGCTGCCCGCCGGAGAGCCGCTCCGGGCCGCGCTGCCCGCCGCGCTCACCGCCGTACGCGAGCGGCTGTCCCACCCCGGGCTGGTGCTGGACCTCGGGCGGTACATCGGTCTCCCCGCGTTCCGGAAGACCGCGGGCACCCCGACCGAGGTCGGTGAGGGCTTCGAGCGGTACGGCGCCGTCATCCTGGCGACCCACGACGACCAGCCGGCGCCGGGCATCCGGGTCGCGCTGCTCGACGAGGCCGGCCAGGACCCGTACCTTCCCGCGCTGCGCGTCGAGGACCAGCAGCCCTTCGCGGCCGAGGTGGCGCTGCGTCTGGCCCGCGGCCCCCGGTACGCGGCTCTTCTCGCCGACCCGGGCGACCCGCTCGCCGGGGAGCGGGGCAAGGACGGCACCTGGTGGCCGCAGGACCCCAGCCGTTCCGTGCCCGAGCTGGTGACGGAGGTGGCCAAGGAGTACGGCATCGGCGAGGACACGGCCACGCTCTATCTGATGCTGCTCGCCATGCCCGATCCGACCGACCGTACGACGGCCCGCTGGACGGGGTGGAAGCCGGCCCGGCTCAAGGCGGCCCGTGCCGAACTGGCCGCGGGCGAGCTGGTGGTGGAGGCCAGCCGGACCAGGGCCGGACGTTCGCTCTTCCTGCCCGGCGCCTGGGTCGACCCGAAGGCGCCGCGCCTGCCTCTGGAGCGGTGGAAGCTGCCGCTGTACGGCGACCTGATGAGCGGCGAGCAGGCGACGTTCGGCGTGATCGTGCCGACCGAACCGGCCGCCGAGCTGTACCGCAGGGCCTGGCAGCGCGTGCAGGACGGCGACGCGCCCCGGTTCCAGGAGCTGAAGGTGCGGCGGGGCCGCCGCCGCTGAGGAGGCGGGGGCGCCGCCACCGGGGAGGCGGGCGTGCCTCCGCTGACGAGGCAGGGGCGCCCGACCGCCGGGCGCCCCCGGTCCCACCCCCTCATCTCCCGCTTCCCCCTCCCCCCCCGGAACGACAGACAGACCTGCCGACCCACTGAGCAAGGACATTCATGACCCCGACCGACACGGCGACGGCCCTTCCGGCCCGGCAGACCCTGCCCGCCGAGGAGCGCCACGCCACCGAACTCGACTTCCTCGCCGCCCATGACGAAGGCCCGCGCCCGCCCGGCTGGCGCCTGACCCCGCGTTCCGTGGTCACCTTCGTCTGCGGCAGCGGCGGCGAGACCCTGAAGCTGGCCAAGCCCCACGAGACGCTGCCCGACAAGCTGGTGATCGCGCCCAAGTTCGTCGGCGAACGCGCCCTGGTCGAGCGATGCGTGGTCACCCTCGCCGGTGAGCGCGGCCTGCTGCTCGTCGGCGAACCCGGTACGGCCAAGTCGATGCTCTCCGAGCTGTTGTCGGCCGCCGTGTGCGGCACCAGCGCGCTCACCGTGCAGGGCACCGCCGGCACCACCGAGGACGCCTTCCGCTACGGCTGGAACTACGCCCTGCTGCTCGCCCAGGGGCCGACCCCGCAGGCGCTGGTCGACTCGCCGGTGCTCGGTGCCATGCGCTCCGGCCGGGTGGCGCGGGTCGAGGAGATCACCCGCTGTCTGCCCGAGGTGCAGGACGCCCTGGTGTCGATCCTGTCCGACCGCCGGGTGAACGTGCCCGAGCTGTCCGGCACGGACGACTCCCAGGTCCCGGCCGCGCCCGGGTTCACCGTCATCGCCACGGCCAACCTGCGCGACCGGGGTGTCTCGGAGATGTCGGCCGCGCTCAAGCGGCGCTTCAACTTCGAGACCGTGCACCCGATCGCAGACGTGGACGCGGAGACGGCCCTGGTCCGGCGGCAGGCCGAGGCGGCCGTCCAGCGGGCGGGCGCGGCCTTCGGCGTGGACGACGCGGTGCTCGACGTGCTGGTCACCGTCTTCCGCGATCTGCGCGAAGGGCGCTCCGCCGAGGGCTGGGACGTGGAGCGGCCCGGCACGGTGATGTCCACCGCCGAGGCCGTGCAGGTCGCGGCCTCCCTCGGGGTGGCCGCCGCGTACCTGCCCGGCGGGGACGCCCTCGACCTCGTCCCCGGGCACCTGCTGGGCGTGGTCCGCAAGGACGACCCGGCCGACCACGCCCGGCTGCTCGGCTACTGGGACGGTCCGGTGCGCCGTCGCGCCGAGGACGGTTCGGCGACGTGGCGTCGCCTCTGGGACCTGCGGGAGAACCTTCGGTGACGATTGCTCAGGAACCGCGGACGGCCGTCACGGCCCTCGCCGACTCCGCCGCGCCGTACCTGCTGGGGGTACGGCACCACAGCCCGGCCCTCGCCGCGGCCGTGCCCGCCCTGCTGGACGCCTCCGGTGCCGAGGTCGTCTGCGTGGAGCTGCCCGCCGACTTCCAGTCCTGGCTTCCCCACCTCGCCGCTCCGGGCACCCTCGCCCCGGTCGCGCTGGCCGGGGCCGGTGAGGGCGGACGGCTCGGCTTCTACCCGTTCGCCGACTTCTCCCCCGAACTCGCCGCGCTGCGCTGGGCACGCGAGCGCGGGGTGGAGGTGATCTGCTGCGACCTGCCGATGTCGGATCCGGCATGGAGCGCGGACCGAGCGGAGTTCGACGCGGGCCGGCCGGGGACGGACCTGGACGGGCCGGGGACGGGCACGGACCGGTCGGCGCCGGGCCCGAACGGACCGGGGGCGGACACGAACCACCCGGGATCGGGCCCGGGCAGCGTGAGGACGAGACCGGGGGAAGCGGAGTCGGACGCGGGCCGCCCGCCGTCGGACGCGGATCGCCCGGAAGCGTCCGCTGACCGCCCGCAGCCAGGCGGGAGCGGCATCGCCACGGCCGAGGGGACTCGGAGCGTGGTCACCACAGGCACCACCGTCTCCACCCCCACCGCCTTCGCGGTCGCGCTCACGGCCGCCGGGACGGGACGGGACGGTGACGACCTGTGGGACCGCTGCGTGGAGGTGCTCGCCCCCGGCTGCGCCCCCGAGGCGATCCGTCGTGCCGCCCTCGGCGTGGGGTGGGCGCTGCGCAGCGATGCCGAGTCGGCGGGCGGCGTGCCGTCGGTGGATCTGGCCCGCGAGGCTCACATGCGTGACACGATCGCCCGCGCGGCGGCGGGCGGCCGCCGGGTCGCGGCTGTGATCGGCGCCTTTCACGCCCCGGCTCTGACGGACGGGTCCGGAACCGGTGGGTCCGCGGCCGACCGTGCGGGGGCGGAGAGTGCGGTGCCTGCCCCGCGCGTGGTCGGCGGCACGGCCGGGGCCCGGGGAGCGGATCTCGTCGGGGAGCACCCGCCCGTCGTCACCTCACTCGTCCCGTACGCCTTCGACCTGCTGGACTCCCGTTCCGGGTACCCGGCGGGCATCCGGGACCCGCGCTGGCAGCAGGCGGTGTTCACGGCCGGGGGCGATCCCGGGCTGCTGCAGGGCGCCGCCGCGCGGGCGATCACCGATGTGTGCCGGGAACTGCGAGCGGCCGGGCACACCGCGGGCACGGGCGAGGCCACCGAGACCCTGCGGATGGCGTGCGACCTGGCCAGTCTTCGGGGACTCGCGGCCCCCGGCCGGGGCGAGGTTTTGGAGGCCCTGACGGCGGTGATGGGCCAGGGCGAGCCTCTCGGCCGGGGCCGGGCCCTCGCTCGGGCCCTCGAAGTGGTCCTGGTCGGCACGGACCGGGGCCGGATCGCGCCGGGCACACCGCGTTCCGGTCTCGGCCCGTCCGTGGAGGCGGAGTTGGCCGCACTGCGGCTGCCCGGCCCGGACGATCCCGCCTCGCGCGAGCTCCGGCTCGACCCGCTCCGCTCCGCCCTCGACGGCCGCCGCGAGACCCTGCTCCAGCGCCTCGCGGCTTGCGGCGCGGGTTACGGCGAGGCCGTGGAGGTGGCGGGCACGGGCGACGGTACGGCGCTCACCACCCGATGGCGGCTGTCGTGGACGCCAGCCGTTCCCGTACGGCTCGACCTGGCCGGGATACGGGGCGTGACCGCGGCTCTGGCCGCCGAGGGCACCCTGCGGGAGACCTTCCGCAGGGAGTCGGCGGACGGCGGGCCCACCTGCGCCCTGGTTCTCTCCGGGCTGCGCGCGGCAGCTCGCTGCGACCTGCCCGCGCTGGTCGCCGACCGTCTGGCCGACGCCGCCGCCGTGCTTCCCGCGGCGGCCACGCTCCCCGAACTCCTCGAAGCACTCGACCTGTTGGAGGCACTGCGCCGCGGCCATCTGCCCGGCACCACGGCCGAGGGCAGGCTGTCGGCAGCCGAACTGGCCGTCGACCTCCTGGAGGCAGCCGTCCGCGCACTGCCCGGCCTCGCGGGCAGCGACCAGCCGGAGGACGCCGCCGCGCTCGTCGCACTCGCCTCGCGGGCCGGCGAACACCGCCTCGGCCTGCGCATGGACGACGCACTGGGCACCCTCGCACGCACCGGTTCCCCGTTGATCCAGGGTGCGGCCCTGGCCGCCCGGGTCCTGCTCGACCTGGACGCCGCCGACACCCTCGGGGCGCGGGGCGCCGGCTGGATCGACACGGCCACCGGCCCCGACGGCCGCCTCGCGCTGGCCCGCCGTCTCACCGGCCTGCTCAGCGGCGCGGCCCCGCTCCTGCAGTCCGCGCCGACCGCGCTGGACCCGCTGCTCGACCGTGTCGACACGCTCACCGACCAGGCTTTCCTGGACCGGCTGCCCGCCCTCCGGGGCGGCTTCGACACGCTCACCCCGGCCGGCCGCGACCATCTCCTCGACACCGTGACCGAACGCCTCGGCGACCGCCTCGACCTGTCGCTCAGCGCCTCACCGGCACTCCTCGCGCTGTGGACGGCGGCGGACAGGGCGGGCCTGGCGGCGGTCGACTCCCTGCGGCTGCCGACCGGTACGGACACGGTGGGGCCGCTCAAGGGCGCGGACGCCACCGGCGTCTCGCAGACCCCCGCGCACTCCGCCGGACCGAGAGCCTCCGTCGGCCGCGCGGCCACCAGGACTGCCGAAGCCCCAGCGCCCGCCACCCCGCTCCCCGGCCTCCTCCACCTCACCCCCACCGACCGATGGCGGCTGCTCCTCGGCCGGGAGAGCGAGAAACTGCCGCAGGACGCACGCCGATACGCGCACGCGCTCGACGAGCTGTACGGCACCGGCCGGGGCGAGGGCTCCTCGGATCTCGGCCGGGGTACCGGCAAGGGTCGGGGCGGCGGTCAGGACGCGTCGTTCCCCACGGCCCGGGAGTGGGCCGAGGAGCTGGACGCGCTGTTCGGCGCGGAGGTCCGCGAGGAGGTGCTGGCTCGGGCGGCCGACCAGGGCCGTACGGACGTACTGGCCGAGCTGGACCCCAAGGCCGTCCGCCCCTCGGTCGACCTGCTGACGTCCGTGCTGTCCCTCGCCGGAGGGATGCCCGAGCAGCAACTGGCCAGGCTGCGCCCGCTGGTACGGCGTCTGGTCGACGAACTGGCCAAGGAACTCGCCACCCGGATGCGCCCCGCGCTCACGGGTCTGGCGACCCCGCGTCCGACCCGCCGCCCCGGCGGCCGGCTCGACCTGCCACGCACGCTGCGGGCCAACCTGGCCCACGCGCGCCGCACGGCGGACGGCCGGACCGTGGTCGTGCCGGAGCGGCCGGTGTTCAGCACCCGGTCCCGCAAGGAGGCGGACTGGCGGCTGGTCCTCGTCGTCGACGTGTCCGGGTCGATGGAGGCTTCCGTCATCTGGTCGGCGCTGACCGCCGCCGTCCTGGGCGGGGTGCCCACACTGTCGACGCACTTCCTGGCGTTCTCGACCGACGTGATCGATCTGACCGACCGGGTGGACGACCCGCTGTCCCTGCTCCTGGAGGTACGGGTCGGCGGTGGCACCCACATCGCGGCGGGGCTGGCCCATGCCCGTTCCCTGGTGACCGTGCCCAGCCGGACCCTCGTGGTGGTGGTGAGCGACTTCGAGGAGGGCTACCCGCTGGGCGGGCTCCTCGGCGAGGTACGGGCGCTCGCGGGTTCCGGGGTGCATCTGATGGGCTGTGCCGCCCTGGACGACACCGGCACCCCGCGCTACTCGGTGCCTGTCGCCCAGCAGCTCGTCGCGGCCGGGATGCCGGTCGCCGCCCTCAGTCCCCTCGCCCTCGCCCGCTGGGTGGGCGACCGCCTCCGCGGAGAGAACCGATGAACGCCGAACTGCCCCCGGTGGCACCCGACGTGGTGGCCGCCGCCGTCGAGAGCCTGACCTCACGGCTGCGCAAGAAGCTGGATGCCGCCATCGAGACGTACGCGGCAGTGCCCGTCACGGTCGACGGCGGTGCCCTGCGCGTCCGGTGCGGCGAGGACGCCGAAGTGACGCTCACGCCCGGACCCTCGGGCGCGGTGACCGACGCGGAGCGAGCGGTGTGCAGTTGTCTGCTCGCACCCCGGTGTCTGCACCGCGCCGCCGTCCTGAGCGCCTGCCCGGTGGCCGACTCCGACGCGACGGCCGACGCGGAGCCGGAGGTCGGCCCTTCCTGTACGTCAAAAGCCCTCCACGAAAGCGAAAGCCAGAGTGAGGCTCCGTCAACCGGCGACCCGCAGGCCGCACGCACCACGGACCCACCGACAACCGATGAACCCATCGGCGCCGCCGGCCCGACCGCCACCGGCGATCCCCGCAGCGCGGGAAGAGCCGAAGGCACCGGCGCCGCCGAGAGCACCACGGGTACGCCACGCCCTGCCGAAGCGAACGCCCCCACCCCCGCCCAGGTCGCCGCCGCGGCCGGCCTCTGGGCGGCCACCGCGGCCGTGCTCGCCGCCGGGGTCCCCTCAGCGGGAGCGGTGCCGCAGGCGGAGTTGTTGCGGGCCGCGCACACCGCCCGGCTCGCCGGGCTGCACCGCGCCGAGGCGGCCGCCCTGCGGGTCGTGCGCGGGCTGCGCGGCGCCCGTGCGCGGCACGACGGCCACCGGCTGGCCGACCTGGTCGCCAACGTACGGGAACTGCTGCTCACCACCGGCCTGTTGTCGGCGGCGGACCCGGATCCCGCCCTCGTCGGCACGGCCCGCCGCGCCTACCGGCCGGGCGGCGGTCTGCGGGTGCACGGTGTGTGCCGGGAGCCGGTGATCTCGGCCACCGGCTACGGCGGTGTCGTCACCCATCTCGTCTCCGACGACGGGCGCTGGTTCTCCGTCGCCGACATCAAACCGGGCGGCCCGGCCCGCGCCCGGGGTGCCGCCACGGCCACCGTCGCTCTCGGCTCCGGCGCCCTCGACCACGCCCAGCTCTCCCGTGGCGGGCTGCTGATCTCCGGCGCCACGCTCTCCCCGGACGGCCGACTCGGTTCCGGCAAGGGCGTGCGGGCCACTCCGCTCGCCGGTCTTTCCTGGACGTCGGAGCCGCTCGCTTCCCTCTTCACCCGTCCCTTGGCTGAGGCGGTCGCCGAACGGCTCACCGGCAGCCCCGGCGCCGACCCCGAACAGGCCGAGCAGGCCGCGCGCACGCTGATCGGCTGCGACCTGGTCCTCGTCGGCGCGGCGGGCGACCACCTGCTCGCCCGCGAGCTGTCCACCGCCGGGCATTCGGCAGCCGAGGGCCTCCTCGTCCGGCTGACGCCGGCCAACGGTCACCCCGACCTCGCGCACACCGCCAACTTCCGTCAGCTCGCCGCCCGGCCCGGCCTGCGGCTGCGCGTGCTCGGCCGCCTCGAACCCGATCGCGCCGCCACACTCCGCCCTCTCGCGATCGGCCCGGTCCCGGACACGGACGCGACGCTGCGGCTGCCGGACGGCTGGCAGGGCCACGCCGATCTGGGTTACGACCGGCTCCAGGGCGCGCACTTCCCGCCACCGGGCGACCTGCCCACCATGGACGGCCTCGTCGGTGTCCCGCCCGACCCACTCGCCGAGGCCCCGTTGTGGCGGCTGCGCCGACTGGTCGAGGTCGCCGTGTCCGGGGGCCGCCGCGCGGTCGCCGAGCCGGCCCGCGACGGCGACCGGAACGGAGGCGTAGCCGCCCTGCGGCGCAGCGGGTTCCGTGCGGCCGCCGACCTGTCGACCGCGCTCACCGCGGAGGCCGACCGCCGCTCCCGCGATGTCTTCGGCCGCATCACCGACCCCGACCCGGACCGCTACGCCCGCGCCTGGCTCGCCACCGCGGTCTACCTGGCCGGCACCGAACGGGCCCTGGTCCAGGCCACCTGGCAGCCACCGGCCTCCGGCAGCTGACCGTCGGCGACCTCCGCACGACGCGTCCGGCCCCGCCTCCGCCGGCCGGGTCGGACGCGTCACCGCCACCCGCTTCCCTCTCCCTGCAGGGCAGTCAGGGTGATCCGACGGATCTCGGTGCGGTACTGATCGCGGTGGGGGTGCGGGAGGGACCCTCGGGGCCACGCTGCTCACCCAGCCCGGTACCGAACGGGCCGAGACGGATTCCCCTATTCAGTTCCGGCCCGAGGGCTGCGGAACCGGCTCCTCCGCCTCCCTGCGCCGGGAGGGCTCCTCGTGCCGGGACGGCAAGCCCTGGCGGAGGCTCGATTCGAGGGCGTCGAGGGCCTCTCGGGCGGCCAGGATCCGGACGCGCAGTTCGTCCTCGGCGGCAGCGGTGCACCCGCCTGTCGCCGGCCGGGCAGCACCCGGCGCACGGCCCCTCTCCTGGTGTCCCGGCTCCCTCTCCTGCTCTCCCGGTTCCGTCTCCTGTCTCCCCGGTTCCGTCTCCCGCTGTTCCCGTTCCGCCATCTCCTGTTCCCGCTCCTGTTCCCGTTCCATCTCGCGGGCCTCGTCGAGGGAGCTGATGACGACACCGATGAGGACGTTGACGAGGACGAAGGAGGCGAACAGGACGTAGGAGGCGTAGTAGACGATGCTCCAGCGGGAGATCTCCAGGCCTGCGCGGACCGCGTCGCCGAGGCCGTCCAGGGTCATCAGGAGGAAGAGGGTGAGGACGGCGCGGCCGAGGGAGCCGAAGTGCTCGGGGTCGTGGTCGGCGAAGAAGACCCAGCCGACCATGGCGTAGACGTACAGGAGCAGGGCGCCGACGAGCAGGAAGCTGAAGGTGCCGGGCAGGCTGCGGCCCACGGCGACCATGAAGACACGGAGTTGGGGCAGGAAGCGGGCGGTGCGCAGGACACGGGCCAGACGCAGCAGCCGCAGGACGGTGCCGTTCTCGCGGGCTACGGGCAGGAACGCGGAGACCACGACGGTCAGGTCGAACAGGTTCCACGGGTCGCGGAGGAAGTCGCGAGGGCGGTCGGCGTGCGCACAGGCACGCAGGAGTATCTCGACCGTGAAGGCGACCAGGAAGGCGTGCTCGGCGAGGCGTAACCACACGCCCCAGCCCGCCACCAGCGCGCTGTACGTCTCCACGCCCAGCAGCGCCGCGTTGGAGAGGATCAGGGCGAACACGGTGACGCCGAACCAGCGGGCCTCCGTGACGGCGCGGGCCCATTCCGCGAGCGCCCGGCGCAGGGGCCGCCGGTCCGTGGACGTACGGTCGTGCTGGTCGTGCTCATCGGTCATCCTGCTGTACCTGCTCCTTCGCGCAGCGCGATGTCCCGCCGACCGGGGCGGTCGGCGGGACCGGTTGAGCGATCACGCTCCAGGAGACTTCTACCGCACTGTCGATGCGGGGTGTGTCGAGGGCGGCCGGTCAGGCCGCCCGGGGTTGCAGATAGCGGGCCAGCAGGTCGTCCAGGCTGACCAGCCCGGTGAGGCGGCCCGTGTCGTCGCGGACGACGGCGAGGGTGGCACGATGCCGGCGCAGGACGTCGATCGCGTCGGCCACGGTCGCGTCGTCCGGCAGTTCCGGTACCGGGCGGGCGAGGGCACGGGCCGTGACCGCGCGGCCCTTCGTCCGGGCGACCAGGGCGTCGCGGGCGTGGATCGAGCCGAGGACGGTGGTGTCTTCGGCGCGGACGAGGAGGCGGGTGCGGTCGTGTGCGGTGGCGGCGCGCAGGACGGTCTCGACGTCGGCGTCCGCGTCGACGGCGGTGATCTCGGCGACCGGGACCGCGAGGTCGCGCACCGGGGTCCCCGGCTCCGTCAGCGAGCGGGTGATCAGCTGGGAGTCGGCCTCGCTGATCAGGCCGAGGCGCTGCGACTCCTCGACGAGATGGGTGAGCTGCTCGCGGTTGTGGACGGAGGCCAGCTCGTCGCGCGGGGTGACCCTGCACAGTCGTACCAGGGCGTTGCTGACCTGGTTGAGCACCCCGATGAGCGGTCGTACGGATCTGACCACGGCCCGGAAGGGCGGGGACAGCAGCATGGCCGAGCGCTCGGGGTGGGCGATGGCCCACGACTTGGGCGCCATCTCCCCGACCACCATGTGCAGGAAGACCACGACCACCATGGCGACGGCGAACGCGACGCCGTAGCTGAGCGCGCTGGGCAGGCCCAGGTCGTGCAGCAGGGGGTCGAGTTCGTGCGAGATGGCGGGCTTGGAGACCGAGCCGAGTCCCAGGGTGCAGACGGTGATGCCGAGTTGGGCGCCGGCCAGCATCAGGGACAGCTCCCGCATACCGGCGAGGGCCGCCCTGGCGCCGCGTCGGCCGGTGGCGGCGGCCTGTTCCATGCGGTGGCGTTTGGCGGCGACGAGCGCGAACTCGGCGGCGACGAAGAACCCGCTGCCGATCAGCAGCAGGACCGTGACGAAGAGCGCCATGGGGAAGCTCATGCCTGTTCCTCCTCGCGTTCGCGCACGGGCTGCCGCTCCAGGCGGACCCGATCCGGTACATGCCGGTCGAGGGTGCGTACGTCGATGACCGCGAGCCCGCCGTCGGGCAGGTCCACGGTGAGCCGGTCGCCGATGGCCGGGAAGCGGCCGAGGCGGTCCACGACCAGACCGGCGACGGTGTCGTAGTCCTCCTCCTCGGGCAGTTCGACACCCGTGGCGTCGGCGACCTCGTCGAGGCGGCGCCCGGCGTCCACCAGCCAGCCCACCCCGTCGGCGACGGCGAGTTCGGTGACGGTGTCGGACTCGTCGGCGATGTCGCCCACCAGTTCCTCGGCGATGTCCTCGTACGTGACGATGCCGGCTACTCCGCCGTGTTCGTCCAGGACCACGGCGAACTCGTCGTCCTGCTCCCGCATCCGCGTCACCGCGTCGGGCAGCGGCAGGGTGTCCGGCAGGAGCAGCGGGCGGCGGGCGAGAGCACCCGCGGTGGTGGCGGTGAGGGGTTCGGCGGGCAGCCGCATCAGTTCGCGGACGCCCAGCACGCCGGTGACGTCGTCCGGGTGGTCGCCGAGCACCGGGTAGTTCGAGTGGCCGTACTTCGCGATCAGCTCGACCGCCTCGGCGGCGGAGGCGTCCGCGCGGACGAAGACGGCGGCCACGCGCGGCACCATCACCTCGTCGAGTGTCCGCTCGGAGAACTCCAGGGCGTGGTCGAGCAGTTCGGCGGTGTCCTTGGGCAGCTCGCCCTGTTCGTGGGACTCGCCGATGAGGTGGCCCAGCTCCTCCAGGGTGGCACCGTGGTGCAGTTCCTCGACGGGCTCGATGCCCACCTTGCGCAGCAGTCTGTTGGCCACGCCGTCGAAGATGTGCACCACCGGGCCCACGACCTTCAGATACACGAGTGTGGAGCCGGCCAGCGACTTGGCCAGCCGCTCCGGGACGGCCAGCGCGAGGTTCTTCGGGGCCAGCTCGCCCAGCACCATCTGGACGACGGTGGCCGCGACGAAGGCCAGGGCGACGGAGATCCCGCCGACCGCGCCCTGCGGGACGCCGACGCCGGTCAGGGCCGGTTCGAGCAGCGCGGAGACGGACGGCTCGGCGATGAAGCCGACGACCAGGCCCGTGACGGTGATGCCCAGCTGGGCGCCGGACAGCATGAACGACAGCCGCTCCAGCACCGTCAGGGCACGGGCCGCCCGCCGGTCGCCCGCCTCCGCCTCGCGCGCGAGGGCGAGCCGGTCCACGGAGACGTACGCGAACTCCTGGGCGACGAAATAGCCCGTACCGGCGGTCAGGACGAGGACGGCCAGCAGGCCGAGTACGGCGTTCACGGCACTCATCGAGCACCACCCCGTCGCGTGCCGCGATCGAGACCGGCGTCCAAGGTCTGGCGGGGTGGTCGGGGACTGTGTCCCGGGGGGTCCGTCGGTCTGGCGGACACGGGCTTGCTCCTTCAGTTGATGTGCAGCACGTGAACGATTCCGACCCGATCTTCGTTCCCCACCGCGATCACGCCCGTCCGGGCGCGGCGGTCCCCCGCTGTCTCAGGAGTCCCTGGCTCTGACCAGTCCCTTCTCATACGCGATCACGACGGCCTGGGCGCGGTCGCGCAGGTTGAGCTTGGAGAAGATGCGGGCCACGTGGGACTTCACGGTGGCTTCGCTCAGGGTGAGCCGGGCGGCGAGTTCCGTGTTGGACAGGCCGCGGCCGAGGAGGGTCAGGACCTCCAGTTCGCGGGGGGGTTCAGGGCGGCGAGGTCGGCGTGCGCGGCGGAAGGGTGAGCGGCTTCCGTGGCGAAGCGTTCCACCAGCCGTCGGGTGATGGTGGGGGCCAGCAGGGCGTCACCGGTGTCGACCAGCCGTACGGCGGCCAGTCCAGAGCGGCGCCGCCCTCTCAGCCATCGGCAAGACACTCCGCACCTGGCTCGACGAGGCCGACCGGGTTCTGGTCGCGGCCGGTGCGGGGCCGAGCCTGGCCGCCGGGTACGACTACGGCGACGCCGACCGCTTCAAAGAGCTGCTCCCCGCGCTGTACGGGCTCGGTCCGCGCTCGGGCTGTCAGCGGCGCGGGCGCCCTGTCCGCCAGCAGTCCGCGACGATCGAGGAGGCGTTCGCCTCGCGCGCCTCCTACAACGCCCCGCCATGGCAGCTCGACGCCCGGGTCTCCACCTGCACGGCCGTCTCGACGGGCGGGCTCGACGGCGTCAGCAGCGCCGCCCCCGAGCCCGCCGGCCACCCCGCCCGCTCGCTCGCCGACGTCCTCCGGCCCCTGTCGCGACGATGCCGCGCACCCCCTACGACGGCTCGTCCGGGCGCGGCGCCCAGCCTTCGGCGTTGCCCTGGCCACCTACCGCGCCCCGAGGATCCTGGACGAACCGGTCGATCGGACCGCGCCCGCCGCCGAACCTCCGCCGGGCGACTGGACGCAGCGTACGCGCGGCGCTGAACCTGTTCGGCACCGAAGTGGCACGAACCGGCCCGGCGGTCTCACTTCCGGCCGGGCGCTCCCGTGCGCAGGCCGCGCATGACGAGGTCAAAGAGACCGGCTACCCGCCGCTGCCAGTCGCCCTGCGGGTCGATCTGCCAGATGCCGGCGATGGCGAGGACGAAGTCGTCGGCGCTCACTCCCGGACGGATGGTGCCGGCTTCGTGGTTGGCATTGAGCAGGAGTTCGATCGCTGCCACCAGGAGCGGGTATCCGGGTTTCGCCGGGGCTCCCGTCGCGGCGGTGGCCCGGCGCAGCGCGTCCGCCAGGCCCGCCTTGGCCGTGGCGTAGCGGGCGAGGCCGTCCATCCACTCCCGCAGGGCCTGGTCGGGCTCCCGGTTCCGCAGCAACTCGGCGGCACTGTCGATGAGTTGCTGAACCTCCTGGCGGTGGACCTCCAGGACCAGCGCCTCACGGCTGGGGAAGTTGCGGTAGAACGTGGCCTGCCCGACGCCCGCCTTCTTGGCGATCACGCTGATCGGGACGTCGGCGGAACGCGACAGTTCGGCCAGCGCCACCTCCAGGATGCGCTCACGATTCCGCAGTGCGTCGGACCGCTGGGGCACCTCACTCGTCGACACCACTCGCCCTCCGCCCTGACACACGTTCGGCACTGACGGACAGATATCCACTTAGGGCTACCTTACCGCGATTTACGGCCAGTACGAACGTCTGTCCGCCACCCCGCCACCGTCATGACGATCGCCATGGAGCGGCGTGCCATCCCGCTACAACGATCACCACAGGAGGAACCCGCGACCGTGAACACCGCGAACACCGCGCAGGGCTGTCCGAGCCTGGAGCAGCGCCGGGCGTCCGCCGGGACACTGACGGACGCCGTGCTCATGCCCGAGGTCGGCCGGTTCGCCCCGGCCGCGCGGGCCGGATTCCAGGCGCACTTCGGACTGGCGCCAGGGCGTCAGGGCGTCAGGGCGTCAGGGCGTCAGGCCATCGAGCGGGTCCTGGCCGCGCCGGCCGAGCCGGCTGCATTCCGCAGCCCGCGCCGACGTGGTGGGTCGATCTCCGGGGCGAAGACGAGGCCAGCTGGGGTTCCGGCGGCGGAGTCCTCTCGGTCCTCTCGGCCCTCTCGCTTCTCGACAGCGGTGTGTTCACCGAGGAGAAGGCCGACGCGATCCGCACGGCCGTCGGCACCCGAGGCCCCGGCCGCAGGGGGTCGGCCCCGCCTGAGACGCCGGCCGCTCCGTCACGCGGCCGGCAGGGCCCGCCGCAGGATTCCGTCCAGGTCGGCGGAGCCCGGGAGGGTGCCGTAGGCGTACCCCCAGTCGCCGTCGAGCCGGGTCGCGCAGAAGGCGTCGGCGACCGCGGCCGGGGCATGGCGGACCAGCAGGGCGGCCTGCAGGGTCAGAGCCATCCGCTCCACCAGACGCCGGGCACCGGCCTGGTCGGCCTCGCGGACCGCGTCCTTGAGCCGGGTGGTGGCCGCGTCGAGCCGGGCGTTCGCGCCCCGGGCCAGGGCGAGTTCGGCGAACAGCGCCTCCGCGGTGCCGGGGTTCCGGGTCAACGCCCGCAGCACGTCGAGGGCGTTGACGTTGCCCGAGCCCTCCCAGATCGACAGCAGGGGTGCCTCGCGGTAGTGGCGGGGCATGCCCGAGTCCTCGACGTAGCCGTTGCCGCCCAGGCACTCCAGCGCCTCCGCGGTGAAGGCCGGGCCCCGCTTGGTCACCCAGTACTTGCCGACGGCGGTGGCGATCCGGCGGAACATCCGCTCGCCCTCGTCCCCGCGCACCGCCCGGTCTGCGGCGCCGGCCAGCCGCAGGGTGAGGGTGGTGGCCGCCTCGGACTCCAGCGCGAGATCGGCCAGGACGTTGCGCATGAGGGGCTGGTCGAGCAGTCTCGCGCCGAACGCGCTTCGGTGGCGTGCGTGGTGACCCGCCTCGACGAGCGTCCTGCGCATCAGCGTCGCCGAGCCCATCACGCAGTCGAGGCGGGTGCAGTTGACCATCTCGATGATGGTCTTCACCCCCTGCCCCTCGGGCCCGACCCGCCAGGCCACGGTGCCGTCGAACTCCGGCTCCGAGGACGCGTTGGAGCGGTTGCCCAGTTTGTCCTTGAGCCGCTGGATGCGGAAGGTGTTGCGGCTGCCGTCGGGCAGGACGCGCGGCACCAGGAAACAGGTCAGCCCGTCCGGCGCCTGGGCCAGCACCAGGAACAGGTCGCACATCGGCGCCGACGTGAACCACTTGTGCCCGCGCAGGGTGTAGACACCGGGCTCGGCACCGGGCGTCGCCGTCGTCGTGTTCGCGCGTACGTCGCTGCCGCCCTGCTTCTCGGTCATCCCCATCCCGGCGAGCAGTCCGCGCTTGTCGGTGGGCACCCGCAGGCCCGGCTCGTACTCCCGGCCGGTCAGCAGCGGTTCGTACACGGCGGCCAGTTCCGGCTGCCGACGCAGCGCGGGCACGACCGCGTACGTCATCGAGGTCGGACAGGTGTGCCCGGCCTCCGTGTGGCCCCACACCAGGGCGCCCGCGATGCGCGCGACATGGGCGCCGGGCCGGTCGTCCGCCCAGGCCGCGCCCGCCAGGCCCTCGCCCACCGCGGTCCGCATCAGGTGGTGCCAGCCGGGGTGGAAGTCGGCCTCGTCGACGCGGTTGCCGTAACGGTCGTGGGTACGCAGTTCCGGCGTGTACCGGTTGGCCTGCTCGGCCCACTCCTGCGCCTCCACGCCACCGGCGGTGAGCCCCAGCCGCCGGACGTCCTTCTCGGCCCACTCCGCACCCTCCCGGCGCAGCCCCTCCAGCAGCGCCACGTCCTCGGAGGCGTCGTACGGGGCGAGGGGCGGCGGCTGGTTGGTGACGTCGTGCGTGGCGTACTGCGGCTGTGTGTGCGCGAGTATCGAGACCATGCGGCGAGTATTGCACTATCTCTGCGGTCGCAGCCATTCTGCAACAGTGATCGAGTGCCCCGTACAGTACGGGGTCATGCAGACGAACGCGCCGGGGCGGCCCACCGAGCTCGAACTGCGGCCGCTGTCGGCGCGGTCGGTCGTCCTCAGCCTGCTGCTGGGCATGCATCCGCCGGAGCTGCCCGTGAAGGACCTGGTACGCCACGTCGAGGCGTTCGGGGTCTCCGGGTCCACGCTGCGGGCCGCGCTCAGCCGAATGGTGTCGGCCGGGGACCTGCGGCGCGCGGACGCCGTGTACCGCCTCAGCGACCGGCTCCTCGACCGGCAACGCCGCCAGGACGAGTCGGTGCACCCCGGGACCCGGCCGTGGAACGGCGACTGGGAGATGGTCGTCGTCACCACGGCCGGCCGCCGCCCCGCCGACCGAGCCGACCTCCGCACTCGCCTGACGGCCCTACGACTCGCCGAGCTACGGGAGGGCGTGTGGCTGCGCCCTGCCAACCTGCGGCGCACCCGGCCGCCGGAACTCGGCCCGACGGTGCAGTACTTCACCGGCCGCCCGGAGCAGCCAGCCCGGAATCCGACCGCCGGAGACTCGAAGGCCGAGGACCTGGCCGCGGGGGACGGCCACCTGCCCGCCGGGAACTTGGCGGCGAGCCTGTGGCCGCTGGACGCCTGGGCCGCCACCGCCGAGGCACTGCTCGCCCATATCGAGCGGACCCGACGGCCCGCCGACCGCTTCACCGCCCTCGCGGCTGCCGTACGGCATCTGCTCGCCGACCCCGTCCTGCCCCCCGAACTCCTGCCGGAGGGCTGGCCCGGACCCGAGCTGCGGGCCGCGTACACGACGTACCGGCGGGAGCTGGTCGAGACGGTACTGCGACGCGTGGACTGAGAGACGCACGCCGTTGCCACGCCGTGCGACGTGCCGCCAGGAGCACCGTGCACCGAACCACGGTCGGCAGGGGCGCCGGCCACGGGTGACTCCGAGGACCGAACACGCCCCGCGCGCGCTCGGCGACGCCCCGCCCACCCGGCTCTTCCCGGCCGGCCCCGGCGATCGACTCTTGTACGTCGGCCCCGACCCTCCACACCGCGGTCGGGCGAGGCTTCGGCTCCCGTACCGCCGAGGCGATCGAGCCCGTACCGCACGGCTTCGAGCTCGCCGTCGAGGCCACCGGCCGCGTCGGCCGACTGACCCTCGCCGTCCGGTCCCTCGCCCCGGAGGGTGTGTGCGAGTCGGGCGGGCCACCGCTTCCTGCCGGGCGAACCGCCCCTGCTCGACATGCCCCTCACCGGCGTCACCCTGCGCTCCCCGAGAAGCGCCCATAGCCGGTCTTCGTACGCGCCGACGACTGGCAGAGCTCGAACACCGACGGGCGGCGACGGCCGGGCCGGGCCATGAACTGCGCGGCACGGCATGGCGAACCCCCGCGCGAGTGTCGCCGGTCACGCAAGCCGACGCACCCCTGTGATCCACATGTGACCGGCGCACCGTAATCTCCACCTCGGCCAACGGAGTTCACGGGGACACGGTCGATCGGGGGACGGCACATGACATATCGGCGTGCGGCGATACCGGCGGTGGTCGGCGGGCTGCTGCTCACGGCGCTGTTGTGGTGGGCGGGGGCGAGCGAGAGCGCGCTGCGGCTGCAGGGCTCCACCGACGTGCTGGGCGCGCAGGCCGCCGCCGACCTCGAACGCTGGCTCGCCCCGTGGTCGTACGACCCGCCGGCCTCGTCGCAACTCGGCGCCGCGGTGGGCGGGGTCGGGGACACCTTCCGGAGCGACAGCTCCCGTTACCTCTCGCTGTACTCGACCGCGCTGCAGATCCGCTTCGCCGCCGTCCTCGCCTTCTTCGTGCCCGGGGCGCTGCTCCTGGTCCGCAGACTGCCGCCGGTGCGCGGGCGGCTGACGGCGGCCCTGCTCGCGGTGTGGGCCTGGGGTGTCGTGGCGGGCACGCTGGCGGTCACCGTCTCCGCGCCGTGGCTGATCGCCTCGCAGGGACACGGCAGTTACCGCTTCCTGCCCCAGCTCGCGGGCGTGATCTCCTCGGGGCGGCAGGTCCTGGTGGCGACGGCGCTGGTCGCCGCCGTGGCGACGGTTCTGGTGGCGCGGGTCACCGCCAAGGGCGCCGGTCCGCTGCCGCAGGAGGTCGTCCCGGCACGCGCCGCACGCCTGGCCGCGACCGCCGGAACCGCGGTGATCGCACTGTCCCTCGTGGTCCTCTCCTACCAGTCGGTCGCCGCCACCCTCCAGACGGCCTTCTCGGGCGGCGGACTGCTCTCCGAACCCGGCGACCTCCTGCGCCAGTGGCTGCTGCTCGGCGCCTGGGCGGGCCCGGCGGGCACACCGCTCGGCGACTGGCTCCTGTACCGCGCCCTCGACGTCGCGCTGCTCGCCGTGGTGTGGTGGTCTCTGCGCCTGCTGCCCGGCCTGCTCACCCGGGCCGGCGTTCCCGCTCTCGCGGTCGGCGCCGTCTGCGCGACCGTCCTCGGCCTGCTGACGAGCCAGTTCCTGCGGATGCTGGTCGACGGGACGCAGCTTCGCTGGGACCTGACCGTGGCCGCCGGCTTCGGCGACGGCATCCCGGCAGCCCTGACCTGGGGCCTGGTGGCGGGAGTCACGACCGCCCTCACCCTCCGGATGGCCGTGGCCCGCACGCGGACCACGGACCCCTCATGACGACCTCGGCGGCGAGGTCATAGGAGACCTGCGCGGAGCGAGGGCCCACCCACGCCGGTTCGGCCTCAGACCATGGGGTCGAACCAGGTGACCGTGTCGGACATCGTCTGCTTGATGCGGAAGAGCGCGAACTCGCTCAGGTCCGGCAGAGCGTCCAGCGAGAACCAGCCGACGTCGAGGGACTCGTCGTCGTTGACGCGCGCCTCGCCGCCGACGGCACGGCAGCGGAACGTGGTGTCCATGTACTGGCAGACGTCCCCGTTGTCGTACCGCACCGGGTCCAACGCCTGGACGAGGACGACCCGTTCGGGCACGCACCGGACCGCCGTCTCCTCGTAGACCTCCCGCACGGCACAGGCCGCCGGCTGCTCCCCCGGGTCCGGGATGCCGCCGATGAGCGACCACTTGCCGTTGTCGGACCGACGGTTGAGCAGCACTCTGCCCTCGTCGTCGAGGACGAGGGCGGTGACTCCGGGGAGCCAGAGCAGCTGGGTGCCGGCGGAGGCACGGAGTGTGCGGATGAAATCAGGGGTAGCCATGGAGCCGACCCTAACGGGCCGGTTCCGTCACCCCCGCCCTTCCGGGACGCGCACGCGAGGCGTACGGCTACACGCCACCGGCGCGCCTCCCGCGCACACCGGCCCCGATCGCCCAGCCGAGCCCACCGGCCGCGACCAGCACCAACAGCATCTCGGGCGCGATGCCGAGCCGGGTGGCGGGCGTCTCGGAGGAGCGCAGCGGCACCTTCTGGACCAGCGAGTCCGGGACGAACATGCCCGTCTTCTGGGTGATCTTCCCGTCCGGCATGATGATCGCGCTGACGCCGCTGGTCACCGGCACGGTGACGGTGCGGCTGTGTTCGACGGCGCGGACCCGGGACATGGCGAGCTGCTGGTAGGTCATCTCGCTGCGGTCGAAGGTCGCGTTGTTGCTCGGCACCGAGATCAGCTGCGCGCCGTCGGTGACCTCGGAGCGCACGGCCCAGTCGAAGGCCGCCTCGTAGCAGGTGACGAGGCCGACCTTCGCCCCGTCCATGGTGAACACACCCGGCTCGGAACCCCGGCTGAAGTCCTTGCGGACCATGGACGTCCACTCGCTGTTGATGGCGCCGATGAGCGACCGCAGGGGAAGGTACTCTCCGAACGGCTGGATCTGCCGCTTGTCGTACGTGTCGACGGGGCCCTTCTCCGGGTCCCAGAGGATCTGCTCGTTGTAGAGCCTGCCGTCCCGCTCGACGACACCGCCGACGGAGATGGGGGCGCCGATGGCGGCGGCCGCCTTGTCGATCACCGCGCGGGCGTCGGGGTTGGCGAAGGGGTCGATGTCGGAGGAGTTCTCCGGCCAGAGCACGAAGTCGGGCCGGTCGACCTTGCCGGCCTTGACCTCGGCGGCCAGCCGCTCGGTCTCCTTGGCGTGGTAGTCGAGCACGGCCCGCCGCTGGGCGTTGAAGTCGAGTCCCAGGCGTGGCACGTTGCCCTGGATGACCGCCACGGTCGCGGTGCCGTCCTCGGCCTCGTCGCTCACCAGGGCACGGGAGGCGAGGGCGCCGACCAGGGGGACGGCCACGGACAGCGCCGCCACGGCCGCGGTGCCGCGGCGTACGGCCGCACCGGTCCGCCGGTTCTCGACTACCAGCCGCACCAGTTCATACAGGCCGAAGCCGCACAGGACGACCGCGAAGCCGAGCACCGGAGTGCCGCCGAGCGCGGCCAGCGGCAGGAAGACGCCGTCCGCCTGACCGAAGGCGATCTTGCCCCAGGGGAAACCGCTGAACGGGGCCCGCGCGCGTGCCGCCTCACCGGCGACCCACAGCGCGGCGGCCCACACCGGCCAGCCCGGCAGCTTCGACACGACGGCGACACCCGCGCCGACGAGGGCCACGAACACCGCTTCGATCACGACGAGCGCGAGCCACGGTCCGGGGCCCACCTCCACGCCGGTCCACACCAGCAGCGGCAGCAGGAATCCGAGGCCGAAGAGGTAGCCGAGGCCGAGGCCCGCCTTCCAGCCGCGTCCGCGCAGCACCCAGCCGAAGACCGCGAAGGCCGGCAGGGCCAGCCACCACAGGGTCCGGGGCGGGAAGCTGACGTAGAGCAGCACCCCGGAGAGCGCCGCGGCGGCGGCCGGAAGGAGTCGGCCGACCCATCGGGACACCCGGGAAACGGGCGCGGCCTGGGGTTCGAGCTGTTCCGGCTCGTCTACGGGAGTGGCGGTGACGGTCACTCGGGGAGTGTACGGCGCGTCGCCCCGGCGCCGACAGCGCGGCCCGTACGTCCCGGGTGAGGCTTTTGTCGCACACCAGGCGCAACGTTCCTGCGCAACTCGTCCACAAACCGGCGCATCACCCGTTACGGTGTGCGCGAGCCTCTGACGTGCGGCCGGACGGGGTCCGGGCGGTCGAGGCCCGTCACAGGTGAGAGGCGTCGGGGGGCGACGGGTTGGGGTCCACGGGGGCGCGGTCCACGGCCGGAGCGCCGGCCGCTCCGGAGAGACGGAACGTCTCCGATGTCACCGGCGTGCTCATGCTCGGCGCGTGCGCGGCCTGGTCGTTGACCACGGCGGCGGCGCGGGGCGGCCGCCCGGAGGGGGTGCTGCTGGCGGTGCTCGCGGTGGCGGCCGGTTACGCGGCGGGCCGGATCTGCGGGGCGCTGCTGCCGGTGCTGGCTCCGTCCGCCGGAGCGCTGGCCGGTCTCGGTCTGGCGATCACCGCCCCGCACGACATCGCCGGCTCACCGCTGCTCTCGCCGCTCGGGCACACCGGTGCGACCGCCGCGCTGCTGGCCCTGTCCGCGGGCGCCGCCTGCTGTGCCGCCTGGGCGGCCCGCTCGCCCGGCCCTCGGCTGGCCCTACGGCTGTTGACCTGCGGCATCGCGGTGACGGCGGCCGTGCTCGGCTCGACCACCGGCCTCGCCGCGTGTGTCGGGGTGCTGCTGTGCTCGCTCGCGGCGGCCCGGATGCGCCACCGGGGCCTGGGGCTCGCGGGGCTGGCGCTCGCCACGGCCCTGGTGACGGCGACGGTCTGGGCGATCGCCGAGGACGCACTGCCGGCCGGGCTGACCGACTCTCTGGAGGGACAGCTCACCCCGCACCGGGTCCTGCTGTGGCACGACGCCCTCGGCCTGGCCCACGACGAGCCGCTGCTGGGCACGGGGCCAGGCCGCTTCGGGGAACTCAGCCCGACGGTCGCCCTGTCGCTGCCGTCCGACGACAAACCCCACTCGGCACCGTTGCAGCTGGCGGCGGAGCAGGGGCTCATCGGTGTCGCCCTGCTCGCGGCGGTGTTCGGCTGGATCCTGTACGTCCTGTGGCGCGCCCCGCGCTCCACTCCGGTCGTCCTCACCGCGGGCGCGGCCCTGACCGCGCTGGCCGCGATCGCGGCGGTCGGCAACGCGCTGAGCTTCACGACGGTGACGGCGGGCGCGGGCCTCCTCGCGGGGATGGCCACGGCCCGGCCCCTGACGGACGGGGACGACGGCATCGGGGCGCGGGACCCCGACGACCGCTAGACGCAGGCGCCGGCCGGGACGAAGGGCGTCAGCGTGGGGCGCCGGACGCCTTCGGGGTCAGGCGGGCGCGGATGACGCTCACAGCCGTCTCCGCGTTGTCCACGGTGATCGTGAACGTGTGACCGTCCCAGAGGCGCAGCACCACGGCCTCTCCCCGTCGTACGACTACGGCGGTGCCTTTCTCGGGTCGCCAGCGGTAGCCCCAGCCGCCCCACTGGTGGGGGGTGACGCACGGGGCGAAGACGGCGTCGGCGACCTGGGACAGAGGGATGCGGCGGCGCGGCACGCCGATGTGCCCGCAGCGGACTTCGAGGCACTCCTCGTCGACCTTCACGGAGACATGCACGAACGCGAGCGTGCCGAAGAGGACGAGCAGCCCTGCCGCGATGCAGCCGACGACCGCCATGACGAGCGGGGCGGTACCGGACGTCCACGCGGAGTCGACCGCGAGTTCGATGCCCAGTGCCATGCAGGCGGCGCCGCCGAGTGCCAGCAGCCATTGGCCGCGGTTGGTGGCGCGGCCGGTCCATACCTCGGGGTGCGGGCCTGCGGGGGCGCCCGTCTCGCCGTGGGGGTGGTCCCTCATGGCTCTGAGACTACTCTCAGGTTCCACAGCGCGGGCACCTGGTTGCGGAACGTTACTGCTCCGGGGCGACGGCCAGCGCGGGACTGGCCGTCCGGAGCAGTCTGCCCTCCTCGTAGGCCAGTGCCGGGGCGGGCAGCGAGCCCTCGCGGCCGCTGAGGATGATGGTCAGTGTCGACTCGGTCCAGTCGGCCTCGGGCTTCGGCAGCTCGCCGATGCGGCGCAGCATCTGGGCGGCCACGGCGCCGGCGGAACCGTGCAGGACGAGGGGCGGGCGGCCGGGCTTCTGGACAGCCGCGCGGATGCGTTCGGCGACCAGTTCGTAATGGGTGCAGCCCAGGACGACGGTCGTCACATCGTCGGGGGTCAGTGCGGCGGCCGCGGCGATCGCGGCGTCGATCGCGGCGTCGTCGGCGTGCTCCACCGCTTCGGCCAGTCCCCAGCAGGGCACTTCGGTGACCGGTACACCGTCGGCGAACTCCTCGATGAGGCCGCGCTGGTAGGGGCTGCCGGTGGTGGCGGGCGTCGCCCAGATGGTGAAGGGGCCACCGCCGGACGCCGCCGGCTTGATCGCCGGGACGGTGCCGATGACCGGCAGACCGGGTTCGAGGAGGGCGCGCAGGGCGGGCAGGGCGTGGACGGACGCGGTGTTGCAGCCGACGATCAGGGCGTCGGGCGAGTGGGCGGCCGCCGCCTCGGCGACGGCGAGCGCGCGCTCCGTGAGGTCCTGCGGAGTGCGCGGGCCCCAGGGCATGCCGTCGGGGTCCGAGGAGATCACGAGATCCGCGTCGGGTCGCAGCCGCCGTACCGCGGCAGCAGCGGGGAGCAGACCGATACCGGAGTCCATGAGCGCGATCTTCACCCCGCCACGATAGACGATGGCCTCGGTACGGCCGCTCCGGTGGGGCAGACTGCGGGCGTGAGCGCCATCGCATGGATCGCCGCCGGATCACTCGCCGCCTGGCTGTGGCTGCTGCTCGGCCAGGGCTTCTTCTGGCGCACCGATGTGCGCCTGCCACCCCGCCGGGACCCGGACGAATGGCCGTACGTCTGCGTCGTCGTCCCCGCCCGTGACGAGGCCGCCGTACTGCCCGAGAGCCTGCCGTCGCTGCTGGCCCAGGACTACCCCGGCCGGGCGGAGGTCTTCCTGGTCGACGACGGCAGCTCGGACGGCACCGGTGACCTGGCCCGTGAGCTGTCCCGACGCTTCGGCGGGCTGCCCCTGACCGTGTCCTCACCCGGGGAGCCGCCCGCCGGCTGGACGGGCAAGCTCTGGGCCGTACGGCACGGAATGGAGCTGGCACACGCGCGTGGACCCGAGTTCCTGCTGCTGACGGACGCCGACATCGCGCATCGGCCGGACAGCCTGCGCGCATTGGCGGCGTCCGCGCGCACCGGCGGCTTCGACCTCGTCTCCCAGATGGCCCGGCTGCGTACCGAGAGCGTCTGGGAGCGGCTCGTCGTGCCCGCTTTCGTCTACTTCTTCGCCCAGCTGTATCCGTTCCGCCGGATCGGCGTGCGGGGTTCACGCACGGCGGCAGCGGCGGGGGGCTGTGTGCTGCTGAGCGCCGAGGCAGCCGAGCGGGCGCGGATCCCGGAGGCGATCCGGCAGGCGGTCATCGACGACGTGGCCCTGGCCAGGGCGGTCAAGAGGAGCGGCGGCCACATCTGGCTGGGGCTTGCGGAGCGGGTGGACAGCGTGCGGCCCTACCCCCGGCTGCACGACCTGTGGCGCATGGTCTCGCGCAGCGCCTACGCCCAGCTGCTGCACAGTCCGCTGCTGCTCACCGGCACGGTCCTCGGTCTGGCGCTGGTGTACCTCGTGCCGCCCGTCGCGCTCCTGGCGGGAACGGCCACGGGAGACCCGGCGACGGCGCTCCTCGGCGGGCTCGCCTGGCTGCTGATGGCGGCGACGTACGTGCCGATGCTCCGCTACTACGGCCGGCCGCTGTGGCTCGCTCCGCTGCTGCCGTTCACCGCGTTCCTGTATCTGCTGATGACGGTCGACTCCGCGGTGCAGCACTACCGGGGGCGCGGTGCGGCCTGGAAGGGCCGCACCTACGCGCGCCCGGACTCGGTCCTGGACGAGGGCTAGCTCCGAGCCGGCCCGAACCACAGCCCCTCTTGTACAGCAGGGGCTTGTCCGGGGGCGGCTATTTCCTGCCCGGGGTCCAGTTCATCCCCCACCCGTAGGCGTAGTCGACCGTACGCTGCGGGCTCACTCCGCGTTCGGGGACGAGGTAGCGGGCCTCGCGCTGGACGATGAGGTCGCCGCCCTGGTTGGTGATGAGGGCGAGCGCGCAGACGGTGGAGGGGACGGTGCACTCGTCGAGTGAGAAGTCGATGGGGGCACCGTGCTGCGGCTGGAGGGTGACCGTCGCGTGCAGGTCGGCGAAGGAGCGGGCGCCCTCGTAGATGGTGACGAAGATGAGGATGCGCCGGAAGTGCTGCTTGTGGTCGAGGTTGACGGTGAGGTTCTCGCCGCTGCTGACGGCGCCGGTGCGGTCGTCGCCGTCGAGATGGATGAAGGGCGGCTGGCGCAGGGATCCGAAGGCGTTGCCGAGCGCCTGGACGACGCCCTTGCTGCCGTCGGACAGTTCGAACAGGGCGCACAGGTCGAGGTCGAGGTCCGCGTGCATGGCGACGGCCCGGCCCAGTTTGCTGCCCCACCCCTTGAACTGCTTGCGCACCTCCCAGTTGAGGTTCACGCGCAGCGCGCCGGAGGTCCCGCCCTGCTTGGACAGGGAGACCGCCGGGGCCTCCTTGGTCAGCGTCACCTTGGAGAGACGGACCGGGGCCGGTGGCGCCACGGGAGGGGCGGGCGGCGGGGGCGGTGCGGGTGTCACCGGGGGCGGCACGGTGACGGGGGGAGCGACGGGCGTGGACGCGGCCGTGGGGGCGGGGGCGGGCGCCGCCGCAGCCGTGTGCTGCGGCTCGTCCACGGTGATACCGAAGTCGGTGGCGAGGCCCTCCAGGCCGCTGCTGTAGCCCTGGCCGACGGCGCGGAACTTCCAGGCGCCCTGCCGCCGGTAGAACTCCCCGAGCACGAAAGCGGTTTCGGCGCCGGCGTCCGCGGGGTCGAAGCGCGCGATCTCGGTGCCGGCCCGCTCGTCGAGCACCCGGATGTGCAGTCCGGGCACCTGCCCGAAGGTTCCGCCGTCCGCCGAGGCGGCCACCACCACGGTCTCGACGGCGGGCTCCACGCGCGCGAGGTCGACGAGGAGCGACTCGGTCACCTGGCCCCCGGCGTCCCGCTTGCCCTCGTGCCGGACCGCGCCTGAGGAGTGCGCGGGCTGGTTGTAGAAGACGAAATCGGCGTCCGAGCGCACCCTTCCGCCGACGAGCAACAGCGCCGAGGCGTCCGTGAGGGGCGCGCCCGGTGTGGAGCGCCGGCCCAGTTCCACGCGCAGCGCGGCCGTCGGCACCGCGGTGTTCGATCCTTTCGGCATTGACATGTCCGCCCCCATCAGAAGGTCATCCAAAGGTCGTCCCCAGGCCGCGTCCCACGCGGACCGTCGGATCCGGCCGGATCCGTTGTCGGCGCCAAACCTATTCCCCCGGGGCCCGGAACCCCCAGAACCCGTACCGAAAGATCCGTGGCCAACCGCCGGTAACCCGCCAGGAACTCGGCCTTTACACGATCAGTACGCACTTCGCTGCCCTTTTTCGCCGAGTTCGCTCGCATTGGGGATCCAGCGTCACTGCCGACACGGAAAACAACCCTCTTATCGGTCTCCCCAACCAGCACATCGTGGGCTTAACTTATGTGCCATGACCTCCCCCCGCTCCACCTACGGCGGCGGTTACTACTCCGCCTCGTCCTTCGCGGACACCCCGATCTACGACTCTCTCGTCGCCGAGCGGGGAACTCCTCAGATCGCCCCGATCCGGGTACCCGCCCAGTACGACACCCCGGGCAGCAACCTGCCCGCGCTCCCGTCGGCGCTCCCCGCGCTGCCGGCCGGCCCCTCCCAACAGTCCCCCGTCTACGGCTATCCGCAGGCCCAGCAGCCCTCGCCGCTGCAGCAGGCACCCAACGCGTACATCCCGCAGCAGGTCGCGGGCCCACGTGGCTACCCGGGCGCCCAGCCGCAACAGCAGCAACGCCCCATGGCCGGTTACGAGGCCATGCGCCCGGCGGCTCCGCGCCCGGCCCAGGCGGCCCCCTACCAGCAGGACCCGTACAACGGACAGCAGTACCGCGGGTACTGACGTACTTGGAATATTTCGTGTGGGGTTGTCACGGTCTGCTGGCAGGATGACCCCATGGGGAATCCGTCGCTGCACTCGATCCACGTCCACCCGCTGAAAGCGGCCCGGGGCTTCGCCCCCGACGAGGCCGTCGTGGAGCCCTGGGGGCTGGCGGGCGACCGTCGTTGGGTGCTGGTCGACGGCTCGGGCAAGGTCATCACTCAACGTCCGCATCCGCGTATGGCGTTGGCCGCCGCCGGGCTGCTGCCCGGCGGCGGTCTCTTGCTGTCCGCGTCCGGCCGCGCACCGCTCTCCGTCCCCGTGCCGGAGCCCACCGGCACGGTCACCGTGGAGATCTGGCGGGACAAGGTGGAGGGGGTCCCCGCCGACGCCGCGGCGCATGCCTGGTTCAGCGACTACCTGGGCATCCCCGTGCGGCTCGTGCACCTCGACGACCCCGCGACCCGCCGCCCGCTCGACCCCGAGTACGCCCGCCCCGGCGAAACCGTCAGCTTCGCCGACGGCTACCCGCTGCTGCTCACCACGCTCGCCTCGCTCGACGCGCTCAACGCGCTGGTCGCACAGGGTGGCCACCCCGAAGAGGGCCCGCTCCCCATGAGCCGCTTCCGGCCGAACGTGGTCGTCGACGGCACGGACTCCTGGGCCGAGGACGACTGGCGGCGCGTCGCGATCGGCGAGGTCACCTTCCGGGTCGCCAAGATGTGCGGCCGGTGCGTGGTGACCACCACCGACCAGGACACCGCCGAGCGTGGCCGCGAGCCACTGCGCACTCTCGCCCGCCACCGCCGTTTCGGCGACAAGTTGGTCTTCGGGCAGAACCTCGTTCCGGAATCCGGGGGCACGGTACGGATCGGCGATCCGGTGCGGGTGCTCGAATAGGGAGTTCGATCTCGACGAGATCTGCGTGGTCCTGAGGGAACCCCCTTCCCCACTTGAAAATTCAATCTCCTACGATTCGGTTCGCGTGCAGGGAACACACGCCTCGGGGCCGACCGTTGGGTCTTTGTGAGAAGTTCATGAGAAGGCCGGTGGGAGGGTGATTTCGCTCTCTCTTGACCGCGACCGCGCGTGGACGGCTCCGCCCCGGGTTATCACGGACGCGGAAGGGGGTGTGGGGCAGTGCGGGCAATCGGTGGGCTACGGGCGTTCGGCGGGCTGTGGCGTTGGCGCCACAATCCACTGCGGCGGACGACCGATCTGGTCGAGGCCTGGCTGGCGTTCGCGGCCCTGCTGCTGATCATCGTCGCCGCGCCCCTGATCGGCGCCGTCGCCGGCACCACCGCCCAAGGGGCCCTGCAGCAGTCCGTGCGCGACCAGCAGCAGGCCCGGCACCGGGTGACGGCCACCGTCGTCAAGAAGGTCGACGGCTCCCCCCTGGACCCGGACCCGGAGACCGCCACGACCCGCGACCGTCAGAGCCGTGTGGTCGCCGACTGGACCGGCCCGGACGGCACCGACCACCACGGCACGGTCATGGCGAACCTCAAGACCCCGCAGCCCGGCGACCACTTCACCCTGTGGACGGACGGCCGGGGCCGCATCGTGGGCCGCCCCCTGGACACCACCACCGCGACGACCCATGCGGTGCTGGCCGGATTCGGCGCCACCGCGCTCGCCGCGGGGCTCGTCGAGGGCGCCAGACGACTGATCGTCTGGCGCATGGTCCGCCGCCGCTACGCCCATTGGGACCAGGCCTGGGACAAGGCGGGGCCGGACTGGGGCAGGACGGGCACGGGCAGCTAGTACCACGCCCCGCGACCGAGGCATGATCCAAAGGGCAGGCCCCAGCCGCCTTCCCACTCCGGTCAACTCCCCCTGCCCGCGCACGCTACGGTGGACCGACCAGCCGAACTGTTCGGCATCGACCCGCGTTCCACGAGGTGGGGGCACAGCAACGCCATGGCACAGGGCACGGTCCAGGTGACGCACACCGGTACATCGCGGTGGCGGCGCCGCACGGGTGAGTACGCATCGCTCGCCGCAGCCCTGGAGGCCGCGAGTGACGGCGATGTCCTCATCGTCGCTCCCGGCACGTACCGGGAGAACCTCGTCGTGCAGCGGGGGGTCACGCTGCGCGGTCCTGAGGGCTCGCCCGGCTCGGTCCGCATCGCGCCCGTGGACGGGGTGCCGCTGACCGTGTCCGCCTCGGCCGTGGTGCAGGACCTGCATGTGGAGGGCCAGGACGCGGCGGCGCCCGCGCTGCTGGTCGAGGACGGCACCCCCGAGCTCCTGGACCTGCGGATCGTGACACGTTCCGCGGCCGGCATCGAGGTGCGCGGCGGCGCCCGCCCGACGGTCCGCCGCTGCACGGTCGACAACCCGGCCGGCATCGGCATCGCCGTGGTCGACGGCGGCGGTGGCGTGTTCGAGGAGTGCGAGGTCGTCTCGGCGGGCCAGGCCGGTGTCGCGGTGCGCGGAGGCGGCCATCCGAGGCTGGAGCGCTGCCGGGTGCACCACACCTCGGGCTCGGGCCTGACGGCGACCGGGGAGAACTCCGCGCTGGAGGCCGTCGGTTGCGAGATCTACGAGGTCCGCGGCAGCGGCGTACAGATCACCGGGCGGGCCACGGCCCATCTCACCGACTGCGATGTGCACCGCACGACGGCCGACGGGGTCACTCTCGACACGGACGCCGTGGTCACCCTCGCGGACTGCCGTATCCACGACATCCCGGAGAACGCGGTGGACCTCCGCTCGCGTTCCGTCCTCACCCTGACCCGCACGTCGGTGCGGCAGTTCGGGCGCAACGGACTGTCGGTGTGGGACCCGGGCACGCGCGTGGACGCCAACCAGTGCGAGATCTTCGACAGCACCGGCGACTACCCGGCCGTCTGGATCAGTGACGGCGCGACAGCGGTCCTGGAGTCCTGCCGGGTGCACGACGTACCGGACGCGCTGTTCGTGCTGGACCGGGGTTCACGCGCGGACGTCGTCGACAGCGACCTCTCACAGGTGCGGAACACCGCTGTGTCGGTGAGCGACGGGGCGACCGCGCAGCTCGACGACTGCCGTATCCGGGACGCCGCCACGGGCGCCTGGTTCCGCGACCACGGCAGCGGCGGCACCCTCAACGGCTGCACCGTCGACGGCACCCAGACCGGCGTGATCGTCACCAAGGGCGCCGACCCCACCATCGAGCGCTGCACGGTGACCTCACCCGCCGAGGCGGGCTTCTACGTCTCGGCCGGGGGGCGCGGCAGCTTCCTCAACTGCCGGGTGACGGGCAGCGGCGGCTACGGCTTCCACATCATCGACGGCTGCCGGGCCACGCTGCGCAAGTGCCGTACGGAGCGCTGCGCGCGCGGTGGTTACGAGTTCGCCGACGGCGGCCCCGGATCCGCGGGCGGCGGTCCGGTGGTCGAGGACTGCACCAGCGACGAGAGCGCGGGGGTCCGGCCCCCGGCCCCGCAGGAGACCGCCACGCAGACCACGGCGCAGTCGCCCGGCCTGCTGGGCTCGATCCCGGGCCAGCGCACCACCGATCAGCCATCGGCCACCGTGCCCGCCGTGGAGCCCGAGACACCGGCGCGGGCCTCGAAGGCCGTCCTCGGTGAACTCGACGCGCTGGTGGGCCTGGACAGCGTCAAGCGCGAGGTCCGCGCCCTCACCGACATGATCGAGGTGGGCCGCCGCCGCCAGCAGGCCGGCCTCAAGGCGGCTTCCGTCAAACGACACTTGGTGTTCACGGGCTCCCCCGGCACCGGCAAGACCACGGTCGCCCGCCTCTACGGCGAGATCCTGGCCTCGCTCGGCGTCCTGGAGAAGGGGCATCTCGTCGAGGTGTCCCGCGTGGACCTGGTGGGCGAGCACATCGGCTCCACGGCGATCCGCACCCAGGAGGCCTTCGAACGGGCCCGTGGCGGTGTGCTGTTCATCGACGAGGCGTACGCGCTGTCACCGGAGGACTCAGGGAGGGACTTCGGCAAGGAGGCCATCGACACCCTGGTGAAGCTGATGGAGGACCACCGGGACGCGGTCGTGGTGATCGTCGCGGGCTACACGGCCGAGATGGAGCGCTTCCTCACCGTCAACCCCGGTGTGGCGTCCCGCTTCTCCCGGACCATCACCTTCGACGACTACGTCCCCGACGAGCTGCTGCGCATCGTGGAACAGCAGGCCGAGGAGCACGAGTACCGGCTGGCACCGGGCGCGGGCGAGGCCCTGATGGACTACTTCACCGCGCTCCCCAAGGGCCCGGCCTTCGGCAACGGCCGTACCGCGCGGCAGACCTTCGAGGCGATGGTGGAGCGGCACGCGAGCCGGGTGGCCCAGGTCGCCGAACCTGACACCGACGACCTGACGTTGCTCTACGCGGAGGACCTGCCGAAGCTGTCGTGACGGACGTGCCGGGGGGGGTACCCCCCGGGGGAGAACCCCACCACAGGTGGGCTGTCGGCCGGATGGGGCCGGAGCGATCCGGCCGACAGCATGATTCCCATGACGATTCGCACCCGACGAGCCCTGGTCCTGGCCCTCGCCGTCTCGGCCACCGCCACCGCGCTGACCACCGTCACCGGCCCGGCGGCCGCCGAGGCGACCCCCTCCTCCCCCACCCTCACCTGGCGTCCGTGCGCCTCACCCACAGGTTCCGCCGGTCAGGAGTGCGCGGAGCTGCCCGTACCGCTCGACCACCGCAACCCGGACGGCCCGCAGCTCACCCTCGCCGTCTCCCGGCTGCGCAGCGAGAACTCCGAGGCGCGGCGCGGCACACTGCTGGTCATCCCTGGCGGACCGGGCGGCTCCGGCGTGAAGCAGCTGACCCAGCAGGGCAACGCGCTGCGGCGGGAACTCGGCGACGCGTACGACATCGTCAGCCTCGACCCGCGCGGCACGGGCGGCAGTACGCGGGCGAGCTGTGGGCTGCCCGCCGCCGACCGGCATCTGGTGACGCTACGGTCCTGGCCCTCGCCCGACGGTGACATCACCGAGAACGCGGCACGGTCCCGGCGTACCGCACAGGCCTGCGCGAGGAACGGTGGTGCGGTGCTGCGCAGCCTCACCACCGCCAACGAGGTGCGGGACATCGACCGCTTCCGGCAGGCCCTGGGCGAGGAGCGGCTGTCGGCGTACGGGGTGTCGTACGGGACCTATGTGGGAGCCGTCTACGCGCAGAAGTACCCGGAGCGGACCGACCGTTGGGTGCTGGACAGCAATGACGACCCGAACCCCCGGCTGGTCGCGCGCGGCTGGCTGGCGAACATGGCGCGGGGCGCGGAGGAGCGATTCCCGGACTTCGCGGCCTGGGCCGCGGACCCGGCACAGGAGACGAGGGGTCTGCGTCTGGCCGAACGGCCGCAGGACGTACGGCCGTTGTTCCTGTCCCTGGCGGCCGAACTGGACCGTGCGCCGCGGGCGACGACCACCGGAGGGGTCCCCCTGACCGGGAACCGACTGCGGCAGTCGATGCAGAACGCCCTGTACGACGACGACTCGTTCGACGAACTGGCTCTGTTGATGAGGCAGGCCATGGACCCGAAGGCGACACCGGTCCTGACCCCCGACGTGGCCGGACCGATGAGCGACACGGAGGCGGCATCGGTCATGGCGGTGGTCTGCAACGACGTGCGCTGGCCCGCGTCGGTCGGCGCGCACGAGCGGGCCGTGGCCGACAGCCGGGGGCGGTATCCGCTCACGGCCGGGATGCCGGTGAACATCACGCCGTGTTCCTTCTGGAAGAACGAGCAGGCGGAGAAGCCGACCCGGATCACCGACGACGGTCCGTCCAACATCCTCATGATCCAGAATCGGCGGGACCCGGCCACCCCGTACTCCGGCGCGCTGAACCTCCGGGCCGCGCTGGGCGACCGGGCCCGGCTCGTCACGCTGGAGAGCGGCGGGCACGGCGCGTATCTCGGGACGGGGAACGCGTGCGGCGACCGTACGGTGACGAACTTCCTCCTCACAGGACAGCGGCCGGAGCGGGACACCACCTGCCCGGACGCGTGACCGGGGTGCCGGCGGCCATGGTCTAGGGCTGCCGGGGGCCCGGCAGCTCCGGGCCGATGCGCGCCAGCAGTTGTTGTCGCTCATGGGCGAAGGCCGGGTCCGCCTGGTAGTCGGAATGGCCGAGGATCGGGGAGGGCAGCGGGTGGGCGCCGGTGCGGCCGTAGGCGAGCGGGTCCGTGAAGGGCTCGGCGTCGACCTGCGGCCCGCACCGGCTCGTCACACGCACGGGGCCGCCTATGGGGTCGGTGAGGCGGTAGAGGTTGCGCCAACAGTCGACCTCACGGTGCAGGGAGGCGAGCGCCTCGGGGCCGAAGTGGGCGGGGAACCAGCGTCCGTACAGCCGCTCCAGCGGGGAGCCGTAGGTGAGCAGCGCGACCCGTTTGCGGACCGACGGGGGCAGTTGCCAGGCGGCGGCAGCCGCGAGAACGCTGCCCTGGGAGTGTCCGGAGATGACGAGCCGGCCGCCCGTGGCGCGGGTCCAGGTCGCCATGCGCCAGGTCAGATCCGGTACGGCCCGCTCGGCATAACAGGGCGGTGCGAACGGGTGCGCGGCGCGCGGCCAGAACGTGCCCACGTCCCAGAGGATGCCGATCGTGCGGCGCGCGGAGGCGTCCTTGTAGGCCCGGCGCCCCCAGGTGACGAACAGCAGGAAACCAACGCCGATCAGCCAGGATCCCAGCGCCTGCGCGGTCTGGGCGGCGCCCGCGAGGAAGTCGTACGAGCCGCGCGCCGCCCGCGCCGGAGTCTCGCGTGTCGCCAGGGCGCCGGACAGGGCTCCGGCGCCGAGCAGCAGGGTCACGGTGGAGGTGACGGCGATGATGCGGGGCGCACGGTCGGTGAGGGCCGCCATGGCCCGGGTGCGGGCGATGCGGCGGGTGCGGCCGGCGTCCTGGGACTCGTGCTCCTCGTTCGGTCGCTCCCGAGCCAGGTCGTACTCACTTTCCACGGCCGCCGTCTCCGCTCGCCGCAGGACCCAGGTGCGGCGGGCCAGCCAGCCGAGCAGGCCGAGGGTCACCAGGAGGAGGGGCGGGATGACGGAGGCCTGCCAGGTGAGGAGGACGGGTGGTCCAGGCAGGGCGTCGTCGGTGCCGCCCAGCCAGTCGGCGACGCGCTGGGCGACGCCGGCGGACATCACTCCGCCGAGGGCGCAGGCGAGCATGGCGACGGCGGGGCCGGCGAGACCGTACATGGCGGTGCGCGGGTCGGGGCGGGAGCGGTACAGCGTGTGGGCGACCACGCCGAGCGCGATCACGAGCAGGCCCTGGACCAGGGTGATCCCACCGAAGGTCATGTCGCCCGGCAGCCGCCCCGCCGACCGCCAGCCGGGGCGTGACCACCCGGCGTACACCATGGCGAGGACGAGCAGGACGATCGAGCAGACCGGCAGGCGGCGTACCAGGTGCTCGTCCAGGTGCTTGTCGAGGCGCCGCTCGCTGCGGCCCCGGCGGCACACCACCCACACCACGGCGACGGCGAGCACGACGAGTGCCGCGTTCAGCAGCCAGCCCAGGAGCTCCGGCAGGACGGGGCCGCCCGGCCGGCGGTCGTGGCGGGCCGCGGACGTGCCCACGGCCGCCGCGACGGTCAGAAAGCCGGCCGCGGTGTGCGCGGCCCGCAGCCTGGCCACGAGGCGGCGCCCGTACCAGAAGCCCGGCCGGCCGAGAGCGACGCCTGCCGTGTCCTCGACGTCGGGTGCGATGCGTGGAGCCTTCCCGTCATCGGGACGGGCGTCGTCGCCGTCCATGGGGCGCTGGGACTCGTACTCGCTCCAGGTGCGGTGGGAGAGGTACCACAGGAGGCCGGTCAACGCGGTGGGCACCACGGCCGCCAGGGCGAGACGGCGGCCGGGCAGACTCCACCAGCCGTTGCCGGAGACGGCCGGGGAGAGGAAGCCGAGCCAGGTGTGCGCCCGCGCGCACGCGCGTGCGCCCGCGCACTGCCAGGCGGTCAGGTCGAGGGCGACCTCGCAGGCCGCCGCGACGAGCAACACGGTCAGGGTCAGGCCGGTCAGCCGGACGAGGAGGCCGTAGAGGCGTACCGTCCGACGGCGGTCGTGGGTGCCGGGGCGCATCCAGTGGGCGAGGTTGACGACCATGAACGGCAGCAGCAACAGCCACAGGGCGCGGGAGCCGTTGCCGGAGGTGAGGTTGCACCAGACGTAGGCCTCGGGGACGGGCTTGCCGCTGTGGTCGGCGGGCCGGCTCTCCGCGTCGGCGTCCTCGGTGCGCCGGAAGACGGCGGCCGTGTCGTCGCCGGTGATCCGGACCGTGCGCGGATCGTCCAGCATGCGTTCGGGGCTGGTTCCGCCGACGCCGTGGACGAGGAGTTCGAGGGCGACACCGTCCGTCGTGGACCGGCCGGATTCCGGGTGCTCATCCGCCTCGACGGGCACTGGATGTTCCCTGGGTTCCGTATGTGTCGTATGTTCCCTCGCACGATCCACTGTTCCGCTTCCCCCGTGATGCGCCGCAAGTCAGGTGTGAGGTACAGGCACTGATGATCGCCGCTGAGGGGGCCTCGTACACCTGTGGTCACCGAATCTCCCCGATCCGTGTGATAGTGGCGGGCGCGAGGAACGGAGCGTGACGTGTACGTGACGGTGCAGGTAGTGGCGTCGCCCGTCGTGGGGCGTGCGAATATGGGACGTCCTCGGGACCGGGGACGGGGAAATGTCCTCGTCGGAGGGGGTAGGGAAGGCGTGTCGGGCGTGATGGGGCGAAAGGACCGGAGCGGGCGTGAGTGAGAACCAGAACCTCCTCGCGGAGCAGCGCCGAGCCCTGATCCTCGACGAGGTACGACGGCGAGGCGGGGTCCGGGTCAACGAACTGACCCGCAGACTGGGCGTTTCGGACATGACGGTGCGCCGCGATCTGGACGCGCTCGCCCGCCAGGGCGCGGTGGAGAAGGTGCACGGCGGCGCGGTGCCGGTGGCCGAGGCGAGCACGCACGAGCCGGGTTTCGAGGCGAAGTCCGGGCTGGAGCTGAGTGCCAAGGAGGACATCGCGCGGGCCGCCGCGGAGCTGGTCGCTCCCGGTTCGGCGATCGCGTTGTCGGGCGGTACGACGACGTACGCGCTGGCGCACCGGCTCGTGGACGTGCCGGACCTGACCGTGGTCACCAACTCGGTGCGGGTCGCCGATGTCTTCCATGCCGCCCAGCGCACCACGGGCCCCCGGCAGGGGGCGGCGACCGTGGTGCTCACCGGTGGCGTGCGGACGCCGTCCGACTCCCTGGTGGGGCCGGTGGCCGACCAGGCGATCGCGGCGCTCCACTTCGACGTGCTGTTCCTCGGGGTGCACGGGATATCGGTCGAGGCGGGTCTGTCCACACCGAATCTGGCGGAGGCCGAGACCAACCGTCGGCTCGTGCAGTCGGCGCGGCGGGTCGTGGTGGTGGCGGACCACACCAAGTGGGGGACGGTGGGGTTGAGTTCGTTCGCGGCGTTGGAGCAGGTCGACACCTTGGTGACCGATGCGGGGTTGCCCGCGCAGGCTCGGGCCGAGATCGCGGAGCACCTGCGGCGTCTGGTGGTGGCCGGGGAGGACTCCGACGACGGCGGCGAGATCTGAGCGCTGTCGCACCGAAGGTGGTCCGCGAGCCGCGGGCCGGTCGTGGCTGGTCGCGCCCACGCGGCGCAGCCGCATGGGGATACGGCCCCGCGCCCCTAACTGGGATCTGCCCACACCCCTGTGCGCAGCAGTGACTCGATGACCGCCGCGTACGGCGCGATGTCCAGGCCTTGGCTTCCGAGCCACTCGTCCGAGTAGTACTTGTCGAGGTAGCGGTCGCCCGGGTCGCACAGGAGGGTCACCACGCTGCCGTGGCGGCCCTCCGAGACCATCTCGGCGATGATCTTGAGGGCGCTCCAGAGGCCGGTGCCCGTGGAGCCGCCGGCCTTGCGGCCGATGGCGTGTTCCAGGGCGCGTACGGCTGCGACGCTGGCGGCGTCGGGGACCTTCATCATGCGGTCGACCGCACCGGGGACGAAGCTGGGCTCCATGCGGGGGCGGCCGATGCCCTCGATGCGGGAGCCGCAGTCGCAGGTGACGTCGGGGTCGCCGGTGGTCCAGCCCTCGAAGAAGCAGGAGTTCTCGGGGTCCGCGACACAGATACGGGTGTCGTACTGCATGTAGTGGACGTAGCGGGCGATGGTCGCGGAGGTGCCGCCGGTACCGGCGGTGGCGACGATCCAGGCGGGCTCGGGGAAGCGCTCCAACTGGAGCTGACGGAAGACGGATTCGGCGATGTTGTTGTTGCCTCGCCAGTCCGTGGCCCGCTCGGCGTAGGTGAACTGGTCCATGTAGTGGCCGCCGGTCTCCACAGCGAGGCGAGCCGACTCCTCGTACATCTTCCGGGAGTCGTCCACGAAGTGACAGCGGCCCCCGTGGAACTCGATCAGACGGATCTTCTCGGCGCTGGTCGTGCGGGGCATGACGGCGATGAAGGGGACGCCGATCAGCTTGGCGAAGTACGCCTCGGAGACGGCAGTGGAGCCGCTGGAGGCCTCGATGACGGGGCGGTACGGCCGGATCCAGCCGTTGCACAGGCCGTAGAGGAAGAGGGAGCGGGCGAGACGGTGTTTGAGGCTGCCGGTGGGGTGGGTCGACTCGTCCTTGAGGTACAGGTCGATGCCCCATCTCTCGGGCAGCGGGAAGCGCAGCAGATGGGTGTCGGCGGAGCGGTTGGCGTCGGCCTGGACCTTGCGCACGGCTTCTTTGAGCCAGGTGCGGTACTCGCTGTCACTGTGATCGACGTCGAGGGTCGCGCCAGGACGGGTGGGGCGGGGGGTGTTCACGGCGTGCTCCTCACGCATTGCGCCGACGGCGGATCGCGGCGTCGGACACCCCGATGATAAGCACCTTCCACACGCTTCTCACCTGCATAAACATGCCTTTGAGCACCTCAAAGACACTCCTGTGGCGGGGATGCGCGGGGCGCATGGGGGGCGCATGCCGCGCATGCGCCGGAACCCCGCCCCCGGTCCACCGTGCGCACTGGTGCTCGACGCGGGGGACGTGCAGACTTCACCGCACGGGCCGGGTGGACATCGCCTGGGCCGCCCGGGCGGAGCGGCCTCGGGCACACTGGATCAGGGTCCGCGACGGATCACACGACACAGGACAGCCGAGGCGCACTAGGGGGCGGGGCACATGGCCGAGCCGGAGTTCACGGCCACGGGCGTGCGGATCGGAAAGAGGCTGCGGCAACTCACCCGGGCGGGGCAGGTCCGGATCGAGGACGGCCGGCTGCAGTTGCTGACCAGCTACGGCAGCGAGATCGACAGCGCGCCGGTGCAGGCGGTGCGCGCCTCGAAGCCCTGGTTCGCGAACGAGGACCGGGCGTTGGCCGACGTCAACGGCACCCGCTACACGCTCACGCTGAACGAGCACGACCCGGCTCCGGGGAAGCCCGGTCCGCCCTCGGCGCGCCGGTTCATAGAGGCGGTACGCAGGGCCGCGGGGCGCGGCTGACGGACCGCGAGTTGCGGGACCGGACCCCCTGGGTCACTCTGGTCTCACGTCACTCTGGGTTTACCGGCGATAACGCTGCGAACCAGTTCGCCGGCCACGTCAGCGGGCGGCGGCCGTACGCAGCCACCCCCACGAGCAGGCGGCAGCCCCGGCTTCCGCCACCAGGCGGCCAGTCGTAGGCGGCCGCACCACAGCAGGCGGCGTTTTTCGCCCAGCCACCTCGCTGGATCCGTACTCCGATCTTCTTCCGGACTCAATTCGGGGAGTCGCAGCCGTGATCAGCCAGCAAAGCAGGCACTGCACGGTGGAGCTCCAAGCCCTGCCGTCGCGGATCGGCCAGGTCCGCAGAATCGTATCTGCGCAATTGCGCTACTGGCATCTGGATCCCTTGATAGAGCGGGCCGCACTCGGGGTGACCGAGCTGCTGTCCAACGTCCACCGGCACGCGGAGCCGGACAAGCTGTGCACCGTGGAGATGGAGTTGCTCCTCGGCCGGCTCACGGTCTCGGTGCACGACAACGACCCCCGCCTCCCGGTCGCCCAGGACGCGGAACCCTTCGCCACCTGCGGCCGCGGTCTCGCCATGGTCGCCGCGGTGAGCGAGAGCTGGGGTGTGCGGCCGCACGGCGAGTCGGGGAAGGTCGTGTGGTTCACGCTGCCCGCGTCCTCGGCCGCGGTGCCGAAGATCTCGCCGTACGACACCGGGCTGACGGTCGACGCCGGACTGACGGTCGACACCGGACTGACGGTCGACGCCGGGCAGCCGTACGACACCGGACGCAGGCCCGCCGCGCGTGGGCGCAGGTCCGAACACGCTCCCGCCCGGTCGGCCGTCGCAGGCTGACCGGGCGGTGACCCGCCCCGTCACAGGCTGACCCGGCGGTGACCCGCTCGTCGTCCATCGGCGGCGGTCGTACACAGCCAGGTGTTCGTCCATCGGCACCGGTCAGGCATCGCCATTTGTTTCGTACGTCGGTCGCGGTGGTCATGTCGCACCGCCCTTCGAGTCCGGGCCGAACTGCTCGTCCAGGACGGACAGGCGGCGCCGGCACTCGTCCTCGTCGATCTCCCCGGAGGCGAAGCGGCGGCCGAGCACCGCGATCGGGGAGTCACCCAAGCGGTGAGGGCCGTCGTACGGACGGGAGTCCGCGCACCCCGGTCCACGACGGTCCCGGCGGACGGTCGGCGCAGGAGATTGGCCGCGCCGACGAAGACCGCCGCCCAGATCAGCGGGAGAAACAGGATCCAGGGGCCGGGGCCCGCGTCCCGGTTCGCGAGGGTCTGCATCTCGAACTCATTCTTGGTCGCGTCCGTCCTTCCGAGATGCTTCGAGGCTCTCGCGGGGAGGGGTGCAGGTCGTCGTACGACCTACGGCAGCGGGAGTACCTCCTCCGAACTACGCCGAGTGCCCAGATTCTGTAACTACCAGTATGTACAGTCGGGGTATGAGCACCCCGGAGCGTCTGATCGAGTCCACCCGCGAGTTGCTGTGGGAGCGCGGCTATGTGGGCACCAGCCCCAAGGCCATCCTGGAGCGCTCGGGTACGGGGCAGGGCAGCATGTACCACCACTTCAGGGGGAAACCGGATCTCGCCCTGGCCGCGATCCGCCGGACGGCCGAGGAGTTGCGGGCTGCCGCCCAGGGAGTGCTCGACGGGCCGGGCTCGCCGTACGAGCGCGTCGAGGCGTATCTGCGGCGCGAGCGGGACGTCCTGCGCGGCTGCCCTGTCGGGCGGCTCACGATGGATCCGGATGTGATCGCGAGCGAGAAGCTGCGGGCTCCGGTGGACGAGACGCTCGACTGGCTGCGTGAACGCCTCGCCGGGCTCGTCGAGGAGGGCAGGGAGAAGGGGCAGTTCGCGCCGGAGCTGGATGCGGAGGAGATCGCCGCGACGATCGTCGCGACCGTGCAGGGCGGCTACGTCCTGGCCCGCGCGTCGGGCTCGCCGGCCGCCTTCGACGCCGGGGTCCGGGGGCTGCTCGCCCTGCTCCGGCCGGCTCGCCCCGCTCGCTAGATCCGCACGACTCGACAGCCGGCCGGAGGCACGTCATGCACGCCATGCAGTACGAGATCACCCTGCCCGCCGACTATGACATGGAGGTCGTCCGACGACGCGTGGCGAGTCGCGGGCACGCGCTCGACGCCTGGGAGGGCCTCGGCCTCAAGGCGTATCTGATACGTGAGCGGGGTGTGCACGGCTCGCCCGTGAACCAGTACGCGCCCTTCTACCTGTGGAACAGCGTGGAGGGCATGAACTCCTTCTTCTGGGGTGGCGGTTTCCAGGGCATCGTCGACGACTTCGGGCGTCCGTCGGCTCACCAGTGGACGGGCCTGGCGTACGAGGCGGGCGGCGGCGCCGGCTCCCCCGCGCGGGTGGCGGTGCGGGCGCGGCGGCCGGTGCCGGGCGGGGTGCCGTTGGGCGAGGTCGTCGAGGACGCGGTGCGCGGGACGGAGCGGCTCGCCTCGTTGGACGGGGCGGTGCTCGCGGCGGCGGCCGTGGACACCTCCCGTTGGGAGATCGTCCACTTCTCGGTCTGGGACCACGACGCACCGAAGGCCGAGGGCGAGACCTTCCAGGTACTGCACATGAGCACTCCCGAACGCGACCGACTGCCACGGGGCCGGCAGTGGTGACACGTCCGTGGCCCGATCGTGCTGATCTCTGACCCGCGGGCGGCTTTCGGCCACGCGCGGGGTGCCGAGGATGGGAGGTGACAGGTCACGGCACCCGATCCGAGAAAGGCCCCGCACATGGCACTGGAGATGCGCGACCGCTGCGAGCGCTGTGCGACGACGGCCCTGCCCGCCGACGCCCCGGCCCGCATCTGCTCGTACGAGTGCACGTTCTGTGTGCCCTGCGGCGAGGCTATGCATGAGATCTGCCCCAATTGCGGCGGGGAGTTGGTGGCAAGACCTCGCCGCCGGACAGCCGCGTAGGCGGGCAGACGTCGGGCGTCAGGCGTCAGGCGTCAGGCGTCAGGCGTCAGGCATCAGGCATCAGGCATCAGGCATCAGGCATCAGGCATCAGGCATCAGGCATCAGGCATCAGGCATCAGGCATCAGGCATCAGGCATCAGGCATCAGGCATCAGGCTACGGAGATGTTCACCGACGGCCGGAGCTTCGCCGCCGCGGCCAGGGCCTCGTGGACGGGATGTCCGTCGAAGGACGCCACCAGGGCTCGGTCTGCGGGGTGATGGGCTGCCGGGTAGGCGATCTGTTCGTAGGCGGTCTGGAAGCGGGGGCCCCAGCGGCGGGCACCGAGGCGGGCCGTGCGGGAGCAGTTGTCGACCATGTACGCGACGTCGCGGGCGTGCATGTAGGGCAGGAGGGAGTCGACGGCCTCGATGACGGACTCGTTGACGATCTCCGACCAGGGGTGGCCGCGCTCGGCGAACTCGTCGATCTGCGCGGTCATGGTGGCGACGAAGACACCGGCGGTGAACGGCTCCACGGGCAGGTCGCGTTCGCCCCGGCGGGCGTGTGCCCGGTCGCTCACGGACCACATCGGTGAGCCGCCGATCCCGCTCATCGGGCGGGTACCGAGGCGGCGTTCGGCCAGGACGACGCTGCGCAGTTCGGTGCCGTCGGCGACCTCGTCGTAGATCTCCGCGACGATCTCACGGGCGGGCCCGTACGTGGCCGTGTAGGCGCGGTCGAAGACGTCCCGGCCGGCCGTGTCGAGGCCCTCGCGCACCGCGCGGAGCCCGCCGTGGGAGATGGTGCGGGCGATCGGGCCGGTGATGTTCTCGCAGGAGCGCTCGTACGCGGTCAGCTCGTCGTCCCCGGCGAGCCGGTGGCGGGTGTACAGGCTCTCGACGATGCCGTGGACGGCGCCGAGCAGGATGGCGCGCTCGCCGACGATGTCGGAGAGGTACTCGCTCTCCAGGGTGGTCCGGAAGGTGTACGGGGAGCCCAGGGCCACCGACCAGGCGAGGGCACGGTCAGTCGCCTTGCCGTCGGGGTCGGCGTGGACGGCGTAACTGCTGTTGATCCCGGCGCCGTTGGTCTCGGCGCCCTGCTCGTACAGACGGCGCACCGAGTCGCCCATGCCCTTCGGGCAGACCGCGATGACGCCGTGTCCGGGCGGGAAGTCGCCGCCGGTCTCGCGGAGATGGCCGAGGAGGAAGCCGTGGGAGAGGCCGATGGTGGCGCCGGGCTTCAGGGCGGTGAAGATCTCCCGGTGGTGGGCGGCGAGGGCCGCGTCCGCGATCAGCAGGATGACGAGGTCGCTCTCGGCGGTGACGGCGAGCCAGTCGCCAAGAGTTCCGTCCGTCTCGGTGAAGCCGTGGGCGCGGGCGTCGGCGGCCGAGGCCGAGCCCGGGCGCAGTCCGACGGCGACGGTGATGTCGGTGCCGGAGAGGGAGTCGCGCAGGTTGCGGGCCTGGGCCCGGCCCTGCGGGCCCCAGCCGATGACTCCGACGCGGCGCACCCCGGCGAGGGCCTGCGGCAGCAGCGGGAAGAGGTGGCGGCCGCCGCGCAGGACGGTCTCGGTGCCGCCGGGCACGTCCATGGTTTCGAGAACGAAGACGGTGGAGGTGGTCATGGTTGAGTTGTAGGGTCCGGGCGAGTGTTGCGGCAAGCGCAACCTTTGCAGCGGGGCGTTGCAGAAGACGGAAGAGCCAGGTGGGCGGGTATGCGGGACGATCATCGCGAGCTGCGGCTGTTCCTTCATCTGGCCCGGACACTGAACTTCGGCCGGAGCAGCATGGACTGCCATGTCAGCCCGGCGACGCTGACCCGTACCGTGCAGCGGTTGGAGTCCGGCCTCGGGCACCGGCTCTTCGACCGGGGTCCGAGGGGCGTCTCACTGACGGCCGAGGGGCATCGCTTCCGTGAATACGCCGTGCGGGCCCTGGAGTTGTGGCGCGCGTACCGCGAGGAGCATCCGGACCCGGCCGAACTGACCGGGCGGCTGGCCGTGTTCGCGACGGTGACCGCGTGTCAGGCACTGCTGCCGGACCTGTTGACGCCGTTCCGTACGGCCCATCCGCAGGTCCGCCTCGATCTGCGTACGGGGGACGCGGCGCCAGCGCTGGCCCGGCTGGACGAGGGCGAGGTGGACGTGGCGGTCGCGGGCATCCCGGCACGGCTGCCGGAGCCGCTGGTGAGCCGGACCGTGGCGACGACGGACCTGGTGTTCGTCACCGCGCGCGACCGCCCGGACCCCGGCATCGGCGGCCCCTTCGTCCTCCCCCACCGCGGTCTGGTCCGTGACGCCGCCGACCGCTGGTTCCGCTCCCGCGGCACCGCCCCCGACCTGGCGGCCGAACCGGAGGGCCACGAGGCGCTGTTGACCCTCGTCGCACTGGGCTGCGGCACCGGTGTGGTCCCCCGGCTGGTGCTCGACCACAGCGCCGTACGCGACCGGCTCACGACCATCCCCACCGACACACCGCCCGAACCGTTCCCGATCGGGCTGTGTGTGCGACGGGCGGATCTGCGGCGGCCGCAGGTGGCGGCGTTGTGGAGCCTCACGGCGGAGTTCACCTCCTGATCACTTTTGGAGGCAACTCCCGTACCCGCGAAGCAATTGCCCACCTCCCGTCTCCCACCGTATTCAGAGTCTCGGAGTCACTGCATTCACTGTGCCGTTCCACGCGCACCTGTGGGCCCTGCCGCACGGCAGGGCCCACGGCGGACTGCTCGTCAACCGGCAGTCCGGGTTCGGCGCCACCTTCCTGCCCGACCCCGGTACGTACGTCAGCAGCCCGTTCGCTCTGCTCGTGGCGGTGTTCCAGGGACGAGATCGACCTCGCGGTGTACGTGGTCACCGTGCTGAAGGTGGCGTCGGCCGCCGCCGCGACGGCTTGGCTGCCGCTCGCCCTGCGCCCCGGCCGATGGTGGGCAGCGGGACTGGTGCCTCTTCTCCTTCGTCGGCTTCCCCGGCACGGCCTTCGAGTACGAGAACGCCGTGCGCGAACACAAGGTGGATCGTGGGCGCCGCGCTCGTCAACGGCGTGGAGGCACCGGGCCATGTCACCATCGTCATGGCCGTCACCGCCCTCACCGGCGTACAGATGATCATGTGATCATGCTCGGGGTGATCGGGGAGTACACCGGCCGGATCCACTACGAGGTCAAGGGGCGCCCGCACTTCCTGGTGAAGGCGACCAATATGGAGCACATGGAGGGGCACGCGGCGTGCGGCACGACGATGGACTTCATTCGCTGATGCGGACGGCCACGCGCACGGAGAAGTTCCCCTACCATGTCGCCGCTGGTGAGCGCGTCGTCAGCGAAGGAGGAACCCGCCTTGTCGGGTGCGCTGAAGAAGCTCCAGTGTCCGGTTGCAGCGTCCGGGCATGATATGCCTCCCAACATCGCACCGTTCAGGCTTTGCCCTGTCATGCCGTGGTCCGCCCGCAAGCGAAGAAGGGCGCCACCCGGGCTGCTCCACTCGCCCGCAAGCTCCGACTGATCAATGCGAGCTGCGCCTCCACCTGCATCAGCGCAGGCAGCGCAGGCCCATGCCAACGCGGCGACCAGAGCCGACCACCGTCTCGCTGAAGCGCTCATTCTCATCCCACCCCACTCAAGGGGGCCCGCAACCACACATGGCGACGCGGTGCGGGACCCCCTTGCAGGCAGCAAGCCGTTGCTCAGCTGCAGGCCGTGGCCGACGGCGGGGGGCCGAACTGCTTCTTCTCGCCCGGTTTCGCGGCCTTCAGCTCCGCAATCCGGGCTTCGCTACTCTGACCGGCCGTCTTGTCTTCCAGGCTGAAGTTGGGGCTGCCGGGGTCGGCTTCCTTGCGAGCCTCCGAAGCGGAGCGCGACCTGCCTTCCAGCTCGTCTTCCCTGATCACCTTGTTGTCGAAGGGAATGTTGGAGTCGATGCCGAGGCCGCGCCACTTTGCGGGAATCGGTGGGTCGCCGGGGCTGCAGCGAGCCTCCTCCCACACGATGGACATGATGTAGCTGTGGCCCACCTCAAGGCGGGGGGCGTCGTGCCCGGCCATCTTCACCTTGTTTGACATGTCCGCGCCGGTGAAGTGCCAGCCGAAGGCCGAGTACGAGAACGACTGCGGTGCCGGTTTGTCGCTGTCGGCGCTGGACCACAGGACCTTGTCGACTGTGAGCGTCACATACCGTGGGATCAGTCCCTCGCCGCGCTCGGCCGCCGCCCGGCCGGGGGCGTTCTCCTTCTCCGAGGCAACGGTGACTGCCACTACGTGATCGGCGTAGGTAACCCAGTCCGACGCCGTCTGGTTGGGCAAATGGTCGCTGCCGTGGGCCAGCGTTATCGGTTCCTCCGTCGCCGAGTTCTGCGCGATGAAGGCGGCGGAAGTCGTGATGGTTGCTGCGGCGACTGCACCGAGAGCAGCAATGCGCATGGCGTGTTTCACGTGATTGTCCTCTCGGCTCTGTCAGTTGGGCTTGATGTAGTGGGCGTTGATGTTGTCCGCTTGGTTGTCACCAAGCGGTTCGCAGTAGTCGACGGGCGTCTGCATGCAGCCGAGGGCACTGTTGGTCTTCAACAACTGGGGCGAAGCGTCGTCTCCGTGCAGGAGGCCGACTGCGTGCCCGGTCTCATGGCAACTGAGGCCGGGAGTGTAGGAGCCGGCTCCCCTGATGCGGATGTACTGCTGGTCGCATTCGTACTCAGCTGCGGGGCTGTCGTCGTTGCACCAGGTAAACCCATCAGCGTCATCCGGGATATCGGTGCTGCCTTCCTGGTAGATGATGTCCGTCTCCGCATCCCCGGAGAACGTCGGATTTGAGTCGTAGTAAATGGCGAGGTCGGTCGACGAGTACTGGGAAGCCAGCATGTCTCTGACGATGTCCTTGTCGCCCGCTTCGAGTTCGTACTCGCCGCTGCTGTCCATGTTGTAGTACACGGATCCGTTGTTCGTCTGGCAGACGGTTACGCTGCTGAAGATGCCGGGCTCACTGCAACTCGGGTTGTGGTTGCCTGTCGGGACGAGGTTGTCGGTGACAGCGGCCCACGCGACGCCGGCGCCGAGCAGCACCCCGGCCACCGCGATCGTGAGCACGTTCCTGGCCCGGCGCCAGGAGGGTTTCGATCCGGTTTGCTGCGCAGTCTCCCCTTACGCGTCTCATGGGTTGGCCCTTACTGAAGGTCGAAGCCCGACCACCGGATGCGCGAGCGTCCGCATGTGCTAAACACTTCGAGAGTTATGTCCGGCTCCTCCAGCAGCCACATAATATGAACGCACATTCGCCTACCTGTCGACAGAATGCAGCTTTATGAGCACACCTCATGCCACAAGGCCGCGCTCGACCCAGGGCACGCCGCGAACAGGCCCATGCCACCGCAAACGGGTCCATGCCACCGTGAACGTTTCCCAGGGCTGCCTCCGTCATAGATGAAACGAAGAAGGGCTGCAAATGACAGGAAGGCGCGGAGCGAAGCGAGCCGACAGCATGCACTCGCTGGCCGACGTGGCGGTGGACACTGGCAGGATACGGGCGGTGCTCGCCTTGGGCGGGGTGCCTCTGGACGCACTGGACGACGGGATGCAGCAGGTCAGGCTGAAGCCGCTCGAAGAGCAGGCCAACCCCGCCGCCGCCAAGATCCGTAATCCGTCGGCATGGGTTGCCGTGGTCGCCTCCCGGGTTGCCGCGGACTGGCACCGGGCCCGGAAGCGGGACGCGGGTCTCCGCGAACGGCCGGCCGAGCGGTGGTCGCGGCGTCCCCCGACGGATCACCCCGAGGAGGACCGGGTGCTCGCCCTGACCGTGTCGGAGGGCCTGGAGGCTCTGCCCACGGCGCAGCGACAGGTGCTTGCCCTGCGCTATTGCGCCGACCTGACTGTCCGGGACATCGCGCTGCAGCTGGACATCCCGGAGGGCACGGTCAAGAGCCGGCTGCACGCGGCCATCTCCGCCATGCGAACGCGGCTCAATGAGATGGAGGTGATCTGAGGTGACGCATGTGACCAAGACCGAAGAGGAGAAGCTGCGGCGCGCCCTCGCCATGATCGGTGAGGAGGCGGGCCGGGATGAGGTGGTCCCGGAGCCACGCGCCCGTACCACCCCTTGGTGGCGGCACTGGGGGACGGTCACCGGGGGACTGGTCACTGCGGCGGCGCTCTGTGCCGGCGTCCTGGTGCTGGCGCTCGGCGACGACAAGCCGACTGGACCCTCCGGTGGCAACCAGAGCGGAAAGGGGCAGACGCTCGAGGAATGGATCGCCTGCGCCCGAGTGATCGCCGAGGGCGACGTAGCGGCGGTACGCGACAGCGAGGAACCCGGCAGGGTCATCGTCACCTTCGATGTGGACGACTGGATCAAACCTGCACAGGGCACCAAGCGAGTTGATCTCGACCTCGTCGACCCCACGGAGGCAGGCGTCCACCCGAGCTGGAAGGCGGGCACGCATGCTCTGATCGTGGTGCCCGAACGCCACGACCTGCCGGCCGATACGTTCGAGGGCGCCCAGTTGGACAGGTACCGCGATCAGATCGAGCGCGCACTGCCCAAGGCCCCGGAAGCCGGATGCCCGGCGTACTGGCAGGACCCACAGGGCCGTTGATGGCTTCGGAGACAGCGGAATTGCGCCCGACGAGATCGACTTGGAGTCCCGCCGCCCGCTCGATGTCCTGCCCGGCCGGGACGCCGATCCGCTGGCCGACTGGCTACGCGGCCATCCCGAGGTGCAGATCATCTGCCGCGACAGGGCCGGCGCCTACGCCGAGGGCGCGCGTTCCGGCGCTCCCCAGGCCCAGCAGGTCGCGGACGTCTGGCACTTGTGGCGCAACCTCGCCGAGGCCGTCGATAAGACGGTCGGCACTCACCATCCGTGCATCCGGGCGGTGTTCGCCACGCCCCCGGTCGCCGATGATCCGGCCTCAAAGCCCCTGGCCACCTTGGTGCCGCCGGTTGAATCCGAGCCGTTCGACCCGCCCGACGGCACGCTCGATGTCCTGGGGCAGCCGCGGCGGCTGGTCGCGCGCACGACGGAGCGATTCGAAGCGGTGCAAGAACGGCTGGCTGCAGGGATGTCGCTGGCCGCGATCCGCCGCGAGTTACGGCTGGACCACTCGACGGTGCGGCGCTTCGCCCGTGCCCAGAGCCTGGACGAGCTCCTGGTCAAGGCCGTCAACCGAACCTCGATCCTGGACCCGCACAAGCCCTACCTGCACCAGCGGTGGAACCAGGGCTGCCACGACATTCCCCAGCTCCACCGCGAACTGCGCGAGCAGGCCTTCACCGGCGACGTCCAGGGCGTGCGCCGCTATTTCCGCCCCTTCAAGAAACCCCGTAGTCCCAGGCCAGAGCACCCTCCAGCGCCGCGGCCGGAACCGCGGCCGGCGCCCAAGCCCCGCCGAGTTGTGCGCTGGATCATGACCAACCCCGGACGCCTCACGGACCGTGATACGGCAGAGCTCAAGGAGATCAGGGCTGCTTGCCCGCACCTCGACGCTGCTGCACGCCACGTCCGCGACTTCGCCGACATGATGCGCGACCTCCGCGGCGATCAACTCCCCGACTGGATGGACCGGGTCACGCGAGACGAACTCCCCGCCTTGCACTCCCTGGTCAACGGCCTGCGCCGTGACTTCGACGCCGTCACCACCGGCCTCAGCAGCCCATGGAGCTCCGGCCAGGTCGAAGGGCATGTCTGCAGAGTCAAGTTCCTCAAGCGCATGGGTTTCGGCCGGGCCAAACTCGACCTGCTCCGCAGACGCATCCTGCACAGCCCGTGATCGGCACCGTCACAAGATCCCCGACAGAGCCCAATTTCCTGATCACGACGGCTGGTGTGTATGTGCTCGTGGATGTCCTGCACGCGGGCAACCGGTTCGCCCCCTGCTCGCGTCGGGGGCGGCGATTCCGGTGACGTTCATGGTGTCCCGCACGATCATGCTGCGAGGTCCACGGCCCTGGTGAAGGCGGTCAGACCAGCGCGCCCAGCGGGTCGTCGAGTACCGGCTGCCACGCCAGCTCGGCCGCCCCGACCAGGCTGTTGTGGTCCAGCGTGCAGGCCAGGATCGGGGGGACCCCGCTCTGCCTCCCCCACAGGCTGCGGTCCGCGACGACGGCGCGCAGCCGGTCGGGGTCGGCGTCGAGGAGGGCGCGGTGCATGCCGCCGAGGATGATGCGGTCGGGGTTGAGGATGTTGACCAGGCCCGCGAGCCCGAGGCCGAGGCGGTCGATGATGGCCTCGGCGGCCGTGCGGACGCCCGGGTCGGCGTACTGGGTGCGGATGAGCTCGTTGGCCTGCTGGAGGAGTGAGCCCTCGGGACCCGGGTCGCGGCCGACGGCGGTGAGAAAGGCCCGCGGGTCGGCCTCGACGTCGAGGCAGCCTCGGCTGCCGCAGTGACAGGGGCGGCCCTCGGGGTTGACGGTGAGGTGGCCGACTTCGAGGGCGAGGCCCGAACTGCCCGTGTGCAGACGGCCGTCGAGGACCAGCGCACCGCCGACGCCCCGGTGTCCGGTCGCCACGCACAGCAGATCACGGGAGCCCCGCCCGGCGCCGTGCCGGTGTTCGGCGAGAGCGGCGAGGTTGACGTCGTTCGCCGCGAACGCGGGCCCCTCGATCCCGGCCGCGCGCACCCGTTCGGCGAAGATCTCCCGGACGGGCGCCCCGGCGGGCCAGGCCAGGTGCAGCGGGTTCAGCGCCAGCCCCGCCGGTTCGGCGACCGCGGACGGCACGGCGAGCCCCGCGCCCACACACCGCCGGCCGGTCTCGCGCAGGAGTGCGGCGGCCGCGTCGACGACCGAGCCGAGCACCTTGGCCGGGTCGGCGTCCACGATCTCGCAGGCGGGCGCGGTGGCGACGATCCGCCCGCCGAGGCCGACCAGCGCTGCCCGCCAGCCGTCGGCGTGCACCTGGGCGGCAAGCGCTACGGGTCCCCCCTCGGCGACTTCGAGGCGGTGGGAGGGCCGGCCCTGCGAACCGGCGGCGGCGCCCGGATGCGCGTCGACCCGGATCAGCCCCAGCGCCTCCAGCTCGGCGGCGACGGCACCCGCCGTGGCCCGGGTGACGCCCAGCTCGGCGGTGAGCACGGCCCTCGTCGGCGCCCGTCCGGTGTGCACCAGCTCCAGCGCCGGACCGAGCGCACCCCTGCCCCGGTCCAGCCGAGTCCGTGTCGTCGCCCCTTCGCCCGCCGCCTTGGGGGCCGCCTTCCCGTCCATGAGGGGGAGTCTCCCATGATCCGCTCGGCATCGAACCCCCGCCCGGCGAGCCTCAGCCGTCGCCGAGGCCGCTGACCCGCAGGGTGACGTTCAGCCGACCGGTCAGCCCCAGTCCGGTCGGCGCGGTCCCCCCGTACACCCGGGGCACTCCGTGGTACGCCTGCCGTGACGCCCCGCCGAACACGAAGAGATCACCGCTGCGCAGCTCCACGTCCGTGTACGGCCGTGTCCGTGTCTCCGTGTTACCGAAGCGGAAGACGCAGGTGTCGCCGAGGCTCAGCGACACCACCGGCGCGTCCGAATCCTCGTCGCTGTCCCGGTGCATGCCCATGCGGGCGTCGGCGTCGTAGAAGTTGATCAGGGCGATGTCGTACGGGGCCGTCGCCTCCGCCGCGCCCAGCGCGTCCGCGACCGCGCGCCGGCCCAGCTCGCCCAACCAACCGGGGAACGGTTTCACGGGCGTCCCGTCGCCGTCGACGACCGTGCGGGCGTAGGCGTACGGGTACCGGTGCCGTCCGGGGCATCCGGGATTGTCCCGGACGGCCCGCCCGCAGTTCGGGCACCTTTGTACGGGAGCCCAGTGCCGACCGAGGCAGACCTGCCGGGCGGTCATCGTGCCGCCGCCCGGGGTGCGGACCGTACGGAGCCCGGCTGGCGGTCTGGCCCAGTCGCGGCAGGCGTCCAGGAGCCGCCCCTGCTGTTCCGCGTCCAGCCAGTCCGGGACGTGGACCGCGCCGGGCGCGATCTCCGTGCGGCCGCGGGGGAACAGCTCGGCGTCCATGGGGGCCATCATCCCGCACGGCCACTCGGGGAAGAGGCCTGAGCCGTGGCTCGGTTAGCCTGGGCACACGATGAGCGACCGTATGACCGCGCCCTGGGGCGAGTACACCCTGGCCCGCTTCCCCGAGAACCCCCGTGACCAGCTGCGCGCCTGGGACGCGTCCGACGCGTATCTGCTGCGCCACCTCGCGGAGAGCGGGACGCCGTTGGACGGCACGGTCGTGGTCGTCGGGGACCGCTGGGGTGCGCTGACCACCGCGCTGGCCGCGTACGGGCCGACGCAGATCACCGACTCGCTCCTGAGCCGGGAGGCGACGCGGGCGAACCTGGAGCGGATTGGCGTCGCGGCCGACACGGTACGGCTGCTCACCACCCGGGACACGCCCCCGGACCGCGTCGACGTGCTGCTCGTCCGGGTCCCCAAGAGCCTCGCGCTCCTGGAGGACCAGCTGCACCGGCTCGCGCCCGCCGTGCACGAGGGCACGGTCGTGATCGGCACCGGGATGGTCAAGGAGATCCACACCTCCACGCTCAAGCTCTTCGAGCGGATCCTCGGCCCCACCCGCACCTCGTTCGCCCAGCAGAAGGCGCGGCTGATCCTCTGCACCCCGGATACGAGGATCCTTGCGGCGCGGGGCAGGGATCCATGGCCTTACAGCTATCAACTGCCTGGCGACATCGGCCTGTTGGCGGGGCGGACCGTCATCAACCACGCGGGCGTGTTCTGCGCCGACCGACTGGACATCGGCACCCGCTTCTTCCTGCGGCATCTGCCGAAGAACCCTGGTGGCGGACGCGTCGTCGATCTGGGATGCGGCAACGGTGTGGTCGGTACGGCGGTCGCACTGGCCGATCCGGACGCCGAGGTGGTGTTCGTCGACGAGTCCTACCAGGCGGTGGCCTCGGCGGAGGCGACGTACCGGGCGAACCGGCCGGACTCCGACGGCAGAGCCGAGTTCCTGGTCGGCGACGGGCTGGAGACGTTCCCGCCGGGGAGTGTCGATCTCGTCCTCAACAACCCGCCGTTCCACTCCCACCAGGCGACGACCGACGCCACGGCCCGGCGGATGTTCACCGGGGCGCGGCGGGCGCTGCGGCCGGGCGGTGAACTGTGGGTGGTCGGCAACCGCCATCTGGCCTATCACGTGACGCTGCGACGGATCTTCGGCAACAGTGAAGTCGTCGCGAGTGACGCCAAGTTCGTGGTGCTGAAGGCGGTCAGGCGGGGTTAGCGGCTCCTGCCGGGAACGTGGCCCCTCTCAGGGCGCGCGGCGAGGCGCCCAGCTCCCGGCGGCAGGCCTTGTTGAAGGCCTGGAGGTCGGGGATGCCGACGGAGGCGGCCACGGCTGGGATGGACAGGGTCGTGGCCCGGAGCAGATGGTGGGCGCGTTCGAGTCTGCGGCGGCGGACGTAGGCAACGACCGTGCCGCCCGTCTCGGCGTGGAACAGCCGGGTCAGGTGGTTGTGGGAGACACCGGCCACGCGGGCCACCTCCGGGATGGTGAGCGGGGCGGCCAGGTGAGCCTCGATGTGGGCGATGGCGGTGGTGACCGCCGGGTGCGGACCGGTGCCCGCGGTGGCGGGCGGGGTCAGATGGGCGACGCGCCACAGGGTGGTCCAGATCTCGGCCCGGGTACGGTCGGGCTCGCTCGGGGCGGCGGCCACGGCCTGGAGCAACAGCCCGGTGAGGCCGGGGAGTTCGGGTCCGGCGTCCTGTACGACCGGAACCGTGCGGGAGGGTCCGGCCGGGGCGATGCGCAGATGGGCGAAGAGGTGTTCGGAGCGGCCCCGGTAGCGGTAGCGGACCGTGGTGCCGGGCGGTACGAGGCTGACCCGCCCGGGGCGGATGGGGTGGGCCGTGCCGTCGACGGTCAGTTCGGCCTCGTACTGATAGAGGTGCAGCTGCCACAGTTCCGGCAGCCGGAACACGTCCGTGCTGCTCGCCACGCCGTGCACGCCGACACCGATGAGGGCGACGACCGGCGGCTCACCGAGGTGGATCTCCGTCTCCCGCATGACCGGAAAAATAGCAGTGACGGGCGTCACACTCCGACCCCGGAGGTCGCACCTCGCAAGACGGTCACATTCCCACGCGGCACGAACCCGTACAGACTGCCGCACAGGCTCGTACGGGCTGCCACGCAGACTCGGGCACCCGGCTCGCACCGGCCGCCACGCAGACTCGCGCACCCGGCTCGCACCGGCCGCCACGCAGACTCGCGCACCCGGCTCGCACCGGCCGCCACGCAGACTCGCGCACCCGGCTCGCACCGGCCGCCACGCAGACTCGCGCACCCGGCTCGCACCGGCCTCCTACGCGGGTGGGGCGGCCTCTTCCGTCCGCAGGACGCCGATGAGGCGGGCCACCGTGTCCGCCATCGCCGCCCGGCCCGCCGTGAGGTACTTGCGCGGGTCCACCACCTCGGGGCGGGCGGTGAGGTACTCCCGGATCGCGCCGGTCAGCGCGATGTTGAGCGCGGTGCCGATGTTGACCTTCGCGATGCCGCCCGCGACGGCCGTGCGCAGTTCGTCGTCCGGGACGCCGGAGGAGCCGTGCAGGACGAGAGGGACGTCCAGGGCACCGGCCAGCCGTTTCAGGAGGACGTGGTCGAGGGCCGCGGTGCGGGTGGTCATCGCGTGCGAGCTGCCGATGGCGACGGCGAGCGCGTCCACGCCCGAGTCGGCCACGAAGGCCCGCGCCTCGTCGGGGTCGGTGCGGGCGCCGGGGGCGTGCGCGTCGAGCGGCGGTGCGCCGTTGTCGCCTCCCACCTGCACTGCGTCCTTCCCGCCCACCCGGCCCAGCTCTGCCTCGATCCACAGTCCTTGGCCGTGCGCCCACTGCACGGCGGCGTGCGTCGCGGCCAGGTTGTCCAGGTAGGGCAGGCGCGAGGCGTCGTACATCACGGAGCTGAACCCGGCGTCGGCTGCCCGGCGCAGCAGGTCGTCGCTCCGGACGTGGTCGAGGTGGAGGGCGACGGGCACGGCCGCCCGCTCGGCGGCGGCGGACGCGGCGCGGGCCAGCGGGAGCAGGTCCCCGTCGTGGAACCTGACCGCGTTCTCGCTGACCTGGAGGACGACCGGCGCGGCGGCGGCCTCGGCGCCCGCGACGACCGCCTCGACGTGCTCCAGGGTGATGACGTTGAACGCGGCCACCGCACAGTGCGCGGCGGCGGCCCCGGTGATCAGTTCACGGGTCGTCGTGAGCGGCACAACTCCTCCTGGTTCAGCCTGGTTCAGCGGTCGTTCGAATCGAGGATCACCGAACGCGTGAGGTGGCGCGGTCGGTCGGGGTCGAGTCCGCGGGCGGCGGCGACGGCGACGGCGAGGCGCTGGGCGCGGACCAGTTCGGCGAGCGGATCGAGCCCGCCGGCCACCCACACCCCGCCGGTCGCCCGTACCTGCTCGGCCAGCCCCTCGGGCGCCTCGCCCAGCATCCAGGTCACCGTCCCCTCGGTGGTGACGCTGATCGGGCCGTGCCGGTACTCCATCGCCGGGTAGGCCTCGCTCCACGCCAGCGCCGCCTCGCGCAACTTCAGCGCGGCCTCGTTGGCGAGGCCCACGGTCCAGCCCCGGCCGAGAAAGGTGAACTGGCTGCTGCCGACGAGGCCTTCGGGCAGGGGCTCCTCCAGCGCGGTGCGCGCGTCGGCGACGGCCGCCTCGGTGTGTCGGCCCAGGTTGGCACGCAGGAGAGTGAAGGCGGTCGTGGCGAAGCGGGTCTGCACGACGGACTTCTCGTCGGCGAAGCCCAGGACAATGACATCGTCCGCGGCCGCCATCACGGGGGTGCCCGGATCGGCGGTGATCGCCGTCGTACGGGTGCGGCCCCGCAGCGCGCCCAGCAGTTCCAGCACCTCGGTGGTGGTGCCGGAGCGGGTGAGGGCGACGACGCGGTCGTAGGCCCGCCCCAGGGGGAACTCCGAGGCCGCGAAGGCGTCCGTCTGCCCCAGACCGGTCCGTTCACGCAGCACGGCGGCGGCCTGCGCCATGAAGTACGACGTCCCACAGCCGACGAGCGCCACCCGCTCTCCCGGCGCCGGCAGGACCCCGGCGTGTTCCACCGCCTCGGCGGCCACCCGGGCCCAGCACTCGGGCTGGCTGTTCAGCTCGTCCTCGACGTGGGTCATGCGGCCACCCTCCCCAGGAGACACGGACTGATGCTCTTTTCTGCAAGATATAGTCACCTTTCGAGCATCTTCAAGCAAGAGGATCGGCACGAGGAGGGCCCATGTCCCGCGACACCCGTTGGCAGACGCTGCTCGAACTGCTCGTCGAGCGGGAGCGGCTGGACGTCGAGGAGATCGCCGTCGAGCTGGGTGTGTCCGCCGCGACGATCCGGCGCGACTTCGACCGGCTCGCGGAGCAGCAGATGCTCGTCCGTACCCGGGGCGGAGCGGTCGTGCACGGCGTCTCGTACGAGCTGCCGCTCCGCTACAGGACGGCGCGGCGGGCCACCGAGAAGCAACGCATCGCGAAGGCCGTGGCGGATCTCGTCGCCCCCGGCGAGGCGGTCGGCCTGACCGGTGGCACGACCACCACCGAGGTCGCGCGGGCGCTGGCCGTACGGGGTGATCTGGCGTCCGGCGCGCCCGCGCTGACCGTCGTCACGAACGCGCTCAACATCGCGAGCGAGCTGGCCGTGCGGCCCCAGTTCAAGATCGTGGTGACGGGCGGGGTGGCCCGCGCCCGGTCGTACGAACTCGTCGGCCCGCTCGCCGACGGCGTGCTCGACCGGATCACCCTGGACGTGGCCGTCCTCGGCGTGGTCGCCCTGGACGTGGTCCACGGCGCCGCCGCCCACGACGAGGCGGAGGCCGCCGTCAACCGGCTGCTGTGCGAGCGCGCCGGACGGGTCGTGGTCGCGGCCGACTCCAGCAAGCTGGGGAGGCGGGCCTTCGCCTGGATCTGCGCGGCCGAGTCGGTGGACACGCTGGTCACGGACTCGGCCGCGACGCCGGAGAGCGTGCGGCGCTTCGAGGAGGCCGGGGTGCGGGTCGTCGCCGTCTGAGGGCGGGCGCCTGCGGCCCGGGAGTGTCATGTCCGTCCTGGAACCCGGGAGGGGTCGGGTCGGTCCCGTGGCACGGGAGCGTCGTGTCGCACCTGGAGCCCGGCAGGGCCTCGGGTCAGTCCTGGAGCCAAGGGGCCAGCAGGCCGCCCCGCTTCAGGGTGGTGAGGACGAGGGCGACGTCGATCGACGCCACCTCGCGGAGCCAGGGGGAGCGGGTGACGAAGTCGTGGAGGGCGGATTCGTCGGGAAACGCGGTGAGGATGAGCAGTTGGCGTTCGCCGGTGACGACGCTGGCGTAGCGGACATGGGCGGAATCGGCGAGGGCCGTCGTCACGGAGTCCACCTCGGCCGGGAGTGTGCGGGCCCGGAGGACGGCCTCGACCGGCAGTCCGAGCACGGCGGGTTCGATCACGGCGCGGATGCGGACCTTGCCCTCGCGCCGTAACGCGCCGAGGCGGCGTCTCGCGGTGGCCTCCGACACGCCCGAGATGCGCGCGAGTTCGTCGTAGGTGCGGCGCCCGTCCTCCCCGAGGGCATGCAGCAACAGCCGGTCGACGCGGGAGAGTTCGGGTGAGGCTCCGCCGGTCGGCAGGGGATCGGTGACCGGCGGCGACGCGGTGTCGGAGGGGTCCTCGCACTTCAGCGCGGCCATCTCGGCCTCGGTGAGGAGGCCCGCGTGCCACTCCCGGATCGTGCGGACGTGGCGCAACACCGGCAGGGTACGGGTCTCCACCACGCCCGGCAGCCCGGCGAGTTCGTCCAGTACCAGGCCCGCCAGCCGTTCGCGCGGCCAGCGCAGTTCCGCGAGGCAGTCCGGGGTGCCGGTGAGGACGTGGGCGAAGACGCAGTCGGGGCGGCGGGCCAGCGCGGTGGCGGTGACCCGGGCCCGGCCGGGGGCGCACCGGACACCGACCACCACACTGCGGCCGCGCATCGCCATCGCCCCGATCCGCACCAGGCCGGCCTCCAGCAGCCGGGTGCCCCGGCGGGCGACGGTCCGTTCGGGCTCGCCGAGGGCCGCCGCGATGCGGTGCCAGGCGGCCCGGCCGTCGATCTGCAGCGCGCTGATGATGCGCCGGTCCAGCGAATCCGTCACGGGACCGGTCTGCGGTGCGTCCATCGGCCCCAGCCTATGGCGGATTCCGTCAACTCCGCAGGGGTTCTTGTTCCCTTCCGTCGCCGTGGCCCAGCCTGCCGTGAAGTGGAATCGCATGGTCCCGCACGGTCTCCCCGCCGTGCGGGCGCGTCCACCGTCCCTCTCGACCCCGTCCCTCTCGGCCCTCTGCCCACCGTCCCCCATGGCCCGTACGAGCCGCACGAACCCATGACTCCCGTAACTCCCCGATGTACGGAGATGGTTGACGTGACCGTGACTCCCGGCAGTCCCCCACGTTCCGCCGCCACCGGCTCCACCGCGCCGACGCCCCTCCGGTCCTCCGGCACCCGGCGCGGCCGATGGGCCCTCCTGGGTCCCGGGCTGGTGCTGGCCGCCGCGAGCGTGGGCGCGGGCGACATGGTGACGTCCCTCGCGGGCGCCGCCGGATACGGGATGGCGCTGATGTGGGCCATCGTCATCGGTGTCGTCCTCAAGTACGCGCTCACCGAGGCGGTGGGCCGCCTGTACCTGGCCACCGGACAGACCGTGATCGCGAGCCTGAAGTCGGCCGCCCGCTGGCTCCCGGCGGCGTTCATGCTGTTCGTCCTGGTGATCGGCCTGCTGTACGGGGCGGCGCTCAGCTCGGTGGCGTCCCTGGCGCTGTCCACGCTGTTCCCCGTGCTGCCGGTCAGGCCCGTCGGCGTGGTGATCGCGCTGGCGGCGGCCGCGGTCGTGTACGTCGGGCGGTACACGGTGTTCGAGCGGGTGATGAGCGTCTTCATGCTCGCCAAGTTCCTCGGCATGGCCGTCCTGGCGGTGGCCACGCTCGCCACCGCGGACGACCTTCCCGGTCTCCTCGGCACGCTGCGCCCCAGGCTGCCGGAGGGTGACGTGGTGACGGTGCTCGCGTTGGTCGGCGGGGTGGGCGGGACGGCCGGGATCGCTTCGTACAGCTACTGGGTGCGGGAGAAGGGCTGGGCGGGCCGGAGCCGTCTGCGGATCATGCGGGCGGACTCGGCGGTGAGTTACGGCGTCACCCTGCTGTTCGTGCTGTGCACCACGGTGGTGGGGACGGGCCTGCTCCATGGCACGGGCGGGAGCATCACCGGCAGCGACGGGCTGGCGGCGCTCGCGGATCCACTCGGCGCCGATCTGGGGTCGGTGGCGCGGGTGCTGTTCCTGGGGACGTTCTTCCTGGTGACCCTGAGCGCGCTCGTCGGCGGTTTCAACGGCCTGTGCTACCTGCTCGCCGACTCGCTGCGGGCGCTGCGCGGCATCCCCGACGCCGAGGCGGAGCCCCACATCGCACAGCGCGGCCGCCCGTTCCGCCTGTTCGTTCTCTACTGCGCCGTCACCGCGGTCGCCGTCACCTTCCTGGGCCGGCCGGTCCCGCTCGTCCTCACCTACGCCGCCGTCGGCTCGCTGATCCTGCCGCTGCTCGCGGGCGCGCTGCTGGTGCTGCTCAACCGCCGGAGCGTGGAGCCCGCGCTTCGCAACAACATCACCTCGAACGTGCTGCTGGGCGGATCCTTCGTGCTCTTCGGAGTCCTCGCGGTCGTCCAGCTCAAGAACTCCCTGGGAGGGGCGTGAACCACCCCGTGAACCATCTCGTCGACCACCCCGCGCGCTACCCCGTGAACCCGACGGGCGACGCGGACCCGACGGACGATCTGTGCTTCCGGACGGCGTACGAACTCTCCGTCGCGCTGGCGCGCGGCGAGGTGTCCGCGCGGGAGGTCGTGACCGCCCACCTGGAGCGGATCGAGCGGGTCAATCCGGCGGTGAACGCGATCGTGACGCTGGTGGCCGACCGGGCGCTGGAGCAGGCGGCCGAGGCGGACGACCGGATGGCCGCCGGGGAGCCGGTGGGCCCGTTGCACGGGCTGCCCGTCGCGCACAAGGACCTGCACGACACGGCGGGCATCCGGACGACGTCCGGTTCGCCGATCTTCGCAGACCGGGTGCCCGACCACGACCATCTGGTCGTCGAGCGGCTGCGGAAGGCGGGGGCGATCACCCTGGGCAAGACCAACGTCCCCGAACTGGGCCTGGGTTCACACACCGTCAACCCCGTCTTCGGGGCCACTCGCAACCCCTACGACCTCTCCCGCAGTGCCGGTGGCAGCAGCGGAGGGGCTGGGGCGGCCCTCGCCTGCGGGATGCAGCCCATCGCCGACGGCAGCGACACCGGCGGCTCCCTGCGCAATCCCGCCTCCTTCAACAACGTCGTCGGTCTGCGCCCCTCCCCTGGCCGGGTGCCGTCCTGGCCCGACAAGGCACCGTGGGGCCAGCTGTCGGTGAAGGGGCCGATGGCCCGGACCGTGGCGGACGTCGCCCTGACCCTGTCCGTGATGGCCGGACCCGACCCCCGCGACCCGCGCTCCCTGCAGACGCCCGGTTCCACCTTCGCCTGGCAACTCGACGGCGGGCTGAAGGGGTTGCGGGTCGCCTGGTCCCCCGATCTCGGCGGGCAGGTGCCCGTCGACCCGGAGGTACGGGACGCGCTGCGCCCGGCGGCCGAGACGTTCGCCGCGCTGGGCTGCGACGTCGAGGAGGCCTGCCCGGATTTCTCCGGTGCGGACGAGGTGTTCCTCGCCCAGCGTGCCTGGCAGCTGGAGCTCTCCTACGGATTGCTGCTGGACGAGCACCGCGACCGGCTGGCCCCGGACGTGATCTGGAACATCGAGGAGGGCCGAAGGCTCGGCGGACCCGACCTCGGGCGCGCGCAGGCGCTGCACGGCGCCCTCTTCCACCGGGTCCGCGAGTTCTTCGGGCGGTACGACCTGCTGCTGCTGCCGGTCAGCCAGGTCGCGCCCTTCGACATCGGCCTGGCGTACCCGACGGTGGTCGACGGCACCCCCATGGAGACCTATCTCGACTGGATGCGCTCGGCGTACCTGATCTCCGTCACGGGCTGCCCCGCCCTGTCCGTCCCGGCCGGGTTCACCCCGCAGGGCCTGCCGGTCGGGCTGCAGATCGTGGGCCCGCACCGGAGGGACTGGTCGGTCCTGAAGGCCGGCCACGCCTTCGAACGGGCGACGCGCGTCGGCGAGCGGCGACCGCCGGTGGTGATGGCCGAGGACGTGTAGGTCCCAGCGGGTGCGGGACGGCGCGTCGCCGCTCGTCAGTGGGAGTGGCCGGTCGACGTCTCGTGCGGCTCCTCCGGTGCGGCCGCCGCGCCCGTGCGGACCGTGAACGCCGCCGTGTGGACCTTGCCCTCGTGCTTGAAGTCGAGGAACAGGCGGTAGGCGCCGTCGCTGGGCGCGGTGGCCGCGAAGGAGATGTCCGGCCCGGGTGCGGTCCTGCCGTCGCCGGGCTCGCCGTTGGGATGCACATGCAGGTAGGCGAGGTCGCCGGAGCGCAGGGCGACCAGGTGGCCGTACGCGCCGAGGTAGGGCTGGAGGTCGGTGACGGGCCTGCCGTCCCGGGAGACCTTCAGCTTGAGTTCGCTCGCGGCGCCCGGGCGCAGGCCGCCGGTCAGCTCGACCTCGTAGCCGTTGACCTCGGCGGTGCCGCTCGGTGCCGGGAGCTTCTCCGGCTTGTAGGTGCCCCCGGCCGCGAGGTCGGCGCCGAGCGTGAGGTTCTCGGCGTCCTTCCCGGCGGGGGTGAAGTCGGCGAAGACGCGGTAGTCGCCCGCCCCGGGCAGGTCGACGGGGGTGCTCCAGGTGCCGTCGGCGGTGCGGGTGGGGTGCAGGTGGCGGTAGGTGACCAGGTCGCGTGAGGCGACGATGAGGTGGAGTTCCTTGTCGTGCTCGCGTTGGAACGCGGTGACGGCGCGGCCGTCCTCGTCCCGGATGACGAAGCGCAGGTCGGTGCGCTGCCCGGCGGTGACGCCCGGGGTCCGCAGGTCGAGGGTGTAGCCACCCTCGGAGATCTGCAGCCCGCCGGCCGGGGCCGGTGCCTGCCCGCCCTCGCCCTCGCCGTCTCCGGGATCCGGTGACTCCTCGGTGTGGTCGTCGTGGCGCGCGGGCGTGCCCTCCGTGCTCTCCGTGGAGTCCGAGAGGACGGGCTCGACGCCCTTGCCCACGCCGTAGGCGGTGCCGAACGTCGCGGCCAGCGCGGCGGCGAAGGCGGTGACTCTCAGTCCGGTGTTCATGGCCGTCTCCTTCGGGGTCCGTGGTCCCCACACAGCCCACCATACCCCTGGGGGGTATTGCGTCAAGCAGCATGAGCAACTTGCGCCTGATACCCTCCAGGGGTATCAGGGTCCTGCGTGAGGATACCCCCACCCCGTATCTGCTCAACAACCCGCCCACGGGCGGGGGTGCGGATCGTGCGGCGTGCCGGCTCTTGTGGTCGCGCACAACGGGCGGGGAGCGCCAGCGAGCGGGGGCGCGCACGACGGGCGCCAGGAGCCGGATGTGGGCGCCTCAACCCTCCGCGAGAGGCTGGTCCACGATCACCGAGGTGTCTGCCGCTGACCGGATTCCGGTACCGGGTGCTGGTGCTGGCGCCCGACCGTGGAGCGGGAGTCGCGGCCGGTGGTGACCTTCCGGTGGATGGCGACCGCGGGCGAAAAACCTTGATCACGTCCGCATCGGGCTTGTTCCATTGGCCAAGGAATGGACGGGCGCGGGAGGAGGGCGATTCGAGACGACGCCGCCCCCATCGGCGAAGAATCAGGTTTGGCATTCGACACCATTCACCGGGCCGGCGGGCGCTTTTGACAACGAGACAGGCCTTCCTCACGTCCGGAACCCAACCCTCGTATTCACATGGGGTTGCCGAGTCGATATCGACGCCTTTCCGTTGCTCGGACCGCGAGAAATCCCGTCAAGGGCGGTCACGAGAACACGACGACCTGCCCCCGCGGGGGACGCGGCACGATCGCGGGGCCCTTCACCGTGAACGTGTCGCCGGTGAAGTCGATGGGGTGGAGCCGGTCGCGGTCGAGATACCGGCTGGTGGCCACGGAACGGATGACCGCGTCGTCCTCCCACGAGTCCCACAGCGCGCGTACCGCCTCGACACCGTCTCGGGACTCGCGCGCCCGGCGGCGGCCCCTTCGACGAGGGGGCGTCCCCAGGCACGTGCCGCTTCGGGCCGTGTCTCCTCGCCGACCACCCACCCGGCGCGCCCGACCGAGATGTGGTCGAGGGACGCCAACTGGCTGGAGACATGGAACGGTTCGGCGTACGTGAGGGGGACGACCGGTGCGACACCGACGACGCTCGTCGACGCGGCGATGAACGCGGCCCGCTCCACCGCGCCGATCCGGCCGACCGTGTCGGGCGCGGGACCGGGCGGCAGCGCGCCGTCGTCCAGGGTGAGCAGCGTGAACCCGGCGCTCTCCGCGGCGGCGGCGACACGCGCCACCCGGCGCGGGGTCAGCAGATGGTCGGGAGCGTGGGCGGCACGGCGCCAGGCCGCGGGATGGGCGCCGTCACCGTCGAGTTCGACGGCGAGACGCAGGGCGGGGCCGGACATGAGGTTCCTTCCGAGGGCACGACGAGACGGCCGGCCCACGGGGCCGACGGGGGTCAGGCGCGTGCGGAAGGACAGACGGCGGAGGCGGTACGGCAGTAGTCCACATGCCGCCGGGTGATCAGCCGCGTACCCGCGTCGGCACCGTGCGGTGCCGCGTCACGTACGCGCATCAGGGCCTCCACCCGTCCAGCACCTGTCGCTTCAACCTACGTCGCCCGCCCGGGAAAGCGTCAAACACATTAGTTGTACGCGCATGTGAAACAGGCGCCCGCTACCGCCGGCACGGCACGCTCGCCTCACGGACATCCCTCACGTCGCCACCCTCGCCGCGACCCGGTACGCGGCGGCCTCGCCCCCACCTGGAGGCCCTTGCCCCGGCCACCTGCTCCCACCTAGCCTGATTTTGTGCCGCGAATAAACAAAACCCGAACGCACAACGACGTGCCGGGCCACGACAGCGACCCCGGCCACCTCCGAGCCCGCCTCCGCACCCTCCGCATCGCCATCACCGCCTTCTTCGCCCTCGACGGCTTCGTCTTCGCCGGCTGGGTGGTCAGGATCCCCGCGATCAAGGAGCAGACCGGTGCGTCGCCCGGCGCGCTGGGCCTCGCGCTGCTGGGCGTGTCCGCCGGAGCGGTGATCACGATGATGCTCACCGGCCGGCTCTGCCGCCGCTTCGGCAGCCACCCGGTGACGGTCGCCTGCGCCGTCCTGCTGTCGCTCGGCGTGGCCCTGCCCCCGCTCACCCACTCGGCGCTCGCGCTGGGCGCGGTACTACTGGTCTTCGGCGCGGCCTTCGGCGGGATCAATGTCGCCTTCAACAGCGCCGCCGTGGACCTGGTGGCCGCGCTGGGGCGGCCCGTCATGCCCAGCTTCCACGCCGCGTTCAGCCTCGGCGGCATGCTCGGGGCGGGTCTCGGCAGCCTGGTCGCGGGCTCCCTGTCCCCCACACGCCATCTGCTCGGCATCACCGCGATCGGCCTGCTGGTGACCGTCGTCGCCGCACCCGCCCTGCTGCGCCACGGGCCCCCGGAGCCCCCGGAGCCCCCGGACCGTACCTCCGAGCAGGACGCGCGCGAGACCGGCCCCCGCCGCCTCGACGGCCGTACGCGTGGCCTGGTGGTCGTCCTCGGGCTGATCGCCGGGTGCACGGCCTACGGCGAGGGGGCGCTGGCCGACTGGGGCGCCCTGCACCTGGAGGCGGACCTGGACACCTCGCCCGGCGTCGCGGCCATCGGTTACTCGTGTTTCGCGCTCGCCATGACGATCGGCCGGCTGACCGGGACGACCCTCCTCGAACGCCTGGGCAGGACCACGGTGCTCGTGGCCGGTGGCGCGACCGCGGCGGTCGGCATGCTGCTCGGCTCGCTCGCCCCCTCCGTGTGGGCGACACTGCTCGGCTTCGCGGTCACCGGCCTGGGCCTCGCCAACATCTTCCCCGTCGCCATCGAACGAGCCGGCGCGCTGGCCGGTCCCGGCGGTGTGGCCACCGCCTCCACCCTCGGCTATCTCGGCATGCTCCTCGGCCCGCCCGCGATCGGTTTCATGGCCGAATGGATCTCCCTGCCCGCCGCGCTCACGAGCGTCGCGGTACTCGCCGCGTTCGCCTCCGGCATCGCGTTCGCCACCCGTCACTCGGCCGCCAAATGACCACTCACGGTTGCCTCGTGACACCTCGCGGTGCATGAAGTCAGCCCTCCGAGAACATGAGGCAACCATTCAGTCGTTCGATTCGTATAACTCCGTGGAGGCACTGCGACCCGGCCGGACAGAGGGCGGCCGGAGCGTCACCATCCGCTTTTCCGGATGGTCCCGAACAAGGAGAAACGATGCGACTGTTCGTGCTCAACTACGCTCGCGCCGCTGAGCAGTTGGAGTTCAGCGCTCCGTACACCTACGACTCCGGGCTGCAGTTGAACGTGCTCGCCGACGGGCGGATAGCCGCGCATGACCAGGGTCTTATGCGGGAATTGGGGGCGACGACGTCCACTGCGGGATCGAAGACCCATTTCGACGACTGAACGCGGACCCGCGACGATGACGGTGTTGATCCTCACCTGCGAACAGGATGTGACGGCGGACCTGGTGGTGGCACAACTCCACAGGACCGGCGTACCGGTGGTCCGGCTCGACCCCGCCGACCTGCCCGGCGCGGTGTCACTCTCCGGGGAGTACGTGCACGGCTCCTTCCGCGGGCATCTGTCCGCCGGCGGGCGCCTGGTGAGCATGGGCGGGCTGCGGTCCGTCTGGCTGCGCCGGCCCGGCGTTCCCGCCACCCGGGTCGCCGAGCCGTCCCCCTGGCTCACCGAGGAGTCCTCGCAGGCCCTGTACGGCATGTTGCGGGGCACGGACGCCCGGTGGATGAACGACCCGGACGCTGCCCGCAGGGCCCGGCACAAGCCGTGGCAGCTCCGGCACGCCCAGCGCTGCGGGCTCCCCGTACCGGCCACGCTGATCACCACGTTCCCACAGGCCGCCCGTGACTTCGCCGAGCGCTTCCCGGACCTGGTGGTGAAGCCGGTCTCCGGCACCCACCCGCAGGAACCCGCCCGGACGGTCCCCACCAGTCGTATCGCGCCCGGCACCGACTTCACCGCCGTCGCGTTCGGCCCGACGCTGTTGCAGCGCCGGATCGCCAAGACCGCCGACATCCGGCTCACCGTCGTCGGCGACCGCATGCTGGCCGCCCGCAAGGCGGTCGCCCCGGACGCGCACCCCGACGAGGTGGACGTCCGCTTCGCCCCCTCCACCGCGCCCTGGGAGCCTGTGGACGTCCCGCCACGCACGGGCACGGCCGTGCGCGCCTACCTCCGCGACGCCGAACTCTCCTACGGGGCCTTCGACTTCGCGGAGGACGCGGGCGGGATCTGGTGGTTTCTGGAGTGCAACCAGTCCGGCCAGTTCGGGTTCGTGGAGATGGACACCGGTCAGCCGATCGCCCACAGCGTCGCCGAGTGGCTGGCGCACGAGGAACCGGAGGCGGGCGCGCGCCGCACCGGCCGGATCCGGGCGACGCCCTGACGCCCCGGACCGTCCACCGGTGAACCGAAGCGCCCGCCCCGGCTCGGCTCGGACGGGTGCTTCGAGCGCTCTTCATCAGGCAGACTCGCCCCATGGAGACCGCCGAGCACATCAGAGCGCTGGACGAGGAGGGCCGACGGCTCGCCACGGCCGCCCGGAAGGCCGGTACGGACACCGCGGTGCCGACGTGCCCCGAGTGGCGGGTGCGGGACCTGGTCCGGCACACGGGGGCCGTGCACCGCTGGGCCACGGCTTTCCTCGCCGAGGGCCGTTCCACTCCCCGTCCCCCCGAGAGCGGCCCGGAGCTGGACGGTGACCCCCTGCTGACCTGGTTCGAGGACGGGCACCGGCGCCTCGTCGACACCTTGCGCGCCGCCCCCGCCGACGTGGACTGCTGGAGCTTCCTTCCCGCCCCCTCCCCGCTGGCCTTCTGGGCGCGCCGCCAGGCCCACGAGACGGCGGTGCACCGTGCCGACGCGGAGTCCGCGCTCGGCGGCGAACTCGGCGAACCCTCCGTGGACTTCGCCGTCGACGGCATCGACGAACTGCTGCTCGGCTTCCACGCCCGCGGCAGGAGCCGGGCGCGGACCGGGACACCGCGTGTCCTCCAGGTGCGGGCGACCGACACCGGCGCCGTCTGGACCGTACGGCTGTCGTCCGAACCTCCCGTGGCAGAACGCGTGGAGGCGTCGAAGGCGCGGGACGCCGACTGCGAGATCGCGGGCCCGGCGCCCCGGCTGTACCTGTCCCTGTGGAACCGGCTGCCCCTCCCTGCCGTCATGGGCGACGCCTCACTCGCGGAACTGTGGCGGGAGACCTCGGGCATCGACTGAACCGGGCCCGACGGGCACGCCAACTGCCTTGTCGGGTGAGCCCGCCGCCCCCACACTCGGCCCATGGGGAGACGAACGCAGGCCGAACGGGACGCGATGACCACGGAGATCGGTTTCGCGCTCTTCGCGGGGACGGTGCTGGCGGGCGCGGCCTACTTCGGTGTGACCGAGTTCCTGCCGAACCTGTTCGGTTCCCTGCGCGGCCGGTGGAGCCTGCTCGGCCCCCTCGCGTTCACCGTGACCGTGGTGGTGTTCGTCGCGGTCGTCACGATCGTGCTGACCCGCTTCCGACGCGCCGCGCGCTCTTCGGGACGGGCTCCCGCGGAACCCGGCTGGCCGGGCCCGGCCCAGCCCGGCCGCACCAACCCCGACTCGTAGGCCGGCACGACGAGTCGGGCGCGGTCACGGGCGCCCGGCTTCACCATCGTGCGGCTCACATGCGTCTTGGCGGTCAACGGGCTGACGACGAGACGGCGGGCGATCTCGTCGGTGGTCAGTCCGATGCCGACAAGGGCCATCACCTCCCGCTCCCACATCGGGGGGCCGCCCGCCTCCGCGCCCTGTTCCGCCATGCCTGCCACGCCAGACGCCGCCCACCGGGCACGACGTCACCCGAGCGAGGTGATCACGTGTACTCCCGGCGAAGTACGCCCTGCCCGTCCCGGGGAACGTCAGCGCTCCGCCGCCCCGGACTGCGGGAACACCAGACCGACATGGTGGGCGAGCTGGCCCGCCGCGTGCCGGAAGAACACATCCCGGTCCTCGACCACCCGGTTGAACTGCCCGAACACCTCGAAGCTGATCAGCCCGAACAGCTGCGCCCACGCGCCGACCAGCACCGTGATCACCTCCGGCGGGAGGTCGGGCGCGAACTCCTCGGCGATCCGCCGCGCCTCGGGTCGGAGCTCGGCGGGCAGCTTCCACTGGGCCACACCCTTCGCCTGATAGGCGTCGCGCACGATCCGGATCAGCACCTGCCCGCCCCGGGCCGCGGCCGGCAGGGTCGTGGCGGGCGCGCTGTACCCGGGCACGGGCGAACCGTAGATCAACGCGTACTCGTGCGGTCGCGCCAACGCCCACTCCCGCACCCCTTCGCACACCGCGACCCACTGCCCCGCCGGGCTCTCCCCGACGGCCTTCGCGTGCGCGGCCTCGGTGGCCTCGCCCAGGGAGTCGTAGGCGTCGATGATCAGCGCGGTCAGCAGCTCGTCGCGGCTCGGGAAATAGCGGTACAGCGCGGAGGAGACCATGCCGAGCTCGCGCGCCACTGCTCGCAGCGACAGCTTGGCGGCGCCCTCGGCGGCGAGCTGTCTGCGCGCCTCGTCCTTGATGGCTGCGGTGACCTCGATCCGGGCGCGGGCGCGGGCTCCTCGTGCTGTGCTCATGTGCAGCAGTGTGCCATAGAGGCAGAGCACTGCACACGTTTCGGAGCAGCGATCTCAGATGGGAGCACCGTCCTCGAATTAGAGCGCCGGTTACAAATGTGAGCACTGCTCTTGCTTTGGAGCGTCAGTCTCGTACACACTGCTCTCAAGCGAGAGCAGTGCTCTCGGAAGAGTTCGCCCCGCCTCTGAACCCCACGGCGAGCCGCTCCACCACTACGGGAGGACCCCCATGTCGTCGTCGCCCCACTACATCAAGGCCAACCCCTTCGACCGGGCGCTCAACGGCTTCATCGGCTGGCTCGCCCGCCGCGGCGTCAGTCTCCTCGGCACGGCCGAACTCTCGGTGCGCGGCCGCAAGAGCGGCGAGTGGCGTCGGCTGCCGGTCAACCCGTTGCCGTACGAAGGCGGCCCCTACCTCGTCTCGGCGCGCGGCCACTCCGAGTGGGTGCGCAACATGCGGGCGGCGGGCGGCGGGCGGCTCCAGGTCGGCCGCCGGGTGCAGGAGTTCACGGCGGTCGAGCTGTCCGACGAGGAGAAGCCCGTCGTCCTGCGCACCTACCTCAAGAAGTGGGGCTGGGAGGTGGGCCGGTTCTTCGGCGACGTCAGCGCCGACTCCACCGACGAGGAGCTGCTCGCCGCCGCGCCCAAGCACCCCGTCTTCCGGATCACCGTCGAGCGGTGACCGGCCGGGGTGCCGGCGGCTGTACGGGGCCGGGGGCCGGCGGTTCCGGGCCCAGCCCACTCGTCGAACCGCTCCCCCGGCCCTACTTGTCGAACGCGGTCAGCGCGCGCTGGGCGATCGGGTGGCTGCGGACGATCTCGCCCAGGGAGGTCGACCCGCGCGTGATGTCGACGAAGGCCCGCCAGGCGGGCCGGAACCCGGTGAGCGCCGCGTGGAAGAGCCCCGGCCGCCGCTCGAAGGCGACCAGCAGCCGCTTGCCGACGCTCATCTCGACGCCGAGCCCCGCCTTCACGGCGAACGCGTAGTTGAGGGCCTGGCGGCGGGTGTCCACCGCGTCGTGCGCCTCGGCGATCCGAACCGCCCACTCCCCTGCGAGACGCCCCGACCGCAGCGCGAAGGAGATACCCTCCCGCGTCCACGGCTCCAGCAGCCCCGCCGCGTCCCCGCAGACCAGCACCCGCCCCCGGGAGAGCGGCGAGTCGTCGGCACGGCAACGCGTCAAGTGCCCGGAGGAGACGCTCGGTTCGAAGCCGGCGAGGCCGAGCCGCCCGATGAAGTCCTCCAGGTACCGCTTGGTGGCGGCGCCCTCACCGCGCGCGGAGATCACGCCGACGGTCAGGGTGTCGCCCTTGGGGAAGACCCACCCGTAACTGCCGGGCATCGGGCCCCAGTCGATGAGGACACGCCCCTTCCAGTCCTCGGCGACGGTCTCCGGAACGGGGATCTCCGCCTCCAGGCCGAGGTCGACCTGTTCGAGCTTCACCCCGACATGTGCCCCTATGCGGCTGGCGCTGCCGTCCGCCCCGACGACGGCCCGCGCGAGCAGTGTCTCGCCGCCCTGCAGGACGACGGCGACCGTCCGCCGGTCCGGCACGGCCGAGCCGTGCTGCTCGACCCGGGTGACCGTGACCCCCGTACGCAGTTCGGCGCCCGCCTTCTGGGCGTGCTCGACGAGCTGCTGGTCGAACTCGGGCCGGTTGATCAGGCCGAACAGCATCTGCTTGGACTTGCGCGTCCGGGCGTAACGGCCGTCGAGGGAGAAGGTGACCGCATGCACCCGGTCCTTGAGGGGCAGTTCGAAGCCGGGCGGCAGCGAGTCGCGCGAGGGGCCGATGATGCCACCGCCGCACGTCTTGTACCGCGGCAGTTCCGCCTTCTCCAGCATCAGGACGCTGCGTCCCGCGACCGCCGCCGCGTAGGCGGCCGAAGCCCCTGCGGGGCCCGCGCCCACCACGACGACGTCCCACACCCGCTGTACGTCGTCCGCCGAAGAGTTCTCGCTGCTCACGATGGTCTACTGCTCCCGATCCAGCCGCCTGCCGCACCTGTCCCACGCATCCTACGGCGGGTGACGCCGAGGACCGCTGTGGGAGGATCGGCAGCGCGTGCGCCCTACACCGACACTCCGGGTAAGCGCGTCCGCAGCCGCATACCCACAAGGACAACGTCGCACCCACGAGGAGCGTGCCCATGCCGTCGAACCCGGTCGCCGAGACCGTCGCCTCCCTGATTCCCCGGGCGAAGGAGGAGCTCACCGAACTGGTGGCCTTCAAGTCGGTGGCGGACTTCGACCAGTACCCGAGGAGCGAGAGCGAGGGCGCCGCGCGCTGGGTCGCCGACGCGCTGCGCGCCGAGGGCTTCCAGGACGTGGCCCTGCTCGACACCCCCGACGGCACCCAGTCCGTGTACGGCTACCTCCCGGGGCCCGAGGGCGCGAAGACCGTCCTGCTCTACGCGCACTACGACGTGCAGCCGCCGCTGGACGAGGCCGCCTGGGTGTCGCCGCCGTTCGAGCTGACCGAGCGCGACGGCCGCTGGTACGGGCGCGGCGCCGCCGACTGCAAGGGCGGCGTGCTCATGCACCTGCTGGCGCTGCGGGCCCTGAAGGCGAACGGCGGGGTGCCCGTCCACATCAAGGTGATCGCCGAGGGCTCCGAGGAGATGGGCACGGGCGGCCTCCAGCAGTACGCCGAGGCGCACCCGGAGCTGCTCGCCGCCGACACCGTCGTCATCGGCGACGCGGGCAACTTCCGCGCCGGCCTGCCGACGGTCACCGCCTCCCTGCGCGGCATGATCCTCATGCGCGTGCGGATCGACGCACTCCAAGGCAACCTGCACTCGGGCCAGTTCGGCGGCGCGGCCCCCGACGCGCTGGCCGCGCTGATCCGCGTCCTCGACTCGCTGCGCGCCGCGGACGGCACGACGACCGTCGACGGACTCGCGAGCGACGGGACGTGGGACGGCCTGCAGTACGCCGACGCGCAGTTCCGCAAGGATGCCAAGGTGCTGGACGGCGTGGAGCTGGTCGGCGCGGACACGGTCGCCGACCGCATCTGGGCGCGCCCGGCCGCCACCGTGCTCGGCATCGACGCCCCGCCCGTGGTCGGCGCGACCCCCTCGATCCAGGCGAGCGCCCGCGCCCTGATCGGCCTGCGCGTCCCGCCGGGCGTCGATGTCGGGCACGCGGCCAAGCTGCTCGAAGCACACCTGGTGGCGCACACTCCGTGGGGTGCCCGGGTGAGCTGCGAACTGATCGGCCGCGGCCAGGCGTTCCGCGCCGACACCACCAGCCCGGCGTACGAGGCGATGGCCTCGGCCATGGCCGTCGCCTACCCGGGCCAGGAGATGAGTTACGCGGGCCACGGCGGCTCCATCCCGCTCTGCAACGCCCTCGCCGCCCTCTACCCGGACGCCGAGATCCTTCTCATCGGCCTCAGCGAACCCGAGGCCCAGATCCACGCGGTGAGCGAGAGCGTGTCCCCGGAGGAACTGGAGCGCATGTCGGTGACGGAGGCCCTGTTCCTGCGCAACTACGCGGCGAACTGAGCGCGTCGGTCAAAGCGGTGCGGTGTCCCGCGCCCCCTCAGGGCGCGGGAACCGCGCGACCAGCCACGGACGACCCGCAGCCGCCCCACGGCCTCCCCGGGACGACGGTGTGGCGAACCGGAACCGTCACACCGGCACCCCCGCCTCCAAGTACAGAGCAGCGCCCCGCTCCCGCGCCCGCAGAGCCCACCGCAGCCGCTCGAACCGCACCGGCGGCAGCAGATCGGCGGCCTCCTCCTCGGTCACGAACCGCCAGTCACGCAACTCGGGCCCGGGCAGCACGGGCCGCTGCGCCCCGCTGACGTCGAGTCGGCCCCCGTCGAAGAGCAGGCGCAGTCCGCCGTACCGGGGCGGCGCGGGCGCCTCCCAGTCCACCACCAGCAGCCGGGGCACATCGTCCAGCCGTATCCCGGTCTCCTCCTGAACCTCACGCACACCCGCCCGTGCCGGCGCCTCCCCGGCCTCCACGACCCCGCCGGGGAACTCCCAGCCGGCCTTGTAGGTCGGATCGACCAGCAGGACCCGGTCGTCCTCATCGAACAGGAGAACCCCCGCTGCGACCGTCTCGGCGGTCGGCTCGGGGGTCTGCACGATGTCGCACACGGGTACGTCGTCGGCGGCCACGGCGTCGGCGATGCACCGCGCGGTCTCGTACGGGGTGAGGGCGCTGGTGTCGACGAGATGGGCATCGGCGGTGAGCCAGCCGCCCAGGGCGGCGCGGTACGGAGTGATGTGGTCGTACGCCCATTGACGCATCCGCATCTCACCGTCGGGGAGGTCGGGCGGTATCTCCCGCCCGGCTATTCGCTCCCGCAGTATCGTTTCGGCCGGGGCCAGGAGCAGATGCCGTACGGGTATGCGGCGGGAGGCGAGGCCGCCGAAGATCTCGTCGCGGTACTCCTGGCGGAGCAGGGTCATGGGGACCACGAGGGTGCCGCCCAGCTCGGCCAGCAGGGCGGCGGCGGTGTCGACCACGAGCCGTCGCCAGCTCGGCAGGTCCTGGAAGTCGCCGACCTCGGCGAGGCGTTTGGCCGGCAGCATGTGTGTCAGTGTGCCGCCGATGACCTCGGGGTCGAAGAGCGTGCTGTTCGGGATCAGTTCGATCAGTTCCCGTGCGGTGGTGGTCTTCCCCGCACCGAACGCACCGTTGATCCAGACGATCACGGTTCCCCCTCTTCTGTTGGCCCCCTGAGGCTTGCCCTCCACTCCGCCACGGAAACCAGCCGCTGATGAGGAGCCGAAATACGCGGGCGAGGGGAGTCTGACGGAGAATCCGCTGTCCCCCGCAGGGCTGTCAGCCTTCCTTCACAGGCTGTCAGCCTTTCTTGCCGCCCTTGCCCTCCTGGTCCGCATGGCCCCCCAGGGCGGCCTCGTCGACCGCGGCCAGACTGTCGCTGGAGACCGTCTTGCCGACCTTGCCGAGGGTGCCCTCGACGTCCAGTTTGCTCAGGCCGTCCGTCTTCCCGAGCGCGTCCGCGGCGTCGAGACCGTGCGACGGCGTGATGGCCGCGACGACGAATCCGGTGGCGAGGGAGGCGATGGCGAGCATGCTGCGCTTCTTCATGCCCCGCTCAACTGCGGAACGCCCCGAGGGGTCACGGCCGGTTGCCGGCGTTTCGCCCCGGCCTCCTCTCGCCATGCGATGAACGCCCGGCACGCCCGCGGGGCCGGACGCGGCCGCGACCACCCGGACGGACGCCGCACCGCACGGGGCGGAGAGCAGCACGAACACGGCAGACCGCCCGGACGCCACCACCTCACACACGCCGCACAGGACGACGCGGGACCGCGCCCCAGCCTCCGGACGGGCAGCGCCCGCTTCCCGCAACCGGCCACCCGGCACCGCGGTGAGCGCATCCGCCCCACCCGTCACAGCCCCGAGGTCACCCCTGCTCAGGCCGCCCGCGTGCTCGGCCGGCCCGCCAGCGCCGCCGCGGCGGCGCCCACCAGGCCCGCGTCCGTGCCCATCACGGCGGGGGCGATGGTGAGGTGCTGGACGAAGGACAGGGTGGCGTAGTCCTTGAGGGCGGTGCGCAGGGGGGCGAAGAGAACGTCGCCGGCGTTCGCGACGCCGCCGCCGATGACGGCGATGTCGATCTCGACGAGGGTGGCGGTGGCGGCGATACCGGCGGCGAGGGCCTGGGCGGCGCGTTCGAAGGCGGCCACGGCGATCGGGTCACCGGCCTTCGCGGCGGCGGCGACCGCCGCGGCCGAGGTGTCCCCGTCGGGGCCGGGCCGCCAGCCGCTCTCCAGGGCGCGTCGGGCGATGTTGGGGCCGCTCGCGATGCGCTCGACACAGCCGCGGGCGCCGCACGGGCAGGCGTCGCCGTCGAGGTCGACGATGATGTGACCGATGTGGCCGGCGTTCCCGGTGGGGCCCGCGTGCAGTTTTCCGCCGAGGACGAGACCGCCGCCGACGCCGGTCGAGACGACCATGCACAGCGCGTTGTCGTGGCCGCGCGCGGCGCCCTGCCAGTGCTCGGCGGCCGTGATGGCCACACCGTCGCCGATCAGCTCGACCGGCAGCCCACCGGTCACCGCCCGGACCCGCTCGACGAGGGGGAAGCCGCGCCAGCCGGGCACGTTCACCGGGCTCACCGTGCCGGCCGAGGCGTCCACCGGGCCAGCGCTGCCGATCCCGACGGCCGTGGCCCTGCCCCACAGCGGGTCGGCGGTCAGCTCGCCGAGCACCCCTTCCACGGCCCGCATGACGGTGTCGCCGTCCTCCTGCGCGGGCGTCGGGCGCTGCGCGCGCACCAGGATCCGGCCGTGGTCGTCCACCAGCGCCCCGGCGATCTTGGTGCCGCCGATGTCGAGCGCGGCCACGAGGTCGGTCTGCATCAGTGTCAGTTCTCCCGCTGCGAGTCTCCTACCGGGCGCCCGAACAGAGCGGCGCCCGGATCTCCGGCCGGAAACTGGCAGCACGACGCTCGCCTGGTGGGGGGCGCCGGCCAGAGAATGCGATAGACAGTCTCCCCCGGCCGTGACAACGTTGTCCAGGCTCTATGCTCGACGCCACATCCTCAACAGCCACACAATTCCGACACGGCACCACCGACCACGCCCGTGGACGACAGGACAGGACAGCGCATAGTGCCCGAGACCGCAGGCGGCATCGCCCGCCGCCCCGAGAGCCGCTACGGAAACCGTCCCACGATGAAGGACGTCGCGGCCCGGGCCGGGGTGGGTCTGAAGACGGTCTCCCGGGTGGTGAACGGCGAGCCGGGCGTCACCCCGGACACCGAGCGCCGCGTCCAGGAGGCGATCGAGGCACTCGGCTTCCGGCGCAACGACAGCGCACGGGTGCTGCGCAAGGGCAGTACGGCCACGATCGGCCTGGTCCTGGAGGACCTCGCCGACCCGTTCTACGGCCCCCTCAGCCGGGCGGTGGAGGAGGTGTCCCGCGCCCACGGCTCGCTGCTGATCAACGGGTCCAGCGCGGAGGACCCGGACCGCGAGCAGGAGCTGGCGCTCGCGCTGTGCGCCCGCCGCGTCGACGGACTCGTGATCATTCCGGCCGGTGACGACCACCGGTATCTGGAGCCCGAGATCAGGGCGGGCGTGGCCACGGTGTTCGTGGACCGCCCGGCCGGGCGGATCGACGCCGACGTCGTGCTGTCGGACAGCTTCGGCGGGGCCCGCGACGGCGTCGCCCATCTCATCGCCCACGGCCACCGCCGCATCGGCTTCATCGGCGACATGCCCCGTATCCACACCGCCGCCGAGCGGCTGCGCGGCTACCGGGCGGCCATGGAGGACGCCGGCATACACGTCGAGGACGCGTGGATGTCCCTGGGCGTCACCGATCCCGAGCGGGTCCGCAGGGCGGCCGAGGACATGCTGTCCGGTCCGTCGCCCGTCACGGCGGTCTTCGCGGGCAACAACCGGGTGACGGTGACGGTCGTGCGGGTCCTCGCCGGACACACCCGTCCGGTCGCCCTCGTCGGCTTCGACGACTTCGAGCTGGCCGATCTGCTCCGGCCGGGCATCACCGTGGTCGCCCAGGACCCCGCCCGGCTGGGCCGCACCGCCGCCGAGCGCCTCTTCCGGCAGCTGGACGGCTCCCTCGTCGCCCCCGAGCGCATCGAGCTGCCCACCAGGCTGATCGCCCGCGGCTCGGGCGAACTCCCGCCCGCGGACTGAGTCTTGGACGCCCCCGACCTCCGTACGCTCGAAGCGCTCGGCCTCGCCGTGGCGCCGCGCGAGGACCCACTGAGCTATCCGGGCGCGTGGCCCGTCGAGTCGGCGCTCCTGGACGGCAACCGGATGCTGCCGCTGGACACACTCGTCTTCGAGGACCGGGTGCCCGTCCTCTCGGTCGGCTCCAACGCCTGCCCCGCGCAGCTCGTCCACAAGATGGCCGAGCGCGGTGTGGAGTGCCGGATCCCCATGGTCAAGGCGAGGGTCACGGGCATCGGCATCGGCGTCTCCGCCCACGTCAGCCTGCTCGGCTACCTGTCCGCGTCGCCGTTCCACTCCCCCGGCTCCACCGCCGAACTGTTCATCACCTGGCTCGACGAGGCGCAGCTCGCCGTGGTCGACGCGAGCGAGGGCGTCGACTCACCGACCGGCAACTTCCAGCGGGCCGCCCTGCCCGCCGCCGACTTCCGTGTCGAGCTGGAGTCGGGTGAACTCCTCGACCACGCCTGGATCTACGTCAACCGGTGGGGTGTCCTGCGCGACGGCGGCCCGGGCCCGCGCTCCCACCCGGGCCGGCAGCGCCCGCTCATCACCGAACTCCTCGCCTCGTCGGCCAAGTTGCGCGACCTGTTCGGCACCACCCCCGACGAGTTCTGCGCCCGGGCGCGCGGCGACCGGGGGCTGTGCCTGCGGGGCAGGGAGCTGTTCGCCGAGCACAGGTGGACGACGGTGTCGGGTCTGGAGCAGTACGTGCGGCCCCACCCGCGGGCGTAGGGCTGTGGGCCCGGCCTCAGCAGACGGGGAGGCCGGGCACCGGGGCGTCGTTGTCACCGCCCTGGATGTAGACGTCGCTGACCCAGACGTTCGTGTTGCCGCTGTCGTCGTCGGTCTTCGCCCACCAGACGTTGGTCCACTCGCCCGAGGTCTCGCGGCGGCCCAGGTTCTGCTGGCAGTAGAAGTAGTTGGTGCCCTGCTTGAGGATGCCGACCTCGGTGCCGGCGGCGGTATAGGACTTCGCGGTGGTCCAGACCGTGCAGTTGTACTTTCCGCCGCCGATCGAGTGACAGACCGGTGCCTCCTCGGTCGCCCCTCCGGTCGTGTCCCCGCTGGTGGAGCCGCCGGAGGCGTCCGAACCCCCTGAGCCGCCACCGGTGGTGCCGCCGCTCCCGTTCTTCGACGGGGAGGCGGACGCCTCGGTCCCCTTCTCGTCCTCCTTCACCTTTTCGCTCGGGCTCGGGGACTTCTTGTCGTCCTTCCCGCCCTCGCCGACGTCGGAGTCGGAGTCGGAGTCGTCGGAGAGGTCGACCGTGCCCCGGCTGCGGCCCGGGGAGGGGGTGCCGCTGATCGATTCGTCGGCCGAGGGCTGAGCGCCCGTCTTCGCGTCGTCGTCCCCGGTGAGCAGCGCGACCGTGACGCCCGAGGCGGCGAGCACGACGGCGACGGCGACGGCGGCGAGGAGTGCGCGGCCCTTGCGGGGCCGACTGCCGTTCGAGGACACGGTGGTGGCGGCTCCGGAAGCAGGTACCGGCACCCGCGGCGCGCCCGCACCGGGCCCGTCGACCGCCGTGGACGCCCCCGTGCCGGGTCCCGGGACCGGCTGCGGCGGCCCGAAGCCGGGGGTCGGGCCCGGCGGGCCGGACCCGGCACCCGCACCCGTGCCGCCGAGCCCCGAGCCCGCCGTCGGCGGTCCGAACCCCTGCGGCACCGACGGAACGCTCCGTTCGGTCTCCGCCCTCGGCCGAGGTGCCGGGCCGCCGCCCTGCCCCGCCGTCGGGGAGGCGAGCGTGCCCCCGGCGGCCACGGCCTCCAGCAGTTCACAGGCCCGGGCGGCGTCCGGGCGGTGCTCCGGGCGCTTGTCCATCAGCTGTCGCAGGACGGGCCCGAGCGGTCCGGCCCGCTGGGGTTCGGGCAGCGGGTCGGCCACGATCGCGGTGAGCGTCGACCAGGTGGACGTACGCCGGAACGGGGAGGCGCCCTCCACGGCCGCGTACAGGGTGGCGCCGAGTGCCCACACGTCGGAGGCGGGGCCGGGGTCGTTGCCCTGGGCGCGTTCGGGGGCCAGGTAGTCGAGGGAGCCGACGAGTTCGCCGCTGCGGGTGAGGTGGGTGGCGGAGCCGTCGCCCGGATCCTCCATGGTGGCGATACCGAAGTCGGTGAGGACGACGCGGCCCGAGCGGTCCAGGAGGATGTTGCCGGGCTTGACGTCGCGGTGCAGTACGCCGACCCGGTGGGCGGCGCCGAGGGCGTCCATGACCTTGGCGCCGATGGCGGCCGCCTCACGCGGGTCGAGCAGGCCCCGGTCGCGCAGGACGTCGTCGAGGGACAGCCCGTCGACCAGTTCCATGACGATCAGCGGGCGCCCGTCGACCTCGGCCACGTCGTGCACGGCGACGACCCCGGGGTGCCGGACTCGGGCGGCGGCCCGTGCCTCGCGCTGCATCCGCACGCCCAGGTCGGCCAGTTCGGGCGCGCCCGCGTCCGTGTAGGTGCGCAGTTCCTTGAGGGCGACCTCACGGTGGAGCACCTCGTCCACGGCCCGCCAGACGACGCCCATGCCGCCGCGTCCGAGCTGCTCCACGACCCGGTACCGTCCGGCGAGAACCCGCCCGGCACCGTCCGCCTGTTCGTTCGCCCCCGAAGACACCCGCGCCTCGTTCCTGTGACACACCGACGAATGGCGTACAGCCTAAGCCGTGGGTGGGGGCACCCCGAACCGGCGGCAACTGCTGTCACAGGACCGCTACTTGCCCGCCGTCCGGCCCACCCGCCTACTGGCCGGACGAGATCGTCAGATCCGCGCGGCGGGGTGCCGCGAAGCCCTCCAGATCGGCGCGGGCCAGGCCGGTCGCCCCGGACACCTCCTCGATGTCGAGGGCGCCGCAGTCCAGACCCCGCAGCAGATAGCCGCTGAGGGCCTTGGCCGTCGCGGGCTCGTCCATCACGTCGCCGCCGGCACGGTTGGCGTAGCGGGAGAGGCGGGCGGCGGCCTGCTCGTAGCCCTCGCGGTAGAAGGCGAAGACGGCCGCGTAGCGGGTGGGGATGTGGCCGGGGTGCATGTCCCAGCCCTGGTAGTAGGCGCGGGCCAGGGCGCGGCGGGTGAGGCCGTAGTGCAGTCGCCAGGCGTCGTGGACGTTCTCCGTCGGGCCGACCGGCAGGACGTTGGTGGAGCCGTCCGAGAGGCGTACGCCGGTGCCGGCCGCCGCGACCTGCATGATCGCCTTGGCGTGGTCGGCAGCCGGGTGGTCGCTGGCCTGGTGGGCGGCGGAGACGCCGAGGCAGGCGCTGTAGTCGAAGGTGCCGTAGTGCAGGCCGGTGGCGCGGCCCTGCGCGGCGTCGATCATGCGGGCGACGGTGGCGGTGCCGTCGGCGGCGAGGATGGCCTGGCTGGTCTCGATCTGGATCTCGAAGCCGATCCGGCCGGCCTCCAGGCCGCGCGCCCTCTCGAAGGCCTCGAGGAGCCGGACCATGGCGGTGACCTGCTCGGCGTACGTCACCTTGGGCAGGGTCAGGACGAGCCCGTCGGGCAGGCCGCCGGCCTCCAGCAGGCCGGTGAGGAAGATGTCGAGGGTGCGGATGCCCCGGTCGCGCACCGGCGCCTCCATGCACTTCATGCGGATGCCCATGTACGGGGCCGCTGTGCCCTTGGCGTACGCCTCCGCGACCAGCCGGGCGGCGCGGGCGGCGGCCTCGTCCTCCTCGGCGTCCGGGCGCGGCCCGTAGCCGTCCTCGAAGTCGACGCGCAGGTCTTCGATCGGCTCGCGCTCCAGCTTGGCGCGGACGCGGTCGTACACGGGCCCGGCGAGGTCGTCGCCGAGGCCGAGGACGGCGGCGAAGGAGGTGGCGTCGGGGGCGTGCTCGTCGAGGGCGGCGAGGGCCCGGTCGCCCCAGGTGCGGAGGGTGTCGGAGGCGAAGACGTCACCGGGCACGTACACGGTGTGCACGGGCTGACGGGTGCCCGGGTCGCCCGGGTAGCGGCGCTCCAGCTCCGCGTCGACGGGGGCGAGGGAGGCGCTGATCTCCTCGCTGACGGCGCCCGCGAGACTCGTCGCCACGTTCTCCTGCCGGCCCTGCCCCATTCCACACCCTCCATTTTCCGCACTGCGGAATCAAGAATCCGTATAACGAAGCTAACTGGCGATCTTCACCCTGGTCAACACCGTCTCGCAGTGGGATTCCCCATGCTCTCCCCCTGGTCACCGCCGACCCGCTCTCTTCTTCCGTATTCATCGGGCAAGATTCATTCTGACTCCCAGAGGGAGGAGATCGCGTTGCCGAAAGAGGTCGGAGTGACGCGCCGCCAAGGACTCAGGTCCGCGGCCGCCGCCGCCATCGCCGTGCCGCTGCTGACCACGGCGGGCTCGTCGCAGCCGGCGACCGCCGGTGAGCACGCGGGCGCCCTGAACGTCATGACGTTCAACGTGCGCTTCGCGACCGTCGTCGACGAGACACCGCGCTGGTCCGCGCGCCGCCCGGTGATGCGGGAGCTGCTGCGCCGCGAGCGACCGCACGTCATCGGGACCCAGGAGGGGCTGTACCAGCAGCTGCGCATGATCGAGAGGGATCTGGGCGGGCACTACGACTGGATCGGCACCGGCCGAGGGGGCGGTAGCAAGGACGAGTTCATGGCGATCTTCTACGACACCCGCAGACTCGACCCGATCGAGTTCGATCACTTCTGGCTGTCCGACACCCCGTACGCGATCGCCTCCAACACCTGGGACGCGGACTGGCTGCGCATGGTGACCTGGGTCAAGTTCGCCGATCTCGCCGACGGCGGGCGGGAGTTCTACGTGCTCAACACCCATCTGGACAGCGTCAGCCAGTACGCGCGGGAGCGCTCCGCGAGGCTCATCGGCGAGACGATCGCGGGGTGGGACCGGTCGTCGCCGGTCATCGTCACCGGCGACTTCAACGCGGCCGCCCACGACAACCGGGTGTACGACCTGATGCTGGACAGCGGGCTCGTGGACGCCTGGGACGCGGCGGCTTCGCGCAGCCCGGCGTACGGGACCTACCACGGCTACCGGGCGCTCAAGCCCGACGGCCGGCGCATCGACTGGATCCTCACCTCGCCCGGGGTGACCACGCACTGGGCGGCGATGAACACCTTCTCCGTCGACGGGCTGCACCCGAGCGACCATCTGCCGGTGCAGGCCTCGGTGACCCTGGGATGAGCCGAGGCCCCCGTGACCGTTCGTGCGGTCGCGGGGGCCTCGGACGACTCGGGAGGAGTCAGGAGGTTCAGCCCTTGCGGGTGTTGATCTCCTCGGTGAGCTGCGGGACGACGTCGAAGAGGTCACCGACGACGCCGTAGTCGACGAGGTCGAAGATCGGGGCCTCGGCGTCCTTGTTGACGGCCACGATGGTCTTGGAGGTCTGCATGCCGGCGCGGTGCTGGATGGCGCCGGAGATGCCGTTGGCGATGTAGAGCTGCGGCGAGACGGACTTGCCGGTCTGGCCGACCTGGTTGGTGTGCGGGTACCAGCCTGCGTCCACCGCGGCGCGGGAGGCGCCCACGGCCGCGCCGAGGGAGTCGGCGAGGGCCTCGATGAGGGCGAAGTTCTCGGTGCCGTTGACGCCACGGCCGCCGGAGACGACGATCGCGGCCTCCGTCAGCTCCGGACGCCCGGTGGACTGGCGCGGGGTGCGGGCGGTGACCTTGGTGCCGGTGGCCAGCGCACCGAACGTCACGGCCAGCGCCTCGACCGCACCGGCGGCCGGAGCTGCCTCCACGGCGGCGGAGTTCGGCTTGACCGTGATGACCGGGGTGCCCTTGGAGATGCGGGACTTGGTGGTGAAGGAGGCGGCGAACACCGACTGCGTCGCGACCGGGCCCTCGTCACCGGCTTCGAGGTCGATGGCGTCGGTGATGATGCCGGAGCCGATGCGCACCGCCAGACGCGCGGCGATCTCCTTGCCCTCGGCGGAGGACGGCACCAGCACGGCGGCCGGGGACACGGCCTCGACCGCGGCCTGCAGCGCGTCGACCTTGGGCACGACCAGGTAGTCGGCGTACTCGGCGGCGTCGTGGGTGAGGACCTTGACCGCGCCGTGCTCGGCGAGGGCGGCGGCGGTGTCGGCGGCGCCGTTGCCGAGCGCGACGGCGACGGGCTCGCCGATGCGGCGGGCCAGGGTCAGCAGCTCAAGGGTGGGCTTGCGGACGGCGCCGTCCACGTGGTCGACGTAGACGAGAACTTCAGCCATGGGAATGCTCCTGCGGATTGCGAAGTCTGAGGGGCGGTAAGGGAGTCGGGCCTCAGCCGGGCCGGGGGCCGCGGCGGGCCGCAGGGCCTAGATGAACTTCTGGCCCGCGAGGAACTCGGCGAGCTGCTTGCCGCCCTCGCCCTCGTCCTTGACGATCGTGCCGGCGGTGCGCGCCGGGCGTTCGGTCGCGGTGTCGACAGCCGTCCAGGCGCCTTCCAGACCGACCTCTTCCGCCTCGATGTCGAGGTCGGACAGGTCCCAGGACTGAACCGGCTTCTTCTTCGCCGCCATGATGCCCTTGAAGGACGGGTAACGCGCCTCGCCCGACTGGTCGGTGACCGACACGACCGCGGGCAGGGTGGCCTCGAGCTGCTCGGAGGCGGCGTCGCCGTCACGGCGGCCCTTGACCGTGCCGTCCTCGACGGAGATCTCGGACAGCAGCGTCACCTGCGGGACACCCAGACGCTCGGCCAGCAGCGCGGGAACGACGCCCATCGTGCCGTCGGTGGAGGCCATGCCGGAGATGACCAGGTCGTAGCCGGCCTTCTCGATCGCCTTCGCCAGGACCAGCGAGGTGCCGATCGCGTCGGTGCCGTGCAGGTCGTCGTCCTCGACGTGGATGGCCTTGTCTGCACCCATCGACAGCGCCTTGCGCAGCGCGTCCTTGGCGTCCTCGGGGCCCACGGTCAGCACGGTGATCTCGGCGTCGTCGGCCTCGTCGGCGATCTGCAGCGCCTGCTCGACCGCGTACTCGTCCAGCTCGGAGAGCAGGCCGTCCACGTCGTCACGGTCGACGGTCAGGTCATCGGCGAAGTGCCGGTCGCCAGTGGCGTCGGGCACGTACTTCACAGTGACAACGATCCTCAAGCTCACGCCGGCTCTCCTACTGCATCGTCATTTCCGGGCTGCCTTCTTCCAGGCAGCATAGGCGCCTGAAGCGGCCGATCCCGATCGGGGCGACCTGCGCTCCGGTCAGGATATTACTCGCCAGTACGACGCCTACGTTCCCGCATTCCGTGCCCGCTAAGCAAGCGCTTTGAACTGTGAGGTAGGCAACCCTGCGTAATCGGGCGGGAATCAGTCTCGCAGACCGTTGAAGCGGCCCTGGTGGTACAGGAGTGGCCGCCCTGCGCCCGACGGGTCACCCATGACCACCTCGGCGAGGACGATCCGGTGGTCACCCGCCGGCACGCGTGCCACCACCCGGCAGACCAGCCAGGCGAGCACGTCGTCGAGGACGGGAACTCCCTTCGGTCCACTACGCCATCCGGTGGGATCCCCGAACCGGTCGGCACCGCTGCGGGCGAAGGTGGCGGCCAGTTCCCGCTGGTGCTCCCCGAGTATGTGCACGCCCACATGGCGCGCCTCGGAGATCACCGGCCAGCTGGAGGCGCCCGTACCGATGCCGAACGAGAGCAGCGGGGGGTCCGCGGAGACCGAGGAGAGCGAGGTGGCGGTGAAGCCGACCGGGCCGGTGGCGTCCTGCGCGGTGATCACGGCGACGCCGGCGGCATGGCGCCGGAAGACGGAGCGCAGGAGGTCGGGGGAGGCGAGCTGGGGCGAACCGAGGCCGGAGGTGGCCGTCATGGAGTTGTCCTTCTGTTGGCGTCGACGAGCTGGCCCGGGCTTGTTCAGGGTCCCGGACAGCGCGAACTCGCCGTGCGGACCAGGTCCACATGCGTGCGCTCGAAGAGAAGGAGTTCTCGGGGCATACGGTCAGGCTGACGATAGGTGAGGCGTGCAGTCAAGTGCGTTCCGGCATGCGGCTTCACACGGCCTCACCGAGCGCGGCGATCACATCCGTCTTGCGCGGCTGCCCGGTTGCCCGTCGCACGATCCGGCCGTCGGCGTCGAGTACGAGCACGGTCGGCGTCTTGAGAATGCCGAGCCGGCGCACGAGGTCGAGGTGGTCTTCGGCGTCGATCTCCACGTGGGCGACGCCGGGGACCATTCCGGCCACCTCGGCGAGCACCCTGCGGGTCGCCCGGCACGGGGCGCAGAACGCGCTGGAGAACTGGACGAGCGTGGCCCGTTCGCCGAGCCCCTCCCCCAACTCCGCCGAACCGAGCCGCTTTTCGCCGTCCCGCCCGCGCACCCTGATTCTCCCGCTCCGCCGCCGATGCAGCACTCCGTAGACACTCGCCATGGCGAGCACGAGTCCACACACCACAAGTCCGGTCACAGCGCGCTTCAGCATTCACAAGACTGCAAAAATTCCCGGCTCCCCAGAAAGATTGGCGTGCGGAATGCTTGACGCATGGACATTGACGTGAGGGGGCCGCGCTTCGGGGCGGCCGTGACGACCGTGGTGCTCGCGGTCGCACTGATCACCGGGAGCGGCTGGCTGCTGGCCTGGCAGACGTTCGCGTTCGCGCTGGGCGCGGCGGGCGGGGTGGGGCGTTCGCCGTACGGCTGGGTCTTCCGCACGCTCGTACGGCCCCGGATCGGGCCGCCCGTGGAGTTCGAGGCGCCGGAGCCGCCGCGGTTCGCGCAGGCGGTCGGGCTGGTCTTCGCCGCGGCGGGCCTGGCCGGTTTCACGGTGGGGCCCGAGTGGCTGGGGCTGGCGGCGACCGGCGCGGCGCTGGCGGCGGCCTTCCTGAACGCGGTGTTCGGGTACTGCCTGGGGTGCGAGATGTACCTGCTCGTCCGACGGGTCACCGTACGTACGCAATAGAGGGCGGCTGAACTTCCGGTGGTCGCTCGCATGTCCGACGTGACAAGAATCTCGCCCTGGGCCGGCGCCAAGACTGGCTACTCGTGCGTTCTTGGGGCACGATCTGCGAGATGCCGTAAACCTACGGCTGCGTAACTTCCCGCCGGGAGACCCCTTCCCAGGCAGAGAGAAGGGTCCACTCCGCCCATGGCAGAGCTCGTCTACCGCCCCGCGATCGGTCTCGCCCACACCCTGTTCAAGGCATGGGACCTGAAGATCGACTGCAAGGGGTCGGAGAACATCCCGCGCTCGGGCGGCGCCGTGCTGGTGAGCAATCACATCGGCTATCTGGACTTCATCTTCGACGGCCTGGCGGCGCTGCCGCAGAAGCGTCTGGTGCGTTTCATGGCCAAGGAGTCGGTGTTCCGGCACAAGGTCTCCGGTCCGTTGATGCGCAACATGCGGCACATCCCGGTGGACCGCAAGCAGGGCGAGGCGGCCTACGCGCACGCGCTGGACTCGCTGCGCTCCGGCGAGATCATCGGCGTCTTCCCCGAGGCCACCATCTCGCAGTCGTTCACCCTGAAGAGCTTCAAGTCGGGTGCCGCCCGGATGGCCCAGGAGGCGGGGGTCCCACTGATCCCGATGGCCGTGTGGGGCACGCAGCGACTGTGGACCAAGGGACATCCCCGCAACTTCAAGCGCAGCCACATCCCGATCACCATCCGGGTCGGCGAGGCGATAGAGGCCTCCAAGGACAAGTACGCGGGCGCCATCACCCGCCAGCTCCGGGAGCGCGTCCAGGAGTTGCTGGAGGCCGCCCAGCGCGCGTACCCCGTCCGCCCCAAGGGACCGGACGACACCTGGTGGATGCCCGCCCATCTCGGCGGCACGGCCCCGACCCCGGAGCAGGTCCGCGAGGCCGAGGCCCGCTGACCCGCTCGACCGGCGCGGGCTTCACGGATCTTCCGTGCGCCGACGCCTCATGGGTTCCAGTAGGTGGACAGGGAACCGATGAAGCCCGCCCCGAAGTTGAGCACGACCAGTTGCGCCGCGGCGGTCAGCCACAGTCGGCAGACGAGGGCGAGGCCGACGGTGCCGGCCGCCAACTGGTAGAGGAACATGACGGAGTCGTGCTGGTAGCTCGCGCCGTCCGGGGCCGTCATTCCCGGGTACGGCAGCCAGTCCTCGGTGAAGACACCCTCCGTGCCGAGCATCAGGACCCAGCCGAGGACGATGAGGTCCACGGCGACCATCAGCACGGCCACGCCGATGTCCGCGCTCCGATGCCGCTCCGACCTCTCCAGGAACCGCTGGACCCGCCCCGCCTCACGCATCAACCGAGTCGATCACCTCGACCTGGCGACGGCCTATGGCGGAGGCCACACCTCCGGCAACAGGAGCGTCACAGGAACCGGCGCCCGCAAGGGTCTCAGAGTTCCGTGGGGAGCGTTCGCCAGAGGTGCGGCCGGTCGGGGGCGGCCCTGAGCGCGTCCAGTACCGCCGGATGCGGAGCGGCGTGGAGAACCGGGTAGTCCAGCTCGTCCGAGTCGGGGTCGGGCACCCAGGCCAGCCGCTCACCGTCCAGCGAGAATTGGGCATCCACACCAGGCTTGTTGCCGCGGGGGTCCTGGCGGTGCCAGTGCCCGTTGAAACGCACCGCGACCAGACCGTGGACGGCGTGTCCGCCGCCGTCGTCGTGCGCCAGCCGCTGATAGCAGAGCGCGGTGGGGATGTCCTCGGCGCGCAGCAGCGCGGCCAGCGCGTGGGCCTTGGCGTAGCAGATGCCGGTCCCCTGCTCCAGGACGTCCGAGGCGCGCCAGGTGACGCGCGGATCACCCGAGTCGGCCGAGTGGGGAATGGCGTCACGCACGAACTCGTACGCCGCCCGCGCATAGTCATACGAGTCGGTCGCGTCCTTGGCGAGCCGCGCGGCCGCCTGCCGCACCCGGGGATGGTCATGGTCGATGACCTCGTCGGCGGCCAGATACGCGGACAGGTCGGGGGTTTGCTGGATGAGCTCCATGCCCGCAGAGCATAGGAATACGATCACCCAGGAGTCAATACATTTCCGAGTGACCGCATACCCATGCAGACATGCGGAGTCCGCTCCCTGTCCGGGTCAGCGCGCCATCTCCTCCTTGAGCGCGGCCACGAATCCGTCCACGTCCTCCTCCGTCGTGTCGAAGGAGCACATCCAGCGGACATCGCCGGCCGTCTCGTCCCAGAAGTAGAACCGATAGCGCTTCTGGAGGCGTTCGCTCACGTCGTGCGGGAGGCGGGCGAAGACGGCGTTGGCCTGCACGGGATGGAGGATCTCCACCCCGTGTACCGCGCGGACGCCCTCGGCGAGCCGCTGGGCCATCTCGTTGGAGTGGCGGGCGTTGCGCAGCCACAGGTCCTTCGACAGCAGGGCTTCCAACTGCACCGAAACGAAGCGCATCTTGGAGGCGAGCTGCATGGACAGCTTGCGCAGGTGCTTCATGTGGCGGACGGCGTCCTGGTTGATGACGACGACCGCCTCACCGAACATCGCCCCGTTCTTGGTGCCGCCCAGGGAGAGCAGGTCGACGCCGGCCGCGTTGGTGAACGTACGCATCGGGACGTTCAGGGAGGCGGCGGCGTTGGCTATCCGGGAGCCGTCCAGGTGCACCTTCATGCCGTGCGCGTGGGCGTGCTCGCAGATCGCGCGGATCTCCTCGGGCGTGTAGAGGGTGCCGAGTTCGGTGCTCTGGGTGATCGAGACGACCTGCGGCATCGCGCGGTGCTCGTCGTCCCAGCCGTACGCCTGCCGGTCGATCAGCTCGGGTGTGAGCTTGCCGTCGGGTGTGGGCACGGTGAGCAGTTTCAGCCCGCCGACCCGTTCGGGCGCCCCGCATTCGTCGACGTGGATGTGCGCGCTCTCAGCGCAGATCACCGCGCCCCAGCGGTCGGTGACGGCCTGGAGCGCGACGACGTTGGCGCCGGTGCCGTTGAAGACCGGGAACGCCTCGGCGGTGGCGCCGAAGTGGCTGCGCACGATCCGCTGGAGGTTCTCGGTGTACTCGTCCTCGCCGTACGCGACCTGGTGCCCGCCGTTGGCCAGGGCCAGTGCGGCGAGCACCTCGGGGTGGACCCCCGCGTAGTTGTCACTGGCGAAACCGCGGATCTCCGGGTCGTGATGGCGTCGGGCGTCGGTCTTCGGAGGGTTCACGGCTTGTCGGTCAGCCACAGACGGTTCCCGTTCACTTCGGCGGCGGACTTCTCCCAGACACCGGCGATGGCCTCGGCCAGCTCCTTGACGTCGGTGAAGCCCGCGAACTTCGCGTTGGGTCGGTCGGCGCGCATCGCGTCGTGCACCAACGCCTTCACGACCAGGATGGCAGCCGCGGAGGTCGGCCCGTCCGGCCCGCCCGCCTTGCGGAAGTAGTCGGCCGTGGCCAGCGTCCACGCCTCGGCGGCGGCCTTGGCGGCGGCATAGGCGGCGTTGCCCGCCGTGGGCTTGCTCGCGCCGGCCGCGCTGATGAGGACGTACCGGCCGCGCTCACTGCGCTGCAGGGCCTCGTGGAAGGCGAGGGAGGTGTGCTGCACGGTGCGGATGAGCAGCATCTCCAGGAAGTCCCAGTCGTCGAGGCTGGTCCTGGTGAAGGTCTCGCTGCCGCGCCAGCCGCCGACGAGGTGGACGAGTCCGTCGACCCGCCCGAAGTCCTTCTCGATGCGGGTGGCCCAGTCCCGGGTCGACTGGAGGTCGAGGAGATCGACCGTGTCGCCGACGACGGTGGCGCCGCCGTGCGCGTAGCGGGCCGCGTCGACGGCCTCGGAGAGCCGCTCGGGGTCGTTGTCGGAGCCGACGACGATCGCGCCCGCTTCGGCCAGCCGCAGCAGGGCCGCCCGGCCGGCGGGTCCGCCCGCGCCGGCCACCGCGATCACCGCGCCACTCAGTGCACCGTTACCGTTCTGCATGGTCTTCGCCTCCTGAGCAGCGTCTGTGACGTCTGCGAATCCGGCGCTCACGCGGCGACCCGCTCGGCGTTCGCCGCGGTGATGCCCTTGGTGGAGGCGATCACGGTCTTCAGCTTCTTGGCGAGCGCCTCATAGAACATGCTGAGCGGAAACTCGTCCGGAAGCACGTCGTCGACGAGTTTCCGCGGCGGCTGCGTCAGATCCAGGGCGTCCGGGCCCTTGGCCCAGCGGGATCCGGGGTGCGGTGCGAGATAGTCGGCGACCAGCTCGTACCCGGCGAACCAGTGGACCAGCTTCGGGCGGTCGATGCCGTCCCGGTAGAGCTGCTCGATGTCGGCGCAGAGCTGGTTGGTGACCTGCGGGGCGCGCTGCCAGTCGATGTACAGCTTGTTGTCGGTCCAGCGGACGACGTCGTGCTTGTGCAGGTAGGCGAAGAGGAGCTGGCCACCGAGGCCGTCGTAGTTGCGGACCCGCTCGCCGGTGACCGGGAAACGGAACATGCGGTCGAAGAGCACCGCGTACTGCACGTCACGGGCCTGCGGGACGCCGTCGGCCTCCAGCTTCACGGCCTCCTTGAAGGCGGTGAGGTCGCAGCGCAGCTCTTCGAGGCCGTACATCCAGAACGGCTGGCGCTGCTTGATCATGAAGGGGTCGAAGGGCAGGTCGCCGTGGCTGTGGGTCCGGTCGTGGACCATGTCCCACAGGACGAAGGCCTCCTCGCAGCGCTTCTGGTCGTGGACCATCGCGGCGACGTCCTCGGGCAGGTCGAGGCCGAGGATGTCCACGGCGGCCTCGGTGACACGGCGGAACCGGGCGGCCTCGCGGTCGCAGAAGATGCCGCCCCAGGAGAAGCGGGCCGGAGCCTCGCGCACGGCGATGGTCTCCGGGAAGAGGACGGCCGAGTTGGTGTCGTAGCCGGCGGTGAAGTCCTCGAAGGTGATGCCGCAGAACAGCGGGTTGTCGTAGCGGGTGCGCTCCAGCTCGGCCAGCCAGTCCGGCCAGACCATGCGCAGCACGACCGCTTCGAGGTTGCGGTCGGGGTTGCCGTTCTGCGTGTACATCGGGAACACGACGAGGTGCTGGAGGCCGTCCGCGCGGCTCGCGGCGGGCTGGAAGGCCAGCAGCGAGTCGAGGAAGTCGGGCACCTCGAAGCCGTCGTCGGCCCAGCGCCGCAGGTCCTTGACGAGCGCCTCGTGGTAGGCGGCGTCGTGCGGCAGCAGCGCGGACAGCGCCTCGACGGCCCCGACGACATCCCGCACGGCGCGCTCGGCGTCCGCCGGATCGGGGGCGTGCTCGGCGTCGAAATCGATCGAACCGTCCTTGGACTGCCATGGCCGGATCCGCTCCACGGCATCCTTGAGCACGGGCCAGGCCGGGTGCTCCACCACCCTACCGACCGAAGGAATAACACCCTCCGCGCCCATCTGCACAAGAATTTCCGTCATGACCCATCCTCCACGGGATAAACTTTCGTAGGGACACCGTACGTAGCGAGGGTTCCCCACCGCAAGACCGATCATGAGCGATCCAGCCGGAAATCTTCCCGCCACCCCCTCCGACTAACCGCTGAATCTCCTGTCACACGCGTCATGGATCACAGTTCGTGCGTCGCGCCCGTCGCACGCAGGTCTCCGGGGTCAACGCGCGCCGGACTCGCCCACTCACGGATGACCCGATCGGTACGGGGCAGGTGCGGAAACGGTCCTGTTCTTCGACGTGACACGACGTGACACGACCCGAAAGGGCTCATGCACATGCGGATGCATCGCACGGCGGGAGTACTACGCTGCGCCCCAGCCGCGTGCCGCCCCTCCCCCGGTCACGCGGGCCGAGCCGCCGTCGACGGAAGCGAGTCAACCTTGAACTTCCTCACCATCGGTCACCGCGGAGTCATGGGTGTCGAACCCGAGAACACCCTCCGCTCCTTCGTAGCCGCCGATCGCGCGGGCCTCGACGTCATCGAACTCGATCTGCATCTGAGCAAGGACGGCGCGCTCGTCGTCATGCACGACGCGGACGTGGACCGGACGACGGACGGCACCGGCCCGATCGCCGACAAGACCCTCGCCGAGCTGCGCGCCCTGGACGCGGGCCGCGGCGAGCGTGTCCCCACCTTCGAGGAGGTCCTGGACGCGGTACGGGCACCGCTCCAGGCCGAGATCAAGGACGCGGCGGCGGCCCGCGCCCTCGCCGAGGTCATGCACCGGCGCGACCTGGTGGGGCGGGTCGAGGTGCTGTCCTTCCACGACGAGGCGGTCGCCGAGATCGCCCGGCTCGTGCCCGGCGTGCGCACCGCGCTGGTCGCCAGCCGCTACGGCCCCGACGTGGTGGACCGGGCGGTCGCGGTGGGCGCCGCCACCCTCGTGCTGAACATCCGGCGGCTGACGCTGGAGGTCGTCGAGAAGGCCCGCAAGGCGAACCTGCGGATCATCGGCTGGGTGGTGAACACCCAGGACCACCTGCGCCTGGTCCGCGCGCTCCAGCTGGACGGCGCGACGACCGACTACCCCGACATCAAACGCACCGGCCGCTTCACCGCGTAGGTCTCGGGCGCAGACCGGCGAGACCTCAGACGATTTCCTTGACCAGCAGCTCGAACCGCAGGTCGTCGCGGAGCGGGATGCCGAAGCGCTCGTCGCCGTACGGGAACGGGGTCATCCGTCCCGTACGGCGGTAGCCGCGCCGCTCGTACCAGGCGATGAGGTCGTTCCGTACGGAGATCACGGTCATGTGCATCTCCTTGGCGCCCCAGACCTCACGCACGATCCGCTCGGCCTCGGCGATGATCACCTTGCCGAGACCGCTGCCCTGGAGGGCCGGGCTCACCGCGAACATCCCGAAGTAGGCGTGGTCACCGCGGTGTTCGAGCTGGCAGCAGGCGAGGATCATGCCGTCCCGCTCGACGGTGAGCAGCCTGCTGTCGGGCGCCTTGATGACCCGCAGAACACCCTCCGGATCGGTCCGCTGCCCTTCGAGGATGTCCGCCTCCGTGGTCCACCCGGCCCGGCTGGAGTCCCCGCGGTACGCCGACTCGATCAACGAGACGAGGGCGTCCACATCGGCATCGGTGGCATCGCGGAAGATCAGGCCGGTGGTGGCGGCGTCCATGGACGGCTCCTGAAGGATGTCTGCGGGTTCGAACACGCACGAGGGTAACGGCAGCCGTGCCCCGGCAGGGGTGCGGCCAGGGCACGGGGAACCGCGCGGGAAGCCCTCCCCCACCCGCACCCGCCGACTTCGGCGGCATGATCACGATGGACGAGAAGTTCCCGCCCGAGGTGCCCTCGCACTGGCTGCCGTACTTCGCCGTGGAGGGCGTCGACGAGTCGGCCCGCATCGCCGCCGGGGCGGGCGGCACCCTCCTCATGGAGCCCACCACAGTGCCGGACGGCCCCCGCATCGCGGTGCTGCGGGACCCCCAAGGAACCGTGTTCGGCACGTACCTGGCGGGCGCGGAGGGCTGACCCCGACCGGCATCGACCTACCGACCCCGACCGGCCGGTCCCGGCGCACCGCGCGTCGCGCACTAGGCGCGCGGCAGACCCAGGCGGCCTTCCAGCTGGATCAGCAACTCGCCCAGCAGCACGGCGAGTTCGCGTCGATTGTCGGCGTCGACGCCGGAGAGTACGGCCTCCTCGTAGGCCAGTTGCTCCGGCATGACGCTGTCCACGAGGTCACGGCCGGCGTCGGTGAGGCGGACGTGGGCGACGCGGCGGTCACGGTCGTCACCGCGGCGCTCGACCAGTTCGCGTTCGGTGAGCAGCTTGAGGCGTTTGGTGACGGCGGCGCCGGAGGCGAAGGTCTCGCGGGCGATCTCACTGGGGGTCAGTTCATGACCGGTGCGGCGCAGGGTGCCGAGGACGTCGAACTCGGGACGGGTGAGGCCGGCCCGGCGCAGCGGCGCGTCCTCGGCCTGTTGGAGGAGGGCGGCGCAGCGGTTGACGCGGCCGATGATCTCCATCGGCGCCGTGTCGAGACCGGGGTGGACCGTCTGCCACTGGCGCACCACCTTGGCGACCGTGTCCCCGAGTACCGCGCCGCTCCCCGCCGCCGCCCGCCCGTTGCCTGCCGTCATGCCCGTGCGCCCTCCGATGCCTCGAACCCTTGCTGTCGTACCGTCGCCGCGAGCGTACGGTGTCCGGCCTGCTCGGCGTGTGTCACCCGCTCCGACGGCCAGGCGCGTTGCCACCATTCGCCGCTCGCGGCGTCGGTGACGGCGCGCAGTTCGACGAGGGCGGCGGCCAGGGCGCGGCGGGCGGTGGGCAGTGCACCGGGTGCGGCGTTCGGGTCGGCGGCCGTGCGGACCGTGTGCGCGCGGGCGCGCTCCACGGTGGTGAGGGCGTGGGCGACGCGGTCTCCGGCGCGCCGGTTGGTGACGGCGACCGCCACGAGGAAACCGACCAGGACGCCGACGACGGTGTCCAGGAGCCGGTCGGTGATCAGCTCGCCGGGGTTTCCGTAACGGACGAACTCGGTGACGAGCAGGGCCATCGGGGTGACGCAGATGGTGCCGAGCCAGTAGTTGCGGCTGATCAGGGCCTCGGCTCCGAAGCTGAGGGCGAGGCAGCACAGGACGAGTGCCGTCGGGCCGAGGTGGGCGAGCGGGACCAGGGCGGCGAAGGCCGACACACCGGCGAGGTTGCCGACCACGCGCTGCACGCCCCGGCTCCAGGTGAGGGTGAGGTTCGCCTGATAGAGCGAGGCGGCGGTGACGAGGGCCCAGTAGGGGCGGCCGACACCGATCGCGAGGGAGGCGTACCCGGCGAGGGCGCAGCCGACGGCGGTGCGTACGGCGATGGGGGTGAGCGGGCCGAGCCTGCTCCACAACGGGGCTCGCCCGCCCGCGGGTTCGACCTCCGCGCCGGGCATCTCGTCGGCGGCCTCCGTCGGGGCGGCGTCTCGCGGAAGGGGTCCGGCACCGCGCAGCTCCCGTGCCAGGGCGCGCAGCCGGCCGGGGTCGGCGGCAAAGGGTGCGGCGAGTGCGACGTCGGCGCGGGCCAGGAGCGCTTCGAGGGCGCGCCGGGGTTCGGTGCGGGCGCCGGCGGCGAGCAGTGTCTGCCAGGCGGTGTGCAAGGCGGTCGTGGCGGTCGCACGGATGTCCGGTCGCTCGGGCCTTTCGACGTGGGCGGCCACCGCGTTCAGGGCCTGGGCCGTGGCGCGGCGCTCCGGCCCGTGCGGGCGTGGCAGGCCGGGGGCCATGCACACGAGCCAGGCCCAGGCACCCGCGACGGCGGACGCGGCGAGGTGACCGGGAACCTGGGCGAGGCCCTGGGGCAGGAAGAGGGCCGCCGAGGTGACGAAGGTGAAGATGACGTTGGCGGGCGGCCCGACCCGGCTCGCGTCGCAGAGCGCCTTCTGCACGGCGGCCAGAAGCGCGCCCACGGTGACCAGCACCACCGCGTTCGTGGTGAGCGAGGCGGCGACCAGGGCGACCGCGAGTCCGCCGACCATGCCGAGCACGACGCGGGCGAGGGTCCGGGCGCGGGCGGCGTACGGGCGGTGGTGGGCGTAGAGCGCGCACAGGGACCCGGCCATCGTGTACATCGCCAGGTCGAGGCGGTCGAGGGCCAGCAGCGTCAGGTTGGGTGGGGCGGCCGCGACGACCACGCCGAGCGCGGGCTTGAACCAGATCTCGGAGGGCCGGTTCACTCGGAGGGCACCGGAGAGCGGAAGCCGGCGGGCATGAGGAGGTCCGACGCTGAACATGCCATGACCTTAGCTGGTGTTTTACTTGTGAAATAGATTTCGGACTGTGGCGCTCGTCTCGGCCCCGCACCCCCGCGCGCTCCCCCGCGTACACCCTTGCGCTCGTATGCGCGCCATCGGGCCCGGGCATGCCCTGACCGACTGTCCGACCTCACTCTCAGCACTGACCGATGTCGTCGAACGGGGAGGTGCGCGGTGCACGGACCGGTTTCGGCCGGCTGGCTGCTGGTCGCGCTGTGCGCGGTGACCGGGGGCTACTGCCTGCTGCGGATGCGCAGCGCCGTCGAGGAACAGCGCCTGGCCGCGGGCGGCGAGGCGCTGATGGGGTTCGGGATGGCCGCGATGGCCGTGCCCGCCGCGGCCATGGCGCCGCCGCGCTGGGCCTGGCTCGGCTACGCGGTCGTGTTCGGCATGGCGGCGGCGCGGGCGCTGTGGTCGGCCCGCACGAGCCCGCACCATCTGCACCATCTGGTGGGAGCGCTGGCGATGGTCTACATGGCCGTGGTGATGGTCGCCTCGCCGGGCGGCGGCCACGGCGGCGCGGGCCTGCCCCCGGTGACCGGGGTGCTGCTGGTGTACTTCGCGGGCTACGTGCTGTGGGCCGGCATCCGGCTCATGCCCGTACCGGCCACGACGGGGGCGCGGGTTCCGGTCGCACGGGCGACCGGCTGGGGTGACCGGCCGGAGCTGGCGCGTGCCTGCCGGCTGTCCATGGGCATCGGTATGTTCGCCATGCTGCTGACGGTCTGAGCGGCCCGGACGTCCGCGCCACCGGCCGTGGGCCGCTCGGAAACGGTTCGTCCGGCCCCGAGCCGCGCCTGGTCGCAGTCCGCGTCACTTCGGCGGCCCGGCCCGTGTCACCGCGCACCCGCCCTGCCCATGGGCCGCGCCTCATGACGGCCGCCACGACCGCCGCCGGGCGCCCTCCGGTGGCGCTCGCGGCGGGTTCCCGCGGTGGCCGGTGGCTTTCGTCCCCGCTTCGCGGGCACTCGACAGGTCGTGAAATGGCAAAGAGAGGACAAAGGGCAGCCCAAGGACAACGTGCGGCGCGACGGCTTTGCTCCGGTCGCGGCGCGTGACAGTGATCTCACGCCCCGACGTTGGCCTGAGGCCCCGGGAGTCGGCAAGGATCGCTGTATGCACACCCCCACCGTCGACGCGCCGCCCCACCGGCCGCCGACCACCCGCACCGTCCGCGCCGCCGCGGCCTTCGCGGCGCCCTCCGTCCTGCTGCTCGTGCTGGTCGCGCTCCCCTGGGGGCCGCTCATGTCGCTGGACGAGAGCATCGCGAACACCACGCACAGATGGGCCGTCGACGCACCGGGCATCACCCACGCGTTCCGCATCCTGACGGACTGGGTCTGGGACCCGGTGACGATGCGTCTGCTCGTCGCGGCCGCCGCGATCTGGCTGGTGTGGCGCCACCGGGAATGGTGGCTCGCCGGGTGGCTGGCGGTCACCTGCGCGGTGGGTACGGCGATGCAGCAAGGGCTGAAGGCGGCCGTCGGCCGGGAGCGGCCCGCGTGGCCCGACCCCGTCGACTCCGCCCACTACGCGGCGTACCCGTCGGGCCACGCCATGACAGCCACGGTCGTCCTCGGTCTGCTCGTGTGGCTCCTGCACCGGTACGGCGCCGGCCGTGTCGTCGTGCGGACGGCCCTGGCGGTGGCCGCCGTCTCCGTCGTGGGCGTCGGACTGACCCGGATCTGGCTGGGCGTGCACTGGGCGTCGGACGTGCTGGGCGGCTGGCTCCTGGGCGGCCTGACGATCGCGCTGGCAGTGCTGAGTTACGAGAAGTGGCAGGCCCAGAGGCGTACTTGACCGGGCGCGGGCGGGCACGAAGGATCGACGGCATGACGGTCAAAGGAGTGCTGTTCGACTTCTCCGGAACCCTTTTCCGCGTGGAGTCCACCGAGTCCTGGCTCCGCGCGGCCCTGACGGACGCCGGTCTGGCCCTGCCCGAACCGGAGTTGGTCCGGGCGGCCGAGGCGCTGGAGCGGGCGGGCGCGCTGCCGGGCGGGGCGTTCCCGGAGGAGCCGCCGACGGGCCGACAGGGTGAACTGTGGGCGGTGCGGGACCGGAGCGCCGAGCAGCACCGGGCCGCCTACACGGGTCTGTCCCGCCAGGTACCCCTCCCCGTCCCCGCGCTCCACGACGCGCTGTACGACCGCCATATGACGCCGTCGGCCTGGAGTCCCTACCCGGACGCCGCCGAGGTCCTCGCCGCCCTGCGGGAACGCGGCGTGTCCGTCGGGGTGGTCAGCAACATCGGCTGGGATCTTCGGCCGGTGTTCCGCGCCCACGGCCTCGACCCGTACGTCGGCGCGTACGTGCTGTCGTACGAGCACGGCATCCAGAAGCCGGACCCGCGGCTGTTCGCCCTCGCCTGCCAGGCGCTCGGTGTGGACGCGCGCGACACCCTGATGGTCGGCGACGACCGGCGGGCCGACGGCGGTGCGGCGGCGCTGGGGTGCGGGGTGTACTTCGTCGATCATCTGCCCGCCGCCGAGCGGCCGGACGGGCTGCGGCCGGTGCTGGATCTGATGGATGAGGTGCCGTCGGCCGCTGCCCCCTGAGCCGGGCCCGGTGCCCGCGTCCCGTTCGCCGACCGGCTGTTCGTCACCGCTGGACGTCCGTCCCGGACCGTCCCCCGTGCGGCCCGGGACGAACAACGGCCGGGCGGGAGCACGTAGGGTCGCCGCCCGGAAGCGCTGAGTATAGTTCGCCGACAGCGAGTCGACGCGGGAGTTGCCGGATGTCCTCGCGCAGCGAGCCGGTCGGTGAAGAGTCCGCGAGCGCGGTGTCCCGCCGGTCCCCGAAGGGCCCGGCGGGACGGGTTGACCGAGATCCGTGGCGGTGCTGCTACCGGTCCACGTCGAAGTAGTCCGGCTGCGTCTGCACGTTGAGCTCGGACAACTGGACCTCCTTGGCCGGATCCGTCCGCGGGTCGTCGAGCTTCAGGACGTCGAAGCCCTTCACCAGGTCGTTCGAGTAGATGTAACCGTTGTAGTAGTACGCCGACCAGGAGCCGCCGCCCACCAGGGTGCTGGTGGAGATCGGACCGCGCTCGAAGTAGGCGATCTCCTCGGGCTTGGCGGAGTCGGTGAAGTCCCAGACGGAGACGCCGCCCTGGTACCAGGCCTGGACCATGATGTCCTTGCCCTTCACCGGGATCAGCGAGCCGTTGTGGGCGACGCAGTTCTCGGTGTTCGCCTGGTGGCGAGGGATCTTGTAGTAGCTCTTGAAGACGAGCTTGCGCTCGTCGCCCTTGCCGGTGATCTCGTAGATGCCGTCGGCGCCGCGGTTCGGTCCGATCGCCGCGTTGCAGGTGGCCGCGCCGCCGCCACCCAGCTCGTCGGTGAAGACGACCTTGTCGGCATCCTGGTTGAAGGTGGCCGAGTGCCAGAACGCGAAGTTCACGTTGTCCTGGACGCGGTCGATGACCTTCGGCTTCTTCGGGTTCTTGATGGAGAACAGGATGCCGTCACCCATGCAGGCGCCGGCGGCCAGGTCCTTCGACGGCAGCACCGTGATGTCGTGGCAGCCGGTGGTCTTGGAGACACCGGGGTTCGTGGGCGAACCCGGATTGCCGCCGCCGTCGGGGCCCTCACCGGGGAAGAGGACCGGGAAGCCCACCACCTTCGCCCTCTCCGGGCGCTCACGGGACACCTTGATGACCGAGATGCCGTCGTGCGGAGGCTTGCAGTCGGGGAACAAGGCGCTCGGCGAGTACGACGAGACGTAGACGTAGACGTTCTTGCCGTCGGGCACCAGCGTGTGGGTGTGCGAGCCGCAGGCCGTCTCGACGGCGGCGACGTACTTCGGGTGTGCCTTGTCGCTGATGTCGAAGATCTTGACGCCTTCCCACGACGACTTCTCGGTCGCGGGCTGCGTGGTGCTGTTGCAGGAGTTGTCGCTGCGCGAGGAGTCGGTGGACAGGAACAGCAGGTCGCCGGAGACGGAGATGTCGTTCTGCGAGCCCGGGCAGAGCACCTGGGCGACTGTCCTGGGCGCCTTCGGGTCACTGATGTCGAAGACACGGAAGCCGTCGTAGTTGCCGGCGTAGGCGTACTTGCCCTGGAAGGCGAGGTCCGAGTTGGTGCCCGGCAGCGCCTCCTTGGGGATGTTGGTCAGATGCTGGATGTTGGCGGAGTGGACGATCTCGTCCTGGCCGGGTATCTCGCCGGCGGCTATCGCCGCCCGTGCCTCGGCGGCGTCACTCTTGGAGACCTTCTCCCGCACGGCGGGCGAGTCCCCGGGGTCGGGGATCGCGGCCGCCGGTCCGGCGGTGAGCAAGGCGGCCAGGAGGCCGGCCGCAGTCGCGGCGACCCCAATACGTCTGCGCCGCGTCCGAAGGTTGTTCAACAGGGTCACTGTGTCCTCCCATGTAGCCGTTCGCGGTCGAACGGTTCAGGCTCCTCCGAAGTATCTTCTTCATCATGCACAGATCAACAGACGGCAATGTATTTGTAACGAACAAATTTGATCACCGGTCAGCGAAAGCGTGTTAGGAAAGTCCGTCAACACTCACAAGGTGTACGCCCGTTGCTGTGCCCCAGGAGGTCACTGTGCTCGTTCGCCGCACAACCCGCGCACCGCTGGTCACGGCCTCGCTGACGGCCGCTTTCCTGGTACTCGCGGGCTGCGACTCGGGGTCGGAGTCGGACCCCGACGGCGGTTCCGCCCAGTCGAGCGGACCGGCGGTGATCGCCCCCGGAAAACCCGGTGAGGCCGCACAAACCCTCTCCCCGGAAGAAGTCCAGGAGCAGCGGGCGGAGGACGACACTCCGAATTCCGCGGACTTCGACTATGTGCGCATGATGATCGTGCACCACACCCAGGCGTTGGAGATGACCGAACTCGCCCCCGACCACGCGAAGTCGACCCCGGTGAAGCGGATCGCCGAGCGCATCTCGGCCGCCCAGAAGCCCGAGATCGAGGCCATGGAGGGCTGGCTGAAGGTCCACGACGGTGACAAGAGGGACACCGCGCACGACCACGAGACGATGCCCGGCATGGCCACCGGGGCCCAGCTCAGAAAACTCGGCACACTCGACGGGGAGAAGTTCGACCAGCTCTTCCTGAAGCTGATGATCACTCATCACGAGGGGGCGATCACCATGGCCACGGATGTGAAGGCGCAGGGCAACAACATCCTGGTCGAGGAGATGGCCGACGACGTGATCGCCCAGCAGGCGACGGAGATCAGCCGGATGCGCGACCTGACGGAGTAGCCGGCGAGCCCTGCCTGTCCGTCGGGTTCAGCGCCGGGCGTGGCGGGGGCCGAGCAGGCCCTCGTCGCGCGCCCCGGCGATCAGCCGGAGCGACTTGCGGCGGCTGTGCCCCGTCGCGCACATCACGGCGAGGACCGGGTCGTAGCCGGACCGCTGCGCCGCGAGGTACTCCTCAGCCACCAGCCGCCGCCCCTCCGTCCCCCGCGGCCAGGCGGGCCTGGCCCGGCGCCCGGATCCGTACGCGGTCTGCGGCAGCTCCTCGTCGAGGAAATCGGGCGTGGTGCCGCACGCCTCGAAGAGCGGGCCCTCGATCCAGTCGGCCAGCTCCGCCAGGTCGTCCAGGGACAGCGGCGGCTGGGCACGCACGTCCTCCAGGGACAGACGGCCCTCGCAGACCACGACGAGCACCTCGACCGCGGCGCCGTCCGGGAAGGCCAGCATCGCGTCGAACCAGGCCGTGGCGCCGCCGTGCTCCTGCACTTCCCACGCGCGACGCACGGTCACCGCGCCGTCCTGCCAGTGGCGATCAGAAAGATTAAGAAAGGATGCTTCCAGCACATACGCAACGTAAGCGCATGATCACATTCACTGCGCACAGCCACGCGTACCGGGGGCGTACGGCACCCCGACGGCGCAGCACGCCCTCCCTCCCCTCCGCACCCCTCCCCCGGTGGGCCTCACGGTGCGATCCTTGAGACATCAGCGATCTCCTCGCGTAAGGAGTTCCGCCGTGCTGCATGTCGCCGTCGTCGGATCGGGGCCGAGCGGGTGCTACACCGCCCAGAGCCTCGTCCAGCAGGACCCGGACGTGCTCGTCGACGTACTGGACCGGTTGCCGTGCCCGTACGGTCTGGTGCGCTACGGGGTGGCGCCGGACCACGAGAAGATCAAGTCGCTGCAGAACAATCTGCGCACCGTCCTGGAGCACGAGCGGGTCCGGTTCCTCGGCGGCGTCCGGGTGGGCCCGGACGGGGTGCCGGCCGCCCGGCTGCGGGAGCTGTACCACGCGGTCGTGTACTGCGTGGGCGCCGCGGCCGACCGACGGCTCGGTATCCCGGGTGAGGAGCTGCGGGGCAGCTGGTCGGCCACCGAGTTCGTCTCCTGGTACAGCGCGCACCCGGACGCCGTGACCGACGGCTTCGCCCTCGGCGCACGGGCCGCCGTGGTCATCGGCGTCGGCAACGTCGCCGTCGACGTCACCCGGATGCTCGCCCGCGGCGCGGCCGAGCTGAGCCCCACGGACATGCCCCAGGCCGCGCTCACCTCCCTCGCCTCCAGCGAGGTCACCCATGTCCACATGGTGGGCCGCCGAGGCCCCTCCCAGGCCCGCTTCACCACGAAGGAGCTGCGCGAGCTGGGGACCCTCCCGGACACCCAAGTGACCGTCAACCCTGCCGAGTTGGAACTCGATCCGGACTACGTCGACCCGTCGTCCCTCCCTGCCGCCCGGCGCCGCAACGTCGAGGTTCTGCGCGGCTGGGCCACCGCGCCCGCCCCGCCCGGCCGCCACCGCGTCCGCCTGCGCTTCTTCCTCCGCCCCGTCGCACTCCTCGCCGACGGTGACCGGGTCTGTGGCGTCCGCCTGGAGCGCACCGAACCCGACGGCCACGGCGGTCTGAGCGGCACCGGCCGGTACGAGGAGATCGAGGCCCAACTCGTCCTCCGCTCGGTCGGCTACCGGGGCGTCCCCCTCGACGGCCTCCCCTTCGACCCGGCCCACGGCACGGTCCCGCACAGCGCCGGCCGCGTACTCCGCGAAGGCGTGGCCTCCCCGGGCGAGTACGTGGCCGGCTGGATCAAACGTGGCCCGACCGGGGTGATCGGCACCAACCGCCCCTGTGCCAAGGAGACGGCGACATCTCTGCTGGAGGACGCGCCGGAGCTCGCGGGCAGGAACGTGCCGGACGATCCCGCGAGGGCACTGCGGGCCGAGGGCTGCACGCCGGTCGAATGGTCGGGTTGGCAGGCGATAGAGCGAGCCGAGGCGGAACTGGGCGCCTCTCTCGGCAGAGGCGTGGTGAAACTCCCGGACTGGCGGTCCCTGCTGAACGCCGCTCACCGGGGCGCCCGTTGAGGGACACGGGGTCCGCGCGACCGGCCCCCACCGACCCACACATCGAACTCACCCAGGGCAACACCCCTGACATCACCGAACTGTTCAAGTCCCCCGGGGCCGGCCCGCGGCACCCGCCACCCCGTGAACGGCCACGCCTCCGGGGCCCGCATCCCCATCGGCCACCGAGCAGTACCCACCGGGTCGGTCCAGGCGGGGTTTCCGACCGGCGGCCGGGCCGAGCCGCTCAGCTTTGCCGCAGCAGGCGGGTCGGGACCGCCTCGGCCAGGATCCGGTAGCCCTCCGGGTTGAGGTGCAGCCAGTCGCCGTCGTGAAGGCCGGGCAGGAGGCGGCTCGGGTTGTCCGGGTCGCGGACCGCGCGGTCGAAGTCGAGGACCGTGTCGAAGCGGCCGCTGGTGCGGATCCAGGTGTTGACGGCCTGCCGCGCCGCCTCACGGTGTCCGGCGGTGTCGTCGTAGGGGGTGTTGCCGCCGAAGGGCAGGAGGGTCGCGCCGTGGACGCGGATGCCCTGGGCGTGGGAGCGGACGATGATCTGCTCGTAGGCGGCGATGAGGTCGGCGGTGACGCGCTGTTGGGCGGCGGGGGTGGCCTCGGCTGTGCCGAGGTCGTTGACACCCTCGAAGACGATCAGTTGTTCGACAGCGCTGTGGGCCAGGATGTCGCGGTCCAGGCGGGCGAGGGCGCTCGGGCCGAGGCCGTCGTTGAGGACGCGGTTGCCGCCGGCCGCCTGGTTCACCACGGCGATGTGCCGGGTGCCGGGCCGCTGTTGGAGCCGGTCGAAGAGCTGGTCGGGCCAGCGGTTGTTGCCGTTGGTGGTGGAGCCCCTGCCGTCGGTGAGGGAGTCACCGAGGACGGCGACGGCGGTCGTGGCGGGCCGAGACAGCACCTCGACGTCGCTGAGCAGGTACCAGTGGTTGGTCGGGGTCGCGCCGGGGAGGTCCGTGTCCTCGGTGTGGTCGCCGTGCCGGAGGTACGAGGTGGTGCGCGAGCCGGGGTGCGAGGTGAGGGCGAGGGACGCCTGGCCCTCGGCCAAGTACGCCGTCACGGTCAGGTTGGTGCCCGGATTCAGCGTGAAGTCCAGTGGGTCGGAGACCACTTGGGCGCCGACCGGGACGGTCATGGACTCCCGGCCGCTGAAGGTCACCGTCCGGGAGGTGCCGGGCTCGATCGCCCCGACCCCGGCCTGTCCGCCCAGCGGGAGGGCCACTGTCACGGCGGTCAGCGGCAGCGCGCTGCCGCCGAAGGCGTTGGAGAAGCGCAGCCGGACGCGGTCACCGCCGGTGGTGACGCGTACGGTCTGGCGCAGGGTGGTGTCGACCAGTACGGCCCGCTCCCCGGTGAACGGCGCCGGGGGCATGTTGCCCGGCTCGGTGAGCTGCGGCATCGCGGACCAGGTGTTCACCCAGTGCCGGGTGGACGACGCCGTGTCCCGGGTGCCCGCCCCGTCCGTCCGCTGCGTACCCCCGACCAGGGCGACCACGGCGGACGACGCCACCACGAGGGCCAGGGCGAGGACGCAGGTGGCGATCACGGTCGCGAGCGGCGCTCCGCCGGACGGCTTGACGGGCTGCGGGCTGCTGAGCGGTTGCAAGGGCGGTGCCTTTCTCCGGAGGTCGGGCAGGACGAACGAGGTCCGGGCGCGCGCCCTGTCGGCACACGCCCGGACGGCCGGTCGGATCGAGACGAAGGTCAGGTCAGGTCACGTCAACCGCGCGTGCACGCCGTCCCGTTGAGCGAGTACGCCGAGGGTGCGGCGCTGTTGCCGGTGTGGTTTGCCTGATAGCCGATGCTGACGCTGGCGCCGGGCGCGATCGCGGCGTTGTAGGTGGCGTTGGTCGCGGTCACGGCACCGCTCGCGGGGCTGTATGTGGCGCCCCAGCCGTTGGTGACGGTCTGTCCGGAAGGCAGGGTGAAGCCCAGCTGCCAGCCGTTGACCGCCGTCGTACCGGTGTTGGTGATGGTCACGGACGCGGTCAGACCCGTGCTCCAGGCGTTGGTGGTGACGGCCACCTTGCAGGGGCCGGCCGGGGGCTGGGGCGCGGGGCCGGAACCGTTGAGGCCGAAGAAGGTGAGGACGCGCTCGGCCATGCCCCAGGCGTAGAGGTTGTGGCCGGTGCCCTGCAGGCTGATGGCCTCGACGGGGGCGCGGTCACCGGTGCCGCCGTAGCGGGTGCGGGTCCAGCCGGACTGGGGCGAGTCGGTGGCGGCCGGTGTCTGGCCGACACCGTGCACATTGGTCCACTGCTTGATCTCCTCGCCGAAGTTCGGGTAGCGCAGCACGTCGTCGGTGGTGCCGTGCCACAGCTGCATACGGGGCCGGGGTCCGGTGTAGCCGGGGTGGGCGCCGCGGACGAGGTCGCCCCAGGCCTGCGGGGTCCGTGTGATGGTGCCGTTGGCGCAGTCGCTGTTCCACTCGGAGCCGTTGGTGGTGGCGAAGCAGGCGAAGGGCACACCCGCGAAGGCGGCGCCGGCGGCGAACACGTCGGGGTAGTCGCCGAGCAGGACGTTGGTCATCATCGCGCCGGAGGAGATGCCGGTGGCGAAGACGCGGTCGGTGTCGGCGTCGTAGGTGCGGACGGTCCAGTCGACCATGGACTTGATGCCCACGGGGTCGCTGCCGCCGCCACGGGTCAGCGCCTGCGGGGAGGCGACGTCGAAGCACTTGCTGCTGCGGGTGACGGACGGGTAGACGACGATGAACCCGTACCGGTCGGCCAGCGAGGCGTACTCGGTGCCGTTGTACATCGCCGGCCCCGAGCCGGTGCAGTAGTGCACGGCCACCACGATCGCCGGGTTCGCGGTGACGCTGTCCGGGACGTACAGGTACATCTGCAGGTTGCTGGGGTTCGTGCCGAAGCCCGTGATCTCGGTGAGCGCGGCCCGCGGGGCGGCCTCGGCCTTCGCGGCCGCCGCGGCGGCCGCGGGCGCGGTCAGGAGCGTGGCCGCGAGCAACGGCAGCAGCGCTCCCAGCAGCGCGACGAGCACCGAACGCAGCGGTCCGCGCGCCCGGTCGTGGGGGGTGAGGGTCACGTCGTTGTGCCTTCCTGTGACGGGATCGGCAGTGGGCGAGAAGTCGCTTCGGGTCAGCGGGAGAAGCATCGTGACATGCACATGGTTGCCATGGAAGCGCTCCCACACGTCGAAAGAATTCGCCGCCGCCGACCCGCCACTCCCGGCCGGCGCACCCGCCGAGCGCGGCCGAGCGCCCTCACCAGGCCCGACCCAATGTCTTTTGCGCAAAGCGTTGACTAGAAAGCGCTTGCCCCCTACGTTCCGTTCAGCAGTGTGAACCGGCTGCCGACGCCCCACCCCAGGGCAGCGCACGCCGGAGCCAGGCACCTCAAGGGAAACTGCTCCACCTGCACCACCGAGGTCGACGCCACTCCTCTTCCGCTCGCACGCGTCGGCCATGGGAGTGACTTTCATTCATATACATGACCCCGCAGGCTCTCCCTGAAGGGACGCACCCGCATGCGTACCGTCCCCCCACGTACACAGGCGCAAAGATCAGCTCTGGTGGCTGCGGCGGCCGCCCTGGCGACAGCCGCCGTCCTCGTCCTGCCGCACTCCGCCGGCGCGGCGGAGACCTCCCCGGTCGGCTACGGCGCCGGGACCACCGGCGGCGGCAGCACCACCCCGGTCACGGTCTCGACGCTCGCCGCCTTCAAGAGCGCCGTGACCGGCAACGCGGCCAAGGTCGTCCGCGTGAACGGCCTGATCACGCTGAGCGGCCAGGTGGACATCGGCTCCCACACGACGGTGCTGGGCGTGGGTTCGTCGTCCGGGTTCACCGGCGGCGGTCTGCGGATCAAGGAGGAGACCAATGTCGTCGTCCGCAACCTGAACATCAGCAAGCCCCTCGCGCCCGCCGACGGGATCACCGTCCAGGAGTCCACGAAGGTGTGGATCGACCACAACTCCTTCTCGGCGGACCGCACGCACGACAAGGACCACTACGACGGCCTGCTGGACATCAACCACGGCTCGGACAACGTGACGGTGTCCTGGAACACCTTCAAGGAGCACTTCAAGGGCTCGCTCGTCGGCCACAGCGACAACAACGCCTCCGAGGACACCGGGCACCTGAAGGTGACGTTCCACCACAACCACTTCGGCAACGTCCACTCGCGCATCCCCAGCCTGCGCTTCGGCACCGGGCACTTCTACAACAACTACGTGGACGGCGCCGAGACCGCCTGCCACTCGCGCATGGGCGCCCAGATGCTCGTGGAGAACAACGTCTTCCGCAATACGGGAGTCGCGGTCACCACGAACCGCAGCAGCGACGTGGACGGCTACGCGAACCTGCGTGGCAACGACCTCGGTGGGGCCACCACCGAGGTCTCCCGGGTGGGGAGCTTCACCGCCCCGCCCTACGGCTACACCGCCGAGCCCGCCTCCTCCGTCGTCGCCTCGGTGACGTCGGGCGCGGGCGCCGGAAAGCTCTGACCCCCCATCCGCTCGGACCACAGAAGGAATCGGGACATGACTTCTGCAGCACGCCCGCGGGCCCGCACCCGCGCGCTGACCGGCACGTTCGCCGCGTTCAGCCTCTCCTTTGGCATGATCATGACTAGCGGAGCAACTCCGGCGAACGCCGCCACCTGGCCGTCCGCGAACGGCAGTCAGCCGGTGTCCTCCACCATCTCGGTGTCCGGCACCCGGGACGGCGGCATGGTCCGCTACTACGGCAGCGGCGCCCTGGCCGGCGACGGGCAGGAGGAGGGCCAGGACCCGATCTTCAAGCTCGCGGCCGGCGCGACGCTGAAGAACGTCATCATCGGCGCACCCGGCGCCGACGGCATCCACTGCGAGGGCAACTGCACGCTGCAGAACGTGTGGTGGGAGGACGTCGGCGAGGACGCGGCGACCTTCCGGGGCGGCTCCACCTACACGGTGACCGGCGGGGGCGCCAAGAAGGCGGCGGACAAGGTCTTCCAGCACAACGGGCCCGGCACCCTGAACATCTCCAACTTCGCGGTCAGCGAGTTCAAGACGCTGTACCGCTCGTGCGGCGACTGCTCCACGCAGTACACCCGCAAGGTGAACCTCAACAACATCGAGGTGACCGGGACGGGCTCCACCGCGCGGCTCGTCGGCATCAACGTCAACCGGGGCGACGTCGCGACCCTGCGGAGGATCACGATCCTCAACGACAGTGGCCGCAAGGTCGTCCCGTGCCAGAAGTACAACAACAACGCCACCGCCGGCACCGGCCCCGACAGCACCAACTGCTTGTACTCCTCCTCGGACATCACCTACAGGTGAGACCGCTCATCACCCACCGGTGAGTCCCCCGGCGGCCGGACGAAGCCTCCCCCCACGGGCCTCGTCCGGCCGCCGGCCGTGCGCGGGGCGATCGCCGTCACGGCCGCGCCCCGCCCGTCCTCACCAGATCTTGCGCTCCCAGAGCGGGCCGATCCGCTCCCACTCCTCGTCCCACTGGTCCATCCGCCGCCGCTCCATACGGCCGCGCACGAGTCGGCCGCCCACCAAGGGCACGGCGGCCACGAACACGCCCGCGAGACCACCGACGAGCGCGGCGCGCAACCGGGCCTGGGACTCGCCGGCAGGCTTGGTGACCAAAAGGCCCTCGGCGTCCGTCCAGACGGTGACCGGGGCTCCCATCATGCTCGCGGGATCGACCCGGGCCTGCCCCTCGTGGGCGGAGCCGTCCGGCGCCGTCCAGCGGACCTTGCCCCACACCTTCTCCGTGCCCGTACCGCTCGGGCCGGACGGCTCCGGCGCGTCCTCGGTGAGGACCGCGTCGACGGGCCGCCACTCGGCGCGCTGCCGGGCGAGGCCGGACTCGACGGAGTCGGCGGCCATGAGGCCCATGGCCACCCCGCCGAACAGTGTCAGGGTCCAGGTGATCAGCACGACCCAGGACTCCAGCCGGTCGCTGCGCCTTCTGAGCGGGTTACGCCGCCATCGCCACAACCACACCTTCGGACCACGGAATGCCACCATCGGGGGCACCCTCCCTCGCACACGCAGGACTGCCGGACCGCTCTCCCATACGGCGGCGGCCCTCCCCCTGCTCATGCGATGTGGGTCACCCCGCCCCGCCCGGGCGGTCCCAGGCCCGTGCACGAGCCGCCTCCACGCCCGCTGACCTGCTGCGAAGGCGTCTCAAGGGGTGACTGTCAGTGGTGGGGTGCAGACTGGCCCGTGACTGAGACGACGATGTCCAGGAGGTGGCCGAGATGGCTGACGTACTGCTCACGGTAGGCACGCGCAAGGGATTGTTCATCGGACGGCGGCGCAGCGGCGCATGGGAGTTCGACGAGACCCCGTACTTCAACGCGCAGGCGGTCTACGCGATCGCCGTCGACACCCGTACGGACACCCCCCGACTGCTCGTCGGCGGCGACAGTGCCCACTGGGGCCCCTCCGTCTTCCACTCCGACGACCTCGGCCGCACCTGGACCGAACCCGCCCGGCCGGCCGTCAAGTTCCCCAAGGACACCGGGGCCTCGCTGGAGCGCGTGTGGCAGCTGCACCCGTCGGCCGCCGAGCCGGACGTGGTGTACGCGGGCACAGAACCGGCCGCGCTGTACCGCTCCGAGGACCGGGGGGTGACCTTCGAGCTGGTACGGCCGCTGTGGGAGCACCCGACCCGCGACAGGTGGGTGCCGGGCGGGGGTGGCGAGGGCCTGCACACGATCCTCACCGACCGGCGCGACGCGCGCGCGATGACCGTGGCCGTCTCCACCGCCGGGGTGTTCCGCACCGAGGACGGCGGGGCGAGCTGGGCTCCCTCCAACTCCGGTGTCTCCGCGGTGTTCCTGCCGGACCCGAACCCGGAGTTCGGGCAGTGCGTGCACAAGGTGACCCGGGACGCCGCGACCCCCGACCGGCTGTATCTGCAGAACCACTGGGGGGTGTATCGCAGCGACGACGCGGGCGGGCACTGGGAGGACATCGGCGAGGGCCTGCCCTCCACGTTCGGGTTCACGGCGGTCGCCCATCCGCACCGCGGTGACACCGCCTACGTGTTTCCGATCAACGCCGACGCGGACCGCGTCCCGGCCGACCACCGCTGCCGGGTCTTCCGGACGGCCGACGCGGGAAAGAGCTGGGAGCCGCTGTCGGCGGGGCTGCCTACGGAGAACCACTACGGCACGGTGCTGCGCGACGCGATGTGCACCGACGACGCCGACCCGGCCGGCGTGTACTTCGGCAACCGCAACGGCGAGGTGTACGCGTCGGCCGACGACGGCGACAGCTGGCGGCAGTTGGTGTCGCACCTGCCGGACGTGCTGTGCGTACGCGCGGCGGTCGTCGGCTGACACGGAGACGGAAGGAGAGCAGGGAGAAAGCCGGTTGTCCACATCGCCGGTCGGGTCGTTCACGTCGTCCGTCGTGCGCCCGTACCGTCCACCAAGTCGGCCCGGAAACGGTCGTGTTCGACATCGGGACGGTCGCTATCGATCACCCGTCGGCCACCGGTTGATCGTCATGACCGTTACGGCAGTAGGGTGACGCCGTGGCACCACGACCGTTGCATGAGATCGTCGAATCCGGCTGGGCGAAGGCCCTCGAACCCGTGGCCGGGAGGATCGCCGAGATGGGCGACTTCCTGCGCGGGGAGATCGCCGCGGGGCGCACCTATCTCCCCGCCGGATCCAACGTCCTACGGGCCTTCCAGCAGCCCTTCGACGACGTCCGCGTCCTCATCGTCGGGCAGGACCCCTATCCGACTCCGGGGCACGCGGTGGGGCTGTCCTTCTCGGTCGCGCCGGAGGTGCGGCCGCTGCCGGGCAGCCTGCTCAACATCTACCGGGAGCTGAACACCGACCTGGGGCTCTCCCAGCCGTCCAACGGTGACCTGACGCCCTGGACGCAGCAGGGCGTGCTGCTGCTCAACAGGGCGCTCACCACGGCCCCGCGCAAGCCGGCCGCGCACCGGGGCAAGGGCTGGGAGGAGGTCACCGAGCAGGCGATCCGGGCGCTGGCCGCGCGTGGGCGTCCCCTGGTGTCCATCCTGTGGGGCCGTGACGCCCGCAACCTCCGGCCGCTGCTGGGCGACCTCCCGTCCATCGAGTCCGCCCACCCCTCCCCCATGTCCGCCGACCGGGGCTTCTTCGGCTCCCGTCCCTTCAGCCGCGCCAACGACCTGCTCACGAGGCAGGGCGGTGCTCCCGTGGACTGGCGCCTGCCATGACCGGCGGCGAGCCCCCCGTCGTGCTCGCCGTGGACTCCGGTGGCTCCGGAATGCGGGTGGCGCTGGCCCGGGGCACCGAGGTGCTCGGTGGGCCGACGGCGTCCGGGGAGCCGGTGCGGACCGGGGCGCGCGGCATCGACGCCGGGCATCTGCTGGAGCGGTTGCTGCCCCTGGCACGGCGGTTGCTCGACGACGCCGGGTGCGAGCACCCCGCCGCGGTGGCCGTCGGGGCCGCCGGGTTCGCGACGCTCGGCGAACAGCTGCGTGCCGAGCTGCCGTCGGCGCTGTCGCGCGAGCTGGGGGCCCGGCGGATCGCGCTGGCGGCCGACGCGGTCACCGCCTACACCGGCGCCCTCGGTGTACGGCCGGGCGCGGTGATCGCCGCCGGTACGGGGCTCATCGCGATCGGCACGGATCTGCGGAGCTGGCGTCGGGCGGACGGCTGGGGCCACCTGCTCGGGGACTGCGGCGGCGGGGCGTGGATCGGGCGGGCCGGGCTGGAAGCGGCACTGCGGGCGTACGACGGGCGGACCGGTGGTTCGGCCCGGCTGCTGGCGCGCGCCGAGGAGGTGTTCGGCCCGATGGACGGGCTGCCCGGCCTGCTCTACCCGAGACCGGACCGCCCGGCGGTCCTCGCGTCGTTCGCGCCCGAGGTTGCCGCCTGCGCCGGGGACGACCCGGTGGCGGCGGAGATCCTGCGCGAGGCGGCCCGGCACATGGCCGACGCTGCGGCCGCCGTCTGCCCGGCCTCGGGCGAGCCCCGAGTGGCCCTGACCGGCGGCCTGTCCAAGCTGGGCGGTCCGCTGCTCGTGCCCCTGGAGGCGGAGTTGGCGAAGCGGTTGCCGCACGCGCCGCGGGTGTCGGCGGAGGGGGATCCGCTGGTCGGCGCCGTGCGTATCGCGGTCGCGCTGGCGGGTGAGGGACTCGAGTTGCCGTACGACGAGCGGATGTTGTACGTGGTGGCTGAAAAATAGTACCTGAAACGGGGAGCATTTCCGCTTGTCGGACAAGCATTACCGTGCACCCCCAAGAGCACCTCTCGGCAGATAAATGCGGCATTGATCGGTCCTGATCGGCCCGTAACTCATCAGACAAATCCGGACGGATACCGTTCACCTGCACCCTCCCCGAACAGGGGAGCCCAAGAAGCCAGTAACATGCGGCGCCATGAGCTCCCCCACTGGGCCCGCGTCCGGCCTGCCAGTACGAATGCCGCGACCCCGCCAGCCCGGGCGGCACCGCCGCCCGGAGCCCCTGGCGGCTCCCGAGGGCGCGCCCGCGCTCGTCCTCGCGGTGCCCGGCACGCCCAGCGCCGCCACGCGCAGCCTCGCCGAGGAGGTCGTGAGCATCGCGCGTTCCGAGCTGCCCGGCCTCGACGCCCGCATCGGTTACGTCGACGGTGGCGCCGACGAGTTCCCCACACTGCAGTCGGTGCTCACACGTGCCGCCGAGGAGCGCACCGCCCGTTACGAGCAGGCGCGCGCCGCCGGCCTGGACGTCAAGGAGCCGGACGGCCTCGTCGCCGTCGTCGTGCCCCTGCTGGCCGGTCCGGACAGCGCCACGCTGCGCCAGGTCCGCCAGGCCGTCATGGAGAGCCGTATCGCGGCCGAGCTGACCGACGTTCTCGGCCCGCACCCGCTGCTCGCCGAGGCTCTGCACGTGCGCCTGTCCGAGGCCGGTCTGGCGCGTGCCGACCGGGCCCGGCTGTTCACCGTCGCCACCGCCGCGGACGGCATCGTCCTGGCCACCGTGGGCGGCGAGGAGGCCGTGCAGGCCGCCGGGATCACGGGCATGCTGCTGGCCGCGCGGCTCGCCGTGCCGGTGATGGCCGCCGCTCTCGACCAGGAGGGCTCGATCACCTCCGTGGCCGAGCAGCTGCGCTCCTCGGGCTCACAGCAGCTGGCGCTCGCGCCGTACCTGATAGGGCCGGAGATCGACGCCGGCCTGATCGAGGCCGCCGCGAAGGAGGCGGGCTGCTCCGCCGCCGAGGCGCTCGGCCCCTACCCGGCGATCGGCAAGCTGGCGCTCGGCAAGTACACCACCGCGCTCGGCATCGCGCCGCAGCAGCCGCAGGGCATGCCGGTCCGCTGAAGTCCGGTGCAGTGATCCCGGACCGCGACCCGTACCGCCGAGGGCCCGCTCCTCTCGTAGGAGCGGGCCCTCGGCCGTACGCACACCGATGTCGTGCGGGCTCTCTCAGACGTCCAGGACGACGCAGGCAGCCGCGGGCGCCTCGATCGAACCACCGCGTACCGGTACACCCGTGACCGGGTCGACCGTGAACCAGGTGACGTCGCCGGAGCGCTCGTTGGCCACGTACAGCCTCCCGGCCGCGTACGTGAGGGCGCGCGGCCAGTGGCCGCCGCAGGGCACGGTCGTGACCAGGCGCAGCCCGGCGCCCTCGACGGCGAGCACGGACACGACGTCCGTACCGCGGGTGGCCGTCCACACGAACCGACCGTCGGGGGACACCACGACGCCCGAGGGGTACGCGTCGCCCTCCGGGGCTTCCTGAAGCACCGACACCTCTCCCAGCGCCTCCAGCAGGCCGTCAGAGGCGTTCCAGCGGCACACGGTCACCGTGGGGGCGAGTTCGTTCAGCACGTAGACGTACGAACCGCCCGGTCCGCCGGGGTGGAAGGCGAGGTGGCGCGGTCCCGAGCCCGGCCTCAGCGCCGTCTCGCGGTGCACGACGGGGACGCCGCCCTCCAGCCCGCACACCCGCACCGAGTCCGTGCCGAGGTCGACGGCGAGGAAGCGGTGCCCGCCGGGGGCGGGCAGCACCTGGTGGGCGTGCGGTTCCTGCGGGCTGCGGGGGCCGGGCTCCGACGCGGTGTGCCGGAGCGTTCCGGACGCGGAGGCCGCGAGGGTGCCGTCGGGGCGCAGGGGGACGGCGGTGACGCTGCCGGAGCCGTAGTCGGCGGTCAGTACGTGGCCGTCGTGCAGACACAGATGGGTGGGACCGTCACCGACCGCCACCGGGGGTCCGGTCAACTCGGGCCTGTCGCCCGTCACCCGGTAGACGGCCACGGTTCCCTCGGGCCGCTCGCTGACCGCGTAGAGGGTGTCCCCGTCCGGCGAGAGGGCGAGGTGGGACGGGTCGGGGACGTCGTTTGCGCCGCCGAGGACGGTCAGTGCGCCGCTCTCCTCGTCCACCGCGGCGGCGAGGACGCCGAGGCCGCCCGCCGACGTGAACGACCCGATGTAGGCCCGCCGTCGCCTGCCGCGTGCCGTCGTCGCTGGTGCCATTGCCCGTCCCCTCACCGCTCGCCCTTGTGCGGGCGAGGGTAACAGCAGGTCTAGACCAGATGGGTTGCGCCCCCGCCGCCCCTACCCGTCCCGTCCCGTCCCCAGGGGCTGCCGCCCCTTAAGACCCCGCGCGCCATAGAGCTCGGGGGTGAGGTGCATCGGCGCGTGCGGGTCGTGTGGGGTTGCTCGCGCAGTTCCCCGCGCCCCTTGGCAGCACGGGGTGCGCCCGGGGCTTTTGAGAGGCGCGGGAACCTGTGTGGCCGGCCTTCCCAACTCTCCCACTGCCGAGAACGCACCCCTGGGGTCGGACCGGTCAGGCGCGGGCCGGGGCGGAGGCGTGCAAGGGGTGGGCCAGTTCCGCGAGGGCCCGTTCCAGGGCCTGAAGGTGGGCGAGGGCCTGATCGGCGCGCGGGTGATGACCGGGGGTGGCCGCGTGCGCCGGGGCGGGGCGCTCGGGCACCGCGCCGACCAGGGCCTCGACGGCCGACTCGACACGGCGGCAGGCAGCGGTGAGACGGGCGTCGTGGGAGGCGTCAGGGTCAGCGGCGACGGCAGCGAGGCCACGGGTCTCCCGGGCGCACTCGTCGAGCAGGGCGAGCACCCGGCGGGCCCGTTCCTTGCGCGGGCGCAGCGGGTTGAGCGGGTGGACCAGGGGCGCGAGGGACATCCGTACGCGTCCGAGGAGCGCCTCCAGCTCCGCCACGCGCGGTGCCGGGTCCGCGGCCGGGTCCCCCGCCAGGCGTCGGGCCGCTGTCGCGGTGCAGCCGTGCACCGCGTGCAGGGCCCGCCGCACCCAGCGGTCGGTGACGGCGTGCGTGGTGACCGGCAGGATCAGCGCCACGGCGAGCGCGGCCCCGAGCGCGCCGACCCCCGTCTGCGCCAGGCGGAGGCCGAGGAGTGCCGGATCCAGGACGCCGAGGAGGCCGTAGAGCAGGCCCGCCATGACGGTGACGCACAGCATCATCCAGGAGTACGACACGGCGGCCGTGTAGAAGATGCCGAAGACGCACACGGCGACCAGTGCGGCGGTGGGCGCCGGGGAGCCGTGCAGGGGAACGGCGACCAGGAGGCCGACGAGGATTCCGGTGACCGTGCCGAGGACGCGTCGGAAGCCGCGGACCAGGGTCTCGCCGCGCGAGGTGGTGTTCACGAAGATCCACCAGGCGGTGCCGACGGCCCAGTACCAGCGTTCCTGCGAGAGGACCTGCCCTGCGGCCATCGCGAAGGCGCAGGCGGCGCTCGTCTGGAAAGCCTGGCGGGTGGTGGACCGGGCCAGTCCGCGGCCGTCGCCCGGGGCGGGGGCCGGGGCCGGCGGGCGGCGCCGCTCGATGCACCAGACGCCGAAGCGCACGGCCGAGGAGGCGGCCAGCGCCAGGGTCATCGCCGTGTACAGCTCGTGCAGTTGGCCGGGGACGGCGTGCAGGAACTGGGTGACGAAGAAGGTCATGAAGGCGAAGATGCCGAGCGCGTGGCCGCGCGGGCCCCAGCGGCGGGCGTGCACGCCGCAGAAGATCACGACAAGCCAGACCGCGTCGCGCAGCGCGGGCACGTCGTGCAGCACCGTCGCGAGGGCCAGGACCGGGAAGCCCGCGGCGGGCAGCAGCGCGGTGGTGACCGCCTGGCCGCGCACCGTCGGATCGGCGACCGTGAACAGTGCGAGGAGCGCCGCGAGCCCGCCCGTGATCGACGCGGTCAGCGACAGCCCGGCCAGCTCGGACGCGGCCACCGCGAGGCCGATGGCGAGCACCGCCCGCAGTGAGACCCGCAGCCGCAGCAGCCCCGGGTCCGGAGCCATGAACATCCTCTTCACCGCCGGCCGCCCGCCCCTCTCCCGTTCGGTTTCGGCCCGTGCGGGGCCCTTCGAGATCGACCACGCCCTCACGGCACGGAAATGGCGCCGCGGGCACGGACCGGCCTCATTGCCGTCCTGCGCTGCGCGGCGCCATCGATGGTCATCAGGAAAGCATCAGAGTTCCGATGGCTCAACCGGCGTCCGGGCGACTGGGCCATTGGTACAGTTTCTCCCGATCGCCGCATGCCGGAGAGAGGCCAACGGACCATGGCCGTGGACGAGCTCGACACCCGCATCCTGCGGCTGCTGCTGGAGCAGCCGCGCACCAGCGTGCGGGAGTACGCCCGCATCCTCGGCGTCGCCCGGGGCACCCTCCAGGCCCGCCTCGACCGGCTGGAACGCGACGGTGTGATCACCGGTACCAGCCCGTCGCTCTCCCCCGCCGCGCTCGGTCACCCGGTGCTCGCCTTCGTGCACATCGAGGTGACCCAGGGGCACCTCGACGACGTGGGGGACGCGCTGGCGGCCGTACCGGAGATCATCGAGGCGTTCTCGATCACGGGCGGCGGCGATCTCCTGACACGGGTCGTGGCCCGGGACAACGCGCATCTGGAGGACGTCATCCAGGCGCTGATCAGCCTGCCGGGCGTGGTGCGCACGCGTACGGAGGTGGCGCTGCGGGAGCGGGTGCCGTACCGGTTGTCGCCCCTGGTGGAGTCGATCGGCTCGGGAGCGGGCAGACCGGCCAGAAGCTGACTGCTGACATGCTGAAGTCCATCAGCACGCTCGGCAGCACTGCGGTCATCTTCGATCTCGACGGAACACTCGTGGACAGCGAGCCCAACTACTTCGAGGCCTCACGTGAGTTGCTCGCCGCCCATGGAGCACCGGGTTACACCTGGCGGGACAACACGCGGTACGTCGGCATCAGCACCTGGGAGACGCTGGGCCTCTGGCAGAAGAAGTACGCGATCGAGGCGCCGCGCGCCGGGCTCGTCGACGAGTTGAACCGCCGCTATCTGGAGCGGGCCCGTGCCTCCACCCCGGTCTTCCCCGAGATGCGGAAGTTCGTGGAGCTGCTGGCGGCCGAGGGGGCGCCCATGGCCGTGGCCTCGGGGTCGTCGCGCGAGGCGATCGAGGTGGTCCTCGGCGGCACGGGGCTCGACGCGTTCGTGCGGACCATGGTGTCGGCGGAGGAGGTCGACCGCGGCAAGCCGGCGCCCGATGTGTTTCTGGAGGCCGCCCGCCGCCTGGGCGTCGCCCCGGCCGACTGTGTCGTCCTGGAGGACGCGGCGCCGGGCGCGGCAGCCGCCCACGCGGCCGGGATGCGGTGCGTCGCGATTCCCTATGTCGCCGACCAGGCGGACGACCCGGCGTTCGCGACGGCGGGGCTGCTCGTGCGGGGCGGGCAGCGGGAGTTCGCGGCGCGGGAGGCGTACGACTGGATCGTGGCGTCGGGGTGAGACGCCCGAGAGCCCGGTCCGCCGACATGCTCGGCGGACCGGGCTCTCGTTCTGTTCCGGTTCTTGTCCGGGTGGATCAGGCCGCCGTGCCGCGCCCCGTCGCCCGCGCCCGGCGGTGCAGGATCCAGCCCGTCACGGTGAGCGCCGCGGCCGAGGCGGCCACACCGAGGACGGTCAGGCCGGTGGTGGCGAGGCTGCCGCCGCCTCCGGTGGTCGTGGTACCGCCCGTGCCGCCGCCGGAGGTGCTGCCGCTGCCTCCGCCGGACGTGGAACCGCTGCTGGTGCCGCCGGTGGACGTGGCGCCGCCGGTGTCGCCGCCGCTGTCACCGTCGTCGCCGCCGTCGTCGGTGTCCACCGGGTCCTGGCCGACGAAGGCGACCGGGACCTTGACGTCCTGCGAGCGGTCGCCGGACAGGGTGTGGTCCGCGCGGGTGGCGAGGACACAATCGGCCTTGAAGCAGTCGGTGTACTCGTCCTTGGCATCGACGGTCAGCTCGACCTCGAACGTGCCGCCGTCCTCGTACGGGATCGCCAACTCCTCGCCGTAGTCCGGCGGGTTGGAGGAGATCCATGCGGAGGAGTGCGACCCGCCGGTCATGTCGACGCCGCCGATGCACGGGGTGGGCAGTTCACCGGCGCCGTTGTCGACGCAGAGGGCGACGTAGATGCCCTTGTCCTCGTCGTAGCCGGAGCCGGTGACCTTCAGGGTCTGCTTCTCGGTGGCGAGGTTGTTGACCGGGGTGACGGTGAGCTTCTGGCCGTCGGAACCGGTGACGGTCTTCGTGCCGGAGGGCTCGTCGTCCCCGCCGTCCCCGTCCCCGTCGCCACCGCCGGTGGTGTCGTCGGCCTCGGTGACGGTGAGGGTGAAGGGCGAGGTGCGGGTGGTGCCCACGACGTTGGTGAACACGGCGCGGTACTCGTAACCGTCGTGCGCCGCCTTCGCCTTGAAGGTGTACGTGTTCTTCGTCGCGCCCTCGACCACGGACCAGGTCTGGCCCCCGTTGACACTGACCTCCCACTTCACGGTGGGTTCGGGTGTGCCCTCGGCCGCCGCGACGAACGAGACCTCGTCGCCCGGTGCCACGGTCCTGTCGGTCGGGGACTGGGTGACCCTGGGGGACATCCGGCGGTCGAGCTTGGTGATCTCGCCCTCGGAGGGGCTGCTGACGTAGACGGTGGTGCCGCCCGGGGCGACGGCGACGGAGGCCGAGCCGTTCTGGGAGTCGTTGTCCGCCAGCTTCGTGGACGCGGCGGCCTCCGCGTAGGTGGTGGTGTCGTACACGCCGAGGTGGCTGGTGTTGTCGCCGCCGTTGCCGGAGTCGCCGTTGTCCTGCCAGACGACGAAGGCACGGCCGGTTGCGGTGTCGAAGGCGATGTCGGCGGCGTCGTCCGGCCCCTCGATCGCCTTCAGGAACTTGGCGTCCTTGTCGTAGACGCGCACGGTGTCGCCGCTGCCGACCCAGGCGTTGCCGGTGGCCGGGTCCGCCTCGACGAACTGGACGTTCGCGGAGGGGAGTTCGGCAGTGGCGGTGACGGTGAAGGAGTCGGTGTCGACGCGGCGCAGGGTGCCTCCGGCGGATCCTGCCGACCAGGCGGCCCTGTGCGCCTGGTCGGCGCCGAGCACGGAGCCGCCCTGAAGGGTGAGGGTGCGGTTCTCCAGCGGGACGGCGGTGGCGATGTCGGCCTCGGAGAGCTGCTCTCCCTGGGCGACCAGGACGGTGGTGTCCTTGGTGCCGGGGCCGATCCCGGTGATGTTGGCGCCGATGATCCACTTGCCGGCGACGGCCGCATCGCCGGGCTTGGCGGTGCCGATGCCGCGCAGCGCGAACTGAAGGACGGCGCCGTCACCGGAGAGCGGGGCGGCGATCCGTACGACGGCCCGGGGAGCGAGCGTGCCGGTGGTGCCCGGGGCCTGGGCGATGTGACCGAGGCTCTTGCCGTCCGCCGGGTCGAGGACGTGCAGGCCGCGCTCGTCGACGTCCCCGGAGGCGGCGAAGTTGTCCGAACCCGCGTACAGCTTCTTGGACTCCGGGTGCAGCAGAAGGTCGTTGACCTGGCCGGCCGCCGTGAACGCGGCGGACTCGACGTAGCCGACCGTGCCGGCGGGCACGTCCTCGCCCTCGCCGCCGTCGTCCCCGCCGCCGGTGTCCTGGCCCTCGAAGGTGACGGGGACGCGGACGTCCTGGGAGCGGTCGCCCGAGTTGCGGTGGTCGACGCGGGTGACGACGGAACAGACGACCTGGGTGCAGTCGACGCCGTTGTCCTTGGCCTTGATGCCGATCTCGACGTCGAAGGTGCCGCCCTCGCCCCAGGCGATGGCGAGGTTGCCCTCGTACTGGTCGCCCTTGGGGACGATCCAGTGCGAGGAGTTGCCGGTGCCGCTCTCGTCGGCGCCCCCGATGCAGGGCGAGGGGATCTTGCCGTCGCCGTTGTCCTTGCACAGGGCGACGTAGATGGCCTTGGACGTGTCGTAGCCGGAGCCGGTGACCCTCAGCGTCTCATCGTCGGGATCCAGGTTCGCGGAAGCCGAGACGGTCAGTTTCTGGCCGTTCGAGCCGAGGCCGGTCCTGGGGGTGTCGGCGGCCTGGGCGGCGGTGCTCACCGTGACGGCCGTGATCGCGGCGGCCACCAGGGCGGCGGCTCCGAGGAGCGCCGCGGGGCGTCTCAGCCGCGGTCGGGCCGCGCCGCCCGGCCGCCGCCGGTCCGTCGTGTCGTCTGTCATGGGTTCCTCATTCGTCGGGTGCGCCCCGCACCCGGGGGACGCCTGGGCCTGTCCGGCGGATCAGGTCGCAGGGAAGGGACAGTGCCCTGGTACGCCGAGGAGCGGGGCCATGGGGGTCCCTCCCGCTCGGGCGAAGCCGCCGGACAGGTCCCGGGGCCGGGCCCCGTGGTGAAGGGCCCGGCCGTAGGAGTGGCTACTGGAAGGTGACGGGGGCGTGGACGTCGTACTTCCGGTCGTTGCTGTCGAAGTGGTCGGCGCGGGTCACGACCGCGCAGGTGACGTCCTCGCCGCAGACACTGCCGTCGTCGAGGGTGGCCTTGACGAAGATGTCGACGCTGAAGGTGCCGCCGGTGCCGAACTTGGAACTGTTGGCGAACAGGCCGCCGAACGTGTTGTTGATCCAGTGCGAGGCGCCGGTGGAACCGGACTCGTCCTGGCCGCCGAGGCAGGGGGTGGGCTTGTTGGCGCCCTGGGCGCCGTTGACGACACAGAGGCCGACATAGATGCCCTGGGCCGTGTTGTAGCCGGAGCCGGAGACGGTGACGACCTGGCCCGACGCGGCGGCCGTGTTCGGCGCGGTCAGGGACAGGTTGTAGGTGGTGCTGCCGTCGACGATCGTACGGGTCGAGGTGGCGGCGGAGGCCGAGGTGGCGAGGCCCAGGGTCAGGGCGGCGGAGGCGGCGACGGCGAGACCGGCGCGGGCGGCGGTACGGGCGGAAGGAACGACTCTCATCAGGAGAGCACCTTTCTCGTAAGCGGTGGGCGGGGGGAGGCACGGGCCGTGCGACCCGCGCCTGCCCCAGTGGGAACAGGCCGGCCGGTCCCATTTCCACTTAGGGAAGGCTTACCTAATCTTGCCCATGATCTCTTTGTCAACAGAAAGCAAAGGAAGTCGCAACAGACCTTCACGTCACCGGTGTTGACCGGCTCCCGACGCTCAGGAAGACGCCTCGCCGTCGAGCACGGTGAACGGCGCGGCGGCCTCGCGACCTCCGGTCACGGAGTACAGCCGGACCGTGTGCGCACCCTCGGCCGCCGTGTCGTAGACCGGGAAGTCACGGGCGACCTCGCCCGAGTCGTCGGCCACGGCCTGATAGCGGGTGTCGTCGTCGATCGCGACCAGCACGACCTCACCCGGCTCGAACCCTTCGCCGGTGACCCGTTGTCCGGCGCCCGCGGCCAGGCTCGCGAGCCGCACGGCCGCGGAGGGGGTCGTCTCCGCCCGCTGCTCCGCCCCCTCGGATCCGGTCGTCGTGTCGCTCGCGTCCGGGGTGGGCGAGGGGGCACCGCCGCCGGACTCGTCGGCCGCCACATCCTCCGGCTGCTGTTCGGCACCGGAGGCTCCCGTGCCCACGGTCACGTCGAGCGGGGCGAGTTCGTCCCCCGCCGCGTACGATCGGCCGCTCCACCCGGCGAGCAGCTCGGCGCCCTCCACGGTCAGCGACACCCGCAGGCCCGACCAGGTCGCGCCGCCGCTGCGCACGGTCGGCGCGGCGGTGCCCGCGCCGACCTCGGCCAGCGTCAGGTCGCCACTCTCCCCCGCCCGTTCGGCCCGCACGTCGAGCGTGCCGGTGCCGCCGTCGAGCCGCAGGCGCAGCTCGCCGAGGGTCAAGGCGCCGGTGCCGGTGCCGCCCAGACGGATGGATCCGTTGAAGCCGACGTCGGCGTCCCCGGCTTTCGGGGTCGCGCTGCCGCCGTCGACCGGGAACCAGGTCCGGCCGCCGGAGCCGCGCACGGCGGGCGCCTCGGCCGTCACCGTCACGTCGGTGCCGGTGGACGCCCCGAACGTCGGGCCCCAGCTCACGAACCCGCCGGACACCGCACCCGGGGCCCCTGCCCCCTCCTGTGCCGTCGCCGTGCCTTGGCAGAGCAGGGCGAGCAGCGCGCCCGCCGCCGTCGCGGTGGCACCAGGTCTGTTCATCACCTCGAAGTCCTCCCTGAAATCCGGAATGCCGACCGTGAGATCGACGGGACACCCCTGCGCGGGGCGTCGACCGGCTTGTGTTCGGCTGACGTCGACATGCCGTCAGGTCGGGCCCGCGCCGCCGGGCGCGGTGGTGGTACGGCGTCGGCGCGCCCAGACCCAGGCCGCCCCGCCGGCCGCGACAAGCCCGACCGCGGTGATGCCCAGCGGCACGGCGGCACTGCCGGTGCTGGCCAGCGGGTCGTCCGACGTGTTCGTGTCGCCCGACGTGCCGCCGGTGGTGCCGCCGGTGGTGGTCGCGCTCGTTCCGGCCGACGGGGTCGCCGTGCTGTCGGCGCCGGAGTCGTCGCCGCTGCCGCTGTCGGCCCCGGCGAAGGTCACCGGGATACGGACCGTCTGGCTCTGGTCACCGCCCCTGGTGTGGTCGTTGCGGGTGATCACGGAACAGGTCACACCCGGTTCGGCGCAGTCCGTGTTGGCGTCCTTGGCCCGCACCTCGACCTGCACGGAGAACGTGCCCTTGTGCCCGGCACCCTTGTACGGCTCGGCCAGCCCCTCCCCGTACGAGGGCGGGTTGGAGGAGATCCACACCGAGGAACCGGAGTCGCCGGACATGTCGACGCCGCCGATACAGGGAGTGGGGGTCCTGCCGGCACCGTTGTCCACGCAGAAGGCGACGTAGACGCCCTTCTCGGTGTTGTAGCCGGTGCCGGACACGGTGACCGTCTCGCCGTTCGGGTCGAGTCCGGAGGATTTGGAAACGGTGAGCCTCTGGTCCTCCGGGCCGGTCGCGGAGCCGCCGGCGGCCACCGCGGAGGGGGCCGGGAACAGGATCAGGGCACTCGCGACGGCGACGGCCGCCGGGACTGCGCGCAGGGCTCGTAGGCCACATCTGTGCATCGGTGTCAGCACTCCCACCCTCGGTAACTCAGGTAAGGCTAACCTAAAATAACGAACACCTGATTCAAACGGTAGACATGGAAGGCGGTTCGATGCGAAGGTCCGGAAGTCCTCAACTCACCATCATGCGCAGGGGAGTTGCCGCACTCACCGTTGCTTTCGCAATGCTTGCGACCGGATGTGCAGGCAGCAGCAAGGAAGGGGAAGCAAAGGCGGCGAACCACTCGGCGTCGTCCGCGAGCGCGCGGGCTGCCGCGGCCCAGGAACAGTTGAGGACCAACTCCGTCGTCCCGCTGAAGGGCGAGGCGCCGACGCCCGAGCTGCCCGTCACCGTCGACTCCTCCGACGGCCGCAAGGTCACCGTCGAGGACGCCTCACGGATCCTGCCGCTCAACGGGGGCATAGCGGAGATCGTGTTCACCCTGGGCCTCGGTGACAAGGTCGTCGGCCGGGACATCACCGCGACCTTCGCGGAGGCCCAGGGCCTTCCCCAGGTGACCAAGGCACACGACGTGAGCGCGGAGAGCGTGCTCTCGCTGGAGCCGACCGTGGTGCTCGCCGACACCGACACCGGGCCCGGCGAGGCCGTCGACCAGATCCGTGAGGCCGGGGTCCCCGTAGTCGTCCTCGATCCGGCCAACGACCTCTCCGACGTGAGCACCCGGACCACGCGGGTCGCCGAGGCGCTGGGCGTCCCGGCCGCCGGCAAGGCGCTCAACCAGCGCTTCGCCGACGACCTGAAGGCGGCGCGGGCTGCCGTGCCCGAGGGGAGCAGCCCCAAGGTGGCGTTCCTGTACATGCGTGGCTCGGCGGCCGTCTACCTCATCGGCGGGAAGGGCTCCGGGGCCGACTCCCTCATCGCGGCGGCGGGGGCGGAGGACGCCGGGGTGGTGGCCGGGCTGGACAAGCCGTTCACGCCGATCACCAGCGAGGCGCTCGTCAAGGCTCAGCCCGATGTGATCCTGATGATGAGCAAGGGGCTCGAGTCGGTCGGCGGTGTCGACGGGCTGGTGGAGATTCCCGGCATCAGGGAGACCCCGGCCGGGATGGACCGTCGGGTGGTGGATCTGGAGGACGGCGTGTTGCTCAGCTTCGGGCCGCGTACGCCGTTGGTGATCGACATTCTGGTGGAGCGGTTGCACGAGGGGTGACGGCGGGTGGGGTCGGTTGGTCGGGCGCGGGCGGGTGGATGGAGGCGGTCAGTCGGGCGCGGGCGGGGTGGGGGCGGTCAGTCGGGCGCGGGCGGGCGGGGGCCGGTCGCGCAGTTCCCCGCGCCCCTGAGAAGCAGGGGCTGCGCCCCGTCCTTTCGGCCCGCAGGGCCTGGTCCTTCAGGCCCGCAGGGACTGGTCCTTCAGGGGCGCGGGGAACTGTGCGACCAGCCCCCATCCACCCGCACCCGGCGATCCGGCCTCAAGCCCCCTCACGTGTCGTAGTCGACCGTCAGCGTCTCCGACACCGGGAACGACTGGCAGGTCAGGACATAGCCCGCGTCGACCTCGGCCGGTTCGAGGGCGAAGTTGCGGCGCATGTCGGCCTTGCCGTCGGTGACCAGGGCCCGACAGGTGCCGCAGACACCGCCCTTGCAGGCGAAGGGCAGGTCGGGGCGGGTGCGTTGGGCGCCTTCGAGGATGCTCCGCTCGCGGGACAGCGCGGAGGTGGTGGAGCGGCCGTCGAGGGTGACGGTGACCTCGCTGACGGGGCCCTCGGCCGCGGCCTCCTCGTGCCGGGTCTCCCGTACGGGCTCGTCGTCGGCGTAGAACAGCTCTTGGTGGACGCGGTCGTCCGGCACGTCGAGTCCGGCCAGAACCCGCTGGGCGTCGCGGACCATGCCGTGCGGGCCGCACAGCCACCAGTGGTCCGCCGTGTCGACGTCGACCAGGGAGCCGATGAGCGCGGAGAGCCGATCGGCGTCGAGGCGGCCCGACAGCACCTCGGCCTCGCGGGGTTCGCGGGACAGGACGTGGGCGAGCTGGAAACGGGCCGGGTACAGGTCCTTCAGGTCGGCCAGTTCGTCGGCGAACATCACCGTGCCGCTGCGGCGGTTGCCGTAGAAGAGGGTCACCGTCGAACCGGGGTCGGCGGCCAGTACCGACTCGGCGATGGAGACCATGGGCGTGATGCCGGAGCCCGCTGCGATCAGCACGTGGTGGCCGGGGGCGGCGAGGTCGGGGGTGAAGGACCCGGTGGGGCCCATGACCTCGACCGTGTCGCCGGACCGCACATCGTTCACGAGCCACGACGAGAACAGTCCGCCCGGCACGACCCGCACACCGATACGCGGCGCCGAACCGGCCGGCGAGCAGATCGAGTACGAGCGGCGTTCGTCGCGTCCGTCGATCTCACGCCGCAGTGTCAGCGACTGGCCCGGCGCGAACGCGAACTCCTCCGCCAGCTCGGCCGGGATCTCGAACCCCACGGCGACGGCGTCCTCGCAGAGCGGCTGCAGCGACGCGACCCGCAGGGCATGGAAGGCCGGGCGGCGGGTACGCGGGCGTACCGCCGGGGCCGGGGAACCGGCCGGGGCAGGCGCGGGGGAAGAGGCCGAGGCCGGAGCTGCGGCACCCGCCGGGGCCCCCGGCTCCGTGCGCAGGCCTCCCGTCGGTTCTTCCTTGAGGCCTTCCATCAGATCTCCTTGACGTACTCGAACGGCTCGCGGCAGGCGCGGCAGCGCCACAGGGACTTGCAGGACGTGGCGGCGAAGCGGGAGGTCTCCTCGGTGTCCGCCGAACCGCAGCGAGGGCAGGCGACCGTGCGGCGGGTGGGCGACAGCAGGAGGGGGACCGGGCCTCTGGGGGCGGCTCCGGGCGGGGCGATGCCGTGCTCGGCGAGCTTGCGGCGGCCGGCTTCGGTGATCCAGTCGGTGGTCCAGGGCGGGTTCAGGGCCGTGCGGATCCGGACCCGTTCGTACCCGGCGGCGCGCAGCCGGGCCGCCACATCCGCGCGCATCTCGGCCATGGCCGGGCAGCCGGAGTACGTCGGGGTCAGGCTCGCGACCACCGTGCCGTCCTCGGTCAGCTCCACGTCCCGCAGGACGCCGAGGTCGGCGAGGGTCAGCATGGGCAGCTCGGGGTCCGGCACCTGCTCGGCGATGTGCCGGGCGCGCCGCGCGTCGGTCGGCGTGGTCACCATGTGGCCTCCGGGTGGGCTCGGGCCACGCTCTGCAACTCGGCGAGCAGCGGCGCCAGATGCTCGGTGTGGTCGCCGGTGCGGCCCGCTCCCGACAGCGGCCGGTACACCGGCATCGGCAGCCCGGCCGCCTCGGTGACCTGGCGGAGCACGGCGGCTACCTCGTCCCGTACGTCGCAGGCGGTGAACAACTCGCCGAAGTACGGGGCCACCTGCTCCATCGCCCTGCGGATACGCCGATGTGACTCCTCCGTGCCGTCGCCCAGCCGCACGGCCCATTCGGCGGCGTACTGCCGGTGGTACGTCAGTTCCTTGACGCCCTTGGCCGCGATCGCCGCGAGGACCGGGTCGGGGTGGCCGGCGAGCTGCTCGAAGTGCGCGAGGCGCCACGTGGACAGGACGAGCAGCCGGACGACGGTGAAGGCGAAGTCGCCTCCCGGGAGTTCGGCGAGGCGGACGTTGCGGAAGTCGTCGGCGTCCCGGAAGTAGGCGTACGCGTCCTCGCCGCGTCCGGTGCCGTCGACCTGTCCGGCGCGGGAGTACAGCAGACGGGCCTGGCCGAGGAGGTCGAGGCCGATGTTGGCGAGGGCGACCTCCTCCTCCAGTTCGGGCGCGCGGGTGGTCCACTCGGCGAGCCGCTGGGCGCAGATCAGGGCGTCGTCGCCGAGGGCCACGCAGACCGCGGCCAGCGCACCGGCGTCCACACCCTCGGGCACCGTGGTGTCCACGCCGTGCAGCGGGTCCTCGAAGCCGGTGCCGTACGCCCAGCGGGCGTCGTCCTCGTGTCCCTCGGCGAGGGTCAGGTAGACGTGGTCGTCACTCATGCCCTGCTCCTCAGATGTGCGGGACGTCGTCGGGGATGTCGTAGAAGGTGGGATGGCGGTACACCTTGTCGGCGCTGGGCTCGAAGAAGGGGTCCTTCTCGTCGCGCGTGGAGGCGGCGATGTGTTCGGAGCGCACCACCCAGAGGGAGACGCCCTCGTTGCGGCGGGTGTAGAGGTCGCGGGCGTGGGTGAGGGCCATCTGGTCGTCGGCTGCGTGCAGCGAGCCCACGTGGACGTGGTTCAGGCCACGCTTGCCGCGCACGAAGACCTCGTACAACGGCCAGTCACCCTTGTCCGGGCGGGCCGTGCCACCGCTCTCCGTCCGGGCCGTGCCACCGTCGTTCGTCCGGGCCGTGCCACCGTCGTTCGTCCGGGCCGTGCCACCGTCGTTCGTCCGGGCCGTGCCACCGTCGTTCGTGCCGGTCATGCCGCCGTCCCCTTCCGGGCTCGCTCGCTCTGCCTGGCGGCGTGGGCGGTGGCCGCCTCACGCACCCAGGCGCCTTCCTCGTGGGCGGTCCGCCGCCGTTGCGTCCGCTGCTCGTTGCACGGTCCGTCGCCGGTGATCACGCGCTTCAGCTCGGCCCAGTCGGGGGTTCCGAAGTCGTGGCGTCCGCGCTCCTCGTTCCAGCGCAACTCCGGGTCGGGGAGGGTGACGCCGAGCTTGTCGGCCTGCGGGACGGTCATGTCGACGAAGCGCTGCCGCAGCTCGTCGTTGGAGTGCCGCTTGATCTTCCAGGCCATCGACTGCGCGGAGTTGGGCGAGGCGTCGTCGGGCGGGCCGAACATCATCAGCGACGGCCACCACCAGCGGTTCACCGCGTCCTGGACCATCTCGCGCTGCGCCTCGGTGCCGCGCATCATCGTCAGCAACAGCTCATAGCCCTGCCGCTGGTGGAACGACTCCTCCTTGCAGATCCGCACCATCGCGCGCGCGTACGGCCCGTACGAACTCCGGCACAGCGGCACCTGGTTGCAGATCGCCGCGCCGTCCACGAACCAGCCGATGACACCCACGTCGGCGAAGCTCGCCGTCGGGTAGTTGAAGATCGAGGAGTACTTCTGGCGGCCTTCGATCAGCCGCCGGGTCAGGTCCGCGCGGTCCGCGCCGAGGGTCTCGGCCGCCGAGTACAGATAGAGCCCGTGGCCCGCCTCGTCCTGGACCTTGGCGAAGAGAATCGCCTTACGGCGCAGCGAGGGCGCCCGGGTGATCCACTCGCCCTCCGGCTGCATGCCGATGATCTCCGAGTGCGCGTGCTGCGCGATCTGCCGGACGAGCGTCTTCCGGTAGCCCTCGGGCATCCAGTCGCGCGGCTCGATCCGCTGGTCCCGCGCGATCGTCGCGTCGAAGTGCTCCCGCAGCGCGTCCTCGGCGTCCTGGGTCCCCTCGGAGTCCTGGGACGGCACCCCTGCGGAGTCTGTCGTCGTCATCGATACCAGCTTCCCAACCGACCATTCGTTCGGTACCAGTGTGACGTGATTCGAGCGGACGGGCAAGACCCGCACGCCCCTCCCTCGCGATCAGCGCCTTCTTGACAGCTGCCGACAGCCCTGGATTACATGACCGTGACGCACAGCAACCGAATGGTCGGTCGGCCCATGCCGGTAGTGGGCACGAAGGAGTCGTGATGAGCAGCCTGGGCGAACCTCTCCCCCACGACCTGCTGGACGACGGCGAGCGCCTCACCCCGGAGCAGCTGCGGGAGCTGCAACTCGACCGGCTGCGGGCGACCTTGCGGCACGCGTACGACCATGTGGAGCTGTACCGGATGAAGTTCGACGCGGCCGGGGTCGGCCCCGACGACTGCCGATCCCCCGACGACCTGGCCCGGTTCCCCTTCACCACGAAGGCCGATCTGCGGGACACGTATCCCTTCGGCATGTTCGCCGTCCCGATGTCCGACGTACGACGCGTGCACGCCTCCAGCGGCACCACCGGGCGCCCCACGGTCGTCGGTTACACGGAGAACGACCTCGCCCTGTGGGCGGACGTGGTCGCCCGCTCGATCCGGGCCGCCGGTGGCCGCAGAGGGCACAGGGTGCACATCTCCTACGGCTACGGCCTGTTCACCGGCGGCCTCGGCGCGCACTACGGGGCCGAGCGCGCCGGATGCACGGTGATCCCTGCCTCCGGCGGCATGACCGCCCGCCAGGTGCAACTCATCCAGGACTTCCGTCCCGAGATCATCATGGTGACCCCGTCCTACATGCTCACGCTGCTGGACGAGTTCGAGAAGCAGGGCGTCGATCCGCGCTCCAGCTCCCTGCGGGTGGGCATCTTCGGGGCCGAACCGTGGACGGAGGAGATGCGCCGGGAGATCGAGGAGCGGGCGGGCCTCCACGCGGTCGACATATACGGCCTGTCGGAGGTGATCGGCCCGGGGGTCGCGCAGGAGTGCGTGGAGACCAAGGACGGCCTGCACATCTGGGAGGACCACTTCTACCCCGAGGTCGTCGACCCGCTCACGGACCTCGTGCTGCCCGAGGGCGAGGAGGGCGAGATCGTCTTCACCTCCCTCACCAAGGAGGCCCTGCCGATCGTCCGCTACCGCACCCGCGACCTGACCCGGCTGCTGCCCGGCACCGCCCGCCCCGCCTTCCGCCGGATGCGCAAGGTCACCGGCCGCTGCGACGACATGATCATCCTGCGCGGGGTGAACGTCTTCCCCGGCCAGATCGAGGAGATCGTGCTGCGCACACCCGACGTGGCCCCGCACTTCCAGGTCCTGCTGACCCGGCGGGGCCGCATGGACCACATGACGGTCCGGGTCGAGGCCCGTCCGGCCGCGGCCGCCGACCGCCGGGAGGCGGCGGCCGCGGCGATCGCCCGGGCGGTCAAGGACGGGGTCGGCGTCACGGTGGAGGTGACGATCGTCGACCCCGAGACCCTGGAACGCTCGGTCGGCAAGCTCAAGCGGGTCAAGGACCTCCGCGACCCCGGTGACTCGCCGAGCTGACGACTCCGGGCCGGGGGCGGCCTCGCCCCCGCCGGGGTGAGGGACGGCCGGGTCGTTCGTTCGCGTGCGGGTCCGGTGAGGGCTGGTCGCGCGGATCCCCGCGCCCGTGACAACCCGGGCCCGCACCCCTGACAGCCCGGGCCGCTGCGGGCCTAAAGACGACGGCCCTGCGGGCCCGAAAAGCACGGGGCGCAGCCCCTGCCCCTGCTTCTCAGGGGCGCGGCGAACCGCGCGACCAGCCACCGCCCACCCGCGGCCGACGACCGGGCAGGATGCGCAACGGCGATCCTCCCTCCCCCGCCCGCCCCCCTCGCTCAAAGCCCCCGGTGCACCACATGCCCGCCCGTCACAGTCAGCCGCACCGGTGCCTCGGCGACCTCGTCGGCCGGTGCTTCGACGGGGTCGACTCCCAGCGCGGTGAGGTCGGCCCGGAAGCCCACCGCGATCCGGCCCGAGACATCCGCCTCACCCGCGGCCAGCGCCGCGTGACTCGTGCAACCTTCCAGCGCCTGCATCCCGGTAAGCCCCGCGCCGGAGGACGCCGCGCCCCGCGGCTCGCGGGCCGTGGCCAGTACGGCCCGCGCGTCATAGTGGGCGATGGGCCAGTCCGACCCGAGGGCGACGACCGCGCCGGCGTTCCGCAGATCGCGCAGCCGCCAGGCCCGTACCGCACGCTCCGCGCCGAGCCGCGACGACCACTCGTCGGACAGGTCGGCCCGGGTGTAGTCGGTGTGCGGGGGCTGCATGGAGGCGATGACCCCCACCTCCGCGAACCGCGCCACCAGCTCGTCCGGCACCGACTCGATGTGCTCCACCCGGTGCGCGAGCCGCCCGCCGGGCCCCAGCGAGGCGACGGTGTCGAGGACGTGCCGCACGGCGGCGTCGCCGATCGCGTGGGTCGCCGTACGCACCCCCGCGCGGTGCAGGTGCCGTAGCGCGTCGCTGTAGGCGCCGGGGTCGGGCCAGAACGCGTCGGTGCCCTGGCCGTGGCAGTCGGGGTGGTCCAGCCAGGCGGTGCCGCCCTCCACGGTGCCGTCCATGAAGAACTTCACGCCGCCGACCCGCCAGTGCCGTCCGTCCCTGCCCTGGAGTGCGACGAGTTCCGCGAGGTCGTCCGCGTCGGCGCCGGGCATGCACCAGGGCGCGAAGCGCAGCCGGAGCGGCAGTACCGACTCCTCGGCGACCGCGCCCACCAGGTCGAGGTCGCCGAGGTCCATCACATGGGCGCCGGTGAGGCCGGTGGCGGCCATCGCGCCGAGCAACTCGGCCAGCCGGGAACGTCGTTCGGCGTACGAGGGCCGGGGCATGACGGGCTGGACGAGTTCCATCGCGGCATGCTCGACGAGATGGCCCGTGAGCCGTCCGTCGGCGTCGACGGCGAGGTGCGAGCGCTGTTCGAAGGCGCGCGGTCCGGTGATGCCGGCGGCCTTGAGGGCGGCCCCGCTGACCAGGGCGGAGTGGCCGTCGTACAGGCGCAGGAAGGCGGGGGCACCGAGCAGGATGTCCTCGACGAGGACGCGGTCGATGGTCCGGCCACCGAAGACGTTGTGGTCGAGGCCGTAGCCGATGACCCAGCCGTCGACACGTTCCCCCGAGGTGAGCGCGGCGCGGAGTCCGTCGAGGTCGCGTACGGCGGTGAGGTCGATGCCGGTGGCCATGTCCAGGCCCCAGACGGGGTGGCTGTGGCTGTCCACCAGGCCCGGCACCAGTCGGCCGCCGCCCAGATCCACGGTCTCGGTGCCCGGTCCGCGCCAGTCCCGTACGTCCGCCGCATCACCCACGGCGGCGATCAGGCCGTCGTGTACGGCGACCGCGGTGGCGTACGGCCGTTCCGGATCCAGGGTGCGGACGTGGGCGCCGGTGATGACGAGGTCGGCGGTGGGCATGGAGAGGTCTCCTCCTGTGGTGGGGGCGGCGGGCGGCTGGGGCGGGGTCAGTCGCCGGACGCGGCCGGTGGTTCGGCGGCGAAGTTCGCGTAGACCTCGGGGCGGGCCCGGCGCAGCCAGCGGGCGAGGACGAGGCCGATGACGAGGACCGTCGGGACGAGGGCCGCCAGGAAGGTGTTGACCGCCGTGGAGGCGCCGGTGAACCGGTCGAGGTGGCTGACGACCAGGGCGATGGCGCCGGTCAGGAGCGCCGCCGCGACGACGGGGGCGACGACCGTGCGCAGGACACCCTCGCTGTGGGTGACGCGCCGGAAGTAGAAGGGCACGGCGAGCGCGGCGAGCACTTGCAGCAGCATCAGGGCGAGCATGCCGGGGGTGTTCACCCACAGCAGCAGCTGCATGTAGGGGTCGGCACCGGCCGCGGCGAAGGCCAGGACGACGATCGCGCCGAGGACGGTCTGGGCGATGCCCGCGACGTACGGGGAGCGGTGGCGCGGGTGGACGCGGGCCAGAGCCTTGGGGAGGATCCCCTCCTCGGCGAGGGCGAGGCCGTAGCGGTTGATGGCGTTGTGGAAGGCGAGGAGGGAGGCGAGGACGCTGGTGACGATGAGGACGCGCATCAGGTCGGCCGCCCAGGGTCCGACGTAGGTCGTGATGGCGGAGAAGAACAGGTCGGCGGGGTTGGCGCCGGCCGCCGCGATGACCTGGGCGTCACCGAAGGCCTGGATCACGGTCCACACGATGAAGGCGTAGAACAGGCCGAGGAAGCCGATGGCGAGGTAGGTGGCGCGGGGCACCGTGCGGGCCGGGTCCCGGGCCTCGCGGCGGTAGATGACGGTGGACTCGAAACCGGTGAACGCGGCGAACGCGAAGGCCAGGACGGCCACCATGCCGGAGACCATGACGTTGTCCGGGGCGAAGGAGGCGAGGGAGAGGCCGTCGGCGCCGCCCTCGATCAGCACACCCCCGGCGAGCAGCACGAGGATGCCGGTCTCGGCGACGAGCAGGACGCCGAGGAGCTTGGCGCCGAAGTCGATGGACCGGTAGCCGGCATAGCCGATGATCAGCAGGCCCACGAGGGAGACGGGCAGCCAGGGGATGTCCGCACCGAACAGGGAGTGGGCGGTGTCCCGGGTGGCGGTGCCGAGGAGGCCGTAGACGCCGATCTCCATGCCGTTGTAGCCGATGAGCGCGAGGAGCGCCGCGCCGATGCCGGCCGGGCGGCCGAGGCCGCGGGTGATGTACGCGTAGAAGGCGCCGGCGCTGCGGACGTGGCGGCTCATGGTGGTGAAGCCGACGGCGAAGACGGCGAGCGTGAGCCCGGCCAGGAGATAGCCGACGGGGGCGCCGATGCCGCCCATCAGGATGGCGAGCGGGGCGACTCCGGCCATCACGGTGAGCGGGGCGGCGGCGGAGACGACGAAGAACGCAATATCGGTGGTGCCGAGAGAGCCGGAGCGGAGGGACGGGGTCGGGGAGGACGCGCTTTCGGCCGGGCCTGCGGCGGTCGCGTCGGGGGTGACAGTCATGAGGGAAAGCCCTTCTGGCTGCGGGCAGGGACGAGGGTACCGGGCCGTGCGGGATGACCTGAGCCCGTAAACCTAAAGGCTTTCGGTTTTCGCAATGTAGCCTTCACCTCGGACTACTGGGAAGACCCCGGAGGGGACGGACACCATGGGACGGCCGCGCACACCCCTGCTGGACAGGGAGCGCATCACCACCACCGCGCTGGAACTCCTCGACGCACAGGGCGAGTTCAGCGTTCCGCAGATCGCACGGCGGCTCGGGGTGCAGACCGGCTCGGTGTACCACCATGTGGACGGCCGGGACGGCATCGTGGAGCTGCTGCGGGAGCGGGTCGCGGAGGGCATCGACGTCTCCGCCCTCGACCTCCGCCCCTGGGACGAGGCCCTGGAGGCGTGGGCCCGCTCCTACCGCGCCGCCTTCGCGGCCCACCCCCGGGCCATCCCGCTGCTGACGACGTCCCCGGTACGGGCCCCGCGCATCCTCGAACAGTACGAGCGGGCCGTCACCCTGCTCCTCGACGCGGGCTTCCCGCTCCCGGACGTGATGCCGGTGCTGGTCGCCCTGGAGAACGTCGTCCTGGGCTCGGCCCTGGACCTCGCCGCTCCCGTGGCCATGTGGGAGATCACCGACGCGTCGGCCACGCCGCGCCTGGCACAGGCGTTGGACGCGGTGGGCGACGGTCGCGCGGACGCCGCCTTCGAGGTGGCCCTCGACGGCTTCCTCGCGCATGCGCGGCGCGGACTGGAAGCGCACGCACAGGTGTAGGCACGGACGGGGCGGCGTACGGAAAAACCCCTGTGCGCCGACTCGCACACCTCTGCGATCATCCCCGAATGGCGCAGAGTCTCGAATCGCTGGTCATCCGGCACACCCACCGCCTTCCCGCCCCCAGGGGGTCCGCCGGCGAAGGCACCGCCGCCGCGCGGCAGTTCGACGCAGCCCTCATGGACGTGGGCTTCAAGCTCTCGGCGGAGCTGCTGGAGCGTCTGTCGGGGCTGTCCGGGGCCGCGGTCCTGCACACCGCCGGGCGGACACTGCGCACCGTGAGCGAGATGGTGGGCGACCACGTCCGGCACAACTCCTACTTCATCGACTTCCCGGCGAACGTGCCGGACACCGAGGAGTTCTGGACGGGTTGCGTGGCCAAGGCCCTCGGCGACGAGAAGTCCCGCGAGAACGTGCTGACACAGCTGGCGAACGGGGTGCTCGACCTGCTCAGCCTCCCCACGTACGGCCGCTACCAGCACACCTACGAGGAGATGCTCGCGGCGCAGGACGAGCTGATCGCCTCGGCGGGCGACCGGGTGACCGTCCTGCACCTCGGCCGGGACCTGGACGACGAACTCACCGATCTGTACCTGGCCCTGGCGGGCAGCACGACCCCGCTGGGCGAGGACCACCTGCGTGACCTCAAGGTGCTCGCCGAGCGGTGCGCGCTCGGCCCCCAGCCGGAGCGGATCCCGGTCCGGGAGAACCGGGCGGTCGTCAACGAGGCCCGGCTCGGCGTCGGCGCGGACCTCCTCCTCGACACCGTCACCGATGTGCTGCGGCTTGCCTGCGCGCTGTCGGGCGGCGACGTGACGCTGCAGGAGCCGACCCGGCTGCGGGCACTGTCGCGGCCGGTGCGCCGGGGGCTCCTCGCGGGCCTCGACGCCGTGGTCGCGGCGAACCCCGCGAAGCTCGCCGATGTGCACGCGCACCGGGAGCCCTTCAAGCGGCTCGGTGAGCGCCTCCACCCGCACGAGTACCCGCGCTGGCCGCACGCCGCCGACGTGTTCGCCGTCGCGCGGGGTGAGAAGGAGGCGCGGTCCTTCGGCAGCCGGCTGGAGAAACTGCTCGACGAGCTCGACGTGCTCGGCGCGGTGAAGCTGCTGGAGTCCGCTCCCGGCAGGCTGTTCCGCGCCCTGGACCTGCTGCTGCGCATCGCCGCCGACCAGGCGGAGCGGGACACGGTGGTGGCCGCGGCGGTGCGCGTCGCACCCGGGGTCTCCGGCCGGGTCGTGCTCGCGGTCCGCGAACACTTCCACAACCGGGAACGGGAGAGCGAGGAGCCCCGCGTCTTCGTCAACCGCCGGGGACGCGCCTGGGTGACCCCCGACGTCAGGCCGCCCGTACCGGCCGCCGACCGCGACCGGCTGATCACCGCCCTCGACGCCGAGCTGCGCCGCCGGCTCCAGGCACCGGGCCGACTGCTGATCGACCCCGACGTCCTCGACGTGGCGCTCCCGCTCAGCGGCAGGGCGACCGCGGCCGGGCTCGGCGTGCTGCCGCGAGGGTCGGTCTCGACGGTCGAGGGCGACCGGTTGCGCTTCTTCGTGTACTGGAAGGAGACCGAGTTCCGGACCGACTACGACCTGTCGGCACTGCTTCTGCACTCCGACTACAGCACCGACTCCTGGCTCTCCTACACGTCCCTCACGGCAGTAGGGGGCAGGCACTCGGGCGACATCACCGAGGCGCCCCACGGGGCCTCGGAGTTCATCGACCTGTCCCTGGACCGGGTGCGCAATGCGTTCATCGTCCCGGAGGTCAACATCTACGCGGGTGAGGGCTTCGAGGAGGTCGAGGAGTCGTTCTTCGGCTTCATGGTGCGCGACGGCGAGCAGAAGGGTCGCCCGTTCGAGCCGCGCACGGTGCGGATGAAGTCGGAGCTGCGCGGGGTGGGCCGAGTGGCGCTGCCATTGGTGTTCCGGCGCGGGGACGACGGACGGTGGCGTGCGAAGTGGCTGCACCTGTATCTGAAGGGGATCTCGTCGGCCAACCGGGTCGAGGACAACCAGGTGTCGGTGTCCAAGGTGGTGCGCGCCCTCGTGGAGCGCGAGCAGCTGACGGTGGGGTACCTGGTCGACCTGATGTCCCGCGACACGACGGTCATGGACCTGTGGGACGGCGTGTCGGTGCCGGACGAGCCCGTGACGTACATCGGTCTCGGACGGCCCGAGGGGCTGCACCCGGACTCCCGGGTCATCACCCTCGAAAATCTGCGCGACCTGATCCCGGGCTGAGTGCTAGCGTTTGCCCGTGGCGAGGCCATGAAGGGGCTTCCTTCTCATTCACTCCAAATGAAATCAAGTCCTTTCGCTCTCCTCGCCACCGACTTCGAACCGGGAGGCGCCACGTCGGCGCCTCCCGGTTTCGTTCTGTCACCGCGGCCCTCAGTGAGGCCATGGGGAGGCTTCCTTCTCACCGCCGTACAAGCGGCCAACCACAAGTCTCCTCGCTCTCCTCACCTCCGTGTCGCTCCGGGCGGCGCCCGCGCTCACCGCGCGAGCGCCGCCCGAGCCGCTTGCAGGGCCTGCTCCGCGTAGCCACGGCCGAAGAGCACGGCGTGCACCAGCAGCGGGAAGAGCTGGTGGAGGCCGACGCGGTCCTGCCAGCCGTCGGCGAGGGGCGCCGCCCGCTGATAGCCGTCGAGGATGTGGCCCAGATGAGGGCAGCCGAAGAGGGCCAGCATCGCCAGGTCGGTCTCGCGGTGGCCGCCGTGCGCGGCCGGGTCGATGAGCCGGGCGTGGCCGTCGGCACCCCATAGGACGTTGCCGTTCCAGAGGTCGCCGTGCAGCCGGGCGGGCGGCTCGGCGGGGCCCGCGAGATCGGGCAGCCGCGCGCAGACCTCCTCGATCGGGGCTGTCTCGGCCGGGCGGAGCGTGCCGTCGTCGACCGCGCGGCGCAGATACGGCAGCACACGGTGCTCGGCGTACCAGGCCGGCCAGTCGGCGCCGGGGACGTTCCGCATGGGGGCGCGTCCGATGTACGCCTCCCTCGGGCCGCCGGGCGGCGGGGCGCCGTAGGAGGGCGCCCCGGCGGCGTGCAGGGCGGCCAGCTCGGCACCGAGGCGGGCCGCCGCCGCGGCACTCGGTGCCCCCTGGGCCACCAGGTCGATCACCAGGCGGTCCCCGTCGTGGCCGTACACCGTCGGCACGCGGACCGTGTGCGCCTCGGCGAGCCAGCGCAGTCCGGCCGCCTCGGCCCGGGCCGCGCCGGGGCCGTTGCCCAGCTTGACGAGCACCACCCGGCCGTCGTCGAGGGTGACTTCGGCGAGCGTTGCGGACAGTCGGCGTTCACCAGTCGCCGGGCGGCCGGTGAGTCGCGCCGCCAGGGCACCGGGTGCCGTGCGATCAGTCACGGCGCACCACCTCCAGATCTCATGTCCGCGGATGCCTGACAGGATCCCGCGAGCGCCAGGTGTGACACCGGTGAAATCTCCCACTCATGTCTTGACATGCGAACGAAACGCTCCGTAGCTTGGCCGATCATTTAGATCCGTGAAGTGAGTTCATGGATATGAACAGCCGGGTGGACAGCCCGGAAGACAACGGAGTGTGCCCATGGGCGTTCGCCGACGAAGTCGCCGCCTGGCCGCCATGATCACCGTCGCGGGGCTCGCGTTCGGGGCGGCAGCCTGCGGATCGGGGTCCGACAGCACCGGAGGCGGTGACCCGAACACGCTGGAGGTCTGGACCCGCAGCAACCCGGACCCCGCCGCCACGTACGAGCGGGTGTTCGCCGCCTTCACCGAGAAGACCGGCATCCGGATCGACTACCAGCCGGTCATCAACTTCGACCAGCAGCTCCAGAGCCGGGCGTCCACCAGGGACCTCCCGGACGTGATGATCAACGACACGGCACTGATGGGCAGTTACCAGAGCCAGGGCCTGCTCAAGCCGATCGATCCGGCCGCGATCGAGGGCCACGACCAGATCACCGACCGGACGTGGGCCTCCACCGTGGGCATCGACGGCGAGCACTACGGCATCCCGTACTCCCGTCAGGCCCAGACCCTGATGATCCGCAAGGACTGGCTGCGCAAGCTCGGGCTCAAGGCGCCCACGACCTGGGCGGAGATGCTCGCCGTCGCGAAGGCCTTCGCCGATCGCGACCCGGACGGCGACGGCAGGAAGGACACCTACGGCATGGTCGTCCCGGGCAGCGCCCAGAACGGCTACGCCGCCTGGTGGGGCGCCAGCTTCCTCTGGTCCGGCGGCGCGAAGATCATCGAGCCGGACGGCAAGGGTTACCGCCCCGCCATGGACTCGGCCGCCGCCGTGCGCACCGTCACCTGGATGAAGGACAACCTCTTCTGCGGTGACAACGGTGTCATCCAGCCCGGCGCCATCAGCGCCGTCACCGGCACGGCCACCAACTTCCAGGACGGCAACGCCGGGATGTACCTCACCGGCCCGTACAACATCGCCACCTACGACACCACACCCGGCAAGGACAAGTACGAGGTGGTCCCGTTCCCCGCGGGCCCGGCCGGGTCCACCGTGCTCGCCGACGGCGAGAACGTCTACTTCGGGGCCAGGACCGGCAAGACGAAGCAGGAACAGGCCCTCGCCGCCTTCCTGATCTCCCCCGAGGGCCAGAAGCTCGCCATGACGGGCAGGAACCAGCCCGTGGTCCGCATCCCCGTCAACGCCACGCTCGACGCGGCCCAGGTGCGCGACGACCCGCGCTGGAGCGTCGTACAGAAGGCGTACGAGGACGCCTCCGAGCAGTTCCCCAACGCACCCGACTTCGCACCGATCAAGCAGGACACCGCCGACGCCCTCAACGCCGTCTTCACCTACTGCGGCAGCGACGTCGGCACCGGCCTCAAGGAACTCAACGACACCCTCGCCGGTGACCTCAAGGACCAGGACCTGTTGAAATGACCGCGACCACCGCGACCACTATCGCTCCGGACCGGCGCAGAGCGCTCGCCAAGCGGGTCCTCTCCAAGAAGGCCGTCCTCCCCTGGCTGTTCCTGGCCCCCGGTCTGCTGCTTGCCCTCGTCTTCAAGTTCGTGCCGATGGGCAAGGGCATCTGGCTCAGCTTCTTCGACGTACGGCCGTTCCTGGGCGACCGGTGGGTCGGCCTCGACAACTACACGCGGGTCCTGACCGACCACCGCTTCCAGGACGCGGTCGGCCACACCCTCCTCCTCGGCATAGGGCAGTCGCTCGGCGCGATCGTCGTCGGCTTCTTCCTGGCGCTGCTGCTCGAGGGCCAGGCCCGCTCGCTGAAGATCATCCGCGCGGCCGTCTTCCTGCCGGTCGTCACCGCCACCGCCGTGGTCGGTGAGCTGTGGCGGCTGATGTACTACCCGACCTCCGACGGCCTCGTGAACAGCGCCCTCGGCGTCCTCGGCCTCGGCCCGACACCCTTCCTCGACAACCCCGACACCGCGCTCTGGGCAACGATGGTCATGGGCGTCTGGATGGCCGCCCCCTACAACATGGTCATCATCCTCGCCGGACTCGCGGGCGTGGACCGCACGTTGTACGAGGCCGCCGCGATGGACGGCGTCTCACTGTGGCAGCGGCTGCGGTACGTCACCCTGCCGGCGATCCGTCCCGCCCTCGGCATCGTCCTCACCCTGGCCGCCATCCGTGGTCTGCGCGTCTTCACCGAGGTGTACGTCCTCACGGGCGGCGGCCCCGCCGGGTCCACCGAGGTGTGGATGACCCGCGCCTACACCCTCGGCTTCACCCGCAACGACATCGGCGGCGCGTCGGCGGCCTCCGTCGTCCTGCTCGCGGTGACGCTGCTGCTCACCGTCTCCGTCAACCACTTCCGCAAGAGGGGAGACCTGCGATGAGCGCACCCGCCCTCGATCCCGTCCGGACCCCGTCCGACCAGGTCACCGCCACCCCGTCCAAACGGTCCGGCAAACCGGCCCGTACGACGCCCGCCCGTTTCGACACCGCGCTCGGCTGGAACGACAGGCCCGGCGTCTCCTGGGCCCTGCGGATCCTGCTGTGCGCGATCGCGCTCGGCATCTTCGCCGCGCCCTTCCTGACGATCGTCTCCGGCGCCCTCAGTACCCACCCCAGCGGCTCGTCGCTGACCTTCCTCCCGCACGACAGCACGCTGCTCAACTTCCGGGTGGCCGGGGAGCGCGGTATCTGGGACTACTTCACCAACTCGCTCGTCATCGCGGGCGGCGGACTGCTCCTGCAACTCGTGGTGTGCGTGCTCGCCGCGTACGCGCTGGCCCGGCACCGCTTCCGCGGCCAGGCGCTGATCATGACCCTGTTCATGCTGACGATGATGCTGCCCGAGGAGGTCATCGCCATCCCGCTGTCCCTGGTACTCGGCCATGTCCCGGTGGTCGGCATCGATCTGAAGGGCACCGTGTGGGGCGTGATCCTGCCGCTGGGTGCCTGGGGTTTCTCGGTGATGCTGCTGACCGAGTTCATGAAGGACATACCCAGCGAGATCGAGGAGGCCGCCCGCCTCGACGGCGTGGGCGAGCTGCGGATGCTGTGGCAGGTCGTCCTGCCGCTGTGCAAGCCCGCGCTCGGCGTGGCCGGGGTCCTCGGCTTCATCATGATCTGGGACCAGTACCTGCTGCCGCTCATCGCGGCCAAGGACCCGACCGACTACACGGTCACCGTGGCCCTCTCGATCCTGCGGACCGACCCCGAGGTCGGCTCGGGCGTCGTCCTCGCCGGCGCGGTCATCGCGCTGGTGCCCAGCCTTGTCGTCTACCTGCTTCTCCAGCGCTCGCTGGTCACCGGCATCGCCGCCGGGGCCACCAAGGGCTGACCCAACCCCCCACGTTTGAGGGAGACATGAAGTTCCAAGGAGTGCTGTTCTTTCCGGTCACGCCGTTCGGTTCGGACGGTTCGCTGGACGAGGAACGGCTCGCACAGCACATCGAGGCCGGGGTCGCGGCCGGTGCCGGGGGCGTGTTCGTCGCCTGCGGCACCGGTGAGTTCCACGCGCTGACGCCCGAGGAGATCGAGCGGGCCACGCGGGTCGCCGTGGCGGCGACGGCCGGGCGGGTTCCCGTGCTGGCCGCCGCCGGGGGCCCGCCCCCGGTCGCCCGCGACCAGGCCGCCCGGATCGAACGCGCCGGCGCCGACGGCATCCTGCTGCTGCCGCCCTATCTGGTGAGCGCGCCGCAACAGGGCCTGGTGCGGTACGTCAGGGAGGTCACGGCCGCCACCGGCCTGCCGGTCGTCTTCTACCAGCGCGGCACCGCCCGTCTCACCGCGGACACCGCCGCCGAGATCGCCGCCCTGCCCGGGGTCGTCGGCCTCAAGGACGGCATCGGGGACATCGAGAGGATGCACCGGATCGTGCGCGCGGTCCGGGCCGTGCCGGGCACGGAGGGCTTCCAGTTCTTCAACGGACTGCCCACCGCCGAGATGACCGCGCCCGCCTACCAGGGCATCGGCGTCGGCCTGTACTCCTCCGCCGTGTTCGCCTTCGCCCCGGAGATCGCCCTCGCCTTCCACCGGGCGCTGGCCGAGGGCGACGAGGCGCTGGTCGCCACGCTCCTCGACGAGTTCTACGGTCCGCTCGTCGAACTGCGCGACGAGGTGCCCGGATACGCCGTGGCCCTGGTGAAGGCCGGGGTGACCCTTCGCGGCCTGGACGTCGGCGGTGTACGGGCCCCTCTCGTCGACCCGACCCCGGAGCACATCGCCCGGCTGGCGAAGCTCATCGACCACGGCCTGGAGGTGGTGGGCGCGTGACCGAGAACCGCACCGGCACACCGGGGACCAGGATCCGGGAGCTGATCGTCACCCCGATCGCCTTCCGCGACCCGCCGCTGCTCAACTCGGTCGGCGTCCACGAGCCGCTCGCGCTGCGGACCGTGCTCCAACTCGTCCTGGAGGACGGGACGGTGGGGCTCGGCGAGTCGACGGGCGGCACCGTCCGGCTGGAGCGACTCTACGCCGCCGCGAAGGCGGTGGTCGGCCTGGACGTCTTCGACACGACCGCCGTCGCGGCCGCGATCGACGCCGTGCTGCTGCCGACCGTGCCAGGCTCCCACGAACGCGGCTGGACCACCTCGGCGGTCGAGGTGGCCTGCCTCGACGCGCAGGGCAAACTGCTCGGCCGCCCGGTCAGCGATCTGCTCGGCGGCCGGGTCCGCGACTCCGTGCCCTTCGCCGCGTACCTGTTCTACAAGTGGGCCGAACACCCCGCCCTCGACGGCCGCCCGGCGGTCGGCGACGACTGGGGCGAGGCCCTGGACCCGGCGGGGATCGTCGAGCAGGCCCGGTTGATGCAACAGCGGTACGGGTTCGGGTCGTTCAAGCTCAAGGGCGGAGTCTTCCCGCCGGACGAGGAGATCGCCGCGATCGAGGCGCTCGCGGAGGCCTTCCCCGGGCAGCCGCTGCGGCTGGACCCCAACACGGCCTGGACGGTGGAGACCTCGACGTACGTCGCCCGTCGACTGGACGGCGTACTGGAGTACTTGGAGGATCCCACCGCCACCATCGCCGGTATGGCGGAGGTGGCGAAGGACTCGCCGATGCCGCTCGCCACCAACATGTGCGTGGTCGCCTGGGAGCAGCTGAGGCCGGCGGTCGAGCAGGACGCGATCCAGGTGCTGCTCACCGACCACCACTACTGGGGCGGACTGCGCCGCACCCGTGAACTGGCCGCAGTCTGCGAGGCGTTCGGACTCGCCCTGTCCATGCACTCCAACTCGCACCTGGGCATCAGCCTGGCCGCGATGACCCATGTCGCAGCGGCCATTCCCAACCTCGACCACTCCTGCGACACGCACTATCCGTGGAACTCCGCCGACGACGTGATCGTCCCCGGCGTGCTGGAGATCCGGGACGGGGAGGTCGCGGTGCCGACAGGGCCAGGGCTGGGTGTGGAGCTGGACCACGACGCCCTGGACCGGCTGCACCGGCTGTATGTCGACTCCGGCACGCGTTCGCGGGACGACACCGGGTACATGCGCCGGATCGAGCCGGGGTACGAGCTGCGACTGCCGCGCTGGTGAATCACCGCTGATCAGGGGCCGCCTTGGGCGGCCCCTTCTCGTGCGGGCGGAATCGTGCGCCCTGCGCGCCGGTCGCGGGAGGCGGACGACCGGCGCGCAGGCACGGGTCGGCCGGTGCTGTGCCTCGGTACTTGGTTTCCGCATCACCAGGGTGCGAAGCCGCCCCTTTCACGCGGTGCCCGACCGGCCGTCCCGCCTGTTTGGCTTGGACCGCGACGCACACCACCCATCCGTACGTACCGCCTCACCGCCGCACGTACCGCCTCACCGCCGTACGTATCGCATCACCGCCGTACGTGCCGCCCCGGCGTCGCCGTTCCCGTGTCGATCGCCTCGGAATCCGCCCACGACCACGTCGTCAGCGCGCCACACGAATTCCGCGCCACACGAGTTCCGCGCCTCCCGAATCCCGTTTCTCCGCAGCACCCGGCGTCCGCCCGTGTCCAGGCGCGTCCACGCACACACTCGCTCGCACGTCCACGCTCATCGGCTCACCGATCGGGAGGGAATGTGACCGCCCCCGTAAGCTCCTCCGAAAGCGCACCGGAACCCGCCGACGAACAGCAGTTCACCAGCCTCAGCACCCGGGCCGCGCGACAGCTCGCGACGACCACCAAGTCCGCGCCGCAGATGCAGGCCATCACCTCGCGGTGGCTGCTCAGGATGCTGCCGTGGGTGGACGTCAAGGGCGGCACCTACCGGGTCAACCGCCGTCTCCAGCTGCGCATCGGCCGAGGCCGGGTGCAGTTCGACCAGAACGGCGCCGACGACGTCAAGGTCATCCCGCAGACCCTCACCGAACTCCCCGCACTGCGCGGCTACTCCGACCTCGCGGCCCTGCGGGAGATCTCCTCCCGGTTCCGGGTGCGTGAGGTACGCGCCGGCCAGGTGCTGGTGGACGCCGGGCAGCCGGTGACCGAGGCGTACCTCGTGGTGCACGGCCGGTTCACGCGCTACACCACCGGCAAGTACGGCGAGGAGGAGGTCCTCGGCATCATCAGCGACGGCGACGGTCTGGGCGACGAGGCCATCGGCCACGCCGACCCGCTGTGGCTCAGCTCGGTACGGGCCGACACGGCGGGGGTGGTGCTGGCGCTCAACTGGGACGTGCTGATGGCGTTCGTCGAGCGCTCGCCTTCCCTCGCCGCCCAGTTCGACGCCTTCGCCGAGCGGCAGCGCATGCCCGTGAACCGCAAGGGCGAGGCCGATGTGCCCCTGGAGGCCGGGCATGTGGGCGAGTTGACGCTGCCGGGCGGCTTCGTCGACTACGACCTCGCGCCGCGCGAGTACGAACTCTCCCTCACCCAGACGGTGTTGCGCGTCCACACCCGGGTCGCGGACCTCTACAACAACCCGATGAACCAGACGGAGCAGCAACTCCGCCTGACCATCGAGGAGATCCGCGAACGCCAGGAGTGGGAGCTGGTCAACAACCGCGAGTTCGGGCTGCTGCACAGCATCGACTACGGCCAGCGCATCAGCACCTTCTCCGGGCCGCCGACCCCGGACGACATGGACGAGCTTCTTTCCATGCGCCGCAGGACCCGGCTGTACCTGGCCCATCCGAAGGCGATCGCGGCCTTCTTCCGGCAGTGCAACCGGCGCGGTCTGGTGCCCGGCACGGTGAACGTCGACGGTCACGAGGTGCCCGCGTGGCGCGGGGTGCCGCTCTTCCCGTGCAGCAAGATCCCGATCAGCCCGCAGCACACCACGAGCATCATCGCGCTGCGCACCGGCGAGAAGGACCAGGGGGTCGTCGGACTGCACCAGACGGGCATCCCCGAGGAGTACGAGCCCTCGCTGAACGTGCGGTTCATGGGTATCGACACCACCGCGATCATGAGTTATCTGGTCACCGCCTACCACTCGTTGGCCGTACTGGTGCCCGACGCAGCCGGGATCCTGGAGAACGTGCAGATCGGGCGGATGCCGGAATGAGCGAGTCGTCAGTGGCGGACACTCCCTCGCGTACACGGCTGCCGGGGCCGCCGAGCATCGCGCGTTCCCGGCGGGACCGGCGCAAGGGCGCGGTCCCCGGGCTGCGGTACCGGCCCGCCGCTCCCGCCGACCCGGCGAAGGTCGCGGAGGTCGATCGCAGGCTGGAGGCCTGGGCGGAGCGGCTGGACCTGTTCCCCCGGGAATGGAAGGGGCAGTTCGCGGGGTTCGGTATGGGCCGGGCGATCGTGCTCGCGTATCCGGGCGGGGCGGGACCGGAGCATCTCACCGCTGCCGGGAAGTTGCTGCTCGCCGAGAACCTGGTCGACAACCTCTACTGCGAGGTCGACGAGGGCAAGGGCGGCTCCCCGCGCGGTCTCGGCGGCAGGCTGGTCATGGCCCAGTCGGCTCTCGACCCGCTCCACAGCACCCCGGAGATGGAGGAGCGGTGGGGCAGCGGCGTACGGGCCGACGGGCCGCTGCGGTCCTACCACCACGCGCTGCGGGACTACGCCGTGCTCGCCACGCCCAGCCAGACCGACCGGCTCGTCCACGATCTGGCCCGGCTGCACCTGGGCTATCTCGGCGAGGCCGCCTGGGCGGAGACCGGCCACATGCCACAGGTGTGGGAGTACCTGGTGATGCGGCAGTTCAACAACTTCCGGCCCTGTCTCGCGGTCGTCGACGCCGTGGGCGGCTGGGAGCTGCCGGAGGCCGTCCACGCCCGGCCCGAGGTCCAGCGGATCACCGCGCTGGCCGGGAACGCGGCCACGATCGTCAACGACCTGTACTCCTTCACCAAGGAGATGTCGAACGACCCCGACCATCTGAATCTGCCCATGGTGATCGCCACCAACGAGCGGTGCGGGCTGAAGGCCGCCTATCTGGAGGCCGTGGAGATCCACAACCGGATCATGGGGGCGTTCGAGGAGGAGTCCGCGGCCCTGTCCGCGACCTCGCCGCTGATCGAGCGCTACGCCACCGGTCTCGCAGCCTGGGCGGCCGGCAACCACGAGTGGCACGCCACCAACACCGACCGCTACAGCCTGCCCGACTACTGGTAACGCCCCGACACGGCCGACGGCCGACACCACCGGAGGAGCCACCGTTGACCATCATCGACGCCCTCAGCTCGACCGCCGCACCACCGCCGGCCCCGTCCCCTGCCACCTCCCCGGCCCAGTCCGTGTACCAGAACCGCGTCGCGGACTACTGGAACGCCGAGGAGAACCCCGTCAACCTCGAACTCGGCAGGATCGACGACCTCTACCACCATCACTACGGCATCGGCGACGCGGACTGGTCCGTCCTCGACGACGACCCCGATCCGGTGCGCCGCCGCGCGCGCATCACCGCCGAACTGCACCGCCTGGAGCAGGCCCAGGCCGAACTGCTGGCCCGCCACCTCGGCCCTCTCTCCCCCGCCGACCGCGTCTTCGACGCCGGCTGCGGGCGCGGCGGCGGCAGTGTGGTGGCCCATCTGCGGTACGGCTGCCAGGCCGACGGCGTCACGATCTCCCGCAAGCAGGCCGAGTTCGCCAACGAGCAGGCCCGCAGGCGGGACATCGACGACCGGGTCCGCTACCACCACCGCAACATGCTCGACACGGGCCTGCCCTCCGGGGCGTACGCGGCCTCCTGGAACAACGAGTCCACGATGTACGTCGAGTTGGACCTGCTCTTCGCCGAGCACGCCCGGCTGCTGCGCCGCGGCGGCCGCTACGTCACCGTCACCGGCTGCTACAACGACACCTACGGTCGGGCCTCCCGCGAGGTGTCCCTCATCAACGCCCACTACATCTGCGACATCCACCCCCGCTCCGAGTACTTCCGCGCGCTGGCCCGCAACCGCCTCGTCCCCGTCCACGTCATGGACCTGACCCCCGCCGCCCTCCCCTACTGGGAACTCCGCAAACAGGCCGACCACCTCGTCACCGGCATCGAGGACACCTTCATCACCGCGTACGAGAACGGCAGTTTCCAGTACCTGCTGATCGCCGCCGACCGGGTCTGACGCAGGGGTCGGCGGAGCCCGTACGGTCGGCGGATCCGGGCCCCCGGCCCGCCGACCGCACGCGTCTGCGCCGGGCCCGGAATTGCCGCCGCGGTGTTCCTGGCGCAGGCTGGAACGAGGAGGGGTGGCGGACAGTGGGCGCCGGAAGAAGGGCGCGTGGTCATGCCCTCGCTGAAGCATCTCGTCCGGGAGACCGGCCGTGTCGTGTGGTCGTGGCCGCCGACGGGGGCACGTCGGGGGCGGCGGATCGCCCGGCTCCTCAGGGCCGCGCTCAGTGTCAACGCGGTCTTCGTGCCGCTCGCCGCCGTGCTGACCGCGCTCGTCGTGACGGGCGTGGTCGACGAATTCTCCGGGAAGTGGTCCGTGGCGGGGTGGGTCACGCTCGTCGTGGCCGTGGTCCTGGTGCTGCTGACGGTCAGCCGACGCGGTTCGCGGCCGGTCCGGATCCTCTCGTTCAAGAACCTGGTCGCCGGGGACGACGTCGGTGAGCTGGACAAGGTCGCCGCGGGCTTCGCCGAGTTGCTGCACAGCGAGATCGAGCGGATCTCGGCGCTGGTCGTACAGGAGCCGTTCATCACGCCCGCCGATGTGCTCAACCCGGCCGGGGAGCGGGGCGAGAAGGTGCTGCGGTCGTCCGCGCGGGTGCCCTTCAAGTCCGGTGTCGCGGCGACCGGACTCCACGGTGACATCAAGGAGACCGAGATCGGCACGGTCGCCCTGGGCCCGCTCCAGCTCCAGGTGGGCACCGTGCTCACACTCGTGGAGCGCGCGTTCGGCCGCACCCTGCAGGGCTCGCTGGTGGAGGCGGACGGGGTCCTGCGGGTCGTCGCCTCACAGTCCGGTCATGGCGGGCGCACATGGTCCGCGCAGACCGACATCGCCGGCGCCGACGTACGCCGGGCCAGCGCGTCGCTCGCCCGGGAGCTGGCCCACCGCATCGAACTGGAGCGGCCCGGGGCCGCCGAGTCGGGTGCCGACGTCGACAGTTTCCAGCGTCTGGTGGACGGCCTGGAGAGCTACCAGCGGTTCCAGCGGGAGGGCCTGCTGCACCATCTCGACGCGGCGGAGGAGCACTTCCGCGCGGCTCTCTCACACAGCCCCGGCTATGCGGCCGCCTACCACAACCTGGGCCTCGTCTATCGCGAGCAGCGCCGCATCCGCAGCGACATCGGGCTCCGGGCGTCGGCCGTGGTGCGCAGCGCGGCCACCCTCATGTGGCAGAAGGCGGTCGCCCTCGACCCGACCCTCGCCCCCGCCCGTATCCAACTCGCCCGGGCGGCCCTGGAACAGGCCGAGCACCCGGACGTGGACGACTCGAAACGGGCCGAACTCCTCGGCCAGGCGGCCCAGTCGGCCCACAGTGCCCTGCGGCAGTCCTCCGGCGGCCATCCCATGGACGGCGCGCTCGCCTCGTACTGGCTCGGGGTGTCCCTGCTGCGGCAGGAGGCCCAACTGCAACGGGAGACGGGGCCGGATCAGCGGGCCGTGGAGGCACGGGCGGACGGCAAGGTCCGGGAAGCCCTCCCTCTCTTCCACCGCACCGAGCAGGATCTGATCGACGAACGGGCCCGCCGACTGGTCGAGGACGGTGACGAGGTCGCGGTACAGCCGTTGACGGAGCGGATCGCCCATGTGATCGCGATGCGCTCCGAATGCTGGTTCCGGCTGGCCCGGGGCGCGGACGACGGGCCGGGGCGCCGCGCACGCAAAAGGGCGGACCGGTACCTTCGTACAGCCATCCGCTGGGCCCCCGACATGGCCGAACTGCACGCGCTGCGGGGCCGCATGCTGCAGCAGCACGACAGCGAGGGCGCGCTCTTCGCGTGTCTGGAGGCGATCCAGCGGGACCCGCAGAACCATCACGTGGCGGTCCGGGACGTCGGCCTGTTCGCGGCCGCCTCCCCGCACGTCGACGGCACGCACGAGCTGGCCACCGCCCTGTTCACCGTCGCCGCGCACCAACACCCCGACGACGCCGAGGCCTGGCTCCTGCTTGCCGTCAACCAGATGTTCTGGCGGGACAACCGGACCGCCGCCCGGGCTCTCGCGGGCATGGCCCTGACCCTCGAGCCCGGCCGGGAGGACGTACGGCGGATCGTGAACGCGTACTGGCCGTCGCCCGACGGCTCCGACGGCTCCGACCGGAAGCCCTTCATCCTGCGCTGGGCGCGGGCCTGGGCCCATGCCCGGGAGGCGGAGCAGCACTTCGACGCGGTCGGTCTGCGAGAGGCGCTGGCCCAGATCGAGTCGCTGCGGTGCGCGCCGGGGGCGCACGTGCCCGAAGTCTCGCTGGCCGCACGGGAGATCGGGCTGCTGCACGGCTCGCTCGCCGGGCTGATCCTGCCCTCCGACCAGCAGCGTCACCACTGGGCGACGGCGGTCGAGGAGCTGACCAGGGCGGTCACCGAGGGTCTGCCCGCCGGGCTGGAGACGCCGCCGCAGTGGAACGTCGAACTGGGTGACGCGCACGCGGCTCTCGGCGACTCCCTGTCCGACGCGGAGCACCGGCAGTTCGCCGCGGGGAGCTACCGGCAGGCCGTCGGGCAGTACGACATCGTCCTCGACCGGCCGCCGAAGACCGTCTGTCCCCGCTATCGCTCGGGCCGCCGGGGCCAGGAGAGGCTGACGGAACTGTCCGCCGAGCCGCCCGACCTGCCCACGCGGGCCCGGGCCCTGGCCGGGCGCGCGGCGGTGTACGTCCGGCAGGGGCGGACGAGCGATGCCGTGCGGGACTGCCGGGACGCGTTGAAGCTGGCGCCCCTGTACGCGTATCCCCGCTTCACCCTGGCGCGGCTGTACCGCGACCACCGGGCCCAGTACGACCTCGCCGAGCAGACGCTGCTGCGGTTGATCGAACTCCTTCCGGCCGGGGAGCAACGGGATCTGGCCCGTCTGGAGCTGGCCGTCACCCATCGCGGGCAGGCGGAGACCTCGCAGGGCGACGAGCGCGCGGAACTCCTGGAGAGGGCGCGGGAGGAGTTGGTCGACGCCACGCGAGAGGCGTCGCTGAGCGCGGACCTGGACGCCCGGATGCACGAGGAGCTGGCCAACGTCCTCGATCTGCTGGGGCGTTGTGACGACGCGATCGTCGCGCTGCGCTCGATCGGCGCAACGGGCCGGCAGTCGGGCGCCGGCCGGCACCACGAGTGGATCGCCCATCTGATCGCCGGGCGTGAGCAGCCGTGGGAGGTGGAGCAGGAGCTTCTCGAGGCCCAGGACGCCTGCGCGGCCCGGCTGACCGAGTTCCGCGGCACGGACGAGGAACCTCCGCTGCGGGCCGCGCTGGTCATCCTCACCGCACGGCTCGCCATGTTCTACGCGGAGCAGGGCATCCGGCTCGACGAGGCACGTCTGTTGGCGGAGGGTGCCCTGCAGAGTGCGCGCCGGGTGCTGGAGCCGAGCCGGATGGCCGTGTGCGAGGACGCCTGCGGATGGGTCGCCTTCCGGCAGGGGCGCCTCGACGAAGCCGTCGACCTCCTCCAGGACGCCGTCGAGCACTCCGGCGGCCACGCCCAACAGTGGGCGCATCTCGCCCGGGCCCTCGAAGGCCGCGACGACCCCGAGGGCATCGAGCGCGCCCGCGACATCTGGCAGCAGATCGCCGAACAGTTCCCCCACAGCGGCACGGCCGAACAGGCACGACGCCACCTCGACCTGCTGACACAGGGCTGAGCGGCCGGCGGGCCCGTCAGCACGACACGACCTTCCTGTTTCCCCGACGAACTCCTGGCCGCGTCACCAGCGCGGCCACGACCCTGTCCCGGGGCGGGCGTCCTGCCCCTCGCCTCCCTCGGCGCGGGCCGGCTGCTCACCACGCTCGGACCGCTCGGCTCGGACCTCGTCCTGACCGCCGTCTCACTCCTCCTCTCGCTCGCCGCCACCGCCGGCCCGGCCGTACGGCACTCGCCACCGCTGCCCGTTCGGCCTGCCAGTGCTGCGGCAGACAACGTTCGCCCATGGAGGAGCGGAGTCCGGTGCGTGCTCTCGGCGTGCCGACGGAGGGCCCTTGTGCCGGATGTACTCGGGTCTTCGGCCGGTGCGGCGAGTGGGGCACCTCCCACGCCCTCAAGGCACGGGGGGAGCGTGCCGGGCGTCGCGACGGGGCGAACGTCGCCTGCGGCACCACCAGTTCGGCGAACACGTCGCGGTGACGTCCGAGCCGCGCCCAGGGTCACGGCTCCGACGTCTCCGATTCGAGCGAGGTGCGGGTCGCCTCGCCGTAGACGCCCGACTCGTCCTCCAGGAGGACACGGGTGAGCTGGTAGCCGCGGACCGCGCTCTGGACCTCCGGGTCGTAGTCGCCGTCGGCGTCAGCGTTGTAGAAGCCGATCTGGCGCAGGCGGAGCTGGAGTTCGGTGACCTCCGTCCCCCGGTCCCCGAGGCCGAGTACCGGCGGCTGCCCGGCGGTCGGGGGCGGCGCGGGGGCCGTCGTGACGGTGGCGTCGCTGTTGGACGGGGTCCTGGTCGAGGTGCCGGAGCCGGTGGGCGTGGCCGGGCTCTCGGTCGGGGTCGCCGTGGGCGAGGTGGAGGCGGTCTCGGACGGGGATGCCCCGGAGGCCGTGACGGACGGGGTCGCCGCCGACGGCGTCTTGGCACCGGCCGCCGCTTCCGGGAGCCCCGCCCTGATGTCTTCGGGGCCCGAACCGTCGCGCGAGGGGGCCTCGTACGAGAAGAGTCCGCCGATGATTCCCACCGTCACCAGGACGGCCGCCGCGACGGCGCCCACGGCCGCGCCCAGCACCGCCCTGCGCCGTCGGCGGCCGGCCCGGGCACGGTCGTCGGGAGGCTGTTCGTCGACGAAAGGCTGTTCGTCGAGGGGAGGTTGCTCGCCGGAGGGAGGTCGGTCACCGAGGAGGCTCTCGTCGTCGAAGGGAGCGGCCGGTGCGTGGTGCGGCTCGGCAGGGGTCGCCGTCGGCGCGTCGCCGTTTTCCGGGACACCCGGCTGCGGCTCGCGTTCGTCTGCCTGCGGGGCGGCGACCGGCTCGCTGTCGTCACCGACCTTCACGAACGGCCTTATGCGGACCGGGTCGAAGTCCTCCGCCGCCTCGGCCTGCGCCGTACGGATGTCCCGATGAGCTTCTGACGCCAGGCGGCCGCAGGAGCAGGCCGGGGTACCGTCCGCCGCCCGGGGCGTACCGCATCGCGGACAGGCAGAGGCTGTCGGTTCACTCACGCTTGGACTCTCTTCGGACGGATTCCAGAGTTTAAACAGATCTTCTCCACGGAATCCCCAAAACTTGCTTGAATCTCAAACTTTTCTCGGCCAAGTACCGTTCGGCGACGACGAGTTCGCGCTCGCGATGTCTTCATGTGACGGGGCTGGCGCGCGACCCCGTACTCGGTGTGTCATGCCTCTGACATCAACCCGGTTCGCCGGAGTGGAAGGAACCCCGTGAGCCTGTCCCGTCCCCATCCCCGTCCCCGCTCGCGCCCTCGCGCCCGTGCCCGCGCCCTGGGCGCGGTCGCCGTGCTCGCCCTGGGTGCGCCCGTCGCGTTCTCGGGGAGCGCCGCCGCGGCGGTCCCCGCGTACTCGGTCTATCTGCAGAACGTCGTCACCGGTCTCAACGCGGCGGACAGCAGCGGCACGGTCGCCGCGCACAACCCCAAGGGCAACGAGGACCACCAGCAGTGGACTCCGGTCGCCGTCGGCGGCGGCCACCAGTTGCGCAACGCCGACGAGTCGGGGATCTGCCTCGGGCGCAGCGGCACCTCGGCAGTGACCGCGGCCTGCGGCGCGGACGGCACCACGTGGACGATCGCCGAGGCCACGAACAGCGCGTACACGATCGGCGTGCCCGGCACCTCGCAGTACCTGACGGGCACCTCCGCCGACTCCTCCCTCGTGCAGATCGGGTCGAGCGGCGAGCACGCCCGCTGGTACCTGACACCGGTCACCCACGCCACGACGGCCATGCCGTCCGCCGACACCCGCACCTTCGACCAGGTCTCGTTCCTCACCTCGCACAACGCCTACGCCAACGGCGTCGACGGCAACTTCGCCTCGTTCCCCGTCAGTCTCCTCCCCAACCAGTCGCGTGGTCTCAGCCGGCAACTGACGGACGGTGTGCGGGGGTTCATGCTGGACGCGTACACCGTGTCGGGGCAGGCGATGCTCTGTCACAACAGCTGTGACGGGGTCGGCAGTCCGGTTCCGCTGGCCACCGACCTGCAGCGCATGGTCGACTTCCTCAAGGCCAACCCCGGTCAGTTCGTGACCGTCTTCCTGGAGGACTACACCTCCTCCGACGTCCTGAAGTCGTCGCTGGCCTCCGTCACCGGTCTGTCCGACGTGCTGTACCGGCCCGACCAGGAGGGCGTGGCGACGGCCGGCTGGCCGAAGATGGCGGACCTCGCCGCGCGGGGCAAGCAGTTGCTGATCTTCAGCGACCGCACGCGCGCGAGCGACGTCTCCGCCGGCCACGCCACCCGGAACACCTTCGGGGTGATGTACCAGCGCGAGTGGACCGTGGAGAACTACTGGTCCATGGGCGGTGGGCTCGGTGGCTCCGACTGGTCCTGCTACAGCCGCTGGGGCACGAGCAGACCGCTCACCACGGACTCGACCGCCTTCCAGCCGCTGTTCGTCATGAACCACTTCCGCGACTACACGATCAGCGGCACGGCCGAGACGGACAACGCCAAGCTCCTCAACCGCGCGCAGAACTTCTGCACTCCGGCCGCGCGCAAGAAGCCCAACTACCTCGCGGTGGACCGCTACGAGCTGGGCTCGCCGTCACCGCTCACGACGGTGGGGAACCTCAACACGTACGTCCTCACGGCGGGCCAGTAGGCGTCGCCCCGGCAGACGGCCGTTCAGCAGCGGACGGCCGTCCGCCGACCGTCGCCGTGCCAGCTGCGCGCCCATCCTGCGGGGCGCCGTGCGTATGCCCCGCAGGACGGGCAGCTGGCTCGGGGACAACCTCGCTCGCTCCCCGCCGCCCGCGATCAGGGCGTTGACCGAAGCCATCGGGTCACCGCCGACCGACCGGGCCACCAACGCGCCGACCACCAGCGGCAACAGCACCACCGCGAGGGCCGAACCGGTGGCGGTGGCCGTGGCGGTGACGTTCCGGAGGGGGCGCGGGCGCGAAGGGTGCGTGTCCATGACGACAGTGGACCAGCGGCCCGTGGTGCGGTGCATCGGGCCACATACTCAGTCGCCCCGGCCGAAGTACTCAGGCCGCCGCCACGGCCTCCCGCTCCCCCGCCTCCCGCTTCCCCGCCTCCCGGTGGATCGGCGTCCCCGACCCGGTCAGTGGTACGCCCGTGCCGCCACGCCGGGCCGCGACGATCTCCGCCGCGATGGACAGGGCGGTCTCCTCGGGAGTACGGGCGCCGAGGTCGAGCCCGATCGGGGACCTGAGCCGGGCCAACTCGCGCTCGGTGAGGCCGACTTCGCGCAACCGCCGGTCGCGGTCGGCGTGCGTGCGGCGGGAGCCCATCGCACCCACGAACGCGACCGGCATCCGCAGGGCCGTCGTCAGCAGCGGGATGTCGAACTTGGCGTCGTGGGTGAGCACGCACAGGACCGTACGACTGTCCGTCCCGGTGCGCCGGAGGTAGCGGTGCGGCCAGTCCACCACGAGCTCGTCGGCCTCGGGGAAGCGAGCCCGTGTGGCGAAGACCGGCCGGGCGTCGCACACGGTGACGTGATAGCCGAGGAACTTGCCCGCGCGCACCAGCGCCGCCGCGAAGTCGATCGCCCCGAACACGATCATGCGGGGAGGCGGCACCCGTGTCTCCACGAGGAGGGTGAGGCCGCCGGGGCAGTGTGATCCGTCCGCAGAGAGTTCGATCGTGCCCGTGCGTCCGCTGTCCAGCATGGCCAGGGCCTCGGCGACGGCCGCCCGGTCCAGGTCGGGGTGCCCTCCGAGACCGCCTTCGTAGCCGCCGTCACGCACCCCGTCGTACGAACCGTCACGCCCCCCGCCGTACTCCCCGTCGGCGCGCACGAGCAGGGCCTGCCCGAGGAGTTCGGCCGGGCCCCGGACGACGCGGGCGACGGCGGTCGGTTCGCCCCGGGCGGCGGCCGACAGCGCGGCGTGCAGTACCGCTCGGGCCGGTGACCCGGCGGTGACGGGGGTGACCAGGATGTCGATGACACCGCCGCAGGTCAGGCCTACGGCGAAGGCGTCCTCGTCGCTGTAGCCGAAGCGCTGGAGCACGGTCTCACCGTCTGCCAGCGCCTGTTGGCACAGCTCGTACACCGCGCCCTCGACGCACCCTCCCGAGACCGAACCGACGGCCGCGCCCCGGCTGTCGACGGCCAGGGCCGCGCCGGGGCCGCGCGGGGCGCTGCCGCTCACCGCCACGACGGTGGCGACGGCGAAGTCCCGGCCCTCCTCGGCCCACGCGCTCAGATCAGTGGCCGCGTCAAGCATCCCGGCTCTCCGTGAGGACGCGGTCGGGTCGGATGGGCAGGTGGCGGTGGCGTACGCCGGTGGCGTGCCAGACCGCGTTGGCGACGGCGGCCGCCGCGCCCACGATACCGATCTCGCCGATGCCCTTGATGCCGACGGGGTCCTCGGGGTCGGGGTCGTCCACCCAGTCGGCCTCGATGGCGGGCACGTCGGCGTGCGCGGCCACGTGGTAGCCGGCGAGGTCGGCGCCGTAGTGGCCGCCGGAGGCCCGGTCGCGCACCGCCTCCTCGTGGAGGGCCATCGAGATGCCCCAGGTCATACCGCCGATGAACTGGCTGCGGGCGGTGAGGGGATTGACGATCCTGCCCGCCGCGAAGACGCCCAGCATGCGGCGCACGCGTACCTCGCCCGTGGCGGGGTCCACGGCGACCTCGGCGAACTGGGCGCCGTAGGAGTGGCGTTCCTTCTGGGCGAGGGCGCCGATGGCGGCGGTGGTGTCGGAGCGGACGGTGACGCCCTCCGGGGGGATGATGCCGCCGCCCAGAACGAGCCGTTCCCTCAGTTCGGTGCCGGCGGCCGTGACCGCCCAGGCCCAGGAACGCGTACCCATCGAGCCGCCGGCGATCATGGCCGGTCCGAAGTCGCTGTCGCCGATCCGCACCCGGACCCGCTCCGGTGCCACCTCCAGCGCGTCGGCGGCGACCAGGGTGAGCGCGGTGCGCGCTCCGGTCCCGATGTCCGCCGCGTTGATCCGCACGGTGAAGGTGCCGTCGGTCTCGGCCGTCAGGGTTGCCGTGGACGGAGCGGCTCCCGCGCCGAAGGAGGCCGCCGCCGTGCCGGTGCCGAGCAGCCAGCGGCCGTCGCGCCGCAGGCCGGGGCGCGGGTCGCGGTCGGCCCAGCCGAACCGGCGGGCGCCCTCGCGGAAGCAGGCGTGCAGATTGCGGCCGGCGAACGGCAAGCCGGAGACGGGACCGCGCTCCGGCTCGTTGCGGGCCCGCAGCTCGATCGGGTCGATGCCCAGTTTCTCGGCCAGTTCGTCGAAGGCCGACTCCAGTGCGAACGACCCCGGCGCCTCACCCGGCGCACGCATGAACGTCGGTGTCGGCACGTCGAGCCGTACGACCCGGTTGGCCGTGTGGTGGGCGTCGGCGTCGTACATCACGCGGGCCGGTCCGGCGGCCGGCTCGACGAACTCGTGGACGGTCGAGCTGAGGCACTGGGAGCGGTGCTCCAGCGCGCGCAGCCGTCCGTCGGGGTCGGCGCCGAGCCGGACCCGCTGGGTGGTGGGGCTGCGGTAACCCGCCAGGGAGAACATCTGGCGCCGGGTCATGACCACCCGGACGGGGCGCTGGAGGACGGTCGCGGCCATGACGGCGGCGACCTGGTGCGCCCGGACGCCCTTGCTGCCGAAGCCGCCGCCGACGTGCTCGGAACGCACCCGCACCGAGGCGGGATCGAGGGAGAACAGGTTGGCGAGTTCGCCCGCGACCCACATGGTGCCCTGGTTGGAGTCGACGACGTCGAGCCGGCCCGAGTCCCAGCGCACCGTCACCGCGTGGGGTTCCATCGGGTTGTGGTGTTCCTCGGGGGTCGTGTACTCGGCGTCCAGCACGACGGCGGACGCGGCGAGTTCGGCCTCCAGGTCGCCCTTCCCGGTCACCGCGGGGCCGAAGGCGCCCGCGTCGTACGCCTCCGGGTGATCGGCGGCGAAGGCGATGTCGTGCGGCTCCTGCTCGTAGTGCACCACCAGCGCCTCGGCGGCCTCCCTGGCCTGCTCGGAGGTCTCGGCGACGACCAGCGCCACCGGCCAGCCCAGGTGCGGCACCCGGTCGTGCTGGAAGACGGCGATGGTCGGATCCGGTGTCATCCCCATGAGACCCGTGTAGTCGGTCGTGACACGCGGGGCGTTCTCGTGGGTCAGGACGGCGAGCACGCCCGGCATCGCGAGCACGTCGGCGCTCTCGATCGCGCGGATCCGGCCACGGGCCACAGTCGACAGCGCCAGCCAGCCGTGGACGAGCCCGGCGAAGGGGATCTCCCCTGCGTAGCGGGCGGCTCCGGTGACCTTGTCACGGCCTTCGACCCGGGTGTACGCGGTGCCGACGGCGCCCTGGTGTGCCGTGGGGGCGGTGGTCATCGGGTGGCCTCCTCGGTGAGTTCGGACAGGACGGCCACGACGAGGTTGCGCATGAGCGTCACCTTGTATCCGTTGTGCGGCAGCGGCTCCGCGTCGGCCAGTTCTGCGTCGGCGGCGGCCGCGAAGGTCTCGGCGTCGGCCGGTGCCCCGGTCAGCACCCGCTCCGCCTCGTACGCCCGCCACGGCCGGGAGGCGACCGCCCCGAAGGCCAGCCGCACCTCGTGCGTGATGCCGTCCCGGACGTCGAGCGCGGCGGCGATCGAGCCGATGGCGAAAGCGTACGAGGCGCGCTCGCGGACCTTGCGGTAGCGGGAGTGGGCGGCGACCGGAGCGGCCGGCAGGGTGACGCCGGTGATCAGGGCTCCCGGCGGCAGGGCCGTCTCGATGTGCGGGGTGTCGCCCACCGGAAGGTAGAAGTCGGCGACCGGCAACTCGCCCGGTCCGTCGGCTGTTTCGTAGGTGACGACGGCGTCGAAGGCGGCGAGCGCCACACCCATGTCGGAGGGGTGGGTGGCCACGCAGTGCCCGGAGGCCCCCAGGACGGCGTGGTTGTGGTGCTCGCCCTCGATCGCGGGGCAGCCGCTGCCGGGGGTCCGCTTGTTGCAGGGTTGGGTGACGTCGGCGAAGTAGCCGCAGCGGGTGCGCTGCAGGAGGTTGCCGCCGACGGTGGCCATGTTGCGCAGCTGCCCGGAGGCACCGGCCAGGACCGCCTGGGTCAGCGCCGGGTAGCGGCGGCGTACGTCGGGGTGGGCGGCGAGGTCGCTGTTGGTGACGGTCGCGCCGATCCGCAGTCCGCCGTCCTCGGTGGACTCGATCCCGCCGAGCGGGAGTTCGCGGACGTCGACGAGGCGGGTGGGCCGCTCGACGCCGGTCTTCATCAGGTCGACGAGGTTGGTGCCGCCGCCGAGGAAGCGGGCTTCGGGGTCGGCGCCGAGCAGGGCGACCGCGCCGGAGACGTCGTACGCCCGCTGGTAGTCGAACTCCCTCACGCCACGGTCTCCTTGGTCTTCGCGGTGCTGTCGGCGGCGGCGCGGGCGACGGCCTCGACGATCGACACGTAGGCGCCGCAGCGGCACAGGTTGCCGCTCATCCGCTCCCGGATCTCCCCGGGCGTGAGCGGTGGCGGTCCCGCCTCGGGACGGACGTCGTCGGTGACGGCGCTGGGCCAGCCCGCCGCGTGCTCCTCGATGACCGCGATGGCCGAACAGATCTGGCCAGGGGTGCAGTAGCCGCACTGGAAGCCGTCGAGATCGAGGAACGCCTGCTGCACGGGGTGCAGTGCGTCCCCGTCGGCGACGCCCTCGATGGTGGTGATCTCGCGCCCCTCGGCCGCCACCGCCAGCTGCAGACAGGAGACGTTGCGGCGTCCGTCGACGAGGACGGTGCAGGCACCGCACTGCCCCTGGTCGCAGCCCTTCTTGGTGCCGGTCATGTCGAGTCGCTCGCGCAGGGCGTCGAGCAGGGTGGTGCGGTGGTCGACGGAGAGCGTGTGCTTCTCGCCGTTGATGTTCAGGGTGATGGCGCTGTACGTCGAGGAGGTGGCTGGGGACATGATCAGCCTTCTTTCGCGTATCCGGGGCATGTCGAAGGGACTCGCTCCGGCAGGCGGTGGAATCAGGGATGTGGACAGCGGGGTTGTCGACGCCGGTCACGCCGACGCTACGATGAAGCAACCGGACAGCTGTCCTCTCCGGGAAAACGTAACGGACAGTTGTCCGCTTAACAAGGACGGGTTTCGGCCAGGGACCCGCGAGGAGGCCGCGTGTGGCAGAAGAAGGGCGCCGCTCTGCGCTCGGACGCGCAGCGGAATCGCGAACGCATCCTCGCGGTCGCACTGGCCGAACTGACCCGCTCCGCCGACGCGCCCCTGAGCCGGATCGCCAGGAAGGCATGCGTCGGACAGGGCACGTTCTACCGCCACTTCCCCACCCGGGAGGCCCTGGTCCTGGAGATCTACCGGCACGAGATGAGTCAGGTCGCCGACTCCGCCGCCGAGCTGCTCGCCACCCGTGAGCCGGACCTGGCGCTTCGCGAGTGGATGGACCGTCTCGCCCGGTTCGCCATGACCAAGGCGGGCCTCGCGGACGCGATCCGCCAGGCCACCTGCGGCCCCGACAGCACAGGCAGACCGGCACACACCCCGGTGGCCGAGGCCGCCGAACTCCTGCTCCGAGCGGGCGAGAAGGCCGGGACCGTCCGCACCGGAGTCACCCCGGACGACTTCCTCCTCGCGATCGCCGGCCTCTGGCAGATCGACCCCCGGGACGACTGGCAGCCGCGCGCCACCCGCCTCCTCGACCTCGTCATGGACGGCCTGCGCACGGGGACGGCGGGAACGGAGCAGTGAGCGCCGCCCGGTCCGGCCGAGCGGCGCACGAGCGGTACCGGCGAACGGCCTGCGTCAGAACCGCGCCCCGACGTCCGCACCGTTCACGGGCCGCAGGAAGGCCGAGGACAGCACGGACCATCTACGCACCGGGACCCCGCGACACCTGGACACGCCTGGACACACCGGGACACCGGGAACGAGCAGCGAGGAGCGAGCGCCACCCGAACCGGCTGGGCGGCGCACAGACAGCACCACCCGACACCGTCCCTCAGAACCGCGCCCCGACGTCCGCACCGTTCACGGGCCGCAGGAAGGCCGAGGCCGAGATGGAGCCGTCGGCCGCCCTGGCTCCGGTGATCGTGGCCGCGTCGGTGCTCGCGAAGGACCAGGTGCCGCCGAGGTTCCAGGAGTTGCCGCTGCCGCCGGAGTTCGAGCCCAGCGAGACGTTCGTGCCGTTGGCCACCGCGAGGTTCTTCGTCAGGGTGCCGTCGGCGTCGGCGAAGTCGAACCCCGTGCCCTTGTTGCGCCACGCCGTGCAGCGCTCGGCCACCAGCGCGCCGGGGTTGGCGTTGTCGATGAACCCGCCGGCCGAGTTGTCCCACGCCGCACTGTTGCGTACGACGTGCGCGGCGGGCGGGTCCTCGTCGCCGCCACCACCTAGCTTGAAGCCGTTGCCGTCACCGGTGTAGTCCGGCAGGCTCCAGCGGTTGTAGCCGTTCCCGTACGCGACGCTCCCCTCGACGGTCACCGGGGAGAGGAACTCCCAGAAGTCCAGCCCGTCGTCGGCGTTGTTCCACAGCCGGGCCCCGCGTACCACGTTGCCCGCCCCGGAGCCCTCCTTGATCGCCAGGCCGTCGGCGCTCTCGCCGTTCTTGCGGGGATCCCGGTTGCCATGACTGTCCAGGTTGATGATCTGGTTGGAGCTCGACGCTCCCTGGAGGTGCAGGCCGGACTCGTAGTTGTTCCGCGTGACGAGCCGCTCGAAGACATTGCCGCTGGTGTCCACGCCGAAGATCCCGTACGGCCCGTTGACGATCTCCAGCCCGCTCAGCCGCCAGTGCTCCCCCTCGATGTGGATCACGCCCCGCTGGGCCCGGGGAATGCTGGACCCCACCGCGCCGGGCGTGTACGGCATCCCCTCGCCGTCGATGACGACCCGCTCGCCGTTGTAGTTGGCCAGCCTGATGGGCTGACTCGCCGTACCGCTCTTGAGCAGCTGGATGTTCGAGGTGGGCGCATAGGTTCCACCCCGGACGAGGATCGAGTCGCCGGCCTGCGCCAGGTCCACGGCGCGCTGGATGGTGCGCAACGGAGCAGCCGACGTGCCGGCGTTGCTGTCACTGCCGTTGGTCGCCACGTAGAGGCTGCCGGCGGCGTGCGCGGCGGGGGCGGACAGGACGAGGAGTCCGCCGGCCAGGACGGTCGACAGGCTTGCACACACGGTGGATCGCAGTGGACGCATGGTTCGTCTCCCGGACAACCGAAGGGGAAAGCGCTTTCCATCCCGGAAGCTAGAGCTGTTGTCCCGGGCACGTCAATATCCATGCAAGTGATCCGTGTTCTCATTCTTGAACGCGACGATCGCCATCGCCGGCTCCGGGCGGCCGGTCCGGACCCGGGAGGGCGGCGGCCACCGCGCTGCCCGTGCAGGCCTGGACGCGAAGTCTTCTCACGCGAACTCCTTCGGATGTGGCGGGAGTTGAAAGGGGTGCGGGTGCGAACGAAGAGAGGCGCGTAAAGCCATCGAAAGGATGATCCCTTTCCGAGGTGGCCGACTCGCTCTCTCGCGGACACATCAAGCCACCCGTGCAGCCGTCTTGACGCGTCAATGACAACGATGGCAAGTTCGGATGGGAGCGCTCCCATATCACCCAGGGTAGGGACCCACCATGCGCAGAACCCGCCACTCCCCCTTACGGCACCTGCCACTTCTCGGCCTTCTGACCGCCCTGCTGCTCCCCTTGGCGCTGACGTTCGCGCCGGTCGCCACCGCAGCCGACACCACCGCGGCCCCCGTGCGCGTCATGCCGCTCGGCGACTCGATCACCGGCTCGCCCGGCTGCTGGCGGGCGGTGCTGTGGAACCGGCTGCGGAACGCCGGCCACACGGACATCGACTTCGTCGGCACGCTCGGCCCGCAGGGCTGCGGGCAGGAGCACGACGGCGACAACGAGGGCCACGGCGGCGAGTTGGTGACCAATGCCGCCGACCAGAACCTGCTGCCCGCCCGGTTGGCCGCGACGCTTCCGGACATCGTTGTCATGCACTTCGGCACCAACGACGTGTGGAGCAGCATCGCCCCCGACCGCGTTCTCGCCGCATACACCAAGCTGGTCGGGCAGATGCGGGCCTCCAACCCGCACATGCGGATCATCGTCGCCCAGCTCATCCCCCTGAACCCCGGTAGCTGCTCGGGCTGCGCGCAGCGCGTCGTCGACCTCAACGCGCGGATCCCCGACTGGGCTCGGGCCACGAGCACCGGCGACTCGCCCGTGACCGTGGTCGACCAGTGGACCGGGTTCAGTACGGCGACCGACACGTACGACGGGGTGCACCCGAACGCCGCGGGCGACGACAAGATCGCCGCCCGCTGGTTCCCGGCGCTGAGCGCGGTGCTGGACGCGGGGGTACCGGGTGACCCGGGCGACCCCGGCGATCCGGGTGGCGGTCAGCCCGCGTGCGGCGCGGCCTTCCGGGCCGGCAACGTCTGGCAGGGCGGATACCAGGGCGAGGTGACGGTGACGAATACGTCCACGTCCACCGTCTCGGGCTGGACCGTGACCGTCCTACCGGCCGACGGGGCCCGTCTCACCCAGGTCTGGAACGGGACCTCGACCACGGCGGCCGACGGCACGGTCACGGTCACCAACGCCTCGTGGAACGGCACGCTCGCGCCGGGCGCGAGCGCCACGTTCGGCTTCGTCGCCACGACGTCCACGACGGCCGGGACGCCGTCGGCGACGGTCGGCTGTACGGCGAGGGGGACGGCCTCCTCATAACGACCGAGGCCTCCTCCCCCGTTCCCCTCCCCTCCCCCCTCCCCCTCTCCCCCACTCGCCTCCTCCTGGAGCCGCCATGAGATTCCGTACGCGCACGCCGGCCCTCGCCCGCACACCCCGCACAGCCACCCTCGCCGCGGCCCTTCTCGGTCTGCTCCTCCCCCTGTTCGCCTTCGGCGCGCCGGCGCACGCCGCGGCGCCCGGCTTCCGTATCGAGAACGGCCGGCTCCTTGAGCGCTCCGGCAACGACTTCGTGATGCGCGGCGTGAACCACGCCCACACCTGGTACGCGAACCAGATGGGCTCGCTCGCCCACATCAAGGCCAAGGGCGCCAACACCGTGCGTGTGGTCCTCTCCAGCGGTGACCGGTGGACCCGTAACGACACCGCCGACGTGACGAACGTCGTGACGCAGTGCAAGCGGAACCGGCTCATCTGTGTCCTGGAGGTGCACGACACGACGGGCTACGGCGAGCAGAGCGGGGCGGTCACGCTCTCACGGGCCGCCGACTACTGGATCGGTGTGCAGAGCGCGCTGACGGGTCAGGAGGACCACGTCATCGTCAACATCGGCAACGAGCCGTACGGCAACAACAACTACGCGGGCTGGACGGCCGACACCAAGGCGGCGATCCAGAAGCTGCGCACCGCCGGATTCGACCACACGATCATGGTCGACGCCCCCAACTGGGGCCAGGACTGGGCGTTCACGATGCGTGACAACGCGGCTTCCGTCTTCGCCGCCGATCCGGACGCCAACACGATCTTCTCCATCCACATGTACGGCGTCTTCGACACGGCGGCGGAGGTGAACGACTACCTCAACCGGTTCGTGTCGGCCCGGCTTCCCATCGTGGTGGGCGAGTTCGGGCACGACCACTCGGACGGCAACCCCGACGAGGACGCCATCCTCGCCACCGCGCAGCGGCTCGGCCTCGGCTACCTGGGCTGGTCCTGGAGCGGCAACGGCGGCGGCGTCGAGTACCTGGACATGGTCACGAACTTCGACCCGAACCAGCTGACCAGCTGGGGCCAACGCCTCTTCAACGGCGCGAACGGCATCGCCGCCACGTCCAAGGAAGCGGCGATCTACTCGTCCTCCGGCGGCGACACCACTCCCCCGACCGCCCCCGGGACCCCGAGCGCCTCCGCGGTGACCTCCTCGTCCGCCACCCTGACCTGGTCCGCCGCCACCGACGCGACCGGCGTCACGGGCTACGACGTGGTCCGCGTCAACGGCACGACCGAGACCGCCGCGACCACCACCACGGGAACCTCGGCCACGCTCACCGGCCTGTCTCCCGCCACCTCGTACAGCTTCGCGGTCTACGCGCGCGACGCGGCAGGCAACCGCTCGGCGCGCTCGGCAGCGGTGACCGTCACGACCTCCTCCGGCGGTTCCACGGCGGCCTGCGCCATCGGCTACCGGGTGACGGGCGAGTGGCCCGGCGGGTTCCAGGGCGAGGTCGTCATCCGCAACACCGGCACCTCGGCGGTCGACGGCTGGACCCTCCGCTGGACCTTCCCCGACAGCCAGCGCGTCTCCAGCCTGTGGGGTGGCACGGTGGCACAGTCCGGCGCGGCCGTCACCGTCACCGCCGCGGCGTACACCGCGAACATCCCCGCGGCGGGCTCGGTCACCCTCGGCTTCACGGCCACCCGCGGGAGCGCCAACCCGGCTCCGACCGCGTTCACACTCAACGGGGCCGCCTGTACGACTACCTGATCCCCATGGCCCTCGGATCCCCTTGACTCCTCAGCCCGGACCCGGCCCCACCCCGCCCTTCAGTCGCTCCAGGTCGGAGGGCCGGACCTGGATGGCCAGTACGGCGATCAGGGCGGCGACGACGGTGAAGACGGCGGCCATGACGAAGGCGGCCGAGACGCCTGCGGTGAGTACCTCGTGGGACCAGGGCGGCGGGAGCTGCCCGGTCTGTTCGAACCGCAGGCGCTCGGCCGGCGTCGCCTGGGAGAGGAACTCCGGGACCTGGTTCTCCGCCTCGTTGGTGCTGGCCGTGCCGTACATCGTGACGAGGATGGAGAGGCCGAGTGAACCGCCCACCTGCTGGGTGGCGTTGAGGAGTCCGGAGGCCGCGCCGGTCTCGGCGGTCCGGACGTCGGAGAGCGCCATCAGGGTCAGCGAGACGAACTCCATGCCCATGCCGAGGCTGAAGACGAGCATCGGGCCGAGGACGCTGCCGACGTACGTGGAGTGCACGTCGGTCAGGGTCAGCCAGGCGAGCCCGACCGCGCACAGGATCGCTCCCCCCACCATGAAGGGTTTGGGCCCGTAGGTGGGCAGGAACCTCGAGGCCAGTGCGGCGCCGACCGCGATGACCGCGCTGACCGGCAGGAAGGCGAGCCCGGCCTGCAACGGGCTGAAGTCCAGCACGTTCTGCACGAAGAGCGTCAGGAAGAAGAACATGCCGAAGATGGCGGCCGCGAGACACAGCATGATTCCGTAGGTGCCCGCCCGGTTCCGGTCGCGGAACATGTGCAGCGGTGTGATCGGCTGCTTCGAACGCCGCTCGACCAGGATGAACAGGGTGAGGAAAACGACGGCGCCGGCGAACGAGGCCATCGTGAGACCGTCCCGCCAGCCCTCCTGCGCGGCCCGGATGAAGCCGTACACCAGGAGCACCATGCCCAGGGTGGAGGTCAGCGCGCCGGTGATGTCGAAGTGTCCCGGGTGGCGTTCGGACTCCTTGATCCAGCGCGGCGTCGCCAGCACGATCAGCAGTCCGATCGGCACGTTGACGAACAGCACCCACCGCCAGTTCAGCCACTCCACGAGGATGCCGCCCGCGAGGAGCCCGATCGCGCCGCCGCCGGCCGAGACGGCCGCGAACACCCCGAACGCCCGGTTGCGCTCCGGGCCTTCACGGAACGTCGTACTGATCAGCGCCAGGGATGTCGGGGACGCGATGGCGCCGCCGACGCCCTGAAGGGCGCGGGCGGCGAGGAGTTGGCCGGCGTTCTGGGCGAGGCCGCCGAGAAGCGAGGCCAACACGAAGAGCAGTACACCGAAGACGAAGACCCGCCGCCGGCCGAGAATGTCACCGGCCCGCCCGCCCAGCAGCAACAGCCCGCCGAAGGTCAGCGTGTACGCGTTGACCACCCAGGCCAGGCTCGTCGTCGAGAAGTCCAGTGAACGCTGGATGTCCGGCAGCGCGATGTTCACGATGGTGATGTCCAGCACCACCATCAACTGACACGACGCAAGGACGAACAACGCCATCCCACTCCCACCACCACCCGTTTCCCGGGTGGTGGTGCGCTGTGGGGAAGTCGGCTGAGGATTGCTCATGGCGTATCGCAAAGGCAGGGTCCGGTGAACGGTTCCGTCCACCGCCGCGTTCACTGTTCGACCGTACGCCGGTGCTCTGGGCACCACCACTTGAGCCCGGCGTCGCTTTGGCGAGCGTACGGTGACCGTGTCGAGGGGGCGTTCGACGGGGCGAGTGCGAGGGGCCCGTCCAGGGTGTCAGCGGTGCGTACGCGCACCCGCACGAAAAAACAGGTGCGGGATCGGCACGGGTGGAGTTACGGTCACCGCGATGACTACACATTCCCTCGGCAGAACAGGAGTCCCGTCCGCGCAAGGTGAGTGCTGATGCTCACTGATGTCGCGAACGGGGATTCCCGGATTTCCCTCTGGTTGCGGGTGCGCGAGTTCGCCGTGCCACCCTCCATGATCGAGACTGCGACCGCCCGCCGTGCCGTCGGCGACTGGGCCGGGGCATGTGCCGCCGCAGGGATCGACCTCGACCTCGACATGCGTTCCCTGGCAAGCGGTCACGGCAAGGAACTGGCGGCCCGAGTCCGAGCCGATCTCCGGCACTTGGCTCCGGATCTGCTGCGCTGGCACATGCCGCGGATCGCTCCCGACGGGCTGTTGCGTCCAGGCCTGACCATCACCCTGGCTCGTTACCACGCGGCGGGGCTCGACGGCCCGGACCCCGTGCACCTCGTGGCCCGCACTCCGCCCGCCTGGGCAAACGCCGGGCAGCGGATCGGCCTCGCGTTGTGGGACGGATCCCGCTCCGGGGCCGGCTCCCGCGGTCATCCGCATCCGCGCCCCAGCCGCCGGTACCGGCTCGATCTGCACCGCCATCTGTGGGATGCGCGCAGGGCGGGTGAGCTGCGGATTCGTTCTGGATCCGAGCGGCCCCCGGGCCCGCGACCGCCGGGATGGGAGGAGTGGGGGGCGCCTGCCACGGAGCGCGGCTGTGCCGTCGAACGGTGGGTGGAGGAGGCGGCGATCGTGTTGCGCGCCGAGGGGCGGTCCACCGGGACGGTCCTCGTGCGGTGCGGCACCCGGCGTCGATTCCTCATGGACCTGGCCCTGAGCCCGGCCCCGGACCTGAACCTGGGCCTGGACATGGACCTGGAACCGAGCCCGGGTTCGGGCGCGGAGGCCCACACGGATTTCGGCAACGGGTCACCCGCCCCTCGGATCACGGCCGTATCCGGCGACGACGGTGCTTTCACCTCGCTGCCGGTCCTGCCCGACGCCGCGACCTGGGTGCTGCCCGATCTGGAGCTGATCCGTGCCGGTGCGATCGACGTCGGGCGGCTGCATCCGCTGGTCGCGTCGGCCCTGACACCGGGTCAAGCGCGCTCGGGCCCGCCCGAGGCTCCGGACCCGGCGGGGCGCCCACGGATCGTGGAGTGCCGGGGAGAGCGGCACCGCATCGGCCTGGTCGGCGGGGCACTGGTGGCACTGGACCATGACCCGGCCGAGCTCCGGCGGGAGGAACTGCTGGTCGAACTGACCGGTACTCCCCTCCCCTGTCTGCGGGCCATCGACGAGGCACACCGTCGCCCGGACTGTCTCTCCGGCGTGCGCGAACGCCTGGACCACGGGGACATCCCCGGTGCGCTGGCCGTCGTCGAGGGGCTCCTCGGCCCCGAGGCGGTGCTGCGCGACGGCCCGCTGCGGGACGAGCTGGAGTCGGCCGCGCGACGACGGATCGCCTACGGCCTCTACCGGGCAGGCCTCGCCGATCCAAGTCGCGGCCGGGTCCGCGCCGATGTCGGCCGCCGCCCTCCCCGCCACCGCCGCCCCCGCGTCGCGACCTTCTTCTGACCGAGGACCTCGACCCGGGACCTCGACCCGGGACCTGGGTCCCACCCGCCTTCAGCCCGCTACACACCAAGGTGATCAGACATGCCCACTTGCGCCCCGTTCGCCATGCCCATCCCCTTCCCCGATGCCGGTACCGGCCCCGACCCCGACCACATCTCCTCCCAACTCGACATAGCGGGCGACCTGTTGAGCCTGCTGCGCACCACGACCACCGAACCGCGCCCCGACACACAGCTGGAGGCGCTGACCCTGGCCGTCGCCGCGGATCTGCCCGTACTGCTGTGGGGTGAGCCGGGGATCGGCAAGACCGCGGCGCTGACACAGCTCGCCGCCGCCCTGGATCTTCCGCTGACGACCGTGATCGCCAGCGTGCACGAGCCGTCCGACTTCTCGGGGCTGCCGATCGTGGGAGACGACCCGGCCGAGCAGGGTGTGCCGATGGCACCGCCGGACTGGGCGGTGCGGCTGGTGCGGGCCGGCCGGGGGCTGCTGTTCCTGGACGAGCTGTCGACTGCGCCGCCCGCCGTTCAGGCCGCGCTGCTCAGGCTGGTGCTGGAGCGGAGGATCGGCGCGCTCCAACTACCTCCCGGCGTGCGGATCGTGGCCGCCGCCAACCCTCGTTCCTCGGCGGCCGACGGCTGGGAGCTGAGCCCGCCGCTGGCCAACCGGTTCGTGCACCTGCAGTGGACGCACGACCACGAGGTCGTCGTACGGGGTCTCGGCGGGACCTGGCCGCGGGCCACCCTGCCGCGGCTCGCGCCGGAGCGGCTGTCGGAGGCGGTGGACTTCGCCCGCCGCGCGGTGTGCGCGCTGCTGGCCGCGCGCCCCAAACTCGTACATCAGCTGCCCAGCAGCGAGACCCGCCGGGGCGGGCCGTGGCCGTCGCCCCGCAGCTGGGAGATGACACTGCATCTGATCGCCTTCGCGACCGCCTCCGGCGTCTCACGCGATGTGCTCTCCCTGCTGGTCAGGGGCACCGTGGGCGACGGTCCGGGGCTGGAGCTGCTGGCCGGCCTGGACCGGCTCGACCTCCCTGATCCGGAAACCCTGCTCGCCGATCCGGCGGGGGCGGACCTGCCCCAGCGGGGCGATCTGCGGCAGGCCGTGCTCGACGGCGTGGTCGCCGCGGTCCGGGCGCGGCCGGAGAAGGACCGCTGGGACGCGGCGTGGGCGCTGCTGGTCCGGGCGCTGGAGACCGGGGCCCCTGATCTGGTGGTCGTCCCCGCGACCACCCTCGCCTCGCTGCGCCGCGACGACTGGGACGTTCCGGCGGCGATCGAGAGCCTCGCCGGAGTGGTCACCCTGTCCCGCAGGGCCGACGAGGCGGCGGCCCGTGCCAAGACGGCGACACGGGCCCGCCGATGAGCACCGACATGGGTACGGAGGTGAGCACCCTCACGGGTGCGGAGGCTGGTACCGGTGTGAGGCCCGGTTCGGCGGGCACGCGGGGCCTGGACTTCGACAAGCTCTTCACCGCCCGGCTGCAGGCGGCGCGGGCCCGCCCCTATCTGGCGACGGCGCTGTTCGCGCTGCACACCGTCGAGTCCCGGCAGGTGCCCACCATGGGGGTGGACCGGTACTGGCGGTGCTACGTCTCCCCGGACTTCGTGGACCGTACGCCGGTGGAGGAACTGGCCGGGGTGTGGGTGCACGAGGTGTCGCATCTGTTGCGCGACCATCACGGACGCAGCGACCGGGTCGCCAAGGAGCGTGGGCTGACCGGTCCCGGGGAGCGGCTGCGGATGAACATCGCCGCCGACTGCGAGATCAACGACGACGCGTTCGGCGACGGGCTGGTCAAGCCCCAGGGGGTCGTCGATCCGGCGTACCTGAGGCTGCCCGAGGGGCAGTTGATGGAGGACTATCTGCGCCGGTTTCAACTGGGGTCGCAAACACTGGAGTTCGCGTGGCTGGACTGCGGCAGTGGCGCCGACGGTCTGGAACGGGAGTGGGAGCTGGGGCCGGACGGGGCGCACGGCCTGAGCGAGCAGGAACGGGACGCGGTCCGGTTCCGGGTGGCTCAGGGCATCACCGGCCGTCCGGGGTCCGCGCCCGAGGGCTGGAAGCGCTGGGCGGAGGAGGCGTTCCATCCGCCGCAGCCGTGGCGCGCGTTGCTGGGCGCGGCGGTCCGGTCGGCGGCCTCCGCGCCCGGCGCGGGCGAGGACTACAGCTACGGCCGGCCGTCGCGGCGCTCGGCCGGCGTGCCGGGAACCGTGCTGCCGAGCCTGCGGCGCCGGCCGCCCCATGTCTCCGTGATCATCGACACCTCCGGGTCGGTGAGTGACACGGAGCTGGGCAGCGCGCTCCTGGAGGTCGCGGCGATCTCCCGCGCCGTGGGCGGCCGAAGGGACCTCGTCACCGTCGTCCCGTGCGACGCGGCGGCCCGGATCGCCCACCCGCTGTGCAAGGCCGAGGGGATCCCCCTGCTGGGCGGCGGCGGTACGAACCTGCGCGCCGGCTTCGCCAAGGCACTCCGCAGTCACCCCAGGCCCGACGTCATCGTGGTCCTCACCGACGGACAGACCCCCTGGCCCGGCTCCCGGCCACCCTGCCGGACGGTGGTCGGCCTGTTCCCGCGCCATCACCGGAGGAATACGTGGAACGAGGACGACCCCGACTACGTACCGGACTCACCGCCGGACTGGGCCCGTGTGGTCGAGATCGGTTGAGCCCCGCCGAGCGTACCGCTCGGCGAACCCGGGCCGGACCGGTCCCCACATCCGGGAACACTCCTCCACCTCCCATCACAACCCCCCCATGACAATGAAAACGATTATCGATAAGGTGGGCATGTCAAGCCGGGCGCCCCCTCCTCGTCGAGGTGCCGTCGGGCTGCCCTGACGCCTGTCCGCACCGCACGAAAAGGGGAGCTGTGGCTCATCTGTTGGTGGTCGAGAGCTGGGTCGGATCGATGAGCAGACTGCTGCCACGGGCCATCCGGGAGGGCGGGCACGAGTTCACCTTCCTCACCCGCAACCTGCACCACTACCTGCGCTCGGCCCCCGAGGGCACGGCCCATCCGCTGCTCGGCGCGCGGAACGTGGTCACGGCCGACACCAACGACGTCGACACCCTCCTTCCGGAGGCGGAACGCCTGCACTCGGTGTTCGCCTTCGACGGGGTCGTCTCGTCCTGCGACTACTACCTGCCGACGGTCGCCCGGATCGCCGGGCACCTCGGCCTCCCCGGGCCGGGCCCGGAGGCCGTCGAGAACGCCTGCCGCAAGGACGCCACCCGCCGCGTCCTCGCCGACGCCGACGTGCCCGGACCCCGTTTCGCCCTCCACGAGGAGTGGGCCGACATCGCCCGGGCGGCGCGGGAGATCGGCTATCCGCTGGTCGTCAAGCCCGTCGACCTGTGCGCGGGCATGTACGTGCGACGCGTGGACGACGAGGCCGAACTCGCCTCCGCCGTACGATCATTGGCCGACTTCCCACTGAACGCGCGCGGGCAGCGAAGGGTACCCGCCGTCCTCCTCGAAGAGCTGCTGACCGGGCCCGAGGTGAGCGTAGAGACCGTGTCGTACGCGGGAGCCGTGTACGTCGTGGGCGTGACCGACAAGAGCATCGGCGGGGCACCCGCGTTCATCGAGACCGGACACATGTTCCCCGCGGCCCTGACGGGCGCCGACGTGGAGGCCGCCGAGCAGACCGCCCTGGGCGCGCTCAAGGCGCTCGGGCTGACCGACGGCGTCGTGGCCCACACCGAGATCAAGCTGACCCCGGCCGGTCCGCGCGTGGTCGAGGTCAACCCCCGGCCTGCCGGGAACCGCATCACCGAGCTGGTCCGCCATGTCACCGGCATCGACCTCGCGGCGGCCGCCGTGGAGGTCGCCCTCGGCCGCGAGCCCGATCTGCGGCGCCGGGAGACGGGGCTGCGCAGTGCCGCAGTCGGCTTCCTCGTACCGGAGACCTCGGGCACGCTCGAAGCACTGGACGGCGGCGGGCTCGCCGACCTGGCGGACGTGTTGGAGGTTCAGCTCGCCGAGCCGGGGCGACAGGTCAGGTCGGCCGGCAGCAACAACGAGTATCTCGGCCATGTCATGGTGGGCGACCCGGCCGGGCCGGGCGCGCGCGGGCGGGTCGAGGAGCTCTTGGGCGAGCTGCGCTCCGGGCTGGTGATCCGGTGACCGCGGTCGCGCCGGTGGCCGGCGTCGCCACGTACGAGGAGCTGCTGGAGCACTCCCGTACCGGCCTGCTCGGCCCGGACCCGCGGACGTTGCGCGTCGCGGTGGCGTTCGTGACGCGGCAGGCGGTGCGGCACGACGGGCGGGGCACCGGCTATCGCAATGAGGTGCTCAGTCTGCGACTCGCCGGCGCCGTGGGGTCCTGTGCGGTCGAACCCGGTGCCCTGCCGGACGCCGCGATCGACGACTGTGTCGGCGCCGACATCGCCCGGCTCCTGGAGCATCCGCTCCTCCCGGTGCGGGTGGCCGCGCTGGACGCCTATCTGATGCATGTCGGCCCGCACACACCGGAGAACGGGGCACACCCCTTCCCGCTGTCGGGCGGTACGTCGCTGGAGAAGTCGCGGGCGCGGGCGCGGGCCGTCGTCGAGCTGCTCGATCTGCCGACGGGCGCCACGGTGCTCGTGGTCGGGGTCGTCAACTCCCTGCTGGAGGACTTGCGTTCACGGGGCCTTCGCTATGTGCCGTGCGATCTGAAGGGCGGGGTCACCGAGTGGGGCGAGGAGGTCGTCACCGACGCGCTCGGGGCGGCCGACCGATGTGACGCTCTGCTGGTCTCCGGGATGACGTTGGGCAACGGCAGCTTCGAGCCGCTGCGGCGGCACGCGCTGTCGCACGGCAAGCAGTTGGTGATGTTCGCGCAGACGGGCAGTGCGGTGCTGCCCCGGTTCCTCGGTCACGGGGTGAGCGCGGTGTGCGCGGAGCCGTACCCCTTCTTCTGGCTGGACGCGGGGCCGGGCACGCTGCACCGCTACCGCCTGGACGGAGCAGACGCCTGCTCGGCTTCCCGTCCGGCATCGGGGGACGGCCAGTGACGTCGTCGACCGTCCTGCGTGCGGTCGCCCGCCCGGAGTTGCTGTCCCTCGTCGGGCGGACGCCGCTGGCGCGCGTGACCGCCGATCTGCCCGGCCCCCAGCCGGGGTTCTGGGCCAAGTTGGAAGGGCTCGCGGCGGGCGGCATGAAGGCGCGGGCCGCCGTGTCCATGCTGCTGGGTGCCCGGGAGCGCGGTGAACTGCTGCCCGGTGCCCCCGTGGTGGAGTCGACGTCCGGCACGCTGGGCATCGGACTGGCCTTCGCGGGACAGGCGCTCGGCCATCCCGTCGTGCTGGTCGGCGACAGTGAACTGGAGCCGTCCATGCGGCAGTTGCTGCGCTCCCACGGAGTACGGCTGGAGCTGGTGGACCGCCCGGCACCCCAGGGCGGCTGGCAGGCGGCACGCCTCGCGCGGCTGCGGGAGCTGCTCGCCGTACTGCCGGGAGCATATTGGCCCGACCAGTACAACAACCCCGACAACACCGCCGGGTACGCCTCGCTCGCCGCCGAACTCGCCGTCCAGCTCGATCACTTGGACATCCTGGTGTGCAGCGTCGGCACCGGCGGCCACAGTGCGGGCATCATCGGCCCGCTGCGGCGGCACTGGCCCGCACTGCGCCTCGTCGGCGTCGACTCCACCGGCTCGACGATCTTCGGCCAGCCCGCCCGGCCGAGGCTGATGCGCGGCCTGGGCAGCAGCATCCATCCGCGCAACGTGGCCTACGACGCCTTCGACGAGGTGCACTGGGTGGGCCCGGCGGAGGCCGTCGACAGCTGTCGCCGTCTCGCGCGGGGCAGCTTCGTCAGCGGCGGCTGGAGCACCGGCGCGGTCGCGCTCGTCGCCGCCTGGGCGGCCCGCGTCCACCCGGGCGCCGTCGTCGCCACCGTCTTCCCCGACGGCCCGCACCGCTACCTCGGCAGCGTCTACGACGACGACTTCGCCACCGCCCACGGCATCGACCCCGCCTCCGCCGCCGTCCGGCCCGTCGAGATCCCCCATCCCGGCGCCGCCGAGGCCGTCGGCTGGGTCCGGTGCGGCAGGGTCCGCGACCCGCTCGAGGTCCCCCATGAGGTCCCCCGTCCGGAAGAGAGTCTGTGAAGGTCACCCAGCGCACCGTACGTCTCGAACTCGCCGAGCCGTTGCGCATCTCCCGCTCCACCATGGCCGCACGTGACGCGGTGTGGCTGACCGTCGAGGACGACGACGGGGTGCAAGGCCACGGTGAGGCCGTCACCAGCGTCTACTACGGCCTCGACACCGACACCCTGGAACGCCTGTTCGCGGACGTCGCCGCGGACCTCATACGGTTCCGCGATCCGCAGAGCGCGCTGGAGGCGCTGCGGGACGGCGGGACGGCCGGTTCCCCGCAGACTCCGCCGGCCGTGACCGCCGCCGTCGGCGCCGCGCTCCTCGATCTGGCCGGCAAGCGGGCGGGCAGACCCGTTCACCGTCTGCTGGGCGCTCCGTCCGCTCCGGTGGCCGCGACCGCCCGAACCATCGGCATCACCTCGCCGATGCGTGCCGCGGCCGAGGCCCGCCGGCTGGCCGCGAGCGGCTTCGAGGTCGTCAAGGTCAAGGCCGGGGCGCCGGACCCGGAGGACGACGTCGAACGCGTACGGGTCGTCCGCGACGCCGCACCCCGGGTGAGACTGCTTCTCGACCCCAACGGCGCCTGGACGCAGGCGCAGGCGGTCGCCCTGCTGCCGCGCTTCGCGGAACTGGGCGTGGAGGCGGTCGAGCAGCCCGTCGCTCCGGGCGATCCGGACGCGCTCGCCGCCCTGGCCGAGCACTCGCCGCTGCCCGTCATCGCCGACGAGGACGCCGTGGGGCTGGAGGACGTGCGTCGTCTGGCGGGGCGGGTGCACGGGGTCAACGTCAAGCTCGCCAAGTGCGGCGGCGTCCACGCGGCACTGCGGATCGCCGAGGCGATCGAGGGCAGCGGCACCGAGCTGATGCTCGGCTGCCTCACCGCCAGCAGCCTCGGTCTCGCACCGGCCGTCCACCTCGCCGACCGGGCCCGCTGGGTGGACCTCGACGGGCATCTCCTGCTCGCCGACGACCCGTGGACCGGGATAGGCGGCGCCGACGGGTTCGTACGGACAACCGACGCACCGGGACTGGGAGTTCGACTCCGCGCGACCGACGAAACGGGGGAGACACGCCGTGCAGACGTGGCATGAGATACGCCGCTTCCCGTTCGCGGTCCGCCTCCTGCTGGTCAATCAGCTCGGCGTCAACATCGGTTTCTACCTCCTGATCCCCTACCTCGCCACCCACCTCACCGAGAACCTGGGCATGTCCGCGGCCGTCGTCGGCATCGTCCTGGGCGTCCGGAACCTCAGCCAGCAGGGCCTGTTCATCATCGGGGGCTCCGCCTCGGACCGGCTCGGCGCGCGGGGCGTGATCATCGCCGGGTGCGCACTGCGGACCGTCGGGTTCGGGCTGTTCGCACTCGGCGACGGGCTGCCGGTGCTGCTTGCCGCGTCGGTGCTCAGCGGGCTCGCCGGGGCTCTGTTCAACCCGGCGGTGCGGGCGTATCTGTCGCAGGAGGCCGGGGAGCGCAAGGCCGAGGCGTTCGCGCTGTTCAACGTCTTCGCGACGACGGGGGCCCTGATCGGGCCACTGCTGGGCAGCGTACTGCTGCTCGTGGACTTCCGTACGTCCGCGCTGACCGCCGCCGCGATCTTCGCGGTCCTCACCGTCGCGCAGGCCCTCGTCCTGCCCGCGCGGAAGGTCGAGCCGAGCGGGGGCGGTGTCCTCGGGGACTGGCGGGAGGTTCTCGGCAACCGGGCCTTCCTGGCGTTCGCGCTCGCCATGATCGGCATGTTCACCCTGGAGAACCAGCTGTACCTGCTGCTGCCCGCCGGGGCACGGGAGGCCACCGGCTGGGACGGCGCGGCCGGTCTCGTCTTCCTCGTCGGCACGCTCGCCAATCTCACGCTTCAACTGCGCATCACCAAGGCGCTCAAGTCGCGCGGCGACAGGGCCCGTTGGATCGGTGTGGGGCTCGCCGTGACGGGCCTGGCGTTCCTGCCACCGGCCGTGGGGGCAGGTCTCGGCACCTCCGGGTGGCTCGCCGCCGTACCCGTCCTGCTCGGCGCGCTCCTCCTCTACCTCGGCCTCATGATCGCCTCGCCGTTCGTGATGGAGCTGATCCCCCGCTTCGGTCGCCCCGAGCTGACCGGCACGTACTTCGGGATCTTCTACGTCGTCTCGGGCATCGCCGCGGCCGTCGGCAACACCTTCGTCGGGTGGGCCATGGACGCCGGGGAGCGGGGAGGCCATGTGTGGCTGCCCTGGGTGTGCTGCGCGCTGTTCGGGCTGCTCTCGGCGGCCGGCGTCGCCCGGCTGCGCCGACTGGGGGCACTGCCCGCGAACCCCGCGGCCGTCCTCCCCGCCTCGGCCGGCGAGAAGAGCAGCGCATGACGCACGGCAACCTCCTCACCGACAACCCCGAGCTGTACGAGGCCCGTTTCCCCGACCCCGAGCGGCTGGCCGGGCGTTGGGCCGAGGACTGTCTGCGGCGCCACGGGGCCGGACCACGGGTCCTGGACATGGGCTGCGGCACCGGACGCGACGCCGCCCACCTGCACGGCGCGGGCCGTACGGTGACCGGCGCCGACCTCTCCGAGGCGATGCTCGCCCATGCCCGCGCCCGGCACCCCGGCCCGGCGTACGTGCGGGCCGATCTGCACGGCTTCGACCTGGGCCGGGCGGCCTTCGACGCGGTCGTCTGCCTGGACAGCTCACTCCTCTACTGCCACACCGACACCGAGCTCGACGGCTTCCTCTCCTCCTGCCGCCGGGCGCTCGCACCCGGCGGGCTGCTGGTCGCGGAGATGCGCAACGGCGCCTACTTCCTGGGGCGCACGGACCTGCTCGACACTCCGGCCGTCAACGCCTTCACCTGGCAGGGCACCGCCTACCGGTCCACCACCACCCTCACCGTGGACCGCACCGCCCAACTGCTGCGCCGTGTCCGCGTCTGGACCTCGGACGACGGGACGCCACCCACCGAACAGCGTTCCGCCTGGCGGCTGTTGTTCCCGCAGGAGCTGCGCCACGTCCTGGCCGCACACGGTTTCGAGGTGCTCGAACTGCACGACGGGCCGGGCCCGCGCACCGAACCGCCCTGGCAGGAGGGGCGGTTGCCCGGCCGCTCGGCGGACGCGGACCGGCTGCACGTCGTCGCGCGACTCGTCTCCGCCCACTGATCTCTCCTTCCCTTCTTCGCCCCTTCGCCCCTTCACACCCAAGGAACCCTCATGCACGACGAACGTTTCCCCGGTCTGCGCCGACGCGGTTTTCTCGCCGCCACGGGTGCCGTCACGCTCGGCGCGCTCGCCCTGACAGCGTGCGGCGAGAGCGGCGGTACGGATGCCGAGGCGGACGGCGGCTCCAGTACGCCCAGACGCGGTGGGCGGCTGCGGGCCGCGTTCGCCGGCGGCGGCGCCAGTGAGACCCTCGACCCGCACCTGGCCAGTCTGTTCGCCGACGTCGCCCGAGCCAAGGCACTGTTCGACAAGCTCGCCGACTACGGCGCCGACCTGTCCGCGCAGCCGCGCCTCGCCACGAAGTGGGAGTCGAACAAGGCCCTGGACCGCTGGCGGGTCACCCTGCGCGAAGCCACCTTCCACGACGGCAGGCCGGTCACCGCGAAGGACGTGCTGTACAGCTACCGCCGTATCGCCGACCCCGAGAAGGCGTTCCGCGCCAAGGCGTCCCTGGAGCCCATCGACCTCGAGGCGAGCCGGGCCACCGGTGAGCGCGCCATCGAGTTCGTGCTGAAGCGGCCGACCGCCGAATTCCCCAACGTGCTGGCCGCGTTCGGCGCGTACATCGTTCCCGAGGACACCGCCGACACGGACTTCGACAAGAAGCCGATCGGCTCCGGCCCCTTCCGCTTCGTCTCCTTCGCCCCCGGCCGCTCGGCCGTCTTCCGCCGCTACGACGCCTACTGGGAGGGCGCCCCGCACCTCGACGAACTCGAGTTCGTCGTCGCCAACGAGGAGTCCGCCCGCGTCAACGCGCTCCTCGGCGGCCAGGTCGAGTACGCCCACGAGCTGAACCCGACCACCGCCCGCGCCCATGAGGGCAAGGGACAGATCGAGATCGTCCGGCTGCGCAACAGCGCCATGCAGGCCTTCTGCATGAAGACCGACCGGGCGCCCTTCGACGACAAGCGGGTGCGGGAGGCCTTCTTCCTGATCGCCGACCGTCAGGAACTCGTCGACGGTGCCCTGTCGGGGGCGGGTGTGATCGGCAACGACCTCTTCGGCAAGGGCTACGAGTACTACGCCGCCGACCTCCCGCAGCGCGAGCAGGACCTCGACCGGGCCCGTGCGCTCCTGAAGCAGGCCGGTGCCGAGAAGCTGAAGGTCCGCCTGGACACCTCGGCCGTCGCCGCCGGGTTCACCGAGGCCGCCAGCATCTTCCGCGACCAGGCCGCGAAGGCGGGCGTCACGATCGACGTGAAGATGGGCAGCAAGGACTCGTACTGGAGCGACATCCTCGACTCCGGCACCCTCGCCTGCTACCGCTCCGGTGCCATGCCCATCGAGGCACACATCTCGCAGCGGCTGCTCACCGACTCCACCACCAACGCCACCAAGTGGCAGCACAAGGACTTCGACGCGCTGTACCAGCAGGCGCAGTCCACTCGGGACAAGGCGGAGCGGACCGCCGTCTTCGAGCGGATGCAGCGCCGACTGTACGCCGAGGGCGGCTTCCTGATCTGGGGGTTCGCCGACTGGATCATCGGAACGGGCAAGACGGTGAAGGGAGTTGAGGCCAAGGCCCCCGCCAACACGCTGGACTGGGCGCGCTTCGACAAGGTGTGGCTCGCGTGAGCGGAAGCGATCTACGTTTTTTCGTCGCCCGGCGGCTGCTCCTCGGTGTCGCGCAGACCGTGGCCGTCGTGCTGCTGGTCTTCGCGCTCACCGAGGCGCTGCCGGGCGACGCCGCGGTGGCCCTGGCCGGTGACCAGCCAGACCCGGCTCGCATCGCCGCCATCCGCGAGGCGATGCACCTGGACCTGCCGGTGCACGAGCGGCTGGCCGACTGGGCGTTCGGCCTGCTGCACGGCGACTTCGGCACCTCCCTCACCTCGGGCCGTCCGGTCGGCCGGTACATCGCCGACGGCTTCGGGCCGACCCTGCTGCTCGCCTCGCTCACCGTGGCCCTGCTCGTACCGGTCGGCTTCGGGCTGGGCGTGCTGGCCGCCCGCCACGAGGGCGGCCTCGTCGACCGGCTGATCAGCTCCCTGACCCTCGCCGTGTACGCGGTCCCCGAGTTCGCCCTCGGTGTCCTGCTGGTGACCGTCTTCGCGCTGAAGCTGGGCTGGCTGCCGCCGACCGCCGTCGGCTACGGCACCGACCTGCTCGCCCATCCGGCCGCGCTCGTACTGCCCGTCCTCGTCCTGCTCTCCCGGCCGGTCTGCTCCCTCGTCCGTCTGGTCCGCGCCGGCATGGTCGACGCCCTCACCTCCCCGTACGTCGCCCACGCCCGCCGGTACGGCGTCCCGGGCGCCCGCGTCCGTTATGCCCACGCCCTCCCCAATGCTCTCGCCCCGGCCGCACAGCAACTCGCCCGCACCGTCGACTGGTTGCTGTGCGGCGTCATCGTCGTGGAGGCCCTCTACGTGATCCCCGGACTCGGCACCGTCCTCCTCAACGCCGTCGCCGAACGCGACGTACCCGTCGTCCAGGGCCTGGCCGTGGTCTTCGGCGTCCTGACCGTCGTCCTCAACCTGGGCGCAGACGTGGTCGCCCGGCGGCTGGCACCCCGGGCGGGGGTGGCGGCGTGACCACCGGCGCGGACATCGGCACGGCCGGCACGGGCGTCGCCACCCGTACCCGGCGGCGACGTACGGGCCGTTTCGCGCTCGGCGTCGCGATCATCGCCGTACCTCTCCTGCTCGCCCTCCTGGGACCGGTGTTCGCGGGAGAGCCGGGGGCGCGGGCCGCGTCCTTCACGCTCGGCGACGGGCACCGGCTCGGTACGGACTTCGTGGGCCGGGACGTGTGGCAGCAGGTGCTGCACGGCGGCCGACCGGTCGTGCTGACCGCGCTCGGCGCCGGAGCGCTGGCCTATCTCGTCGCCCTGCCGGTCGGTCTGATCGCAGCGCTCACACACCGGCGCTGGCTGGAGGAGTTGCTGTTGCGGCCCCTGGACGTCCTGATCGCCATCCCGTCGCTGCTGCTGATCCTGCTGGTCGCGTCCGTGTTCACGCCCGGAGCCGTCGGCCTCGCCCTCCTCGTGGCACTGGTCAACGTGCCGGACGCGGCCCGCCTCGTGCGCGCCGCCGCCACGGAGGCCGCCTCCCGGCCTGTCGTCGAGGCGCTGCGCCTCCAGGGCGAGACCTGGTGGCGTACCGCGGTGGGCTACGTCGGCCGCACCATCCTGCGCACGCTGGGCGCCGACGCCGGCACCCGGCTGACCGGTGTGCTGTACCTGGTCGCCACGGCCGCGTTCCTCGGTGTCGGGGTGGCCCCGGACGCCGCCGACTGGGCGGTGATGGTCGACCGCAACCGCACGGGCCTGTTCGTGCAGCCCTGGGCCGTGGTCGTCCCCGCCCTGCTGATCGTCGCGCTGACCACGGGCACGAATCTCCTCTTCGACGCCGCGCTGGAGAAGCCCGGTGGGCGCGATGGGCGTGGAGGGCGCGTCGGGCGCCGCGAGCGCAATCGGTGGCGGGTACGGAAGGAACGACGTTCGTGAAGCAGTACGACAACGGGACCGGCCGGGCCGCCCCGGCACCCCTGGCCGAGATCACCGACCTACGGGTCGAGGTGGGCGACCGGGCGATCGTCGACCGGGTGAGCCTTCGCGTGCTGCCCGGCAGGGTCACCGCGCTGGTGGGTGCCTCGGGCAGCGGGAAGACCACGACCGGGCTGGCGCTGCTCGGCGAGTTCCCGCAGGGCGCACGCGTCAGCGGCGACGTCCAGGTGGCGGCTGCCGGCCGCGTCGGATACGTGCCGCAGCATCCGGCGGCCGTGCTCAACCCCGCCCGGCGGATCAGCGCCCTCCTCACCGACATCGCCCGCGCCCAGGTACGTCATCTCCCCCGGGGCGCACGCCGGACAGCCTCCCGGGAACGTGTACTGCGAGCCCTGGCAGATGCCCAACTCGCGGACGCCCAGCTCCTGTTGCGTCGCTACCCGCACCAGCTCTCCGGTGGCCAGCAGCAACGTGTCGTCCTCGCCCAGGCACTTCTGCTGGGCGCCCGGGTCATCGTCGCGGACGAACCCACCACCGGCCAGGACGCGTTGACCAAGAGCCTCATCGTGGAGCAGTTGGCGACGGTCGCGGCGCGCGGTATCGCGGTCGTCCTGCTCAGCCATGACCTCGACGTCGTACGAGCGCTCGCCGACGAGGTCCACGTCATGCGAGCGGGACACGTCGTGGAGTCGGGTTCCACGGAGCGGGTGTGGGAGGCACCCCGGCACGAGTGGACCCGCCAACTCCTCAGCGCACGAACGTCGTTCACGGGGACGGCGATGAACGGGGAAGGGGACTCCGGGGTGGACGCGGGGGTGGACGCCGACACGGCCGTCGACACGTCCACGGGCTCCCACGACCGGGGCGCACGGGCGGCCACCGCGCCCGTGCTGCGCGTACGCGATCTCACCGCCCGCCATCGCGACGGCTCACGCGGCGCGAAGGTGACCGTGCGGGCCCCCGACCTCGTGCTGCACGCCGGGGAGTTGCTGGCCGTGGTCGGGCGCTCGGGCAGCGGCAAGACCACGCTCGCCCGCTGTCTCGCCGGGCTCCACCGCGACCACGACGGCGACATCCTCCTCGACGGCACTCCCCTGCCGCGCAGCCTGCGCGACCGCGGGCGGGGGCAGTTGGCGGCGGTGCAGTACGTCTTCCAGGACGCCCGCGCCGCCTTCGACGAGCACCGCCCGGTCGTGCACCAGGTGGCCCGCACCGCGGTCCGGCTGCGCGGTGTCGACGACCGCACCGCCGAGGCCGAGGCGCTGACCACCCTGACGCGCCTCGGCCTCGCACCGGAACTGGTGGGCCGCAACCCCGACCGGCTCTCCGGCGGCGAACTCCAGCGCGCAGCCCTGGCCCGCGCCCTCCTCGCCCGCCCCCGCGTCCTGATCTGTGACGAGATCACCTCGGGCCTGGACACGGTCACCCGACGTGGCATCCTCGACGTCCTCACGGGCCTGCTCGACGACGGCGAGGGTGCCGGACCGGCTCTCGTCCTGATCACCCACGACCTGGACACCGCGGCCGTCGCCCACCGCATCGCGGTCATGGATGCCGGGGAACTGGTCGAACAGGGTCCCGCCCGACAGGTCCTCACCGCGCCGCAGCACGCCTTCACGGCCTCACTCGTCTCCACGAAGGGCTGGCTCAGTTGAAAGGCTGGCTCAGTTGAAGTGCTGGCTCAATGGACTCACGCACGGGCCGGTTCGGCGTCGCGGTGGCGGCGGCCCTGGCGGTGGTACTCACCGACTGCTGCGCTCAGGACGACGGTTCCTGGGAGTGGACGAAGCCGTCGTACACGACCTCCGACGCCGACGACAGGGACAGTGCCCCCGAACGCCCCCGCTGACAGTGACAGCGCCGGGGATCGGGCCCGGCCGACGGCACCGACGCCGGTGCCTGCTTCGACGGCCGGTGCGAAACAGGGGCTCCTGCCGGTCACCGAGTATCCGACGGGACAGGCCGCAACGGCAGAGGACCGTACGGAATGCGAGCGGCACCGTTCCGGTGGGCCCGGTCCGAGGAGACCGGGCTCCGACCGGCCGGACGACGGCGCCGCCCGCGGGAGGGTCAGAGGATCTCGACCAGCAGGTCGCCGCCCTCCACCTGCTGGATCTTGTTGATCGCCAGGCGGGACACCCGTCCGGCCTTCGAGACGGTGATGGTGGCCTCCATCTTCATCGCCTCGATGGTGGCGACCGTCGCGCCCGCCGCGACCTCGTCGCCCTCGGCGACCGCGAGGGTGACCACGCCGGCGAACGGAGCGGCGACATGGCCGGAGTTGGAACGGTCGGCCTTCTCCGTGACGGGAATGTCGGAGGAGGCGGCCTTGTCACGGATCTGGATCGGCCGCAGTTGGCCGTTCAGGGTGGACATCACCGTGCGCATACCGCGTTCGTCGGCCTCGCCGACGGCCTCCAGACCGATGAGGAGCCGCACACCGGGCTCCAGGTCGACGGCGTACTCCTTGCCGGGGCCGAGGCCGTAGAAGAAGTCCTTGCTGTCGAGGACGCTGGTGTCGCCGTACGTCTGGCGGTGCGTCTCGAACTCGCGCGTCGGGCCGGGGAACAGCAGCCGGTTGAGGGTGGCCCGCCGGTCCTTCTCCAGTCCGGCGCGGTCCTCGGCACCGAGGTCCTCGACGGGCTTGGCGTCGGCGCGGCCCTGGAGGGCCTTGCTGCGGAACGGCTCGGGCCAGCCGCCGGGCGGGGTGCCCAGCTCGCCGCGCAGGAAGCCGATGACGGAGTCGGGGATGTCGAAGCGGTCCGGGGTCGCCTCGAAATCTGCGGGGGCCACTCCGGCACCGACGAGGTGCAGGGCGAGGTCGCCGACCACCTTGGAGGAGGGGGTGACCTTCACCAGGTGGCCGAGGATGCGGTCGGCGGCGGTGTACATCGCCTCGATGTCCTCGAAGCGGTCTCCGAGGCCGAGCGCGACGGCCTGGGTGCGGAGGTTGGAGAGCTGGCCGCCGGGGATCTCGTGGTCGTAGACACGGCCGGTGGGTGAGGCGAGGCCCGCCTCGAAGGGGGCGTAGATGCGGCGGACGCTCTCCCAGTAGGGCTCCAGGTCGCCGACGGCCCGCAGGTCGAGGCCGGTGGGGCGGTCGGAGTAGTCGGTCGCGGCCACGATCGCCGACAGCGACGGCTGCGAGGTGGTGCCCGCCATGGAGGCCACGGCCCCGTCGACGGCGTCGGCGCCGGCCTGGATCGCGGCGAGGTAGGTGGCGAGCTGGCCGCCCGCCGTGTCGTGGGTGTGGATGTGCACCGGCAGGTCGAACTCGCGGCGAAGGGCGGTGACGAGCCTGGTGGCGGCGGGGGCGCGCAGCAGTCCCGCCATGTCCTTGACGGCGAGGACGTGGGCTCCGGCCTCGACGATCTGCTCGGCCAGCCGGAGGTAGTAGTCGAGCGTGTAGAGCTGCTCGGCGGGGTTGGAGAGATCGGAGGTGTAGCAGAGGGCGACCTCGGCGACGGCCGTTCCGGTGGCCCGTACGGCGTCGATGGCGGGCCTCATCTGGCCGACGTCGTTGAGCGCGTCGAAGATCCGGAAGATGTCGATGCCGGTCTCGGTGGCCTCCTGGACGAAGGCGTCGGTGACCTCGGTCGGGTACGGCGTGTACCCGACGGTGTTGCGGCCGCGCAGCAGCATCTGGAGGCAGATGTTGGGCGCGGCGGCACGGAACGCGGCCAGGCGCTCCCAGGGGTCCTCGGCGAGGAAGCGGAGGGCGACGTCGTAGGTGGCGCCGCCCCAGCACTCCAGGGAGAGCAGCTGCGGCAGGGTCCGGGCGACCACGGGGGCGACGGCGAGCATGTCCTTCGTACGGACCCGGGTGGCGAGCAGCGACTGGTGGGCGTCCCGGAACGTGGTGTCGGTGACACCGATGGTCGGGGACTCGCGCAGCCAGCGGGCGAAGCCCTCCGGGCCCAGCTCGACGAGCTTCTGCTTCGAGCCGGCCGGCGGTTCGGCGACGGTGGGGAGCGGCAGCTTGGTGGACGGGTCGATCAGGTCGGGTCGTGCGCCGTTCGGCTTGTTCACGGTCACGTCGGCCAGATAGGTGAGCAGCTTCGTGCCCCGGTCGGCCGAGTGGCGGGAGGTGAGCAGGTGCGGGCGCTGCTCGATGAACGAGGTGGTGACGTTGCCGGACTGGAAGTCGGGGTCGTCGAGGACCGCCTGCAGGAACGGGATGTTCGTGGCGACGCCGCGGATGCGGAACTCGGCGACCGCGCGGCGGGCCCGGTTGACGGCGGTGGTGAAGTCCCGGCCCCGGCAGGTCAGCTTGACCAGCATGGAGTCGAAGTGGGCGCTGATCTCCGTACCGGCGTGGGTGGTGCCGCCGTCGAGCCGGATACCGGAGCCGCCGGGCGAGCGGTAGGCGCTGATGCGGCCGGTGTCCGGGCGGAAGCCGTTGGCCGGGTCCTCGGTGGTGATACGGCACTGGAGGGCGGCGCCGCGCAGGGTGACCGTCTCCTGGGACAGCCCGAGGTCGGCGAGCGTGGCCCCGGCGGCGATCCGGAGCTGGGACTGCACGAGGTCGACGTCGGTGACCTCCTCGGTGACCGTGTGCTCGACCTGGATGCGGGGGTTCATCTCGATGAAGACGTGGTTGCCGTCGCGGTCGAGGAGGAACTCGACGGTGCCCGCGTTGCGATAGCCGATCTCGCGGGCGAACCGTACGGCGTCGGCGCAGATCCGGTCGCGCAGGGCCGGGTCGAGGTTCGGGGCCGGGGCCAGCTCGATGACCTTCTGGTGGCGGCGCTGCACCGAACAGTCGCGTTCGAAGAGGTGGATGACGTTGCCGTGGCCGTCGGCGAGGATCTGCACCTCGATGTGGCGGGGCTCGACGACGGCCTTCTCCAGGAAGACGGTGGGGTCGCCGAACGCGGAGGCGGCCTCGCGGGACGCCGCCTCGATGGACTCGCGCAGCGCGGCGGGGTCCTCGACGCGGCGCATACCGCGTCCGCCGCCGCCGGCGACGGCCTTGACGAACACGGGGAAGCCGACGTCGTCGGCGGCGCGGACCAGTTCGTCGACGTCGGTGGAGGGCTCGGAGGAGCCGAGGACCGGTACGCCGGCGGCGCGGGCGGCGGCCACCGCGCGCGCCTTGTTGCCCGTCAGTTCCAGAATGTGCGCGCTGGGGCCGACGAAGGTGATGCCCGCCTCCTCGCACGCCCGGGCCAGCTCGGGGTTCTCGGACAGGAACCCGTAGCCGGGGTAGACGGCGTCGGCGCCCGCAAGGCGGGCTGCGCGCATGATCTCCTCGACGGAGAGATACGCCCGCACGGGGTGTCCCGGTTCGCCGATCTCATAGGCCTCGTCGGCCTTGAGCCGGTGCAGCGAGTTGCGGTCCTCGTGGGGGAACACGGCGACTGTCCGCGCGCCCACTTCGTAGCCTGCACGGAACGCGCGGATCGCGATCTCGCCACGGTTGGCGACCAGTACCTTGCGGAGCATTCCGGATCCCTTCGGCCTGCCTGGTGAGGAACACCATGGTCGCGGCAATACGGCCGACGTGCCATGAGAGCCCCGTCACTGACAGGTGATCGGAGGTCTGGCCTACGTGACGGGGATCGTGCGGGCAGCATGCCCGCACTCCGGTCACCCCCGCACCGCGAACTGACTCCCCGTCTTCTCGCCGTCGTCCGTGACCGCCGCGGCCACACAGCGGAAGACGCGCAGCCCCTTGTCCCATTCGGCCGCCGACGGCGGGATGATGTCGACGTTCCACTCGTCCGCGATGTCACGGCCGGCGGCGGTCATCGTCGCGGCCATCACCTTCTGTGAGCACAGCGCCTTGACGTCCGGGTGTTTGATCAGGTCCCGCGCGTTGTTGGTCATGCCGTCCTCCGGCAGCGGCGCGATCGCGAAGGTCTCCCACACGTGCTTGGTCTGGCAGTCCGCACGGCTGACGGTGACGATGCCGGAGATGTCGACGATGCCGCTCCAGCACTCCGGGGTCGCGACGCACCGGCCACCCACGCCGTCGACGTCGGTCGCGGGGCAGTTCTCCGTGGTGGTCGCCGCCCCGAACCCAGAGGTGCCTTTGTCCTCGGCGGTGGCACCGGCGGACGGCGAGTCGGCGGTGGCGGAGCCGCCCCCATCACCGTCGTCCGTGCCGCCGTTCTGGTACGTCACCACGGTGACCGACACGCTCACGGAGACGGCCACGGCCGCCAGTACGGCGATCACCGCCGGCCGACGCCGCGCCGCCCCCTTCCGCCCACCGTCGCCGTCGCCACCGGGCCCGGGGACGACGGTGGTACCACCCGCACCGCCCGCCTCAGGGACCACGGTCGTACCGCCCCCGTACGGCGGCGCGTCCCCGTACGGCGGCTTCGTCGTGGGCGGCACGGCCCCGTACGGCGGCATCGTCGTGGGCGGGGCACCCCGGTAAGGGGGCATCGTCGTCATGCCGGGCGCCGGCCCGAAGCCACCGCCACCTCCCGCTCCCCCACCGCCGCCTCGCAGGTCCACTGTGTCGAGGTCGACGGCGGCGAGGGCGTCGCGGAACGCGCCCGCGTCGGACATGCGGTGGGCGGGGTCGGCCGCGAGGGCGTACCGGAGCGCCGAGTTGAAGGCGGGCGGCAGCCCGGGGAGGTCGGCGTACGGCCAGGTGTGGCGCACGATCAGTTCGGCGAGGCTGAGCTGGGTGCCGTCCTCCGGGTAGTGCGGCGGGCGGCCGCACAACAGGGCGTAGACGGTCGCGGCCAGTGAGTACACGTCGCCGGCCGGGGTGGGGTCCGCCATGTGGAAGGCCTCGGGCGGCGCGTACGCGGGGGTCAACGCCTCCCGGGTCACGGACAGTTCTCGTCCCGGCTGAGGCATGGCGGCCAGGCCGAAGTCGGTGAGGGCGACACCCCCGTACCGGTTGACCATGACGTTGCCGGGCTTGATGTCGCGGTGCAGCACCCCGGCGGCGTGGGCGGCGGCCACCGCGTCGGCCAGGCCCACCCCGATGTCGCGTGCCTCCTTGGCCGGGAACGCGCCCTGCCGGTGCAGCCGGTCGCCCAGGGAGCCGCCGGGGCACAGCTCCAGCACCATGTAGGGGCGGTTGTCGGCGAGGACCCCGGCGTCGTACACCGGAACCACATGGGGGTGTCCGGACAGTTGCCCGGCGGCCGTGACCTCGCGCATGAAGCGCTGCCGGTCGCGCGGTGTGGACAGCACCCTGCTGTCCACCTTCAGCGCGACCTCCCGACCCACGGCCAGCTGCCGCGCCCGGTACACCGTGGCGAATCCGCCCTGTCCCAGGACTTCGTCGATCTCGTATCCGGGCAGGTCCGTTCTTCCGGGCCCCATGGTGTCGTACCCCCAGCGCGCAGCCCCGGCCAGGACGTCCGCCCGAGGTGAGGCGAGACTCTAGCCGAGCCCGGTGACACCGGGACGCCGGGTTCGGCCACCGAGCGGCGCCGTCGTTCGGACCAGGGGGCCCAGGTCGCCCTCGAGGACGGTCCGGGTGATCTCCGGGTGATCGGGGGGCGGTCCCACAGGGCGAGGATCTCGGCGCTGGGGTCGACGGCCCGGAGGGGGTGCCGGTCGCCGTGCACCACGATGGAGGCAGCCGGCATCCGGCGAACGTGGCGAAGCGACCGTCACGGAGGGCCGTCCCCCGGCCGAGCCCACACCTCGCGAAGGCCCAGCTGAGCGCCACCACGCAGCTAGTTAAATCGTTTCATTCCCCGGGAATTCACTTGCGCCCCACCTATTGACCGGATTCGACGCGGAACCCTAACCTCCGGGCAATCGCATTGAAACCTTTCATGATGCGACTCTCATGAACCGGCCCCTACGACCGAAGGTGCACCATGGCTCAGGACGTCTCACGGCGAAGACTTCTCCAGTTCGGCGGCATCGCGGCCGCCTCCGTCGTCCTGTCCGGGCCCCGGGCCTTCTCCGCCTCCGGCCCGGTGGGCATGGCCGCTGCCGCGGAGGCGACGCCCGCGCCGACCGGGATGCTCACGGATCTGCTGCCGCAGGCCCTCGGTACCAGCGCCGGGCAGAACCCTCGCTTCAGCTGGCAGGTGCCGGACCTCCGCGAGGGCACCGTGCAGCGCGCCTACCAGCTCCAACTGGCGGCCACCCCGGGCGGTTTCGAGGACGACGACCAGTTGGTGTGGGACTCCGGGAAGCTGGACTCCGTCGACTCCACGGCCGTACCGTACGGCGGACCGGCGCTGAAGCCCCGTACGGCCTACTGGTGGCGGGTCAGAAGCTGGGTCAACAAGCGTTCGGCCTGGTCGGAGCCCGTCCTGCTGGCCACCTCGGTCGAGGACGAGTGGGAGGCGAAGCCGATCTGGGTGCCGGCCGGGCCGGTGATGACCGACGGCACCTTCACCGTCCGCGTGAAGATCACCGCCGTGGCGGCCGGCCTGTGGTTCCGGGCCACGAGCACCGCCAACAACTACATGTGGCAGCTACGCGCGGGCACCACCGGTGTGCTGCGCAAGCACGTCTGCGTGAACGGCACGTACACCGTGCTCGGTGAGGTGAAACTGCCGTTCGCGGTCACCGCCGGGGAGTGGGTCGACCTGGGCGTCACCATGACGGGAGCCACCTTCACCACCACCGTCAACGGCACCGTCGTCGACACCACCACCGACAGCCGCTACGCCTCCGGCAACGTCGGCCTGCGCAACGGCAGCACCGAGTCCCAGACCTATGACCGGGTCACCTTCACGGCGGCCGACGGCACGGTCCTCCTCGACGACGACTTCGCCTCCGACAAGGGCACCTTCGCCACCGGCACGGTCTCGGGGGGCGTTCTCACCTTCCCGACCGGTGCCTCCTCGCTCTCCTCCTACGGGGCCGACGACACATGGGCGCTCCTGCGCCACGAGTACGACACGAAGGCCGGCAAGGAGATAGCGGCGGCGATCCTCTATGTGGCGGCCACCTCGCCCGATCCGGCCCGGCAGTACGTCGCGAAGGTGTGGAGCAACGGCACGACGGTCGGCTACGCCTCCGTCCGCTCCGGCGCCGGGACCGCCTACCAGGCCTTCGACGTGACCTCCACCCTGCGGGCGGACGGGAAGGCCAACGCGCTGGCCGCACTGTGCTGGACCACCTCGCAGCAGAAGTTCCTCGCCCAGCTGGAGATCACGTACACCGACGGCAGCCGGTCGACGGTCGCCTCCGGGGACGGCTGGAAGGCGCGCCGCCAGGCCGGGCTGCTGCCCTCGAAGGGCAGTGCGGGCAGCAGCTACTTCACCGTTCCGCAGGAGTACTGGGACCTGCGCCGCGAGCCCGTGGGCTGGACGAAGCCCGGCTTCGACGACGGCGACTGGCTCAAGCCGGTGGTCCGTACCGCGATCGACGGTCTCGTCCCCGCGCTGATCGAGGCGATACGGCCGCACGACGTCACCCCCGCCTCCGTCACCGAGGTGGCCGACGGCCGCTGGCTGGTCGACCTCGGCCGGGAGATCGTCGGCGGACTGGCCCTGGAGGTCACCGGCGGGGCGGGCGACACCGTCGAGGTGCGGCTCGGCGAGGAGCTGAACACGGACGGCACGGTCAAGTACCAGCTGCGCGCCACCAACACCTACCGCGAGGTGTGGACCCTGCGGGACGGCGAGCAGCGCTTCGAGCACTGGGGCTACCGCGGCTTCCGCTGGGCCGAACTGCGCACCACGCTCGACCTGTCGAAGGCGGTCGTCACCGGCCGCGCCTGGAAACTCGACTGGAACGACTCGGACGCCTCGTTCCGCAGCTCCGACGCCGACCTGGACCGGGTGTGGGAGCTGTGCCGCTACTCCATCGAGGCCACCCGCGGCGACCTCTACACGGACACACCCACCCGTGAGCGCGGCCCCTACGAGGGCGACGCGCTGATCAACCAGCTCTCCGAGTACGGCGTGCAGCGCTCGTACGCCCTGGCCCGCTGGTCGAACGACTATCTGGCCCGCAAGGGCACCTGGCCCACCGAGTACCGGCTGATGTGCGCGATCTCCGCGTGGGAGGACTATCTCGCCACGGGCGACGACCGCCAGCTCGCCAAGGACTACGACCTGCTGACCGCGAAGAACCTCACCTCGTACCTGGACTCCCAGGGACTGGTCCGCAAGGCGCCCGGCAGCACCAGCCAGAACCTCGGCGACCTGGTCGACTGGCCCGCCGCCAGCAGGGACGGCTATGTGTTCACCAACGTCAACACGGTCGTCAACGCCTTCCAGTACGCGGCCTTCGAGGCTCTCGCCGGGTGCGCCGCGGCCCTCGGCAAGGACGCCGACGCGACCGCCCTGCGCGGCAGGGCCGACACCCTCGCCACCGCGATGCGCGCCACCCTCCTCGACAGTGCGGGCGGACGCTTCCTCGACGGCGTCGGCACCACTCACAGCGCCCAGCACGCGACCGCCTTCCCGGTGGCGCTCGGTGTCGCGGACGCCCTGGACGACAAGGTGCTGGCCAGGCTGGGCGACACCCTGGCGGCGGGCGGCATGAAGGTGAGCGTGTACGGGTCGCAGTTCCTGCTCGACGCGCTGTTCCGGCTGGGCCGCTCCGACGCCGCCCTCGCCCTGCTCACCTCCACGGCCACCAACTCGTGGCTGCACATGCTGGACGCGCTCAAGGCGACCATCGTCACGGAGGCGTGGGACCCCGCGCTGAAGTCCAACATGACGCTCTCGCACGCCTGGGCGTCCGCGCCGGCCAACGCCGTGGCCCGGCACATCCTCGGCGTGCAGGTCACCGAGCCCGGCGCGGCCGGGTTCCGGATCCGGCCCAGGACCGGGTCGCTGACCGAGGTCGACGGTACGGTGCCCTCCCTGCGCGGGCCGGTCTCGGTCCAGGTGCAGCGCTCCGGGGACACGCACACCACCCGGGTCACCTTGCCACCGAACTCCACTGCCGTGCTGGAGGTGGAGATCGGGGACGCCTCCCCGAAGGCGTACCGGGTGAAGGCGGTCACGCCGCGCGGGGAGGGAAGCGCGAAGGTCGAGTCGTTCACCGACCTCACGGGCACGGTGCTGCGGATAGGCCTGCTCGGCTCGGGTACGACGGAGGTGCGCCGCAAGACCTCCTGAGCCTCTCGCGGGGCGGAAGTGGCCGAAACCCGGAATGCGCGCCCCCGCTGAGCTAGCCTCAACATCCTTGGGGGCGAACTGACGTACGCCAAAAGTCATTTCGGGGGTGTTGTGTCAGACCAGCGGCCGGTGCCGCCATCATCGACGGCGGACAGGGCTCCGGCGCTGCGGCAGGCAGGTGCTCTGCCTCTGCGCCCCGGCGACCCGGACCGTATCGGTCCCTATGTGTCGCTGGGGCTGCTCGGCAGCGGCGGAATGGGGCGCGTCTACCTGGCGCGCCCCGCGGACGGCAAGCCCGACCTCGTCGCGGTGAAGGTGATCAGACCGGAATACGCGGAGGACATCCGGTTCCGCCGCCGATTCGAGCAGGAGGCGGCGGTGCACAGCCGGGTGCGCACGCCGCGCATGCCGCGCCTGGCCGGCACGGGCTTCCGGGACGAACTGCTGTGGATGGCCACCGAGTATCTGCCGGGGCTCGATCTGGCGGTGGCCGTGGACGAGGACGGCCCCCTGCCGGCCGTCGCCGTCCGGCGGCTGGTGGCGGAGCTGGGACAGGCCCTGGCCGACCTCTCCGCCGCGGGGATCGTGCACCGGGACCTGAAGCCGTCCAACGTGCTGCTGTCCGCCCAGGGCGCGCACGTCATCGACTTCGGCATCGCGAAGGCCGCCGACGCGAGCGCGATCACCGGCACCGGCAACCGGGTCGGCACCCCGGCCTACATGTCTCCGGAGTACCTGCGGACCGGCGAGTGCGACACGGCCTCGGACGTGTTCTCCCTGGCCTGCACCCTGGTCTTCGCGGCGACCGGCAGCGCCCCGTTCGGCGACGGCACCGGCGTCGACGTCATGCACCGGGTGGCGTTCGAGGAGCCCAACCCGGATGTGCTCGCCGAGATCGCGACGACCGACGCGAAGCTCGCCTCGCTGCTCTCCGCCTGCCTGGCCAAGGAGCCGGGACAGCGGCCGACACCGGGGCAGCTGATCGAGGCGGTCGCGTCCGGCTCCCCGGGCTCCGAGGCGGCCGGGCACGACTTCCCCGGTTCCGAGGCGGCCGTACCGTACGGGACGTTCGACTGGCCCGAACCACTGGGCGGCCGCGTGCTCGCCCGGCAGCGGGCGTGCGAGACGCTGCGCCGCGTCCCCCTCGAACAGCCCGGCCCCGAACCGCTGGGGAAGGCGGCGGGAGCGGCCGCCGCCGACGTGGCGCCGAGTCCGTCCGCCGACGTGTCGGCCCCGCCGTCACGTCCGACGCCGCGCGGCACCCGGCCCCGGAACCGCCGCAAGCGGGTGCTGATCGGCGCCGCCGGGCTGGCGATGTGCATGGCGGTCGCCGGTGGCGTTGCACTCACCCTCCTGAGCCCCGCCACCACCACGGCCTCACCACAGGGGGGTACGACGGTTTCCGCCGACGCCCTGCCCGGCGACGCGGCCTCGGCGTCGGCGACAGCGCGCTCGGACCGTACGGACACCACCCCCGACGGCGGATCGGGGACCTCGGAGGTGTCCGGCAAGGACGAGCGAGCCTCGGCCGACGGCGACACCCCGCGCCCCGACTCGTCCGCTTCCGGCACCGACTCCGGCACCGACGAGGACCCGGACACCGGGTCCTCCGCGCCCGCCCCGGGAACCAGCGCGCCCCCCGAGACCACGCCGACCCCGAGCGACGCGCCCACCGAGCCCACGACCCCGGCCTGGCTCACGGACTGCACGTACTACTACGGCAACGGACGCACCCGCCTCGGGGACAGCGGCCAACGCGTCCTACAGGTGCAGTGCATGCTGTCCAAGCGGGGCTACGGCCTCGGAGGCGGCGGTGTGGACGGCGAGTTCGACGACGGGACGAAGGCCGCGGTGCAGAGTTTCCAGCAGGACAAGGGACTGCTCGTCACCGACGGCGTCGTACGTCCGCGTGTCTGGAAGGCGTTGCGCTCCACGGAGTGAGGCGGGCGGCTCGCACAGCCGTGCCGGTCAGTCGACGAACAGTCCACGCGCCGCGGCCCGCGCGTCGAACTCCTCCAGGTGGGCCTGGGCGTCCGGGAGGGCGTCGCACATCGCCTCCAGCAGGACCTGACCCAGCAGCATGGGGGCGCCGACGGTGTCGAAGACCAGGCCGGTACCCACGGCGGCGGGGAGCAGCAGGTCGCTGTGGGCGGCGACCGGGGCGAAGGTCCCGTCGGCGACCGTCACCACCGTCAGGCCCGCGGCACGGGCATGGGCGAGGGCGTCGAGAAGTTCGCGCGGGTGGCGGGGCAGTGCGAAGCACAGCAACGCGCTCGCCCCGGCCTGCCGGGTAGCGTCGATGCGGTCGGCGAGCAGTGAGCCGCCCTCGTCGAGCAGCCGTACGTCGGTGTGGACCTTCGCCGCCAAGTAGGCGAAGCCGCGTGCCTGGGCGGCGGAGGCGCGCAACCCGAGCACCGGCAGCGGCCGGGAGGCGGCGAGCAGGCGGCCCGCGCGTTCGACGGGTTCGGGGTCGGTGAGCAGGGACGCCAGATGACGCAGATTGTCGATCTCGGCCTGCACGGCGCGCTGGTAAGGGTTGGCCGACCGTCCGTCGAAGCCCTGCCCCGCGGGTGCGACCGTTCGCAGATGGGCGCGCAGTGCCGGATAGCCGTCGAAGCCGAGGGCGACGGCGAAGCGGGTCACCGACGGCTGGCTCACACCGGCCAGGTGGGCCAGTGCCACGCTCGACAGATAGGGCACGTCCGCCGCCTGCCGGACGAGGCAGTGCGCGATGCGGCGCTGTGTCGGGGTGAGCCGACGGCCCTCGAAGAGCTGCTGCAGCCGCGCGGCCGCGCCGACTCCACCGTGTCCTTCGGTGCCGACGCCCTGAGGTCTCCCGGTGCCGACTCCGCCGGACCCTTGGGTGTCGACGGCGTCCGTCATCTGGTCTCCCGGCCGGTCGTCGTGTTCGGTCCCCTCCCCCTGCCCGGCGGGGTCCACGGTGCCGGGCAGGAGCGGGGGCGGACGGTGTGGGCGTGGCCGAGAACGGTCAGCCCGCGAGGCCGGTGGACGTCAGCCAGTCCTTGGCGACGATGTCGGCGTCCTCCTTGTCGTTGGCGAGCCTCTTCATCATCTCCAGCAGGTCCTCGGTGGTGAGCTTGGCGGAGACGGCGTTGAGCGCTTCCTTCGCCTTGTCGTTCACCGCGTCCTTGTAGACGAGTGGCGTGACGTTCTGCGAGGAGAAGAGGTTCTTCGGGTCCTCCAGGACGACCAGCTTGTCCGCGACGATGGCGGGGTCGGTGGTGTAGAGGTTGGCGGCCTGCACCTTGTCGTCCTTCAGCAGCTTCACCAGGGTGGCCTGGGCACCCGCGTCGAGCGGCTGGAACTTCCCGAACTCCACGCCGTAGACCTTCTTCAGGCCTACGCCTCCCTGCGTGCGGGTCTTGAACTCCGACCCGGCCCCGATCGTCATGTCCCCGGCGACCGGCTTGAGGTCGGCGAGGGTCTTGAGGTTGTACTCGGCGGCGGTCTCGGCGGTGACCGTCACCGAGTCCTTGTCCTCGGCCGCGGCGGAGTCGAGGATCTCCACCGACGCCGGCAGCTTCGCCTTCAGTTCGGCGTTGATGTCCTCGGTGCTGGTCGCGGTGCTGTTCTTGTCGACCGCCACCGTCAGCAGGGCGCCGTTGTACTCGGGGAAGACGTCTATGCCGCCCTTGACCACCTGGTCGTAGTAGACCTCGCGGGCGCCGATGTCGAACTTCCGGGTCACCTTCAGGCCCTTGCCCTCCAGGGCCTGTGCGTAGATCTCGGCGAGAAGCTGGTTCTCGGGGAAGTTCGCCGAGCCTACGACGATGGCGTCGCCGCCGGCGCCGGCGCTGTCGCCCGCCAGCGGATTGTCGTCGCTGTCACCGCCACCGCCGCAGGCGGTCAGCGTGAGCGCGGTGATGAGGCCGAACGCGGCGCCTCGGTACATGCCTCGCATGGGTTGTCCTCTCTCGGAGCCCGGAAGCTCGAAAAATTCAGAAACAGAAACAGAAACAGATTCGGGATGCGGGATGCGGGTCTGGGACGCGCGAATTCAGGACTTGGACGCCGTGGCCCTCAGACCCGGCGAGACGATCAGGCGCCGCAGCGCGGTGAACACCATCTGGACGACGAGCGCGAGGGCGACGACGACCGTGGAACCACCGATGACCAACTCGTAGTCGTTGCGGGAGAGTCCGTCGACGATGTAGCGGCCCAGGCCGCCGAGGCCGGGGTAGGCGGCGACGGTGGCGGTGGCCACGACCTGGATCGCGGCGACCCGCAGTCCGAGGAGGATCAGCGGCAGCGCCATCGGTACCTCGACCCGGGCCAGGACCTCCCACTCGGTCATGCCGACCCCGCGCGCCGCGTCCCGGGTGGCGGGGTCCACGCCCCGTACCCCCTCGAAGGTGTTGATGAGGATCGGCGGAACCGCGAGCGCGACCAGCGCGACCAGCACGGGCGCGGTGCTGAGCCCCGCGAGCGTGACCACGAGGACGACCAGACCGAAGGTGGGGATCGCGCGGGCGAGGTTCGCCACGCTGGCCACGGCGAAGGCGCCACGGCCGGTGTGGCCGACGAGCAGTCCGAATGTCAGCCCGATGACGGCGGCGAACAGCAACGACAGCCCGCTGTAGGTGAGATGCTCCAGCAGCCGCTGCGGGATGCCCTCGTCGCCGTGCCACTGCGCCGAGGACGTCAGCCAGTCCCCCACGAGCTCCATCTGGTTCAGGAAATCGTTCATGCCGACGTCACCTTGTTCCGGGACCACGGGGTGAGCAGCCGCTGCGCCAGGACCAGCAACGCGTCGGTGGCGAGCGCGAGCAGCATGATCAGGACGATCGCGGTGACGATCGGGGTGGGGAAGTCGAGCTGGAGACCGCGGGTGATGTAGTAGCCGAGGCCACCCTGTCCGATCAGCTGTCCTACGGCGACGAGGCTGATGGACGAGACGGCGGCGACCCGTACGCCGGCGATGACCACGGGTACGGCGATGGGCAGCTCGACCTGGACGACCCGGCGTACGGCGCCGAATCCCATGGCGGTGGCCGCGAGCCGGACGGGCTCGGGGACCGAGGCGAGGCCGTCGACCACGTTGGGGACCAGCACCGACAGGGTGTAGAGCGTCAGCGGGATCATCACCGTCTGTTCGGTCAGCCCGGTGTAGCGGACGAAGATCATGAACAGGGCGAGGGACGGGATCGAGTACAGGATGTTCGACACGGTCAGCACCGGCGGGTAGAGCCAGCGCCAGCGGTGGCACAGGATGCCGAGCGGCACGGAGATGATGAGCCCGAACAACACCGGCAGCAGGCCGAGTCTGAGGTGGATGCCGGTGTACTCGGCGAGTTCGGCCGTGTGGTCGGCTATCCACTGCCACCGGACCAGCGGTTCGTCGTCACTCATCGGTCACCTCCGCCCGGGGTGTCGGGGGCGGCCGTCCTGTCCACGGGCGACGCGGGTCCGGCCGGCGCGGGCTTCGAGGGTGTGGACTCGGCCGGCGCGGGCTTCGAGGGTGTGGACCCGGCCGGCGCGGACTCCTTCGAGGCGCTCGCCGTCGACTCCCTTTCCGTCGACGCGACTTCGGCCGGCGCGACTTCGGAATCCTTTGCGGCGGTTATCTCGGCAGTGGCGGCCCTGGCGGCGACCGCCCCGGCGGACAGCTCGTACGCGTCCGCGACTCCGGCGACCGCGCCCTGCGCGTCGACGGCCACCGCGAGGCGGGCGGGCGACAGGAGGGCGGAGTCGAGGGCGGCGCGTGCCGAGTCGCCCACGAGGCTGAAGGTGTGGCCGAGGGGGGCCAGGGACGCGTCCGCGAGGGTGCCGGTGTCCGGCAGCGCGGCGGTCTCGGCCCAGCCGAGCGGCCGTCGGGCGTCGTCGACGACGAGCACCCAGGGCGCGTCCACCGTCCGTGCCTCGGCGACGGAGGAGGTGGCCGGCAGCACCGGGCCGTCGCGCAGCGGCAGTGCGGCCGCATCGACGAAGGAGAGCCGGCGGATGCCCCGGTCCTGCCCCACGAAGTCGGCCACGAAGTCGTCGGCGGGGCCGGCGAGCAACCGCTCGGGGGTGTCGAACTGGGCGAGCTTGCCGCCGGTGCGGAACACCGCGATGTTGTCGCCGAGTTTGATCGCCTCGTCGATGTCGTGGGTGACGAACACGATCGTCTTGTGCAACTCCTTCTGCAGCCGGATGAACTCGGCCTGCAGCTCCGCCCGCACGATCGGGTCGACCGCGCTGAACGGCTCGTCCATCAGCAGCACCGGCGGGTCGGCGCCCAGCGCCCTGGCCACCCCGACGCGCTGCTGCTGCCCGCCGGAGAGCTGGTTCGGGTAGCGCTTGGCCATCTCGGCGGGCAGGCCGACCAGTTCGAGCAGTTCCGCCGCCCGGGACCGCGCCTTCTTCCTGCCCCAGCCCAGCAGCAGCGGAACGGTCGCTATGTTGTCCAGGATGGTGCGGTGCGGGAACAGCCCCGCGTGCTGGATCACGTACCCGATGCCCCGGCGCAGCTCGGGCGCGTTGACCTCCCGGATGTTCCGGCCGCGCAGGCTCACCGTGCCGACGGTCGGCTCCACCATGCGGTTGATCATGCGCAGGGTGGTGGTCTTGCCGCAGCCGGAAGGACCGACCAGGACCGTGATGCCACCCTCGGCCAGTTCCAGGGAGAGGTCGTCCACCGCTGTCGTGCCGTTCGGATATTTTTTGCTCACCGCGTCGAATCTGATCAAGACTGCCCCTTACCCGACTGCATATGGTCATGCAGAGTTGTCGGTGACTGAATGACAGTCAATGGAATTCAGTGAACGGCACGTTACGTTCACACCAAGCTCCACCGGGGATGCCTGGACTTTTCACCCTATGCAACTTTTGATCATCTTGATGACGAGGCGGCACAGAGGAAAGGGAGCCACCCCATGCGGTGCGTGACGGGGACGAACGAAGGCCCGCAGGTCGTCGCCGACGGGCGGACACCGTCGTACGAAGAGGTCATGTCCACCGCCCGGCACGGAGCCCGGGTCGTCCTCGCGGACGAGATGCTCCCCCGGCCGGCACATGACCGGGCCGTCGTCGAGGACGTCGTGGACCGCCGGGTACCGGCGTACGGCCATGCGCTCGTCGCCGAGATCCGCAAGCCGTCCGTCCGGGTGTCCACCGGCCCCCGGCACGGCGCGGCCGGCGTCGAGGACGAATCCACCGACGCGGCGCCGGGCGCCCGGCGCCCGACCACGATGCTCACCCGGCTGCGGCAGGTGCTCACCGTGGAGGCCGGGGGCGCCGCGCAGGCGGTGGATCCGGCGGTGCCGACCGTACTGGGGAGGGGACCGGAGTTCCTGCGGCGCTCGATCAGGGAAGTTCTTCCCCGCCTGGACGACGACCGACCGTGCGGGGTGGACGTGGAGACGGTACGCCGCGACATCCCCGAGTCCGACGACGTCCGGAGCACACTGCGCGCCCTGACCGGGGAAGCGTCGGCCTTGGTGGGAGGAGCGGCATGACCAACTGCGACGTGCACCAGCATCTGTGGACCCCCGCGCTGGTGACGGCCCTGCGGTCACGCCGCGAACCACCGTTCCTGGACGGCTGGACCCTGTTCCTCGACGGTGAGCCGCCCTACGCGATTCCGCCCGCCGACCACGACATCGACGGCCGTACACGGCTCGCCGACACCGACGGCCTCGGCCGGGCCCTCGTCTCGCTCTCCTCCCCGATCGGCGTGGAGTGGCTGCCCGCGACCGAGGCGCGCCCCCTGCTCGACGCCTACCACGAGGGCTCGGCCGCGCTCCCCGAACCGTTCGGCGCCTGGGCCGCCGCCTGCGTACGGGACGTCGACGCGAAGGCGACGGCCCAGGACCTCGACCGCGGCTTCGTCGGCCTCCAGCTCCCGGCGAACGCCCTTGCCGACGCGGCCGGTTACGCACGCTGCGCCCCGCTCCTCGACCTCCTCGAAGAGCGCGGCCTCCCGCTGTTCGTGCACCCGGGGCCCGCGCCGGGCGGCGCCGAGGGGCCCGGCTGGTGGCCCGCGATGGTCCCCTACGTCCAGCAGATGCACTCCGCCTGGTTCGCCTTCCGCGCCTTCGGCCGCCCCCGCCACCCCCGCCTGCGGGTGTGCTTCGCCCTGCTGGCCGGGCTCGCCCCGCTGCACGGGGAGCGCTTCGCCGCCCGGAGCGGCGGGAGCGACGCCGGGGTGGACCCGGACGTCTTCGTCGAGACGTCCTCCTACGGTCCGACGGCCGTCGAAGCCGTGGTCCGCGCCCTCGGCGTGGGCGCCGTCGTCCAGGGCTCCGACCGCCCCTACGCCGAGCCCCCGCAACAGCCCGGCTTCGGTCTGGGCGGGGCGGCGGCGTACGCCTTCCGCATCGCCAATCCACGGCGGCTGCTCACCGGGAAGGACAGCTGAAGCCGACGTGGTCACGGGCCCGAGGAGCCCGTGACCACGTGATGCCCCGGCGGTGACCTTCCAGCCGCCGGTGATCGCCCGTCAGCGGCCGGGGCGGATCAGCCCCGTGAGATAGCGCCACAGCGAGGAACGCTGTCGGGCGGACACGTCCGGCACCACCGTCTCCACCGTGCCCTCCACGCCCGCGTCCCCCGCCGGCTGCGGCGCCGGGTCGTCCACCGGTGGCCGTTCGGCCGTCGGCACGAGTTCGTACCGTACGGGCAGCGAGCGCAGGCCACGCATGAACGGCGAGGAGCGCCAGGGCAGTTGGTCGACGGGGAGCGCGAGGTCCAGGTTGGCGAACCGCTCGAACAGCCGGCCCACTCCGACGGCGGCGACCGTCGAGGCGAGCTCGCGTGCCGGGCACTGGCGCGGGCCCGCGCCCCAGGACAGGTGCGCCCGGGTGCTGACCGTGGTGCTGGGTGCCACGTGGTCGGCGAAGAGCGGGTCGGCGTGGGCCGCGGCGGAGGAGACCCAGACCGGGTCGCCCGCGCGGATCGTGTAGTTGCCGAGCCGGGTGTCCGCGGCCGCGAACCTCGGCACGAAGTTCACCAGCGGAGGCTTGCGCATGACGACCCGGTTCATGGCCTCCCGGACCATGCCGGCGGAGAGGCTGGCCCGGACGCTGTCCTCGCCCGAGAGGACCTCGACGACCGTGTTGGAGACGAGGATGCCGACGTGGTCGGACGTCATGCCCAGCAGCATGAACAGTTCGCGGGCCAGTTCGTCGAGCGAGAGGTCGGGGTGGGCGGCCAGCAGGTAGGAGGGGAAGTCCTCGCCCGGCGTCTTCAGCTTCAGCTCCGCCAGTTCCGCCAGCGCGCCCAGCAGCCGGTCCAGGGCGGGCCCCGCGTCCGGGCCCGCGTCCAGCACCCGCCACATGTCCATCAGGGCGTCGTCGCCCTGGGAACCGGGGAAGCCGAGCAGATGGCTGGCCACCATCAGCGGCAGGGGCCGGGAGAACTGCGCGGACAGGTCCGCGAGCCCCGTGCCGCCCGCCTGCCCCATCAGGGTGATCAGCTCGTCGGCGTAGACGGTCACGGCCGCCTTCAGCCGCTTCGCCTGGGGGTTGCGCGGGTCCTGGAACGGCTTGAGCGCCTGGTCCCACGCCATCCGCAGCGACCGGTAGCCGGGGCCGCCCTGGATCAGTACGTGGTTGACCTCCAGGGAGGGCCCGAGCGGCCAGTCGGCCGGGACCCTGCCCTCGGTCCGGGCCCGCCAGTTCTCCAGGCCCTTGGGCCATCCGGCGTCGTCCTGGAGCACCTGGAGCGCCTCGCGGTAGCCGAGCACCAGCCAGGCGGGCACGCCCAGCAGGTCGACCGGCGCCACCGCGCCGTGCCGCTGCCTCAGCCGCTCGTACACCAGCGAGGGGCGCGTCTCGTAGTCCCGGGTCAGCAGCGGTTCGGGAGACATCGCCTCCAACCCCGCGCCGTCCAGCTCCACGGACACACCCTCACCCGACTGGGTTTCCCTCACCATGCCGCCCCTCCGACACTCCCCGTACCGGACCACCTTCAGTCGGTAGCCGGAACCGTGGGGACCCTACCCCAGGGTCACTTCCGGGGGAACGCCGGGCATCACCACTCACAGGTCCAGCCCCGTGACTCACAGCCGTGAACCGGGCGGCGGCACAGCCACCCATCACTGCCCGGCGCGGGCCGCCTTGATGAAATCCCTGATCAGACCGGGGTCCTTGACGCCTCGACTCTGTTCGACGCCGCTGGAGACGTCCACGCCCCAGGGATCGGTGGCGGCGACGGCGTCGCGTACGTTCTCCGGAGTGAGACCGCCCGCGAGGAGCCACCTCTCCCCCGCGACCGCCAGCGGCCTGCTCGCCCAGTCCCAGGCGATGCCCGAGCCGGGGACGGGCGCGTCGACGAGGAGCATGTCCTCGCCGAACTCCCCGCAGCGCGGCACCGAGTCGCCGAACGCCGCGGCACGGATCAGGGTCCAGTCGCCGGTCGCCAGGTCGTCGTAGTAGGCGCGGTCCTCGGGGCCGTGCAGCTGGATCGCCCCGATCCCCGACTCGGTCGCCAGGGACCGCACGTCGCCGAGGGGCTCCTGGCGGAAGACGCCGACCGTCAGGACGTGCTCGGGCACACGGCGGCTCAGCCGGGCGGCGGTGGCGGCGTCGATCCGGCGCGGGCTGGCCGAGAAGACGAAGCCGATGGCGTCGGCGCCCGCCTCGACGGCCGTGTCGACGTCCTGCTCGGTCTTCAGGCCGCAGATCTTGATGAAGAGGGAGTCACTGGAGTTGCTCACGGCCACAGCCTGCCGTATCGGCGGCTGCGCGGGGACGGCGGCCACCTGGTCCGGCGCACCGGGCACGGTCAGCGCCACGCTCCCGACAGACGCCGGGTGACGACCGCGCTGAGCGTCCGCACACCCCGGGTCGAGCCCGGGTCGATGCCGGTGAGTTCCCTCACCCGGCGCAGACGGTAGTCCAGGGTGCGGGTGTGGACGTTGAGGGCGGTCGCCGTGGCGCCGCGGTGCATGTCGTGGCAGTAATACGCGTCGAGGGTGAGCAGCAGGTCCGGGCCGGAGTCCAGACGGCGGGCCAGCGAGCGCAGCCACACGTCGACGAACGGCACGTCCGCGGAGGCGAGTTCGACGAAGACGTCCGCCAGGGTGTGCGGCCGCAAACGGCCGGAGGCGGGTCTCAGCGGGGCCGCCCGGCTGATCCGCCGAGCCCGGTCCAGGGCGTCGGCCGGCGCGGACAGCGGCGCGGTGGCGGTGCCGACGGCGCAGGGGCGGCCGAGAGCGAGGGCGAAGTCCCGGACGAGATCCGGCAAGTGGTCGGGGGCCAAATCGGGCAAGAGGTCGGGAACGGCGTGCGGCGGGACGTTCTCCGTCCCCGCGGCGCCGGAGAACAGGGGCACCAGAGCGATCAGCTCACCGCTCCCGTCGCCGCCCTCCGGGCCCCACATGACCGGCGCCCGGTGGGCCTTCACCAGTGTCTCGATCTCGTTTTCCAGGAAACGGTCGACGGCGGGCGGGTCCGACAACCGGAACACCGTCACGGTGCAGTAGTCCGGCAGTTCCATGTCGACGGCTGCGGCGAGTTCCGTCGATATCGGATCGCCGTTCAGTAATGACCGGGCCAGCAGGGCGACCTGCTCGGTGTACGGCATTCGGCGGCGCAGTACGCGGACGAATCCCTGGCGGTAGGCGCCGATGCCGCGCTCACCCTGCGGGGCGAACCACGTCATCATCCGCATGAGTTCGTCGACACCGCCGCCACGCTGGGCGTCGGTCGCCTCGTTGATCTCGCGCAGCATGAGCGCGGTGTGCACACGCAGCACCTGCTGCCGCGCGTCGAGCGACATCCCCGCACCCGCCCGCAGCTCTCCCATGGACGCGATGCAGCCAAGATCGTCATCGCTCAACTCGCTGTTGTTCGGCGACAGTTCGACCGTGCGATGCCGTAGCCACATCGCGTGTTCCAGCGTCTCGGCCCGAGCCCGGGGGTCGTTGTCCAGAAACCCGAACTCCGGGATCTCGCGCGTGTACGTCTCGACCTCCCGGCGGGCGTTGGTCGACGCCTGACGGGCCAGTTCGGCGAAGAGGCTCCCCATGCAGGCGAGCATGCCATTCCGGACGAACGGGCCGACAGACGAGATCCGGACGGCGTTCATCACTGCGCATAAATCGGCGGCAAGTATGCCGACAGGGTTTTTGTCACAGTGCGCAAAATTCCCGGATCGGTGCGTTCCCCTCCCGGCTTCCGCTTGTGGAGGGGTCGTAAAGCGGCCTTAATGAGAACCGCGTGAACGCCCGTGGGGGAAGACCGGGACAATCATTCCGGCGCGACTCCGGAACGGCTCCGGCAATCAGTACGGGCGCGGATACGAAATTCCTCGGCCAGGCGCCCCGCAATGGCGCTCACCCAAACGGGAGGGAAACCCGATGAGAGCAGGCACGAGAAAGAGAATCACGGCGGCGATGGCGGTCGTGGTCACGTCGACGGCGCTCATGCTCGGCATGCCGGGCACCGCTTCGGCCGCCCCCGCCGCCGTACCCAGCTTGCGCGCGTTCGGGATCAGCGGCGACGGCACCCTGATGGCCACGTTCACGACGGACCGGCCGGACGTGCTCAACTGGGTGCGGGTCATCACCGGGCTCAGCGGCGACACGGCCCTGGTCGGGATCGACTTCCGGGTGCAGAACGGCGTGCTGTACGGCGTCGGCAACAAGGGCGGCATCTACACGATCAAGACCCCTCCGGCCACCGTGGACGTCGTGGTCACCAAGGTGTCACAGCTCCAGTACGCACTGCACGGCACGGTGTTCGGCGTCGACTTCAACCCGGCCGCCGACCGCCTCCGTGTGATCAGCGACCAGGGCCAGAACCTGCGGCACAACCTCAACGACCACACGACCATCCAGGACGTGAACCTCACCACCCCGCCTGCCGAGGGCACGACCAAGGGCGTCACCGCCGCCGCGTACACGAACAACGATCTCAACGGGTCCACCGCCACCACGTTGTTCGACATCAACACGACCTCCGACGAGGTCGTCATCCAGTCACCGGCGAACAACGGCACGCTCGCCCCGACCGGCAGCCTCGGCATCGACGCGCAGCTCAAGGCCGGCATGGACATCTACAGCACTCTGTCCGGCGGAAAGACGGTCGACAACGCCGCCTTCGCCTCCCTGACCCCGTACGGTGCCGGCACCCCGTCGCTCTACAGCGTCAACGTCCTCACCGGACAGGTGAGCTCCATCGGTCAGTTCCCACTGAACATCACGGACCTCGCCATCAGCCTCACCGGCTCCTGACCCCTCGACGACCCCGCCCTCGCCGCGGCCCGGCCACGACCGGACCGCGGCGAGCCACGTCCGGATCCCCCTTATGCTTCTACACATCTGTAGAGGAATGGGCCTCAACAGCACACGCACGTACGGACGTTGAAGGAGTGGACGCCACGATGGTGTTCAAACGACTGCTCGGTTCGCTCGGAGTGGGCGGCCCCACGGTCGACACGGTTCTCGATCCCGGCGCGGTCCTGCCGGGCTCCACGCTGACCGGCCGGGTCCGCCTCAAGGGCGGTGACACCGACTTCGAGATCGAGCACCTCACCCTGGAGCTGGTGGCGCGGATCGAGGCCGAGCACGAGGAGGGCGAGAGCGAGGGCATCGCCGTCTTCGACCGGACCACCGTCGGCGGCGGCTTCCGGCTGGCCGAGGGCGAAGTGCGCGAGGTCCCGTTCACCCTCGCCCTGCCGTGGGAGACCCCGATCACCGAGCTGTACGGGCAGGCCCTGGGCATCGTGCTCGGCGTACGCACCGAACTGGCCGTCTCCGGCGCGAAGGACAAGGGCGACCTCGACCAGCTCAATGTCACCCCGCTGCCCGCGCAGGAGGCGATCCTCGAAGCCCTCGGCCAACTCGGCTTCGGCTTCAAGTCCGCCGACCTCGAACAGGGGCGGATCCACGGCACCGGCCAGCAACTCCCCTTCTACCAGGAGATCGAGCTCACCCCGTCCCCGCGGTACGCCCACCTGGTCAACGAGATCGAGCTGACCTTCCTCGCCGGTCCCGGCGGCATGGACGTCGTCCTGGAGGCCGACAAGCGCGGCGGGCCGTACTCCGCAGGACAGGACACTCTCACCCGCTTCGCCGTCTCCCACGCCGAGGTCGCCCACCAGGACTGGAACACCCTGGTCGACGGGTGGATCGGGCAGTTGGCCGGACATCGCACCGCCGACGGCTCCACCTCTCCGTATGAGCAGGAGAGTTCCTACGACAACGGGTACACCGAACATCACGGCGACGACGGCCACCGCTCCGGCCCCCGCACGGCCGTCGCCGGCGCGGCCGGGCTCGCCGCAGGTGTCGTCGGGGGCATGGTCGCCGCCGAAGTCGTGGACGAGGTCGGGGACTTCTTCGAGGGCGAGAACGAGGAAGAGGGGGAAGAGGAGGAAGAAGAGAGCTGACGGGTCTACGGACCCGTCACCGCAGCTCCTCCAGGTCGAGGTCCGACCCGACGACCAGGGTCACCACCCCCGCGGCGGCGTCCGCGGACGGCGTGGCCTTGGTGTCGGGCAGCCGGGAGGCGAGGACCTTCGCATGCTTGGTGAGGTCGGCGGGATGGGCGACCGTGGTGGTGTCGGTGTTCTCGGGAGCGTTGCCCGTGCCCACGACGGTGAAGCCGGCCTCGCGGAGCTTCTCGGCGACGGCAGCGGCGCGCCCGCTGACACCGGTGCCGTTGAGGACCTGGACGCGTACCTTGGACGCGTAGATCAGGTCGTTCTTGGCCTCGGCCTGCAGCCGCTTCTTGTCGACCTCCTTGTCGTTGGCGAGGGAGGTGAACAGGTCCGCGGCCTGCGGGTACTGCCAGACGATGTTGGCCTTGTCGGTGGGGACGTCGGCCTCGCGCGGGTAGTTGGGGACGGTCAGGAAGGTCAGCCGGTCGCTCGGGATGCTCTTGAGCTCGGAGGCGAGGTCGTAGAGCGGGTCGATTCCGGCGAGATCCTCGTCCGCGGTCAGGGACTTGGTGGCGGACTGCATGAAGTCGTAGAGCGAAGTGGGGCTGGTCAGCTTCGACTTGGCCTTGGCCGCCAGTGCCTCCATGAACTCCTGTTGACGACCGATGCGTCCGATGTCGGAGCCGTCGCCGACGGCGTAGCGGGTCCGTACGTAGCCGAGCGCGGTCTCGCCCTGGACGGTCTGGCAGCCCGCCTCCATGTCGAGGCGAGCCTTCTCGTCGTAGATGGCCTGTTCGGGGCAGACCTCGATGCCTTCCAGGGCGTCGACCATTCCCTTGAAGCCCTGGAAGTCGACGGACATGAAGTTGTCGATGCGCAGACCGGTGTTGGCCTCGACCGTCCGGATCGAGCAGGCCGCCGCGCCGGCGACCTCACCACCCGAACCACCGATCGCGAACGCCTCGTTGATCTTCGCCAGGTGCGGACCGGATGTGCCGCCGTCACCCTTCTCGCACGCCGATATCTCCACCCACGAGTCACGCGGAAAGGACACCACGGTTGCCCATTCCCGGTTCGCGGGGAGGTGCAGCACCATCAGCGTGTCCGACTGCATGGTGGTCAGGTCCTTGCCGTACTTCGCGTTGGCCCCGTCACGGCTGTCCGAACCGACGACCATGATGTTCTTCGAACCCGGACTGAGATTGACCGGGCGGTCCCCGCCGATCTTGCCGTCCACGTCGGCGCCCGTGATGTTGTTGTCCAGGTCCTTGTAGACCCAGGCACCGACACCACCGACACCGAGGACGAGCAGGGCCGCGCCGCCGGCGAACCAGCTCACCCTCCGGCCCCGCCGCGTCAGCCGCGTACCCCCGCCTCCGGCACCCGCGCGCCGCCTTCCCGTACCACTCACCGGCCTTCCCCCGCCTCGGCCGCACCCGGCCGGTCGACTACCCCCTGGACGTCCGGTACTTGTGATCACCGAACCCGCAGGACTCTACATGCATGTAGATATACGGATCGGTGCCGCACACGTCTCATCACGCCCTGTGGTCACGAAGGTCGCAGAGGCGTCGCAGCGTACAGAATCAGGGCCACCGTCACGGCGGAGTTCGCCGATGCCATCGCCGAGAACACCGCCCCTACGGCCGCTCCGCCGTGTACGACACGGCCGTAGGCAGAACTCGCAGGAGCGCGCGGCCGACCGGACGCCCGGCAGCAACCGGTGGTGCCCGGCGCAGAGATGGGCCCGCTCGTGGGTGAACAGCGCGCGCCGCGCGGCCGGTTCCCGGTACCACCAGGGTCGTGGTGACCACCGCCCGGTCGTGCCGGTCACCCGGCAGCGCGTACGCGTTCGCGCACGGCGCATCGTCGGGCAGTACGGCCACCTCGGTGTCCGGCAGGCCTGCCAGGGCGCGGCGGCGCACCCGGCCGTGCCGCCGCGGGGGCCGGCCGCAGACCGGCAGCACGGTGAGGAGCGCCGGGACGGCCAGTCGCCCGGCGACCTCGTCGTACGGCACTGCCCGCGCGTCGGCGTCGGACCAGCCGTCGGGCAAGGGGTTGCCGGGCAGTCGGGCCGCGCCGACCACCATCAGCAGGGCGAGGCAGACCGTGCGGCACACCACCGAGAAGGACGAACACCCACGAGGCCTCAGTCGCCCCCTTCGGCCCTCGCCCGACCGAGCAGCTCGCGCAGCAGGCGCTCGTCATCCGGCTCCAGCGAGGTGACGAAGCTGGCCAGCACCGCCTCGCGGTCACTCTCGCCGTCGAGGACCCTGCGCATCCGGCGCGCGGCCAGGCCCGCCTGGTCGGAGGCCGGGGTCCACGCGAAGGAGCGGCCGGAACGCTCCCGGGTCACCGCGCCCTTGGCCAGGAGCCGGGTCAGGATCGTGATGACCGTCGTGTAGGCGAGGTCCCCGCCGAGGCGTTCCTGCACCCACCCCGCGCTCTCGGGGCCGTGCGCCTCGCGCAGCGCGGACAGGACGAGCGCTTCCAGCTCACCCTGGCCCCGCCGCCGGGGACGCTGCTGGTCCGTCACGCCTGTCCCCTTTCCGCCTGCCGGTCGATCCGCATCGTAGTCTCTACAGGATTGTAGAAGGGGGATTGCCGAAATACCCCCACCCATCTTCTACAGTGCTGTAGATTTCGAATCACGCGGAACGTCAGCAGTGCAACCAAGACATCAAGAAGGAGTCCACCGTGGGAGTTTCCCTGTCCAAGGGCGGCAACGTCTCGCTCAGCAAGGCGGCACCGGGCCTGACGGCCGTCCTGGTCGGTCTGGGCTGGGACGTACGCACGACCACCGGCACCGACTACGACCTCGACGCGTCGGCACTGCTGCTCGACGCCTCCGGGAAGGTGCTCTCCGACGGGCACTTCATCTTCTACAACAACCTCACCAGCCCGGACGGTTCGGTCGAGCACACCGGCGACAACCTCACCGGTGAGGGCGAGGGTGACGACGAGTCGGTCAAGGTGAACCTCGCGGCCGTGCCCGCCGAGGTCGACCGGATCGTCTTCCCGGTCTCGATCCACGACGCCGAGAACCGGGGCCAGAGCTTCGGCCAGGTGCGCGGCGCCTTCATCCGCGTCGTGAACCAGGCGGGCGGCGCCGAGATCGCCCGCTACGACCTGTCCGAGGACGCGGCCACCGAGACGGCGATGGTCTTCGGCGAGCTGTACCGCAACGGAGCCGAGTGGAAGTTCCGTGCCGTCGGGCAGGGTTACGCCTCCGGGCTGGCCGGGATCGCCTCGGACTTCGGCGTCAACATCTGAGGAGACCCGGTGACGGGGCCGTGTCGCCCGACCGGCCTCCGTCCCGAGGACCGGGCGGACTTCGGGGCCGTGCTGTGCCAGGCGCTGGACGCCCCGGACATCCGGGACGTCCTGCGCGCCGACCCCGGCGGTGTGGCCGTACGGCGGCTGCGGGTCCGGGCGTCGGCGGACGCGGACACGACCGTGGCGGCGGCGCGGGGTGAGTACCACACGTATCGCACCGCACTCGCGTCCGCCGCCGGTGCCGGGCGGAGGGGCGAGGACGCGAACGCGGTCGTGGCCGGGCGGACCGGTGACACACCGGATGCCGTCGCTGCCGAGGACGCCGAGGCGCGGATGTGGCGTCGCACCGCCGGCGCCGAGTCGCTGTAGCTGGTGGCGGTGCTCACGCCCTCCCTGGCCGCCTGTTCCGCCGCGGTCGTGCTCGCCCTCGGTCGCCTCCTCCGACTGGCGGGTGTGCGGGGCACGTTGCCCGGTGCGCTCGTGGCCGCCGGCTCGACCCTCGCCCTCTTCGCAGCCGCGCGCCCCTGCCGGCGTTCGCCGCGCTGTGCCGTACGGCGCTGCCGCGGTCCCGGTGACCCGGCGCCGCCCGCTCGGCCGGGGCAGGCCCGACTGGTCTGGCAGCAGGCGCTGTCGCACCGCGGCATGCTCCCTCAGCTGCGCCAATGTCTCCACGAGGACCCGTCCCTCCGTCCCCTGCGGCGGACAGGTCCCGTGGGTTCGGACTGAGCGGACGCACCGTCCGGCCGGGTCAGTTGAGCGAGCCCCCTAATCGTCCCGCTTGACCACGCACAAGGCCCAGATGATGAAGGCCGAGAAGGCGATCATCACGATGGACCAAACGGGGTAGTACGGCAGGGACAGGAAGTTCGCGATGATGATGAGGCCGGCGATGGCGACTCCGGCGACGCGGGCCCACAGGGACGCCTGGAAGAGACCCAGACTGACGAGGACGGCCACGGCGCCCAGGGCGAGGTGGACCCAGCCCCAGCCGGTGAGGTCGAACTCGAAGACGTAGTTGCGGGTCGTGACGAAGACTTCGTCCTCGGCGACGGCCATGATGCCCCGACAGACGCCGAGGACGCCCGCGATCATCAGCATGATCGCCGCGAAGACTGTCAGCCCCTCCGCGAAGGGCCGTGACCGCTTGGTCTGATGCATGTGCCCGGTGTGTGTGGCGGTCATACCGCTACCTCGATTCGGTGTCGTGCGGTGTGCTCAACGCCCGGCGGCGGACGGGCCTGCGCCCGTACCCGCCGAAGGGCCGTGGCCGCTCAGGACCAGTTCCTTCGCGCGGCGGAACTCGTCGTCCGTGATGTCACCGCGTGAGCGGATCTCGGACAGTCGGGCGAGTTCGTCGACACTGCTGGGGTGACCGTCTCCGCTCCTGGCCGTCTCCCGGACGTAGGAGTCGAAGGCCGCCTGCTGCGCACGCGCCTGTGCCACCTCGCGGCTGCCCATGTTCTTGCCGCGGGCGATCACATAGACGAACACGCCCAGGAACGGCAGCAGGACCGTGAAGACCAGCCAGCCCGCCTTGGCCCAGCCACTCATGTCGTCGTCGCGGAAGATGTCGACGACGACCCGGAAGAGCAGCACGAACCACATGATCCACAGGAACAGCAACAGCATGGACCAGAAGACGCTCAGCAGCGGGTAGTCGTACGCGAGGTACGTCTGACCACTCATGTCTCTCCTCCGTCCCCGGGCGATCACCCGGCAGGTGTTCTGCCGTCCCAGGCGCGCCCATGGCACCGTCCCCGGCGCCGGTCCCAGCGTGCACACGGCCGGGGCCGGGCGGCCTCACCCCGGGCGGGTGAGACCGGGCTCGTCCGGCGCGGGGTCCGCCGCGGCGGCGAAGACCGCCACGGCCGCCAGTACGACCATGACCAGGACGGCGACGAGCACGACCGCGCCGACCGTGGGCCGGTTCCACAGGAGGAGCGCCAGCGCGCCCGCCCCGAGGACGATGCCGCTGGTCCAGCGGGGGTGGGCGGCCAGCCGGCCACCGGTCCGCCCGGTGCTCACTCCGGCGCTGCGCAGCGCTCGCCCGGCTGCCGTGGTGCCGCGCCGGGCCAGGGCCCGCGCCCGGCGGGCGACCCGCCCAGGGCCGTACAGATAGGCGGCGAGTGCCGTGGCCAGGAAGACGACGAGAAGGGTGCGGGTGCTGTCGCGCAGGAAGCGCAGGAAGGTGTCGAAGATCGCCGAGGCGGCGTCGGGTGGCAGTACCGAGGAGGGTACGGCGTCCAGGTAGACACGTCGGACGACGGCCAGCGCGACGAGCAGCACCGCCATCATCAGGGTGAGGCCGAGGGCCGTGATCAGCAGCATCACCCGGTGGCCGGGTGCGGTCCACACGGCCAGGGCGGCGAGTGCGACGGTGATGACGGGCAGCCAGGTGCCGAGGATGTCCAGCAGCCGCATGGCGTCCTGTGCCTTGCCCAGTTCGTCGGTGTGGAACAGCGTGATCGTCCGGTCGCTGTCGGGGATGGCGGCGGCCTTGTCGAAGCCCGCGTCGACGAGGCGCTGCCGTACCTGGTCGACGACGGAGCCGACGTCGAGCTGGATCGTGTCGCCGGTGGCACGCAGGGCGCCCTCCTGTTCACCGGTGAGCATGTGCACCACCGCGGCGTGCGCCCGCCGGTTCGAGCCCTCCCATGCCTGCCGGAAGAGCTCGCTGTCGATGACCCGGGTGACGTTGCGCTCCACGACGGTGTGGACCACGGAGCGCAGCGGGCCGTCCAGGGCCCCGGCCCCCGCCACGACCTGTGATGGCGCGCCGTTCTCGGCGAGCACCTTGGTGAGGGCGTCCGTGACCGCCTTGACGTCCACGTTCTTGACCACCTCGTCGGTCAGCCGGTCGATCACGACCTGCTGGACGGCGGGTTCGGAGGCCAGCGGGGCGACCGTCTCGACGTACCGGTCGGTGTCGGCGACCGTCTCCTGCACCCAGGCCGCGACAACGGCGAGAGGCGCGAGGAGCAGGGTCACCACCAGCAGGACGGTGGCACCCGCCTTGCGCAGCCTGCGATGTCGTACGCCCGCGTGCCGGCGCAGCCGCTCGTACTCGGCGCGCTCCGCGGCGCTCAGCGCGTGACCCGCGCCACCGCCCGATCCGCTCTTGTCGTCCGAGCCGCTTTCGCCGCCCGGTCCGGAGTGGGGTGGTACGGATTCCTTGCCCGGAACCATGGCTCCTCCTTGCTCAGGCAGGGGTTCAGGCGGATCCGGCGGTGGTGTCCCGCAGGCCCGTGGGGGCCGCCCGGTGGAGGGCGGCCCGCCAGGCGAGGGCGACCGCCACCTCGGCAAGGCCGAGCAGGACGAGCCACAGGCCGAGCAGCCGGGTCAGCGCCGTGGCCGACTCGGTCGGCAGGGCCAGCACCACGATCCCCGCGACGATGCCGAGCAACGCGGCGACGAGGACGAACCCGCGGTGGGGCAGGCTCTTCGCGGCGAGGGCGGTGTGCAGGGTGAGGATGCCGGTCGCCAGCCAGACGATCCCGACGATCAGCGAGAGCGCGGCGATCGTCTGCAGCGGGTTCCGCAGGCAGAGCACACCGGCCAGGACGTACAGCAGCGCGAGGAGCAGCCCGGAAAGCCGCTCCCCCGGCTCCTCCCGGGCGAAGACGTCGACGAACCGGAAGGCTCCGATCGCGAGCAGGTACAGGCCGATGAGGACCGCAAGGACGTGCAGGGTCTCGTCCGGCCAGACCAGGACGACGATGCCCGGCACCAGCATGGCCAGCGCCGCGCCGAGGATCCATTTCCAGGACCGGCCGACCCGCGCCAGCGTCTCCGCCGGGTCTCCCATCGCTCCGGGTACCGCCCCACGGGGTATGGCGCCCGTTCCGCCGGGCCTGTCGGCGGCCCCGCCGGGCCGCTCGTCCGGCCCGGTACGCGGTTCCGGGCCACGGGACTCGGTCATGGATCCTCCTCGCGGCCGAGCGGGCCGCTTCCGCACCGTCGGCACGCGACGGTGTGCGCTGACCTCACGGGGCCAGCGTCCCGCCGCCCGCCGCCCGCCGGATCACCCCCGGCGGGTGATCCCCGCGTGCCGCGGGCACGGTGAGGTGGGAGACATGCCTGGCCGACGGTTCAGGAGGTGTGTCATGACGCAGTCGAGCGCATTCACGGCATCGTTGTCCGTGCCCGAGCGGGACTTCGACGCACTGGGCGTCGCTTCGCACACGGGCAGGGTTCGCGCGGAGAGCCTCTGACACGGCGTCTTCCGCGGCCCACTGAGCCACTGAGCCACTGACTCAGTGGCTCAGTGGCTCGCTGACTCACTCCGGCAGCTGGCGCATCTCCAGGACCCTTAGGCCCAGGGACTGGCAGCGGGCGAGCAGCCCGTACAGGTGCGCCTCGTCGACGACGTGTCCGAACAGGACGGTGTGGCCGGACATCTCGACGTGGTCCAGCTCGGGGAAGGCACTGGTCAGCGCCTTCGACAGCTGTCCGTCGACGCGGATCTCGTAGCGCATGAGCGGTGTTCCCCCATGGCTCGGTGCGGGCGGGCTGCGCCCCTTCTGTGCGATGTGTTCTGTGCGATGTGTTCTCTGCGATGCGCTCTTGCGGTGTGCTTGCGGTCCCTTCTCTGCGATCGTCCGTCCTGGAGGCACTGCCGGGCCTCACCCCCGGAAGGTGAGTCAGTGGGTCAGATAGAGCTTGAAAGCGATGATCAGGAGACCGAGCAGCAGGTTCACCGAGCCCGTGACGGCGACCAGCCCCCACGAGGCGTCGGCCCGGCGGGCAGCGGCAGCCGACCAGCCCACCTGTCCCGCCACGGCCACCGAGAGCGCCAGCCACAGGGCTCCTGACACGTCGAGACCGAGGACGGAGCTGACGGCCACGGCGGCGGCGGGTGGGAGGGCGGCGTTGACGATCGGCCACTCGTCGCGGCACACCTCCAGAACGATCCGGCGGTCCAGGCCCCGCTGCGCCAGCCGCGCTCCGAACAGCTGGGCGTGCACGTGCGCGATCCAGAACACCAGGGCGGTGAGCAGCAGCAGGAGAACGAGTTCCAGACGGGGATAGGACCCCAGAGTGCCGGCGCCGATGATGACGGAGGAGGCGAGCATGGATCCGTAGACACCGCCGGTGTAGTCGGCACGGGCCCGGTGCTCGGCGCCGCGCTCGGTATGGGACCTTGCAGACCCGGTCGCGGACATCGTCTCGGCCTCCTCCCGGGGCAGCGCGTCGAGCCGCGCTTCCGGTGTGCCGGCTCGGTTCCGGTCGGCCGCCGTCCCGGTTGCCGTCGCTGTTGCCTTCTGCAGCCCTATCGGCTTCCGTCCCGGTTGCCGTCCGCGTGGGTCGAGCCGCGTGCGGCCGGGGCAGCGCCGGTGCCGGGGGGTGGCTTCGAGTGGCCCGTCCCGGACGGTCGCGCACGGTCCGTCCGCCCGCTCGGCAACCGCGGGGTGACCAGGAAGGCGGCGAGGGTGATGCCGCCGGTGGCGAGGATGGCCGCCTTCAAACCGTCCAGCTGGGCCGACGCGTAGGACTCGGCGACGGCGTCGACCTCGGACGGCGGCAGCCCGGCGCGCTCCGCCGCCGTACGCACCTGCTCGGTGGAAACGAAGCTGATCCCGGCCTCGAGCGCGACACTCGTCTGCTGCCGGGCCTCCTGCGACAGCCTCGGGTCGTCCTCCACGTGCGCGGTGAAGGCATGGGCGAGGGAGCCGATGAGCAGCGATCCGATGAGCGCGGTACCCAGGGCGGAACCCAGGTTCTGGGCCGTGAACTGCAGCCCGCCGACCTCGCTGCGTTCCTCCTCGCCCACGCTGGACTGCACGACGTTGCCCAGTTGCGAGGCGAGCAGCCCCATGCCGACGCCGAGCAGGGCCATGGCGAGGGCGAACTGGGTGTCGTCGATGACGGGGTCGATGGTGGCGAGCAGCCACACGATGGCCGCGGCCAGGGTCGCCAGGGCCAGCCGCACCACCAGACGGGGTCCCGCCAGCCGGCCCAGCCGGGAGGCGACCAAGGAGGCGGCGAGCATGGTGATGGACACCGGGAGCAGCCGCAGTCCGGTCTGGAAGGCGTCGAAGCCCTGCACGACCTGTAGGTAGAGCGGGATGGTGAAGAACAGCCCGAGCAGGATGAGGTTCTGGCAGAGCAGGGCCGACAGGCCCGAGCGCAGCGCCGGTCGTCGTAGCAGGGGCAGGTGGACGAGGGGGTCGGTGCCGTGGGCGACCCGTCGGTGCTCCCAGTGCGCGAAGGCGGCCAGGACGAGCGCTCCGGCGCCGATGACGAACAGGGTCGGCGCGAAGCCCATGACGGTGAAGGGTGGGTTACGGGGCTGCACCCAGCCCCAGGTGCCGCTCTGCAGCACACCGAGCACGCCCAGTCCGAGGCCGGTCGCCGACAGTGCGGCACCGACGCCGTCCATCGCGGGACGTGGGCCGGTCCGGGGGGCTTCGGTGATCACGCGGCGGAAGCACAGGACGGCGACGACCACCACGACCTCACCGGCGAAGACCAGCCGCCAGGTGAGGTACGTCGTCACCCAGCCGCCCAGCAGCGGGCCGACCGCGATCCCCGCACCGGCCAGTCCGCCGATGACTCCGTAGGCGACGGCCCGGTCCTTGCCCCGGTAGGACTCGGCGACGAGGGCGGCCATGGCCGGCAGCACCATGGCCGCGCCCAGGCCTTCGATGACCGACCAGCCCAGCGCGAGGACCCACAGCGTGGGTGCGACGGCGGTCAGGGCCGAGCCGATGCCGTAGACCACGAGGCCGAGGAAGAAGAGCCGACGGCGGCCGAGGATGTCGCCGAACCTGCCTCCGATGATCATGAAGGCGGCCATGACCAGCGCGTACAGCGTGATGACGGCCTGAATGGCGGTGACCTCGGTGTCGAAGTCCTCGACGAGTTGACTGATGGAGACGTTCATGACGGACGTGTCCAGAACCATCAGGAACTGGGCTGTCCCCAGGACGATCAGAGCCCGCCAGTGCTTCACGGTGTTCTCCTCGCCGAGTGGGCCCGGACGCCGGTGGGCGCCCGCCGGTCAGCGACCGCAACCGACCGGTCGCCACCCTCCATCGCAGCTCAGAAACCTTTTCGGCGCCTCACCCGCCACGGGGGATCTGCCCACCGCGCTGCCGGTGACCGCAGACCGGCGGAGCCGAGAAGAGATCATGGCAACGGCAGCTCGCGTGCCAGGCGGCACGGCCTCGGAATCGCCCACGATCAGCCCTGGGGAGAATCTGGGGGAGCTTCGACCGGCAGGCCGGTCCCCCCTGCCTCCCGAGCAGTCCGTCGACGACGGTGCGCCCCTTGCTGCCGGCCTGCGGAATGAAGTGGGCGTAGTGACGAAGCGTCCGTTGTGGCAGGAACGGCATCAGGCCAGGCCGGCCTCCCGGCCGCGGAGGCGAGGCGTGGGCGCCGGTGCGAAGCACCGGCTGGTGTTCGTCGACCGGCGCCTGGCCACGCTCGTCCGTCCGGCGAGAGACCCGGTGCCTCCCCAACTCATTCGACATCACCCGACCGTGGATCGGGGCGCCTCCCGAACCGCCTCCCGAACCCATCGACAAGTGACGTCACGACACCACTGCTCGACAAGGCCATCGGCGAGGACGGTCAGACGGTGGGGACCCGTAGCTTGTCCCAACTGGTCTTGCCGGGGATGCCGTTGGCATCGTCACCTCCGAAGCCGAGCTTCTGCTGCCAGGTGGCGAAGGACTTCACATCGCCCGGACCCCATACGTCGGCACTGGCGCTCGACTGGTCCCGGTTGCAGCCTTCGGCGACGAGCCGATGGTGCATTGCGGCGATGATCGGCGACTTCTTTCCGGTGCGGAAGAACGACGCACCAGGGAACGGCTCGGTATCCGACCCGGGGACGGGGTGTGAATCCTTGAAGTGGTCGTACGCCTCCTGAGTCGCCGCGAGGACCTTGTCGTAGATCTTGTCCATGTGCGGGCCGGCGCATACGGTCGAGGACCAGTGGTGGTGGTAGAAGAGGTTGCTCTTGCTGGGGCGTTCGCCGATCACCTTGGCGAAGAGCCAGCCGGCGAGACGTGCGGCGTTCTTCCAGGTGACCTCGGCGACCGTCCAGGCGGGCGCGAGCGTTGCGTTCGCCATTTCGATGCTGATCGAGCGCTGGTTGCCGGCCGTGTTGCCGACGGCCCAGGCGTACTCGTTCACCTTGACGTACTGAGCGACGGCACCGACGGCGTCCACGTCGAAGTGGGCCGAAGCCGGACGCGTCTTCCAGAGGTCGAGCAATCCCTGGTGCGAAAACCGGCCGGCGTTGTGGTGCAGCGTGACCGACGTCTTCTTGTAGGACTTGTGAGTGACGTGGCCCGTCGCGCTGAGTTTGTCGATGAAGTTCGAGACGGGACGGTCGTAAGCGATGGTGGCGGTCGCTTGGGGGCCTCCGTCGTTCTCGACGCCGTCCTCGGCGAAGGCGACGAAGTCGCTCTCCGGAAGGGCATCCAGGTTGTCGGTGCCGGGTCCATCGGCGGTGTCGGTCCTCTCGAGGGCCGCCTTCAGGTCCTCGTAGTCGAAGTTCTTCTCGGGCATGACGCCGTCCTTTCACTTACCACAACTTTGCGTCGCCAGTTGTACGTTCGACGCGCGGCCGGGGAGGAATTCTTTCCTCGCCATGGTGAATGACATTGTGGGTTCGATGGGTTGCTGAGATCAGGTATTCAGGATCAGGGGTGCTCGCGTCACCGGTCGATGCCGTCAACCGTCATCGGATTCATTGTGGTGGATGCAGATACGGTCGCGAATTTCGCCGTCCACACCAACATCACGTCCGTTGCCACGGAATGACGATCTGTTTTCGAATCTGAGGTTCTGAGTCGAGGTGTAGAACTGCCGGTTGACACGGCAAGTCGCGTCATGCCCAAGTCCTAGACGTTGGGGACTTCACATCTGTCGTGCCGAGCTCAGGTCCATGGCCTGCTGGTGGGACAGCAGTCCGGCGATTACCTGGATGGTGTCGCTCATGACGATCCTGCGGGAGCCACTGGCCCCGACCGGCACCGCCCCTTGGCCGATCGAGGAAGCGGCGGTCACCGCGCGACACCCCTTGGGAATACGAAGAACGGGCCCGTTCCCTCACTTTGGTGAAGCCCACTGTTCGCCAAGGCGCGAATCAGACCTCACACTGCTCGTTGCAGAGGCCGTCGTCGTTGCGCGGCCACTCGCAACAGCCGCTGGAGGAACGCTCGGCCTTGTCGCGATCGAGGAACTCCGTGACGATGCGGCCGTCCTCGATACGCTTGACCCCTACTTGCTTGCTGAAGTCGATTTTCAGTACTTCGACCTCCAGCCTTCTGCACTTCACCGCATATCTGCCGGCGGCCTCAGGGTATTTGGCGAAGAGTCTGTCCACTTCGTCGAAGAACTCAGGGTCGCGCTCCGGCCCACAGGCAGGCTTGGTGCTCATGATTGCGCTCCCATGCGTCGAGTGCTTGGAGCCCCAAAATCATGGTCTCTCAACCTTGAACCCGGTGCCACCGAGACCAAGAACGTCACCCGTTCAACCATGCTTGGTCCCGACCTTGGGAGCTCTGTGCATACGTCGGCGCCGAGATTGATCACCAGTCAAACCGCGGATCTCCCGCGTTCGGGCCGGCTGGGCCTGGAGGGGCTCGACACCGCCGCCCGCAAGGGCGAGCACGGCGGCCGGCAACGGAGGACGGGGGCGCGATCTCGTGGCCCGCGCCACTTCTGTGAGGGGGACCCTTCAGCAGGAGGGGCTGAGCCCCGGTCGCTCGGCTGACCGGCATGAATGCGCCCCCGGGCTCACCGACGACAGCCCGGTCTGCGTCAGCGCCTGACGGAGGCCGGGCAGGACCGGTGCAGGACCGCGACATCGGTCCCGCCCCCCGAGCCACGTCCGAGATGACGTCGGCTCAGGGGACGAGTCCGGCTGTGCTCGTGGCGAGAGTGCGCACCAACGCTTCGGAGACCCCAGGACGAATGACGAACAGGACGAAGGCGCCCGCCGCCAGGCGTCACGCCGAGGAATCCAGAAGCGCGCCCCCGCCAGGCATGACGTCCCGGCGGCCTGTCGGCGCGCATCGCGTCGAAGAACTGGCCGCCGCCGTAGCTCGCGTAGAAGCGGTCCCAGCGGTACGTCGGCCGATGACCCGAGCGACGTGTCGGTCGTCTTGCTGCGCGTCCTGGCCACGGGCCGCCGCATGCCGGAAGTCACCGGTGAGCACGTGTGCGTGTACGACAGCACACCGTGCCCGTGACGGTCGAGCGGAACTGAGCGCACCCCTTCCGGGCACACGACGAAGCGGCGCCCCCGGCCGGTCGGACCGGGGGCGCCGCCTTCCCACGGTCGTGGACCTAGCCGCGGGTCCAGGTCTGGTTGGCGTTGCCGAGGCCGGTCCAGAGTTGGACCTTCGCGCCGTTGGCCGTGCCCGCGTTGGTCACGTCGATGACCAGTCCGTTGGACCGGTTGACGATGGTGCCGTCGACCCGGAAGGCCCACTGCTGGCTGGTCTTGCCGTTGCAGGCCCACAGGATGACCTTGGTTCCGGTGGTGGTGCCGTCGGCGTTGGCGGCGAGGCACTTGCCGGCGACGCGGAGCTCACCGGCCGCGGTCCGGGTGATGGTCTGGTTGGCGTTGCCCGAGCAGGCCCAGATCTGGACCTGGACGCCCGTCTGGCCGTTCGGGACGTCAAGGCAGCGCCCGGAGCCCGTGCCCGTCAGGGTGAAGGACGCGTCCGTGGGGAGCGGGTCGGCGACCGGCAGCCACTCCTGCGAGCCGTCGGAGTTGGACGCCGCCAGGGTGACGGAGTCACCCGCGGTCGCCCCGGTCATGTACAGGCTGGTGTTACGGACCGAGCGGAGCTTGTAGTACCCGTCGGAGGTCGCGACGAGGGTCCACTTCTTGTCGGTCGCACCCTCGTCGACCCACTGGGTCAGCTTCTGTCCGGCCGTCGCGCTGCCGTTCCAGATGCCGACCGCACGGCCCCCGGACTTGTTGAGCAGGGTGACGTCGTCGCCCTTCTCCGTCAGGTGCCAGCGCTGGGTGCCGGCGGCGGAGTCCGCGGCGAGGACGACGTCGGGGACGTTGCCGGTGAGGTTCGCGTCCTGTGTCTTGCCGGACGCGGTGGACAGGACCTGGCCGGTCAGCCGGTTGACGAGGCTGTAGTAGGTGCCGTCGGAGCGGCCGAGATCGACCTCGGCGTACTTCACGGGGCCGACGCTGCCGCCGCTCCAGGAGGCCTGGAGGACCAGGACGCGTCCCGTGCCGTCGACGTACTGCAGATTGCGGCTGTACCCGCCGGCGATCGGCGTCTGGTACTGCTTCCACGTGCCGGTGCTCAGCCCGGACTCGTTCACCCAGACGCTGCCGCTGCCGGAGGCGTTGTAGGCGATCCGGCCGTCGGGCAGGGGCAGGAGGACCGGGCTGCCGCCGGTGGACAGTCTGTTCCCGCCCGAGGGCACGGGCAGCGAGGTGATCGCGGCGTCCGTGGCGGAGAAGAACTTCGTCGGATCGTCGGAGATCCGGTAGCGGACGTTGGTGCCACCGCCCCACCACTCGTACGTCAGGAGCCACTTCCCGTCGGTCGTCGGGGCGATGGTCGTCATGCCCGGGCGGCCGCCGCCGATCTCCGTCTTGCCGCCGCCCATGCTCACCGTGGAGCCCGGGACGTCGACGACCGGGCTGCTCCAGGCCGTGCCGCTGCCGCCGTCCCAGGTCCGGTGGACGAGGATCTGCCCCCGGGAGTCCGTCGCCGTCTCGTTGTCCGGGTCCAGGGTCGGAGCGCCGGTGGTGGTGTTGTAGCCGGTGTAGTCCTTCTCGTCGGAGTAGTAGGCGATGAGCTTGCCCTGGTGGGCGAGCAGGTGGGGTTCCCAGATGGGGTCGACCTGGGCCTCGGTGTTGGCGCCGGAGACGCGGCCGATGCTGCCCGCGCTGCCGCCCTGCCAGCCGCCGGCGGCGATGATGTTCTTGAAGCTCCAGCTCGCGCCGTCGTCCATACTGGCGTACAGGGCGAGCGCGACGTCCTCGCGGTCGCCGTCACCGGTCGGCGTCCAGCTGGAGTTCGCGGCCTTCTGCTCCTGGTAGTAGTAGTCGTCGCCGGAGACGATGCTCGCGAGCAACAGTGTGCCGGCGCTCAGGGGGCCGACGTCCTGCGGGAGTACGTAGAGGTAGGGGTTGGTCCAGTTGCTCGTGTACTTCGCGTACTGGGGGTCGCCTGAGAGTTCGGCGGGAGCCTTGACGTCGGCCAGCTTCGCCCATGTCGTGCCATCGTCGTCGCTCTTGTAAACGGGCATCGTCTGCCCCACCGGAGCGGTCTGACTGTTCTCGAACGCCGCCACGATCCGCCCGCTCGGCAGCTGGGCCGACTTCGGGTAGAGCACGCACGGATTCTTGTTGCACGCGGCGGTGTTGTCCGCCGTATACAGATTCGCGGGACTCGGCTGATACGCCGTCGCGGTCGTCGCAGAGGCGATGGCGAATGCCGTACCTATCGCGAAAGCTGTCGCCGAGGCGAAAGCCTTTCGCGCCCAGGGTCTTGTCAACGGCGTTCCTTTCACAGGAGGGCGCACCCACGTTCCGTAAAAGGAGAACTCGGGATGCGGGGCAGGAGCCAGTATTCGCAGGCAGCCCCGCAGTGTCACCGGCATGTTGCGAAAGGGTTTCGCGGGAACGCGGGTCCCGGAGTATTGACGCGGCCGGGAACGGACGTCGAAGCAGGAACTCGTCACCACGGTGGTGGCATGGGGGAACTCCGCAACACCGTCGTCAAGGACCAGCCGTAGACCGGTCCGCGGCCGGCGCCCCGAGCCGTGCCCTGGCCGGGCAGAGCACACGGACCGCGCCACGCGGCAGGGGCAGCGAGAACAGATCCGTGCCCACCCGGTTCGTGTTGCCACGCACGATGGCCTCGGCAGCGCCCCAGCCGCGCTCGCCCCTGATAGGGACTCTGCCGGGCGGAACACAGCCGAGCACCGGGCGGCGGACGGACACGTGGGCCTGGAAACGCCGACTGCACAAATGGCCCGCCCCGAAGTGCCTGACAGGCCCGAGCTACTTAGCGTCGTCATGCGCAGACCGCGCGGATCGGGCAGACGACGCCTCGGCGCGTTGAGGCGATTGAGAGGCACTTCCATGGCAGTCGTGATGACTTTCGTCTGGCCCGAGATCACGCCCGAGTTGTACGCCGCGGTGCGCAAGAAGGTGCGTTGGGAGGAGGAATCCCCGGACGGGTGCGTGTTGCACGTGGCGTGGTTCACCGCCGACGGCTTCAACGTGCTGGACATCTGGGAGTCGCAGGAGCACTTCACCCGGTTCATCGCCACCAGGATCGAACCTGTACTCAAGGGCGAACTGGGCGTGAAGAGCGATCCGCAGCCGCAGTTCTTCCCGCTCCACAGACGCTTCGTGGCCCCCGGCGTCAGCGGCGCCGCCTGACGTCCGCGTCAGCAGAAGCCGCAAACCACAAACCGCAAACCGCAAACCGCGGCAACCAACACGTCTGATTCGCGGTCGACGCCACGAGCCTGTGCCGCTGTGCCGGTCGACAGCGCCCCGGCCCGCTGATCGGCGCCGGCTGCCGGATGGATCCGAGAGAGCCGGGGGCGCGTCGCATCGGGGCAACGTGACGCGATACGTGGTCGGAGTGTCGAAGGCTCCGACGCCATCCCGCCGAACACCGCCCGATGCGGTTCAACGTGGCCGGGGCACCGGGCCGCCTGGCGAACACCGCGCGGACACCGCCTAGCGGAGTCGGACGGGGTCGAGTGCCTGAGCCCCTCCGACCTCCGTCGCCCTGACGGGCTCAGCCCAACGTCGAGGGCTTCCCTGAGCGAGTCCGGGTGATGGCGAAGCCGAAAGCCGTCGCCAGTACGTACATGAGAACCGAGTAGACAGCACTGGGAACTGCCACCGCAGTGTTGTCGAGGATGCTCAGTGCGATGGTGAGGGCCACAGTGGTGTTGTGAATCCCCACCTCCATGGCGCTGGCGACAGCCTGGGGCTCACTCAGGCGAAGGGCCCTGGCACCGCCGTAGCCGATGCTGAGGCTCGCCAGACAGAAGATGCCGGTGACCAGGCCGACCTGGCGAAGGTAGTCCGCGAGGTTCTCCCGCTCTCCCAGCAGTGCCCCCAGGGACACCGCGACCAGGATGACGATGGAGAACACACGGACCGGACGGTCCGCCCGGGCGGCGAAGTCCGCGGAGCGTTTCCGGACGAGCATGCCGAGCCCGACCGGGATGAGCACGATGGCGATCACCTGCAGCACCTTGCCGAACTGCAGTCCCAGGTCGCCCTCGGCATCGAAGTGGCTGATGGCCAGGTTGGTGATGAGGGGAATGGTGACGGCTGCCAACACGGAATTGATCGCGGTGAGGGTGACGTTGAACGCCACATCCCCGCGGAACAGGTGGCTGAAGAGATTGGCGGTGGTGCCGCCCGGGGACGCAGCCAGCAGCATCACGCCCACTGCGAGCATCGGGTCCACGTCGAAGATTTCGACCAGGCCGAAGGCGAGCAGCGGTAGCACCACTGTCTGCACGGTCAGGGCGAAGACGACCGCTTTCGGGGAACGGGCCACGCGCTTGAAGTCGCCAGTGGTGAGCGAGAGCCCGAGGCCGAACATGATGATGGCGAGCGCTATGGGCAAGCCGGTCGTGATCAGCGCTGAATCGTTCATGCCTCACGCTTCCTGGATGACGGGCAGCGGAGACAGTGAAAGCGGCCGCACGGCCCGTGGGTCGCCACAGTGAAGCAGTTGCCGAGTCCATGTCACAAGGTTTGAGCTGGGCAGTTCGATGTGTGATCTGGTGCACTGCGCTGCGCGTGTTGAGTGACGTTCGGTGAGATCACTGTCGCGTGGGCTGCCAGTGGTTCGACCGAGGACAGCCGGCGCCCGCCTTCCCCCGGCGTTGCCCGGTCAGTGACCACACTGAAAGAGCCCGGCCCTTGCGGCGCCGCCCGATTCCGTACGAGCCGAACCGGCCTCATGCGATGAGGGTGAGCGTGAGCTTGACGGCACCGAGGGCCGCGGGCCCTGACGGGTGCTCAAGTTCGTCGGCCCGCTGCTTGCTGGAGGCCGTCGAGGACGAGGTCCAGGCCGAATTCGAACTCGTCGGCGTAGGCGTACCCGGGACGCATGACGTGATCGGTCGCGATCTCGGTCAGGTACGGGTACTCGCCGTCACCGAAACCGCTCATGATGGAGTCCGCCAGTTCGCCGATCTCCTCCGGGGAGCCGAAGGGCAGGGTCTTCTCCTGCAGGGCGAACCCGTAGATGTAGCTGTCGAGTACCGAGACGGCGTGGGCAGTGAGGGTGAGGGAGAACCCGCCCTGACGCAGGCAGCCGAGAACGGCGTCGTGGTGACGCAGAGTGGCCGGGCCCGGAGTGGAACGTGACTCCATCATCCCGATGGCCCAGCGGTGACGCGACAGCACGAGGCGCATGGAGATCGCCCGCTGCCGCATCGCCCGCCGCCAGCCATCACCCGGCGTGGGCAATTCGACCTCGCCGAACACCAGGTCGACCATGCCGTCGATCAGGTCCTCCTTGTTGGCCACATGGTTGTACAAGGACATCGCCTCGACGCCGACGGCCTCGCCGAGCTTGCGCATGCTGAGCGTCTCCAGGCCGCCGGCGTCGGCGAGTTCGACGGCGGCATGCAGCACCCGCCGCCGGGTGAGCGTCTCGCGGGTCGACTGCCGGACGGTACGTCGGGTCACGGTGGGTGTCACTTCCTCTCGGGGTCTCCCAGCGTTGACGAGCTTACGGCGTAAGTGGTGTACTTACGCCGTAAGTTTCGGCTTACGGCGTAAGTACGCGGGAGACGGAACGGGAGCAGTGACCATGCGGAACATGAACGAACCGATCGCAACCACCGACGGGACCAGGACGATGGCGGCCGTCGTGCAGGAGCGGTACGGCGCCGAGCCGGAAGCCGTGCTGCGCACAGCACGGCTCGCCCGGCCCAGCATCGGGCCTGGCGAGGTACTGGTGCGTGTGCGCGCCTCCAGCGTGGATCGCGGCACCTGGCACATGATGGCCGGTCTGCCCTACGCGATCCGGCCCGTGAGCGGGCTGCGCAGGCCGAGGCTCCCCAACCCCGGCCGCAACATCGCCGGTGTCGTCGAGGCGGCCGGCACCGACGTGACCGGGTTCGCGCCCGGCGACGAGGTCTACGGCACGGCAGTGGCCGCGTTCGCCGAATACGCCGCCACCCGTCCCGACAGGATCGCGCCCAAGCCTGCCGGACTCACCTTCGAGGAGGCGGCGACCGTACCCGTCAGCGCGCTCACCGCACTCCAGGCGGTTCGCGACAAGGGCAGAATCCGGGAGGGCCAGCAGGTCCTGATCACCGGAGCCGCAGGCGGCGTAGGCACCTTCGCCGTCCAGATCGCCCACGCCTTCGGCGCCCGGGTCACGGCCGTCGCGAGCACCCCCAAGCTCGACGCCGTACGAGCGCTGGGCGCCGACCACGTGATCGACTACACGTGCGAGGACTTCCTTGCCGGCCCGCGACGCTACGACGCCATCATCGACATCGCGGGCAACCGCGGCCTGGGAGACCTTCGCCACGCCCTCACGCCCCGCGGCAGGCTGGTCATCACCGGCGGCGAGACGAACGGCGCCTGGCTCGGTGGCACCGACCGGCAACTCCGCGCACAGATGCTGTCCCCGTTCACCGGCCGGCACCTGGGGACCTTCATTTCCTCGGAGCACGCCGACGGGCTGCGCGACCTGACCGTTCTCATCGACTCGGGCACGCTCAGCCCTGTCGTGGACCGCGTCTACCCGCTCGCCGAAACTGCCGCAGCCGTCCGGCACCTCCTCGCCGGCCGCGCCACGGGCAAGGTGGCGCTCGCCCTGCCCGCGGAGTGACGCCGTAGGCCGACGTCGGCAAGGTGCCATCCACTCGCCCACGAGGCGTGATCCGCCCCATGGATCCACGGCCGATCGCGGCATCACACCGGCGCGGTGGGAGATGGCGCTCCGGCACCGTCTCCACCCTGGTGGCGACGACGCCCTCGGACGGGGTGAGGTCCAAGTGCCGGTCGCGCACCGTCAGGCCGCCCGGCACCGTCGCACGCGCATCACGCCGACGGATCAGGAAGCGGGCGGTGCCCACCACCGCGGTGTCGGTCAGCAGCCACGGCGAGGGCAACGGCAGCAGCCCGATGTACGGGCCGACGCTCGGCAAGACCGCGCGAGCCGTCCACGAAGCCGCCCAGCGCGCCTGAGAGCCGGGACTCCTCCGTCCCGGAGCGGCGTGCCGCTCCGGGACCGGACCCGAAGGCTGTAGTGGCTGGGTCTCCGAGCCCCGTAGATGCGTCCGCCACAGGTCGCGCCCTCAGCTACACGGGGTACAGCTGTGGCGTGCCGCCCCATGCCTCGTTTCCGGCTTCACGGGCCTGGAAGCGTCATCCTCCGATGGGGACACGCATCAGGTGCGGGGCCAGGTACGCACAGCACCCAGGACCACGAGACAGGTCACCTCAACCCCAGCACCGGTCACCAGGCTGGAGATCGAGCGTGATGTCGCAGGCTGGAGATCGAGCGTGATGTCGACTGGCGGACCGGACGGTGTACCACCAGGCCGACCGCCTCGCGCACCTCACCCTCCCGGTCGTCCCGACCCGGACCGACGCGGTGGCTCAGGCCATGGGCGGGCGGCCCGCACCGGTCCGCCACAATGACCCCGGCCGTCAGGGGCCGGCGTCGGCACGTGCGACGAGATCGGCGATGCGGGCCCACATCCGCGGCGGGTTGGAGTACATCGGGAAGTGGGCGCAGTGGCTGATCTCCGCGAGCTCCACGCCGCCTGCGGCCAGAGCCGGGAGGTAGGACAGGGTGTTGTTCTGTTCCCCGTACATGAACATCCTCGGTGCCGGAAGTCCGAGGAACCGGTCGAGCAGCTTGCCGTGGTCGGAGAGGTCGACCATGGACTCGAAGATCGACCTGACGGCTGCGGCCCGGACCTTGTGCGCAAGGCTCGACGCGTACAGCGCGCCGCCGTGGAACCGGGAACCGCCGACGCGTTCGGCGAAGCGGGCCAGGAACGCGTCGGGGTCGTCGTCGGCGTGGGTGACGATCTGGCGGCTGAGGAAACAGTCCTCGGGGGCGACGTTTCCCTCGATGTTGGTGAAGCTCGCGACTCTGCCGGGGCCTTGGTCGGCGAGCAGCAGCGCGGTCAGGCCTCCCATCGAGTGCCCGACCACGTGGAAGCGGTCGATGTGCCGGGCCTGGAGGACCTGTTGGGCGACGGAGACCAGGAAGGGGATGGAGACGGCGCCGAGGTCGGAGCAGGTGCTGGCGCCGCAGCCGGGAGCATCGTAGGCCAGTACGGGACGGTCGGCGAGCCGTTCCTGCTGGACGACGTCCGCGTAGTCCTCCTTCGTCGAGCCGAAGCCGTGGAGGAACACCAGGGGCGCGCCGGTCCCACCGCGGTGGAGGCCGGCCACGTCGACGCGGGTGCCGCCGACGGTGAGCGGGAGCGTGAACGGTTCGAGTTTGTTGACGGGGCTCATCGGGCCTCCTCCAGCGTCGGTGTGCCGGCCTCGTACGCCGCCTCGGCGGGGGCGCCTGTGAGGGCGGTCCTCAGGCGGTCGATCGCGCTGATCAGTGTGTCGTCGTCGACGGCGAAGCACACGCGGATGCGCCCGGGTGCGTTGAACGCCTCGCCGGGTACGACCGCGAGACGTGCGGTGTCGAGGAGCCACGCGGCGAGGTCGGCGCTGCTGGTCCAGCCGCGGGCGCGGAGCAGGTCGTTGACGTCGGGGAAGGCGAACATGCCGCCGTCGGGCAGCGGGCAGTCGATGCCGTCGATGCCGTTCAGCGCATCCACGAGCAGCGCGCGTCGGCGCCGGTAGTCGCGGGCGGCCTCGACGGGTGTGCCGGTGTCGCCCAGGGCGGCAAGGGCCGCCCGCTGGTTGACCGTCGGGACGTGGGTGATGGTGCGGGACACGTGCAGCCGTGCCGAGGCGACGATCTCCGGTGGTGCCGCGAGCCAGCCGACGCGCCAGCCGGTCATGGCATGCTCCTTGGACACTCCGCCCACCACGACGGTACGGCCGCGCAGTTGCGGAGCCACCCGCAGGATCGACCGGTAGGTCCCGGTGTGGTCGAACGCCCGGTAGATGTCGTCGCTGACGACCCAGATGCCGTGCCGCTCGGCCCAGTCGGCGATCTGCCGCAGATGGGACTCGGGATGGACGGCGCCGGTGGGGTTGCCGGGGCTGGAGAGGATCACCGCGCGGGTGCGCGCGGTGCGGAGGCGGTCGAGGGCCTCGGCCGTGAGTCGGAACTCCTCGTCGGTGGCGACCGGGACGGCGACGCCGCCGGCGGCGGTGACGACCTCGGCGTGCCCGGGCCAGCCGGGTGCGGCGACCAGGACCTCGTCCCCGGCGTCGATCAGGGCCTGGACGGCGAGGAAAAGGGCGTGCTTCGCACCGAGGGCGATCTGGACGTCGTCCGCGCTCCAGGGGAGCCGGGTGTCACCGGCGACGGCGGTGGCGACGAGCGCACGCAGGGCGGGGTCGCCCTGGGCCGGTCCGTAGTGGTGGGTGGCGGGGTCGCGGACGGCCTCGACGGCGGCCTCCACGACCACGGCGCTGGTGGCCGCCTGGGGCTCTCCGGCGGCGAGGCTGATGACGTCCGCGCCCTGGGCCCGCAGCGCTTCGGCCCTGGCGGCCACGGCGAAGATCGGATTGTCCGTCATCGGTGTCGTCACCGCCCGGCGGTTTCGAAGTGGTTGTACAGGTCGAGGGTGCTGCGACCTTCCCGTAGCCGTTTCAGCAGCTCGTTCTCGTGGGCCACGCGCGCGTCCGCGCGGTCGAGGATCCGCTCGGTGTCGGCCGCGGGAAGCGCCACGACGCCGTCGACGTCGCCGACGACGAGGTCGCCGACGTGGACCGTGATGCCACCGACCCTGACGGGTCGTCCGAACACGCCGGGGAAGTCCTTACGGGTGCCGACGATGGAGTTGTTGCGGGAGAAGACCGGAAAGCCCAGGCCCTTGATCTCGTCGGCGTCGCGGACGCCGCCGTCGATGAGCAGGCCGACGATTCCCCGGTGCTGGGCGGCCACGGTGAGGATCTCGCCCCAGTGGCCGAAAGGGGCGGCGCCGAGGTCGGCGACCAGGACGGATCCGGGCGGGGCCTGGAGCACGGCGTGGTGCAGGGCGAGGTTGTCGCCGCCGGCGCCCTGCACGGTGAACGCCGGGCCGCACAGCCGGGCACCGGCCCACAGTGACCGGACCTCCGGGGCCAGCGCCACGGAGAGGCCGGACGCCTCGGACAGGGTCGCGCTGGAGTGGCCGCCAGCGGGGTCGTTCGTGCTCACGAGGGGTCCTTCCGGGTCTGGAGCGCGTGGTAGCCGTGCTGGGCGCGGGCCTCGGCGAGCGTGACGCCGTCGCGGACGGCGTCGACGATGGCGTCTTCGACGCGGTCGATGCGGCGGGCGAGGCCTGCGACCTCGTCCCAGCGGGCGGCCGGGACGACCACGGCTCCGTCGTCGTCGGCCACGAGGATGTCGCCGGGACGGATGAGGACGCCGTCGATGGTGACGGTCGTCTGCACCGCGGCCACGCGGACGCGGTCCTTGCCGGTGCGCATGAAGCGGGAGACCGACCAGATCGGGTAGCCGGTGTCGGTCGCGACGGCGACGTCGCGGCAGGTGCCGTGGATGACGGTGCCCGCGATGCCCCGTTCGTGGGCGGTCCGGCTCATGATGCCGCCCCACACCGTGCAGTCGGTGCGGCCGGCGTTGTCGATGAGGATCACCGCGCCGGCGGGGACGTCGTCGAGGAAGTCGCCCACCGTGCCGCCGGCCTCGTCGACCGGTTCGTAGGTGACGGTGAAGACCGGTCCCACGGTCCGCTGCCCCTGGCGCAGGGCACCGACGCCGTGGAGGGATCCGGGGAGCCCGAGCGAGTCGAGGGCGTCGGAGACCGACGCGGTGGACAGGTCGGTGGCGAGGTGGGAAAGGGCGGTGGGGTCACTCATCGGGTCGACTCCTGCTGTCCGGCGAGGCGGGCGTCGTGCATGGCCCGGGAGAGGGGCGCGCCCGCGCGCACCTCGTCCGCGATGGCTCGTTCCCGGGCGACGATCGCGGTGGCGATCTCCGCCACTTCCTCGGCCCGCTCCCGGGGGACCACGACTAGGCCCGTCTCGTCGGCGAGGACGACATCACCCTGCTCGACCACGAGCCCGGCCACACCGACCGGCTCGCCCGTGGAGCGCTGCTGCAGCCTGCCCCGCGCCGTGGCCGGGACCGCCCCCCGCGAGAACACCGGGAAACCCAGCTCACGGGCCTCCGCCACATCGCGGCACACACCGTCGGCGACGACGCCACGCACACCGCGGAGGGAAGCGCCCAGGCTCAGGATGCCGCCCCAGCAGGACACGTCGGTGCGGCCCTGGTTGTCGACGACGATCACGCTGTACTCGTCCGCGCTCTCGACGGCGGTGGTGGCGATGTGGGCGCCGGCCGGCCCTTCGGTACGCGGTTCGAGGCCCACGGTGACGGCGAACCCGACGACGGCCGCCGGGCCCCACACCGGACGGATGCCACCGACACCGGGGGGAAGCCCCAGCTGGTCGAGCGTGTCACTGACAGCGGCCGAGTCGAGTGCCGCGAAACGGTCCAGGAGAGATGAGCTACTCATGTTTCCACTGCAACACCCTCACGTTATATTGGGAAGGTCTGATTTCGTCTCTCAGTAAGAGGCACTGCGAATCATGGTCGAGATCCGGCAGGCCCGCTATTTCGTCGCGGTCGCCGAAGAACTGCACTTCGGCCGCGCCGCGCAGCGGCTGCGGATGTCCCAGCCGCCGCTCTCCCAGGCGATCAAACAGCTGGAACAGCGGCTGGGCTGCGAACTGCTGCACCGCACCCAGCGGTCGGTCGCCCTCAACGCCGCCGGGGCGGTGTTCCTGGACCACTGCCGCACGCTGATCCGACAGGCCGAGGAGGCGGAGATCGCCACCCGGCAGGCCGCCACCGGCCGCGGCGGGCGGCTGAGCCTGGGCGCGGTCGCCTCGGCGTTCTCCTGGCCGCTGCCGCTCGTCCTCGAGCGGTTCCACGAGGCGCTGCCGGACGTCGAGATCCGCACCCAGGAGATCGACACGCACGAAGCCGGGCCGGGCCTCCTCGACCGCTCGCTCGACTGGGCGATCGTCCGCCAGACCGCCCCGGTACGCGGCACCGCGACGACCTCGCTCTACGCCGACCGGTTCGTCGCCGCCCTGCCGTCCCGCCACCCGGCCGCCGACACCACCGGCCCGCTGGACCTGGCGGACCTCGCGGACGCCCCGTGGGTATGGCTGCACCGGCACATCTCACCCGACTACCACGACGCCATGGCGACCATGTGCCGAGCCGCCGGCTTCAGCCCCGCGCCCGCCCACTGGGCACGGTCGGTGACCTCCCAGATCGCCATGGTCGAGTGCGGTCTCGGTGTCACCGTCGTACCCGCCGCGGCCTCCGCGTCCCACCCCGCCGTGCGGTTCCGGCCGCTCCGCCACACGACGGCGACCATCGAACTCACCGCCATGACCCGCTCCGCCCCCGGTGCCCTGGCCGAACGCCTCACCGCCATCGCGACACGGCTGACCACGGCGGAAGCACCACCACCGCACGACTGATTCCGGTGTTGACGGAGGTGGACCACGGGACGCACGAGGGGCTGACCCCTCCCGAGATCCAGGCCTTCCTGCCCGGCCGGCTCATGTGACGCGACGGCATCCCCGAGAGGGAGACCCTTCGGCAGCTCTCCGCTCACGCGGACCAATGGCGGGCACGCCGGCTCCGACCGGCGCGCACACGGGTCCCCGGCGACCGCACCGGCACCGAGCCCGAACCGGCGTGACGTGCCGTCAGCGCTCGGAGACGCGGAAGTCGAAGGCCACGGCTCCCGGATCGACGACGGTGGTGCCGCCGTCGACGGTGAGTGTGGCGCCGTTGACGTACGAGGACTGCGGCCCCAGCAGCCACAGCACGGCGTCGGCGATCTCATGCGGCTCGGCGGGGCGGCGCTGGGGCACGAGAGCGGTGACCTCCGCGTAGGACTCCTCGATCCCGAGACCCAGCGGCCCGCCGAACTCCCGCATCTCCTCGTCGGCCATCTCGGTGCGGGTCCAGCCCGGGCACACGGTGTTCGCGCGCACCCCGCGCGGCCCGAACTCGGCCGCGAGGGTGGCGGTCAGCATGGCTGCACCGGCCTTCGAGGCGGCGTAGGCGGACATGCCCACAGGAGCACGCAGCCCGGCGATGGAGCCGACGGTCACGAAGGCCCCTCGTGACGCGAGAAGGTGGGGCAGTCCGGCGCGGGCGAGCAGGAACACGGAGGTGAGGTTGGTGCGCAGGGTCGTGTTCCAGTCCTCGTCGCTGAGGTCGAGCACTCCGCCGGGTCGCATGACGCCCGCGTTGGCGACGATGCCGTCGAGGCGGCCGTAGTCCCGCACCACGGCGGCCACCAGTTCCTCGACCTCGGTGCGGTCGGTGACGTCCGCGACGTAGGCGGTGGCACCACAGTCGTCCGCGACCTTGCGCAGAGTGTCGGGCCGCCGTCCGCAGATGGCGACGCGGGCCCCTGCGGCGGCGGCCCGCGCGGCCACGGCGGCACCGATACCGCTGCTGGCTCCCGCGACCAGATGGACGGGTTCGTGCGCAGCGGATCCAGGATGGTGGTGCACGAGTACTCCCTGCGTGAGAGGCGAGCCGGGTCCGCGCCCGCGTACGGCGACCCCGGACCCGGATGAACGGCCCTTCGGCTCAGATGCCCATAAGCCGCCCTGCGGTCAGGTACGGCGACTTCGGCGGAGGCGGGCGCCCGGGCGGGCGCCGCGCCGGGATGCGGCGCCATCAATGACCGACGGAGGAGAGGAGCCGAGGAAGCAGCACGGATTTTCGTTTGGACCCGTACGATATTCCGTCGACAGTCGTCCGCACAACACCCCAACCTCCGAACACCAGGAACGCGAACGACGGATCGGCACGATCAGCACTCGCTCGGCACCGCTGTCGCCGCGGCCGGGACCCACGCACGAGACCCGTCGGCGTCAGAGCGGCAGCGAGCCGCACGACCTGTTCGGCTCCCCGTTCACCGTCGGCCACCCGACGGAAGGGACCTGCTCGTGTCGGCGTGCCCGACGGTGCGACCGCCGCATTCGTCCCGTCCCCGGAACTCGGTGCCTCGCTGCGCAGCACCACGGACGCCAGTCCGAGCGCGTCACCTCACTGCCCTCGTCCGCAGTCGCTAGGTGATCTGCCCCAGCGGGTGGGCACCCCTCCGCCACTCCGGCGGCATGCCCGCCCGCCGACGGTGGGCGGGCATGAACAGCCGAACGGGCCATCGCCCAGGAGGGAGGGGGCCCGTCAGCCTCACCAGACAGCGGAGAGCTGTCAGTGGTGGGTGGAAGCATCGGGCGTATGACGGACACCACGACATTCGACTGGCGGCCCTTCCTGCTCAAATGGAGCGGGGAGTGGGCAGAATCCCTGCCGGACGGCGAGGCGCTGGGCGAGGACGACGAGGCCGCACGACGGGCGCGGTGGCTCGGGTTCCCACCCGCGTCGGAGGAGCGGATCGCAGCCATGGAGGAGCGCCTCGGCCGACGGATGCCCCCGTCGTACCGGGAGTTCCTCGCGGTCAGCGACGGCTGGCGGCACGCGGGCGGGTTCGTGTGGCTGCTGGCGGGGACCGAGGGCGCGCACTGGCACCACAACGAGTCAGGACTCGCGGACATGTTCGAGGAGTACCTGGACGAGGACGCCGGGCCCGAGGAGCGGCTGGAGGCGGACATCTGGCGGCGCGGGCTGCAACTCGACGTCGAATCCGACATCACCCATGTCCTCATGGATCCCGAGGACGTGGATGAGGACGGCGAGTGGGCCGTGTACACATGGGCGAGCTGGCGGGCCGCGCCACCCGAGCGGCACGCGAACTTCCCGGAGTTCATGCGGGAGATGTACCAGGAGTTCCACAGCCTGCGGGCGCACCGGGGCGACGGGGAGCCGGTGCTCGCCGACGACATACAGGACTGACTGTCCACCGCACCGAACCTGCCCACCAAGCAGCCCCCGGGACGATCGAGGCCCGCGGGTGTGCCGCCGTGTCCACGTCGTCGAGTCGGCCCGGGGAACCGTTGGGCGCCGGCCGGGAGGCGACCGTCCGGCGGCGACCGTCCGGCGACCGCCGCCGCCCCAGAGCGCGGCCCGTGCCTCAGGGCAGGGTCGCGGTCAGGTGGGGTCAGAGCAGGCGAAGCTCGCGGGCGCGGCGTACCGCGTCGTTGCGGCGGTTGACGGCCAGTTTCCGGAAGACGCTCTTGAGGTGGGTCTTGACGGTGTTCACCGACACACACAGGTCGGCGGCGATCTCCTCGGTGGACATCATCCGGTCCAGTCGCCGCAGCACATCGCGTTCGCGTCCGCTCAGCTCCTCCACAACCGGCGGCCGGTCCTCCGGCGTCGGCGCCCCGGTGCGCGGCGGCGGCCCGGGGGTGAGCCAGCCGGCCGCGAGACCCCTCAGCGGTGCGGTGTCGAGGACGGGCCGGAGCCACCCACCGGCTTCGGCGAAGGGGCGTCGCAGCCGCTCGCGCCGGGCATCGTGGAGCGCCTGGGCGACGAGCCTGCGCACGGCGGCCGAGTCCCCGACGGCGTGCGCGGCCTCCGCGCGGACCAGCAGGGCCCGCACGGTCACCGCGGGGCCGGTGCGGCTCTCGGGCAGCACCCCGTCCAGCAGGTCGACAGCCGCGCGGGGCGTGCCCGCGGCCAGCCGTGCCCGCGCCTCCCCCACGGCGCACACCGGCTGGTGGCCGGGCACGGCGTGCAGCACTTCGGCCGCCGCCTCGGGCCGGCCTCGGGCGAGGTGGGCGGCGGAGGCGACCAGCGCCGTGTGTCCCTCCGCCCAGGGGGACGCCACGTCGGCGGTCACGGCCGGTTCGGCCGCCGCCAGGGCGGCCCGGGTGTCCCCGTGGGCCAGCAGCAGGCGGGCGGTGGCGAGAGCACGGCCGGCCTCCGTCACCGGGTCCCGCATGGTGGGGTGGGCGCCCGCCGCCGCGTCGAGATGCGCCCGGGCCAGCCGCAGCTCGTCCCGGTCGACGGCCACGGCGGCCAGGACCAGCCGTCCGATGCCGAAGTCGGACGGCTGCGGCAGGCTGTACCGCTCGGCGACCGTCAGTGCCGCCATGGCTTTGCGTTCCGCCCTGCCGAGCCAGCCGTTCAGATAGTCGATGAGGGCCAGCCGGCCGAGGGAGTCCTCGCGCGGCAGTGCCGTCGACGCGTCCCCGGAGCCGTCCGCGACCAGGGACAGGGCGGCACGCGCCTCGTCGAAGTTCCCGGCCCACAGCCGTGCCGACCCCAGGTGGGACAGGAGCAGGGCCGTGAGTTCGGGGTGCTGGTCCAGGAGGTCGGCAGGGACCCGTTCCCACAGTCTCTCGGCCGTCCCGGCCGCCAGCTCCGCCCTTCCGGGTGAGCCGGTCAGCCGGGCCGCCAGCGCCTCCAGCATCAGGCAGCTCAGCCGGGCCGCCGCCGGACCCGGTTCGTCCGCCGCCTCCGCCCGCTCCTCCTCGCCCACCAGACTCCGCTCCGCGTGCCGCAGGTGGGCCAGACCCCGGTCGAGCTCGCACCGGGAGAGCTCACGGGCCGCCCGTACGAGGTTCGCGGCGGGGCTCGTCGCCTCAGGGCCCATACGCGAGAACAACTCGGCGAGGTCGTCGCAGCGCAGGCCCGTGAAGAGCTGACCGATGGCGAGGTCGTCGACGAGGGCGCCGGCGGTGAACTCCCAGTCGCCCGCGGCGGCACCGTGTCCGAGCGTCTCCGCGAGGGTCCCCGAGCGGCGCAGCCACTGGGCGGCCCGCCGGTGGAGTACGGGTTCCAGGCCGGGACGTCGCATCCGCAGATGGGCGCGGAGAATCTCCCCGAAGAGCGGGTGGAGGCGGTACCAGGCGTGCCCGAGGTCCTCGACGAACGCGTTCCCCCGGTGCAGCCCGGCCAGGATGCCCCCGGCGTCGGCGCGCTCCGTCAGCGCGTCCGCCAGCTCGGGGCGGAACCGGTCCAGGACGCTGACCCGCAGGAGGAGGTCCTGTGTCTCGGGGGTCTGTCGTTCGAGCACCTCCGCGAGCAGGAAGTCGGCGACGGCCGTGCGCTCGGCCTCGAAGCGCTTGAGATACGTCTCCGGGTCGGGGCTCTCCCGCGCGGCCAGTGCGCACAGCCGCAGACCGGCCGCCCACCCCCGGGTGCGCTCCACGAGTGCCTCCGCGACGGCCACCGGGAGCCGCAGGCCGTGCTGGCCCAGCAGGACGGCCGCTTCCTCGGGCGTGAAGGCCAGCTCGGCGTTCCTGATCTCCGTCATGTCGCCGGCCGTCCGGTGGCGGTGCAGCGGCAGCAGCGGTTCGGTGCGGGTGACGAGGATCAGGCGCAGGCCCCGCGCCGCGTGGTGCAGCACGAACTCCAGCTGGTCGGCGATCTCCGGATCGGTCACTCGGTCGTACTCGTCGAGCACCACGATCACGGGCCGCTCCCTGGCGCCCAGCTCCGCGGCGAGCCGCGTCAGGAGCGTCCGGTCCACCCGTCCGGCGTCGGCCGGGCAGCCGATCTCGGCCGGCAGCGGCACACCGGCGGCGCGCAGCGTCTGGAGGAAGTACGCCCAGAACATGCCGGGGCCCTGGTCGCCGGCCTCGGCGGTGAGCCAGGCGACCGGCCGATCCCGATGCGCGGCCCAGTCGGCGACCAGCAGGGTCTTGCCGGCACCGGCGGCCCCGTTGACCACGGTCAGCGGGGTCGTCAGGGCCCGGTCGAGGTGGTCGACCAGGCGCTTTCGCCGGAGGAACGTGGCGGGCCGGGCCGGTACGGCGAACCGGGTGCGCAGGAACGGGTCGCCCTGGGGATCGGCCCATGGGACGGCCGGCCCCGAACCCCTCTCCCCGGACCTTGCCATGGCTCTCACCACCACCGGTCGTCCAGAACTCGAGCAGCTCTCGTCCAGCATCAGCATCCCAGCGTTCCTCCGGGACCGCGCGCCGCGTCGCTCTGCGCGCCCGCGATCTCCTCACCTCGCCCAGGCGGGCGTGGCCGAGGCGGGCGGTCGGGGCTCCCGGACCGGGAGCCCCGAGGGCGCCCGGGAGTCGATGGCCCTGCCGGGCACCCTCACGGCGAGCCTGTCCCTCTGACACCCGGTACGGACTTTCTCGCCTGCGCCACGCCACCTCCCCGGGCGCGGCGGGGACAGGCCCCTGTGGTGCCTCCTCGACGACCTTCCAACCCTGGCACGGCCGCCGCCGAGTCTCCCGCATCACTCGATCACCGACCCGGCGCGGCCGCGTCCGGCCCTTGAGAAGATCCAGGTGTCGGGTCCGGCCCATGAGGAGCAGGAAGCCGTCCCGGGCCTGGGCTGTATCGCGGCCCCCGTCCGCGTCGGCGGCGCCGCGGTTGCCGTCCCGCGCTCCCGGTTCGGCCCCGCCCGACCGGCCACGGCGGCACGGACGGCGACCCCGGGCCTGTCACGCGTCCAGTGCCGGGCAGACCGAGGCGCACGCGCGCGCCGAGGGCGGTCAGTACGCGGGCGCCGGGGGGGCCGGTCAGTACACAGACGGCGACCCCGGATCTGTCACGCGTGCTGTGCCGGGCAGGCCGAGGCGTACGCGCGCGCCGAGGGCGGTCAGTAGGCGGGCACGGGGGGGGCCGGTCAGTAGGCGGGCACGGGGGGCCGGTCAGTAGGCGGGCGCCGGGGGTCCGGTCAGTAGGCGGGCGCCGGGGGTCCGGTCGGTACGCGGGCGCCGGGGGGCCGGTCAGTACGCGGGCGCCGGGGGCCGGTCAGTACGCGGGCGCCGGGGGCCGGTCAGTACGCGGGCGCCGGGGGCCGGTCAGTGCGACTCCCGGCTCACCTCGGAGCCGCTGGAGCCGATGAGGAAGTCGAGGTCTGCGCCGGTGTCGGCCTGCAGGACATGGTCGACGTAGAGGCGTTCCCAGCCGCGCCGGGGGGCGGCGAAGCCCTCGACCGTGACCCGGCTCGGCTCCCGGCGGGCGAGTTCGTCGGCGGGTACGTCGACGTCGATGCGGCGGGCCCCGACGTCGAGGGTGATGAAGTCCCCGGTACGCACGAGGGAGAGCGGGCCGCCGGCGGCGGCTTCCGGGGCGACGTGCAGCACAACCGTGCCGTAGGCCGTGCCGCTCATCCGGCCGTCGCAGACGCGGACCATGTCACGGACGCCCTGTTCCAGCAGCTTCTTCGGCAGCGGCATGTTGGCCACCTCGGGCATGCCCGGATAGCCCTTGGGTCCGCATCCGCGAAGGACGAGGACGGAGTCGGCGTCGACATCCAGGTCGGGGTCGTCGATGCGGGCACGGAAGTCCTCGATGGAGTCGAAGACGACGGCCCGGCCCCGGTGGCGCAGCAGCTGCGGGGAGGCGGCGGCCGGTTTGACGAGCGCGCCGTCGGGGGCGAGGTTGCCGCGCAGTACGGCGATGCCGCCCTCGGCGACCAGCGGTTCGGAGCGCGGGCGGATGACCTCGGCATCCCAGACGGTGGCGTCGTCGAGGTGGTCGACCAACGGCTCACCGGTGACGGTCAGCGCGTCGGGGTCGAGCAGGTCACGGACCTCGCGCAGGACGGCGAGCAGCCCTCCGGCGCGGTGGAGGTCCTCCATGAGGAAGCGCCCGGCCGGCTGGAGGTCCACGAGGACCGGCACCCGGGAGCCGACGCGGTCGAAGTCGTCGAGGGTGAGGTCGATGCCCAGGCGGCCGGCGATCGCCAGGAGATGGACGACCGCGTTGGTCGAACCGCCGATCGCGGCCAGAGCCACGATCGCGTTGTGGAAGGACGCCCTGGTCAGGAAGGTGCCCGGCCGGCGGTCCGCGCCCACCATGTCCACGGCCAGCCGACCGGTGCGGTGCGCGGCTTCGAGGAGCCGGCTGTCGGGCGCGGGTGTGCCCGCCACACCGGGAAGCACCGTGCCCAGCGCCTCGGCGACCAGCGCCATCGTCGACGCCGTCCCCATGGTGTTGCAGTGCCCCCGGCTGCGGATCATCGCCGATTCGGAGCGGGTGAACTGCTCCTGGGAGAGCGTTCCCGCCCGTACCTCCTCCGACAGCTGCCACACCCCGGTGCCGCAGCCCAGGAGGCCGCCGCGGAAGGTGCCGTTGAGCATCGGCCCGCCGGGGACCACGATCGCGGGCAGGTCCACCGACGCGGCGGCCATCAGCAGCGACGGGATCGTCTTGTCGCAGCCGCCGAGGAGGACGACCCCGTCGACGGGGTTGGCCCGCAGCATCTCCTCCGTGGCCATCGCGGCCATGTTCCGCCAGAGCATGGCGGTGGGCCGCACGTTCGTCTCGCCCAGCGACACCACCGGTAGGTCCAGCGGTATGCCGCCCGCCTCGTACACACCGTTGCGCACCGAGGCCGCGACCTCGTCCAGATGCGCGTTGCACGGGGTCAGGTCCGAGGCGGTGTTGGCGATGGCGATCTGCGGCCGGCCGGTGAAGGCGTCGCCCGGCACACCCCGCCGCATCCACGCCCGGTGGATGTAGGCGTTGCGGTCCTGTCCCCCGTACCACTGCGCACTGCGGAGCGTCACCCTCAGCCCTTTCCGGCAATCGGTACGGCGGTCTACAGTCTGGAACGCGATGAAGCATACGCAGCCGTACGAGGGATCGACAGACCTCGGTGAGGGCTCCCCGACGAGCGCCGGGGACAACCGACTTGTGGGGTCGGACCGGGTGCTGGCGGTTCTGAGAGAACTGGCCCGGTATCCCGACGGGGTGGGTCTCGACGAGCTGACCCGGGTGATCGGCAGTCCCAAGCCGACCGTGCACCGGGCACTCGGCGCGTTGCGCCGGGCCGGGCTGGCCGAGCAGGACGCGGGCAGCCGCTATGTGCTCGGCGACGAGTTCCTGCGCATGGCCTTCGCCCACCACGAGGCGCGGCCCGAGCACATCCGGGTCCGCCCGGTGCTCGAAGCGCTGGCGCACCGGTTCGGGGAGACCGCGCACTATGCGGTGCTCGACGGCCATGAGGTCGTCCACCGCGCCAAGGTCGACCCTCCGACCGGAGCCGTCCGGCTGACGTCGACGATCGGCGGGCGCAACCCCGCCCACCGCACCGCCGTCGGAAAGCTGCTGCTCAGCGCGCGGTTGGGCACCCTGGAGGAGGTCGAGGCGTGGAAGGGCGGCTCCCCCCTGGAGCGTCGTACGCCGCGGACGCCGTACACGGCCGACGATCTGCACCGCGAGCTGCGGGCCACCCGCGCGCGGGGCTACGGCGTCGACGAGCAGGAGAACGAGACCGGGGTCAACTGCCTCGCCCTGCCCGTGTTCCTCACCTCACCGACGGCCCCCTCCGGAGCGGTGAGCGTCAGCGCGCTGGCCTACCGGACACCCCTGGCGACCCTGGTCGACGCGCTCGACGAGATCCGCGCGCTCCTCGGTCGCCTCGGCGAGCCGCACCGGTGACACACGAGCCGAAGCTCCCCGACCCGCTCCCGGAGACCGACCCGTGAACACCATGCGCTCGTTCGTCCTCACCGCCCCCGGCACGTACGAGGTCCAGGAACTCCCGGCGCCGGTGGCCGGGGCCGGCGAAGTCGTCGTCGACGTCGAGCGGGCCGGGGTGTGCGGCACCGACATGGAGTTCTTCACCGGCACGATGGCCTACCTCCACCAGGGGCACGCCTCCTACCCGATGCGGCTCGGCCACGAGTGGGCGGGGCGGGTGTCGGCGGTCGGCGGCGGTGTCGACCCCGGCTGGGTCGGGCGACGCGTCATGGGCGACACCATGCTCGGCTGCGGGGGCTGTCGTCGCTGCCTCCGAGGCGACCAGCACGTGTGCGAGCGGCGCCGGGAGGTCGGCATCCGCGGGGGCCATGCGGGAGCCCTGGCCGAGCGGCTCGCCGTGCCGGCCTCCTCCCTGCACGCCCTGCCCGACTCCGTGGACGCGGTGCTCGGCGCGCTCGTGGAGCCGGGCGGCAACGCGCTGCGTGCCGCGGAGGCCGCCGCGACCCGGCCGGGGGACCGCGCCCTGGTCCTGGGGCCGGGGACGATCGGGCTGCTGGTCGCGCTGTTCCTCCGCGCCGCCGGTGCGGAGGTCCACCTGATGGGCCAGAACGCCGGTTCCCTCGACTTCGCCCGCGGCCTGGGCTTCGCGCACACCTGGACGGAGGACTCCCTCCCGGACCTCCCCTTCGACGCCGTCGTCGACGCCACGAACGCCGCCCATCTGCCGGGCGCCGCCCTGGAGTCGGTGGAACCCGGGGGCCGCGTCGTGTACATCGGGCTGGCCGCCGAGCCCAGCCGGATCGACACCCGCACGCTCGTCCTCAAGGACGTCACGGCAGTCGGCGTCCTCTCCGCCTCCCCGGGCCTCGACGCCACCATCCGCGCCTACGCCACCGGCACGGTCGACCCCCGACCGCTGGTCGCCGCCACGGTGGGCCTCGACGAGGCCGGCCCGGTGCTCGCGGGTGAACGCCCGGCCGGGGCCGGCGGCGGGCCGAAGATCCACGTCGACCCCGGCCGACGAGCCCTCTGAAGCTCGGCGGGCCGACAGGGCTGAGCCCGACGACCCCTCAGAGGCTGAGCAGGACGGCTTTCGATCGGCCGACTCGGCAGGCCCTCGGAAGCCCGGCTCGGCAGGCCCCCCTTGTCGGCTCGGCAGACCTCCGCGGGTCGGCCCGGCAGACCTCCTCAGATCGGCTGAGCAGGCCCTCGGAAGGCCGGCTGTGCTCACCCACTCAGGCTCCTGGGCCCGCCAGAACCTCCCCGCGTCGGCCCGGCGGGCCTTGGCGGGGCGGCCCGGCGCAGACACCCGCAGTTCGGCTCGACAGACCGTGAAAGATCAGCCCGGCAGACCTCCTCAGATCGGCTGAGCAGGCCCTCGGAAGGCCGGCTGTGCTCACCCACTCAGGCTCCTGGGCCCGCCAGAACCTCCCCAGCGTCGGCCCGGCGGGCCTTGGCGGGGCGGCCCGGCACAGACACCCGCAGTTCGGCTCGACAGACCGTGGAAGGTCGGCGCGGCGCACCCCCGCGGACTCCGCTCGGCAGCCTTCGGGAAGTCGGCTCGGCGCCTCCGCGAGCCCGGATCGGCGGGGCGCCTCCCGCACCTGACCGGGCCCGGCTTACCGTACGGGGAGATCACGATCTGCCCGGGAGTTCGCATGGCCGGTAGCCGCCGGAAGAGACCAGCCGAGGCCTTCGAGGCCATCGAGCCGCCGGGCAACGCCGAACTGGTCCTCGGCGTACTGGCGGTGACGGCCCTGGTGGAGGCGCTCGGGGTGCTGTCCGGGTCCGATGTGTGGCTCCTCGGGCTGCTGGTGTTCCTGCCGGGGACGGCGTCGGCGCTGTGCACCGTCCAGCAGACGGCGTTCGTCGCCGCGTGGACCACGCTCGTCGTCACCGCCACGGCGGTGGTGCGCAACGTCGACGCGGACCGCTGGATCGACCGGCTCCTGCTGGTCCTGCTCACCCTCACCCTGGGCGTGGCCTCGGTCTACGCCTGTCAGCGGCGGATCAGGCGCGAGCACGAGATGCTGCGGCTGCGGTCCACGGCCGCGGCCATGCAGCGACACATCCTGCACCCCCTGCCCCTGCTCACCGACGACGTCCTGGTCAACGGGATCTACGAGCCCCTCCAGGAGGACCGGCTCGTCGGCGGCGACATCTACGACGTCGTCGCCTCGCCCTGGGGGACCCGGGTGCTGATCGGCGACGTCCAGGGCAAGGGACTGGCCGCCGTGGGCGCGGCGTTCGCCGTCATCGGCGCCTTCCGCGAGGCCGCCCACCGCGAGCCCACGCTCACCGCGCTCGTCGACGCCCTGGACGCGGCCGTCGTCCGGCACAACTCCTACGCCGAGAACACCGGTGACGACGAACGCTTCGTCACCGCCCTCGTCCTCGGCATCGACGCGAACGGCGAGGAGGTGCAGGCCGTCAACTGCGGCCACATCCTGCCGCATGTGATGCACGAGGGTACGGTCACCACGGCCGAACTGGACTCCGGCGTCCCCTTGGGTCTCGCCGAGCTGGCGCTCGAACCGACGACCGTGGGCTGGTTCCCGTTCCCGGACGGCGCGACGCTGCTGCTGAGCACCGACGGCCTCACCGAGACCCGCGCCGCCGACGGCACGTTCTACCCGGTCGAGGATCGCCTCGCCAAGCATCTCGACCTCTCCCCCACCGACCTGCCCCGGGCCCTGTACGAGGACGCCGGCGCGTACGCGGGCAGCGGCGGCCGGCACGACGACGTCGCCGTCCTGACGGTCCGCCGGTCACCGCGTCACTGAACGAGTACCGAAAAGGGTTTCCGCGGAACGCGGCGGGCGTGAGTCGACGCCCGTGTGCCCTGAACCGATCGACCCACGAACTCGCCTCTCTTCCGCCTCCCTTGACACTTCAACAGCCCGCTTCTACGTTGCGAAAACCTTTTAGGTTGTTTTCCGCACTCCCCCGGTTCACGAACGTCGGTGCCATCGCGAGCGAACGCGTGTTGTCAACGGGACAGGGAGCATCCGATGAGAAGACCGCACGTCCTCCTGGTACGACGCCGGCGCACGAGGTGCCTCCTCGCCGCCCTGGCGCTGAGCGCATGTTCCGTCGTCGCCGCTCCCCCGGCCGCCGCGGCGCAGACCATCGGGTTCCCCACTTTCGGCGGGCCCGCGATCCCGGCACCACCCGTGGCGCACACACCCGGCGACATGATGAAGGCCATCTACGACGCGGAGAGCTCGGGGACCGACTTCTGGATGGACCGCCTGCTGGCCCGCTCCGGCAACGATCCCGCCGGGCCCTGGCTGATGAGCCGCGGGCGGGCGCTCTTCATGAAGGAGCACAACCCCGCCCAGCTCGGTTTCGGCGGCAAGGCCGCCTACTGGGAGAGCATCAACGACAGCAGCGCCTACACCGTCGCGCTCACTCCGGGGACCTTCACCGAGCAGGTCGCCCAGCGGCGGCAGACACCCAGCCACTGGAAGAGCGTCCACACCAGCGGCTCGGTCACGGTGGACCAGACGAAGTTCATCACCGACAACAACGTCGCCGTGACCAATCTGTCCATCAAGAACAACGGTTCCGGTTCCACGACGCTGCAACTGCGGGCGACCTCGCCGTACGCCACCACCGGCACCGGAAGCGAACTGACCGGCCAGGTCAACGCCTTCAACAACCTCACGACCCTCCGCCCCCGCCTCACCGGCGACGGCTTCGCCGTCTCCGGCGGCGGGCTCAACCGGTCCGTGACGATCGCGGCCGGCGCCACCGTGACGGCCAAGGTGGTCATGGGCTTCGTCACCGACGAGATCCCCCAGTCGCTGACCGAGTACAACACCTACGCGGGATACTCACCGGCGACCGCGTTCGCCACCCACGTCAAGGCCTACAACCTGTGGTGGGCACAGAACGTGCCGTACATCGACGTGCCCGAACCGGCGATCAAGAAGAACATCTACTACCGCTGGTGGCTGATGCGCTTCAACAGCCTCGACGCGGACATCCCCGGGCAGACCTTCCAGTTCCCGACCTCCACCGAGGGCGTCCTCGGCTACAACAACGCGATCGCGCTCACCCAGCCGATGCACATCGACGACCTCAAGTACCTGCGCAACCCGGCCTACGCGTACGGGGACTGGCTGAGCGTGGGCCAGACCTCCAAGGGCGGCCGTTTCCTCGACAACCCCGGTGATCCGGAGAACTGGTCCAACAGCTACACCCAGTACATCGCCGAGGCGGCCTGGAAGAGCTACCAGATCCATGGCGGCCAGCCGGGCATCGCCGCCAACCTGGCCCGCTACGCCGAGGGCGACGTCAAGGGACAGCTCGCGCACTACGACCACGACAACAACAAGCTCATCGAGTACGACTGGGGCGCCCTGACCGGCAACGACGCCGACGCCGTCTCCTTCCACTGGAAGCCCGGCAACATGGACCGCGCCGAGTCCGCCTACCAGTACAGCGGCGCGCTCGCCGCCGCCCAGGCCTACGAGGCGATCGGCAACACGGCCAAGGCCACCGAGATGCGCACGCTGGCGACACAGATCAAGGACGCGATCGTCAACGTGCTGTGGAACCCCGGCCGGCAGCTGTTCGAGCACCGGTTGAAGTCGACGAACGAGTGGGTGCCCTGGAAGGAGATCAACAACTACTACCCCTTCTCCGTCGGCGCCGTCCCCAACACCGCGACGTACCGGCAGGCCCTGCGGCTGTACGACGACCCGGCCCAGTATCCGATCTTCCCCTTCTACACGGCCAACCAGGTCGACAAGCAGGCGGCGGCCGACGCCGGGGAGCCGGGCTCCAACAACTTCTCCACGATCAACTCGACCGTGCAGTTCCGCCTGTACTCGTCGGTGTTGCGCAACTACCCCAACTCCTGGATGAACGCGACCGACTACAAGAAGCTCCTCTACTGGAACACCTGGGCGCAGTACGTCGGCGGCAACACCCAGTGGCCCGATGCCAACGAGTTCTGGGCGGACTGGAACGGCAGCTCCGTCAACTACCGCTCCTGGATCCACCACAACATCCTCGGCAGCAGCAACTGGACGGTCATCGAGGACGTGGCCGGGCTGCGGCCCCGCAACGACGCGAAGGTCGAGCTGTCCCCGATCGACATCGGCTGGAGCCACTTCACCGTCAACAACCTCCGCTACCGGGGTGCCGACCTGTCCGTCGTCTGGGACGACCCGGCCGACGGGGTGGTGCGTTACCCGGGCATCCCGGAGGGCTACTCGGTCTACGTCAACGGCGACCGGGTCGCCACCGTCGGCTCGCTGGTGCCCCTGACCTGGGACCCGGCCACGGGTGACGTCACCACGAGCGGCACGGTCACCCATCACAGCGCCAAGTCCGGGCTCAAGACCCCCGGCCAGGTCGTGCAGGACAGCCCGCAGATGGTCGACATGCTCGCCAAGGCCGGCGTCGACCTGACCGCCGACCTCACCAATCTCGCCGCAGGCGCGACCGTGTCCGCCTCCCACACCGGTTCCGGCAGCAACGTCTCGGGCGCGGTCGACGGCTACCCCACCAACGAACCGTTCTGGGGCGCGGGCGGCTCCACCAACAGCCAGGACTGGTACGAGCTGAACTTCGGCACCACCCGCACGCTCAACGAGGTCCGGCTGCACTTCAAGGACAGCCGCCCGGCGAACACCACCTACCGGGCGCCGTCCGCGTACACGATCCAGTACCACAACGGCAGTTCGTGGGTGAACGCACCCGACCAGACGAAGAGTCCGGTGGCGCCACGGGCCAACTACAACCGGGTGCAGTTCCCGGCGATCAGCGCCCAGCGCATCCGGGTCCTGGCCACCAACGCCTCCGGCGCGAAGACGGGCCTCACGGAGGTCAAGGTGTTCAATCGGGGCGGGGTCCAGCCGCCGGGCAACCTGGCTACGTCGGCCACGGCGTCGGCGTCGTACACCTCCTCCTGGGAGAGTGTCGCCGCCGTCAACGACGGGATCGATCCGCCGTCGTCCAACGACACCGTGAACCCGCGCTGGGGGACCTGGCCTGAGACGGGCCAGCAGTGGGCCGAGCTGACCTGGCCGTCCGCGAAGACCCTGAACAAGGCCGAGGTGTACTTCTTCGACGACGACCAGGGCATCGACATGCCCGCCTCGTGGAAACTCCAGTACTGGAACGGCAGCGCGTACGTCGATGTGCCGGGAGCCGGGTCCTACCCCCTGGCCAAGAACCAGTACAACACCGTCACCTTCAACGCCACGAGCACCACCCGGCTACGGGTGCTGCTCACCGGCAACGGCACGAACTCCGTCGGACTCCTCGAAGCAAAGGTGTACGGACCGTGACTCGTTCCAGATTCCTGTCCGCGTTCTTCGCGTCGGTCACCATGGCGGTCGCCTTCCTGGTGGCACCGCAGCCCGCTGCCGCCGCAGTCGCCTTCACCTCGACAGGGGTGAACCAGAACGGCGGCAACTGCCTCGATCTGCCCGGAAGTTCGACAACCAACGGCACACAGCTGCGCGCCTTCGCCTGCGGCGGCGGGGCCAACCAGAGCCTGAGTTTCACACCGGTGTCGGGGACGACCGACACCTATACGATCACCACCCAGTCCGGGCAGTGCGTCGACGTGTACGGCGCCTCCACGGCGGACAACGCCGCGGTCATCCAGTGGCCCTGCCACGGCGCGGCCAACCAGCAGTGGCGGCTCGCACCGGTGTCGGTCGCCGGCACGGACAGGACCTTCAACCTGGTCTCCGTCGGCTCGGGCAAGTGCGTCGCGCCGAGCGGCGGTTCGTCGGCCTCGAACACCAACCTGGTGCAGCTGCCGTGCGCCACCGCGAACGGCAGGGTGTGGCGGATGCCCGGCTTCACCGGCGGCGGCACGACCCCGAAGACGTTCACCAACCCGCTGGCCCAGCGCGGCCCCGACCCGTGGCTGACGTACTACGACGGCTTCTACTACCTCGCCACCACGACGTGGAACTCGACGGTCACCATGCGCAGGTCGAGCACCCTGGCGGGGCTTGCCACGGCCGGCGAACAAGTGGTCTTCAACCTGACCCGGCCCAACGGGGCCGGCACGATGTGGGCCCCGGAGTTCCATCTCCTCGACGGCCCCAACGGCAAGCGCTGGTACTTCTACTACACGGCCGGCCGGGAGCCGTACGACCTGGGCACCCAGCGGATCCACGTCCTGGAGAGCGCCGGGCTGGACCCCATGGGCCCGTACAGCTTCAAGGCCGACCTGCTCGACCCGACGCAGGACAACACCTGGGAGCTGGACCCCGGCATCCTGCAGCTCAACGGTCAGCTGTACCTCCTGGGCACGTTCTACAACGGCTCGCAGCCCATGTTCATCCGCCCGCTGTCGAACCCGTGGACCGCGAGCGGCACCCGCCGTGTGCTCTCCACGCCGACCTACAGCTGGGAGACGGTGGGCGGCGCGGTCAACGAGGGTGCCGAGGTCCTGCAACGGGGCGGCAAGACCTTCATCGTCTACTCGGCCAGCCACTGCTCGACGCCCGACTACAAGCTCGGCATGCTCACCTACAACGGCGGTGATCCGCTCAACTCCTCCTCGTGGGTCAAGTCCCCCAACCCGGTCTTCCAGCGGTCCAACGCCAACGGCGTCTACGGGCCCGGCCACAACGGGTTCTTCAAGTCACCCGACGGTACCGAGGACTGGATGGTCTACCACGCCAACAACTCCGCCTCCGGCGGCTGCGACATGAACCGGTCGACCAGGGCGCAGAAGTTCACCTGGAACGCCGACGGCACCCCGAACTTCGGCACCCCGGTCTCCCTCGGCGTCACCTTGACCGCGCCGTCGGGCGAATAGTCATACGGTTTCCCTCCCGATCGTCCCAAACCGCTTGCCCGGCGCGGGCCCCCTGCCCATCCTCGAGCGGTGATTGATGAGCAGGAGCAAGCCGGACCCGACCTCCCGACGACACTGCGCAAGCTGGTCGACGAACTGGGCCGGGTCCGGGTGCTCGGGCTGCTGCGGCTGCACGAGGCGGAGTTGGAGACGCTGCACGCGTGCGTCGCGGGCCGGTCGCCCGGCGCGGAGGCAGTCGCACCGGGCGAGCGTGGGGAGCCGGAGGCCGTCGAGCGCCTGCTGCACACCGTGGTGCTGGGCCTCGACGGGGAACTGATGCGCGACGCGGCCCTCCACTCGTTCGGGTTCGCCCCCGGTACCCGCGACCTGTCGGGCAAGGAACGCCGGGAGCGGGCGGCCCATGTCTACCGCGTCGGGGCGGAGTGCTTCCGCAAGCACCAGGAGAAGCCGATGCTCCAGCAGATGGCCAGAGCCGTCATGAACTTCGAGGGCCACGAGCCGGGGCCCGTCCCGGGCTCCCGGAAGAGTTCCGGGAGGAGTTCCCGGGGGAGTGCCGTCTCCCCCGTCCGAGCGGGACGTCATGTGTTACGAGCCGCCTTCGCCCACGGGGACGTCCTGCTCACTCTGCACATGGCACCCATCGAGCTGCACGGGCGTGGACGTCCTGGTCTCCTCGGAGAACATCTACTTCGAGATGTCGAAGACGTTCGGCCGCACGGTCTCCGGCAGCCTGCGGCGGGCCGGGGCCACGAAGGACACCGTCGGCCGCATCACGGATGACGTGATAGCACGGCAACTCGCGGACTGGGTACGCAGGTTCGGGGTGCCAGGACTTCCCGTCGCGGCGGGCACGGTCGCCGTCACCTCACCGGGCGCCCTGTCGGCGCAGGGGGTGCGGCGGATCCTCCACGCGGCGGTCGCCACACCCTCGGCGACGGGCGACGGGTACGAGACCGCGCCCGCGGCCGTCGCGGCGAAACCGTGCGGCGCGTCTTCCAACTCGCGGCGGCCCCGGAACGCGGTGAGGTCCGTGTACGGGTCGGCGACGATTCCGGTGACCCGGGGTGTCAATGTGAGTACCTGGGGCGTCAGTCCTGGACGAGCTGATCGGCCAGGCGAGGGGCCTGGCCAGTAGCGTGCCGTAGGGCGCCGCATGACCAACCCTTCCGTACGACTCGGACAAACAGCGACGGCCCGGCGTGGAGGAACAGAGCCGGCGCTGTCTGCTGCCTCAAGGCGACCGCAAGGGCCCGGAGTTCCACCGCGACGCCGCCGAACAGGCCTCCGACGCCGACTCCAGCTGCACGGTCGGCGAGGTCATCGCCGTGACCGGCGGATTCGTCGACACCCGATGCCCTCTTCACCGCGGCGAAGGACTCCCCGCTGCGCGACAGCGGCACGGGATCGGCCACGGTCCCGTGAACGCGGCGGTCACGGTCGTCTCATCGCGAGGCTCACATGCAAGGCTGGCACGAGAAATTTCCGGATGAGGACTTTCCGGATGAGGACTTTCCGGTTGAGGACTTTCCGGACGAAGACGAAGCGGAGGACGGTGTGGACTGGGATCTGTTCGCACAGCAGATGGCGTCGATGGCGCGGGATCTCCTGGCACAGCATTCGGTGGCCTCCACACTGGAGCGGATCACCGCCTCGGCCACCGAGCTGGTGGAGGGCTGCGACGCGGCCGGCATTCTCGTCCTGCACGGCACGACGGTGGAGTCGCTGGCCCCCACCGACCAGCTGGTGGTCGCCAGCGACCGGCTGCAGGAACGGCTGCGGGAGGGACCGTGCTTCGACGCCGCCCGCAGCTCGCTGGGAGAGAGGGTGTTCCGCATCCCCGACCTGTCCCGCGAGGAGCCGCGCTGGCCGGCCTACGCCCCGCAGTCCCGCCGTCTCGGCGTGGGCAGCATGATGGGCTTCCTGCTGTTCACCGAGGAGGAGGACCTCGGAGCCCTGAACCTCTACTCCCGGGCTCCGGGCGCGTTCACCGAGGTCAGCGAGCTGGCCGGCTGGCTGCTGGCCTCGCACGCGGCGGTCGCCTTCTCCAGCGCCCGCACGCACGCCCAGATGGAGCAGGCCGTCGCCACCCGTCATGCGATCGGCGAGGCCATGGGCATCCTCATGGGCAGCCACCACCTCAGCGAGGAGAAGGCTTTCGACGTGCTGCGCCGCTATTCGCAGGAACACAACATCAAGCTTCGTGAGGTCGCCCGTCGGATCTGCGAGCGGGGCACTCTCTGACGATGTCGAAGGACGGATCGTCGAAGGACGGATCCTCGAAGTACGGATCGTCGAGGGACGGCTCCTCCGGCACGTAGTCAGAACCAGAGAAGCCTGGCAGGGCCGACCCCCAGGGGAACGCCGTCGAACCCGGCCTACACACCAAGTCCCCCAACGTCCGCTCCCCACACCTCACCAGCCCGGTTCGCCGCGACGCGTCGTCCGTCGGCACGCTCGTGCCCGCCGGTTCGGCCGTGCCGACCAGCCACCCGCAAGGCTCACAGATCGCTGACCGGCGCCCGTAGACGCGGTGAAAGCCCTGGTCAGCAACTACACGTCGCCGTCGCCGACGTCAGTGGCGACCCCCGGGGCGACCGGCTTGGCTGGGCGCGGACGCCGTCTTCGGGCGGCCCGCCGCGCAGGGGCCCGTCGAGGAGGCGGTGCCGCGGCTGCCGGGGTAGCCGTCTGTCACCGCCGTTTACGCCCTCGGTCGCCGGGAACCCGGTGGGCGCACACGAAGAAGCTGAAGAAGCCGTTGCGAAAGCCGTCGGCGAAGCGGCTCGGGTCCGGAAGGAAGATGAGATGTCGTGAGCACGCACACCGTCGGGAAACTCGTCGTCCGCGAGAGCGGCTGGGCCAAGTCCCGGCGCCGGAGCGGGAAGGGTGTGCGTATGTGTCTTCCCGCCCTCAGGGACGGCACCGGCCCCCGCACGGCGGAGGCCGAGGCGGAGGCGCACATCGTCAGGGGTGACGACTGACGTCCAGATCCGCGGGCATGCCTCAGTGAAGGGGCCGGCCGGGACAGCCTCGCCTGTCCCGGCCGGCCCCTTCGCCCGTCCGAGACCGCTCCCGGTCGGGGGTACGGCCACGGCGGAACGGGAAGCCCGCCCGGTACGAGGAGTCAGCCGTCCTTTCCCCGGCCGGTCAGCGCGTCGCGCATCCGGTCGACGAGGCCCATGCCGGGGGCGAGCAGCTTGTTGGCCGGAGGAGTGTCCGGGGCCGCCGGGTGAGGCCGGGTCGGGGCCGTCTTCTTGGCCTTGCGGACCTTCTCACCGAGGCTGTTCAGGGCGTCGGCCGAACAGGACGCGCGCAGCCGGGGGAAGAGGTTGTCCTCCTCGTCCTGGATGTGGGACCTGATCTCGTTCATCAGCTGGGCGATCAGCAGGTCGAAGTCCGGGTCGTCGGCCTCGCACCGTTCCAGGGCCTTCAGGGTGCGCTCGGCCTCGGCGTGGTCCTCCAGTTCCCGGTCGGCGATCGCGTCACCTTCCGGGATGTGCTCCCGGACCGCCGGGTAGAGGTACGCCTCCTCGGCGACCGAGTGACGCACCAGCTCGATGGTGACCTTGTCCACGCATTCCTTGCGCCGGGGGTCCCCTGAGGGCAGCGCCTCGATCTCGCCGAACATCTCCTCCACTTCCCCGTGGTCCGTGGTCAGTTCCGCGATGACGTCTCCGCCGTGTCCCATGTCCTTCGCTCCTCTCCTGAGTGCAACGCATCCGCATCCGCATCCGTACCCGTCGGCCCGGCCGGCCTTGCGGCGCGCTCCCGAGTACCCGCGAACGGCCCAGCCACGCGACCCTCCGACCTGGGTGATCTCCAGGTCCTGGAGGACGGGAAGAGGGCACGGGGTGGGGTCTGTCGGTGCGGCGCGACGTCCACCAGGGTCGTGCCCCTGCGGAGCGATCGACGCCTACGACCGCGCGGGCTGGTCGGCGATCAGAAGGGTGCAGCCGACGGGGCGGAAGCCCAGGCGGGTGTAGATACGGGCGACGGTGTCGTCCGCATAGGCGAGGAAGACGGTGCGCACTCCGTGGTCGCGGGCGTGGCCGACCAGGGCGGCCGTGACGGCGGCGGCCAAGCCCCGGCGGCGGGCCGTGGGAAGGGTGCCGATGCCGCCGATCTCGGTGGTGCCGTCCACCGGGTGGTAGTGGCCGACGGCCAGCGGCGTACCGTCCGGGCCGACGGCTACGACGAGCACCTTGTGCCCGGCACGGACACTGGGGCGGACCGCCGCCACGGTGCCGTCCCCGGTCAGCACCTCGGCCACCGCCGACAGCTCCGCCCGCCCCGCCGCACCCACCGCGACGCCCTCGGCGGCGAAGGCCAGCCGCGGCAGAGCGAGGGCGGCGGGCAGGGCGGGGTCGTCGGCTGTCAGCGCACGGACCGTCACACCGTCCGGCAGCGGTCGCGGGTCGACCGGGTGATGCGGATCCAGTGCCATCAACGGGCGTTCGAGGACCGGGAGACCGCAGGCCTCGATCCCGGTTCGCAGTGTCGGCGCCGACTCGGCCAGCCACTCGAACGCTTCCGGCACACCGAGTTCGCGCTGCCGGGCCCGCACGCGCGCGATGTCGGCGGCCGTGACCGTCGAGCCGCACCCCGCAGCGGGTTGGGCGTGGCCGGGCCCGCCGTAGTAGGGGGCGCCCGGCTCCTTCCGCACGAACAGGCGCAGCGGGCCGAACTCCTCGACGTCGGCGAACAGCAGTGGCACGGTGGCGTAGTACCGCTCGATACGGGCCCGCAGTGTCTCGCTCATGCGACGCATCCCACCACGGGGCGGTGCCTCGCACCGACGAATTCGGCCTCCGGCCGAACTCCGGGTGGGCGGCAGGCGATCGACCGGCTTCGGTGTGGCCCTGCTAGCCTCCGGGCGTCCCCGGACTCGGCCGGACGATCACCGGCACCGCACCGCCCGCACGCTCAAAGGACTTCTTCACCGCGATGCTCCACGGCACCCGTTCGACGACGGCGCCCACCGGCTGGACCGACCGTCTGCGCCTGTTCGGGTACGCCGGACGCCCCCGGAGCGACATCCGTGAACGCCTGGTCCCGCCCTTCCCGGAGCCGGGCACCGGGCTCTGGGAACGTGTGGGGTTCGGCCCGGTGGCGGCGTACCGCGTCGTGAAGGCGATGGACTGGCTGGGGCCGCTGCTCGTCGCCCTGCTGGCCGGAACGATTCGCTTCTGGCGCCTCGACCGGCCGCACGAACTCGCCTTCGACGAGACCTATTACGCCAAGGACGCATGGTCCCTGCTGCGGCTCGGCTACGAGGGCACCTGGCCGGACCGCAAGGTCGCCGACCCGCAGGTCCTGGGCGACCCGCAGGTGATCCCGCTCTCCGACACCGGGAGCTTCGTCGCGCATCCGCCGACGGGCAAGTGGGTGATCGCCGTCGGTGAGTGGATGTTCGGCCTCGACCCGTTCGGCTGGCGCTTCATGACGGCCGTCCTGGGCACGCTGTCGGTACTGATGCTGTGCCGCATTGGACGCCGCCTGTTCCGTTCGACGTTCCTCGGCTGTCTGGCCGGCGCGCTGCTGGCGGTGGACGGCCTGCACTACGTGATGAGCCGCACCGCTCTGCTCGACCTGGTCGTCATGTTCTTCGTACTGGCCGCCTTCGGGTGCCTGCTGATCGACCGGGACCACGCGCGGGGGCGGCTCGCGGCGGCGTTGCCGGTGGGCGGGGACGGACACGTCGGCCCTGACAGGGACACCGGCGACCGCGCGGGGACGGGATGGCGTCCCTGGCGGCTCGCGGCCGGCGTCTGTCTGGGTCTGGCCGCCTCGACCAAGTGGAACGGCCTGTACTTCCTGGCCTTCTTCATGGTCCTGACCGTGCTGTGGGACGTCGGCGCCCGCCGCGTGGCGGGGGCAAGCCACCCGTACCGAGCGGTGCTCCGCAAGGACCTCGGCCGGTCGGTGGTGTCCCTCGTCCCGGTCGCCGTGGTGACCTATGTGGCGACGTGGACGGGATGGTTCCTGTCCGACGACGGCTACGGGCGCCACTGGGCGGACGGCCGTGGCGGCACCTGGTCGTGGATACCTGCACCGCTGCGCAGTCTGTGGCACTACGAGTACGGCGTGTACCAGTTCAACGTGGGACTGGACACGTTCCACAAGTACGAGTCGAATCCGTGGAGTTGGCTGGTTCTCGGCCGTCCCGTGCTGTTCTCCTACCAGTCGCCCGAACCCGGGGAGGCCGGCTGCCACGCGATCACCGGCTGCTCGCAGGCGATCCTCGCCCTGGGCACGCCGATGCTGTGGTGGTCGGCGTGCTGCGCCCTGGTCTATCTGCTCTTCCGGTGGGCCCTGCGCCGCGACTGGCGCGCGGGCGCCGTGCTGTGCGCCGTGGGCGCGGGGTATCTGCCGTGGTTCATGTACCAGGACCGCACGACTTTCTCCTTCTACGCCGTCGTCTTCGTGCCGTACCTGTGTCTGGCCGTGGCGATGACGCTGGGCGCGCTGCTGGGCCCCCCGGGTGCGAGCGCCGAGCGCCGCACCCGGGGGGCGGTGGCGGCGGGCACGCTCGTCCTGCTCGTCGCCTGGAACTTCATCCACTTCTTCCCCGTCTACACGGGGGACACGATCCCGTATCCCGACTGGCAGATCCGCATGTGGCTCGACACCTGGATCTGACTCGGCACCCGGATCCGTACCGCCACGGATGATCCGCTACCGTCTCGGGCCCGCGAGAGCGTAGGCCGTCGTGCCGGTGACCGCGAGGGTCAGGGCCGTCCAGGTGGCCGTCGGGGTGCCGGGCGGCATGAGCATCCAGGTCACCGCCCGCATCGGCACACTCGTCGGGGGCGGGGCGAAGACCGAGAAGGACAGCCAGGCGATCGGCAGGGTCCACGCGTACTGCGCCCCGCACACCACCGCCCCGAGGGCGACGAGGCCCATCAGCCCCGCGCTGTCGCGGACGACGAACGCGGTCGTGGCCAGGTCCTCGCCCCCCACCGTCTGCACCGCGAGGAGTGCGGCGCATGCCACCGCGCCGATGAGCAGCACATGTGCCCCCCTGCGGGGCCGCCAGCGGATCGAGGCCGTGCGGTCCAGCGCGTGGTCCTGCCCGCCGAGCCCGATCGATGCCGCCGTCACCCCCGCCACGAGGACGAACACGGGCAGCTTCGGATCGGCCGGTCCCCCGCCCCCGTCCCGGGCGGCGAGTGCCCACACCGCCACCGCGCTGATCACCACCGCGGCGAGCGACGCGGGTACCTGCCGGGAGCGCGCGTACAGCGTCAGCCATCTCACCGGGGCGTACCGCCGTCCAGGACGTCGAGCGGGTCGCCCTCGCAGGAGAGGGCGGCGGTGTGGGCCGCCTTGACGCGTGCGACCTGTTCGGACCAGGGCAGCGCCTTGAGTTCCGTCAACACCGGTCGGGCCGCGGTGAGTTGCTCGCTCGACGCGAATATGGCCCCGTTGAACGGCCTGAGGTCCCCGAGGACCCAGCCCGCAGCCACGCTCTGCGCGGCGATCTCGCCGAGCGTGCCGCTCTCGTTGGTGCTGCGGGCGGAACAGAGCGGCACCATGCCCTGTGCGAGCAGGACCCGGGTCAGTTCCTCGCCCTTCGCGTCGGCGATCACGTTGTCGTCGAAGTCGACGAGCACGGACGTGCGGGACCGTTCCGGCGGGTCGAAGATCCCCCGTGGGGCGGTGCTCTCCCGGACGGACGTCGGTGCCTCGCCGCCGAGGACGTCCCGCAGCAGGCGGAGCGCCTTCTTTCCGGGATCCGAGAAGCCGGGAAGGCGGTCCTGGTGCGCCGTCGCCACGCACACCGGACCGTCGCACACCTGGGCTGCGGCGGCCTTGTCGACGACGTACGTCCGGCGCGGGTCCGGGGGAAGGACGAGCAGGGCGATCGCCGCGCCCGCCAGGACGGGTACCAGGGCGAGCAGGCGGGCACGCGGGGTGGCGGCGGCCAGCAGCGCGAGGCCGGTCGCGGCCATGCCGATCAGCCAGACCGTCTGGCCCAGGTGCACGGGGGCGGAGAGTGTGACGAACACGTCGCGGACCTCGTCCACCGCCGGTGACAGCAGTGCGACCCGGTTCGGCGCCGCGACCGACGGCACCTCCGAACTCGTCGTCACCCGCAGGAGGTTGACGAACACGAACGCGGCCACGGCCAGCGCGGGCGGCATCAGCGGGGAGGGGAGGAGGCGCCCGAGTCCCATGCCGAGGAAGGCCCCCGCGACCAGGGCGAGTCCGCCGACGAGTGAGATCGGCAGCCAGCCGAGGTGCGTGTACTCGGTGGCGCCGAGCACCTGGACCGCGCCCAGGAGGACGAGAAGCGCGAAGGCCGAGGCCAGCGTGATCGCCGTCGCGCCCGCGGTCGTGGCCGCGCGGTGCCGGGCAGGGCGTGGTGTGCTCGTCAGCAGCTCGGACATCCTCGAACGGTGGTCGCGCAGCCCCTGGAGGGCCCCGAGGGCGATGGCGAGCGGCCACATGACGGCCAGCAGGAAGCGGGTCCACAGGGCCATGGACGTCCACTGACTCGTCCACAGCTCGGTGCCCTTCCACCACGGTCCGCTCACCAGGTACAGAAACGTCAGGGCGACGGTGAGGGTCACGACGCCGGCCCAGGGGGCGACGGAGCGTCTCAGCTCGATGCGCAGGACACGGGCGTTCACCAGGTTCCCCTTTCCTGCCGGGGGTCGGCCAGCAGCGCCGAGTAGCCACGCTCCAGCGGGCTGTCGCCGACGTGCTCGGGTCCGCCCGCGGCGGCCAGTTCGTCCGGGGTGCCCTGGAAGACCAGCCGGCCCTCGGCGAAGAGCACCACATCGGTGCAGGCGACGGCGACGTCCTCCACCAGATGGGTGGAGACGACCACACAGGTGTCCGTGCCCAGTTCCTGCAACAGCTCGCGGAAGCGCAGCCGTTGGGCCGGGTCCAGGCCGACGGTCGGCTCGTCGAGGAGCAGGACCGCCGGATCGTTGACGATGGCCTGGGCGATCCCGACGCGCCGCACCATGCCGCCCGACAGGGATTTCATCCGGTCGTCGGCGCGGTCCGCGAGGCCGACCCGCTCGACCGCGCGCTGCACCGCCGCCGGGATGTCCGCTTTCGGTACCTCCTTCAGCCACGCCATGTACTCGACGAACTCGCGTACCGTGAAGCGCTTGTAGTAGCCGAACTCCTGCGGCAGATAGCCGATCCGGCGGCGCAGCGCCCGGTGTTCGCCCAGGCCTCCCGCGGACTCGCCTAGCAGTTCCAGGGTGCCCTCGGTGGGGCGCAGCACGGTGGCCAGCGCCCGGATGAGGGTGGTCTTGCCTGCCCCGTTGGGTCCGAGCAGGCCGTGCACGCCGGTGCCCAGCGACAGGTCGAGCCCGTCGACGGCCATTCGTTTCCGGCCGACCCTCACCTTCAGCCCCGTGGCCCGGATCTCCCAGGCGTAGGACGTCGGTGCGAGGTCGGCCGCGCTCACCGCGGACATCAAGATGTGTTCCTTCCGATGGTTCGTCGTTGCGTTCATCGATGGGTTCCCAGCACGGCGTACGCGCCCCTGCGGGCGATCACGACACCGATGCCGAGGGTGAGGATCAGGCCCCAGACGGGCAGTCCGTCCGTCTGCAGGGCGAGGGGCGTACGGCTGGTGGCCAGGGCCGGCGCCACGACCACGGCGGCCCACACCGCGATCAGCGCGAGGGCGGCCCGGGTCACGCCGAGGACTCCGCCGAGCGCCAGGGTCGTCGAGGTGAACGCCAGACAGGGCAGCAGCCACTGCGCGGCCGTCACCCCCGTCACCCAGCCGCCCGCCAGCAGCGCGGGCACGACGACGGCGAGCACGGACGCGGTGCGCCGCAGCACCAGGGGAAGCCCGGCCCTGGGCACGGAGGCCGTCAGCTCGTACGCCGGGTCCAGGCCGCGCGACCACGACGCCGCGACGCCGAGCACGGGCAGGACGGGGGCGAGGAGCAGCACCAGCGACACCTGCCCCGGGCCGGAGCCGTACCCCGTGCCGGTGTCGGCCAGGTCGAGCAACAGCGCGAGCAGTGTCACGCTCATGACCATCACCAGCCACGGCGCCATCGTGGGTGTCAGCCACCTCGACAACCGTGCCGACCAGCGCCGGCGGCGGGGCATCGTGGGGGTGGTGGCCAGCCGGGGCTGGAGGTCGGACCAGACGGTGCCGATCAGTGCCGCCACGTCGGGCGCGCTCGCCTCGGCAGCGGCCGACAGCCGGTCCCGGCAGGCCCGGCATCCCTCCAGATGGGCTTCCAGGGCCCACACCTCGTCGGCGGCGATGTCCTTGTCGCCGCGCGCGTAGCCGTCGATGAGGCGCGTCGACGCGTGTTCCACGCTCATGCCAGGGCCCTCCGCATCTCGGTCCGGGCCCGGCGGGCACGGGTCTTGACCGTGCCCTCGGGCACGCCGAGCAGGACCGCGGTCTCCCGGACGGACAGCCCGTCGAGCACCATGGCCTGCAGTACCTGTCTGAGTTCGGGCGCGAGGCGCCGCAGCGCGTCCCCGACGTCACCGCCGACGGTGGCCGCGAGCGCCTCGTCCTCGGCGGCCGGCGCCATGGGCAGCCCGGCGGCCGCGGGCGGCGGCTCCGCGTGGTGGGCCCTGCGGCGGAACGCGTCGACGAGACGGCGTGCCGCGATCGTCCACAGCCAGCCGACGGCGCTCCCGCCGACCGCGGCCCCGGCGAACGCGCCCGCCGCGCGCCACACCGCCAGATACGTCTCCTGCATGACCTCGGCGACGATCTGCTCGTCGGCGCAGCGGCGCCGCAGCCGAACCGCCAGCCATGGCGCGGTGCGCCGGTACAGCTCCTCGAACGCCGCACGGTCGCCCTTGGCCACGAGCCGGACGAGACGTTCCTCGTCCGGCTCGGCCGGTGCCTTCCTGACTGATCTCACACCGACTAGACGCGGGGCCCGGTCGCCGGGTTTTCCGTCGGACGTGATCCCCGTCACATCTCCGTCGCGCCCAGTGACGGGCGAGGTGTTCACCTCGCGAAGCGGTACTTCAGGTGGGTGGCGAGAGGGGTGTCGACCACCCGGACCGGTTCGAGGTCGCGGCGCCCCGCGCCCAGGTCGTCGGCCGGGTGGGCCGCCTGGTGGCGTTCAGCCGTCCGCCAGGGCCGCGCCCAGCGGCGTGTGTTCGTAGCGGACGGCCCGGCCGACGCGGGTGCGGGTGACCAGGCCGGCATCGCGCAGCACCGCCAGATGGCTGCCGACGGTGCCCAGGCTCAGGCCGAGCTGGGCGACGAGCTGAGTCGTCGTCGCAGGCACGTCCAGCGCGCGCAGCACGTCCGCCCGGCGCGGGCCGACCAGTCGGCTCAGGGCCTCGCCGCCCGGTGCACGCGCCACAGGGCCGAGCAGGTCCGCGATGCCCCGGGCGGGATAGACCAGGGCGTAGGGCCATGGCGGTTCGGTGTAGCTGATCAGGGTGCCGAACACCGTCGGCATCAGGAGCAGGCCCTTGCCGGCCAGCCTGTGCCGGTCCCACTCGGTACGCGAACCCGTGCGCACCTCGATGGTCCCGACCTGCCCCTCGGAGCGCCAGCTCACCCGCGGGTCGAGATCGGACAGCGCTGCCGCCCAGCCGTACATCGCCAGGTACCCGGCGCGGCGGACCAGGTCACGCTCCAGCACCGCCCGCAGCCGCGGCCAGTCCGGCTCGACCAGGGCCTGCCAGCTCGCCTCGAGCGCGTCGGCGAGTCGGGTGACCACGTCCGGCGCGTCGAGGATGCGCTGCACGTAGCGAGGTGGCGTCCGCAGCCCGGCCAGGTTGCGGGCCAGTTCCAGGCGTGCACGGAGCAGTGGCGTTGCGCGTACGGCGGCCAGCTCGGCAGCGAAGTCGCCACCGGAGCCCGACGGCGGCGGATGGATGAAGTCGGCGTTGTAGCCGCCGCGGCGGAACAGCGCCGTCAGCGCCCCGACCGTGGGCACCTGCCGGCGCAGCCGCTCGTACCGGGGCGCGATGCGCTCGGCCCACGGCCGGAGCGGGCCGGCGGCCTGCACACCGGCTGCGACGCGCAGCGCCTGCATCGCCTCGCCCAGCGGCGAGATCGCGTAGCGGGTACGCGCCACGTCGACGGGTCCCACCTCGATGGCCAGCATGTTTTGCCTCCACACGAAAGCATAGTCACCGTGGCCGGGCAGCCGTGATGCTGTCGGCCATGACCACCACGTCCGTCGCGCCACGCCCGGCCACCTACCGCGAGGTGTTCGCCGTGGGCCAGTTCCGCGTGCTGTTCGGCAGCTACACGCTCTTCCTGATCGGCGAGACGGTGCGGATACTCGCACTGTCCGTGACCGTCTACGCGGCAACCGGGTCGCCGTTGATGTCGGCGCTGGCGTATGCGGCAGGATTCCTGCCCTATGCCCTGGGCGGCGCACTGCTGCTGGCCCTCGCCGACCGCCGGCCCCCGCGAACGGTCATGATCGGCTACGAGGTGCTGCGCGCCGCGGTCAGCGCCGTGCTCGCCGCCGGTCTGCTGCCCGTACCGGCCATGCTGGCGCTCGTGTTCGTCACCGGTATACCCAGCGCCGTCGCCTCCGCTTCGCGCACCGCCCTTCTGCCCGACCTGCTGGACGGCGACCGCTACGTGCTCGGCCGGGCCGTGTTCTCCATGACGGCCGGCGGCACGCAGGTGCTCGGCTTCGCCGCCGGCGGCATGCTGATCGCCGCTGTCGGCGCGCCGGGCGCGCTCTGGATCACCGCCGCGACCTGCCTGGCCTCGGCAGGCCTGCTGCGGCTGTGCCTGGCCGACCACCCACGCCGCCGCACCGGCGGTTCGGCCGGCATCGGCGAGACCTGGCAGGTGAACCGGGCGCTGCTGCGCCGGCCTGCGGTCCGGGCGCTGCTGCTGGCGCAATGGCTGGCACCGGCGCTGATGGTCGGCGCCGAGGGCGTGCTGGTCCCGTACGCCGCGCGGGTCGGCGCGCCTGACGCGGCCGGTCTGCTGTTCGCAGCGGTCGCCGCCGGGATGTTCGCCGGCAACCTGGTCGTCGGCCGCCTGGTGCGCCCTGCGGGCCGGGAGCGCCTGGCCGGACCCCTCGCGCTTGCGCTCGGATTGCCACTGCTGGGGTTCGCGCTGTGCCCAGCACCGGGATACGCCGCCATCCTGCTGACAGTGTCCGGTTTCGGCGTCGCCTACCAGCTCGCGCTGGCCCCCAGGTTTCTCGACGCGGTGCCCGAGACGCAGCGTGGTCAGGCGTTCGGCCTGCTGCTGACCGGAACGATGACGCTGCAGGGCCTCGCCGCGGCAGCCGGAGGCGCGCTGGGCGAGGTCGTGGCCCCGGCGCTGGTCGTCACACTGGCCGGCGCGGCCTCGGCCATCGCCGCCCTGATGTCCTGGCGAACGCTGTCGCCCACACGGCGCCCCTGACCGCGGCCCACGCACGACTGGACGCGGTGGCACACCGTGTCGACGGAGTGGACGCCCGGCCATGTGCGCTTCTTCGTGGGACGGCCGGCACGTGGGGCACGACACCCGGGACGTGCCGGGCCCGCCCCTGTCGTGGGTGCTGCGGAACGAGAGCGCTCCGCAGGGGCCGGGCACGGCTCCCGGCAGCAGCGCCCAGCTCGACATCAGGATGGGTCGCCGCCTACGCGTACGGATGGAACGATCGACTTGTCCCTACCGGGGGCGGCGAGGGCGCCGGGTCCGGCCGGCCGGAGCTTGCCCGCGCCGCGCGCCCGGCGCACGCTGGTCGTATGGCTGCGCACGACGGTCCCGGCCCCACGCTCATCACGTCCGTGCAGCGGGCCTTCCGCCTGCTGGAGGCGGTGAGCGCGCACGAGAACGGCGCGCCGGCGAAGCAGCTGGCCCGTGAGACGGGGCTGCCCCTGGCCACCGCTTATCACCTGCTGCGGACCCTGGTCCACGACGGATACCTGCGGAAGCTGGGCGACGGCGGGTTCGTCCTGGGCGACAAGGTGCAGGCGCTGCACACCACCGGCCGGGGGCAGGCGCTGCTCAGCCGGGTCCGTCCGACGCTCGCCGCGCTGCGGGACGAGCTGACCAGCGCCGCCTACCTCACCTTCTACGAGGACGGCGAGATCCGGGTCGCCGAGATCGTGGACAGCCCCCGCGCACCCCGGGTCGACCTCTGGGTGGGGTTCGAGGACGCCGGGCACGCCACCGCGCTGGGCAAGTCGGTGCTGCGCGAGCTGGACGAGGAGTCCCGCAGGGACTATCTCTCCCGGCACCACCTGGCGGATCTCACCCCGCGGACCATCACCGACGCCCCGGAGCTGCTCCGGCGGCTGGACTCCTCCCCCGTGGCGCCGGCCGTCACGGATCTGGAGGAGTACGCCCTCGGGACGGTCTGCATCGCGGTTCCCGTGTACAGCGGGGACACGCTCGGCTCGCTAGGTGTCTCGCTGCGGGCGGACCGGCTCTCCCGGCTGCAGGAGGTCCGGGAGCGGCTTCTCCCGATCGCGAGCCGCGTGACCAGGGGCCTGTCACTCACTATCTGAAAACCGTGACCTTGTGACGCCCGAGCCGATCCCCTTTCCTGGATGAAACGGACAATTCTGAGCTTAGGCTCCACTCACAAGTGAGGATCGCGGGCGATACATGAGTCAGACCCGAGAGCACGGCGCCGGCCACGGGCCGATCCGGATCCGGCCGTCCAGGAAGCGGGTGTCCGTCCCAGGGAGGCCGGCCCGCAATCGTGTCGCCGCGCAGTTGGCCTCGGGCACGCCCGTACTGCCTGTGCTGATCGTTTCCGTGATCGTGGTCGTCGGTCTCCTCTGCGGAGCCGGGCTGACCTGGCTGCCGCTGCTCGCCGCGGGGCCCGCGCTGGCCGCCACCACCAGCGGGCCGCGCGGGGTTCTCTGCGTGGGTCTCCTCGCCGGAGTGCTGGGCGCGATGCTCGGAGTCCGGGACGGTGCGCCGGGCCGCGAGCTGGCTTCCGTACTGTCCGCGCTGGTGGCGGTCACCCTGGCGAGCGGCCTGGCCAGCGCGTTGCGCGGGCGGCGCGAGCGGGTGCTGGCGGCCGTCCGCTCGGTCGCCGAGGCCGCCCAGCACGCGCTGCTCCAGCCGGTACCGGCGACCGTCGGCCCGTTCCAGGTGGCCGTCCGCTACAGCGCCGCAGCCGCCGAGGCCCGTATCGGCGGGGACCTCTACGCCCTGGTGCCCACCCCGTACGGGGTTCGGCTGATCGTCGGCGATGTGCGCGGCAAGGGGCTGCCCGCGGTCGGGATAGCCGCTCTGGTGCTCGGGGTCTTCCGCGAGGCGGCGTACGAGGAGCCCGATCTCCTCGCCGTCGTCGACCGGATCGAGCGGAGTCTGGCCCGCAACCTCAGCAGCGACGACTTCGTCACCGCCGTGGTCGCCGGACACCCCCGGCCGGGCTGTCTGGAACTGGTCAACTGCGGTCACGCGCCCCCGCTGCTGGTGCGCGACTCCGCGGTCGTGGCGGTGGAGCCCGCCTGCCCGTCCCCGCCGCTGGGGCTGCGCGCCCTCACGGGCGAGACCCCCGGTCTGCAGACACTGCACTTCGCCGACGAGGATCAGTTGCTGCTCTACACCGACGGCGTCACGGAGGCCCGCGACCGCGACCGCGAGTTCTACCCGCTCGCCGAGAGGCTGGCGCACCACCTGTCCGACGAGCCGGCCCACACCCTCACAGCCCTCCACGACGAGCTGCTCACGCATGTGGGAGGCCGGCTCCATGACGACGCGGCCCTGCTCCTGCTCCGCAGGCCGACCGCTCCCGAGGCGGCCGTGGTCGCGAGCGGCGCTCGGTCTCGGCCATGACCTCGGGCGGCCCGCCGGTGGTGGCCTCGGCCCGTCAGCGCAGCGCGACCTCACCCGCCCGGACGGCACCCATGGCCCGCTCGACGGTCCGCTCGTTCTCGCCGACCGGAGCGACGTAGTCGAGGACGTCGCGTGCGGCGTCGTCCCCGAGCGCCCGGGTGATCACCCATGTGGCGAGGTACTGGGACGCCAGGCAGCCGCCGGCCGTGGCGATGTTCCCCTCGGCGTGGAACGGCTCGTCCAGCACGGTGACACCCCGGGCCTCGACGAACGGCCGGCTCGTCCTGTCCGTGCACGCCGGCATGGAGTCCAGCAGGCCGAGCCGGGCGAGCACCAGTGCGCCGGAGCACTGCGCGCCGATCAGCTGCCGTGAGGGGTCGAGCGGCAGCCTGGCGATCAGCCGGTCGTCGGCGACGACGTCGCGTGCCTTCACCCCGCTGCCGATGAGCACGACATCGGCCTCGGTCACGAACTCCATCGGGCGCTGCCCGGTCACCTCGACGCCGTTCATCGACGTGACCACCGGCGTCGGTGTCGTGACGAAGGCTTCCAGGCCGTCCCTGCGGCACCGGTTGATCAGCGCCGAGGCGATGAAGCTGTCGAGCTCGTTGAACCCGTCGAAAGTGACCACGGCTACCTGCATCACAACTCCTCACGTACAGCACCGGGCCGTCAGTCTCACCGACGCGCCGCTCCGCGACGAGTGCCAATCAGCGGTGAGTGGCATGCCTGCCACGGTTGCCCCCCGCCCCGACCGCCGTTCGCCACGAGCCGGTGGAGGGGGCTCCCGGGCCTCGAAGCCGAGGCGCTCGTACAGCCGGTTCGCCGCGGGTGGCGGCACCGCGGTGCTCGACAGCTCAACCTGCTTGCGGCCCGGCGCACGGGAAGTCGTACACGGCGAAGTCGGTGACCGGGACATAGCCGATGCGCTGGTAGAGGGCGTTGCTGGTGGGGTTGGCCAGGTCCGCGAAGAGCAGGACCTCCTTCGCACCCGCGTCGAGCGCGGCACGGCTCGCCTCGGTGGTCACGGCACTCGCGTAGCCGCGGCCGCGCAGGTGGGCCGGGGTGTAGACGGGGGCCACCCGGATCTGGCCGGCGGTCATCGGGGTCAGGCCCGCCATGGAGACGGGCGTGCCGTCCGGGGTCTCCCACAGGGTGACGTGCCGGTCGGCGAAGCGGGCGGCGGCCCGGGAGCCGACGTCGGCGGAGGGTGTCTCTCCGATGGCGGCGACGAACTCGTGGTGCCAGCGGACGAGTTGCTCGCGGTCCTGCCCGCCCGCGACGCGGCCCCGGCCCGCCGGGAGCGGCCGCGGTGGAGTGAGCGTGCCGAGGCGGTAAAGACGTTGCCGTTCGCGGAGGGTCGAAGCCGCGCCCGTGTGCCGCTGCCAGGCGCGTGCGAAGGCGGTGGCGGTGGCGTGGTCGGCACTGACGCCGGGGAGGGGATGGCCGAGGCCGGCCAGCCGGGCGGCGAGGGCGTCGGCCTGCCCGGGGGTGAGGGGGGTGAGGGTCAGGCGGTGGGGCGGGGTGCGGAAGAAGGTGGCGTGGACCTCGCCGTCCCGTTCCAGCCGGCCGAGAACGGGGGCTCCGGCGCCGTACGCGTCCGCCCCGCTGGTGCGCAGTGTCTCGGTGACCGTCAGCTGCATGGTGTGCGCGGCGGGACGCGAGCGCAGGAAGTCTCCGGCGCGGGCGAGGAAGTCGTCGACGTCTTCGGTGAGGTGCCAGTCGTCCGGGCTCATGCTCGATGACTCCCTGTTCCCGTGAGTGTGCTCTCTCTTTCCTGGCGCCGGGAGGTCATTCGTTCTCCGTCATGGTCGTGTACGCCTCGTGGCGTACGTCGGTGTTCGCGTGCCGGCGCAGCAGGCGCAGCAGCGACCGCCACTCCTCGGGCCAGCCGAGAGCACCGCCCGTTCCCTTCACCAGGCCGACCGCCAGCAGGCCCGCCGCGGTACCGCCGTCTCGGGCGAAACGGTCGGCCGCGGTCAGCAGGGCTTCGGCACGCCGCGGATGAGCGAGATGTGCCGAGGACGGTCGCAACCGATCGGACGTGTGTACCGCGACGGTCACCCCGGCACCCTCGAAAGCGTCCGCGAGGTCGCGCAGTCGTTCGAGCAGCGCGGCCGGCTCCACGGTGAGGTCGATCAACTGGCCGAGCAGGCAGGCGCGTTCGGTTGCCAGCAGCGGCTCCGGCGCGAGCTGTTCCGCGACCGCTTCGAGCAACTCGGGGCGCGCTGCGTCGGCGTAGCCGAACGACGTCAGGTGCCGGAGCCGCTGCAGCGCCGGCAGATCCCGGCCCTCCACGGCGTCACTGCCGCCCTCCGTCGTGCGCGTGGCGGCCAGCAACTCGGCCACCGCACCGTGGAACGCACTGCCCGGGGCGGCACCGCCCACGGGATGCGGCAGCTCGGAGACGGCCAGATCGCGCAGCACCCACCCCGCGGACCGCCAGTGAGCACGCTCGCCGAGGTCGCAGACGGTACGGGAGATACGGACGGCCAGCTCGGGTGCGTAGCGGCACCACACCCCCATGGCGCGCAGCAGGGCATAGCCACCCCCGAAGCCCTCGGTGGGCGTGAGGGACGTCTCGTACGCCGCGACGACCACGGCGGCGTACGCGCGGCGATGCACTTCGGCCAACTCCCAGGGCGTGACGGCCAGGAAGGCTTCGTGTACGGCCTGGGCGTCGTCGCGTGCGACGTCGTCGAGCAACTGCCAGGCCTCCGGTTCGCCGAGCAACGGCGGCAGGGCACGGACGACGGCGGCCCGCACGTCCGGGTAGCGGTCGGGGGCGTGGAAGGTGGTCGCCAGCAGGGACACCGCCCGCCGGGGCGGCAGGAAGCGCGCGGCGAGCCGTACGGCCTCCTTGCGGGAGGTGACCTTCGCGGGCCGCTCCCCGGTGAGCAACGCGCCCAGCGCGAGGGCGAGTTCGGACGGTGCGGTGAAGCGCGCGGCGCGTGCCGCCGCGTACACGGCGACCCTGGCCCGGTCACTGCCCGCCTGCTCCAACAGCGCCGGCAGGGTGTCGTGGGGCCGGTCGGTCCAGGGCAGCGCGCCGAGCGCGGCCTCGGCGACGATCACGTCCGTGTCGTCCTTGTGCGCGAACGCCAGGGCCCTGCCGAACTCGGGCACCGGGGCCGCGGCCCGGATCAGGGCGGCCCGCTCGTCGAGCGGAAGCGCATCGTCCGCGACGGCCCGACCGGCCAGCCGGACCGCCGCCCGCTGCTGGCGGGGCAGCCACCGGTCGCTGTCACCGAGGTCCGGCAGCGGGCGCCGGGCCCCGTCCACCAGGAAGCGGCCGTACGGCGGGGAGGCGTCGAGCAGGGTGTCCAGCAGGTCCGTGCGCCTCCGGCCCAGCACCCGCCGTACGGGCGGCAGAACGACCGACGACGGTTCGAGCGCGACGATCCTGGCGACCCGTTCGTCGCGGGTCGCAGGTGCGGCCAGCCACAGTTCGGCAGCCGCCCGGAACGTGTCGTCGTCGCCGCGTTCCAGGGCCGTGGCCAGCCCGTCCTGCAGCTCGACCACCTGTCGGGCGCGCGGTCCCAGCGCGGCGGCCAGGCCCAGCAGCAGCCGGAAGTCGGCCCGCGCGGCCCCGGCGTCGAGCCGGGGGCGCAGAGCCTCGAACACCTGGTGTTCCTGGCCCCGCCGCAGGACGCGGTGGAGCGGGCCGAGGTCGGGTACGCCGACGCGGCTCGTGATGCGCTCCAGAGTGCGCAGCGCCCAGTGCCGCAGGGCCGTCGCCCCGTCCGTGGCGTGCTCGACGAGCAGCCGTACGGCGAGGGTACGCAGTGCCGTCATCGTGTCGGCCGAACTGTCCCTCGCCTCCAGGGCGTCGGTGGCGATCGTGTCCAGCAGCGGGGCGTGGTCGGGGCCGAAGAGCCGCGGGTGTGCTTCGGCGAGTGCGCCGAGCGCGGCGGCGCGTACCGAGTCCCGGTCGTTGCGCAGGCGGCGGCCCGCCGTGGTCAGCAGTTCGGTGATCGCCTCCCGGCTGCCGTCGCGGGCGGCGCAGGCCACGAACAGTGGCCAGACGGTGGCCCGGTCGTCGGCGTCGGACCGCCCGATCGCGGCGAGCAGTTCGGGACGTGCCTCGTAGATCGGGCCGTGGGCGAGGGTGTCGAGGTCGTCCCACCAGTAGTTGGTGCCGTCGAACTCGGCCGCGGCCCGCCGGACTTCCGCCCAGCGGCGCTCGCGGGGCAGCAGGCCGAGGACGCTCAGCGCCAGGTTCCACTGTGTCCCTCCGTCGGCGACCCCGTCCACGAACGCGGGACGCTTGCCGGGTGGTATGGCTTTCACCAGCGCGGCGAAGTGGACCCGGCGGTTCAGCCAGTGACGGCCCAGCGCGGTCAGCGACGCGGGCTCGGCCCGCACGAGCCTGTGCAGCACTCCGGGCGGCGGTACCGGCTCGTGGCGCTGTTCCCGGCGGTCGGGGGAGGTGATCCAGCGGATCACGCGTTCGGCGTCGGCGGTGGCCAGGGGGCCGAGCCCGTTGTTGAGCGCGGGCGGCAGACTGCCGGGGCCGTGGCGCTCCAGCAGGGTGAGTACCCGCTCGGGACGCAGGGGCGCGAGTGCCGCGACCGTGGTGGCGTGCAGGCGCCACCAGTCGTCCCGCTGTTGTCCGTCGGCCCGGTCGGCCAGGGTCTGCTCGGCGTGCTCCAGCACCGGGTCCGGATGCCGGGACGCGAGCCGCGTCCAGCCGTCGACGGCGTGCGCCAGCCCCGGCAGCTCCCGTGCCACGAAAGGGGTGGAGCAGGCCGGCAGCAACCGCGCGGCCTCGACGTCGCCCCACTCCGCGCGCAGTCGCGTCACCAGCCGCTCGGCGAGTTCGGTACGGCCTCCCGCGGCGAGCAGTCGGGCCAGCCGCTGCCGCTGCACGGCCGGTGCGTCGTCGTACGCCGCTTCCACCGCCCGGTCCGGTACGGGCAGGTCGCGTGCGGCGCGTTGCGCGTACCCGGCGACGACCGGGTCGGGGTCGGCCAGCCGCTCCGCGAGGAATCCCACGTCCCGTCCCACGAGGGCCGCCAAGGCCGCGAGCCGCCGCTCGTACGGTCCGCGCCCGTCCAGCTCGGTCAGGAGCGGGGAGAGCATCCCGTCGTCCGCGAGCCCGCGTGCGGTCCGCGCCGTCAGGGTCAGGCGAGCGGGGAACGGCAGCGGTTCGAGGGCGGAGAGCAGCTGCTCCGCGGCGGTCGGCATGCGCCGATTGTGCCCGGCAAGATCCGTTCAGGCGATCGAATAAGCGAGGGCGGGCGCGGCCCCGGGCGGCAGCCGCGTGCGGTTACCGCCCGCTCCGCACCAGTAGATGGAGGCAGTACGGCGTGCCGATCACCGCCGTCATCAGGTCGGCGCCCGGCTGGGCCGGGGCGTTCACCGTACGGCCGAGGAGGTCGGCCGCGCAGACGAGACAGGCGCCGAGGAGGACGGCGACAGGGACCACCCGTCCGTGCCGTCGGCCCACGAGGGCGCGCGCCGCGTGCCGTGCCACGAGTCCCACGAAGCCGATGGTGCCGACCGAGGCGACGGCGGTCGCGCTGAGCAGGACGCCCACCACCAGGAACCCGAGTCCGGCCCGGGACAACCGCAGGCCCAGGAGCCGAGGGGTGTGTTCGTCCAGGAAGACGAGGTCCAGCTCGGTGCGGCGGGCCACCGCGACGACGAGGCCCAGCGTCAGCACCGACGCGACGGGCAGGACGTCCGGCGTGGTCCGGCCGTACGTCGAACCGGACAGCCGGGTCAGCGCCTTGGCGGCGTTGAACGGGTCGGTGAGCACGATGAGCCGGCTGATCAGTGCGGTGGTGCCGGTGCCCACTCCGATGCCGACGAGGACCAGCCGGTTCTGCTGGTAGCCACCTCCGGTTTCAGCCGATCTGCCACGATCCCTGATCCCGAACCCCAGACCCCTGATCCCGAACCCCAGACCCCGGACCCCGGGCCCCGGAGCGGCGCAGCGGTTGCGGGCGGGACGGGCGGCGCCCCGCGTCATGGCATCGAAGACCGGAGCCTTCGTGCGTACGCGGGCCCGGCCGTTGATCCCAGGGCCTCCGTGCTGCCGGGGATCAGATGCAGCAGGCCTGCGTGCGGGGTGTCGACGATGGCGTGGAGGCTGTCGCCCCTCCGGTTCCCGGGGCGGTCGGGCAGGGCCTTCGCGCAGGGACCGACGACGCCTGACACCCGGCACCTCCCCGCGGGGGGAGACATCGCAGCCCCCGCGCGCCGGAGGTGGCCGGCGGGCAGCACGGCGGGCGGGCCGGTACGCCCGGTCCTGGCCGGTGAGCCGGTCGTGGGCCTTCTCCAGCACCACGGGCCAGGGCTCACCCGGAGGTTCACGCAACCCGTCGCACAACCCAGCCCCCTCGGCCACGGCCTCCGGTCCGGCCCTGTCCGTCTCTGTCCCTGTCCCTGCCCCTGTCCGTCTCCCTGCCCCTGTCCGTCTCCCTGCCCCTGTCCCTGTCCCTGCCCGCCTCCCTGTCCCTGTCCCTGTCCGCCTCCCTGCCCCTGCCCCTGTCCCCGGGTCTCGCGATCGGGACGCGGCCGGCCCAGGAGGTCGGGTCCGGTCCCACGATCGTCCACGTGCCGCCTCGTGCGCCGCCGGGCGAAGCTGCGGCCAAGGCCACGGGCCTGCGCACCGGCTCCCCCGCGCAGGCCTCGCCCAGGCCTCGCTCACGCCAGACCGAACCTCTCGGCGTGCACCTGCAGGTGGGGAACTCCCAGGCCGCGCGGGGCGCTGAGCACGGCCGAGGTCATCGCACGGCGGCGTGCAGCCCGAAGAACTTGGCAACCGTGAGCACCCCGTTCTTGCCGGTCCCGGCCGTGATGAACAGAACCTCGACGATCACCAGGTTGACCAGGACGAACGTCCACAGTGCCCAGCGCGCGGCGACCACCGGAAGTACGGTGCCCGGACGGACGGTTGGTGAGTTCGCAGCCCCCATGACTCGCCCTGGCGGATCGAGGCCGGAACGTGCGGCTGAGTACGCGCGCCGGTCCTCGAAACCGCGCGTACCGACGGCCGACCTCACCTCGACGGACGACCTCTACCCCGACAGCCGACCTCACCGGGCACGCGCGCTGGAAGGCCTACCCGAGGAAGAGTTGTTTCACGCCCCGACAGGCCCGCGCCACGCTCTGAACGTCAGTTCCATACCTTGGCGGAGTGCGTCCAGGCCCGGACCGCCGACGGCGACGGCCAGGTCGGCCGGCCTGGGAGGTCCGTGGACCCGCCGCGGCAGCGCCTGGGCCCTGCCCTGTGGACCGGGGCGCCGGCCTCCTGAGGCGACGCGAACGTGCGGACCGGCCGGGCGTAGGCTTCGCTCAGCATGGACACGGCGGGGGTGGAGCACATGACGGCTGAGCCGACACAGAGGTGGGGGTCGACCCTCGATTCGGTCGTGGTGTACGCGCAGGGCGCGGTCTGCCGCCGCCTGGCCCGTGGCATCGTGCCGCCCGACGGCCGGATACGGGTGACGGGACTGCCCCGCTCGCTGGACCCGGGTTCGCTGCGGGCCCGTGTCCTGGGCGCCCCCGGGCTACGTGTCACCGAGGCCCGGGTGGACGTCGAGGCCGAGCCGCTCAGTGCGGGCACGACCGACGAGTTGCGGCGCGAGGTCGATCGCCTGCGGGACGAGTATGCGGCGGCACAGGGACGCCGGGACCGGCAGTTGAGCCTGATCGAGGAGGTCAGGGCACTCCACCCGGTCCCACCTGCCCGCAAGCGCGAGGACCCGCACCGCCGCACCCCGGTCGACGCGTGGCTGGAGCTCGCGGACTTCGTCGACGAGAGGCTGGCCGGACTGCACACCCGCCTCGTCGAACTGGAGGAGGCGCTGCACCACGTCGGGCACGAGCTCACCGTCGCCGCCGACAGGCTGGCCCGCGCCTCCACCGACGCACCGTCGGCGTATGTGGAGACCACGGTCAGCGCGGTCCTGACCCTCGTCGGCGCCGACGACGCGGAGCCGGAGGTGGAGCTGGAGTACGGGGTGCCGGGCGCCGTCTGGGTACCGACCTACCGTCTCACGCATCGTCAGGGCGACGGCACCGGCCGTCTGGTGCTGCGGGCCTCGGTCGCCCAGCGGACCGGCGAGGACTGGACCGGCGTGCGCATCGCCCTGGCCACCGCCGATCTTCGGCGCCGTACCGACCTGCCGAGGCTCCGCTCGATCCGGATCGGACGCCGTCAGCCCGCCCCCGCACCCTCCGGCTGGCGCGAGCCTCCGGCCGGGCTCGCCGACCTGTTCACCGGGTACGAGGCAGCCGGCCCCCGCCCTGCCACGTCCTCCGCACCCGCGGCTGTCGTGGTCGGCTCCGCGTCCGTGGGTGCCGCGGGCGGCTTCGCGTCCACGACTGTCGTGTCCGGTCCCGTTCCGCCACCGCCGCCTCCCCCGGCACCGCAGGGCTACGGCGGTCCAGCCGCCGCGGTCCCGGCGCCCGGCGCCGCGTACGGCCCCGCCCCGACGTCGTTCGGCGGCGAGATGGCCGCCTTCGCGCAGGCGGCCCCCTCGCGACCGGCAGGCCGGCCACGGACCGGCGGGAGCTCCTTCGCGGGTGCCCCCGCCCCCATGGCGCCCGCGGCTCCCGGTCGGGCCGCACCGCCACCCCCTCCGGCACCGGTGGCCGGTCCGCCGCAGCCGAGCGACGCCGAGCTCGACTACGCCGCCCTCGTCCTGAGCGGCCCCGACGAGCACGGCAGTCGCAGAGGCCGGCTGTTTCCCGACTCTCCCTTCGACCCGGTGGCGGCCGAGTACCGCCGCCGCGCCGAAGCGGTGGCCGCGCTGCCGCTGCCCGGACAGGCCGTGCGGCCCCGGGAGTCGGCGGGTTCCTTCGACCACCGCTTCGATGCCACCGCCCGCGCCGACATTCCGTCGGACGGCACCTGGCACACCGTCACCGTCGGTGAGATCCCGGTCGGCCTGCGCACCGAGTACCTCTGCGTGCCGTCCGTGGAGCAGACCGTGTACGCGACGTTGGTGCTCTCCAACGCCACCGACCAGGCACTGCTGGCCGGACCGGTGGAGGTCACCGTCGACGACGACTTCCTGCTGACCGCCGCACTGCCCACGCTCGCACCCGGCGGTGTCCGCCGGGTGGGCCTCGGGCCGGCCGAGGGCATCCGGGTCACCCGTCGTACGAACCTGCACGAGTCGACCTCGGGCCTGCGCAACAACACCACCGTGCTCGACCACCGCGTCCACGTGGAGCTGGCCAACCGGCTCGCGGGGCCCGTCACCGTCGAGGTCCGCGAGCGGGTGCCGGTCACCTCCGAACCGGGCGTCCGGATCGACGAACGAGCCGACTGGACGACACCCGAGGAAGGCACGGGGCCCGATCGCCACGCCCCGGGCACCCGCGTCTGGCGCCTGGACCTGCCCGCAGGCTCCACAGCCGCCCTCGACGGCGGCTACGAGATCCGCATCCCGACCGGCAAGGCCCTGGCCGGCGGCAACCGCAGGAGCTGACACACGCCATGTCCACGGCCCCGAAGCCGATCGCCCTCCCCGTCACCGCCGTCACGTGCCTCGAGGATCGCGCCCACATCGAACGCGCCGCCGTCCTCGACCTGGAGGCGGGGGTCCAGCGGCTGCATCTCGGGCCGGTCAGTGCGCTGGCCGTCGACCGGACCCTCCATGCCGAGCTGACCGCCGATCACCCCGCGACCGTGCTCGACGCGCGGATCGTCCGCAGCTGGACGCCGCGCGGACCACTGACGTCCGACGACGACTCCGCCCTGCGCCGCCGTGTCGACACCCTCGAGGAGGAGCGGCTGGCTCTGGGACAGCGACGCGACCGGCTTCATGCCCGCCTCGGCCTGCTCGGCCGACTCGCCTCCGATCTGCTGCGGGAGATCGGTGAGGGCGCCGGCTCCGGGGAGAGCGAACGGCCCCGCTGGGCCCGCGAACTGGACCGGGTGGACGACGAGCGAGACGCGCACGGCGAGCAACTGCGCACCGTGGAGGCCCGGCTGGCCGAACTCGCTGCCGAACTCGACGAAGCCCAGCGGGCCATGGACCTCTCCGAGGAGGTGCCCGCCGAGCTGGTCGGCCATGTCGAGTTGACCGTGGAGGCCGCGGTCGCCGGGCCGGTCGGGCTGCGCCTGAGCCACCTCACCCCGTGCGCACTGTGGCGGCCCGCCTACCGTGCCGTGCTCGACGGAGACTCCCTGACGCTGGAGACCGATGCGATGGTCTGGCAGCGCACCGGTGAGGACTGGTCGGACGTACGGCTGACTCTGTCGACGGCCCGCTCGGCGCTGGCCGGCGATCCGCCGCGGCTGGGTGAGGACCGGCTGACGCTCGAGGACCGCTCCGCGGAGGAGCGCCGCACGGTCGACGTCGAACTGCGCGAGGAGGAGATCGGGGACCTCGGCCCGGCCCCGGTGCTCGGCCTGCCCGGCGTGGACGACGGCGGCGAGGCGCGGGTGCTGAGATCCCCCGCGCCGGTCTCCGTGCCCGGAGACGGCCGCGCCCACCGGGTGCCGCTCTCCGTGTTCACCACGTCCGCGAGCAGCGAGTACGCCTGCTCACCCGAGGTGTCGCCGCTGGTCACCCAGGTGGTGCGGTTCGACAACCTGTCCGGCCACGCGCTGCTCGCCGGGCCCGTGGACCTGGTCCGTGGCAGCGGGTTCAGCGGCCGCGGCACGCTGGACTTCACCGCCCTCGGCGCCCCCGTCGAGCTGGCCTTCGGCAGCTGCGACGACTACAGGGTGGCCCGGCATGCCGAGGAGTCCCGCGAGTCCGCCGGGATCACCCAGCGGACCGTGGTCACCCGCACGGTCCGGCTGCACCTGTCCCGGTTCTCCGCCCCCGGGGAGCACGGCGAGCGGCTCGTCGTCCTACGGGAGCGGATCCCGGTCTCCGAGGTCTCGGCGGTCGAGATACGCCTGCGCAGGGATTCGTGCTCCCCGGCGCCCGACGTGGTCGACGCCGAGGGCATCGCCCGCTGGGACGTCGCTCTCCCGCCCGACAGCCGCCGCACGGTCACCCTGGTCTACGAGTTGTCGGCGAGCGCCAAGGTCACCGGGCTGTGAGCGGTGCAGGCCATTGCCCGCCCGCTGACGCAGGCCTGGTCGAGTGGTGGTCCGCCCCCTTCGTCGGCGTGTCGTGCGTCTGCCGGTGGGACCTGAACGAGGAACAGGTGCGGTTCACCGGTCGGCGTGACGCGGCAACCGCGCCTGCGGGGGCAGCGTGCTCCGGGCACCGAAACCACGCGGTTGGTGTCCACCAGCAGCACTGCGAGCACACACCGCTGCCGGGCGTGGCCCAGATCAACGATTCTGCCGTTCACACGCGCCACGACGCTGCCGAGCACAGCGAACTCAACCGTCACACCACGCCCCCGAGTCTCAAGTGCCCACCCTGACACAGCACCTTCGACCAGCGCATTCAACGTTTGTCCAAGGTTCGCCGACGGCCGGCCGCGCACCTTGGTCCAGGACAGGAAACAACGCGTCACACGACCCGGAGGCCAGGCTCGGCAGGCATCCGGCCGCACAGCGAACAGACGTTCCCAACAAGTGGGCCCCACTGCAGGGTGCAGGCGCCAAGGCCATTGGGCCCCTGGCCCCTGTCCTGTCGTCCACCCTGCTGGGCCGTTCCCACCCACACCATCGACATCCAGGAGGACTGCCCTGGCCAATGGCATCACGCTCAAGGGCTTTCGGCGCAATCTGACGATCGCAGCCGCAGCCGCCGGACTCGTCATCTCCTTCGCCGGCTCAGCCCACGCGACCCAAGGTACGACCTGACTCCGACCACGGGGGACATCGGAGGCGCTTGGGCGCAGGCAGCTGGTGGCAGAGCTCGGACGGTCGCTACCACCTCAATGGCGAGCTCAAGGACACCGGGGACAACGACGGCAAGGGCGCCGCATTCAAGATCAAGGCGGTGTATGCCGATGGGGGAGTGCGCTACGAAGAGGTGTGGAACACTCGCGGCTTCGGCAAGACCGTGCCGATAGGCGAGTACAACTTCGCCTCCAGCCTGCGCTATTGGGAACTCCAGGAATGCATCCTGGTCCGGGCCGGTGACGGCAGCATCCACGTCGGATACTGCGCACCGGGCGTCTACACCCAGTATGTCTAGACCTGTCGGCGCGACGCGCGATCTCGCTTACTCCAAACCTCCGTGACGGTCCCGCCGGTTCGCCGGTTCGCCGGCGGGACCGTCACGGCTGCCCTGACTGGCTGTGGGCAGGGTGGTTGCCCGGCCACCGGATCCAGTGGGCGTATCACTCCTGGGCCACGACGACCTGTGGGTCCTGGCCCTTCTCGCCGAACACGACCAGCCGGCCGCCCGCGGCCCCTGTCGGTCAACGGCTTTCGGCACGGGCACACGTCGACGGGGCACGGCGGGCGGCGCCGGCCTCTTCGTGCCGAGTGAAGTCCGCGTCGTAGGAGGAGATTCACCGCCGCCGCATCACCGACGTCATGCCGTGAGAGGCCGCGTCAGTCCTGCGCGATCACGACCACCTCGTCGCGATCGGTCCAGCACCGTCGCTCGTTCTTGTCCGGGTTGATGCGCACTCCGTGGTCGGGAACGGCCGTGGCCCGGTCGTGGCGGCGGTAGCCGATGGCGCACTCGCCCCGCTGCCGAGCCGCGGCGACGACCGTGGCGAAGGACGCCTCACAGTCGGGCAGGACGTACGACGCCGCCGGTCGCAGGTGGACCTGACTGCCGGTGGGGGAGAACAGCTCCTCGAACACGGCGGCGAGGTGCCGGTTCTGGGAGATCTGCGCCATCAGCAGGCCGATGAGTTTTCCGCTGATGATCACGTCGGCTCCGGGGCTGACGGGCGCGAGCGTCCGGTTGCGGTCGTCCGTCATCTCGGTGACCACCGGCAGCTCCCGCCCGGACTCCTGTTCCAGTAGTTGCAGAACGAGGAGCGTGACGAGGGTCCGGTTGTCGGCCTCGTCGGGCTGCTGTCCCGGAACGGGGTCCGGGCCAAGAACGACGACGCTGTCGTACGAGTCCATCTCCAGGCACCGAAGTGTCTCGGGCCGGGTGACGTCTCCAGGCCGGAACGTGACGGTCAGCCGGGGTACGAAGGGTGCACCGATGTGCCGGACCTGTTCGGCCGTCACCTCCGCCCGGTCCGCCACCACGGCAATGGCCGAGCCGTACGCGGCGTACCGGCCCAACTGGTCGACAATGAGCGAGGCCCGCCGGTTCCAGCCGAGGATCAGGAGCCGTTCGGGCCGGGCGTTCGTCGGCTGCCAGGGCGTCATCACCGACTCGTCGACCAGCCCGGAACAGTCGCTGAGCCGTGCAGTGTCGTCGTCCCGCGTGATGACGATCAGCCGGTCTCCGGGGCCGATCAGGGTCTGCGCCGGCGGGTTGAGCAAGGGCCTGCCGTCGCGCAGCAGGCCGACCACGCTGGAGGTGGCGTAGGCCAGCAGCGTGTCGCCGAAGGAGCGGCTGGTCAGGGCCGGGTCGAAGGCGAGATAGAACTCGTCTCCTTCGAAGTCCAGGAGGTCGCGGTACACCAGCGAGAGTCCGGGACGGCGGGCGGACTGGACGATCAGCCGGGCAGTGATCGCGTCGCTCTCCAGGACGATGCCGCGCGCTCCCGCGGCGAGGGAGGCCGCCAACCGGTACCGGTCGTCTCTGACGGCGGCGACGACGGGCGGGCCTTCCTCATCGCCGAGAGCGGACCGCAGCGCCAGCAGCGTCTTGACCACCTCCGGGTCTGCCGACGGATCGTCGTGGGGCAGCACCAGCACAGCGCTGGCCGCGCCGGGGTTGGTCAGGGCGAGCAGGGCGGGGTCGGCGGGGGGACCGCTACGGCAGATCAGCCGGGTGCGGCCGCTGGTCCCCACCTTGCTCCTGAGGGCTTCTTCCATGGCGGTCTTGTTCCGGTCCGCCAGTACGGCCACCGCGCCGTACCGCTGGTTGGCGTTGGCGGCCACCAGTTCGCTCACCACCGTGAACACCTGTTCCGACCAGCCCAGCACCACCGAGTGCCCCTGCTCGATGACGGTGGAGCGCCCCCGCCGCAGCGCGGTGAGCCGCTCGGTGAGTCCGGTGGTGATCAGACCAACCAGGGTGGAGACGTACACCAGGGCGACCAGGGCGAGCAGTACCGACAACAGCACGCGCAGGAGTGGGCCGGTCGCCCCGCCGAGCCGCAGTGTCTCACCGGTGAGACGCCAGATCTCCACCAGCCTCCCCGAGCGGGACGCGGGCGCATGCGGGTCCGTCCACACCAGCACGGCGCTCACCGGGAAGACGACTATGAGGCAGCCCAGGGCCAGCCAGCCGACGAGCGCGGAGGTGCCGCGGGCCAACGTGGCGTCGAACCAGTAGCGCGCCCTGCCTGTGAATGAATCCCTTCGCCCCACGCCTGCCCCCTGTTCCGCCGCGTTCCGGCGGCGGCAGCCATGCCGCTCCGGTTCGCCGCCCCACTGCTCCCCCACCGACCGCACACGGCCACACGGCCACACGGCCACACGGCCACACGGCCACACGGAAGTGTGGCGCCAAGGCGGCCGTGACACGCGGATCACCGTCCGTCTTTCATCCCTTCGGGGACGCCGCCGAAGGCGGCGCTCCGTGCGCTTCCGACTCGGCGTCAGCGGCTCGACCTCGGCATCGCTCGTTCGGGGCAACGCCTCGGCGCAGGTGGGCGGGCCGGGTCGGCCGACCGGTACAAGTGCGTCATGACTGAAGATCACGAAGCCGTCGTGGCAGGTTCAGGCCTGTCCAGGCGCAGCTTCACAACGGCAGCGGGAACGGCTGCGGCGGCCACGACTCTGGCCAGTGGCGCGCCTGCCGCGGCGATGCCCGTACAGGCCGTCCCGGCCGCACCGGCGCCCACCCGGGGCGCGGACTTCGACAGGTGCCTGGCTGTGGCCCGGGCCCTGTTGGTCGTGGACGACCACGACCGCCCCTTGGTCCCACGCTACGAGCGGGTGCTCAAGGACGGACTGCCCGCTCAGCGGACGGCCACGCCCAAGAAGGTCCTCGTCATCGGGGCCGGCCCGGCCGGTCTGGTGACGGCGTTACTGCTGAAGCGCGCGGGCCATCACGTGACCGTTCTCGAGGCGAACGGCAACCGGGCGGGCGGACGCATCAAGACCTTCCGGCGCGGCGGCCACGAACGGGCGGCTCAGCCCTTCGCCGACCCCCGCCAGTACGCCGAGGCGGGCGCCATGCGCCTGCCCTCCAGCCACCCGCTGGTGATGGGCCTGATCGACCAACTGGACCTGAAGAAGCAGCGTTTCCACTACGTTGACGTCGACAGTGACGGTCGGCCCGCCAACCGCACCTGGATCTACGTCAACGGCATCCGGACGCGGCGTGCTGACTACGCCCGCGCGCCCCGGCGCATCAACCGGTCGTTCGGCGTGCCGCGCGCCCGCTGGGACACTCCCGCCGCGGCCATCCTTCGGTCGGTGCTGGATCCGGTGCGTGACGAGTTCAGCACCGTGGACGCCGACGGCAAGCGAGTCGACAAGCCGCTGCCGGAACGGGTGCGGGGCTGGGCCAGGGTCATCCAGCGATTCGGCGACTGGTCGATGTTCCGCTTCCTGACCGAGCACGCCGGGCTGGACGAGCGCACTGTCGACCTGATCGGCACCCTGGAGAACCTCACGTCACGCCTGCCCCTGTCGTTCATCCACAGCTTCATCGGCTCCTCACTCATCAGCCCCGACACCGCCTTCTGGGAGCTGGAGGGCGGCACGGCGGTGCTGCCGGACGCGCTGCTGGAGCAGGTGCGCGACACGGTCCGCTTCGACCGCCGGGTCACCCGCGTCGAGTACCACGATCCCGACCGTCCTTCCTCCGACACCCCGCACGTCGGCCGCAAGGGCCCTCAGGTGTGGGTGGACACGGTCTCCGAGGGACGCGACGGCCCGGTGGTGCGCGAGCAGTTCACCGCGGACGCCGCCGTGGTCACCGTGCCCTTCTCCGGTCTGCGGCACGTACAGATCAGCCCCCTGATGTCGTACCGCAAACGCCGCGCTGTCGCGGAACTGCACTATGACAGCGCCACGAAGGTGCTACTGGAATTCAGCCGCCGTTGGTGGGAGTTCACGGAGGCCGACTGGAAGCGCGAGCTGGGCCGGATCGACCCGAAACTGTACGACGCCTACCGCACCGGCCGCACACCCGCCGACGGCAGCCTCCTCGGCGCTCATCCCTCCGTACCGGCCGGCCACATCTCCCGGGGCCAACGCACCCACTACGCCGCCAACCGTGCAGTCTCCCGCGACCAGCCCCAGGCAACACACGTCGTGGGCGGCGGCTCGGTGTCGGACAGCGCCAACCGGTTCATGTACCACCCCTCCCACCCGGTGCCCGGCAGTTCCGGCGGAGTGGTTCTGGCCTCCTACAGCTGGGCGGACGACGCACTCCGCTGGGACTCACTGGACGACGAGGCTCGCTACCCGCACGCCCTGTGCGGACTGCAGCAGGTCTACGGCCAGCGTGTAGAGGTCTTCTACACCGGCGCCGGACGCACCCAGAGTTGGCTGCGCGACCCCTACGCCTACGGAGAGGCGTCCGTACTGCTGCCCGGCCAGCACACCGAGTTGCTGCCCTCCATTCCCGTGCCCGAAGGCCCGATGCACTTCGCGGGTGACCACACCTCCCTCAAGCCGGCCTGGATCGAGGGCGCCCTGGAATCGGCGGTCCGCGCCGCACTGGAGGTCCACACCTCGTGAGCTGATCGACGGCCTGCCTGAGAGCCTGCAAAGAATCGACCTGTTCTTCCCGCGCCCGGGTTCGTTCACGCGGTGGCAGGAGACCTGACGCGACTCATCAGCAGTCGGCCCGCCGTCCTTCGACTTGGGCGGCGGGCGTTCAGCCGGACACCGCGTACGCCGCTGTCCTGGGCCTGTTCGGCTCGTCGGCCGGCCGGTGACAGGACCACGAGTCGGTGGTTCGTTCCACGGCCCGGCCCGCCCCATCCGGCCCGGCCCGCCCCATCCGGCGCGGCCGGACCGACTTTGAAGCGGTTGTGCCGGAGGGGACGGGAGCCTTCCGCAGCTCGCTCGGCGGCCGTCCACAGCGGCTCCGAGGAGCGCTCGCCGATGAGGTGCCTCTCGACGGCGGGCAGCTTCCACGGCACGGTGCCCACTCCCCCGGCGGCGACCTTCGCCTCCCGGATCACCCCGGCCTGTTCACGATTCGGGGTGTTGCCCGGTCGCAGCAGGAGGTCGGCGAAGGGGACCTGGCGTTCCCCGTCCGGGCCCAGCAGATGCTCGGTCGCAGCGCCGGGCTTCGTCAGCGGTTGGTCACCGTGCCGGCTGTGGGGAAGTCGCTGCAGGTCACAGCCGTCGACGACGGGCGCGGGTCCGACGGCCTGGAGACCGGTGTGGGTCTGGCCTCCATGCGGCGGCGGGCGGAGACGCTCGGCGGCACGTTCCGCATCACGTCGAAGGCATACGAAGGCACCACCGTGGCCGCGACCGTGCCACTGAACGCCCGGTGACGGCGCCCGCCGGGAGGGGGCCGGCCGACGGGCAGGCTGGTTCAGGAGGTGCCGAGGCCCGCGTCCCTGGCCCGAGCGACGGTGGCGGCACGGTCGGTCGTTCCGATCTTGTTCATGACGGTCGACACATGGTTGCGGACGGTTTTCTCCGCCAGGAACAGACGCCGGGCGATGTGGTGATTGCTGTGGCCCTGGGCGACGAGTTCGAGGATCTCGCGCTCGCGTTCGGTGAGTTCGGGGAAGACCTGGGCGGCGTAGGCACGCTGCGCCTGAGTGAAGAAGGCGTTGATGCGCCGCGCCACCGCCTCGCCGTAGACCGCGTTCCCCGACGCGACGGCGAGCACCGCGCGGGCGATCTCGGTACGGTCGGCGCCTTTCAGAAGGTAGCCGCGGGCGCCCGCGCGGAGCGCTCCGATGAGGGCCTCGTCGTCCTCGTGCATCGTCAGGACCAGGACCCCGATTCGGTCGTCGCGGGCGTGGATCTCGCGGATCGCCTCGGTGCCGCCGAGGTTGGGCATGGCGAGATCGGTGAGGACGACGTCGGGGCCGGTCCGCTCGACCACTTTCAGGAGTTCCGCGCCGTCGGCCGCCTCCCCGACGATCTCGATGCCGTCGTGGCCTGCCAGGGCGGCCGTGAGACCGAAGCGGTACATCGGATGGTCGTCGGCGACGACGATCCGGACGGGCACTGCTCCGGTCATGATCCCTCCAGTGGCAAGGTGGCGGTGATGATCGTCCCGCGGGCCGCGGGCTCGACGATGAGGCTGCCACCGCGGGCTTCGGCACGGCGGCGCATCGACGGCAGGCCGACACCCGAGGGTGTCCCGGCAGGGATCCCGCGGCCGTCGTCGGTGACGGTGATCCTCAACAGTCCGCCGTGCGCCGCCACCGTCACCGTGGCCGCTCGCGCGGCGGCGTGCCGGGCGATGTTCGTGGTGGCTTCGGTGATGATGCGGTAGGCCGTGCTCTCCACCTCCGGTGGGAGCGTGGGCAGTTGGGCCGCCAGGATACTGATGGACACGGCCGGCGCCAGGGTCTCGGCGTGCCGCCGCACGGCCTCAGCGAGCCCCAGCCGGTCCAGGACGTCGGGGCGGAGATCGTCGATGATCCGCCGGATCTCCGCCACCGCAGTGACCACCTCTTCCCGGGTACGGGTCAGCAGCGCGCCGGCCTCCACGGTGTTGCCCAGCGACAACTGGTCCGTCGCCGCCTGCAGCCCGAGCCCCATGCCGGCCAGCGACGGCCCCAGACCGTCGTGGAGGTCATGGCGCAGTCGGTCGCGTTCCACCCGGGTGACCTCGACGACCTGGTCCCGTTGAGCGGTCACCACATCGGCGAGCTCCAACGCCCGTACGACCACGGCGACTTGCTGAGCCAAGGCCGCCAACAGCCGTTTGTCCTCCCTGCCGTACGCTTCGCCCGGCGTGCGGTCGGACAGCGACATGGTGCCGAGTGTCCGCCCCGCCAGGCGCAGTTCCAGGGTGAGCCCGACCGTCGTGCTTCGGCCGAGCGCCGCGAGCGTCGCACCCCGGGCGTCCGTCACCCGGATCCCTGGGGCGCGCACGGCCTGCGTGACGGCGTCCAACGCGGCGGGCAGCAGGTCGTGTTCGCCCGCGTCGGCCATTCGGCTGCCCAGCCGCGCCAAGGCCCGCAGTGGGTCCCGGCGCCCGCCGTAGACCCACCAGTCCACAGCCCGTTGCAGACGTTCCCGGGCCGGGGCGAGGCCCACCGCGACCACCGCGGCCGACAGCACTCCCGGCAAGGCACTGCGGTCCCACACCGCGCCCACGGCTGTCGTCACCAGTAGGTACACGGTGATCACGACAGCCGTGAGCAGTGCGTAGACCAGGCCGCGCCGCATCACCGTCTCGATGCCGAGCATCCGGTAGCGCAGTACCCCGACGGCCACCGCGACCGGGACGAGTACGCCGAGACTCGCGTGGACAACCGGTCCGGTGAAGAACAGGGCGGTCAGGAAGACCGCCAGCACGCACATCATCCACGCCAGTTGCTGTCGCATCGGGGGCTCGGACCGGATCAGCCGGACGACCGCCTCCACAGTGACGGCGAGCGCGCTCAGGCCGATGAGGAGAAGGCACACCGCGTCCAGGGCGCCGATCACGGCGGACGGCAGGGACGCCGGCGGGGTGCCACCGGGCACGATGTCGTCGTACGCCTGCGGGTCGAACGCCGTGCCCACTGTCAGCACCACGATCGCCGTCCCGGCAGCGCCGACCGGCCACCACAGCCACCACGTGTTCGGCCGGCCCTGCGGATAGAGCGCCAGCACGAGGGTGGGCAGCGCGAACAGGGACGGGACGTGCGCCCCGCCCGCCACGGCGGCGGCGACCGACGCCCCCGGCCAGTCCGGCTCCTCAACCGCCACACCGTGCCCGCCGTATGCCGCCAGGCCGACCTGCCAGGTCCCGGAGCCACCGATGGCGAGGAACAGCCACCCCAGAGGATTCCGCGGCCGTAGCGAGACCAGTACGGCCCCGGTCACGGCCCATGACACCAGCACCGCCCCCAGCAGAACCACCTGGAGACCGCCCCCGTCGCCCCCCGGCGTCCCACCGGCCGACCCCGACACCCACCCCGCGAACGCCACCGCCCCTACGCCCGACAACGGCACCGCCCACACGCCCCCGCGCACAGTCACACTCCATTCTGCGGCGGTCCGACCCTGACGCACAGCGTTCGTGGCGGCATCACCCCGGGTTGTCCCGCGATACAGGGCTGCGGTGACGGCCACCGTCGCCGCCCGGCCGTCGGGGAACACCTCGGGCAGCATGGTGCAGCGGCATCAGGCACAGGGCCCACAGCCATCCCGTCGGCCAAGCGGCCCAGGCTGCCCCCGGCCATCGCCACGCCATGGCTGCGGTCGTTCGCCGGACCCTGCTGTACGGCGGGCTCACCGCGCTGGTCCTGTGCCTGTACGCGGGCGTGACCGCCGCCGTCCCCGCCGCCGTCCCCACCAGCCCGTGCCCGCCGTCGCCGCCGCCGCGGTCGTGGCCACGCTGCTCGCCCCTGCCCGTGACCGTTTCCAACGGGTCGTCGACCGGGCGGTGACGGGGCCCGGAACGACCCCCTCCGGCCCTTCCACCGCCTGGGGACCGAAGTGTCGGCGGTGTCGGCGGCGTCCGTGGACATCCTGCCGACCGTCGTGGCCGCCGTCGCCGCCGCCGTGCGAGCTCCCTACGCGGCCGTCGTCACAGCCGAGGGCACCACTCTGGCCGCGACCGGAACGGTGGGCGCCCGGGCCGTGGTCCGTCCGCTCACCCTTGCCCGGACCCACCTCGCCGACCTCGTCGTCCGCCCCGCGGACGAGGACGGCCTCACCGCTGCCGACGCGCAGATCGTCGACGCGTTGACCGTCCCGGTCTCGCTGATCGTCCATGCCCAGCGCCTCAACGTCGAACTGGTCGCCGCACGGAAACGCGCCGTGGGCGCGGCCCTGGCCGAGCGGGACCGGATCCGCCATGACCTGCATGACGGACTGGGCCCCTCGCTGTCGGGCGTCGCGCTTGGCCTGCAAGCCGTCCTGGAAGCAGTACGGACGGGACGGCCGTCCGTGCCGGACGGCCACGATCAGCCGGGGCCGTGGCCAGCGCCCTCCAAGTCGAGGAACTGGTGAGCCGATTGCGGGCGGAGGTGGGTCGCGCGGTGGAGGACGTGCGGCGCATCATCGACGCCCTGCGCCCCTCGGCCCTCGGCCCTCGGCCCTCGGCCCTCGGCCCTCGGCCGCCAAGATTCTGGTGTCCGCCCTTCAGGAACGCGCCACCTCCATCACCGACCGGACAGGACGACGTCCGACCATCACGGTCGAGGCGACCGACCCCTTCCCACAGCTCCCGCTCCCCGCCGAGACCGCTGCCTACCGGATCACCGACGAGGCCCTCACCAACGTGGTCCGACACGCACAGGCCACACGCTGCGTCGTCCGCCTGTCCACCAATACCGGCACCGGCGCTGTGCTGACCGTCGAGGTGCACGACAACAAACGTGGGCCGACCGCACCTTGCCGTGGAAACGGCGGCGTCGGCCTGGTGTCCATGCGCAGGCGGGCCGAGGAACTCGGCGGCACATTCCGGATCGCAGTCGACGACACCGGCAACACCGTGACGGCGCAACTCCCCTTGAACACAGGCCAGTAGCTCCGCCAATCCGGGATCGTGCGCCCGCCCCCACCGGTCCTGGCCGGTCCCGGCCGACCCGGGCGAAGTGCCCAGAGGCGCCGGGACACACGCCTCAGGTGGGTCCGGGACCGGGCGCGGACGATGCGGATGTGAAGAGCCGGTGCGACGCATCGGCCCCACCGGAACGGAGAGAGGCCCAGATAATGCCCGTACCCCAGATCCGTGCGAGGACACCGGAGATCACCGGGTCCCGGAACGCGCAGCCGCCGGAGATCGCTCCGGTACCCGCAGGCGACCAGGCAGGCCAAGCGAACGGGATGGACCAGACGGCTGCACTCGCGGCCCGGCCGCCGTCACTGGAGCGCTTCTTCCCCGGCTGCTTCGAAATCCTCCTGCCCGCCATCAGCACCGCGCTCCCTCATATCTTCGCGGCGTTCCGCGTCGAGAACCACTCGCGTACGGCGGAGGCGGCGCTGTCCGACCAGGAACTGGACCGCGCCTTCGCGGAGTTGCTGTCACTCGTCGCCCCGCTGCTGTCGGAGGTGCTGCCCGTGCTGATCGAGCAGATCCACGACTTCGGCGAGCAGCGAGCCCGTGCGGGAGCGGGACCCGTCGACGACGAGGCCCTGGAACGTTTCCTTCCTCCGCTGCTCGGCGCGCTCGTGCCCGTTCTCGTCGAGGCACTCCCGCCGGCTCTGCAGGGCGTCGGCGGGCTGATCGGGGGCCTGTTCGGCGTTGGCCGCGAGGGTGAACCGCCCCTGCCCCACGTCATCGACAGCGAGGTGTCGAGCCGCTTCCTCGGCCCGATCCTCCAGGCCCTCCTGCCCGCCGTCGCCGAGAGCCTCCCGGTGCTCTTCTCACTGATCACCGGTCAGGGTTCACAGGTGTCGCGCGACATGGGCGTCAGCTGGGCGGACTTCGCGGACCGGCACCGTCTGTGGGACAACGACATGATCCGGGTCTGGACGGAGCCGATCGATGATCCGAACGCTGTGGAGATCGCACTCGAACTGGCGCGGCACAAGACATGGGGGAAGGCCATCCAGGTCGAGGACGACAGCGGTGGGTTCGTCGCCGAGGTCTCGGTGAAGGACAGCAAGAAGGTCGATGTCGTGCGTGTGGACGCCCGCACCATCGTCGACGCGGACGGTTACCTTCTCTTCAAGAAGGCCAAGCTGTTCGGTGTCATGACCGGCATGTACCGCCTGAAGACCGGCGGCCTCCAGCAACTCCGCGGACGGCGGGCGACGTTCTACTGGTCTGCGGACTGAGAGGAGCACGCACCGATGCGAACGCTCCGATGGGGAGACAGCGGCGACGACGTCGCCGCACTGCAACAGTCGCTTCAGGCACTCCGGTACTACGGCGGTGCCGTCGACGGCCGGTTCACGGCACTGACCAGGAGCGCTGTGGTGGCGTTCCAGCGCGCTCGCGGGCTGATCGCCGACGGTGCCGCCGGACCGGCGACACTGGCCGCTCTCGGTCTCGGTCTCGGTCTCGGGGAACCCGCCTCGCCGGTCCCGCAGTTCCCGCCGCCGCAGGACGGCGCGCAACAGCCACCGCCTGCGGGAGCCCGTGCACTGTCCCTGCACATCGGGCTCAACAGCGTCGACAAGTCCGCGTACGGCGGCTGGTCCGGCCGACTCAGCGGCGGCGAGCAGGACGCGCACACCATGACCCGGATCGCCAGGGCCGAGGGGTTCACCACGCGCCGGCTGCTCAGCGGGGACGCGACTGTCCCCAACGTGCTCGACGCGATCACGGACGCCGCACGCCGACTCGGCCCCGGGGACTTCTTCCTGCTCACTTATGCCGGACACGGCGGGCAGATCGCCGGCACCGACGGGGAAGACGAGACCGACCTGGAGAACGAGACCTGGGTGCTCTACGACCGGATGCTCGTCGACGACGAGTTGAGCGCCGCGTTCGCGGAATTCCGCGAAGGCGTGAACCTTGTCCTCGTCTCGGACAGTTGCCACAGCGGTACCCTCTACCGTCGCGGTCTCGAAGTGTCCGGCGTCGAGGAGACCGAGTACGCGGCGGTGAAGCGTGCATTCTACCAGAACCTCGGTGTGACTCGGGATCCGCTGAGTGCCGCCGGCATCGTCCAGCACCTGGTCGCGGACCTAAGGGACGAACAGCACGACGAACAACGCACCATGGCGCGTGTCGTGACACGGGAGATCCCGCTGGACGTCAACGCCGAGGTCGTTCTGGCCGATAGGCGGTTCTACCGGGACATCCAGAACAGAGCCCGCTCGCGCTCCTCGATCATGGCCAGTGGTGTGGCCTTGAGCGCCTGCCAGGACAACCAGCTCTCGCAGGAGGTCAACGGCGCAGGAGTCTTCACCACCGCCCTGCACCGCACCTGGGCCGACAACGGGTTCACCGGCTCCTACGACGTCTTCCACCGCGCGATCGTCGCGCAGATGGGCCCGAACCAGACCCCGGAACTGGGCCTGTTCGGCAGGCGCCCGGAAAGTCTGCTGTCCCGCACACCGTTCAACCCCGGCAACCGCGGTGCGACCGCCACCAGGAGATTGCGGTGGTGCTGAAGACAAGAGACCTGAGATGACTGAGCCTTCGGGACGGGGCAGGGCGGGGAGGCGGAGCGGGCTGTCCTCGCCCGCGAGGGTGTAGTCGTGCATCTGGCCCATCGGCAGGCGACGACGCTCCGCGCGGTTGCGGACCGCATCCGCGAGGGTGTCTCTGCCGCCATCGGTATCGGCGCCCGATCACGTGCGTCGGCCTTGCCCAGCAAAGCTCATGCCCCTGACCCGGCGTGGGTTGGTGTCCGCATGCGACGGCGCCGGAGTGCCTGCGGCGGGACGCGGGGACGTCATCGCGTCACCCCACGCCTGCCTGCTTCGCCGACGCTGTGGGCGGGGAGCGCCGGCCTCTCCCGACTTCGCGCAACTAATCCCTGTCGGCATGGGTCCGCGCGGCAATGAGTCCGCCGGTTCCCACAGGGCTAACTTTTGACCGGGACGACCATCTCATCGGGAGTAAGCCATGGGCCTCATCCACATCGAACTGTTCGCCACCCTCGACCTCGTCGGGCAGGCGCCCGGCGGCCCCGACGAGGACCCGGCCGCGTTCCCGTTCGGCGGCTGGCAGGCACCCCTGCTGGACGAGGTGGCGGGGGCACAGATCGGTGCCGCGTACGAGGGCACCGACGCCCTACTGCTCGGTCGGCGGACGTACGACATCTTCGCTGCCTACTGGCCGCACCGGAAGGGCGGCGAGGACGGCGCGATCGCCGCCCTCTTCAACCGTGTCCCGAAGTACGTGGCCTCCCTCGGAAGGCCCGACCTCTCGTGGGCCGGGTCCACGCAGGTCGGCTCGGATCTTGCCGCCGCGGTACGCGAGATCCGTGACCGGCACGAACACGTGAAGGTCGTCGGGAGCCTGGACCTGGTGCAGAGCCTTCTGCGTGAGAAGCTCTTCGACCGTCTCGACCTCTGGGTGCATCCGATCGTGCTCGGCGTCGGGAAGAAGGTGTTCGACGGCGGCGAGGTGCCTACGAACCTCACGCTCCTCGAACCACCGGCAGCCGGCCCCAAGGGCACCGTGTACCTGCGCTACGGACTCGCCGACGGCACCCCCGGCACAGGGGACATGAGCGCCCCCGATCGCGGGGTCGGGCGCGCCGACTGAGGCCGGGCTCCTGCCCCTGCGACCGCCTGTACCCGAGGACAACGGACCCCATGGGTCGGACATCCGAACGCGGCGATCACCATAAAGGCCGCGGCGGAACTGATCTGCCGGATTACCACAGCGTGAGCTGTACCTGGTCGTCCGGGTCCCACGGGCCCTCATGGCCGTGGGCGACGAGGAGCTTTCCCTCGTCCCCCGTCCTGTGGCCGGTGTTCAGACAATCCACGCCGTTGCGGCAGAGGCGGTCGGCAGCCGCGGCCACCGGGCCCTCGCGTGGTCCCCTCTCATCGCGGAGACAAAGGCCCAACCGGGGCCGGGTCATCGGGTCTGTGGCCCCTGAGACCTCCGAGTCATCGGCCCAGCCGATGATGTGGCCGGCGTCGGCTGCGGTGAGGATGTCCTCGCGCTGGCGCTCCGGGGACGACGTGGCGAGCTTCATCCGCGACAGCCGCGGCACCCCGAGCAGGCACTTGGCACAGCCGTCGCAGGGGGCGCGATCATGCTCAGCCCAGGAAGCTCAACCGAACCTGACGGTTGACATTGGAGATGTTGGTGTCCACCAGGCACACCGACTGCCACGTCCCCAGTTCCAGCCTCCCGGCAATGACCGGCAGGGTGGCGTGGGGTGGGACGAGGGCGGGAAGGACGTGGTCGCGGCCGTGGCCGGGGGTGCCGTGGCGGTGTTGCCAGCGGTCGTCGGCGGGAAGGAGGGTACGGAGGGCGGCGAGGAGGTCGTCGTCGCTGCCGGCACCCGTTTCGATGACGGCGATGCCGGCCGTGGCGTGCGGGACGAAGACGTTGAGGAGACCGTCCCGGCCGGCCGCCGCCTCACGGAGGAACGCCTCGCAGTCGTGGGTCAGGTCGACGACCCGTTCGCGGGAACCGGAGGCAATGTTCAGGACTCGGGTGGTGAAGGCATCGGACATGACTCCATCCTCGCGCACCCCGTGGGCGGCGTGCGGGAGCGACCACCCGCGCCGGTAGCGCTCACCTGGTGATATCTGGCATCCACTTCGCGAGACGCCATTGACCGGTGCCGGACCGGCTGGCCGGTTTCGCCGCATGTCGCGTTCATCCCTGCTCACTTCGCGGTCACATCGACCTCCTGCGGGTGGCCTCCGCCGCGTGTCGTCGCGGCTGCCGACGGCTCTCCACCTCCCGGTCCCCTCGGCCTGCGCATCGCCCCACCCGCACGTCCGGCCAACCGGGTCCACCGAGCGATCTGTCGACTGATGTCCGGCAGTGTGGCAGTACGCGGCCGGCCCCCCACCGGCGTTCTCCCCCGTGGAGCTCTCATGAGCACCAGCCATGTTCCGCCCGATCCCGAGGGGTCGGGTACTCGGATACTGCCGATACCCACAACGGCTCCCCGGCCCCGGCTCTTCCGGTTCTCTTTGACTCGACGCCGAACTCGGCCCGGTCCTCGGATCGGCGAGACCCCGAAGGTCGCGATCGCCACCCTCGATGTGTCGCTGTCCGCCTGATCGTCTACGCCCTCCTCGGCCTGGCCGCCGACTTCGTCGTCCGCTCCTTCGAAAGGCTGATGCCGCAATGGCGACCGATGTTCACCGGCCGGTGGCCAGGACGAAGGCCCACCCGACCCCCACGACCACCCCCACCCCCACCCCCCACTTCACCCCGCCCCTGCCCTCACTCCCACATCTGCCGCCTTCGCGCGCTACGCCATGCACATCGAGGGACTCACCCCCTCCTTCGACGGCCGTGCCGTCCTCGACGGTCTCCGACTCGACGTCCGGCCCGGCGAGTTCGTGGCCCTGCTCGGCCGCAGCGGCTGCGGCAAGTCCACCCTGTTGCAGGTCCTCGCCGGGCTCGACCGCCACATCGAGGGCACGGTACTGGTGCCACGCCGCAAGGCCGTCGCCTTCCAGGCACCACGCTCGACACCGTGGAAGAGGGTGTGGCGGAACGTCCTGCTCGGTCTGCCGGGAAGACCCGAACGCTCCCTCGCCGAGTGGAGATTCACCGGAGTCTCCGGGCGGAGGTCGGCCTCGTCCGCGGCGACGCGCGGTAAGCGGGAAGATCCGCACCCCCTCCACGGTTGGTAGAAGCGTGAACAACACGCGCGAGGTCGAGGTAGTCGTCATCGGCGCCGGACAGGCAGGTCTGGCCGGCGCCTACCACCTGCGCCGGACCGGTTTCGAGCCGGAGCGCGACTTCGTGGTGCTGGACCACTCCCCCGGCCCGGGCGGTGCCTGGCAGTTCCGCTGGCCGTCGTTGACGTACGGCAAGGTGCACGGGATGCACGCACTGCCGGGCATGGAACTGACGGGAGCCGATCCGGCGCGGCCGTCCGCCGAGGTCGTCAGGGAGTACTTCGACTCGTACGAACACGCCTTCGAGTTGCGGGTACGGCGTCCGGTGGACGTCCGCTCGGTGCGGGAGGGCGAGGGCGGGCGACTGCTGGTGGAGACCTCGGACGGTACCTGGTCGACGCGCGCGCTGATCAACGCGACGGGCACCTGGGACCGGCCGTTCTGGCCACGCTGTCCCGGCCAGGAGACGTTCCGGGGGCGGCAGTTGCACACGGCCCAGTACCCGGGGCCCGAGGAGTTCGCGGGACTGCGGGTGGTCGTGGTGGGCGGGGGTGCGTCCGGGACGCAGCATCTGTTGGAGATCGCCCCGTACGCCGCCGCGACGACATGGGTGACGAGGCGTCCGCCCGTCTTCCGCGAGGGGCCCTTCGACGAGGGCGCGGGGCGGGCGGCCGTCGCCCTGGTGGAGGAGCGGGTACGGCAGGGGCTGCCGCCGAAGAGCGTCGTGTCGGTGACGGGACTGCCGCTCAACGACGCGATCCGGCAGGGCCTCGCCGACGGCGTGCTGGACCGGCTGCCGATGTTCGACCGGATCACGCCCGACGGAGTGGAGTGGGACGACGGCCGCCACGTGGACGCCGACGTCGTCCTCTGGGCGACCGGCTTCCGCGCAGCCGTCGACCATCTGGCGCCCCTGCGGCTGCGCGAGCCCGGCGGCGGCATCCGAGTCGACGGCACCCGCGCGCTCGCCGACCCACGGGTCCACCTGGTCGGCTACGGCCCCTCGGCGAGCACCATCGGCGCCAACCGCGCCGGCCGTGCGGCGGTACGGGACATCAGGCGACTGCTGGCGAACGAACCGGCCGCCGCCGTCTGACGTCCCGAGCCGTCCCGGCAGAACCTCAGCGGGCCGCCTGCGAGGGGAGCGGGGTGCTCGCCTCGGCGGTGGGTGACGGCTTCTTCCGGTTCTGGTTGAACTCGGCGACATTGCGCAGATGTTCCTGGTAGTTCACCGTGAAGCGGGTGTCGCCCGGCTTGACCGTCACGAAGTACAGCCAGTCGCCCGACGTCGGATTGACCGCGGCGCGCATCGCCGCCTCGCCCGGGTTGGCGATCGGGGTGGGCGGCAGGCCCATGCGTCGGTACGAGTTGTAGGGGCTGTCGATCTTCGTGTCGTCGGCGGCGGTGTCCAGCGTGGAGCGGTTCAGCGCGTAGTTGATGGTGGAGTCCATCTGCAGCGGCATACCGCGCTCCAGGCGGTTGAAGACGACCCGGGCCACCCGGCCCATGTCCTTCTCGGTGGCCGCCTCGGCCTGGATGATGCTCGCGATGGTGACCGCCTGGTAGACGTTCATCGCGTTGCGCTGGGCCCCGGCCGTGACCTGGCCGCCGTTGAACTTCTTGTTCGCGGTCTCGACCATGGACGACAGCAGGGACTCGGGAGTCGACTTCTCCCGCAAGGGATACGTCGCCGGGAAGAGGTAGCCCTCCGGGTTGCCCTCGGCGTCGGCCGGGAGCGTCAGTTTGGCCTTGGCCAGGGACTTCTTGGTGGATCCGGCGGGCAGGGCGAGGGCCTTGTCGACGGCTTCGTAGACCTGTCCGGAGCGCCAGCCCTCCGGGATCACCAGTGACGTCGGGCGTTCGGCGACGCCGCCATCACCCTGAACGCTCAGCAGCGGCACCGCCACGGCGGTGGCCGCCACGACGGCTCCGGTCGCGATGAGGGCGGCCCGGCCCCTGCGCGTCAGTCGAATCGTGCTCCGTGGCGGAGTGTTCATCTGCATGCGGGCACGGTAACCCGCATATCACCTCAAACCCGGCATATCTTCATCTTGTCGGTTCCAGTTTCGGTGCCTCGATCACCTCGCGGTCCGGAGTCAGCCGCGTGTCCCGCCGTACGAGCGCCGCGTACCGCCCTCCGCGCTCCAGCAACTCCTCGTGCGTACCGCGTTCCACTGCGCGACCGGAGTCCAGTACGACGATCTGATCGGCTTCCCGGACGGTGGAGAGCCGGTGGGCGATGGTGACGGTGGTGCGGTTGGCGGACAGCGCGTCGATGGCCTGCTGCACCGCGTGCTCGGTACGGGTGTCGAGGGCGCTGGTCGCCTCGTCGAGGATGAGGACGGGCGGGTCGCGCAGGATGGTGCGGGCGATGGCGAGGCGCTGCTTCTCGCCGCCGGAGAAGCGGTGGCCGCGTTCGCCGACGACCGTGTCGTAGCCGTCGGGCAGGGCCGCGATGTGGTCGTGGATCTGGGCCGCCCGCGCCGCCGCGTGGAGTTCCTCGTCGGTGGCGTCCGGCTTGGCGAAGCGCAGGTTGTCGGCGACCGAGGCATGGAAGAGGTACGTCTCCTGGGAGACGACGCCGATGCCGCGGGCCAGGGTGTCGAAGTCCAGGTCACGTACATCGACCCCGTCGAGAGTGACCCGGCCGCCCGTGACGTCGTACAGCCTCGGCACCAGACAACCGAGCGTGGACTTGCCGGCGCCGGTCGGCCCGACGACGGCGAGGCTGCCGCCGGCCGGGACGGTCAGGTCGATACCGTCGAGGATCGGGCGTGCCTTGGCATCGCTGCCGGGGCTGCCGTGGCCGTCGCCGTCGTAACGGAACTCGACGTTCTCGAAGCGGACCTCGCCCTTGACCTGGTCGAGGTGGACCGGGCGCTCGGGTTCGGTGATGTCGATGGGCAGGTCGAGGTACTCGAAGATGCGCTGGAAGAGGGCGAGCGAGGCCTGGATCTGGACGCCGGTGGACAGCAGGCTCACGGTCGGCCGGAACAGGTTCTGCTGGAGCGAGACGAAGGCCACGAGCGTACCGACCGAGACGGACGGGCCACCGAGCTGGAGCGCGACGCCTGCGGTCCAGTAGATGACGGCGGGCATGGCGGCCATGACGACGGTGATGACGGCCATGCGCCAGCGCCCGGCCATGTTGACCCTGACCTCCAGGTCGACGAGCCGCTCGGACTCCCCGGCGAAGGACTTGGTGAGCGAGTCGGCGCGGCCCATCGTGCGGCCGAGCAGGATGCCGCTGACGGACAGCGACTCGGTGACCGTCGCGGCCATGGCCGCCATCTGGTTCTGGCGCTGGGTGGTGATCTTCTTGCGCTCGTTGCCGACCCGGCGGCTTATCCACACGAACAGAGGCAGCAGGAGCAGGGTGACCACGGTGAGCCGCCAGTCCAGGGCGACCATGGCGACGACCGTGGCGACCACGCTGGTGGTGTTGGAGACCAGGGACGTGGCCGTGGAGGTGACGGTCGCCTGCATGCCGCCGATGTCGTTGGCGATGCGGGACTGGACCTCGCCGGTGCGGGTCCGGGTGAAGAAGGCGAGCGACATGCGCTGCAGTCGGCCGTAGACGGAGGTGCGCAGATCGTGCATGACGCGCTGGCCGACGGTCGTGGAGATCAGCGTCTGCAGGACGCCGAAAATGCTGGTGAGCACCGCGCTCAGGATCATGCCGAGCGCGAGGAGGCTCAGCAGACCGGTACGACCCTCGGGGATCGCGGTGTCGAGTATCTCCTTGAGGAGGAAGGGCGTGGCGACCGACGCGAGCGACGCGGCGCCGACGAGCAGGCCGACGATGGCGAGCCGGCCGCGATAGGGGCGGAAGAGTTCCAGGATGCGGCGTACCTGTCGGGGCTGTTCCTGAGAGTCGCCGGACGGCCCCCAGGTGGGTTCGTGGTCGGGATGCATGGGCTCCTACGGGAGGTGAGGCGGATGAGGTGGATGCCTGGCGCGGATTTCCGGAGCCTAGCTCATTGTTACCTATGCTCACAATGAACATGGTCCTGATATTGTTCCCGTATGACCACCCCCGACGCCGACGGGCTGCTCGCCGAACAGTTGTTGCGGCTCACCCGCCGTGTGCACCGCATCCAGAAGCGCCACCTCCAGCAGAGTGGGTTGGACATCACCCCGGCGCAGTCCCGGCTGCTGCGCACCCTCGCGCACTACGACACACCGCCACGCATGGCCGATCTGGCGGCGCGGCTGGAGGTCGTGCCCCGGGCCGTGACGACCCTGGTCGACGCGCTGGAGGAGAGCGGCCGGGTGCGCCGGGCGCCCGATCCCACCAACCGGCGGGTGATCCGGATAGAGGTCACGGACGAGGGCCGCAAGGTGCTGCGGGAGCTGCACCATGCTCGACGTGCGGCGGCGGAGGAGATTCTGGCGCCGCTGCCCGACGATCAGCGGGGGGTGCTCGGGGGGCTTCTCGACACACTGATCGACGGGGCACCGGCGGCAGAGCGGCGCTGCTGAGCGGCGCTGCTCCGTGGGCGCGAGCGAAGGGCCCGGCGCAGAGTGCTGCGCCGGGCCCTTCGTCATGGGGGTTTGGAGACGGAATGGTCAACTCGCTTCAGGTGCGGGTTCCTTCGCCTCGGCCTTGGAGAGCGCGGGGGCCTCCGCCTTCGCGGGTGTCTCGGCAGTCTTCGCGGGGGTCCCGGCAGTCGTGACGGGGGTCTCGGCAGGCCGGTCCCCGTCTTCGGCGGGCTCGTCCTCCTCCACGAACTGGATCTCCCCGTCGAGCATCTTCTTCGCCCGTTCGGTGTCCAGTGCGCCCTCCCACTTCGACACCGCGAAGACGGCGACGCAGTTGCCGAGAAGGTTGGTGACAACGCGCATCGAGTCCATGATGCGGTCGACGCCGAGGAGAAGGGCGACGGCTCCGGCCGGGATGGCTCCGAGCGAGGACGCGGTCGCCGACAGGGCGAGGAAGGCCGAACCGGGGATGCCGGCCATGCCCTTGCTGGTCAGCATCAGGACCAGGATGACGGTGATCTGCTGGCTGAGGCTGAGGTCCACACCCACGGCCTGCGCGATGAACAGCGTGCCGATGGAGAGGTAGATGGACGCGCCGTCGAGGTTGAAGGAGTAGCCGGTGGGCAGCACGAGACCCACGGCGTCGTCACGGGCGCCCGCCTGCCTCAGCTTCTGCATCATGCGCGGCATGACGCTCTCGCTGGAGGCGGTGCCCAGTGCGAGCAGCATCTCCGCGCGGGTGTAGCGGACGAATTTCCACAGGCTCAGCCCGGTCACCAGCTTCAGCGCGACGCTGAGCAGCACGAGGAAGACGAGGGCTACGGCGTAGCAGAGGATGATCAGTTTGGCGTAGGTCTTCATCACGCCGAGGCCGTACTCGCCCACCAGGTGGACCATCGCGCCGAACACGGCGAGCGGGGCCAGCTTCATGACGAAGCCGACGATCGCGAAGATGACCTCCTGGGCCTGCTCGATGGCGGGCAGGATCTTGGGCACCTTGGTGTGGCCGAGGTGCAGCAGCGCGGCGCCGACGAGGCAGGCGAGCACGAGCACCTGGAGCAGCGAGTTCTCGGCGAACGCGCCGATCGCGCTCTGCGGCAGCGCGTTCAGGATGAACTCGCCGGTCGTCGGCAGCTCACCGCCGGCGGTCTTCGCGTCGACCGCCGAGGTGTCGAGCTTCGAGGGGTCGACGTTCATGCCCGCGCCGGGGCCGACGACGTTGGCGGCAATCAGACCGATGAGCAGCGCGGCCGTCGAGGCGACCTCGAACCAGATCAGGGCCTTGAGCCCGATCCGCCCGAAGGCCTTCAGATTGCCGGCCTTGGCGATGCCCACGACGACCACGCAGAACACCAGGGGCGAGATGACCGTCTTGATGAGGCGGATGAAACCGTCGCCGAGCGGTTGGAAGGTCGTGGCCGTGTCCGGCCACAACCTTCCGACGACGATGCCGAGCACAAGCGCGACGGCGACTTGCGTGAACAGTGAGGTACGCAGCATGCGTGCGACGCGTCGCGGCAGGGACGGTACGGACTGCGGCACGGGCACTCCTCCGAGGTGGCTTTCTGGCATGCGGAAAAGTGCTTCCGCGCCGATCACTATCGGGGAGTTCTCGCTCGCGGGGAAGACCGCCGCGTTTCGTCGATGTAAATCATCGAACAGACGTCACATCGCACGCATTCGGCCTCAACAGCCCATCCGGTCCTCCGTCAGCACTCCCTGTACGGAGACCAGCGAACGGTCGTAGCACCCGCCCGATCCGTGCGTTCGGTAGCGCTCACTCGTCGTCCCGACCGCATGCCGCTGGTCACGCGGCACGTTCGCCGTGTACGTGGCGTCACCCGTGTAGGTGTCGTCGAGCCAGGACCACGCGGTACGTCGTCCGCCCCGCGTCTCGGTGACCGTGGCCCGGTCGCCGAGCGTGAGCACGGTCCGCAGCCGGTCGCCCGCGCCGAGCGTCGTCGTTCCGTCCATCGTGTACGACCGCTTGACGCGCGCCGTCCGGGCGGGTCCGCGGCCGTCGACGGTGACCGTCTCGTCGTCGCTCCACCTCGCGTCGAGCGCGTCGGGGTTCTCGCCGTCCGACCACGTGTGCGTGGAGGTGTTGACGAGGCTCCGACGCACGGTCGTCGTCACCCGGCCGTGCGAGGTGTCCACGTACCCGGCGACGGTCAGCCGGTGGTTGCCCTCGGTGTCGAGGCGGTGCTCCGCGCCGGGCGTGTATGTGGACGAGGTCGCGAGGCCGCCCGCCTGGACCTTGGTCAGGGCGCCGGTGACATGCGCTCTCTCCGCGTCCTGCCACACGAGGACGTTGACCGGGGTGCTCCAGCCGGTCTGCCCTTCGGGCACGCCGACGACGGAGACCTCGATCCGGTGCGGGCGGCCGTCGTTGAGGAGGCCCGCGAAGGGGGTCAGGTCATAGCGGAGGGGTTGGATGTCGAAGGCGCGGGGTCCGGGGACGACGTACCAGAGGAAGGGGTTGGACCAGCCGCCGGTCCAGACGTTCGGGAACGGGGCGGCGATTCCGGCCAGTTGCCCGTCCACCGCGATCTGCACCTCCCGGTACGGCCCCTCGTCCGCCTTGCATGAGTACGGAGCCTCCTCGGGCACCGTCAGATACCAGTACTCCTCGCAGCCGCCGCCGGAACCGGTCGCGTACACCTCGGCGACGACGCGCTCGCTGTTGCGCGGGGTGGTGAGGGTGTTGCCGTCCTGGAGGGTGAGGACGCGGTCGGGGACGGTCTTCGCCGTCTCGGCGTCGGGCCTGCCCGCGTAGAAGGTCAGGGTGACCTTGACATCGAGGATTCCGGTGTACGTGTCGTCCACGACGTTGCCGATGAGCATCTCGACCGGCTGTGCCGTGCGCAGGGTGTCGCCGTAGCGAGTGACGTCCTTCTCCACGGACCACTCGATCCCGTCGGGCGAGGGCTGCGGTGTGGACGTCCGGAACACCTCGACGCCGCCGATGTGCAGATGGCCGAGGCGGTCGAACTGGCGGCCCTTCACCTTGCCGTCGAGCCGCAGGACGACCTTGCTCCACCTCTTGCCGCAGCCCTGCGGCGGCGCATAGGTACCCCGGTACGGCGTGAAGTCCCTGAACTGCGCCTCGGCGACCGTCACTTCGCACGACTTGGCGTGGTCGGGTCGGGTGACGGGCGGGGCTGCCGTGATGGGGTCGTGCCAGTCGGTGCCGAACTCTGCGGGGATGTCGGCGGATCGGGCTGGGGCGGCCCCGAGGAGGGTACTCACCAGGAGGGCCGCTCCGGTGAGCACGGACATGATGATCCGACTTCTCATGGCCGGAGTTCTACGGGGAGTCGGCACCCCTCCGCAATGAGATCTCCGGCCACAAGAGTGCACGCACGTGCCCGGCGAGCGTGCGGCGGTGCCTGGTGGGTCAGGCCTTCAGCTCCGCCCTGTCTCCCATGACGATCACCGGGTGCCGGGCCGGGTCGAGGGTACGCAGCAGGTACTCCATACCTGACTTGGACAGACTGACGCAGGCCGAGGTGCCGCTGCCGTGGTCCATATGCAGCCAGATGCTGCCGCCCTTCGACTGGCCCTCGGGGCGCGTCGGGTCGATCGGCGAGGTGCCCTTGACTCGGTTGTAGTCGATGGCGATCACATAGTCGAAGTCGTGCCAGTGCGACTTGGCCCAGTAGTGCGGCGCCTGGAACGACGCCGACCGACTGTACGGGAGCTTGGCACCCGGGTCGGCGAGGACGCCTCCCGCGTCGCTGAGCGTGAACACCCCCACGGGGCTGCGCCGGTCGCCCTCCCGATGGTCGGCCGTCCAGCCCTTCTTGCCGTTGTGCCCCTCCCAGCTGCGGGCCTTCTTCCAGGTGGATCCACTCTTCGTGTACAGCACGACCGTGGCGTCGGCGTCGTTCTCGCCCTCCCCGTAGACCGCCACGACCTGGCGGGACTCGGCGGGGATCTGCTTCTGGAGACGGTCGCCGACGTCCGGGATACGGGTCGGGTCCTCGGTTCGCGCCTCGGAACGGTCGCTCCTGTCCCCTGACTTCGTGGCGCCCGTGTCGGCCTTGGCTCCGCCGTTCGTGCCGCCCGAACCGCCGCACGCCGCCAGGGGCATCACCAGCGCACCACAGACCACCGCCGCGAGCCGGACGCGAGCCGTGCCCCTCACCCCACCCTTGCTGTTCGCACAGCCCGCATCCACATCGCCCACCACGCCGGTTCGTCCCCGCCTCGTACCGCCTATTCGCATACGGTCCATCGTCGCACCGTGCACCGGACGAATGCGCCCGCCGCCCCGCCGGCCGGGCCTCGCACGGATGGTCCAGGCCGAAACTTTGCCCGGCGCCGGAAAACCGTTTGCTTCCGACCGCGCTGCGACGCGAACCTTTCACGGCCGGTCGTCGACCCTCGCCACCCTATTTCTCCCCACTTCTCCCCCACTCTGACACGAGCATCTGGGACGTCATGCAGATTCAAGACCTTCCGTACAAGGACCCTGGTGTGCCGGACGCACGCTCGGGTCCCCGATTCCTGTGGTGGCTCGGCCGGAATCAGCTAGGCGGACAGTTCAAGGCGCTGGCATGGGGGTTGTTGCACTTCACCTCCGTGGCCGGACTCCCGTTCTGCGTCGGCTCCGCCATCCAGGCCGTGGTCGACCGCTCCGGCTCCCGGCTCGCCCTCGCGGGCGTGCTGCTGATGCTGTGCGGGTTCACCATCGCGTTGGGCGACACCTTCCTGCACCGGTCGGCGGTCACCAACTGGATCACCGCGGCCGCGCGCGTCCAGCAACTGCTGGCGCGCAAGACGGCCCAGCTCGGCTCGGCGCTGACTCGGCGGGTGGCGGCCGGTGAGATCGTCGCGGTCTCCACGGGCGACGTCGAGAGGATCGGCTGGTTCGTCGAGGCCGTCTCCCGGTTCACCGCGGCGGCCCTCACCGTGGTGCTGATCTGTGTCGGCCTGGTCGTCTACCAGCCCGCGCTCGGCATCATCGTCGCCGTCGGTGTCCCCGTCCTCGCCCTCTCCGTGCTGCCGCTGCTGCCTCGCGCGACCCGGCGTGCCGACTTCCAGCGCGAGAAGGCGGGCCGCGCCACCGAGCTGGCCTCCGACACCGTCGCGGGCCTGCGCGTCCTGCGCGGCATCGGTGGCGAGGAGCTCTTCCTCGAACGCTACCGCCGGGCCTCCCAGGAGGTCCGCCACGCCGCCGTCCGCAGCGCCCGTATGTGGGCCCTCATCTCCGGCGTCCAGGTCCTGCTGCCGGGCCTGCTGATTATCGCGGTCGTCTGGCACGGCGTGGGTCTCGCCCGCGAGGGACGGATCACGATCGGCGAACTGGTCACCGTGTACAGCGCGGTCATGCTGCTGGCATACCCCCTCCGGCACTTCGAGGAGATCGCGATGGCGTACTCCTTCTCCCGTCCGTCCGCCAAACGGGCCGCCGGGGTGCTGTCTCTGGAACGGGCCACGGACACGGAAGGGTCCCGCGAGGCCGCCGTGCCCACCGGGGACCTGTACGACCCGGCGACCGGGCTGCTCGCTCCCGCCGGGTGTCTCACCGCCGTGGTGTGCGGCGACCCGGACGCGGCCGGACGACTGGCGGAACGGCTGGGCGGCCATGCCACCGAGGAGGGCACCTCCGTGCTCCTCGACGGCGTTCCGCTCGACGAACTGCCCCTCGACTCCGCCCGCACGGCCGTCCTCGTCCAGGACAAGGACCCCGTGCTGCTCTCCGGCACGCTGCGCGAACTCCTCGACGTCCCCGCCTCGGGCGAGGTCACCACCGAGGAGGCGCTGGCCGCCGCACAGTGCGGTGACGTGCTGGAAGCCCTGATCCAGGGGTCGCTCGGCGCCGAGGACGCACTGGACGCACGGATCACCGAGCGCGGCCGGTCCCTGTCCGGCGGCCAGCGCCAGCGGCTCGCACTGGCCCGGTCGCTGATCACGGACCCGGGTGTACTGGTCCTGGACGAGCCGACCTCGGCCGTCGACTCGCACACCGAGGCCCGGGTCGCCGACGGCATCCGGTCACTGCGGGCGGGCAGCACAACGATCGTCCTCACCTCCTCACCCCTCCTCCTGGACCTCGCCGAGCACGTCGTCCTGGTACACGAGGGCAAGGTCACGGCGGTCGGCCTGCACCGCGACCTCATCCACAAGGAACCCCGATACCGAGCCGTCGTCACCCGCGAGACCGACGAGGAGACCGCCCCGGCCGACGGGCCCGAGAGGCAGGCGGCAACGACCGGCGAGGCGGACGCGGAACCCACAAGGGTCAGCGGTGCGGAAGCGAAGGCCGTGCCGGGAGGCGGGCCGGAGCCGAAGGAGACCGCGACGGCTGCTGGGCCGGAGGCGAAGGACGCGTCCGCAGGCGGGCCCGACGGTAAGGCCGCTCCGGCTGCCGGGCCCGCCAGGAGGGCTGCCTTCGCGGGTCGGCCGCCTGACCGCAAGACCGCCCTCAGCGACGTGCTGGACGAACTGGAAGAGATCGAGGAGACCGCATGATCGGCGTAGCGCCCCCGGCCTACGACCCGTCCGCCCCGACGACCGCGAACACCCTGCCCGTCGGCGCCCCCGCGACCGTACGCGCCTACGTGGCCGAACTGTTCCGCCGGCACCGCAGGGCCTTCGTCCTGCTCATCACCGTCAACACGATCGCCGTAGTGGCCTCGATGGCGGGCCCCTACCTGCTCGGCGCCCTCGTCGAGCGCGTCTCCGACGGGGCGCGCGAACTCCATCTGGAGCTCACGGCGACGGTGTTCGTCGTCGCCCTCGTCGTCCAGGCCGTCTTCGTACGGGAGGTGCGGCTGCGCGGCGCCATGCTCGGTGAGCGGATGCTGGCCGACCTCCGCGAGGACTTCCTCGTACGGTCGGTCGGGCTGCCGCCGGGCGTCCTGGAACGCGCCGGCACGGGTGACCTGCTCTCCCGCATCACCACGGACATCGACCGGCTCGGCAACGCCATGCGCGAAGCCGTGCCCCAGCTGGCGATCGGCGTGGTGTGGGTGGCCCTGCTCATCGGCGGGCTCGCCGTGACCGCACCCCCACTGGCCCTCGCCGTACTGCTGGCCCTGCCGCTGCTGGTGCTCGGCTGCCGCTGGTACTTCAAGCGTGCCCCCTCCGCCTACCGCTCGGAGTCCGCCGGGTACGCCGCCGTCGCCGCCGTGCTCGCGGAGACCGTGGACGCCGGCCGCACGGTCGAGGCCCACCGTCTCGGCACGCGCCGCATCGACCTGTCGAACCAACGCGTCCGGGAGTGGACCGCCTGGGAACGGTACACACTGTGGCTGCGGTCGGTGCTCTTCCCGGTCATCAACCTCACGCACACCACGGTCCTCGGCTCGGTCCTGATCATCGGCGGGGTGTTCGTCCTGCAGGGCTGGATCGGGCTCGGCCAGCTGACCACGGGCGCGCTCATCGCCCAGATGCTCGTCGACCCGGTCAACCTGATCCTCCGCTGGTACGACGAGCTGCAGGTCGCCGAGGTGTCGCTGGCGCGCCTGGTCGGTGTGCGGGACATCGAACCGGACGCGGGTGACCCGGCCGTGACCCCCGAGGGACGCCATGTCCACGCCGACCGGGTGCGCTTCGGGTACCGCGAAGGCGTCGACGTGCTGCGCAAGGTGTCCCTGGAGGTCGCGCCCGGCACCCGGCTCGCCCTCGTCGGTCCGTCCGGCGCGGGCAAGTCGACCCTGGGCAGGCTCCTGGCCGGGATCTACGCACCCCGCGACGGCCGCATCACCCTGGGTGGCGCGGAGCTGTCCCGGATGCCCGCCGAGGACGTCCGCTCCCATGTGGCGCTGGTCAACCAGGAACACCATGTGTTCGTCGGCTCCCTGCGCGACAACCTGCTCCTCGCCCGCACGGGTGCGCGGGACGCCGAGCTGTGGGCGGCTCTGGGGGCGGTCGACGCCGACACCTGGGCACAGGCACTGGACGAGGGGCTGGACACCGAGGTCGGCTCCGGCGGGTTCGCGCTCACGCCGGCGCAGGCCCAGCAGATCGCGCTGGCCCGGCTGGTCCTCGCCGACCCGCACACGCTGGTCCTGGACGAGGCGACCTCGCTGCTCGACCCACGTGCGGCCCGCCATATGGAACGCTCCCTGGCCCGCGTCCTCGACGGCCGCACCGTCGTCGCCATCGCCCACCGTCTGCACACCGCCCACGACGCCGACGTCATCGCCGTCGTCGAGGAGGGCCGTATCAGCGAACTGGGCAGCCATGACGAACTGGTCGAGGCGGACGGCGCGTACGCCGCCCTGTGGAGGTCGTGGCACGGCTGACCGGCACGGGGCCACGGCCGTCGCGGGTGCGGTGGCTCTCGCCGGGGAGCCGGCCTGAACCAGGGCCACGAGCGGTCGCGGGACCGCACGGGACATGCCGTGCCGCCGGGCCCGGAACGGACATGACCAGGACGGGCGGCGGCCTGGTGGTCCGGCGGTCTCCCGCCCCCTGCCGTTGCGCGGTGCCGAACGCGAGTGGAAGGCTGGTGGTGGGCACTGATTCGGGGGACGCCCGTGAGCCGCCCGGTTCGCGGGGTTCGGGCCGTCGCCCAGCGGTCCGCGCGCCCACCGTCGCCGAAGCGGTGGCACCGGGCCCGTCCCACCACTGGAGGTACCCGTGGACAGAGCCGGCGGTTGGGGAGACGACGTCTACCAGCCAGACGGATCCGAGATCCAGGACGACGCGGGGCTGCTGGACGCCGAGGACACCCTGGTCGCCGACGGTGTGGCCGACCCCCTCGACCGGGGCTGGTCCCCACCGGAGCGGCCATGGGCGGTGGAGCACACCGGTGTGACCGCGGCGGAGCGGCTGCGCGGCGAGACCCTGGAGCAGCGCCTCGCCGAGGAGCTTCCGGACATCGCCTACCCCGACGGGGACGGCATCGGCGATTCCCAGGACACCGACGGCGAGCCCCTGGACAACGAGGTGGGCAACCTCCGCTCCGGCCGTCTCGTCGCTCCCGACGAGGGCGCGCACGAGGACGAGGAGAGCGGGCTGATCGCCAGCGACGTGGGCATCGACGGGGCGGCCGCCTCCGCCGAGGAGGCGGCGATGCACATCGTGGACGAGGGTTCCCCGTCCGGCTGACCTGGTTTCGAAGGGCTCGGCCGGGGCCGAGCGGCGCGTCAGATGAAGTTCAGCGCTGCCGCCGCGCCCACTCCCCCGAGCACCATGAACACCGGCATCAGCACCCGCAGCTCCACCCAGCTGCCGGCCCGGAACCGCATGGCCTTCGGCGGGCCGATGGGGTACCAGCGCTTGCGCCCGATCGGTATGGGCCACAGGACCGGGCAGCCCGACACGGTCAGCGAGTCCCCGATGTCGTGCACCAGGGCGCCGAGCACGATCGGCAGCCCGAGCCACAGATACTCCTGGCCCGGCTGTGTGAACAGCCAGTCCGCCCCATTGCCCGGCTTGTCCAGGACACCCGCGAGGATCCAGGCACTGGTCGCGGCCAGCAGCCACACCAGCACATCGCTGCTCGAGCCACGGGCCGCCCGCCACAGCAGACCCTCGATGGCCAGCACCATGTGCACGAAGAGGATGGCCAGCACCGCCCAGCGTCCGCCCGTGATGGCGATGGCGGAGGCCCCGGCGCCGAGCAGTGCAGCCCACAGCCAGGTGTGCGTGAGCGTGCGATGCCCGCCCGAGCGGCGCGGGTCGCCCTGCTTCTTCGTCGCCTTGTAGACGGCGTACGAGAGCTTGTCGACGATCTCGCACACCCAGCGTGACAGGGGACCGAAGGAGCGCGAGATCGTGGCCGCCTTGTGGTCCAGGTCCGGGGCGAGCGCGGCACCCGCGCAGATCAGCGCACCGACCAGGAGGACCGGCCAGGGCATCGTGTGCCCGGCGGCGGCCGCTGCCGCCCCTACGCCGAGCCAGGCCGCGGCTCCCGACAGTGAGTGTGCTGGTCCCATCATGGCCCTGCCCCGTCCCATTCCGTTCGTGCCGCTGTCCAGGCGCCTTGTGCCGCTGTCCAGTTGTCCAGGTGCGCTGACGTTCCGTCGGCGCCACAGCGTAGCGTTCGCGATCTTCGGTCCGGCATCCGATTCCCCCATCGGCCGCGCGGGCAGGCAAGATGGGGGCGTGACCCTCATCGATCAGCTGCCGCGGACCGCCGACCCCGATGCCCTCTACGAAGCCTTCGAGTCGTGGGCCCAGGAACGCGGTCTCACCCTCTACCCGCATCAGGAGGAGGCGCTCATCGAGGTGGTCTCCGGCGCGAACGTGATCGTGTCGACGCCCACCGGCTCCGGGAAGAGCATGATCGCGGCGGGCGCGCACTTCGCGGCCCTCGCCCGGGACGAGGTCACCTTCTACACGGCCCCGATCAAGGCTCTGGTCTCGGAGAAGTTCTTCGAGCTGTGCAAGATCTTCGGCACCGAGAACGTCGGCATGCTCACCGGCGACGCCTCCGTGAACTCCGACGCCCCCGTCATCTGCTGCACCGCCGAGGTGCTGGCGTCCATCGCGCTGCGCGACGGCAAGCACGCGGACGTCGGCCAGGTCGTGATGGACGAGTTCCACTTCTACGCGGAGGCCGACCGCGGCTGGGCCTGGCAGATCCCGATCCTGGAGCTGCCGCAGGCCCAGTTCATCCTGATGTCGGCGACGCTCGGCGACGTCGCGATGTTCGAGAAGGACCTCACCCGGCGCACCGGCCGCCCCACCTCCGTGGTCCGCTCGGCGACCCGCCCGGTGCCCCTGTCCTACGAGTACGTGCTGACCCCGCTGACGGAGACGATCACGGAGCTGCTCGCCACCAAGCAGGCTCCCGTCTACATCGTGCATTTCACCCAGGCGCAGGCCGTTGAGCGGGCGCAGGCGCTGATGAGCATCAACATGTGCACACGGGAGGAGAAGGACCGGATCGCCGCGCTGATCGGCAACTTCCGCTTCACCACCAAGTTCGGCCGCAACCTCTCCCGTTACGTGCGGCACGGCATCGGTGTGCACCACGCCGGCATGCTGCCCAAGTACCGGCGGCTGGTGGAGAAGCTGGCCCAGGCCGGTCTGCTGAAGGTCATCTGCGGCACGGACACACTCGGCGTCGGTGTCAACGTCCCTATTCGCACCGTGCTGTTCACCGCCCTCACCAAGTACGACGGCAACCGGGTGCGGACGCTGCGCGCCCGTGAGTTCCACCAGATCGCGGGCCGCGCCGGGCGGGCCGGCTTCGACACGGCGGGCTACGTGGTGGGGCAGGCGCCCGAACACGTCGTCGAGAACGAGAAGGCGCTCGCCAAGGCAGGCGACGACCCGAAGAAGCGCCGCAAGGTGGTCCGCAAGAAGGCGCCCGAGGGGTTCGTCGGCTGGACCGACAGCACCTTCGAAAAGCTCATCGCCGCCGACCCGGAGCCCCTCACCTCCCGCTTCCGTGTCACCCACACGATGCTGCTGTCGGTGATCGCCCGGCCGGGCAACGCCTTCGACGCGATGCGCCATCTGCTGGAGGACAACCACGAACCGCGTAAGCAGCAGCTGCGGCACATCCGCCGGGCGATCGCGATCTACCGGTCGCTCCTCGACGGCGGCGTCGTCGAGAAACTCGACGAGCCGGACGCCGAGGGCCGCATCGTGCGGTTGACGGTCGATCTCCAGCAGGACTTCGCGCTCAACCAGCCGCTGTCCACCTTCGCGCTGGCCGCGTTCGAACTGCTGGACCCGGAGTCCCCGTCGTACGCACTCGACATGGTCTCCGTCGTCGAGTCCACGCTGGACGATCCGCGCCAGATCCTCGCCGCTCAGCAGAACAAGGCGCGCGGTGAGGCCGTCGCAGCGATGAAGGCGGACGGGGTCGAGTACGAGGACCGCATGGAGCGGCTCCAGGACGTCAGCTACCCCAAGCCCCTGGAGGAGTTGCTCTTCCACGCGTACAACACGTACCGCAAGAGTCACCCCTGGGTCGGTGACCATCCGCTGTCGCCGAAGTCGGTGATCCGCGACATGTACGAACGAGCCATGTCCTTCACTGAGTTGACGTCGTACTACGAGCTGGCGCGCACCGAGGGCATTGTGCTGCGCTACCTCGCCGGCGCCTTCAAAGCCCTCGATCACACCGTCCCCGACGACCTCAAGTCGGACGACCTGGAGGACCTGATCGCCTGGCTCGGCGAGATGGTGCGCCAGGTGGACTCCAGTCTCCTCGACGAGTGGGAAAAGCTGGCCAACCCCGAGGAGATGACGGCCGAGGAGGCCCAGGAGAAGGCGGACCAGGTCAAGCCGGTCACCGCCAACGCACGCGCGTTCCGGGTTCTCGTCCGCAACGCCATGTTCCGCCGTGTCGAGCTCGCCGCCCTCGATCACGTGGGCGAGCTGGGTGAGATGGACGCCGAGTCCGGCTGGGACGCCGAGCGGTGGGGCGAGGCGATGGACAAGTACTGGGACGAGTACGAAGAGCTCGGCACGGGCCCCGACGCCCGTGGCCCCCGGCTGTTGATGATCGAGGAGGAGCCGCAGAACGGGCTGTGGCGCGTCCGGCAGACCTTCGCCGACCCGAACGGCGATCATGACTGGGGCATCAGCGCGGAGATCGACCTCGCGGCCTCCGACACAGAGGGACGAGCCGTCGTCAAGGTCACCGACGTCGGTCAGCTGTGAGCACAGGAGAGGCCCGTACATGACCACCAACCCCGCCGAGCGGCTCGTCGACCTGCTCGACCTGGAGCAGATCGAGGTCAACATCTTCCGTGGGCGCAGCCCGCAGGAGTCCCTGCAGCGGGTCTTCGGCGGCCAGGTCGCCGGCCAGGCGCTGGTCGCCGCCGGACGCACCACGGAGGGCGACCGGCCGGTGCACTCGCTGCACGCGTACTTCCTGCGCCCGGGGCGTCCGGGGGTGCCGATCGTGTACCAGGTCGAGCGGGTCCGCGACGGGCGGTCGTTCACCACACGCCGGGTCACCGCCGTGCAGCAGGGCCGCACGATCTTCAATCTGACCGCCTCCTTCCACAAGCCTGAAGAGGGGAGCTTCGAGCACCAGCTGCCGCCGGCCCGGAAGGTTCCGGACCCCGAGTCGCTGCCGACGGTGTCGCAGGAGATCACCGAGCATCTGGGCGCGCTCCCCGAGCAGTTGGAGCGCATGGCCCGGCGCCAGCCCTTCGACATCCGGTATGTCGACCGGCTGCGCTGGACCCCCGAGGAGGTCGAGAACGCCGAGCCGCGCAGCGCGGTGTGGATGCGGGCCGTGGGACCTCTGGGGGACGACCCGCTGGTGCACACCTGTGCGTTGACGTACGCCAGCGACATGACCCTTCTGGATGCCGTCCGTATCCCGGTCGAGCCCCTCTGGGGGCCCCGTGGATTCGACATGGCGTCGCTGGACCACGCCATGTGGTTCCACCGGCCGTTCCGCGCGGACGAGTGGTTCCTGTACGACCAGGAGTCGCCGATCGCCGTGGGTGGCCGCGGGCTGGCCCGTGGCCGCATCTACGACCTGGAGGGACGTCTGCTGGTGTCGGTCGTCCAGGAAGGGTTGTTCCGCAAGCTCGGAGCCTGATCGGTTCAGGTCAGTGGTGTCTGCGCCGGAGCCAGCCCAGCATGCCGCGTCGCCCCTCGGGAGCCGTGCCGGCCGTCGGCTGCTGGTTCCCGGGACGCCGCCCGCCCTGGGGTGGGTGCGGCGCCGGTCCCACTGCCACCACCGGAGTCTCGTGCCGGGCGGCGGCGCTCGACGCCGGCACCTTCCGGCGGGGCCTCGGTGCCAGTCGGTGGGCGCGGGCCTCGGCGAGGGACTGCCGGAGGTCCGTTTGCAGCCATTCGATCTCATCGGGGTCGTCGGCCGTCATGATCCGCGCGGTGATCTGCGCGGCGGGCGAGTCGGGCGGCCCGTGGTCGGCCCGTGCGGGCCGGTGGCGGTTCAGGTGGGCGCGCTCGTAGGGGTCCCCGACGATCTCCGCGACCTGGATCGGATCGAGCAGGGCGGCCGGGGCTGCGGCACGCCTCCAGGAGTCGTCGGCCTGCCGCAGCAGGAATCCGAGATACCGCCCTCGCCAGTTCCGGGGGCGCAGGTCCAGCCCCGCGTCCAGCTGACGCCTCCGGTCCTCCGGCATACGCCCCGTCAGCCATCGGGCGTTCTTCCCGTCGGCCGCGAACCGTCGCAGTTCGGCCGCCAGATAGAGCCAGACCACGGCGCGGTAGCGGTTCAGGGAGAACGTGACCGGCGTGAGCAACCCCAGCCGTGCGAGGCGCATGAACCGAGAATGCGGCACGCCCAGGATCTCGGCGGCCGCGTGGGAACCCACGGCGTCGACCCGTCCCCGCAGCGCTTCCGGGAAGCCCTCCTCGGCACGGAGCCGGTCGATCTCCGCCCGCGTGATCCGACGGCCTCGGCCTCGGTCGTCGACTACTGTTCGCAGGCATCCCAGTTGTACGGCGAGGTCCAGTTCGCTTCGTTTCAGGCCCAGCTCGCGGGCGGCGCGGCTCAGTGCGAGGGTCCGGCCGGTCGCTCCGGCCGCGGCGACGCTCGGCGTGGTGAGCGTGGCGGGCTCGATGATCGTGGCGGGTGTGGCGGACTGTGTGACGGTGTCGCCGGACATGACGGTTCTCCCCCGTGTGGTGCGGTGCTCGCGCCGGTCTCGCGCTCGCCTCGGGAAAAACCGTAGCCCGTTCGCCGAAAGTCGTGGCGGGCCTGTGGATAACTCTGTCCGCAACCATGAAACCAGCAGGTCAGCGGTCTATCGTGGCCGAGCGTTCGGGCTGGCGGGCGTCCACTCGGAGGTGCTCGCCCACGCGATTCACCAGCAGCGTCATCTCGTAGGCGATCTGCCCGATGTCCGCCTCCGCGGCGCTGAGCACGCACAGGCAGCTACCCGGTCCGGCCGCGGTGACGAAGAGCACCGCGTCGTCGAACTCGATCATCGTCTGCCGTACGCCACCGGCTCCGAAGTGGCGGCCCGAGCCCTTGGCGAGGCTGTGCAGTCCCGACGAGACCGCGGCAAGGTGTTCGGAGTCCTCGCGCCGCAGGCCGGTGCTCGCCGCGGTGACGAGCCCGTCGTTGGACAGCACCAAGGCGTGCCGTATGGGGTCCACGCGCTCGGTCAGGTCGTCCAGCAGCCAACCGAGTCCCGCGTTCTGCACCATCGTTCCTACTCCCCGTTTCGTCGTTCCCCCCTGGCAAGGAGGATCCGACGATTCAGCCTTCCCCACTGCTGCCGTCGGAGCAAGCAGAAGGGGGACATGGCAAGGAAGATGACCGACAAGGCACGGCGGCTCTTCTTCCCGAACGGCGACAACAGGTGCTTCCCCAACCGAAACAGCGGTGTCAAGGGACGGAAACCGGCCAGGAACGGGCGTGTTGACGCCGGTTCAGCCCACGGAGTCGAGCAGCCGGGCCGTGTGCATCCGTCCGGCGTATTCGACGAGCCGTATCAGTACTTCCTTCCCCGAGTCTCGGTCCCGGGCGTCGCAGAGGACCACGGGGGTGCCCTGGTCGAGGTCGAGGGCGCGGGAGACGTCGGGGGCGTCGTGCGCGCGGGCTCCCGAGAAGCAGTTGACGGCGACCACGAACGGGATGTGGCGGTGCTCGAAGTAGTCCACGGCCGGGAAGCAGTCCTGCAGTCGCCTCGTGTCGGCGAGGACGACGGCACCTAACGCTCCTTGTGCCAACTCGTCCCACAGGAACCAGAACCGGTCCTGGCCCGGTGTGCCGAACAGGTAGAGCGAGAGCCCGGACCTGATGGTGATGCGCCCGAAATCCATGGCGACGGTGGTGGTGACCTTCTGATCCACCCCGTCGGTGTCGTCCACCGACTGGCCCACCTCGCTCAGGAGTTCCTCGGTGCGCAGAGGCCTGATCTCGCTGACCGCGCCGACCAGGGTGGTTTTGCCGACGCCGAATCCACCGGCGACGAGGATCTTCAATGCCAGGGCGCCCGTGTCGCCCTGTGTCTCATCGGAGTGCTCGGAGACCATCGATCACTTCTCTCGGGAGTGTCGGCCGCGGTCGACATCGGTACGGCTGCATCCGTACGGCTGTGAGGAGTCAGCATCATGGCAACTGCCACTCCTTCGCGTGGCGTTGGACCGTTTTTTCATATCAACGACCGCTTTGTTCATGTTCGGTACCGGGTGGAGGCACAACTCGGTACGTGCTGGACCCGACTGCTCGTTCATCTACAGCGCCCGCAGCCCCTCGATCACCTCACGCAGGATCCGTTCGTCCGGCAACTGCGCGGGCGGTACGGGGCGGCTGACGGTGACGCGGCCCAGTTCCAGGAGGTCGCCGAGGAGTACCCGCACCACTCCGACGGGCAGATCGGCGCCCGCGGCAAGTTCGGCGACCGACTGGGTCTCGGTGCGGCACAGTTCGGCGAGTGCGCGGTGTTCCGGGCCGAGCGAGGTGTCAACGTCGGCACCGGGTGCACCGCTGTCGAGCGAGACCAGTGCGATCAGGTCGAAGTGGGCCCCGTTCGGGCCGGGCCGGGTACGGCCGCCCGTCATGGCGTAGGGGCGGACGAGGGGTCCGGCCTCGTTGTCGTACCACCGGCTGCCCGGCGGCTCGTGCGAAGCGCCTGTGCTTCCTTCGGTCATGAGCACGGCCCGTCCCTGGTTCATCCGGCCGCGGGCGGACGCGCGCCGGAGCGGGTCGGTGTGTAGAGGTGCTCCCCGACGCGTTTCACCAACCGCGCCATCTCGTAGGCGACCAGCCCGATGTCGGCCGTGACCGAGGTCAGGACGGCGAGGCAGGAGCCGTCGCCGGCTGCGGCCACGAAGAGGAAGCCGTCGTCCATTTCCACCATGGTCTGACGTACGCCGCCGGCACCGAAGTGGCGGCCCGTGCCCTTGGCGAGGCTGTGGAAGCCGGAGGCGACGGCGGCCAGGTGCTCGGCGTCCTCGCGCTTGAGGTCGCTGGAGGCGCCGACCGCAAGTCCGTCGTTGGACAGCACCACGGCGTGCCGTACCTCGCGTACGCGCAGTACCAAGTCGTCCAGCAGCCAGTCGAGTTCACCGGACCGCTCGGTGGCCCTGGTGCTCGGGTCCTGGATCATGCGGGGTCTCCTTCGCTGCTGTCGCTGCCCGTCGCAGGGCCGCGGGTGACGCCTGAGCCGGGTGCTCTGCCGCCGCCTCGTACCCAGCCGTCGCGGTAGGCCGCCATGCGGTCCCGTACGAGTTCCGGGGTGCGTTCGTCGTCGGCCCGGGAGGGTGCCGTCGACGTGGGTTGACCAGCGCGCTGTTCGCGCAGCTGGGGTGCGAGGTGCGCCTGGCGTACGCGCCGCGGCAGTTCGTCGGTGCGTTCCGGTTCCGGCGGGTGGCGGTGCGGCCGGAGAGCGGTGACGCCGGGCGGCGGCTCGGGCGGGCCGTCGGCCGTGGTCCGCCCGGCGGAGGCGACCGGGGCCATGAGGGCGCGCCGGTCGGCGGACCGTTCGACGGGTTCCTGGTGCGGGACGGCGGCCACACGCGCGTACTCGCGTTCCTCGGGCTGCGGCCGTGCTTCGGCGGTGGCGCCGGGGGAACGTTCCGGCAGGCCGCTGTGGAGCAGGGGGGTGGGGAGGAGGACCACCGCGGTGGTGCCGCCGTAGGGCGAGGTCCGAAGGTGGACCTTGATGCCGTGGCGGGCGGAGAGGCGGCTCACCACGAACAGGCCGAGCCGGTCGCTGTCGAAGAGGTCGAGCGCCTCGGACTGTTCGATGCGGCGATTGGCTTCGGCGAGGGTCTCCTTGCCCATGCCGAGCCCCCGGTCCTCGACCTCCACGGCGTATCCGTTGCCGACCGGTTCCCCGGTGATTCGCACGCGCGTGTGGGGTGGCGAGAACTGAGCGGCGTTCTCCACGAGTTCCGCCAGGAGGTGGGTGAGGTCGGCGACCGCGGTGCCGACGATCTTCGCCTCGGGGAGTTGCCGTACCTCCACGCGCGCGTAGTCCTCGATCTCGGAGACGGCCGCGCGGACCACGTTCGTCAGGGAGACAGGCAGGCGCCAGGCGCGTCCAGGAGCGGCTCCGGAGAGGATGATCAGGCTCTCCGCGTGGCGTCGCATACGCGTGGTGAGGTGGTCGAGGCGGAAGAGGTCGCTGAGTTCGTCGGGGTCGTCGGAGCGTCGTTCCATGCTGTCGAGCAGGCTCAGTTGGCGGTGCACGAGGACCTGGCTGCGGCGTGCGAGGTTGACGAAGACGCCGGAGATGCCGCCTGCGAGTTCGGCGCGCTCGACCGCCGCTCTCAGGGCCGCTCGGTGCACGGTGCCGAGGGCCTCGGCGACCTGACCGGTCTCGTCCTCCGCGAGGGGTCCCGACGGGGCCTCGCCGTCGATGTCGATCTCCTCTCCGGCGCGCAGTCTTCGCATGGCGTGGGGGAGTTTGCGGCGGGCGATCTCCAGGGCGTCGTTGCGCAGGCTGACCAGCTCGACGACCAGTCCGCGTCCGATGCGTACGGAGATGACGAGGGAGGCTGCGACGGCGGCAAGGCCCAGGAGCACCGCGGCCCCCGCCGGGGTCAGCAGGGCGCGGGTGAACGGGTCGGCGCGGTCGGCGACGTCTCGTCCGGCGTCGGACTCGATGGCGCGCATGTCGTCCCGCACGCGCGCGTGGGCAAATTTCCAGGCTGCCTCGGGAGCGGCTTGGAGCGCCTGGGCTCCGGGGTGGCTCGCGAGTACCTCGTCCTCGACGGCGCGCAGGTCGGCGTAGGCGCTTCCTCCGGCGAGTTCCTGCCAGGCGGCACGTTCGGGGCCGCGCAGATCGACACCGGCGGCTTCGGTCAGAGTGCGACGGGTGTCGACGGCGCCGGTGAACAGGCGCAACCGTTCGCGGTCGAGGGTTCCGGCCAGGTGGGCGCCGGCCAGGACCGCGTCCTCCTGGGCCAGTGCCTCTCCCGCGCGGGAGAAC